>JBHYCS010000047.1:0-2769 GCA_051861445.1 Chitinophagaceae bacterium | reverse complement strand
AGTCATTCATCACTTATTCAATCAATTTTTTGGTACTATAAATTGTTTGTCGTAATTTTGCACTCCCAAAACCTATTATAGGATGTTTTGATATTGGGAGTCTTATTCGAGACGCTATAACCAAAAAAATTATTCAAATGGCTAAAGAAATTTCTGGCTACGTAAAGTTGCAGGTAAAAGGCGGTCAAGCCAATCCTGCACCACCAGTAGGACCTGCTTTGGGTTCTAAAGGTGTTAACATTATGGAGTTCTGTAAGCAATTTAATGCTAGAACTCAAGATAAAATGGGAAAAGTTGTTCCCGTTTTAATTACTGTTTATAATGATAAATCTTTTGATTTTGTCATTAAAACTGCACCAGCTTCTATTCAATTAATGGAAGCTGCTAAATTACAACCAGGGCAAGGTAGTAAGGAACCAAATAGGAGCAAAGTAGGTAAAGTTACTTGGGCACAAGTTGAAGCGATTGCTAAAGACAAAATGCCTGATTTGAACTGCTTTACTGTTGAGAGTGCTATGAAAATGGTAGCTGGAACTGCAAGAAGTATGGGTGTAACTATTGACGGAAAAGCTCCTTGGGAAAACTAATTATTCACCTTAAAAAAATTAATGCAAAATGTCATTGACTAAAAAAAGAAAAATTGCAAATACTAAGGTGGATAAGAACAAAGCTTACTCATTAAAAGAAGCTACTGCTTTAGTAAAAGAAATTAATTGTACTAAATTTGATAGTTCTGTTGATTTACATGTGCGTTTAGGTGTTGATCCTAAAAAAGCTGATCAACAAGTACGTGGAACTGTTTCATTACCACATGGTACTGGTAAAACCAAGAAAGTATTGGTATTATGTACACCTGATAAAGAGGCAGCGGCAAAAGATGCTGGTGCTGACTTCGTAGGTTTAGACGAGTTTATCACTAAAATTGAAGGTGGATGGACTGATGTAGATGTAATTATTGCAACTCCATCTGTAATGCCTAAAATTGGTAAATTGGGTAAAGTATTAGGTCCTCGTAATTTAATGCCAAATCCTAAAACTGGTACAGTAACGAATGATGTTGCTGCCGCAGTGAATGAAGTGAAGGGTGGTAAAATTGCATTTAAAGTTGATAAAGCTGGTATAGTTCATGCATCAATCGGACGAGTTTCTTTTTCTCCAGAAAAATTAGCTGAAAATAGTGCAGAGTTTGTAAGTGCAATTATCAAGTTAAAGCCTTCAACTTCAAAAGGAACTTATTTGAAAGGTGCTAGTATGGCAACTTCAATGAGTCCTGGTATTACAATTGATACAAAATCATTATCAAACTAATCCTGGTGATTCCATTTTTTGGAAGATGACCCGGGTTTCAATAAAAATTAGTTATGACTAAACAACAAAAAAATGAAGTTATTGAACTTCTTAAAGAGAAGTTCAATCAATACAGTAATTTTTATATCACTGATACAGAATCTCTTACTGTTGCACAAGTTACTAATCTTCGTAGAACTTGTTTTAATAAGCAAGTTGAGTTAAAGGTTGCTAAAAACACTTTGATTAAAAAAGCATTAGAAAGTATCGATGCTGAGAAATATGCAGGTGTTTATGACAGCTTACATAAAGTAACTGCTTTGATGTTCTCTGACAATCCTAAAGAACCTGCTTTAATTATTTCTTCTTTTAGAAAAGAATCTAAGAGTGAGAAGCCTGTTTTAAAAGCAGCTTACATTAATGGTGATATTTTTACAGGCGATAATCAATTAACAGCCTTAACTAATATCAAAACTAAGAATGAATTGATTGGTGAAGTAATTGGCTTGTTACAATCTCCTGCAAAACGTGTATTGGCAGCTTTGTTACATCATCATGAGTCTGCAACAGAAGTTGCATCAGTTGAATAATTTTACGCAATTTAAAATACAGCCTCGGCCTAGGCTTATCAATGGCAATTTTTTTAAACCATCCGTCGGATCTTTAATAGATATGAAGTCGGAAAAAATTAAACTAAAATGGCAGACATTAAAGCATTAGCAGAAAGTTTAGTAAACTTATCTGTAAAAGATGTTCAAGAACTAGCTAACATCTTAAAAACTGAATACGGTATTGAACCAGCAGCAGCAGCAGTTGTTGTAGGGCCAGCAGCAGCAGCAGCTGAAGCAGTAGAAGAAAAAACTGCATTTGATGTAGTACTTGTTAACGGAGGTGCTAGCAAACTTACAGTTGTTAAAATTGTGAAAGACTTAACTGGATTAGGTCTTAAAGAGGCTAAAGACTTAGTTGACGGAGCTCCAAAACCAGTAAAAGAAGGCGTATCAAAAGCAGAAGCTGAAGATATAGCTACTAAATTAAAAGAAGCTGGTGCTGAAGTAGAAATTAAATAATTTATACTTGATGTTTTAATAAAAATCCTTAGTATTTTATGTGCTAGGGATTTTTTGTTTGTATTATATCTTTATAAAGCTATAAAATAATGATTATCTGATTTTTTATTTGTTTTGAATGGTTAATTTGTATTTTCCTGAAAATATTTATAACGAAGCAATTTTGTTTGTTTGTAAAGCTGTCAACAATAGATTTTAGGTTGTCCTCTTTAAATCTTAGTATAATGTTTATCTTAATATTGAGATAGAACTATATCGGAGGCTATATCTGTCGATGCGGATAAGAATTTTGGCTTTGCGGTCGAAAAATATACTAGTGCGGTCGGTAATTATGTCGGTGCGGATGCTAATTATACGAAAGCGGTCGGTAATTATGTCAATGCAGATTGCAATTTTATGATTGCGGATAAAA
>JBHYCS010000046.1:0-3570 GCA_051861445.1 Chitinophagaceae bacterium | reverse complement strand
GTGAAACAATAGTCACAGAATCAACCCATTTTATCTAACAACAATCAATTCAAAATAAGATGAAACAAATTATAAAATCAGCATTTATTTTCTCAGCCATATTATTCGTAGCCATTACTTCTATTCAAGCTCAAATTGATGATGCAGGTGGTGATGTAGATTTACCAATTGATGGTGGATTATCACTGCTTGTTGCTGCAGGTGTGGGTTATGGGGCGAAAAAGTTGAAAGAGAAAAAAGCAAAGTAGTAGGAAAAAACAGACTTTTCATAAAAAGGCTGCCCCAAAAGGGCAGCTTTTTTTGTATTGAGCGTTAACGAGTGAATCATCTAGAGCCATTTTATTTTAAAAATTTAATTACTAGGTTCGTGAAACATAAATTATGGCAAAGCAGTTCTTTTCTTTGTTAGGAAAGCATACAAAAAAAAGCAGCCTTTTTTAGACTGCTCTTTTTTTGCAACAAACCATTGTTTACTACACAATAGCCAATTTTCTTGCTTCAATAGCTGCAATAAATACATCACATTCAGCAATTTCTTTGTCAACCCTTGCCAAATCAAATTCTTTGTTTAGCAGAGCCACTGCACCGTAATCGTCTTTACGGTCGGTAAGTAAAAATTGTTTCAACTCTGCCCGTTTTAGTTTGGCTAACTGTTCATTTTTTAAATCGCCATCGGGTAGGCTGTTTACAATGGTAGTAAGTGCCGATACTTCTGCATTAATAGCAGTAAGTTCTGCATTAATTTCTACCGAATTGCTGCTGTAGTTCGATTGCTGTCTTTCTAACGAAATTTTGCGAAAAGCCAAATCGCTTTTTTCTTTATTAGCAATGCTTAAAAGTGCATCGCAATCTGCTTTAGTAACGATGCTGTTTACGGAGTAGGCCATGTTTTTACTGTTTTAAAAATTAAAGAATAATTGAATGTAAAACAGAAATTTTTCTATTAAAACAGCGTTCAATGCCTTTAACTAATATTTAAATAAAACAGCATATTCTTGTTAAATTAAAATAAATTAACTATTGTTTAAGCTTATTTATTTCTTTTATTTTATATGCATGGCTTTTTATTTTTAATGCTAATAACTGCTGTTCTGCCCAACTATTTTCCGCTAATTTTTTCTGTGCTTTTGCTTTAAAAGCATTCAAACAGGTGATTGCTCTTTCGTTTAATTCGGTTAACTGTATAGCCTCTGCAACTGCAAGAAGGGTAGTGGCTTGTTGGTATTTCAGTTGCATATGTTGCAGTGCTTGCTCTGCCACAAATTGTTGTGTTTGCTCTGTTTGCAGCAATAACTGAATAGCTTGTTGAAAATCTGTTTGTTCTATTAATGTAGGAGGTTGAGCAATGGATACATTTTGAATAGCGGTAAACAGTTGTAACAAAGCCAAATTAGCATTACTTGGTAGCTGTCGCTGATTCGCCGTTACCATTGACAAATGACTTTTCGATAAATCTGTATAGTTAGCTATATCTATGGTGGATAAACCAAGTTTATCTTTTATTTTCTGAATAAGTTTCATGTGAACTTTTTATTTAAAAATAAAAAAAGTTCACAACACTGTGAACAATATTTTGTGAACAAAAAAAAGTTCACAGAAAAAAGTTCACAAGTTTGTAAACAAATTATTGTGAACGAAAAAAAGTTCACAAAATAAAGTTCACAGAATCATTGATTGATTTAACTAGAAAGATTAATCCATTCATTGTTTGATTGTTATGATGTAATAGTGGAGGTTTTAAAAAAAGAAGTTCTAATTAAAAACTATTGTTAAGGATAATTTATGGATGTGGAGAATATTAAATCTGTTTTGTTTTCACTATGAATTTTCGCCAACTTTTCAACTTGATAGTTATGATTTATTGTTCTATAGGAAACAATGCAATAGTTTGTTGGAAATAGCTAAAATATTTTAATAAATAGGATTATTTGCGTATATATTTGTATTGTGCGTCATATTAGAAAGAACCAAAATGGACAAAATAATAAAATTGACTTACCTAATACTCATATTGACACTGAACTTTTCTTGCGTTGAAAAGAAATCAACAGAAAAAGAAACTACTAAGCCAGAATTGGTGGCGACTTCAAAAACCGACACTTTAAAATTTACTTCGGGAATACGGGCTATTCTTCAAGACAGCAAGGGCAATTATTGGATTGGAAGTCATAATGAAGGCGTAAGCTATTATAATGGAAAATCATTTGAATACTTTACAACTAATGAAGGCTTGTCCGACAATCAAATCCGTTCAATTCAAGAAGACAAGAATGGAAAAATTTGGATTGGAACTGCAAAGGGAGTAAGTATGTATGAGAAAGGAACTTTTACTATTTATTCGACAAAAACCAACGAACCAAAAAATGAATGGAATAAAACCAATGGGGATTTATGGTTTTATGCAGGCGAAGAAGATGGAATAAGTCGTTTTGATGGAAAGAATATGAACTATCTAATTTTTCCAAAACCCAAAAATAAAAATCCTGACAATTCTTATGGTGTAACTAATATATCAAAGGAGCGAGACGGTAAAGTTTGGATTGCCACCTATGCAGCACTATTCAACTATGATGGTAAAGTAATAACTATTTTTGACCATAAAACTTTGCAACTTAAAGATAATGAGCTTTTGCATATTAGAAGTGTATTAGCAGATTCAAAAGGACGAATTTGGATAGGGAATAATGGAATTGGCGTTTTGCTAATGGAAGATAATTCAATAATTAATTTTTCTGAAAAGAATAATTTAATCCATCCAACAAGCACAAGAAGAGGAGATAAATCAAAACTAGGTACACTTGAACACGTTTTTGCTATTGAAGAAGATTCAGAAGGCAATATTTGGTTTGGAGATAGAGATACAGGAGCTTGGAAATATAACGGTAAAACTTTGACAAACTATTCAATTAGTAACAAACTATCTAAACCAATGATTTACACTATTTATAAAGACAACAAAAACAATTTGCTTTTTGGAATGGCAGACGGAAATATATTTAAGTTTAATGGAAAGACATTCGAAAATCAATTTTAAGAAATATGAACGCACAACAAGAGGTTTTGTGCAAGTGTGGCTTGACAGAAGTAAGTTCAGCAGAAAATCAATGTTGAGCAGAAGTTCCAGATTGCCGGAATACTAATTCCCCAACTGCAACAATACTCGAATGTTGTACACAATACGATTATACATTCTAAAATGATATGAAATTTTTACCATTACTATTTTTCATTCTTCTTTTTCTTTCTACAAAAGGACAAACAAATAACGCCTATCAAAAAGATTTGATTAGTTTAAAAGCTATACTTCAAAATACACCATCTTTCAAAGACCAAATAAAGGGGCAAAGCTTAGCTTCTTATAATACTTTATTTAAAAAATTATTAAGCGATACTGTTGAAAGTTCCTCTGCGTACACATATTTCTACAACCTTGCACAACTGTTTTTTCCTATTAGAGACAATCATCTAACCTTTTATCAGATTGCAAATTTTCCATCAGAGACTGACTTTGGGTAAGGGTAAGCTCCCCCAAAAACAGTACGGTTTAAAAGTAGACAAAATGTTTAATTT
>JBHYCS010000045.1:0-4008 GCA_051861445.1 Chitinophagaceae bacterium | reverse complement strand
GTGAAACAATAGTCACAGAATCAACCCATTTTATCTAACAACAATCAATTCAAAAGCAATGAAACAAATTATAAAATCAGCCTTTATTTTTTCAGCCATCTTATTCGTAGCTATCACAACTGTTCAAGCACAAATTGGTGATGCAGGTGGTGATGTAGACTTACCTATTGATGGTGGTTTATCGCTACTCGTTGCTGCTGGTGTGGGTTATGGAGCTAAAAAGTTGAGGGAGAAGAGGAAGTAAATGCAAACAAATAATTCACTTGCTGATATAACAAAATAAAATAGTTTTTTTAGCATATGGCTGCCCTTTTCGGCAGCCTTTTTTATGGTCTTTACTTTTATGAAAAGGTTTCGAATTTTCCCGAAAGTATCTTTAGCAGTTCAGGAAGGTGTCGTGGAACTTTTAGTTAGATAAAAAGTAGTATCTATTTTTACCGTTCTTCGTATAGCGAAGACTACCAACTACAATTACCAAGTGCTGTTGGTGAAGAACACAAACGCTGTTAGAAACAAACTATTATCAAGAGTATTAGCTTGTGTTAATAATGATAAAATTTATGTGACTAAAGCAGCTTAAAATTGTAGAAATAATGTTTTTTTTATATCATAGAAATCAGTGGCGGAATGAGAGATAACAAAGAGTTTATCTTAGTAACAATCTATTTGAACTTGATTTTTTTATCGTACATCAAGAATATGCAATTTGCCAAATTATTATAACTAGTAGAAAACACTTTAATTTAGAAAAGTAAAACTTAAAATAAATTAGCCATATTTGTTATTATGCGAATTTTTCAATTTATATATACACCGCTTTTATTCATATTATTTAGCATCTCTGCAAATGCACAAAACAATAGCCTGGCCAATAAACAAAAAATGGCGGAGGACAGCATTGTTACATTAATTAATCAAACAAAAATTGATTCAATTAAGCTAAAACATTTACTTGGACTGGTTAATATTTATCAAGATACGCAGCCCGAAAAAACCTTTCAATGGATTGAGCAAGCTAAATCTATTTCAACAAAAATTAAATCGTATGACAAACTATTGACGTTAAGCATTTTGGATATAAGATGTAGAACTAGGCTTGGTAAATTCTCTGAAGCCTTAGTAATTGCAAATCAATCAACTTATTTACTAAAAGAAAAAGTTTTTCCAAAAACTAGAAGTGGATTTCACTTACAGAAAGGGCAAGTTTTTTATAAAATGGGGGAATATGAAAAAGCAGCAAAAGAATTTAATTCTGCAGCAATAATTGGGAAAGAAAATCATTTACCCGAGGTAGAAATCAAAGCTTTTTTCAGTATTACGCTTCTAATGGAAGTATTTGAGAAATATCCTGAGATGAGGAGTCAGTTTTTGAAAGCACTTTTAATTGCAGAAAAAAATGGCTTAGTAGAAGATATCGCCAACATAAAAATTAATCTTGCATTGCTTGAAAGTAGAACCAATAATTATGGAAAAGCAATAGAATATTTAAATGAAGCTCTTCTATTTTTTGAGAAAAATAATAATTATGTTCAATCAGCCCTTTGTTATGCCAATCTTAGTTATGGTTATTTGCAAATAAAAGACTATAAAAAAGCGTTGCTAAACGCACAACAAAGCTTTTGGTTAAGAAATAAATTAAACGATAAGGCTGGTGTAGCAAAATTACACATTACTGTAGGGCAGATTTTTCTTGAAACAACTCAATACGATTCGGCTTTATATCACCTTAAAAAAGGTATTGATCTTTCTACCACTCTAAAATTATCCCAAAACCTAAGAGACGGTTACAAGTTACTGTCAAAACTATACGAACGTAAAAAGCAGTATGAATCTGCATATTATAATTTGCAAAACCACTCAGATTGGAAAGACACTATTTTTCAACAAGAAAAACAAAAGCAATTACTTCAACAACTAAATGTTTATAAAGCAAAGTTTGCAGACAGCTTAGTGCTTCAAAAAGATTTGATTATTCGTAAACAATCATCAACAATCAATTGGTTGTGGTTGGTTGCTATTTTATTTTTTATACTACTCTTGGCAATTTCAATTGGGTTTATTAAACAAAGAAAAAAACATAAGAGTGGTTTGAATAGAACAGAAGGTTCTCCATTTCAAGAAATAGAAGAAAATAATAAGCTCAAAGAAGAAATTTCGAAAATGACAATCGAAATTCAGTCACTGCAAAACAATCTCAAAGAAGAAACACGAGAAGATTTACTCAACTTGAGAAGGCTTGTAAGTGAAAGCAATTTGCAAACGGAAGGTTATTGGAATGAGTTTTTATTACTTTTCTCTAAAGTATATCCTAATTTTTTTGAGCAGTTAAAGGTTCAATATTCAGAATTAACACAAAACGAATTACGCATTTGTACATTAATAAAACTGAATTTAAGTTTACTTGAAATAGCTAATTTATTAAATATCACATCTGAAAGTGCTAGAAAAGCCCGTTATAGAATTTATAAAAAAATGGATCTAAACAGCGATAAAGAATTAGTCGAAAAACTGTTAGTCTTATAAGCCTCCTGAGCCAATTCTTAGATTATTTGCACACAATCAACTGCATAGTCACGTATTTGTCCCTATTTGCCACGATTAAGTACCAAGCATAAACCTATTGAAATACTAGGTTTGTGGTTCGAGGTATTACCACTAGAGTTAAAAAATGGCAACTTCTAATTTAATCAGGGCTTATAACTTACTTTAGCAAAATTGAGAAACAACCCATATTACCAAAATAAATGCAAAATCAACGTTGCAAGATTTTTTATCTATTAGTCTATTGGCAAAAAATCATACTATAACTAACAAATTCAATTATGCATATTTATATAAAATCTAAAAAATCTAATAAAGCTATGATAAAACTACTACAGCTTTCCTATTTAAGAAGTGTAATGCTTGTGATGCTATTAGGCACCATTTTTACTACAGCAAAATCACAAACTACACTTGTGGCAGGAGATATTGCCTTTACCGGCTATAACTCTGATCTAAGTGCTGGGGCAGACGAATTTGCTTTTGTGATAACACGTTCTGGTGGTATTGCAAGTGGAACTATAATATCTTTTACCGATAATGGTTGGCTTTCAGGTTCTTCTGCACTAGCTACAAACGAAAGCGTTATTACTTGGACGGCTGGAACTGCCTTAGCTCAAGGAGTACAAGTAAAAATTGTAGCTCTAGTCGCAACTGTTGGTAGCTCAACAAATGGAACGGTGGTACTTACATCAGGTTTGGCTGGAGGCTTGAACCTTGTCTCAACCGGAGACCAGGTACTTGCTTTTCAAGGTGCTTCTACTTCACCAACTTTTATAGCAGGTATTCACATGAATGTAGCTACAGTTGCAGGCGATGGTTTTGACTCAAATGCTACTGATTGGGACGGCACTATTAGTGCTAGCACCAATAGGAGTGCAAGACCTCCTGGACTTACTACTGGTACAACAGCTATTTGGTTTACTACCGAAGTAGATAATGCACGTTTCAAGTGTGTTACTTTAAGTGGAACAGCTTCCGCAATAGCCACTATAGTAAATACTACTACCAACTGGGATGTTGATGATCTCAATCCTTTTACACTGCCTTGTACAAGTACTGCTAGTATTTGGAACGGCACCACATGGAGCAATGGAACACCTTCAAGTTCATTAGATGCCATTATAGCAAGCAATACAGCACCAGGTAGTTTTACTTGTAATTCATTAACGGTGAATAATGGCATTACTTTAAATGTTAGTAATGGTAACACTGTTACGGTTTCTTCGTCTACAACTAATAATGGCAACATTGTAGTTGCACCAACAGGTAATTTTGTTAGTGCTGCTACTGTGAGTAATGTAACCCTTCAAAAAAGCATCATTGGTCAACGTGGATGGAGAATGTTTGCCTATCCATTTACCACTACACAAACTTTTAGTAGTCTTGCAACTACCAATGGCATTGCCATTAGTACAACAGCAAGTGGTGCAAGTGGCTTAACCGATGTTCGTAGTTTTACCAATG
>JBHYCS010000044.1:0-4587 GCA_051861445.1 Chitinophagaceae bacterium | reverse complement strand
GCAATAATATTAATAACTAATCTATCAAAGAACTTAAAACAAATCTAAAGGTCGCTCTCTTGTACAATATATCTTTATGAAGCAGATTGAAATACTTCTACTTATGCATAAACTGAGCCCTTTCTAGTCTGTCATTAATAGCCGCACCAATACCTTCTTCAGGAAATTTTTCAGCAATAATTACATCATAATCTTTTGCATCAATGGTATGTAAAGTAGCAAATAAATTGCTTGCTGCTTCTGATAAAGAACTTGTGGTAGATAATACAAAATTATCTACACCATTAAATGTAGTGTTAAAGCTAATTACGGCTATTTTTTGATGGATGTGTTGTTTAATTAGTTCTTCTACACTGCCAACTAATAAGGGTGTACTTGGTGCATAATGACTTTTTAATTGTCCTGATGTCGCTATCGGTGCATGCTTTTGTTGTAATACAACGGGTAAGGTAGCAACGGCTTCAATGGCTTCTTTTCCAATTCCTCCTAATCGATGAATAATGATTTGTTCTGTAGTTACTTCTACAATGGTAGATTCTACACCTACTGTACAAGTGCCTCCATCTAAAACATAAGGAATTACACCTTGTAAATGCTCATATACATGCATTGCTGTAACAGGACTAATATATCCAAACGGATTAGCACTTGGTGCAGCTAAAGGAAAATCTAATTGACGCAACAACTCAATTGCCATTTTATGTGCAGGAATTCGTATGGCAACTTTTGTGCTTCCTGCTGTTAATAAATCGGGTACAATATTTTTTTTGGGTAATAAAATTGTAAATGGGCCAGGCATAAATTGTTGCATTAAATGCATAGCAGCATTACTTACATCTGCATATTTTTCAATTTCATTAATATCATGGGTGTGTAATATTAATGGATTGAAAAATGGTCTTTTTTTAGCCGTATAAATTTTAGAGATTGCTTCCGGCGATAATGCATTTCCAGCCAAACCATATACTGTTTCTGTAGGAATAGCCACTATTTCATTGTTGCACAACAATTGTATGGCTTTTTCAATATCATCATTTATTTCTGTAATGTAGTTTGGTGTATTTTGTTTCATGCAAATGCATCTGTTTACTAGTGCAAACCTAATTATATCACTGTAATAAGTTGTTTAAAATTTCTTTTCATTCATACTTTCATAAAAAAAATCCTTTCTATACATACTGTTTAGAAAGGATTTTGTAATACGCTTTTAAAACCAATTATTTCATTACTTCTTCTACCACATTTCCTATACTACCACTTGGCATTTGAATTTTTAATAAAGCTGTAATTGTTGGAGCAATATCCATCATATAAGTTTCTCTATTCGTTTTGCCATGTTTAATTCCCCAACCATAAAATACCATTGGAATATGTGCATCGTAAGGAGCCCATAAGCCATGTGTAGTTCCTGTTTTATTACCATCAATATAACCAGGTTTTAAAACCATTTGAATTTCTCCATTTCTAGAAGGGAAAAAGCCATTTGCCATCATATTTTTTACTTTTACAGGCAATGGCGTTTCCATCATTTCACTAATTTCAAAAACCTGTGCCATTGCTTCTTGCTTTTCAAGATGCTGAATACAAACTTTAATAATCGCTTCTTTATCAAGTTTTAAAGAATCTATAAGCGGATTGTTTAAATGCACTTGGTAGTTGTACATGCTTACAATTAATTTATCTGCATTAAATTTTTCTTTGGTTAAAGCATTTAATTGTTTTTGCATTTCGGTATCGTTAAATAAGCCACCGGGTAATTTATTTTCTTGCATAAATGCTGGAACATGAGCTACACCATGATCGGCAGATAAAAAAACAGTGTATTGCCCTTTACCAACTTTTGCATCTAAATAATTTAAAAAATCACCTAAATCTTTGTCTAAACGTAAATACGTATCTTCTGTTTCAATAGAATTTGGGCCAAAACTATGTCCAACATAATCGGTAGAAGAAAGGCTTACACACAGCATATCGGTTTCTGTTCCTTTTCCTAATTGCTCGTTGTCTAATGCTGCTTTCGCTATATCAAACGTCATGCTGTTTCCAAAAGGAGTAGTGGCAATTGAACTATAAATATTTCCCTGAAACTTTTTTAACTGATAAGGAAATTTTGTTTGCTCTACACCAAATGGCTTGCCTTCATAAGGTTTTTCATCGGCAGTACTTTGAGTGTATGTTTCTATTGGGTATAAAGTGTTCCATCCATTTTCATAGTATTTATCTACAACTTTACTAGCATTAAAATCGTTTACCCATTTTGGTAATTCTTGCATATAATAAGTACTTGTAATCCAATTGCCACTATTTACATCGTACCAATAAGCAGCATTTGCACTATGTCCTGCTGGCAAAATAGAACCTCTATCTTTTAATGCTACACCAATTACTTTACTTCTGAAATTTGTTGCTAGTCTAAGTTCATCGCCAATAGTGGTAACCAACATGTTTTTCGGACTCATTTTTCCATTGTTCGAATTATTGCTACCAACACTTTTTACCGATGGATCTTCACTACAATACACACTCTTTTTTTGGAATTTATCCCACCAAGCATTGCCTACAATACCATTGATTGCAGGAACGGAACCTGTATAAATACAAGCATGACCAGCTGCTGTAACAGTAGGTGTATATGGAATAAATGCATTTTCACAAGTAAATCCTTCTTGTAACAATCGTTTAAAACCTGTATTTGAGTAGCGATTGCTATATCTATATAAAAAATCCCAACGCATTTGATCTACCACAATTCCTACAATTAGTTTAGGACGTTCTACACCATTCATTAGCTTTTGAGGCGTTTTTTTTACAGTAGTTTGTGCAAATTGTTGAAGTGTTAAAAGGCATATACATGCAAATAATGAAATGTGTTTCATTGGTATTCAGTTATTTAGGCAAATGTACAGGTTGATGTGTATTGATGGTATTAAAGAATGATGAACTACACATACGTTAATAAATAGCGTTGATACTAAGCTGTAGAACCTTATTTTTGCAAAATGATGTGGCTTGTAAAAGTTGCAGTTTTGTGTTGTTAATTATAAAAAAGAAATGATATGGCAGATATTTTTGAAAAGTTAGTGAAGAATTATGGCCCTATTGGTAAGCACAGAGAAAGAGCTCATGGTTATTTTGCATTTCCAAAGTTAGAAGGACCTATTAGTAGTAGAATGATTTTTAGAGGAAAAGAAGTAATTGTTTGGAGTTTAAACAATTATTTAGGGTTGGCTAATCATCCTGCAATTAGAAAAATAGATGCAGATGCATCAGAACAGTATGGATTGGCTTATCCGATGGGAGCAAGAATGATGAGTGGAAATAGTAATAATCACGAGCAATTAGAAGCTGAATTAGCAGCTTTTGAAAGTAAGGAAGATGCTATTTTACTCAACTTTGGATATCAAGGTATCATGAGTACCATAGATGCAATTTGTGGAAGACATGATGTAATTGTGTACGATGCTGAAAGTCATGCTTGTATTATTGACGGTTTGCGTTTGCATCCTGGTCATCGTTATGTATTTAAGCACAACGATCTAGAAGATTTTGAAAAGCAAATGGAAAGAGCTACCGCTTTGATTGAAAAACAAAAAGCAGGTGGTATTTTGGTTATTACAGAAGGTGTTTTTGGAATGGCAGGTGATCAAGGTAAACTAAAAGAAATTGTTGCTTTAAAGGGAAAGTATGATTTCCGTTTGTTGGTAGATGATGCACATGGTTTTGGTACTTTAGGAAAAACTGGTGCAGGTGCAGGTGAAGAACAAGGTTGCCAAGATGGTATAGATTTGTATTTCAGCACATTTGCAAAATCAATGGCTAGTATAGGAGCATTTTTAGCGGGTCCAAAAATTATCATCGATTTTATTCGTTACAATATTCGTTCTCAAATATTTGCTAAGAGTTTACCCATGCCAATTGTTATTGGTAACTTAAAGCGTTTAGATATGTTGCGTACAATGCCAGAATTGAAAGAAAAATTATGGTCAAATGCAATGCAGTTACAAGCTGGTTTAAAAGCTCGTGGTTTTGATATTGGAAACACCAATACACCTGTAACACCTGTATATATGAAAGGTGGAGTAGAAGAAGCAACAGCAATGTGTATGGATTTGAGAGAAAATTATAAAGTATTTGCAAGTATTGTGGTGTATCCTGTAATTCCGAAAGGGCATATTATTTACAGATTAATTCCATCTGCTGCACATACAAGTGAGGATATTGAAATTACATTAAATGCATTTAGCGAAACTAAAGCTAAATTAGATGCAGGAGCTTATAAAGTTGACGAAATTCCTGATATGGCAGATGCTGCAAAGAAATTAGCTGTAACGCCATAAAGCTTTAATCAATTGATTTATACTCAAAGGGCTGTCTTTTAAGGCAGCCTTTTGTATGTATTAAATTTTTCGCCCTTGTTGGTGTTCTTCACCAACAAATAAGATTCGCTGATGTTAGTATGTCATAGGCTACCAACATCATACTTCACTATTGACGCATCTTATATATTGATATTGGTACACTAACGTGATACTAACCTTTAGGTTTGCCCTAATCAATTTTAAATACACTACTACTATTACTACTACT
>JBHYCS010000043.1:0-4935 GCA_051861445.1 Chitinophagaceae bacterium | reverse complement strand
ATTTACCAATTGATGGTGGATTATCACTGCTTGTTGCTGCAGGTGTGGGTTATGGAGCTAAGAAGTTGAAAGAGAAGAAAGCAAAGTAGTAGGAAAAATAGATCTTTCATAAAAAAGGCTGCCCCAAAAGGGTAGCTTTTTTTGTATTGAGCGTTAACGAGTGAATCATCTAGAGCCATTTTATTCTAAAAGTTTAATTAGGTTCGTGAAACATAAACTAAAGCAAAAGAGTTCTTTCCTTTATCAGGAAAACGGAACTTGTAAATGTCTTGCTGAGAAACGAAGCAACTCATTAAACTTACAGAAGCAGTTCCTTCATAAGAAAAACATACAAATAAAAAAAGCAGCCTTTCATACAATCTTGTTGGTAGGCTTTGCCATACGAACAATGGCTAACATTATATCCTATTGAAACCTATATTAATAGCACTGCCGATACAAAGCTCTACGAGAATAGACCTTTTGGAAAAGAACAAACTGGTTTTCCTTATACATTTAAAGTGGGTGCAAATGGTTTGTACAGCCATATTGCTACAACTCCTTATGGTAATAGTATGACGATGGAAATGGCTAAGCAAGCCATATTGTATGAACAACTGGATAAAGATGCCATTACCGATATGCTTTGTAAAAGTTTTTCTAGTACAGATTATGTAGGGCATAGTTTTGGCTCTAATAGTATAGAAACAGAAGATACTTATTTAAGGCTAGATAAAGATATAGAAAGCCTTTTAAATTACCTAGATGTAGAAATTGGTTTAGTTAATTATACGTTTTTTTTAAGTGCTGATCATGGTGTGGCTCATGTTCCAGGCTTTATGGAAGAAAATTAAATTGCAAGGTGGGTTATTAAATTATAGCGATTTACAAAAAATATTAAACAGCTTATTAAAAGAAAAATTTGGGGTAGAAAACTGGTGGTAAATATGTACAACTACCAAGTTCATTTAAATATGCCACTTGTAGATAGTTTAAAAATAGACAAGGAAGATATAATAGAACAAATTATACAATATTGCAAAAAGCAAAAGGGTATAAGCCAAGTATTTGCAATAGAGGATTTGAATGAATATCCTTTACCACTAAAAATAAGAAGCATGTTAAATAATGTCTATTTTCCTACAAGAAGTGGTCAAGTGCAATTATTATTTACCCCTGGTTATATTGATGGTTTTGTAGATGGAACAAGCTAGGGTACCACACATGATTTATGGGCTCCTTACGATAGTCATATTCCCATGGTATTTTATGGTTGGGGCATTAAACAAGGTAAAACATATAGAGAAACATATATGACAGATATTGCCGCTACTATTACAGCATTGCTTCAATTTCAAATGCCAAGCGGCTGTATTGGAAATGTGGTGGCAGAAGCAATTCTATAAAGTTTTTTTAATTATATATTAAAACAATATATTTAAAATAAATAAGGATGTAAAACCTTTAAAATGTCTTGTAGATACTAATAAATATTAGAAACTAAACAATAAGCAATGCTTTTTATAAGCCTTGCAACTAATTATAGCTAATAAAAATTTGTTCTCCAACAAAATGGGTATTATATTTTTCTAATTTTATTTGATTAATGTTGATAGCATGGGTACGACTAATTTGTACAAATGTTTTTTGTAAATGCTTTGGTAAAATAACACCCATAGTTTTATATAATTTACTTCTAATTAATAAAATATCTTGTGTATTGTGGGTAATCACTTTTGTGTATCTTTCTTCAAAGGCGAAGAGTTATTTTTTATTTCTTTAAACTAATTTTTTGTTTATAATTTACAAGCAGGCATTTCTTCCAAAATAGATTCTCAACTGAATTATGAAAAATACATAGTATTTGCAAAGCATAAACTGGGCAGCGATTTAATCTTGATAAAAAAGTCAGCTGTTTTTCATTTAATGAAAAACAAAAATTATTTCAAACACTAATGAATTTCCCTCAGAATTTATAATCGAAATTTTATCCGTAGAGGAGTTTAATGCTTGTGTAGGATCGAATAAATTCCAAAAAATCTGCATGATTGTTAGCCTTTTTACCATTAATTTTTCTGAAAAATTCTGTCTTTACTTACAGCAGTTTTCTATGCTTATTGTATTGTAACAACTAAGCTTTCACTGCCAATACACTCGAATTTACTCTTCAGACTTAGATTCTTTTATATATAAAATTTTTAGCTTGGTGCTACGTTTTAATTAGTTGATATTTTTCGATTATTTATCACCAAAATTTCTTTTGTAGATTTAACAATTATAGTCAAATTTGTCTTTATGCCTTAAATGTTATTTTAGAGAGTTTAGTTTCTAACGTGAGAAATACACTTTAATTTTTTATAACATATTTAAAGAGGCAATTTTGTAACTAGTTTGTTTAATCAGGTTTAAAACGAATAAATATGTATTCAAAATTTACACGGTTAAGATTAGTCTTGTTGCTTACTATTATATCAGTTGTTGTTACTGCACAAACCTCCAATACATGGGTGGGTGGTAGTTCAGGTAACTGGAATGTTCCGGGTAACTGGAGTACAGGAAATGTACCCAGCAGTACAGATAAAGTAGTAATTAACACCAATACCACAATTACCACAGACTTTACTTCGGGCCTCAATATTGGACAGCTCGAAATAAGTGGCACCAATACCACAGTTACATTTTTGGCAGATGCAAATAATAAAGCACTTAGTATAGGCAACGGATATTCTGGTACTGACTTTTTTGTTGCTACTGGTTGTACATTAACTTTTAGTGCTACTGCAAGTAATCTTGAAATTCAAGGTTCATTGGTATCAAATAATACTGGCCAGGTAGATGGCAACCTTGTGTTTGGCAGCAATGCTTCTTTTACTTTTCAACAGCATACTTTAACTGTGCCAGCACAGTCTAACGCATTAATTTTTTCTAGTGGCAGCAGCTTTACCGCTGATGTTGTACAGCATACAAACCCTTTTGGCAGTACTGCGGCAACAGGAAATGACAATGTGGTATTTCAAAGTGGTTCTATATACACTTTTAAAGGTACTTCTGGGAACCCATTTGCAGCAACTGCACCCGCTAGCGTAACTAAATTTGAATCAGGTAGTTTATACCGTCATCAAGCCACTCCAGCACCGGCAATAAGTGGCAGAACCTATGCAGATTTTGAATTTGATATTAATAATACTATACTTATTTCATTAACATCAGTTTCTGAGAGTAATTTCAATAATTTTACATTTAAACAAGGGCTGTTAAGGCTGGGTGCTAGTGGTAGTTCAACCAGCACATATAGCATTAATGGCAATTTAGATGTACAAGGGGGTACATTAACTATTGGCGGAGCGTCCAGTGGAACTACCAATAATGTAGTTCTTAATCTTAAAGGAGTCAATAAAACCATTGTTGGCACAGGTACACTTACTCTTTCTTCAAGTGCTGCGGCTCCCAATACAAGCTTAACGATCAACCTGGCTGCAGGAGCCAGCTATACCCTTAACCGGGCGTTTGATTTATCTGCTTCCCCTACCAGTAACAAATTGTTTAATATATCAGGTAACTTAACGATAGGTGCAGCGGGTACTTTAACAACAGGCGGTTCGGGGGTTACAGTTATCAAATCAACTGCATCTAATACTGGTGCCATTATTAATTCAGCAGGAGGAACCATTACAGGAGATATTGCTATTGAACGTTATATCATCGGTCAACGTGGATGGAGAATGTTTGCCTATCCATTTACCACTACTCAAACTTTTAGTAGCCTTGCTTCTACTAATGGCATTGCCATTAGTACAACACCTAGCGGTGCTAGTGGCTTAACTGATGTTCGTAGCTTTACCAATGGCACTACCAATGGCTGGAACAATGTTATTGCATCTTCTACTACTGCTAATACACCGTTTGCTTTGTTTATCAGAGGTTTAAGTTCTGAAGTAACTGGATTAAACTATACGGCTGGTCCTTCTGCATTTACCTTTAGTGTAAATGGTACGCTCAATGCTAGTCCATTTACAGTAACACCATCAGCTAGTAATTTTACTTTGGTAGGTAATCCTTTTGCTGCACCTGTAAATAGTAGTGCGTTAACCAATGGTACTGGTAAAAGCTATTATGTATATCAAATTAGTCAAGGTGGTAACTTAACTGCTCAACGTACCAAAGCTGGTGCTTGGAGTACCGTATTAAGTTCTTCTGCTACTACGCCTATTCCTACTTTGGGGGTGATTGCTTATCAAGCAGGTAGTGCTAGTAGTTACAATATTTCTACGAGTGATATCAATACTACCAATGCTGCTGCTACTGGTTTATTTAGCACAGAAAAAGCCATTGAACATTTAGAATTACGTGTATTGCAAAATGGAATGCAGTTAGATAATCTATTTGTTCGTCAAGATGCTGCTAGTAGTGAAAAAGGAACAGATGGCAAAGATTTACAAAAGTTGGCTAATGAAGGTTTGAATGTATATACCATTGCAAAAGCAGACAATATAAAACTAGCTGTAGATGCTAGAAACCTAGTTGAAACAACAACTATTCCTTTGGGTGTTGTGGGTGCTGTAGGTAACTATCAATTACAAGTAGCGAATTTGAATATGGAGGGAGTAAATGTATCGTTGAAAGATGCATTTACAAATACAACAACTGCTTTAAAAGCAAATAGCAACTATGAGTTTGCCATTACAACAGATGCAACTAGTAAGGGTGAAAATAGATTTGAATTGGTATTGAATAAAGTAGCTAGCAATATGGTTGGAGTAGATGTTGCAAATGCTGGAAAAATGACTGCCAAATTATTAAATGGGAACATCAACAGAAACAATGTGGCTCAGTTAGAGATTACAGGTGCTGCGGGTAAAGTAGAGATTCGTGTTACTGATATGGCTGGTAGATTGTTGCACACACAAGCTGGACAAAATGGTAGAAACACCATTCAATTGGGAAGAAAGGCTGGTG
>JBHYCS010000042.1:0-5332 GCA_051861445.1 Chitinophagaceae bacterium | reverse complement strand
AATTAAACATTTTGTCTACTTTTAAACCGTACTGTTTTTGGGGGAGCTTACCAAAACAGTAAATGTGCTTATAAACAATTTTAATTTGCTTTATTTATTCGATTCTACAAATATTAAACTGGTTTTATTTCCATCAACTCCTAATTATATTCGTTGTATGAAAGGGTTGTTTTTTTATTTAATTATTATTTCTCCATTGATTGGCTTTTCTCAAAAAAATAAAAGAGATAGTCTTATTACTAACTATTTGCAACGAATTGAAAATTTGCAATTGAATACAGGAAAAAGTTTTCCGACTGGAATTATTCCATCTTATCGCCAATATTCATTAAACAAAATTGAAACAAAACCTGATGACAATATTTTTTTTAGTGGCTTGGTAATGTACACACTAAAAGAATGTTTACCCAAGTTGAATAGTCAACAACAAATAATTGTAGACTCTATTCGAAACCGCATTAAGCGAAGTGCATATTTATATAAAAATGTAAAGGGAAGAAATACATACAATTTTTGGAGAACAAACCCTTCTAAAGTATTTCCAAATAGTGGATGGATTAATTTGTTTGATAAAGTAAACGCTTTACCCGATGATATGGATGATACTGTAATGATGTTGCTTGCTTTAGAAGCAGATAGTACAGAAGCATCTGCATTACATAATTTAATGCAAACATTTAGAAATGGAAGTAAGAAACAAATTAAAAACACACTGACAGAATATAAAAATAGTGCTGCTTACTCTACTTGGTTTGGTGTAAAATTTCCAGTAGATTTTGACTTGTGTGTTTTAAGTAATGTGCTACTGTTTGTACAAAAAAATAATTTACAATGGTCACATGCAGATTCTGCAAGTTTACGACTAATAACAGAGGTGATAACCAAAAAGCAGCATATAAGCATTCCACATTCTATATCACCACATTATGCACAAACGAGCATTATTCTGTATCATATCAGTAGGCTGATGCAAGCAAAACCAATTGCTAGTTTAGAAGCACTAAAGCAACAGTTAATTATGGAGACAAAAGAGGCGTTAGCAAAAACAAATAATGTAATAGAACAAGTTTTACTAACAACTGCTTTGCAACGTTGGAATGTTAAACCAACCAATACAATTATAATTGAAGATAATGCTGCAATAGAACACAATAATTTTTCATTTTTTATTGCAAATATGGCTAGTATGGCTCCAAATCCATTTAAAGATTGGATAGGAAAAATAGGCGTTGGAAAATTTTATTATTACTGTGCCGCTTATAATTATGCATTAATGATTGAAAATTTATTACTCTCCAAAAACTAAATCTAGCTTTTTACAAAAAGCTTTAAAAGATTTTAAAAGGAAATAAAAACCGTATCACAGATTCTTCTGTTTCAGAAAGCGTTTGATTTTTCATTTGTTTCCAGTTTTTAATATCATGAATGGCTTTTTCTAATTCATACATATCATGGCTTCCCCAAGAAAAGTTGGTAATTTTTTTATTGAGTAAACCATTGCCAAAAACATTGCAACACACACCAATATAACTGCCTGTATTAATGCTTGAATTAATGGCTGTTCTTGTATAATCACCCATTAAAACCCCACATTTTTGTGATGCATTTACCATTTTATGCAATCCTTCATTCCAAATTTTTACAATGCTTGCTGTATTTTTTACATTGCTATTACTAGTTCCTGCACCAAAGTTGCACCATTCGCCAATAATGCTATCTCCTAAATATCCATCATGTGCTTTGTTACTATTTCCAAGCATGATAATATTTTTTATTTCACCACCAACCACACAATTATTGCCAATATAAGATCCATAAATTTTGGCTCCCATTTTTACCAAACTATTTTCGCCCAAATAAAATGGGCCTCTAATAAATGTTCCTTCTTGAATTACTGCATTTTTTGCAATATAAATAGGTCCTGTAGTGGCATTTAAAAATGCATAATTTACTTGTGCTCCTTCTTCAATAAAAATGTTTGCTTGTTGTGGAACTTGGTTGGTGTTTGCAATAGGTTGAGATTGTTTTTTTTGTGTAACCAACTTAAAATCGGTTGTGGCAATTGTAGCGTTTAGTGCAATCATTTCATGGGGTAAATGTAAACGCTGCACATTCGAAATTTTGGTGCTTTTAGTTATCCAATTGTTAATAGACTCTTCATTAAATTGGTTAGCATCTACATTTAAACGAATAGCAATACAGCCGTATTCATCTACAATGCATTCATTCAATTCTAAATTTTCTATTTGTTCCCAAAGCGATTCTGTGGCAAAAATGGAAGCGTTTATCCAAATATGTTCATCAGTAGAAATGGTTTCATATAAAGGCTGCAAATATGCTGCTGTATGTACAAAAGTGGGAGCTTTACTTATAATTTCCCAACGTTCTTTAAAACTTAGCATGCCCACTTTTAAATCTGCAATTGCCCTTGTAAGCGTAAACGGATTGAATATATTTCTGTTAGTAGAATCAAATAAAACAATAGCCATAATTTACAATTTAGCTTCTTTATAAATAAAGGTAATCCAACGAATTAAATTTTTCAATTGTTGCATATCTACTATTAACAGTTTACGAGCAACTGTTTTAAAATTCGGTAATTCAGATTGGTTTCCTTGCAGTTGTTTTAATTGCTGCAGGGCTACCAAACCTAAAGCGTAAGTAGCAGCTAATGATACTGAAAATTCTGTTTTTTTATACTTGCTTTGTGGTAGCTTTTTAATTTCTTGCTGTAAAGCTGTTACTTGTGTTCTATAAACTTTTTCCAACTCATAAGCATTTTTACAACGAGTAGCAAGAGTATGAATATCTTGTTGAGTGTCTTTATAAATATCAAATAAATCGTTGCCCAATTGAATAAGTGTGCCAATTAAATACCAACAATTCGTTTCTTGTGTTGAGGCAGCAACATCTACATAAAATTTACACAGTAAAACACTATTGCCACCTTTAGCAAAAGTAATTTCTTGAATTTTTTCATTTGAAATAGTAGCATCGAATTGTTGTAGAGATGCTTGTTGAGCATTAAATACCAAATGAGAAACAGCAATATAATTATCTAGGTTATTTACTTCTTGCAATAAAAACTCATGGGAAAATTTAAAAGTGGCATCATCAAAGTTTTTAGGAATGTAATCAGTTGAATTAAAACTTAGCTCTTTTAATTCTTCAATGGAATGTGAATGATTATCCCAAAAATTATCAAATAAACTACTGCAAATGAAATAGTAAATACTTCTAGTTTTCTCTTTTTTTGTGGTGTTTCTTCCATGTAATCGAACAAAAGCATCGAAAATGATAGTGATATAAATGCTATGACTGTTTATAATTTTTTTATACGTAAAATCATCAAACTTGCCTTTGTATTGGGTTGAAAGTGCTTCCAATAATGTAGCAGCATGCTTTTGAGCCATGTATTTATTTATCCATAAACGGATAACGAATGAAATAATAATCCATACAAAACGAATAAAATACATACTTGCAATGATAATAATAATTTGCTAGCTAAGTTCTACAGCTACATAATCTTCTTTCAATAGTTGTACCTTTCTCCCCTAAAATTAAAATCTATGTTGTTCGGAACTTTTTCTTATCCCACACCTATAAACGAACCAGTTCAGCAATATGCACCCAATAGCCCTGAAAGGGCAGCACTAAAAAAAGCAATTGCCGATTTAAAGAAAAAACCAATTGATATACCTATGTATATTGGTAATAAATTGGTAAAAACAGCAACCAAAGTATCCATTCATCCACCACATGAAAAAGCTTTTACTTTAGGATATTATAGTTGGGGCGATCAAAAACATGTGCAATTAGCCATTGATGCTGCACTTAAAGCCAAGCAAGATTGGGAAAATATGAGTTGGGAAAATAGGGCTCACATATTTTTAAAAGCTGCCGATTTGTTAGCAACAAAATATCGTTACCAAATGAATGCTGCAACGATGCTTGGACAAGGCAAAAATGCTTATCAAGCAGAGATTGATAGTGCTTGTGAATTAATAGATTTTTTACGTTACAATGTTCATTTTTTAAGTGAAATTTATCAGCAACAACCAGTTTCTTCTCCAGGCATGCATAACCGTATGGAATGGCGTGCTTTAGAAGGTTTTGTTTTGGCAGTTACACCTTTTAATTTTACTGCTATTGGTGCCAATTTACCTGCAAGTGCAGCAATGTGTGGCAATGTGGTTGTTTGGAAACCCGCTAATACACAAATTTATTCTGCTCAGTTGTTTATGCGTATTTTAAAAGAAGCAGGTTTGCCCGATGGTGTTATCAATATGATTTATGTGGATGGCCCTGTTTTAGGAAAAGTTTGTTTTTCACATCCAGATTTTGCAGGTGTACATTTTACAGGTAGCACACAAGTGTTTAACAATATGTGGAAGGTAATTGGTGAAAATGTAGGTAAGTACAAAAGTTATCCAAGAATTGTGGGTGAAACCGGTGGTAAAGATTTTGTAATGGTACATAAAAGTGCCGATGTAGATGTGGTAGTTGCTGCATTAATTCGTGGTGCCTTTGAATACCAAGGACAAAAATGTAGTGCTGCTTCTAGGGCTTATATACCAAGTAATATTGCCGATGCAGTAAAAGCAAAATTGGTACAAGCATTGGCGACAGTTAAGGTGGGTACTGTAGAAGATTTTAGCAATTTTGTAAATGCTGTTATTGATGAAAATGCGTTTAATAAAATTACCAAGTTTATAGACGCAGCTAAAAAAGATAAAAAAGCTACTATACTTTCAGGTGGTAATTACGATAAATCTGTCGGTTATTTCATAGAGCCAACTGTTATCGAAACAAAAGATCCGAAGTATGTAACCATGTGTGAAGAAATTTTTGGTCCTGTACTTACTTTATATGTGTACAATGCCGATGCTTTTGAGCAAACTTTAGCCTTAGTAGATGGTACTTCAAAATATGCATTAACAGGTGCTATTATTGCACAAGATAGATATGCAGTAGAGTTGGCTACTAAAAAATTACGCCATTCAGCAGGTAATTTTTATATCAACGATAAACCAACAGGAGCCGTTGTTGGTCAACAACCTTTTGGTGGAGCAAGGGCAAGCGGTACCAACGACAAAGCAGGTAGCATGTTAAATTTGTATCGTTGGTTAAGTGCAAGAACCATTAAAGAAACATTTACACCACCAACCACTTATCATTATCCATTCTTAGCAGAATAAGCAATAAAAAACTCCCGATACTGTAAGGCTATCGGGAGTTTTTTTATGTTGTCAGCTTTAGTACTTTTTTCAGCTTCAGTGGCGTTTTCTATGGTTTTTCCAAATTATTATTGATAGATATAGTTTTGATT
>JBHYCS010000041.1:0-5546 GCA_051861445.1 Chitinophagaceae bacterium | reverse complement strand
GAAAACAATCTTTTTTAACAACAAAAATGGTCAACCTATTTCAGGGTAAGACACATAGGGGCGTTACTCATTTGTTTACTATTTACAGTTTCGTCTTTTAAAATAATGACTGCATTTTACAATAATTGGATGATAACCAAAATGCAACAGAATGAAACTACGTTAAATAATTATCGAGAATTAAACGATGTTTTAAGTGGCTACCCAGTGTACCATGAAAATTATGGCGACGCTCTTTTGAATACAAAGCAATTTGACAAGGCTTTATTACAGTATAAATCGGCACTTACAAACAGTAGTAGCCCAAATGTTTTCTCAAAGGTTGGTTTCTGCTACCAATATTTAAATCAATATGACAGTAGTGAATATTATTATACACTAGTTCAAAACATGCAGCCATACAAATTTTACCCAAAACTTACACTGCTAAAATTGTATCTGCTAAAACAAGATACAGCTATGATTAAGAGTAAAGCAACCGAAATAAAAGAAATGCCCATTAAAGTAAGAAGTCCAAAAGTACAATACATAAAAAGGTATGCAGATTCAATTCTTACAACATTGAAAAAAACATAACCGGTTCTATTCATTTGAAAATAAATTTTCTAACCAAAAAATAAAACCATGAAAAGACACAAAAAAATTCTATTCTTCCTTGCAATGGTATGCTTTAAGCTACATGCACAAAATGTTCCTATTGACTCTGTAACAGAAAAGAAACAGAAAGAGGCAAAAAAATACTTATTAGGAATTGGAATTCCTAAAGATGAGCCTAAAGCATTCAAACTTTATACAGAATTGGCACAAACTGCCGATGCCAAAGCCATGAATATGTTGGGTAAGTTATATTCAAAAGGCTTAGGTACTGCTTTAGATGAAAGTCAAGCTATTTATTGGTTTTCAAAAGCTGCACAGAATGGAATTATTGAGGGAATATACAATATAGGTCTATTGTATAAGGAAAGACCCAATACACCAGACTTTGAGAAGGCATACAAATATTTTCAAACAGCTGCCAATTTAGGCGATGCACAAAGTACCTATGCAGTAGCATATATGCATTATAAAGGTTTGGGTTGCCAACAAGACTATACCAAAGCGGCTTCATTATTTGGCGTAGGAGCTTTTGAAGGGCGATCCAATAGTATGTATTTTTATGGACTTTGCTTTCGGAACGGTTATGGCTTGTTGCTGAATCAAGATAGTGTCAATTATTGGCTTAAAAAGGCAGCAAGTAAAGGATACAGGATGGCCATCAATGAACTTGCCTCAACAAGTAGTGAAAACAGTAATACAGAAGCCAAGACATTATCCTCAAATCTTAAAAATGATTTCTTGGCAAAGAATAGGTCACTCAATAAGTTTCATAAAATCGACAAAACAACATCTGCCAAAGTAGCTACTGGAGAATATGAAGGGAGCTTGATTCGCTATGATTGGAGCGGAAAGAATGCAATCAGCACTTCTAAGTTAAGATTAAAACTTTCTTATCAAAAGGGAAAGGTTACAGGAGAATGGGTGGAAAATGACACTACTGTTTTGCCATTAGAAGCCAGCATCAATTCAAGTTCATTGGTATTCAGCAATATGAAGTATGTCCGTAAAGACCATTACAGTCCTAATAAAGGAGCTAAAGTGTTATTTAAGGATGCAAATTTACAATGGTCTTTAAATAAAGACACCATGTATTTAGTCGGTAATATCCAAATGTTTACCGTAAAGCAAAACGAACCCGATAAACCCATATTCATTTCACTCAAACGCTATGTAGGACAAACAGCTAACATTAAAGATCAAGATGTAGTTGTAGAGGATTTAACCCTCAATAAAGAATCGGTTAATATTTATCCAAATCCATTTGTGAACACCATTACAGTAGATTTTAATCTAAAGCAAAAAAGTGAAGTTTCCATCCAATTGCTTACCCTTGATGGAAAAACAGTATTCGAAAAAAAGTCAGGCATTTTAGATGCGGGTACTTATACATTTCCGCTGCATGTAAAAAGTGTACAGGCAGGTACTTATCTTTTAAGGGTGCTTTACGGAACAATAATCAATACAACCAAAATGATAAAACTCTAATTCCAATTGATTACAAAAAAATTAATGAAAATGAAAAAAATACTTTTTCTGATACTATTTTCACTTGGCTTAACACTCCACTTTGGGAGCGATGGTATATCATTAACAACTTTTCAAGAAGTGAAGGGACAAGATAAAGATCCAAATGATCAAATGGGATGTTGGGATCCTAGTAGTGGGCAAGGTGGTGGTTTTTGGAGCTGGTTAGGCAGTGCTGTAGGTGCAGTTGGTGATGCAATCAGTAATGTTGCAAATGCAATTAGTGATTTTTTTAGCGGTGAAGAAGATGGCGATAGCGGTGAAGAGTTTGGCGATGAAACAAATAGCAGTGCTTGGTTTGTGCCATCTGGTTCACCTGACAATTTTGAAAATCCTGCGGATGATCCCATGTTTAGCCCACCAAACTTTGGTCCCGATGAATGGGAAATTATGGACAACCTTAATTATTGGTATGGTGTGTATGCAAATGGCGGTATTCCTCCAACTCAAGACTGTAATGGAGTTTGGGGTGGTTCTGCTTATGTAGGCAGTTGTGGTACTTGTATTGGTGGTAGTACTGGTATAAACGCTTGCCCAGCTGATTCACAAAGGGTCGATACCGTTAAACCAACGAAAATTCCTTGCGATTCTGCTGCAAATACAAGAGGTAATAAACTTACCAACATTAGGGATAGTATAAACGGACTAACTGATGTTCAAAGGTTGAAAGATAGTTCTTTGACTAGTCTTCATGAATCAGGTGTTTCTATTACAAAAAATGGAAACACATATGGAACTTATAACTTTCAGACTGGTGCGTCTAATAACGTTAATGTTGTCACAAATGCTCCTGGTCAAAATATTATTATAGGCATTCATACACACAATAAGGGAACTACAGGGTCATTAAATCCCTCTAATTCTCCAAGTCCATTAGATTTATACCATTTAATAAATGGGCAAATTTCAAATCCTAATTACATTTCAGATTTTGTGTTTGCTTATGACAATACTGAATGGGCTATTATGATTGATAACCCCATAAAAGCATCAAATTTAATTGCAGTTATTCCTATGGATAGTGCTGCACAAGCCCCACCTTTAAACAACTGGAGTACCACTTTCAAATTATCAGATGGTACTACTTTATATGATAAGTGGAAATATTGGGCTGCTTATTTGTATCAAAAGCATCATTATCAGAAAGAAGATATTGAAGCGTATGCCAATGTTCTGTTTACAGCTTTAAATTTGGATGCAGGTATAAAGTTGTACAAAAAAGTAAATGGTCAGTTTAAAGAATTAAATTATCAATTTATTACTGATGCAACAGGTAAACCAATAGACATTAAAATAACTATTTGTCAATAAAAAATTAACATCATGAAAAAAATAATCATCTGCTTATCTATTATTTTCATAGCAAATACAACAAATGCACAAACAACTATTACGGATACAACTCAATATTTGAGGGATAGTATTCAAGCCTTAAAAAGCACTTTTTCAAATAAATCTTTTAGTTTTTTCCACGATAAGCTGCAACTAGGTATTAAGTATCACAGTATTGATATTCCGATAATCCCAAAGCCTGATACACTTAGAATAAGTAGGATAACTTTGAACTTCAATACAATTAGTGAAATTGTTACTAGGGAATTACAACATAAAAAGAATCCAGGTATTGAGATTATTTTCACTTCCCCTATTTTAATTCCAAAAGCCTATTTACAAGAAGGAGGACTTTTGGATTGGACAACAGATTGGAATTCTGCAAAAGCGAATTTCTTTGCTAACCAAGTTATCAACGAGATTAATGTATATGGATTATAACAAGGTTTCGTTTTCAAAACAAAAGGAGGCTGTCTCGTACTTTGAGACAGCCTCTTCAATTTATAAACGATGCAACAGGTAAACCAATAGACATTAAAATAACTATTTGTCAATAAAAAAATGAAAAAGAAGACAATTATAGTTGCGTTAGCATTATTAATACTTAATAAAATTTTTTCACAAACAGATACTAGTAGAATAGTTAGGGATAGCCTATATAATCATAAAGCAAATTATATAGGACAACCACTAAGCAAATTAATTAATGATATTAAAATTAGAGTTAGTTTTTCATACGCAGACAATAGAGGAAATAGAACAAGAGGAAATGCGTACTACCAAGAAACAATCGTTTTTATTAATACGAAATCAGGCTATGGAGTGAGCGGATTCAAGATTAAATTGGCTAATAAGGTATATGTAGAATTAAGCGATTTATACAAAATAGGAAGAGATGCTTGGAACAAAAAATTAGAATCCTTACTTGGTAAAGAAATATTACTTGAAATAGATAAATTCTAAACTTTAAAACAAGGTTGTTGGTACTTAATTATCAACAACCTGTTTCTTTAAGTATGAAAAAAATAATCATCTACCTAACTATTATTTTTATAGCAAATACAGCTAAAGCTCAAAGTAATATTACAGATACTACACAATACCTTAGAGACAGTATTCAAAATAAAAGAAACGATTACTCAAATACTTTATTTAGCTTTTTTTTAAGTCATCTGCAATTAGGCATAAAATATTACAGTGTTGCAGCCCCTCTACCTAGTACACCTAGTCCTGTAACTGTAGACAAAATAATTTTATCTTTTAATACAATTGATGAAATAATTACAAAAGAATTACAAAACAAAAAGAGTCCTACTATTGAGGTGGTTTTTACATCTCCAATTTCATTTCCAAAATCATATCTAGAAAAAGGCGGAATATTGGATTGGGGTACTGATTGGAATTCGACAAAAGCTAATTTCTTTGCTAATAAAGTTATTTTCGAGATTAATGTAAATGGATTATAAAAGCATTTAGTTATAAAAGCTATCTCATAAATAAGGTATAAGGTTTTAGATTTATATTAATGACATTTATTTTAAACATTGATACAATTAAATACTGAAAAATTATACCTTATTTATGAGATAGCTTTTTTTTGAAATATTTTATAATTGCAGCTTAAAATATTACTTAAATTAGCTTAACCAAATTTTTAATATCATGCCAAGTACATCCGAAATAGGACATGCCAAAAACGTAGCCAATTTTGAAACATTAATTTCCTTTTGTGTAGGTTATGGTTCAGCTTACAATCCATCTAGAGATGCGTTAAAAGTCACCAATCTGCAAACCGTATTAACAGCAGCCAAAGCAGCCATCGCCGATTGTAAAGCAACAGAAACTGCATTTGACAACGCCACCGATGCAAGAAAAGAGGCCTTCTCAACCTTAAAAGCATTAGGAACAAGAGTTGTAAATGCCTTATCCGTTTCAGGTGTTGCTGATAGCGTTGTAGAAGGTGCAAGAACCATCAACAGAAAACTACAAGGTCAAAGAGCCAACGGTTCTGCAACCGCTGAACCAGTTGCAACAGATAGCAGTTCTTCAAATACAACAACGCTAACCCCCAAAACGGTATCCACCTCACAACA
>JBHYCS010000040.1:0-6910 GCA_051861445.1 Chitinophagaceae bacterium | reverse complement strand
TAGATGTATTTTTATTGTGTAATGCTTAGTATTTTTCTTTCGAACACCTATGGTGAAGACACGAACCAAGGCGGAGGAATAGAATTCGGTTTAAACATAACGTCAAGCCCAGTTATTGTTTTTTGTTTATCGTTTTTTTATTCAAAAGTATTTCTTCAAGCTATAACTAAACTTCAATTGTTTTCTTCTGCCAATTACTATTCCGTTAAGCTACATGTGCATAAAAACCGCTTATTATGCACATGGCTTTATAGTTGTCTTCATTTTTATTTGCTTGAAGTATGCAACAATTTCATCTTTGGTCATTTTCACTAATTTCTCACTTAACTTCTCTCTTTGCTGACGCATAAATTTTACAGCGTCAAACTCTTTATTATTCGCCTTCATAATTTTCAAATTCTCTTGGTGAACGAATCTCTAATTGTTTATACCCATTTTTAATATTGATAGAATTGTATCCTCTTATTCTTTGAACATTTACAATATGCTTGAAATTCCAGCTAACTAAAAAATCAGCTCTATTAATTGTCGCTAAAGCTATATGTAAACAATCTGCATAACTCGTTTGTCCAACTACTTTTTCTGTTATATATTCTGTTGCTAGTTCTACAGCTTCGTTTGTAAAATCTAAGAACTCCGTATCTTTTGATCGAATACTTTGTACAAGATTTTTAACTTCTTCTGGTGCATTTTCTAATTCATCTTGTGTTACAGCAGAAAACAACAATATAAACTCTCCGTTTTGAAGTCTGTCAAATAACGGAACTGTATGTTCAGTAAACTCAATATCAAAGTATCCGCCAAAGACAGACGTATCTATATATATTCTTTGTTTCACAAAGCTAATGTACTAAAACTTTAATCCTTTTTTGTTACTTATCTATTTTGTCAGATTGTCTTAGAAGCCTTATGTGAATAATTAGAACTTATTGCGATGATTATTAATGGTCATTTTATTAATCTTCCCAAACCGATAATCCTTCACTACAATTAGAGCAGATATCAATGTTTTTTCTACTTGTCATGAGCTCTTTTCTAAATTGTTTATAGTTATCGTTGTTCCAAGTTTCTTTAAAACTTTGTGTTTTTAAATTTCCCAATTGGTGTGTTGCATCTTTATCAAAACAACAAGGCACAACCAGTCCATCCCATGTAATTACATTGGCATGCCACAACTTCCAACAATGATTTTGCAATCCACTTTTACTTACAACTTTCCCTTCTTTATTTACTTTATAACGACTGTACTTATTATTGGTAGGAATTAATTGATTGGGATCGTTTTCAAAATCGTATACCTGTGCTGTTTTAAAACGTACTTGGTCAACGCCAATTTCTGCACCTAATTTTTTAATTTCTTCTATTTGATGTTCGTTGGGTTTTACCACTAAAAACTGAAAAAATACAAATGGCTTGGTGCTATTCAATGCCTTTTTCCATTTTACAATATTTTTAGCTCCCTCAATTACTTTATCTAATTTTCCACCTACTCTATACTGCTGATATACATCTTGTGTAGTTCCATCAATCGAAATAATTAATCTATCCAATCCACTTTCTACAGTAAGTTTTGCTTTTTCATCGGTTAAATAATGAGCATTGGTACTTGTAGCTGTATATATTCCTTTTTTACTGGCATATTTTACCATTTCTAAAAAATCTGGATTCAAATATGGCTCACCTTGAAAATAGAAAATAAGATATAAAATTTCTTTAGCAATATCATCGATCGTTTCCCTAAAAAAATCTTTTTTCAACATACCTGTTGGTCTTGTAAATTCTCTTAATCCACTTGGACATTCAGGACAGCGTAAATTACAACTAGTTGTAGGCTCGAAAGAAATAGAAATAGGGTAACCCCATTGAATAGGCTTTTTAAGTAGCTTACTTAATTGATAACTACTTACTACTTTACAAGCGTTCCACAAACGTTTAGGCGTAAGTTTGGAAAGTAAATTAATGGTATCTGTAAAATTGAAATAAGGCATACTGGGTAAAAGTAAGCAGGCTTTATTAAATATGCATCGAATATAGCATGCAACTTCCGCTTATCGAAAACTGTATTTACATAGCTGAATTATGAATCATTTAAGCAGGTTCAACCCAAGCATCATTTTCTTTCAATAAATTGATTAATTCATCTACAGCAATATCGCTATCAATATTTTTCTTCACTACTTCTTTTCCTTTATACAAAGTAATTTTTCCAACACCACTGCCTACATATCCAAAATCTGCATCGGCCATTTCACCTGGCCCATTTACAATACAACCCATAATGGCAATTTTAACGCCTTTTAAGTGGTTGGTTCTATTGCGTATTTTGGCTGTAGTTTCTTGTAAATCGAATAAGGTTCTACCACAACTAGGGCAACTAATATATTCGGTTTTAGAAATCCTCGTTCTTGTAGCTTGTAAAATAGAAAACGCTGTATTATTAATAAACTGTTCGGTAGACTGGTTTTGCAAATAGGTTCTGCCAGTAGATTGTTGATTGTTTGCAAGCGATTGTTGATAGCTATTTTGTGACATTCCAAAACACACGCCATCACCAAAACCATCTAATAATAAAGCACCTGCTTCTGTAGCATAATGAATTAAATGTTCATCAGCAGTTTGCCAATTGCTATCTACAATTAACACCACAGGATTTTCAATTTTTCGTATCACCAATTCCATCAACATTCTACGAACAGCAGGCATAGCATGTGGATGTTGACTGCTTAAACACAATACCACAGATTTATCATTTGCCAATTCATCTAAAAATGTAAAATCGTTTACAGTAGTAGTATCACTAAAGCAATCTACCATTACAAAATTAATATGGCTTTTTGCATCTGCTTCCACAAAACCTTTTGCATCAAAAATTGGAAAATACTTTTCTTTATCCCTTGCTGCTTGCCAATGATTGGGCCAAGTAATAACTTTTAATGTTCCGGGTAAAGCAAAGTTTAATGCAGCTTTTCCTGTAAAAATATAATCTGCTGCTGCATCACTAATATTCCATTTATCGGTATCAACATTGTATTGATAGCCAATACTTTCTAACGATGTTGGTGTAATTACATCTAACTTACTAAGGTCTGCAATGACTACGGGTACTTGACTTTCACCAACATTACCTACTGCAAAACTTTTTCTTTTTTGATAGGTAAATGGTGAATAAGGCAGTTTTTCAATTGCTGGAATAATTGACTCCGTGTTGTTTACACGAGCGGAAGTATATCGCTTTACCAAATCTTTACAAACAGGTATTTCAAACTCTGGATCTTCTGTTAAAGAAACACGAACGGTATCACCAATTCCATCTTCTAACAAAGTGCCAATACCTGCTGCACTTTTTACCCTACCATCTTCGCCATCACCAGCTTCAGTAACACCTAAATGGAGCGGATAAATTTCGCCAAACTCAACATCCATTTGTTGAATGAGTAAACGATAAGCCTGTACCATTACTTGAGGGTTACTAGCCTTCATACTAAGTACAATATTGTGATAGCTTTCGTTTCTGGCAATACGTAAAAATTCCATTGCACTTTCTACCATACCCATGGGTGTATCTCCATAACGGCTCATAATTCTATCGCTCAAGCTACCATGATTGGTACCTATACGCATAGCGGTGCCATATTCTTTACAAATTTTCACCAAAGGAGTAAATCGTTCAGTAATGCGTTCTATTTCTTCTGCATATTCAAGATCGGTATATTCTATTTGCTCAAACTTTTTCTTATCTACATAATTACCCGGATTTACACGAACCTTTTCTACAATTCTAGCAGCAATTTCTGCGGCATTTGGGGTAAAATGAATATCTGCAACCAATGGCGTTGTGTAACCACGTTTACGTAGTTCGTTTTTAATATTTTGTAAATTCTCTGCTTCTTTTTTGGAAGGAGCTGTAATACGCACCAATTCTGCACCGGCCTCAATGCATCGAATACTTTGTTCAACTGTAGCCAACGTATCCATTGTATCGGTGGTTGTCATTGTTTGAACCCGAATTGGATGATTGTTACCCAATAATAAATCACCAATTTTTACTTCTTTGGTTAATAAACGCTGATACTGTGTAATGGATGGCGTATATAATTGCATAAATAATGTGCTATATGAATAAAAATAGAATGCTGCAAACTTAAACAAAGAATAGAAGTGAAAGTTGTTGAGTTATGTTTTAAAAAAAAAGACAATTGAATCATTCTTTAATTTCACTTTCCGTTTTTCGTACAGTTATTTTTTCTATATCTATAAACTTAGATTGATATTTATTTCAAAAAATCATGAAAAATTAATTTATTAATTTAAATTATTTTATATGTTTGATAAAAAACCCAATACAATGCATAAATTAAACAAAAAAATTATCCTACTTTTTTTTCTTTCACTTAACATATTTAGCCTATTAAAAGCACAAACTGTTTCTAGGGTTACAAACATTAATACTACAGGGAATTCAACCCCTAATAATATGTTTGTTGATCCTACGGGGCAGTTTATGTATTTTACGGCTTTTGATAACGACCCAAATGGCGCTACTACCGCTAACATAGAATGGTATAAAATTCAATTATCAAATAATGCAATCACTCAGGTTAGTAATGATTTTACAAATGGTAGTTCTAGAACCATATCATTTCCTTTTAGAGTTGGAAACAATGTTTTTTTCTCTTCAAGAAGAAATGCACCTGTTGGTGATGGCACATTACAGTTAGGGCGTTTAGACTTAACTTCTGGTAGTTTATTCCAATACACACTAATCAGTGGTAGCGATGCTGATCCATCATTGGGTGCTGTAGAAGATGAAAACGGAGATGTTTATTTATTTGGTACTGAGAACAGTAATCTTTCACAACAATTATTTAAATGGACAAAATCTACAAACACAGTTAGTAGAATATCTAATTTTACTGGTACAAGCGTTAATGCAACTGTAGCAACCAATCAAGGTGGATTTGCTTATGCTAATGGTTATATTTATCACCAACTAGGTAATTTATATAATTGTAATGGACTATCCTTAGATAACAATGAGTTTGGACGATACAAAATCAGTGATGGAACTTTTACTTTTTTTGATATAAGGTCTGGAACTTTAGTGGTATCTGGTTGTACTGCTCGAATTGGATCTGTTCCTTTAAACATTAAATATTACAATGGTAAAGTAATTTTTACGGCAACTGATAATAATAATGATAATTATCAAGTATACTCAATTGACACAACTGCTACAGCAACACCACAAAAACTTACCACATTTGTTGGTACATCATCACAAAGTGATATTACAGGCTTTCTTTACGATGGAAATGACAAACTTTATTTTACAGCAGATGGGTCTGTTGATACACAAAGAGAATTGTATGTATTACAAGTAAGTACAGGAGTTGTTACCAAGCTTAGTAGTATAGCAACAAATAATACCTCTATAGCACTTTTAGGTATTTATAATGATTTTTTATATTTTTCTCAAAGAACAGCAACAGCAGATGCAACCGCTTTTATAAAAAAAATGAAAATTTCTGATGGAACTTTTACACAATTAACTACATCTCCACAATTGGTTGCCTCATTCAGTGTTTTGTCAAATGCAGCAGTTCAATCTGGTAGTAATATCTATTTTCAAGGTAGAAGTACAGCAAATGGGCAAGAACCTTGGTATATCAACTGCTTAACCGATGAAGTTAAAATGATTTTAGATGTTAATAGTGGAGCAGCTAACTCTGCTCCTATAGCTTTTACAGCTTTATCAAATGGACAAGCTAGTTTTAGAGCTACAGACGGTGTAAATGGTACTGAGCTATACATTGCAACTCCTCAACTTACCGCTTCCACCACATGGAACGGCACCACTTGGAGCAATGGTACACCTACAAGCGCAACAGATGTTGTCATTGCTAGTAATACAGCACCTGGTAGCTTTACCTGTAATGCTTTAACGGTGAATAATGGCATTACCTTGAATGTAAGCAATGGTAGTACGGTTACCGTTTCTTCCACCACAACTAACAATGGCAACATTGTAGTTGCACCAACAGGTAATTTTGTTAGTACTGCTGCTGTGAGTAATGTAACGATTCAAAAAAGCATCATCGGTCAACGTGGATGGAGAATGTTTGCCTATCCATTTACCACTACTCAAACTTTTAGTAGTCTTGCTTCTACCAATGGCATTGCTATCAGTACAACAGCAAGTGGTGCAAGTGGCTTAACCGATGTTCGTAGTTTTACCAATGGCACTACCAATGGTTGGAACAATGTTACGGCTTCTTCTACAACTGCTAATACACCGTTTGCTTTGTTTATTCGTGGTTTGGCTAGTGAGGTTACTGGTTTAAATTACAATGCTGGTCCTTCTGCATTTACCTTTAGTGTAAATGGTACGCTCAATGCTAGTCCATTTACGGTGACTCCATCAGCTAGTAATTTCACTTTAGTAGGTAATCCTTTTGCTGCTCCTGTAAATAGTAGTGCCTTAACCAATGGTACTGGTAAAAGCTATTATGTATATCAAATCAGTCAAGGTGTTAATGTTAATGCTCAACGTATCAAAGCAGGTGCTTGGAGTACGGTATTGAGTTCTTCTGCCACCACGCCGATTCCTACTTTGGGTGTAATTGCTTATCAAGCAGGTAGTGCTAGTAGTTATACTGTTTCTACAAGTGATATTAATACTACCAATGCTGCAACTACTGGTTTATTTAGCACAGAAAAAGCCATTGAGCACCTAGAATTACGTGTATTGCAAAATGGAATGCAGTTAGATAACCTATTTGTTCGTCAAGATGCTGCTGCTACAGCTGTTGGAACAGATGGTAAAGATTTACAAAAGTTGGCCAATGAGGGTTTGAATGTATATACTATTACAAAAGCTGACAATACAAAACTAGCAGTAGATGCTAGAAAC
>JBHYCS010000039.1:0-9363 GCA_051861445.1 Chitinophagaceae bacterium | reverse complement strand
ATTGGGAGTGCAAATGTAATAGCTTTTTCTAAACTACCAAAAAAAAGATTAAAAAAGTGAAAATTATTTTTTCCTATTAGAAGAATAATACAAAAAGTGCTTGAAATATACTTTCTCTTACATCATTGAAACGTCCATTTAATCTGTGTTTATAAGCATTTAGGTATTGTGAGAAAGAATTTCATCAACCTGTGTAACTAATAGAATTAATTCATTCCTTTTCGATAAATATTTACAATAAAATAAGTTTAGCAATTATGTAAACTCGAAAAATTCACTTTTACTAAAAACAATCCATGTGGAGGCGTACTAAAATTGGCTTTTTGGCAGTTCTGCTCTTCTATAATTTGTTTGAACTGACTGATACTTATACTTTTTCTGCCAACTAAAAGCATTGTACCGACCAATGCACGTACCATTCCTCGTAAAAAACGATTTCCTCTTACAGTATAGATCAGATTTTCATTTTCGAAAATCCATTCTGAGTGGCTGAGTTGGCACAAGAAAGTTTTCACCTGTGTATTTTTTTTGGAAAAAGACTGAAAATTATTGTAATTCATTAATAGAGATGCTGCTTGATTGAGTAAATCAATATCTAATTGGTATGGATAATACCAAGCAGTTTCGAGGTTGAATGGATTTTTAGAAGCAGTTATATAATATTTGTACTCTCGAAAATCTGCACTAAAACGTGCATGAAGTAGATTATTGACAACAATTATATTTTTTACTACGATATCTGAGGGCAGTAAAGCATTGATATTGTAAACATGTTGATTCTTTAACTCTAATTCTGTATCAACGTGAAAATAATTTTGCAACGCATGTACTCCTGCATCTGTTCGAGAAGAACAAGTAAGTTGAAATGGTTGTTTATAAAATACCTGCAATGCCTCCTGCACTTTAGACTGAATGGTTGTAGCGTTGTTTTGCACTTGAAAACCACTATACCTAGTACCTTTATAAGATACTTCAATAAAATATCGCTGCATTACTGTTGTACCTTTCTAAATTGGGAAATTATACTTGAGTCTGAAAACTGATTTTCAAGCGTAGCAAAATTTTTACTATCGTATATATATGGTTTGGCCGAAAGAAAAAATTGCAGTCTATTTTGTTGGTTAATAAACAACACTCCTATATTCTTAATTTGCTCTGTTGAAAAGCATTTTTCTTTTACTTCTTTATTGCCTAATACTAGCATATCCGTTTCTGAATTAGCAGCAGCCATTTGTAGCCTTAATTTTCTAAAATCTTCTTCGGTAGCTAAAATGCAATTTTGTGTTGCATCAATTGGTTTGATTTGTTTGGGAGTCTTTGGAATTAAAATGATTATGGTATCTTCTATACCATTCATTTTATCAATATAAGTTTCGTTAATACCATCAGCTGTAATTGAAGTTGTTGTTTTTTTTATGATAGATTTTTCCACCGAACTATTTGAAATTGATGAATTTAAAACCGTATCGGTAAATGACACTTTATTTGAAATAGAGTCACCTTCACTAACTATATTGAATGTGAGTAGATTCATTAATTGCCAACGATTATCCATTCCTTGCTTTAAAACAAATCCATAATCAATATTATTTATAGGAATAAAGAAATTTTGCTCAGCATAATCGTTGCGTGGAAAACCAACTTGAAGTTTATACACTTGATTTTTTAATTGTGGAATGATGAGATAACCGCCATTTGCTGCACTAAAAATGTTTTTATTTAAGACAACATAAAATGGCTGCTTATTTTCTGACTCGATATAAATATAATGATTGGATTGTGCAGATACAAGTTGTACCAAACAAAGTGTACTAAAAATGAGATACAATATAACCTTCATGTAATTCAAAGTTGATTCTACAAACTTAGCATAAATTTAAAAAAGGATATTTTTTTTGAAAACGCTAACAACTTCTCTACACATTCGTCTATTATCTTTACTTTTCATAAAATTAATTGCATGAAGAAACTTTTTTTAGCAATCGGTGCATTTTGCACAATAGTAGTTGCTGCTCAACCAGTGAAAAACGAAGGTTGGAAAAAAATTTACCGATCATTTGTAACAAAAACCAACGATTTGGTGCACACAAAGCTTGAAGCCAAATTTGATTACAGTAAATCTTATTTAAATGGTAAAGCATGGCTAACGCTGCAACCACATTTTTATTCAACCGACAGTTTGCATCTTGACGCAAAAGGAATGACCATTAATTCGGTTGAAATTGTGAATGCAAAAGGTAAAACACCGCTAAAGTATAATTACAATGGCTACGTTTTAGCAATCAAACTAAACAAACAGTACAAAGGAGGTGAAAAATACACTGTTTACATAGATTATGTTGCAAAACCAGATGAATTTAAAACAGAAGGAAGTGCAGCAATTACTGATGCTAAAGGTTTATATTTCATCAATCCAAAAGGAGAAGATAAAACAAAACCTACACAAATTTGGACACAAGGAGAAACAGAAGCTACAAGTGTTTGGGTGCCTACAATAGACAAACCCAATCAAAAAACAACTTCTGATTTTTATCTAACCGTACCATCTAAATATGTAACGCTTAGCAACGGAAAACTTGTTTCACAAGTAAAAAAAACAGATGGAACAAGGGTAGATAATTGGAAGATGGATCAGCCACATGCACCTTATTTATTTTTTATTGGTGTAGGCGATTATGCCATTGTAAAAGATACCTATAAAGGAAAAGAAGTAAGCTATTATGTAGAGAAAGAATACGAAAAAGTTGCTCGTAAAATTTTTGGTAATACACCAGAAATGATGAAATATTTTAGTGAGAAAGTTACTGGCGTTGATTATCCTTGGGTAAAATATGCTCAAATAGTTGGTAGAGATTATGTAAGCGGTGCAATGGAAAATACTACAGCTACTTTACATCAAGAATCTGCTCAGCAAAATGCAAGAGAATTGGTAGATGGTAATGGATGGGAAAGCACCATTGCTCATGAACTGTTTCACCATTGGTTTGGCGATTATGTTACCGCAGAAAGTTGGAGTAATTTAACTGTAAATGAAAGCTTTGCAAATTATAGCGAAACCTTATGGGATGAATATAAAAAAGGGGCAGATGCTGCTGCTGACCAAAACTATACCGATATGGTTGGTTATTTGAATAGTAGAAGCGAAACAAAAGATTTGGTTCGTTTTCATTATGCAGATAAAGAAGATATGTTCGATGCAGTAAGCTATAATAAAGGAGGAAGAATTTTACACATGCTTCGTCACTATGTTGGTAGCGATGCATTTTTCAAATCGCTAAACGTGTATTTAACAACTAACAAATACGGAACAGGTAATGCTCACAAACTCCGTTTAGCATTTGAAGAAGTAACAGGAAAAGATTTAAATTGGTTTTTTAACCAATGGTATTTTGGAAGTGGGCATCCAAAAGTTGAAATCAATTATGGTTATGATGCTGAAAAACAAATAGCTTCTGTATACATTAAACAAACACAAACGGGTGATAAAACATTTAAACTTCCAATTGATGTTGATATTTATCATGGATTTGAAAAGAAAAGAGTAACTGTTTGGATGGAAAACAAATCTGATACATTTAACTTTCCAGTAAAATCAAAACCAGATTTAATCAATGTTGATGGCGATAAAATCATGCTTTGGGAGAAAAAAGACAATAAAACAACAGCAGAATTTATTCATCAATATAAATATGCTGGTAATTTCTTAGACAGAAGAGAAGCAATAGATCATTGCAGTCGAAATAAAAAAGAAACTGCTGCTTTTGATTTATTAAAATTGGCTTTAAAAGATCCTTATTTCAAATTAAGAAATAGAAGTGCACTACAAATTGGTGAAGGTGCTAATGAAGAAATTTTGAGCCAAATTGAAAAAATGGCTTCTACAGATGTAAATAGATTAAGTCGCTCAGTTGCTATTGATGTTTTGGCTAAAACAAAAGATAAAAAATACGCTCCTTTATATTTAAATGCTGTTAACGATAGTTCTTATACTGTTGCAGGTGCAGCATTAGATGCTTTGGCAATGATTGATGAAGAAAAAGCAATCAGTCTTTTACCAACTTTACAAAAAGATTCAAAAGGCAGATTAAAAAATAGTGTTGAAGCAGTTGCTATTTTAACAAAAGGCGATGCCGACTTTGAGCAAATGCATAAAGATTTTGAAGCTATTACAGGATTGCAAGAAAAGTTTAATGCAATGGGTAATTTTATTGATTTTCTTGCCAAAGTACACAATACTACTAACTTTAAAAAAGGTATAGATGCAGTTATTGCATTTAGAGAAAAAGTAGCACAATATGGTGTTGCTCCTCAAATAAATGCTGCATTAAACGAAATGGCTGCTAAAAAAGAAGCCAACAAAGCAAAAGCACCTAGTGCAACCGAATTAGAAGCACAATTGAACTATTTAAAAGAAAAAACTAAGTAAAATAACATTTTGTTAATACACAAAAAAGGTACATTTCAATACGATGAAATGTACCTTTTTTATGCTTCAAACCATTGTAAACAGTACGCTTTAGCTATTTTCTAGAAAATTTAATTTGTACAATAAATTGATTTTAAAAATTGCTTTAACATTTCTTTATATATTTTTTGATGAATTGCTTGTAACATTTGGAGAACTTATTCGTACTAACGCTTCAAAACAACTTTCATGAGAAAACAATTTTACCTATTGGTAATAACCATTACCTTATTTACACTTCAAAGTTTTTCACAAGTAAAAAACAAAGTTTCTGGTACAGTTCAAGACAATTCAAACAAGCCTGTTGCATCTGTTACTGTAGCTTTATTTAACGCAAAAGATAGCAGTTTAGTTAAAGCAGATGTTTCGGATAAATCTGGAAATTTTGAAATTACTACAACTGCTAGTGGACAATTTTTAGTAAGTTTTACCATTATTGGCTACGAAAAAAAATATACGAGTCCATTTGAATTGAAAGATGGGAAAAGCATCAATTTACCAACTACAACACTTGTTGTTGCAGCTACTAAACTGCAAGAAGTTTCTGTAACGTCACGTAAACCAATGATTGAAATAAAGGCTGACAAAACAGTTTTTAACGTAGAAAATAGCATTAATGCAACTGGTAGTAATGCTTTAGAATTGCTTCAAAAAAGCCCTGGATTACAAGTTGATAATAACGATAATATTAGCATGAAAGGCAAAACAGGGGTAAGAGTGTATGTTGATGGAAAAATGATGCAATTAGATACAAAAGATTTGGCTGCTTATTTAAAAAGCATCAATAGTAACGATGTTGAAGCTATTGAAATGATTAGCAATCCTAGTGCAAAATACGATGCTAGTGGTAATGCAGGCGTTATTAATATTCGTTTAAAGAAAAACAAAAAATATGGCACCAATGGTAGTACAAATCTTGGCTTTACACAAGGAATTACTCCAAAAGGAAATGGCTCCGTAAACCTAAACTACAGAGATAAAAAAGTAAATATCTTTAGTAATGTAAGTGGGGGAACAGGTGTTTACGAAAATGGCATGTATCTATATCGTGTTCAAAACGATACTATTTACGATCAAAAAAGTACCAATAGAAGCAACGATAAAAATATTAATGCTAAAGTTGGAGCAGATTTTTTCATTAACTCAAAAAGCACTTTAGGGGTAATGGTAAGAGCAGGATTTTCTGATAATGATTGGACAAGCAGAGGCTCTACTCCTATTTACTACAAGCCAACTAACACTTTTATTAAAAATTTAGAAGCATTTAATACAATTCCACAAACAAGAACCAACATTAACGGAAACGTAAACTATCGTTATGCCGATACGAGTGGAAGAGAATTAAATATTGATGGCGATTACGGAATTTTTAGAGGTAAAGGAAATAGTTATCAGCCCAACTATTATTATGATAATACGAATACCTTATGGTATAGTGTAATTAATAAAAACTATACACCTACTGATATCGACATTTATACATTAAAAGCAGACTATGAAATGAATAAATGGAAAGGAAAATTAGGTATGGGAATGAAATTTTCTTATGTAAAAACAACCAATACTTTCGATTTCTTCAATGTAATAAATGGAGCAGATGTTAAGATATTAGACCGTAGTAACAGCTTTACTTACACAGAAAATGTAAATGCAGCCTATATTAATTATCAACGTCAATTGAATGAAAAATGGAGTTTACAAACTGGTTTAAGATTAGAACAAACCAATAGTGAAGGCGACCTTACAAGAGCAGATGGTTTGGTACAATCAGACAATAATGTAAAGCGTAGTTATTTAGACTTTTTTCCAAGTGCAGCCCTTACTTGGAACATGAATAAAAAACATACTTTAAACATTACTTACAGCAGAAGAATAGACAGACCTAGTTACCAAGATTTAAACCCATTTGAAAATAAATTAGATGAATTAACCTATGAAAAAGGAAACGCTTTTTTACGTCCTCAATACACCGATAATGTAGAACTTACGCATACATTCATGGGCTTTTTAAATACTTCAATTGGTTATAGTTATGTAAAAGATTATGCCACACAAGTAACAGATACTGCTAATAAAAATGCAACATTTGTTCAGCAAAAAAACCTTGCTACACAACGTATTTTTAGCTTTAACGTAGGTGCTCCATTGCCTATTAAAAGTTGGTGGAATGGTTATGCAAATGTTTGGTACAACTATCAAATATTTAAAGGAAGCATCAATAACAAACCTGTAGAAGTTGAAATACCTATGTATGGTGCTTATATGCAACACACTTTTACTTTAGGAAAAGATTATACAGCAGAAATGAGTGGATGGTTTAATGGCCCTAGCATTTGGGGGGCAACTTGGAAAACAAGACCACAAGGTGGATTAGACTTAGGTGTTCAAAAATTATTGATGAAAAAGAAAGCTACTTTAAAACTGAGTGTTACAGACATTTTATTTACATCACCTTGGAAAGCTAAAAACGATTTTGGTGGATTATTTGTAGATGGTGGTGGTAATTGGGAAAGTAGAACATTGCGTTTAAATTTCTCTTACCGTTTTGGTAGCAATCAAATTAAATCTGCTAGACAAAGACAAACAGGTTTAGAAAGTGAGAAAAACAGAATTAAAGGAGGAAGTTAATACAACAACTTAAAACAACACATATCTTAAAAACGCCTTCACAAAATCGAAGGCGTTTTTGTTTTCTAGCTCCAATACTTACTTTATAGTACTAGTACTACAAAAAAATTACTTTTTTTACAAGCACCTTTTCTAAGTACAACCTGCAATTTTGCTATGTCAGTTATACTGATTTATTAGTTTTCGTTCAGGGGTAAGCCTGTGGATTTTTCACAGGCTTTTTTACAAAAAAATATTTGTACATACAAATAGCATGATTATATTTGCAATCTAATCGGTTTACAACAATGATGAAAACAACTGACAGTAAATATTGCAAATGCCTCTACTTTACCACCAATGCTTTGGCTAGAAAAGTAGAAAAATTGGCAATTGAAAGTTGGAAACCTGTTGATTTATCACCTAGCCATGCATATTTGTTGATGATGGTATTAGAACAACCAGGATTACAACCAGGATGTTTAGCTAATCATTTACAATTAAGTCCAAGTACCATTACCAGATTAATTGAAAAATTAGAAGAAAAAAGCTTAGTTATTCGCACCTATGAAGGTAAAATAACCAATGTTTTCCCATCTGAAAAAGCAAAATTGCTTACTCCTGATTTATTTAAATGTGTGCAACACTTTAATAACCAATATGCACACATTTTAGAAAAAGATGAAATTAAGGCAATGGTAAGTAGTATGGGAACACTTGCCGATAAGTTAGCAGTCTAAATTTTTTTTACCCAAATATTTGTATATACAATTATAATTAAAATTAAAAACACATGAATTACGTAATTACCGGCTCTATTGGCCACATCAGCAAACCCATTGTAGAGCAATTAGTAGCAAACAAACACAACGTTAGTGTTATTACAAGCACAGAATCAAGAAAAACTGAAATTGAAGCTTTAGGTGCAACTGCATTAATTGGTTCTGTTAGTAACGCTAGTTTTATTAATAGTGCATTTAAAAATGCAGATGCTGTTTATTTAATGATTCCACCCAATTGGGCTGTTACCAATTGGTTTGAATATCAACAACAAGTAGCAGATAATTATATAACTTCTATTAAACAAAATAATATAAAAAAAGTAGTTCAACTAAGCAGCATTGGAGCACACATGCGTAAAGGTGCAGGGCCAATAGATGGCTTGGGATATTTAGAAGAAAAACTAGTAGCATTAACAAATGTTGATACACTTGCACTTCGTCCATCCTATTTTTTCTATAACCTGCTTAGCATGATTCCACTTATAAAACAAGCCAACATTATTGGAAGCAATTTTGGAGGAACAGAAAAACTTGTTTTAGTAGATACAGATGATATTGCCGCTGTAGCTATTGATGCTCTTTTAAAACTTAATTTTAATGGATTTAACACTCAATATATTGCTAGCGATGAAAGAGAAACTAGTGAAATTGCTTCAGTTTTAGGTACTGCTATTGACAAACCAAACTTATCATGGGTAGTTTTTAACGACGAGCAAAATTTACAAGGTTTGTTAGGTGCTGGTTTAAGTAATACCATAGCTGAAGGCTACACACAAATGGGAAAATCAATAAGAGAGGGACTTATTCAAGCAGATTATTGGAAGAATAGACCAAGCTTAGGTAAATTAAAATTAGAAGAATTTGCAGAGCGTTTTGCATTGGCTTATAAAAATAGCTAAACCAATTTTATATAAAGAATTTGTAGTATTAGAATTCGACAAAAAAGGTTGATGAAAATTATTTCATTAGCCTTTTTTTCTGAAAGATAATTTGGGTAAAATGACTTTAATAATCTGATTTTAAAGTTTTAAATAAATGCTCTCTAAGTTTAAAAACTATTTGTAAATCTTAGAAGAAAAAAATTATTGATGCATAAAAAAAGAGAACCAACTATGTTGATTCTCTTTTTGTCGGGAAGACAGGATTCGAACCTGCGACCCCCTGGTCCCAAACCAGGTGCGCTACCGGCCTGCGCTACTTCCCGTTTGGTGGAAATTAAAAATCCCAAATTAAGAGCGGTGAGGAAGGGATTCGAACCCTTGGTACAGTTTAACCCGTACGGCAGTTTAGCAAACTACTGATTTCAGCCACTCATCCACCTCACCGTCCTTATCTCATTTCAGAGAGGGGTGCAAAAATAGGGATGCAGCTTGAAATACCAAAGAAACTTGTGAAAAAATTAAAATTATTTTTTATCGTGGCTCTTAAATTGTGGTAATTGCTGCTGTTTTTGTTGTAGTACAAGAGTGCGACCTTTAGGTTTGTTTTAAGTTCTTTGATAGATTAGTT
>JBHYCS010000038.1:0-12340 GCA_051861445.1 Chitinophagaceae bacterium | reverse complement strand
ACCATGTAGAAATAACAGGAAAAGGAGAAACAGAACGTTGGAGTCAATCGATTATTGTCATCAAAGAATAACAGAGTAGAGCGAAAGAAATTAGAGCGAAAGTAAAACGAAAAAACACAGATTACAGACCCCTATAGTCCCGATAAAATGAAACGAAAATACATATTTGCGATATTATGCTTTTTGATAATAAAGAATGTGTTAGAAATAACACAAGAAGTACCGTTAGAACTTATACTAGAAGAATGGATTGTTCTAGAAGAGCAAGCAAAACGCAAGCAAGCGTATGATGTAGAGAATGGAATTAGTACGCCCACATTAAGTACTGAGTTGCAACAAATGCTACTGACTCAGCGAACTCCGAGTATATTAGAGATAAATGGAGGCGGTATTTACACGATGAATGGTGTAGATGCGGTAAAAATGAAAGAGATGCAAGCAAGAGTAGGCAATTATAGCAATCAACAACAAGCAGCCTCATCGATAGGTTATGGAGTCATGTCGGTAGAACAAAGCAGATTGTTAAGTTACAATGGAGGAGTAGGTAGTAGCATGATGGGAATAGAAACAGCAACAACAGGCGTAAGCAGTGTAGGATCGATAGACATGGGAGCAAATATAGGCGGACTAAATGAAGTAGGAGGAGGCGATGTGAATGCATTTAGCAGCAGTTTATCGAGTGCAGTAGGAGCAGTAGAGGCAGTAGCGGTGAACAGTCCAGGTGGGCCAGGATCAGGAGAGGGTGGTGAATCAGGAGCTCCACCAGATGATGTGATACCGATAGATGGCGGCTTGAGTGTATTGCTAGCAGCAGCTTTAGGCAAAGGTGCAAGCACTTACAGAAGAAGAAGGACGTGTAAATTAAAGCAAGTAAAATGTTTTATGCTAAAAATGGAGTAATTGTTTCATTGTTGTTAAGTTATAACATAGGGTATTTGATTCCTTATTTGTCTAACTTAGTAATGCTATAGTCATATGAACTCTAATAATAATTATAAAGAATTGGAATCTGACAATAATGGATCAAATAGGGGAGGCAATAATTTGTCGAAAGTTGATTCGTCTTCTTTCTCAGAGTCGATAGGAAGAGTGGTTGATCATGAATTAATGATTCGGCAAGTTATCCAAAAAGATCCAGATGCAGGGTTCGATTTGCTATTTAAAAAGTATTATAAGCCTTTGTGTAACAGAGCGATACGTTATGTTTATTCTAAAGAAATTGCAGAAGACTTAGTTAGTGAAATATTTGCTAAGATGTGGGCAAAACGATTATACGTAAACATCAATAGCTCAACTTATAGAACGTATTTATTTCAAGCACTTCGAAATAGTATTTATAATTATTTTGATAAAGAATTTAGAGACAAAGAGCATCATAAAAAAGTATTGAATAGTCAGTTGCTTTTTGATGGATCAAATCCACATTCTATTCTTTTGTTTGACGAGTTAGCATTGAAAATTCAAACTGGAGTAAATAACCTTCCGCCTCAATGTCAAAAAGTATTTATATTAAGTAGAATAGAGAATAAAAAGAATGCAGAAATAGCTACACAGTTGAATATAACTATTAAAACTGTAGAGGCTCATTTAACAAAAGCACTTTCATTGTTAAGAACAACAATTCAATGTTATTTTAAATAGACTGTTATGAATGAAAATGAATTGATTAATAAAACAGTATTGTATGACATATTTACTGGGAGGGCTACTCCATTGCAGAAGCAAATGGTAGCCGATTGGATGGCAAAAAATGAAAATTTAGAATATTATCACTTGTGTTTGGAAGAATGGGAGAATGATAATATTCAATTTATTCCAACTTATGAAAAGGGATTTGAGAAAGTAAAACACAAGATTGAGGTTGAAAAAGTTTGCATTCCTGAAAAACAGAACGTAAAAATTAGGTTTTCTTTTTTTGTAAGAAAAAATGCAATTGTTGCTTCTATTTTGTTGATTTTTCTTTTTGCCATAACGCTTAGCTTAGGTGATAAAATTTTGAAGAAGACAGTTACAGCTGGTTATGGAGAAACTAAATATTTAGTTTTGCCTGATGGAAGTGAAGTTACGCTTAATGCCAACTCTTCTTTGCAATATTCAAGATTTAGGTTTTCGAAAGGTGATCGAATCGTTTATTTAATGGGTGAGGCTGATTTTTCTGTTAAGCATACAAAAGACAATCAAAAATTCTTTGTTAAAACGAAAAATAATGTTACCATAAGTGTACTTGGTACTGAGTTCACTGCTTACGTTAGGAATCAATCTAGGGTAGTTCTTCGGTCTGGAAAAATAGAGCTTACTTATTTGAATAAGCAGGTTGAAAATAAAATAATCATGAAACCTGGTGAATTGTTTGAAACGAATGATAAAAAGGTAGTCATAAAACATATTAAACAGCCTGAAACATATGCTTTGTGGAAAAATCATAAATTTCTCTTTGATAACACAACACTCAATGAAGTAGCACAAATTTTTAAAGACAATTATAATTTAACCATTTCTTTTGAATCAAAAGAACTTTCTGAGAGAAGTATAACAGGAACTTTTCAAGCCGATGATTCTGATGAGTTATTGGAAGCGATTGCTCAAATTCTTGATATTGATTATAAACGTACAAACAACCAAAACATTTTTTTATTCGAGAATTGATTTCTCTAAAAATGCCATCATATGAAAAAAAAATATTTAGATCTTAGGATTTTACTCCTTCTTTTTATCATTTTTCAAAATTTATTTTTATGTGCACAACAATCATCAGCATTTCAAAGGAAGTTGGATGATTCTGAGGTAGGTTCAAAAATAACGCATATAAAGCTATCTGCTTTACTAAAAGAACTTCGCACAAAATATGAAATTGATTTTTTCTATGAAGAAAAGCTAGTTACTGATAAATTAATTGACCTATCCATTATTAAGGAAGAAGATAATGTGGAATATACTCTACACAAAGTTCTTTCATCGGTTGGGTTGGTTTTTCGGAAGGCGAAAGAAAAGACTTATCTTATTCTAAAGGATAAGAAGCGAAAAAATATTTCAGATATTTCAAAAAATACACTTGTAAATACTACAGTTAAGGAAGAAAAAGAAGTAAGCACATCTTCATTGTTAAATATAAACAATGAGCGTTTATCGCTAGAAAATTCACTTCTAAATAAGAATATTTTTATAGATTTTATTGTTTCTGGAGTTGTAACAGACGAAAGAGGGCTACCATTAGAAGGTGTTAGTGTTCAAGTTAAAAATTCGAATGTTACAGCAGTTACAAACAAAGAGGGTAGGTACTCGATAAAAGTTAAAGATAAGAAGGCAACAATTTTATTTACTTCAATTGGTTATGTTACTGTTGAAAAGGGAATTGGAGCCTCTAATACTATTAATGTTGTATTAAAAGAATCTGCTTCCTCTCTTGAAGATGTTGTTGTTGTTGGGTATGGGACAAGTAGGAAAAGAGATGTTACAGGATCTGTGGCATCGGTTTCTATTACTGATTTAAGAAAAGCACCAGTCGCATCATTCGAAGAGGCTTTTGCAGGTAGGGTTGCAGGTGTACAAGTAACCAGCCAAAGTGGGCAACCAGGCGATGGCTTTCAGATTTCTATTCGTGGCAATAATTCAGTTACTCAAGATAATAGTCCATTGTATGTTATAGATGGATTTCCAATAGAAGGCTTTAACAATAGTTTTATTAATCCTGCTGAAATAGAATCAATCGATATTTTAAAAGATGCTTCTGCAACAGCTATTTATGGGGCTAGAGGTGCAAATGGTGTAGTAATAATAACTACCAAAAAAGGTAAAGATGGGCCGCCACAAATTAATTATCAAGGTTATTATGGCAATTCAAGTATTAGTAAGAAAATTCCTTTATTAAATGCTTATGAGTTCGTAAAACTTCAACTTGAGTTGCAACCTGCTACCGCAACCAACCAATACTTGACTAGAGGTGGTAAAACATTAGATGATTATAAGAATATTAGTGGGGTTGATATGCAAGACAAGATGTTTAGAAATGCTTCAATTATGAATCATTATATAAACGTGAGAGGAGGAACACCATCAACAAAATATTCTTTTTCTGGAAGTATCTTTCAACAAGATGGGGTGATTATAAACTCTGGTTATAAACGTTATCAATTAACTTCTTCTTTAGATCAAAAGGTAAGTGACAAAATTAAGGTAGGACTAAATATTTCATATACAAGTGCTAAAACTTTCGGTACTATATCAGCACAAAATGCTCAAGACGCTTCATCTGGAAGAGCTCAAGGTAGTATCAGCCCTTCAGGCTTCTTAATGTACAATGTTTGGGGTTTTAGGCCTGTTACTGGAAATGATCAAGACTTTACGGAAGAAATTGTTGATCCAGAGGCAATTACAAGTACTTTAGCTTATAATATAAATCCTTATGTACAGGTCAGCAACGAGCTTAAGGAAAGGTTAGATGAGAGTTTAATTATTAACACCGCTTTAGATTGGAACATCTCGAAAAAATTAAAATTTAGATCAACATTTGGTGTAAATAGGCTAAAGAATACGCTAAATAGTTTTAATAATTCTAGAACCTCAAGTGGTAATGCTTTAACTAGCCCAAATGGTATATTAGTAAATGGTTCTGTAGAGAATAGGATTGTAAATAATTGGTCTAATGAAAATACATTAACCTACACCAATACGCTTAAAAAAGGCCATACTATCACTGCATTGGTTGGTTTTACACAACAAGGTAATGAGTCTGGATCTGGTGGTTTTAGGGCTATTCAAGTACCCAATGAGAGTTTAGGTGTGAAAGGGTTAGATGAAGGTACAGTTAGTGCAATTACTTCAACTGCCTCATTATGGACATTGGCTTCATTTCTTTCTAGGGTAAATTATTCATACAAGTCAAAATACTTGTTTACTGCTAATTTCAGAGCCGATGGTTCATCACGGTTTAGTGAGGATAATAAATGGGCTTATTTTCCATCAGGCTCATTTGCATGGCGTTTAAGTGAAGAAAATTTCTTTAGAACATTTGCAAATAAAATTAATTTAACTGATGCTAAAATACGTGTAGGCTATGGTAAAACTGGTAATAATCGGGTAGATGATTTTTCGTATTTATCAAGAATTGCCACATCAGGTATAAACAATACTTATTCTTTTAATAATGGTGCACCAGGTACAAGTGCAGTCATTTCTTCTGTAGGTAATAGAGATTTAAAATGGGAAACAACTACGCAATCCAATATAGGGTTAGACCTATCTTTTTTCAATAAACGGTTAACTTTTACAACAGATGTTTATAAAAAAACGACTAGTGATTTACTAATTAACGCTAATCTACCTGCTGTTTCTGGTTATTTCTCAATATTAAGAAATATTGGAAAAGTAGAGAATAGGGGGATAGAGTTTTCATTAGCTTACCAAGTAATTGATAAAGGTGCTTTTAAATGGAATTCGAGTTTTAATATCTCCTTTAATCAAAACAAAATACTTCAATTAGCAGATAATCAAGAAGCTATAACCTATGCACTTGGTAATAGAATTGCAGGTGCAACACCTGTCTCTATTTCTAAAGTTAATAATCCGATAGGAACCTTTTATGGCTATATATGGGATGGTGTATATCGGTATGAAGATTTTGACAAATTAGCAAATGGAAATTATTTACTTAAATCAAATATTACCACCAATGGTAATACAAGGGTAAATATTCAACCTGGAGATATTAAATTCAAAGATTTAAATGGCGATGGTATTGTAAATGCAGCAGACAATACCATAATTGGTAACCCCAATCCAAAGCACTATGGTGGGTTTTCAAATAATTTTCAATATAAAAACTTCGACCTCAACCTATTCTTTCAATGGTCTTATGGAAATGATATTGCCAATGTTAATAGAATCATATTTGAAGGGGGAGGGGAGTTCCCTTTGAATTTGAATCAATATAACACTGTTGCAAATCGTTGGACACCAAATAACCAAAATACAAATATGCCTAGTATTAGGCCTGGTAGTAATACTTTTTCAAATGTTTTTTCAAGCAGAACAATTGAAGATGGATCTTATTTAAGACTTAGGACAGTCAATTTAGCTTACAACTTCCCATCGAAATGGCTTAAAAAAGCAAAAATTAAAACTGCACAATTTTATGTTTCTGCTCAAAACTTGCTAACAATATCTAATTATTCTGGTTACGATCCTGAGGTTTCTGTTGTTTCAAATGCACTTGCACCTGGTGTAGATTTCTCTTCTTATCCTAGAAATAAAACTGTTACCCTAGGTTTAAATATTAACTTCTAATTTATAGCTATATGAAATTCTTAAAACCGAGTATTTGTATACTAATTGCATTGATTTTATTTACTAGTTGTAAAAAATTCTTAGCAACTGAACCGAATGATTTTCTAGTACCAGAAACATATTTTAATACAGAAGCCCAATTAGAAGCAGCCTTAAGAGGGGTATATGATCCATTGGGTTATGCAAGAATGTATCAAGACGGTTGGTGGAATAGATTGGCAGGAAGTACTGATGAATTTTATTCTAACACACTTACGCAGCAGCGAATAGAAACTAATTTTTTTAATGCTGCTGATGGTACTGTTAGAGATGCTTGGAGTAATTGTTATCAAGCAATAGAACGTGCAAACGTTTTGTTAGAGAATTACACTAAACCTACAATGAATGAGAGTAAACGACTTGAAATAAAGGGACAAGCTTTGGCTTTAAGAGCATACTACTACTTTTTATTAGTTAGTAATTGGGGAGATGTACCTCTGAAGTTAACAAGCACAAAAGTTGCAAATGATGGACAAATTGCAAGAACACCCGTTAAGGATGTTTATGCTCAAATTACTAAGGATTTGATAGAAGCACAGGCTATTTTACCAAAGATTTCAACAATGGGATACAATGGTAAAATAAGTAAAACTGCAGCACAAGCCATATTGGCAAGAGTTTATTTAACAATGGCTGGTGAACCATTAAGAGATGTGGCAAAATATCAGGATTGTAAGAATTGGTGTGACACGGTCATAAACTCTGGCGAGCATGCTTTAGCTAAAAATTACGCTCAAATATTTATTAATCATTCACAAGATAAATATGATGTGAAAGAATGTTTATGGGAGGTTGAGTTTTATGGTAATGGTGTAGGCAATTCATTTACTGAAAGCTCAAGGCTAGGATATAATACCGGGCCAGCTTGTTCTAATGTTGCCTACGGTTTTGCTACTGGTCTAGTTCGACCAATGGAATTTTTGTTTAAGCTTTATGCTGATAGTACGGATTTTAGGCGTGATTGGAATATTTGTCCATGGGCTTATCGAAATCCTGCTAACCCTGGATTTTTAACCAATGGTACAGTTGATCCAGCACCAAAAGTAAATAGAACTGCAACTCAAATTTGGGATCGTTTTTCGGGTAAATGGTATCGAGAACAAGAAGTTATATCGCCTAAATCGCAGTTACAAGCACCCACTAATTTTCCTATTATTAGATATGCAGATGTACTCTTAATGTATGCAGAAGCTGAAAACGAAATTAATGGCAATACAGCTTCTGCAATTAACGCCATTAATCAAGTAAGAAGACGAGGATTTGGTAAGCTTGAAGGTGAGTTTGTAAAGAGTATTGTGGTAAATAATCAAGGAACAGGATATAATACCGCTCCAACAGTTAGTATTACAGGTGGTGGTGGAACAGGTGCTACTGCTATTGCTACTATTAGTTTAGGTAAAGTAACAAATATCATAATTACGAATAGAGGAATAGGATATACTACTGCCCCAACAATTAGTATTACAGGTGGTGGTGGAACAGGTGCTACTGCAACAGCTACACTTAGCCTAATTACTGATGCTGATTTGGGTGCAATACAGGTTGCCTCTCAAGCTAGTTTAAGAGACGCTATTAGAGACGAAAGGGCAAGAGAACTGTGTTATGAAGCAGTTAGAAAGCCAGATTTAATTAGATGGGGAATTTACATATCAAGAATGAAACAGCTTGCTAATGAAATTAGAGCTAATGCCCCAACTGCATTTAAAGCTGTTGCTATTGTTGGTGATAATCTCGATGAAAGAAACAAATTGTACCCTATCCCTGCAGCAGAGTTAGCATTAAACCCCTTATTAACTCAAAATCCCGGTTGGTAATTAAATAAGAAATCATGAAAAAACAATTATTATTCTATACAGTCTTAGTATCATTGACACTATCTCTTTTTTCTTGCAAAAAAGAAGACATTAGTACAAATGATTTTGATGTAACCCTAATTAATAATCCTACAAAGGTTGGTGATACAGCTTTTTTTTCTATCGAAGGAAATCCCGATTTTATTACATTCTATTCAGGAGAAAAAGGTAGAAATATTGATTATAGAAGTAGACTTTCTGCCGATAGTTCCATTCCACAAATCAGTTTTACCTCTTTTGGCCAAAGTTTATCTACTCAATTTCCGAATTCAATTTCATTATTAATTTCATCTAATTACAATGGTGATTCTTTAAGCATTAATTCTGCTACTTGGGCAGATATAACCAATAGAGCTATCTTTTCTACTGGTACAACAAGTACTGCATCTGGTACTATTAGTCTTGCTGATTTTAGAAATTTGGATACTGTTTATGTTGCTTTCAGATACAAAGTTGGAACTAGTGCATCTGCTACACAACCCACATGGACTATTCAAAGTTTTAATTATAATAACATTTCCTTGCCAGATAGTAATACCCATGCAATTAGAACTATTGCAACTACAGGATGGCAAACTAAAGATATTGCTAATGCTGCCAATGGATGGGTTATATCTTCTTCTCAATTACGTATGGCTGGTGGTGCAATTAATGCTAACCCCACTGAAGATTGGGTGATTACTAAGTTAAGTTTAAAAGCTGTTACCTCAGATTTAGGTATTCCGATAAAAAATATATCTGAAAGAGTAAAAACTTATTCTTACAGATTTAACAAAGCTGGTGTTTATGAAGTTGCCTTCTTAGCCTCTTCGAAAAGAATTGATTCAAATAAAGAAACTATCAAGAAAATTAAAATAATAATTAATTAGAAGTAAAAATAATTACACGTATGAAATTTTTTTTAGCTTTTTCTTTTCTGTGTTTTATAACAAACACTAGTTATTGCCAAATAACTTATGTATGGTCAGGAGGTTCAACGGGAGACTATCAGGTTGCTGGTAATTGGACCCCTACACGAACTACGCCATCCACAAGTGATATATTAAGTTTTACGAGTAATGCAACAGTTACTAATGTGCTTACACAATCTATTAGCCAATTAAAGTTGTCCAGTAATGCCGTAGTAAGTTTACAAGCACAGAGTGGTGCTTCAAGAACATTAACAGTAGGTATCAATAATCCAAGTGGTGATGATATAGATATACCGTCAGGATGTGAGTTGATTTTAGCACAAAATGCATCTGGTACTACTACAGAAACATTTACTATCATACTTACAAGTACCCAAGCTGGTGCAACCGCTAAAATAGCAGGTACGTTAACGATAAATAAAAATACTACAACTACTTTTTCTAATGTATTTAATGTTACCAACGGAACTACTACAATTAGCGGTACAGTTAATAATGCAGGATTTTTAAATGGTGCCACAGCTACTTCATTGGTATTTAGTGATGGGGCCACTTATAACCATTTACGTGATAATGGCACATTTCCACCTGGAGGTAATTTTACTGGTGCGAATATTAATGTTACAGGTTATGTAACAGGTACGGTAAGTAATTTTCCGTCAAGTATAAAGAGTTTAACTTGGAATTGTGTATCACAAGCTACCAATATTACAGCGACTTTATCGAGTAGTACATTAGTTAGTAGTTCTACCAGTTTGGCAATATCTGGTGACGTAAACATACTATCTACTGGAAGTGGTGCTGGTGCCTTTGTTTTCAATTTATCACCAGTAACAGTGGGCGGAAACATGTTGATAAGTGCGAATGGATTTGACTTTTCACGAGTTGCAACAGGTAATACAAGTAATTTCACAGTTACAGGCAATCTTACGATAAACAATGCAAGTACCCGCAATGTAAATGTTCTTACAACTGGCGGTGGTACATCCAACTTAACAGTGAATGATTTTATACAAACAGGTGCTGGTAATTTTGTATTAGCAAGTGCTACAGCAACAGGAGGGACATCAAACCTTATAATAAAAGGCAACTTTAATAAAGCAGCAGGAACAGGAACATTCACCACAACCAGTACTGCTGGCATAACTGGTAATATAAAATTTGGAGGAACTACAACTCAAATACTTACAGCACTTGTACAGTTTAGTAATAAACCGAATATAGAGATAGATAATGCTGCAGGCGTAACATTAAATTCTAACTTAACTATCCCGGGTAATTTGAAATTAACCAATGGGTTGCTAAATTCTAATGCTGCCAATTTACTAACCATTACATCTTCTGCTTCTATTACAGGAGGTAGTTCTTCATCTTTTGTTAATGGGCCAATAGCAATAACTACAAGTTCTATAACCGCCTTTAACCTACCAATAGGTAAAGGCAGTAAGTATCGACCTATTCAAATTACACCAGATGTATCTACTGCAACATCTTTTAAACTTGAATATTTTAATTCATCATATAGTAATGTAGGTAATATAACTACACCATTACTATATGTAAGCGATAATGAATATTATGACATAACAAGAACCGCTGGTACAGCGAATATAACATTGGTATTGCCGTATGAGTTTAGTTCAGGCATAGTTGCCAATACTAATCAGCTTGCAATTGCACGTTTTGATGGTAGTAGTTGGCTTGCTGAATCTTCTAATCCTATCGTAAGCGGTAATACACAGTCTGGAACACTCACGTCTCAAACTCCTATTTCTAATTTTGGTATTTTTACAATTGGTTCTACAAATAGTGCAACCGTTCTTCCATTTAAGCTTCAATCATTTGTAGCTTCCTTAATTAACCAGAATATACAATTGGTTTGGATAACGAGTGAGGAAGTTAATACGCAATCTTTCCAGATAGAAAAGTATCTTAATGGTGCTTGGTTTAAAATAGCCGAAATAAAAGCTTATGGCAATAGTAGCACTTTGCGGAATTACAGTTATTTAGACAATACAACATTAAAAGAAAATATATACCGACTTAAAGTAGTTGATAAAAACGGAGTGGTTGCATTTTCTAATGTAGTAACAGTAAACTTCAATCCTTCTTTTAATGAATTTGATAAAATTAGAATATATCCGCTACCCGCAATAGGCGGCAAGTTTACTGTACAGTTTAACTCATCTCAACATTACCCAAAAAACTATTCTATCATTAATCTTCAAGGTCAAAAAGTTGTAAGTGGTCTTATTAAACAACCTAATCAAACAATTAATACTCATTTAAATAAAGGTGTTTATATTTTATCTATAGGTGATGTTTATCAAACTAAAATAATAATCAATTAAATATCTATTATGAAACAAATTCTTGTTTTCTGCTTTTTATTTTTTTCAATAGCAGTGGTTGCCCAAAAAGTAAATGATTATAAAACTGTTAAAGGCAATAATCTTTTGTGGAATAACCCATCTAGTTGGCAAGTTTTTGATGGTAAACAGTGGGTAAATTCTACAAGTATACCTGACAGTAAGGTAGGCACAATTTCTATAGAAAAAGGAAGTACTATTTTATTTGATTCAACATTAAACGCTCTTTCATTTGACGAGATAATTGTATATGGAGAGCTCATAATTGATTCCCACTCAATTTTTCATATTGTAAATGGTACGGGGATAGATTTAATTATCAGTTTAGGAGGAACATTTAACAGTAAAAGTATAGTCAATTTTGATCGAGGGGCTAAATGGGAATTATCTACAGATGCGACATATATACATAGTGGTTCTTTGTCGGGAAGTTTTGGATCGATCCTCTCAGCTTGTACAAATATTAGTAATGGGAATTGGGTTATTCGAAAAATTGATAAAACTACCCCAAATATATCTTTTGCAGGGAGGAGTTTTAAAAATCTTACTATTGAAAATTTTTATCCTGGTTTGGGATCATTTGGTGTTGGTTCATCGAATCTTGGGCTTACTGTTACAGGTATACTTGACATTGGTGGATTAGGAACTTCGCCAGTAAAACTTGATTTGAGAAATTATACTGGAGAAATTAAAGTTGGGGAGCTAAAAATTAAAGAAGGGTCTAGCTTGTTAAAGAATTAGTTTACTCAATCTATCAATTAGCCTTAAATGATTTATATGTATAGAAATATCTTTTTCCTTTTCTTTTTCTCATCAACACTTAATTTTAGTTATAGCCAGACGACGTATTTATGGTCAGGCGGATCAACGGGAGATTATCAAGTTT
>JBHYCS010000037.1:0-15062 GCA_051861445.1 Chitinophagaceae bacterium | reverse complement strand
GCGGCTTAAAGAAGGAAAAAAGAAAGTTGTTTTTGTCATAGAAATCATCGGCAGAGAAATTCAGTATAAGGAGTTTTTAAATAAATCCGAATGGAAAATAAATACACTAAAATTTCAATATTTTTATTAACTGCCATAATTTTAGTATTCTTTATTACGTTTCTTCGAGAAAGCCTGATTAGTAATCATTTCATAGGAAAGGGAAGAATAGTGAGGTATGAAAAACTTTTGAAAACAGGAGGAAATGTTACACTAATTCTAGAATTCAAAGCAAATGAAAAATTATATACATCTTCTTTTGATTTCTCATGCAAAAAGTTAGATTTAAATATTCTAAATAAGAAGTTTACAAATAAATCATCGGCAGAGAAATTCAGTATAAGGAGTTTTTAAATAAATCCGAATGGAAAATAAATACACTAAAATTTCAATATTTTTATTAACTGCCATAATTTTAGTATTCTTTATTACGTTTCTTCGAGAAAGCCTGATTAGTAATCATTTCATAGGAAAGGGAAGAATAGTGAGGTATGAAAAACTTTTGAAAACAGGAGGAAATGTTACACTAATTCTAGAATTCAAAGCAAATGAAAAATTATATACATCTTCTTTTGATTTCTCATGCAAAAAGTTAGATTTAAATATTCTAAATAAGAAGTTTACAAATAAATCTTTGTTTGTAGCTTATAATAAAAGTAATCCTTATTTTCTAAACCAGCCATTACTTAAAGAAAGCGATTATGATTCTTATAATATAAGCATTCCAGATTTTTTAAAGTGGTTAGACTCCTTAGTTACTTGCAAATATAATTTCGCCGATAGTGATATGCCATAGACTACCAACATTGGTATATAAAAATTAGCCGCTAATCGGTATTTTGTTGAATTATTTCTTTCGAAACTTGTTTATATCTTATAATCTACTAAATTTGTAGGCTAATACACTTTTACTTGGAACAATCGAATCATCTTTTTCCCATATTTCTAAAATTAGAAAAGCTTCGTTTATTAATTGTTGGAGGCGGTTATATTGGTTTAGAGAAGCTAGAAGCAGTAGTAAACAATTCACCTGCAACGGCAATTACATTGGTTGGAATTACTGTTAGCAACGAAATAAAAGCTATTGCTGCTAAACATCCCTCTATAAAAATTGTAGAGAAACCATATCATATATCAGATTTAGATGAAAAAGACTTGGTTATTGCTGCGGTAAACGATATTGAACTTGCCACCATTATTACACAAGATGCACAATCAAAAGGAATTTTAATAAATGCAGCAGATAAACCCGATTTGTGCGATTTTTATTTAGGCAGTATTGTTAAAAAAGGGCATTTAAAAATTGCCATTTCTACCAATGGAAAATCGCCTACAGTTGCTAAGCGTTTAAAAGAAACCTTTAATGAATTTATTCCTAATGAAATGGATGAGGTTTTAAACAATATGTCTCTCATTAGAAATAAGCTAAAAGGTGATTTTAATAATAAAATAACACAGCTGAATAACATTACTAAAGTAATGGTAAATACTGCTGAAACTGAGCAAAAAGAAGTAGAAAAACGCTGGAAAAAAGTTGCTTCATGGTTGTTGTTTGCTTTCTTTTTTATGTTTTTTGGTCATTTAGTATTATCGTATATTCCTTTTCAAGATATATTAACTACTGGTAAAAATATCGCTTCGCAAATTGATGATAAATTTTATTGGATGATTGTTGCAGGTTTTGCTGCTCAATTGGTAGATGGGGCTTTAGGTATGGGTTATGGCGTTACTTGCACTACTATTTTATTATCGTTGGGTGTAAATCTTGCTGCTATTAGCGGAAGCATTCATACCGCTGAAATGTTTAGTAGTGGAGCTTCAGGATATTCTCACTATAAATTTGGTAATGTAAATAAAAAACTATTTAAAGCTTTATTAATTCCTGGAATTATTGGTGCGATAGTAGGGGCTTACTTATTGTACAAATTTGGTGATGAATATGCACCGTATGTTCGTCCTATTTTAGCATTGTACACGCTTTTACTAGGCGTTAGAATTTTAATTGTAGCATTTAGAAAAAAACAAAAAAATACAAAAGTAAAACGAGTAGGTTGGTTAGCAGGTGCAGGTGGTTTTTTAGACTCTTTTGGAGGAGGAGGATGGGGGCCTTTGGTTACGAGCACCTTAATTGCCAAAGGAAGAACGCCCAAATATGTGATTGGAAGTGTAAGTTTATCTGAGTTTTTTGTAACCTTAGCTAGTGCAATTACCTTTTTTTCATTGTTAGGAATTAGTCATTGGCAAGTAATAGTCGGACTTATTTTGGGTGGATTAATTGCTGCTCCTTTAGCGGCAAAGCTTTCAGGAAAATTGCCTTTAAAAACCATGTTTATTGGTGTAGGTACAATGGTAATTATTTGGAGTTTAAGAATATTAGTGAAAGCTATTTCTGGATTAATGTAGTTAGAATTAAAAACTATAATTCAATTGCATAGAAAAACCTGCATTTTCTGAAACAAATCTGCAAATACCACCAATACATTGCAAGTGTAACACACCAATTATTCTAATCAATCTAATCTGAAATTATGGCTTTTTATATAGTATTACAACAGTAATTGAAAAACTATTGCACTTAACAATACCCATTCACTAATGCATCATCGCATATATTTGCAGCCATGCAAATTTCCTGTACCGATAAAGAATTGTTTGTATTCAATAAAATAGCTGCTGCTGCTCAAGAAATTGGCGTAGAAGCGTATGTTATTGGTGGATTTGTACGTGATAAATTGATTGGTAGAATTACAAAAGATGCAGATATTGTTTGTTTAGGAGATGGAATTTTATTGGCAAATAAAGTAGCAGAAAGGTTTAAACCCAAACCTACTGTTGCTTTTTTTAAAACATTTGGTACAGCACAAATTGTTCTGAAAGATTTTTATGCCAATGATAACGATGAACAAAATCAACACTTTGAAATTGAATTTGTAGGTGCAAGAAAAGAAAGCTACGACTTTGAAAGTAGAAAACCACTCGTTTCTCCAGGCACAATAGAAGATGATCAAAATAGGAGAGATTTTACCATTAATGCATTGGCCATTAGTTTAAATAAGCAAAATTTTGGAACCTTAATCGATCCTTTTGGAGGAATGCAGCATTTAAAGGAAAAAATAATAATTACGCCTTTAAATCCATTGGAAACCTTTAGCGACGATCCTTTACGGATGATGAGGGCCATTCGTTTTGCTACACAATTGCATTTTTCCATTCATCCAACAACATTTCAAGCAATTATTGATAATGCACATCGAATTAAAATTGTTTCTCAAGAAAGAATTACAGATGAATTCAATAAAATTTTATTAGCACCAAAGCCTAGCATTGGTTTAGATTTATTAAGTAAAAGTGGATTGTTATCGATTATTTTTCCTCAAATGATGGCTTTACATGGAGCTGAATATGTAGATGGAATGGGGCATAAAGATAATTTTTATCACACCTTACAAGTAATAGATAATATTGCCAAACAAACCAACGATTTGTGGCTTCGATGGGCAGCTTTACTGCATGATATTGCAAAGCCTGTAACCAAACGTTTTGAAGAAGGGCATGGATTTACATTCCATGGTCATGAAGTTGTGGGAGCAAGAATGGTTCCTAAAATTTTTACCAAACTAAAACTTCCTCTAAATGAAAAAATGAAACTAGTTCAAAAACTGGTTGAATTGCATTTACGACCTATTAGTTTAACCAAAGAAAATATTACTGATAGTGCTATTAGGCGTTTATTATTCGATGCAGGTGAAGATATTGATGCGTTAATGATGCTTTGTAGTGCAGACATCACCAGCAAAAATCCGTACAAAGTAAAACGATACTTGCAAAACTTTGAATTGGTAAAACAAAGGTTAAAAGCTGTTGACGAAAAAGACCATATTCGAAATTGGCAACCACCAATTACAGGCGATATTATTATGCAAACTTTTGGATTGAAACCAGGAAAATTTGTAGGAATAATTAAAGATGGAATACGAAATGGTATTTTAGATGGTGTTATTGAAAACAATTACGAAGCTGCTTTTGCTTGGATGTTGGAAAAAGGAAAAGAATTAAATTTAATCGTAGTTAAATAAATATATTCTCATCTGCAACAAGTTGCAAAGTGTTTATGTAGTTTTACAACTTTGGTATAAAATTTCTTAAATTATCAACGCTTATAATGGCTATTCTTAAATTTCGAGTTTATTTAGAAGAAGATGATGCAGTGTATAGAGATATTGCAATTATACACAAACAAACATTTGCAGATTTACACTTTGCAATATTAAAAGCATACGAGTTCGATAGTAAGCATGCTGCAACATTTTATAGAAGTAACGATTATTGGCAACGTGGTAGAGAAATTAGCTTTGAAGTGTATGATAAGTCGTATGCTGTTGCTCCGCTTTTAATGGCCGAAACCAATATTGGTAGCGAAATAAAAGATACCAATCAAAAGTTTATTTACGTTTACGATTTTAATAAGAATTGGACTTTTTTAGTAGAATTAATTAACGTTAGTAAAGATCAAAATGCTAAAACAGTTTATCCTATTATTACAAGAAAAGAAGGAATTGGTCCACAGCAATACGGTACTAAAAGTTTGTTAGGCGATAAATTTGCTGAAATTGAAGAAAAATACGATTTGAAAGAAGGCTTAGATGGATTTGGAGAAGAAGGTGAAGATGGAACAGAAAGCAATGATGATGCAGGTTTTGATGATGGAGGCAATGAAGATGACGCACAAAATGTATTTTAATTATTTATTTCTCAAAAAATAGTTGCGTTGTTCGCTAAAACGGTAATTATTATTGCAGGGCCAACAGCAGTTGGTAAAACAGCATTGGCTTTGCAATTAGCTCAACATTTTAAAACAGCTATAATTTCAGCTGATAGTAGACAATGCTTTCAAGAAATGTCTATTGGTACAGCTAAGCCAACTACTGAAGAATTGGCTGCTATTCCACATTATTTTATTAATACACATTCTATTTTCGACACAGTAAATGCTGGTATTTTTGAGCAATATGCCTTAAAGGCTTGTAACGATATTTGGGTAAATCATCCTGTAGCCATCATGGTTGGTGGAACGGGTTTGTACATTAAAGCATTTGTAGAAGGAATAGATGCGATGCCAGAAATTTCAATAGAAATTCGAGAAAAAATAGTAGCTCAGTATCAAGAAAAAGGTTTGTTGTGGTTACAACAAATTGTTCAATCAAAAGATCCTGTTTTTTGGGAAAATGCAGAGCAGCAAAACCCACAACGATTACTTAGAGCTATAGAAGTAATGGAATTTACTGGGCAATCCATTACTCAATTTCGCCTTAAGCAAACAAAAGAACGGCCATTCAATATTATTCAAATTGGCATCGAAAAGTCGAGAGTAGAATTGGTAAACAATATTCATCAACGTGTAGATGCAATGATTAATATGGGTTTGGTAGAAGAAGTAGCTTCCCTTGTTGCCCATCAACAACTGAATGCATTACAAACAGTGGGTTATCAAGAAATATTTGCGTATTTGAATAAAGAAATTTCGTTGCCACAAGCAATCGAAAAAATTAAAATAAACACAAGGCAATATGCAAAACGACAAATGACATGGTTTAAAAAACAGCCTAACATTCAATGGTTTCAACAACAGACTTCAACTATTAATGAAGTGCTAGACTTTTTACATCATTCCAATAAATAAAAAACCGCTTTTCAATTTTTACCAATTAAAAAATATGAAAAGCGGTTTATGAAACTATTTTACTTAATTAACCTGCGTTTTGTAGTTTTTTAATTTCAGCTGTAAGTTGAGGAACTACTTCAAAAGCATCTCCAACAATACCATAATCTGCTGCCTTAAAAAATGGAGCTTCAGGGTCTTTATTTATTGCTACAATTACTTTACTTCTGTTTACACCTGCTAAATGCTGAATAGCTCCTGAAATACCTATTGCAAAATATAAGTTTGGAGCAATTTGGTAACCTGTTTGTCCTACATGTTCATGGTGAGGTCTCCAATGTGCATCTGCAACTGGTCTGCTGCAAGCTGTAGCTGCATGTAATGTTTTAGCTAAATCTTCAATAATGCCCCAATTTTCTGGTCCTTTTAGTCCTCTACCACCACTTACAACAATTTCTGCCTCAGTTAATGGAACTTCACCAACAATTTTATTTACAGATTTAAGCGTAACAGAAGCTGCAGGAACGCTTACAGCTAATTCTTCAACTACAGCGGTATTTCCTTCAGTTGCAATAGTTGTAAAACTATTCGGGTTTAAAGAAATTACTTTTATAGGTGTATTAATAGCAATATTAGCAAATGCTTTACCACTAAACACGGGCTTTTTTACTACAAAACCATTATTTGTATCTGGTAATGCACAAGCTCCTGCAACCAAACCTGCTTGTAAACGAACAGCCACTCTAGGAGCTATAGCTTTACCTGTTTGATTATTGCTTAAAACAATTATGTTCGCACCTAATTGTTGTGCTGCTGCTGCAATTACATGTGCATATACTTTTGCATCTACATGTTGTAATTGTTCGTTACTAATGGTGTGAACTTTTGAGACACCATATTTACCTAAATAAGCAGCATCAGATTGCAATTTACCCAATACTAATGCTTCGGCAGAAACGCCTAATGCTGCTGCAATTTTACTTCCATAAGTTAAAGCTTCTAATGCAGATTTTTTAACAACTCCATCTGCTTGGTCTGCAAATATTAAAACTGACATACAATATTTTTTATTTGATGAATGAATAGATGAATCAAGAAAGCTTAAATAGCTTTCGCTTCTTCATGTAACAATCTTACAAGTTCTGCTACATTATCAGCAGCTACTAATTTAACACCAGCTTTTGCAGGTGGTAATTCAAAGTTGGCAATACTTGTAAGTGCGTTTACTCCTGTAGGTTCTACTACTTTTAAAGGCTTTGTTCTTGCAGCCATAATGCCTCTCATATTTGGAATTCTTTGCTCAGCAACGCCTTTAGCACAACTTATCACAATTGGTAACGATGCGGTAATGGTTTCTTCTCCACCTTCAATTTCTCTTGTTACTGTAGCTGTATTTTGTTCTACATCAAATTTTGTAGCTAGCGATACGTATGCACTGTCAATTAATTCAGATACCATTCCTCCAATTACAGAACCGTTATAATCTATTGTTTCTTTTCCTGTAAAAATAATATCGTAATTGCCTTCTTTAGCAATTGCAGCAATTTGTGCAGCTACAAAAAAACTATCCGTACTGTCTGCATTCACTCTTATTGCTTCATCTCCACCTAGTGCTAATGCTTTTCTTATAATTGGCTCACAATCTGCACCACCAACAGTAATTAAATGAACAATAGTAGAAGCGTCTTTTTCTTTTAATTCTATGGCTCTTACAAGGGCATACCATTCGTCATACGGATTAATAATCCATTGTACTCCTGCATCGTCAAATTGTGTATTTTCATTTTTGAACGCTACTTTTGAAGTAGTGTCAGGTGTTTTGCTTACGCAGACTAAAATTTTCATAATCTTTGCATATTTAATCGTTAGCTAAATTAGTTGTTTATGCAACTATTAGCAAATATAGGGTTGTTTTTAAATGATGAATACTTTGTTAGATAAATAAATCTTAAAATTTTATGAACAGGATAGAACAGTTAAATGAATTTTTAAAGACAAATCCAAAAGATAATTTTGTAAGACATGCTTTGGCTTTAGAATACATTAAAATAGGAGAGGATTTAAAGGCAAGAATTTTGTTTGAAGAAATTTTATTTGATAGTCCAGATTATATTGGTAGCTATTATCATTTAGCTAAATTGTTAGAAAAGTTAGAACATACAGATTTGGCAATTGAATGGTATGAGAAAGGCATGCAAGCTGCAAAAGTTGCAAAAGATAACCATGCTTATAGCGAATTACAAGCAGCTTATGAAGATTTGGTGTATTAATTATTGTTTAAAATGATAATTGCATGTTAAACATTGTGGCAAATAATTGAAATTTATAATTTATTAAGGTATTCTAATAGCGGATACTTAATTTTGCTTCTAAATTTTGATTATGAAACTTTTTGTTGGAGGAATATCGAACGATATTGATGAAGTAGATTTAAAAGAGATGTTTGAATTATATGGAGAAGTAAATTTTGCTCAAGTTATAAAAGATAGAGAAACTGGAAAAAGTAAGGGATTCGGTTTTGTAGAAATGCCGAATGTGCAAGAAGCCAAAGAAGCAATGGAATTATTAGACGGCAAAGCTTTATTCGGGAAAAAAATTGCTGTAAAAGAAGCAGGTGAGCCACCAAGACAAGCTAGACCAAGCACAGATAACCGTTGGAACAACAATAACAATAATTCATCGTTTAATCGCCCTAAAAGAAGATTTTAAACGATACCTTTTGGAATAGCATCAATTAATTGTTGGGTATAGCTGCTTGTAGGATTTTGATACACTTGTTCAGCTATACCCATTTCTTCAATTTTACCTTTCTGCATTACAATTATTCTATCGCATAAATATTTTACCACTGATAAATCGTGTGAAATAAAAATATTGGTAAATCCAAATTCAGCTTTTAAATCGTTTAGTAAGTTTAGAATTTGTGCTTGTACACTTACGTCTAAAGCACTAACACTTTCATCACATATAATAAACTTAGGTTGCAAAACCAAAGCTCTTGCAATCACTATTCTTTGGCGTTGACCGCCACTAAATTCATGAGGGTATCGGTTGTAATGCTCTGCCAAAAGCCCCACTTTTTCTAAAAGCTCAATTACTTTATTTTTTCTTTGTATAGGGTTTGAAATGATGTTATGAACCATGAGCGGTTCTTCAATGGCTTTACCAATAGTTATTCTTGGATTTAATGCAGCGTAAGGATCTTGAAAAATAATTTGCATTTCTCTTCTCAGTTGTAACTGATCGTTTTTTTGTAGTTGTAGCGTATTTTTTCCTCTGTACAATATTTTACCTTCTGTAGGTTTAGTTAAGCCAATAATTGTTCTTCCTAAAGTACTTTTCCCACAACCACTTTCACCCACTAAGCCTACTGTTTCTCCTTCAAAAATATCAAAGCTTACATCGTTTACTGCTTTGTTAAAACTGGTTGGTTTTCCTAAAATGGTTTTTGTAGCAGGATAAAATACTTTTAAGTGTTGAACACTTAAAATGGGATTATTTTTAGATTGGTTAGAATGAATAAACGAAATATGAGTTTGAGCTGTTGCTTGTATTGATGATTGATTATTTTCTTTTAAAAAGTCACTAACTACTGGTAATCTTTCTCCCTTTGAATAAAGAATAGGTCTACACGCTAATAATGCTTTTGTGTACGCATGAATTGGTTGGGTAAATATTTGCTCAACTGTGTTTGTTTCTACCATTTTGCCTTTATACAATACCACTACTTTATCTGCAATTTCTGCAACAACGCCTAAGTCATGGGTAATAAAAATTACCCCCATATTGTTTTTTGTTTGCAAATTTTTTATCAGTTGTAAAATATTTTTTTGAACAGTTACATCTAAAGCTGTTGTTGGTTCGTCACAAATTAATAATTCAGGTTCACAACTCATGGCCATGGCAATCATTACTCTTTGTTTTTGTCCGCCACTTAATTGGTGTGGATATTTATGAAAAGTAATAAGTGGAGTTGGTAATTGTACTTGCTCTAATAGTGCAATTGTTTTTTCTTTTGCCGTTTGTGCATCTATCTTAAAATGGAGTTGAATAGCTTCCATTATTTGATCACCACAACGCATTAATGGGTTTAAAGAGCTCATGGGTTCTTGAAAAATCATGGCAATTTTTTTACCCCTAATTTTTCTAATTTCCGCTGTACTACAAGTTAATAAATTGGTAGCATTTTCATTTTGTTGAAGCCAAATTTCACCGCTTTCATAAATAGCTGGTGGACTTTGTAGTAATTGTAATATAGATAAAGAAGTAACCGATTTTCCAGAGCCACTTTCTCCAACAATGGCAACCGTTTCGCCTTTATTTACAGTAAAACTTAAATCTGATAAGGCTTTTGTTATTCGATGTTTATTGGTAAAATGAACTGATAAGTGATTTACTTGCAATAACGGTGTATCCATAGTTGAAAGATACAATTTATATGCATGTGTAAATAGGTTTCTTCGGTTGGTTTAAACCAAATTGTAGATTAGTTTTATTATTTAGCTATGTGGATAATGTATTTTTCTTCGAAATATGATTCAGGAAAAATGTCTACGATCGGTATCATTCTTGGTCTTGTGAGGCTTTCAGAAATTTCTTGATGTAAATCGCCACCTTTTAAACAAATTAAACCATTGGGTATTTCTGTGGCATTTCCTTTTCTAACAATTGGGCTTGCCCACTGCCATAAATCTTTCAATGGAGCCACCGCTCTGCTAATTGCAAAATGAAATTTTTTGCTTTTGATATCTTCAACTCTTGTATGCTGTGTGGTAATATTTTGAATATCTGCTCCTTGGCAAACAGCATCTACAACCTTTAATTTTTTACCAATACTATCCACCAAATGAAACTTAGTTTCTGGAAAAAAAATAGCAAGTGGAACACCTGGAAAACCACCACCACAACCAATATCAATAATTTCCATTCCTGGTTTAAAATCTACAAAAGCAGCAATGCTGAGGCTGTGTAAAACATGGTGCAAATAAATACTGTCAATATCTTTTCTAGATACCACATTTATTTTTTCGTTCCACTCTTTATACAAATGCTCTAAAGCAGTTAATTGTTCAATTTGCTTTGGGGTAAAATCGGCGAAATATTGTAAGAGAATATCCATTAATTCCAGTTTTGTTTTGGTTTACGCCATAATGCAGAAGCCGAAATGATGTAGTAAAAAAACATCCAAATATCAAACAAAATGTACATAGGCCACAAGTCTGATTCGTTGAGTTTTTTCATGCTTTTGTATAATATAATTCCTTGTACAAGAAGCTTAAAACCTAAAATAGAAACAGGAATCCACCAAATATATAAAACGGCACTTGCTACAAAAAATGGGTATAATAAACCTAGGGTTAATGCATATAAACCGAGTAAAAATTTGTGTTTGGGTTTGTAATACTTACTAGTAGTGTAATGTCTGTATTTTTGACGCATCCAGTCTCTCCAAGTTTTTTTAGCTTCGCTTAATGTATGCGATTCTGGTTCAATCATAATGGCTGTATTGGTTTTGGTAGCCACTTTATTGATAAACAAATCATCATCTCCACTAGGAATCATATTAATTGAAGAAAAGCCTTTATTCTTCATAAAAACTTCTCTTTTATAGCTTAAATTCCTTCCAACGCCCATGTAAGGCATACCTGCTAAAGCATAAGAAAAATATTGTAATGCAGTATGAAAAGTTTCGAAACGAATAAGCTTGTTTAGTAAAGTTGGCTGTTTGTGATAAGCACCATAACCTAAAACAATCTCTATACCATCATCATAGGTGTCTTGCACTTTTTGAACCCAAAATTCACTAGCAGGAACACAGTCTGCATCTGTAAGTATTAAAGTTTCGTATTTAGCACTTTTAATACCCATTGATAATGGAAATTTTTTTCCAGAAATCAATTTGGCTTCTTGCGTTAATTCTATGTGATTAATGTTTTTGAACGATTTTTTAAATTCATCTACAATGTATTTGCTTTCATCGGTAGAATTATCGTTTACCAATATAATTTCATGAGTAGTTCTATAATCTTGTACTAAAATGCCGGGTAAATTTTTTACTAAATTACTTGCTTCATCTCTTGCACAAATAATAATAGAAACGGGTTGTTCAATGCTGTTTGTTTTTGTAGGAGCTTTATAAACGGCTAATTTTCTGAATAATATTAAGTAATAGGCAACTTGAATGGTTGCAACAATACAAAACAATATAAATACAATTAAGCCAATGAGTTGAAGGTCAGGAATCATCTAGCAAAAGTATAGTTTACATCACCCCAACAATGTGTATTTGTGGGTATGTGGAAAAAAGAAACGGTTTGTTTATTTCACTAACGATGCTTTCTTTATTGTTTTTGGGTTTCAATTACCAAAACAAATCCATCATTTGAGGCAATATTGATGGCGTAATTTCTAATTTCCTTAACATCTAATTTCTCAGCAACAATTTTTTTAGTTGACTCGTTAATGGTATACAAGGTGGTAGATTTTGCTTTTTTAACAAAGTTTAAATCGAGTTTTGTTTGCAAAGCTGTTGTATCTGCATTTATGCCAGCAATCCACCATTTATTGCCTGCTTTTCTTGCAACGGTATATGATTTTCCCGGATAACCATTTAAAAATCGAACATCTTCCCAAACTGATGGAATTTGTTGCATGATTGTTTTGGCTGTTAAACCTGCTTGTAACATTCCATCTGGACTTTCGGCATAATGTTGAATGCCTGATATAAAAATAATGCCTGTTGCAAGTTCAAATGCTGCTGTTGTTTTTCGATTAATTTTAGGGATTTTATGCAAATTAACAGGCGTAAAATCCATTGGGTCAAAAGCGTTTCTGGCAAAAGCTGACATTACCATGTGTGGTGCTGCAACATCGGCATCTTTTTGATTAAACGTAATCATTTCGTAGCCATACACCGCTTCTGCAGTCATTAAATTAGGATAGGTTCTGTGCCAACCTCTTGGTAAAGTAGCACCATGAAAATTTACCAACAATTCATGAGCGGCTGCATCTTTTAAAATATCGTGGTAATAAGCAATCATCGATTGTCCATCACCTCCAAAAAAATCAATTTTTACCCCTTTAATGCCCATTTTATGCAATCGTTCAAATTCTTTCATTCTACTTTCATGGGTTAAAAGTTTATCTTTTGGTGTATATTTCACCGTATTCCAAGTTCCTGCCGAATTGTACCAAAGCAATAAACCTACATTTTTAGAAGCGGCATAATTAGCTAATTCTTCCATTTTTTCGTACCCAATTTTTCTATCCCAATCAGCATCTATTAAACAATATTCCCAATGCATTGCTGCAGCAAAATCAATATATTTCTTTTGAACATCGTATACAATTGAATTGTCTTTTAGCATAATCCAACTCCATGAAGCTTTGCCTGGTTTAATCCAATTTGTATTTATTGGAATAGATGGTTTTGCTAAATCAGTTCCTAAAGTTGAAGTAGCAATAGTGGCTAAATCTCCAACCGTAATTATACGCCATGGCGTTTCCCAAGGCAAGGTTGATTCTGGATTTACAACACCATTGGTAAACTTTTCTGGTGCTTGTGGAAATCCAATTTTGTATTCACTTTCTGGTGAAAATTGTTGTAAAGCAGTGCCACAATAGTTATTATCTAGGCCAGCTTCTGTAATTAATACCCAAGCGTTATCGGTTTTAAACAAAGCAGGATATACCCAACCATTCTGAGTAGGTGAGGGAGTGCCTGTAGGAATATCCATTAAATAATGTGCTTCATAACTAGGATTGGTATGTTCCCAACCGCTTTGAGCTTCTGTTTTTGGCTGCAACCAAGCTTTTGTTGTATTGCTAAACTTGAAACTTGTTTGTTCTTGTACAATTTTTTGTACAACATTATCTTTTTCAGGAAATACATATTTAAAAGCAACACCATTATTGCTAGCCCTACAAATAATATTCATTTTTTTACCATTTTTTGTAATGGTTTCTATTGTTTTTTCATTGGCTTGGTAAACGATGTTTTTCTTTTTTGCAGTTAAAATAGTATATGCATCTTTTATAGCAATGATGGGTGATATTTTAATAATTTTTAGTGCTGTGTCAAAACGTTCATCTGCTCTAATGATTCCTAATTTACTATTCTGTACTACAGTTTTTGTTTTATACAAAACAGCATATTGCATCTTTGAGATATTCAATTGAATGGCAATGTTTTTATTAGGACTAGCTACTGTAATTTCAGTTTGTGCAGTACTCGTAAAAACAACTATATGAACAAGTAAACAAAGAAATGTATATCGCATTTTTAAAGTTTATAGTAATTAAAACAGAATAGTTAATTGCTTTTAATAAAAGGCCAATGTTGTTCGTCCCAAAACAAAGGCTTCATTACAAGTTTCGATTTTCCGTTGTCAGCAACATCGTAACCATGATACACCAAATACTCAATACCATTTAGTTTTGCAACAGCATTATGCCCAACGGCAAACCATTTTTTACCATCACCTTGTTGTACTAAACTACCACCACCATCTAGCATCGATATTCCTAATTTATCTACATAAGGCCCTGTAATATTCTTACTTCTACCAACCATTATTTTGTACGTACTTTCAGCTCCTTTACAGCAGAGATCTGTAGATACAAACAAATAATACCAACCATTTTTTTGATAGATAAATGGAGCCTCAATAGCAGTGTTGCCATTGATTGTTCTTGTACGTTTTGCAATAGTAATGGGTTGTGCAGCGTCTTTCGTTTGAAGAGCATTTTCTTGCAAAGGCACTAGTTGTATGCCACCCCAAAAAGAACCAAAACTAAGCCAAGGTTTTCCGAATTCGTCGGTTATAAAGTTGGCATCTATGGCATTAAAATTATCTTTTCCTGGTGTTGAACAAATGATTTTACCAGCATCTTTCCATTTATAGGCAACGGCTTTTGTATCAAGTGTAGTATTGGTTGCTACGCCAATACAAGAGTTGTTTTTGCCAAAAGTGCTGATTGAATAAAACAAATAATATGTATTGTTGTAAAAAGCGATGTCAGGAGCCCAAATATGATTTTTAAATCCGTTGATGGTTTCAACAGCCCAAGGCAAAGTATCGAAAATTGGCGATTGTTTTCTCCAGTTTTTCAAGTCGGTAGAAGTCCAATGAGCAATTCCTTTTCCTGTAGCAAAAATGTGAAAGGTGCTATCTTGTTGAATAATACAAGGGTCATGCATTGGAATTTTTTCTTGAGAATTCGCCATATTCAGATAGCAAAACCAAATTAAAAAAAGTAAACTTTTTTTCATGATAAATAGTTTTGTAACCAGCGTTTGTAAGTCTATTGAGCTGTAGTGGCGTTTTCTATGGTTTTTCCAAATTATTATTGATAGATATAGTTT
>JBHYCS010000036.1:0-18046 GCA_051861445.1 Chitinophagaceae bacterium | reverse complement strand
AAATTAAACATTTTGTCTACTTTTAAACCGTACTGTTTTTGGGGGAGCTTACCAACCTATTTTAGGGTTTGGCAGTCTGTTTAATGGCACACAACGGGCAGGGCTTGCCGAAGTACGGGAATTAGTATTCCGTCCGCCTGGAACCGATGATGATTGAAAAACTGATGATGAAGATAACAAACAACTGCTAAATTCTTAACGTCCAGCTGGATATGAAGCATAATAGAATTACAAAAAGCTGAAGATAATTTCCGTCCGCCCGTATTTTGGCAAACCCCATGTTGTACGTTCGCCCTTTCTAGTCGGGGGTCTATAATGTGGGTCTGTGTCGAACTGCAGGGTGTTTCCTGTGCGGCGGCAAAAGGCAGGCTCTTGGGCAGGTTGGCTTCTGTGTAGTGGGTTTGTGTGCCTGACCATGTGCCTGACTTGCAGGGCTGGCTTGTTAGAGTGGCTGTGTCATTATATTTGTCTGTCGGGTAGCTAAAAATACTAGACTGTGTCCAACATTTATTAGTCTGCAAGGTAATTATGGCAGTCTGCAAATAAAATGTGTTCTTATGTACGGTAATATTGTTAACCCGTACGCAAAAAGTATAAACCTGTAAATAAATATTTGTCGGCTGGCTGATAATATTATAAACCTGTGTCAAAAAATATACAGTCGGGTAAGTAGGCTTGAAATTTAGGTACGTGTCTACCTGCCCGACTGTTTGAAATTAGCGGTCTTTTACGTTGGTAAATTCAAGTCCACTTACTTGTTTGAATTGTGGGCTTGTTGCTCCAAAAACTGACTTTACATATTTTTTTGCGTCTAAAGCGGTTTGTACTAACCCTGTCAGTGGATTATATAGAGTGGTGTTGCGATTTATTCTTGCATTACTCCAATCTGTAAAGGCATTCACAAGGTTAGTGTTAGACGATTTTAAACTGTCTAACTTGGTTTGAAGTGTCACAACTTTAAGGTCTGTTTCATTAGGTTTGTAGTTGGTATCTTGTGAAACAGTTTCTATCATTTTTGTAAAATGGTCTATTAAACTATCATAACTCTGCTGACTTGTGGAAATTGTTTTGTCTGTTGGTGTTGGTGCATTTGGGTCGGATGATGTGGCTGGTGTTTTTGTACCACCGTTAGCTTTTGCACCTTGTATTTTTCTGTTGATGGTTTTTGCATTTTCAATAACTGCATCTGTTGCCCCTGAAACAGACAAAGCATTTACAATTTTTGTAGCTAAAGGTTTCAAATCTTTAAATGCCAACTGCCTGGCGTTGGTAGCATTGTCAAAACTTGTTTTGGCTGTTTTGGTTTGTTGCAAACTGTCCTTAGCTTGTGTTTGCAAGTCTTTCAATTTTGCAATGGTTAAAGCCTCTTTACTAGGATTGTAAGTTGCTCCATAAGCACTACAAAAAGAAATTAAATCTTCAAAGTTGGCTACGTTTTTGGCATGGCCTGTTTCTGATGTTGATGGCATGGTGTTAAGATTTAATGATTAAATATTGGTTTTAAAAATAGTTCAATGTCTTTTAAAATAGCATTTACCAAATTTATTAAAGTATTTACGCTCTCAAAAAGAATTTAGATACTTTTTAAAATACCCTTTTTAAAAATTGACATCATAACTCAATGTACTTTTTGACAAATGAGTTATTGCTTCATTTTATCTTCCTTTTTTATTTTGTCATCTTGCTCTAAAATCATTTTATGGTCAGCTTCAATTTTTTTATGGTCTGCTATTAGCATACTATGGTCTTTCATCATAGTTTCATGTTCTGCTTTAATTTGTTCATCGGGTGTTTTTCCTTCTGCATGTTTTTTCTCTAAGGCTTCGTGTGCTACTATAATGGCTTTATGTTTTTCAATCAAAGCTGCATGGGTTTCTAAGAGTTTTTGATGCTCTGCTTCAATTTTATTGTGGATGCTACTATCTGCCTCTTTCATGGCTTTATGTGCTGTAACAAATGCAGCATGTTCAGTTTCCATTTTTGCATGGGCATCTTCTAACATTTTTTCATCGCCTTGCAATTTTGCATGGTCGGTACTTAATTGTTTTTCTAACTCTGCATTTTTGCTACTGCAAGCTACAATTACTGTTGTAGCGATTATTGCTACTGCTGCAAAAATTGTTTTTAGTTTCATACTGTTATGTTTTTGTTTTTAAAATAAAAAGTTTTGTTTAAAAATGATAAGCTGCATAGTTAATGTTGTTCGTAAACCTGTATGGTTTTAAATATTTTGTGGAAATGGGTCAGCCAATTTTGCTTTTTGGTCAAACAGGTATTGTTCATTGTCTTGCAATAAACATTTTTCAAGGTCGGCAATCATTTTTTCTTTTTCAATATCTTGTCCAATAAATACCAATTCATTCATTCTGTCGCCCCATTGCTTGCTCCATTTGCTTTCGATGTATTGTTTGTTGTCGGCGAATGATTGATATTTTATTCGTTCTGCATAAGGCATACTTGTCCACCAAACACCTGCTTTTTCAAGCCGTGAAGAACCACCTGCCTGTGAAAAATTGATGGCATCATCTGGTCGTGATGCCAACCAAAACAACCCCTTTGCCCTGATAACGCCACTTGGGTACTCTTCATTTATATATTTCCAAAACCTTAAAGGATGAAATGGTTTTTGGTTTCTAAATACAAAAGATGAAATGCCATACTCCTCTGTTTCGGGTGTATGCTCACCGCCTTCTAATTCTTTTTGCCAACCTGCACTATTTTGAGCTTCTTCAAAATCAAACAGCTTAGTATTGAGTATTTCTTTTGGCTCTACTTTACTAAAATGTGAACTGATAATTTTTGCAGATGGATTGAGTTTTTGGATAGATGCTTTTAATAATCCAACTGTTTTTGCATCTACTAAATCCGTTTTATTTAGTATAATAACATTGGCAAATTCTATTTGGTCGGTCAATAAGTTTACAATGGTTCTATGGTCGCCTTCCATATCGGTTAATTTTCGGTCAACCAATAATTCATTAGTTCCAAAATCATTAAAGAAGTTGAAACAGTCCACCACCGTAACCATTGTGTCAATGTAGCTGAATTTAGAAAGGTCAATACCTTTTTCTTCATCTACAAAGCTGAATGTTTGTGCAACAGGTACTGGTTCGCTAATGCCTGTACTTTCAATCAACAAATAGTCAAACCTGCCTTCGTTGGCTAATTTTTCTACTTCAATCATTAAGTCTTCTCTAAGTGTGCAACAGATGCAACCATTGCTCATTTCAACCAATTTTTCTTCGGTTCTTGATAGTACATTTTGTTCATTCACAAGTCTTGCATCTACATTTACTTCACTCATATCATTCACAATTACGGCTACTTTTAAGCCTTCTTTGTTGTGCAAAATATGGTTAAGCAAAGTTGTTTTTCCTGCTCCAAGAAACCCACTTAATACTGTTACAGGTAGTTTGTTCTTTTTAAAATCTGAAATTGCATTACTTGATAATTGTGCATTCATTTTGATGAATTGTTTTAGGGTTGTTAAGTTTATTTTTAGAAAAAGATTTTTGTTCTATATGTGCATGATGGCAGCCACAACTACCTAATGAATTACAAAATGCAATCATGCAGATAAAAATTAATTTTCTTGTCATAATCATTATTTAAAATGAATTGTATGCAATGCCAAACCATTCAATGATTTGATTTTTATAATCAGTACCATATAATGCTGTAAAGCTTTTGGTATGTGCATCGCTATTATCGGAAAGCTCTTTGATACGTTGCTCTATAAAAGTTTTTGTAAGTTTAATACCACAGCTTACTTCAATACAGTATTTCCATTCTTCGTAAGTATTTATTTGCATAATTTATGGGTGCATTTTTTTAAAAGTTTTAAAACATTTGTTTTATTATTACTAGTGTATTTTACTCTTAAGCTTTTGTACTTGGTTAGGGTTATTGTTGCATTGTTATATATGCTAGAGTCTATTGCATTAGGCTTATAGCCCTTAGGTATCGCATACGTAAAATGCCCAGTAGGTGCAGCATACACAGGTATTGCAAAAAAATCTCTTGGTACAAATTGTTTAGTACTGTCTTGACTTTTTCCTGCATTCACAAAAAAATTTACTGCATATTCTGGATAGCCAAACAAGTAACCATAGCTACGCCAACGATTATACTTTTGCTCATATTCTGTAATGGCAAGTACTGTAGCAGGTAATGCAGTAGATGTTATGCCAAGTGTTTTGTAAAAAGTAGTTTGTTGTGCTATCTTTTGCTGTAGCTTGCTTTTACGAAAAATATACAACTCAATGTTTTTATAAATGCTATCGCTACGTTCAAATGGTTGTAGCACAAATTGCAAATCAGCTACACTAAGTTTATTGGCAATGTTTTGAAGGGTAGCTAATACTTGGTAAGCACTATCTTTTTGTAAATTATTATTACTAAGCAAAGGCAACCTATAGAACTGTACACTACTCATTGGTTTTAAGGTATCAATCAGCGTATAAATGGCTTCATGGTCAAGTGCAGTTAGCAGTAAACTATCTGCAATAACTTTTTCAGCTTTAGTCATACTTCTATAAGCCCTATTAAAGCTATGGTTTGTAGTATTGCAAGCAGCAATTGTAAAGATTATCGTAAACAGTAGTAGAATAAACTTTGTATGCTTCATGTTATTTTTCACTTGTTCGTTTTATAAATATTATCCCTAATAAAGCCAGAACTGCAAACAAGAAAACAGGTAATAAATATTTTGTAACAGATAAATTATTGTTGGTAGCAGAAAATTTTGGCATTGCCTCAAAATCTTTTTTTGTGAAATGAGTTTGGAATACTTGGTTTTCGTTAATTTGCTTTAGCTTTTTAAGACGATAAGCCAATACAGCTTGTTCAAACTGCTGTTGCTGGGTTAAACTTGTTTGACTAATGGTAGCAAATGAACGCATGATACCACCCACAGGATTAACCCAAAATGTATTTTCTTCTCCATTTACTTGTTCTTGCTTCTGTTTAGTTATTTGCTCATATAATTCTTTTTCCCTATTAAACACTTGCAATGAGTAGCTGAAACTTCTAATTTTATTGCTGTCTATTTTGGCAGTATCTTTTTGTAATGCTGGATAGATAGCATAGAGAAATTTTTTATGTTCTCCGTTTGGTTTATCCCATGCTTTAAAATCATAGTCTCTATACTCGGCTATTTCTGTTTTATTGGTAGATGGGTATTTATAGTTGAACCAAGTATTAAGCAAGCCTGGAATAGCTATTAATAGCAATACCCAAACACCAGCCAATGTAATGGCATTAATAAGTGAAGAAAACTGAAACCTTTGTATCAATGCAACTATTAAGAACCAAAAAATAGTATAAAGAAAAGTAACTCCCCACCATTGTAAAAAGCTACTGAATGTGAAATTTTGTAACGTAAAAAGTTGTATGAAAGAAACTATTGCTAAGATTAAGAGTGGTAGCAGGGCAATAAGCCATTGAAAGAGCAGCCTTTGATATAAAATTTTATTTTGAGTACCTGCTTGTACAGAAAGAAGTGGCGTAATACCAGCTTCTTTGTCTGCAGATTGCACATTATACGATAAGGCTATAAAGAGCAACGGAAATAAAAAAAGTATAAAGAATGATACATCTAAATTTCCTGCCAATAACTTTTCAGGGTTTTGAAACTCTGAAAATTCGTTCTTAAAAATGTCTCGGTTAAAATGCCCACTAATTAGTGGTGAGTAAATATCGCTTTGCCCAATACTTAAAATGCTTAATGGCGAAATGTTTTTAGCCACTACATCTTGCAATCGCCATTCTATTACAAAAGGCTCTTCAATACTATTACGTTCCATTTGTGTGTAAGTAAGCGTATCAAAAATTTGTTTAACCTTTAAGTAGTTGCGTTCTTTTTTTGCCAAAGCACTATCTATAGATGTTTGCTGAAAATTGTACACAGCCTTGCCCTGCTGTAAGCAAAATAAACCTATGGCAGTAAATACAAGCAAGGCAATTATTAATCCTTTACTTCGTATTAACTGCTTCCATTCGTATATAAAAATTGTTGTTAGCATATTAAATTGCTTTTAGTTTTTTAGCTGTAATAGTTACACCAATTATTGCTAGCATTAGCCAAGTAGCCAGTGCAGCCAACTCTATGGTGCCTTGTAGTAGCGATTGGTATAAACTTTCAGTTGGGTAAGAAAAATCTTTTACTGTTTCCCAATATTTAGCATCTACTTTCCAATCCCAATCGCCTGTTTTGCTACCCCCATAAGCCATTTTATCGTTGAGTGTTTTTATAAGGTAACGGCGGTATTGTTCTGCTTCATTTAACAGGTTTAAATGATTGCCAAAATTGCTTTGGCACACATTCATAGAAGTGTTGCGTATGGCTAAATATGGGTTTAAAAAAGAGAGATATTTACTAATGCTATTTTGCTGGGCAATGGTTTCTCTTATGCGTTTAAAATGCATATCGTACACAATATTGGCATATTCTTCATCTGCCTGCATTAATAATCCATCACTATTTACGGGTAGTTTACTCATGCTATCTACACCATAGTGTTTCAATAATGAATCTTCAAATTGCTTGCTTCGTTTATCTTCTGGGTTATGCCCATCAATTCCTTTTGCTCTATCTTCTTTTAGTGCTTTTGCAAATACAGCTTTATGTTCTAATGGATATACAGCAGCACCAACACCTCCTGTAATTTTGGGCAATACAAGCATTAGCAATATCCAAGAAGCCAATTGAATTAATAATGAAGAACGACCTTGATTTACCCATGCACTTATTAAAACACTACAGGTGGTTAATACAAATAGATAAATAGCATAAAGTAAAAGCCAAACTATGGCGTAGCCCAATGCAACAGGCTCTGCATTACTGGCAAAAAATGAATAAGCCAATAGTTGAATTAATAAGCCAGTAGCAGATAATGCCAGTACAATACTATAAAGTGCTGCAATCTTTCCCCACAAATAGTTACTATTACTTACGCCTTGTGCCATTAACAGTTTAAGGTTTTGGCTTTCCTTATCAGCATTCACCGTATTAAAACAAAGTAGTATGGTGAATAAAGGCATCAGCACTTGCAGCATCCAGGCAAAACTCATATCGCCAAAGCGACTAAGTTCACTTTTGTCTTGTGCTGGGCTAAAGGCTGCTTCATTTTGTGCATGTGCTTCTAACCGTAAAATAGAACCTGCAAACGGACGAATACCATTGTCTAAAAATTGCATAGCCGTTACCGGCTGAAAAATATAATGCCCATAATGTGCACTGCTATGTGGGTTTTGTTGACCTTGATTAAGCCAGGCATTTCGTACAGTTTGCCGTGCCTTTTCAAAACTTTGTAGCTTTGCTTTGTGAGCAATTACACCATTAAATGCCACCAATGCAAATAGTACAAGTAATACCGCAGCTAATACCTGATTGTATTTTTGCCGAAGGGGAGTTTGTATAGTGTGAAGGAAGATTGTTTTCATTATAATTTTTTTAATTCTACTTTTATGTTTAATCTAGTTGTCGGGTTATTCATTTCAAATCTTGGATACAATCGTTATTAATTAGCTTTAAACGCTCTGCTTTTATTATTTTTACTAGGTATGCTAACTTTTGTTTACACATTATTTCTACCTTGATTTAGCCAACCTAGAAATAAAATAGCTATCAAAAAAAAGCCTAAAAGCAATAAATTTTTATAATTCTTAGGTGATAAGTCTGCTTCTTTTACTGACGAAATTGACTTTTGACTTGTGGTTACAATTTCATTTCCTTGCACAATAGTTCCATTGGCTTGTCGTGCAGGTGCGACAGCAGCTTGTTTTACTTGCCTTCCAGCTGCCGAATTTGCAGCAAGTGGTGCAGCTTGTTTATTATTTACTGTTGGCGTAAGAGATTTACTACTGTTTTTTTTGGAAATTGTTTTATTTGCAATATTTGCTACAGGATTTGTGACTGCACCATTTATTGCTCTAGGAGCAGAATTAATTGCAGGAACTTCATTATTGCTAACATTAGCATTATTCGCTAGAGTGTTTTCACCAATTATTTGTTTGTTTATACCAGCCTTATAAGCCTGTGCTAAAGCTTCTCCATTAGGTAGAGCCATCAAGTTGTTAATTGCAAAATTTTGAGTGCCAATTGTATTACAAATTACATTGCTGCATCCTGCACCATTTTTTGCTACAGAATTTGCTAAGTCAGTAGATAATTGTGCCAACTGCTCTGGGCTTGCCTTCCAATATCCTTTTTGTGCAGCACCTAGCATAGTGCTCATTATGGTTTGCTTGGCGTAAGGATTAGATTTTTCGAAAAATTCATTTAACCCTAATCCAAATTTATCTTTTACAAACACTTCATTCATTTCATCCCAATCTTTATCTTTTACAATATTGGGCGACGTTATATTAAACACCCATAAGTTTTCAGAAATGTTTTGCATATAATGTGCACCGCTATAACTATTATCCATCATAGCTTTTATCCATTTGGGGTTAAAGGCACGGCTTTGCATTTCATTGTTATAAAAGTTTTCCAAAGTTTCTAAAGTTGCTCCTTTTGTATTGCGTAAATTATTAATAAACATATCAATATTTTTACCACCATTACTGTTACGTACAGCCATTTGTAAACCACCAAAAAATGCGGCTGGCTCAGGCGATGCATCCAGCAAACCATAAATATTTGAAGAACGAGAAAATGCTGCTGCGTCTACCGATTGTAAATTATTTACAAAGTAGCTTCTTTCAAAATCGCCTACTGTTTTACTACCATAGGCATGCCCCATTCTATTAATATATAAATCGGATAAGGCGGTATCGTTTTTCCAAGTATCGTTTGCCTTTGTAACATTTTGTAATGAAGTAGCATAGGTGCCCAATGCAGGAGAAAAGACACGTATATTACTTATACGTTTTGCGTCTTCTTCCGTTCTTCCAACTTTTTTTAATTGCTCAATATATAGTAGCGAATTGGTTCTTACATAATTTTCGCTTTCATCAAGGTTAGCAATTAAGGTAACAGCCTCTTCTATTAATGCAGCTTTATCTTGAAACATATCTCTATAGTCGCCAGAGGTGGTGGCTACTACATCTATTCTTGGTCGTTTTAATTCTTCTTTAGGTATAATTTCTACACCCACAACATTGCTCTTACTATCCCACACAGGTTTTGTACCCATCAGGTATAATATTTGAGCTTCTAGTACGCCACGATTTTTATATATTTCGCTGCTCCACAATACAAAACCCACTTTACGAGGATAAGCATTATTTTTTACTCTATATTGCCTTATCATTTCGTCACCCATTTGTTTGGCTATTTCCCAAGCCTCTTGTGTAGGTGCTGTGGCGGGGTCAAAACTGTATGGGTTTTTTCCTGTTGGTAAAACATTAGGATTTCGTACGGGGTCATCGGTACTACTTGGTGTTACATATTTTCCTTCAAAAGCATCTAAGTAATGCGTTATTTCTTTTTTTGATTCTTCAATACGTTGTTGATAGTCTTGTGCGGTTAGTAAAAATTTATTGATCCCGTCATCTTCTTTTTTTAAATGGCTTTTTTGTGCTGTTGCAGGTGCTACATTATTGGTAAGCACATCTATTAAAAAATTATTTATAGCTTCTGCATCATCGCTTTTAGTATCTTTTAGCAATGGCGTAACTGCTGCTAAAAATTCTGGTCCAAGCATTGCTTTTACCATTTCTATCCGCACCTTTCCTTCTGGCACTTCACCTAATGTGTGTGTACCATTGGGCATATTGCCTACATCTACTTTATACAAATATTTCGATATGGCTGCCAGTAAGTCATCAAATAATACTGTTTCTAAATTTACGCTTAGCTCTTTTTCTAAGTTTATTTTTTTTGTTTCTGTATAAATTCCTTTTTTTAATGCTTCTTTAAGTTCAGGCACTATTTGGTCGTTAAGTTGTTTTATTTTTAGGCGAAGTTCGTTAAGGTTTGGGTTTAAACTAGATGGTACAATACCTACTAAATAAGTTATAGGCAAATCACTCATAATTTCCTTAAATGCTAAGCCAGCCATTATGTTTCCAATGTGAATGTTCGGGTAATTACCCGTCATCATTCCCAGCCAATCCGTTTTTGCTGGGCCAGCAAATTTGTGCTCCATCAATTCTAAATTATTAAATATGCTAAACCTTACGTGAGGTTGATACACTTTTTGAAACCAACAATAAAACGCATAGTATTGATGCGATGGTGGTAGCATTGTATTGCTATACAACATTTTTGAATTTTGCAAATACCCCCAATCAGGATTTGGGGCAAGTAATACATTCCCAAAAACTAATTTTGGTATGGTAATAAATTTTTCGCCTTTGGCGTTAGTGTATAATTGTACTTTGCCAGGTGGTGGGCCCCAACTATCCACTAACTGGTCTTGCTTGGCTCGTGGTAATTCTTTAAACCATTTTAGGTATTGGCTTTCAGGAATCATTACCACATTGCCGTTCTTTACTCTGCGGTCTATTTCGCCCTGTGCCCAATTACCCACGTTAGAGGTTTCATAAGCTAATAATCTTGTCATTTCTTCTACAGTAGGCAAAGGTTTATCACCTACGTTCCATCCTCTTGTTTGCATACTATCCAATAGTTTTACAAGGCTTGCAGGTGCATTAAAATATTTTGAGGGGTGGCTACCTACATTTGCTTTTCCACCGTCTTCGCTATAAAAAGTTACCATCATTCGTTTATCGGCATTCTTCATTTTGTGTAATCTTGCCCAAGCCAAAGCTCTATCAACACGCCAGTTCAATTGATACATTATTGGCGTATATATTCTTTTATTATCACTATTTTTTTCACCACCTGCTATTACCATGGGTTCAAATATGCCATCTTTAAACATAGGTGTAAGTTGTGCACCCATACTTAACGTAAGCCCATCAATACTTTTTTCCCATTTTTCTTGATTATAATCGTAATGATTCATAGCACTTAGTAGCGGTACATTCATTCTTTTTAATGATTTTATACCTGCTGTATAATCTATAAATCTAAAATGGCTCAATACCATTACAATAGCATCTACTACCGTTTTATCATTTTGCATAAGTAAGGAATCTACAGTTGCATTGCCACTTCGCATTAAGGCATACGTACTGTGTCCTTCTCGTTCTACTTTTCGTATCATAGAGTCTATTGGCCCTACATTTTTTTCCATATAAGAATAACTGGAGAAAATAATACCAAGGCTTAGGGAATCTTCGTTTACGGTACGGTGTTTTTTATACCATTTTTGATAGTTATCTAAACTGTAAAACAAACAAGGTGCATCGGGGTGGTAGAAAGCATTTTTAGGGCGTTCAAAGGCAGCAATGATTTCTAAAGGCAAACTAAAAAATTTATTACCAACGTATTTAAACATTCGTAGGGCATTATCAGTACCACCATTTTTAATGTACACCGCCATATCGGGATACTCATTTGGGTTTATATTACCATCAAATGCTGATGGTTCGTACACATAAAGCTTTTTGGATTTTAAAATATTTTTGTATTTCTTATACCAATCGCTAACATCATCATTTCCTTTTTCAACTATTATTATATCATATTGAGCTGGATTTAATTTTTCTATATTAGGAAGCTCTTTAGATTTTATGCCAAAACAATCAATGCTTAAAGTGTCTTTTAATTTTTTTTCAGCATTCAATAATTCAGGTACATGAAAAGCGATATTTGAACTGATAAAAGCAATTTTGGTTTTTTTGATTTGTGCATAGGATTGCATACTCAACAGCATATAAGTGATTACTAAAAATGCTTTTGCCAAGAAAATATATTTATTTTTCATAACTAAATTATTTGTTTGTGTTTATTGTTTCCTCTACATATACTATTCTACCGTCTTCTAATTTATAAGCCATACCTAATTTTGTTCCCTTACCAGAGAGTGCTTTGTCGGTTACTTTTTGCACTTTTATTTCATTGTCTTTTTTAGTAATTATTTCCAATTCCCCTTTTTCATTCTTCTTGGTCATCGTCCATTCACTATTTGGGTTCATTAAATCATTAGCAGAAAAAACGGAAAATAAAGCCATCAATACAGCTACAATAAATACTAAACTCAAATCGAATAAATTAGCCACACCAGACAATGGGTCTTCGTCGTGAATTTGATTTTCTGCTGCAAATCCCTTTCTATTTTTTATAAATCTCATTGGTTAGTCGTTTTAATATTTGCTGCGTTATGCTGTCTTAATAATTCTTCTGCCTTAAAAGTTATAGTTTGTAAATCTTCTCTTATCCATTTTTCTCTAATGGTAGTTAAGGTATAGGCTATTAAGCCTACCGCTAACCCTATAACGGTGGTAGCAAATGCGGTAGATGAGTTACTAGCTAAAGCAGGTAAATTACCTTTAGATAAGCCAAGCAATGCTTCTGCCATTGGTATTAATGTACCCATAAGCCCTAAAGTTGGGCCACTTCTTATACTAAATCTGGTACTATTCAACCTGCTATTACCTAACTTTTCAGAGGTTTGTATTGATTTTTCTAATTCAATATCAATATTATTAATAGTATTTAATTTACTAGATAGCTGTTCAACTCTGCTATTAAGCCAGTTAAATTTTTTCTGTCTTCGTTGCCACCATTCTCTAGTGCACATACCAGCTTGATAAATTATCCATATTAACGAAATGAGTAGTGCAAATAAAACAGGATAAAATAAAATATCTGCAATAGATGCTAAAAGTGTGTTTGCGAATTGATTCATTATTTATTTATATTAAAATATTTGTGGTAAGTAAGTATTGAAAAGGGCGAGCAAAGCAATTAAAAACCTTACTCGCCTTTTTTATTTAAAATCGATACGTGTAACGAAGTGATGTATTACGCCCTTGCAGGTTAAACCCTCTTGACTCATAATAATTTTCGTCGGTAAGGTTGCTCACCCTTAATGATAAAACATGCTGTTTTGCTACAGTATAATTTACCGTTAAATCCAACGTATTATATTTAGGGAATTCCATAAATGCACCACGTAAAAATGGGTCTCTGTTGCTAAAGTCTTGTGCATAACGTTTGCTCATGTACCTACCACTAAGCCTAACAGAAATAAATTTTAAATTATCATATTCTATGCCGTACCCAACATTTAAAGGAGCTACATTACGAACTCTTACCACTGCATCAGGTACAATACCTTTACCACTAGTGATATCTTCGGCTTGTATTATATGACTTGCATTTGCAAAAATTGTAAGCCCGTATTTGTTATTTTTTGAAGCACCAAAATTATAACTACCTTCTATTTCAAGGCCTTGCATTTTAGCGTTATCGGCGTTGGTGTAATATAGAAACCTGTCAATAATTCTTCCGTCAGTATGTATTTGTCCTACTTTAGTAAGATCTGGCTCTTGTCGTATTCTATTTTTTACATCGGTTGTATAATAAGTAATATCAAAAGCTATTCCTTTACGAGCATTACTATATTTAACGCCAATATCGCCAGTTACACTTTCTTCATTTTTTAAGCCAGAGGTACCAGTAGATATTCTAACTTTATTCCCTGCTAAAAATTCTTCAAAATAACCTGCAATTTCAAAGGCTTGTGCAAAGCGAAAAGCTCTGCCAATATTAGAGTGTACTGCCCAATCCTTATTAATATTATACTGCAACCCTAGGCTAGGACTAAAAAATTGATTGCTTTCTTTTTTAGGCGTAAGGTTTATAAATAACGGAGTAGGTTCTATTTCAAAATTTATAAAATCGTATCGTATACTTGGGTTTACAATAAGCTTGCCCTTTAGCGTAGTAATATGTGCTTGTGCAAAAGGTGCAAATGTACGTACCGAAGAAAAGGGTGTTGATGGAGAACGCTCCGTAACAGGAAATCCCTGTGCAGCGGTGCCTTGTGCAAACCCTCTTGCTCTGGATGATGCTACATTATAATCTGCACCAGCAATAAATTTAATATTGCTGTTAAATGAAATTACATCTTGTAACTGCCAACCCTTCCATTTCATAATATTTTCACCACGTTGATAAGTAGGCACGGGTGCAATCACAGTGGTACCATTCCAGTTATTAAAAGTGCTATTTTCTTCTTCCATTCCATAATACAATGCAGATATTTTATGTTTACCCATTGTACCCCTTATAGCTACATCGCCAGTATTAAAATAACGATTTGCAAAGCCTTGTTGTGCATCTAAGTTTCTTAAATCGCCAGAGCTTTCTATTCCTGGCCCAGAGAAGGAATGTCCACTAAGTTCTATACGCCAATTTTTAAGTACTTGATAACCTACACTTAAACTATTAGAACGATACCTCATTTTTGTACCATTTCGTGTTTGCCCGTCAAATGCAGTATCAAATTCCATAACCGTTTTGTTTGCATTTGGTCCAGTTGTAGGGAAAAGTTCTACTTGCTCACTCCCAAGTAATTTTCTGAAAAAATTACCTTTACCAAATTTGAATCCTTGATTCCGTTCGAAGAAAACGCCAGAGAAATTAAAGTCTAATTTTTCGGTTAAGTTACCACCAACAGCATAACCCATTTCAGCCGTTTTAAATGAGCCATAACTACCAAATACATTTCCTTTTACCTTGCCTTTATTTTGTTTGGTAATTATATTAATAACACCGCCCATGGCACTGCTGCCATAAATAGCTCCTGCAGAACCTTTTAGCACTTCAATACGTTCTACACTTTGAGGGTTAAATAATGCAAGATTTTGTGTGCCTGACGGCCTTCCATTAATAAGTACGGTAACTTCTGGATTAATTTTTCCAGGTTCAACTGGTGGTCTAAAGCCCCTTATGGTAGCATAAGTAGCTACACCTGGCCGCTGAATTACATCTAATGCCCCCATTTTTTTTATTATTTCTCCAATATCCATAGTCGGGTTCATCTCAATGTCTTTTTGAGTTATGATATCTAACTTTTGGGGCATCTGCTTTTTTGTTAACTCCAATCTGTTTGAGGTAACAATAACATCCTGCAACTGCATAACCTTTCTTGTAGAATCTAGAAGTAGAGGTGTTTGAGCATTAATTGCCGATGAAGCAAGGGCAATAGAAAAAAGAAATCCAATTTTTTTCATCTTTATAGTTTTGTTTTTTGTTTAAATAGTTTCTAAATACAGTTGTTGCAAAGCATTTGCAGTAATATCACTTGTATTGAGTGTATGCACCAGTTCGCCTTGTTTCATTATGCCGATTTTTGTTCCCACATTCACAGCATTAAAAATGTCGTGTGTAGCCATAAAAATAGTTTTACCATCGGCAGCTAATTCTTTACATATTTTGGTAAACTCTGCGGTAGCTTTTGGGTCGAGACCACTGGTTGGTTCATCCATTAAAATCACATCAGCATTTTTGGCAAGTGCTATGGCAATGCCTACTTTTTGCCGCATACCTTTACTGTAGGTTGAAAGGCGTTTTGTATGTGCTTCGGTTTGCAAACCAGCTTTGTTTAAAAACTTCGCCAGCGTTTCTTTAGGGTATTTAAACCCTGCTAATCGGCTAAAGAAATCAAGGTTTTCAATACCGTCTAAATTACCATAGAGCTGTACTACTTCTGGTATGTACGCCACAAACTTTTTAGTAGCCACATCATTGGGCTTTACGGTTACATCATTTATTTTGGCTTCGCCACTTGTAGCATCTGTAAAGCCTAAAAACAAATTGATGGTGGTAGTTTTACCAGCCCCATTTTGCCCCAACAAACAAAAGATTTCGCCTTTGCCAATGGATAAATTGAGGTTGTTGAGAGCCGTATGGTCACCATACTTTTTAGATAAATTATTGGCTTGTAATGTTTGCATGTTATTGTGTTTTAAATTTGTTTTAAATAACTAATCTTGGCAATGGTTGCATCTTGCCTAAATCCTGTATTTTTTAGGGTGCAAATTGATACTGACTTTGCTAGTGATGCAAAGTCGCCTCATAATTGTGTTGTGTCTTATGCTTTAATATTACCGAAAAGCAATAGTAGAAATGGTGTGACCAATTTCTTAACAGGAAACATCCGCAAAAAGCGTTAAATGATAAATACTACATAAGCCATTTACAGAGTAAAGGCTTGCGTAAGCATTAAATAATGTTGAAAAGAGAAGATAAAAATCAAGTAAGAAATGGCGGTCCTTTATTGGCCTTTGAGAAAGCAGGACTTGGCAAGTGTTGAGAGGAATAATAAGTATTAAAACTTCTTATTTCAATGAATGGACTTTGTGAATATGTAACTGCACCATTACTAAAAGTAGAATAATGATGTTGGCAAATTGGGCAATCTGCATCTGAACTATTTGCAGTAATTACTTTTATTATTTTTTCTACACTTGAAGCAACAGGGCTTTGGGCTTTATGGTGATGCCATAAAGAAACTGGCGTAGCTATAAATACATATAAAGCCAGCACAAAGGCAGTTAAAATTCTTTTATGTCGTCTTAATTGTTTCAAATAATTGCAATGTAGTTGCAAATATAGAAGTTGCTAATCAATAAACTGTCAAACGCTGTGATTTAGTTTTAATAGAAGTTTGATTTGTAGAAAAGCGTTATGTCTGCTAGGTGGGGTGGTGGGTGGGCTTTGGTGTTCAGTAAAGAGATGTTGCTGAAGTATTGAACAAATGACGATGGCTATTCGTCTGCTGGGGTGGGTGGGCTGTGCGTTTGCACAAGGCAGGCTCTTTTGCAAGGTTGGCTTCTGTGTATGGGCTTTGTGTGCCTTGCAAATGTGCCTGACTTGGTGCGTTGGGTCGTGTTGGCAAAGTTTTAGGGTGTGTCAACTGTAACGGTGTGTTTTAATAGGGTGACGTACAACGTTCGAGGCTTGGCGTTGTGGCTGCATAGCGTTCTGTCAAGCTTGGAACTGGTGTTGAGTAAAGATAATTAGTAGATGTTAAAAATAGTCAGCCGAGTTGCGTTAGGTCAAGCTGAGAACAACAGTTGATTAACGATTTGTTGTTGATGTGTAATTCGTCAAGCAGCCATAACGCCAAACCTTTTGTTAGCTGCCGTTATTTTTTTGTCAATAGTTCTGTATTCCTTACTGTCATTACAAAGTATGGATTTTTTTGTTCTTTTCTTTTAATTACTATTAAAAATGGCTTGTCAAAAATCATATTCTTTGGATACTTAATTATTGGTTCAGCACCAATAGAGTCAACTGCTGCCACTGCTTCACTTTCAACTACTGCCCCATTTTCATTTAGTATAAAACCTGTTCTTTGATAAGCTTCTTCAACAAAGTGTTTTTTGTTGTCTGTTGTTAAAAATTGTTGTCCAACTAAATCCTTATAATTTGTTGCTATGTTAAACTTGATTGTTGGAATCGAAAAAATATCTTTCTCAAAAAATTCATATTTCCAAGATTGCTTGCTGTCTATACTTTCAATTTTTCCTTTTTCTATCAATTTGTTGGTCTGCATAACTGCATCTGATAAAGTTTGAAAGTTTTCAAGTCCCTTGACTAATACTATTTCGTGTTGATTATCTTTTGGTATTAGTTGAAGTATGAAATTGTCGTCATTTAAGTAATAAAGAATTTTTGAAAACCTAATTGCAGCTTCGTCAAAGTATTTCATTCCAAATGCAGAAACTTTTGTCTGATTGTTAAAGAAAATTGGGTCGTCAAGTGCTTGCAACTTTGTTTCAAATGGCAATGTTTTATTGAAGAATGCTTTTGCTATAATGTGTCCATTGTCATTGATTGTAGATGCTGAATATTCTGTGTCTAACAAAGAATTTAAGTGTGATGTTGAAGCAACTACTAATTTGAAGTTGTCAGAATTAGAGTTGTTTAACTTGATAGAACTTTTTAACTCTTCTTCAACTTTGTCCCAAGCAAAAAGAAAAGCTGGTGCATAAATTGTATTCTTGTCAATCTTTATAGGATTTTCCAAAGTTTCTACAAACTCTGTTTGTTTAAGAGTTGATAAACTTGTTACTTCTGGAAGTTCACTCCAAACTTTGTCTTTTTTCTTGTCTGTCAAGTTACAAGAAGCCAACAAAAGTAGAAATGCAAAACTTAAATTTCTTTTCATTGAAGTTAGGGTCTGTGTCTTACCCTGAAATAGGTTGACCATTTTTGTTGTTAAAAAAGATTGTTTTC
>JBHYCS010000035.1:0-18768 GCA_051861445.1 Chitinophagaceae bacterium | reverse complement strand
ACCCACCATACTATTGGCACAACCTGGCTTTGACGACGATGTAAGCGATGTGCCAGTAGATGGTGGCTTAAGCCTACTAGTTGCAGCAGGTGTAGGTTATGGAGCTAAAAAAATGAGAGCTAAAAAAGTGAATAAATAATATAATATTTTCAAAAACGATTAAATATGAAAAAAGCGATTTTTACATTTATTTGCATTGTATCAGTGGCTGTTGGATTCAGCCAAGCAACCTATTATTGGTCAGGAGGTGGTGTATCAACAGCATGGACAACAGCATCGAATTGGAATAGACAATTAGGCGGCGGAGGTTTAAGCCGGTCAACTCCAAACGTTGGAGATACCTTGATATTTGACGGTAGTAATTTAGGAGCAGGATTTACTGGACAAATCAGTGTTATTAATGTTCCTTATCAAACTGTTGCTGCAATTATTTTTAGAAATAATGCAGATGTTAAATTTACTAATTCACCCGGAACACCTTTAGCTTCTGGTACAACAGCAGCTGGTTCGTTTATTGGTACTACTCCAAATATTTCAGGACAAACGATTACAGGTACAAATACATCGTTTAGTTCATTTTTTACAGTTGGCGACTTTGTAAATACAGGAACAACAAATACGGGTACAGGAGCTACAAATTCTATTGGTCAAATAACCGCTATAACAAGCGATGGTTCTTTAACGCAATCAAATGGAAATTTAGCGATGGTGGCAACTAACGGAACATCTACATTTTTTTTAAAATCTGCCATAGTTCGCATTACGAACTTATTACAAATAGATGCTGGTTCAAAGTTTGAGATGGGATCAAGCGCACCATTAATTTTCAAAGTAAATTCAGGTGGAGTAGGAACAATTAATGGAACAGTATCAATGACTACAAATTTTCAAAAATTAGTTGCTGATGCTGATGGTACTGCGTTTATAACCTTTAATAGCGGTTCAAGATTTCAGTTTACTGGTTCACAATCTTCAGCACCATTTGATGGGGTTGCAAATCCTACAAACAACAATATCATTTTCAAGGCTGGTTCTATTTATGAAAACAACAGCACAACATCTGCAAATACCAATGCATGTGGAAATGTATTCGGAGCAGTAATACCTAGATCGGTTGTAGACTTTCAAAAGGGAAGCACGTTCATTCAGAATAGTAATACAATTTCATCAGTTATCGGAAATGCAAATAGGACCTATCCAAATGTTATTTTAGCAAATACAACCAGTGCTTGGCAACCAACCTCACCAGTAGATACATTTACGATAAGTGCAAATACAACTTGGACAAATACATCTAACTCATATTTCCCTATTAAAGGAGATTTTATTAATAACGGAACTTTTTTATGTGGAGTATCTGGTTCTAATCTGGCTTCACCAGTTCTTGTATTTTGTGGTTCTGTTCCACAAAATATTACTTCAAATGGTAGTGTTACAGCTGGTGGTTTTGCTAGAATAGTTGTAGGTTCAGGCTCTTCTGTGAAACTCACAACCAATTTTACCCAAAATGTAACAGCAAGTTTAGGTACAAACGGTTCATATATTCGTAATTACGGAAGTTTAGATTTTGGCAATTTTGTTGTTTCAAATGCTATTGAAAACCAAAGTGGTGCATTACAGGGCTATTCAACCGCTACCACAGTAGGAACACAAACTGGTGCTGTAGTAACTGCAGCCTCACCTTATACTATTACTGTAGCAAATAACTCAGGCTTTTCACAAGGCATGTTGGTTACAGGAACAGGAATTCCAATAGGTACGACTGTTGTATTGGTATCAGGTACATCACCAGGTCCGTACACTATTACAGTTTCTAATCCTATACCAGCAGGTACCTATGATATTGCAACATCAGTAAGAACAGGCGGTTCATTATTCGCCACAGCTCATACAGGTGGTTTAGCAGCAAATTATCCATTACAAACAGGTAGCACCTATTCATTCCCATCTGCACCAGGTGCTAATTATGTATTTAATGCAGCAACAACATCACCATTTCCATCTACCATATCTAGTTTGCAAACTAATAACTTAACATTGGGAGCAGCTGTTACAAGTAACGTTGCTAATCTTGTAGTAAATGGCACATTGAATCTAGCGAATAACATGTTATCTATTCGTAGTGCTGATACATTAAGAATTAGTTCTGGTAACGCAATTGCTGGTGCAGGTACAAACAGTTATGTATCTATTGGAGTAAATAAAACAACTGGTGCAAAAGGGATTGTAAGAATCGGCAATATTGCATCTACTACTGTTTTCCCAATTGGTACAAATGGATTCTACTTACCACTTACAGTTACACCAGCAGCAGCAGGAGAAGATTTTTCGGTAAGTGTATTTGATGGTGCTACAGTAGATGCCACTCCAAGTGGAACTCCTATATCTCCTACTCAAAAGCAAAATATTGTAGATGCTGTTTGGACAGTTAATAGCAACTTTACACCAACTGGTAATTCTACCTTACAATTTGCATGGCCTGCTTCTTTAGAAGGTTCTAATTTTGATGGATTTAACAATGCCATTGGCATATCTCAATTCACTACCGATTGGAATATTGTTACAGGTGTTGGTAATAATACCGCAAACACTGCAGGTGGTAGCTTCAATACATTTACTGCTTTTGGTATTGCACAAGCTGGCTTTACTTTACCAGTTAAGTTTACAGGTTTATCAGCAACAGTAACATCTAACAATACAACTAAAATTTCTTGGCAAGTAAGCTCAGAAATCAATGTAGATAAATATGTTGTAGAGGCTTCTACAGATGCATTTACATATACTGCAAAAGGTGCAATCAATGCAAGTTCAAGTGCTAGCTATAGTTTTGTAGATGTTTCGTCTCCACAAGCTGTAGTGTACTATAGAATTAAAGCAATCGATAAATCTGGAGCTGTTACTTATAGTAGTGTTGCTAAAGTAAGCCAAGCAAATGTAGCAACAGCTTCTGTTCAAGTGTATCCAAATCCAGTAGTTAATCGTACATTTAGCATTAGCCTTTCTAATCTTCCCAAAAACACCTACAGAATGCAATTGGTAAACATTGCTGGTCAGGTAGTATTTGAAAAAACAATGGTTGTTACAGACAATGCCAATATAGCAGCTTATAACTTTGTTCTAAACAATTCAATTAGTTCTGGTTTGTATCATATGAGGGTAAGTAGTGAAACATATCAGTTCACAAAAGATATTATTATAAAATAATAAAAAACCTTTGAAAAACTAACCTCATGAATGCCAATATTCATGAGGTTTTTTTTGTGTTTACATAGAAGAATTGTTATATAATGTGTTTTTAAAAGAAACTATTTATATTCATTGGCAAATCTTCATTCATCAATAATGATAATTATATGAAAACAAAACGTTCCTTACCCATAATCTTTATTTTATTTTTTATTATTACTGCAAGAGGGTTATACAAATTATTCGATTTTGATGCAATGCATTTTAATAAACCATTTTTAGCAATTCTATATGCTGTAACACTCGTACTTTCTGTTTTTTTTATTGTAAAAGGATTTACAGAAAAACAAAAAGCAGAATAAAATAAAGGATCTCATAACAAACTCGTTGTACCAAAATAATGTAAACATGAAAAAATATTGTTTAGCCGTAGATTTAGTTGATGATGCAACACTAATTGCAGAATATGAACAATGGCATAAAGAAGGAAATGTTTGGCCCGAAATAAAAAAAAGTATTACAGATGCAGGCATTACCAATATGGAAATTTATAGAATTGGTAACCGCATGTTTATGATTATGGAAACCAATGATGACTTTAGTTTTGAGAAAAAAGCAGCCATGGACGCATCTAACCCAAAAGTGCAAGAATGGGAACAGTTGATGTGGAAGTTTCAGCAATCGCTGCCATTTGCCAAAAATGGCGAAAAATGGATGATGATGGATAAAATTTTTCAGTTGTAACAAGTAAATACGTTCAATCTTCATTAAAAGAAAGGCATTTTTAGAAGCATTTAGCAATAATCATGTAAGTACTATTGTGTAAATAATGCTTACATGATACTGTATATGCATTACCTATTTTTGTATCATGCTCAAACGGTTGCTATCACAAAAACAAAACATTACCCCCAATACACATCGTTGGGCAATTAGTGTTTTCTTTTTTATATCAGGTTTTAGTTTTGCATCTTGGGCTTCTCGAATTCCAGATTTAAAACAACGACTACAACTAAACGATGCCGAGTTGGGTAGCTTACTCTTTGCAATACCAGTAGGCTTAATGGTTACCATGCCTTTTGCTGCTTACTTGCTTATGCGGTTTAGTAGTAGAAATGTAATGTTAGCAGCCGCTCTATTATACGCCATTGTGCTTTGTACACTAGGTTTTGTTACAAATGCATGGCAAGCAGCCACCATTTTATTTTTGTTTGGAGCGGCAAGAAATCTATTAAATATATCTATCAACACACAATCTGTAAGTGTACAAGCTTTGTTTCAAAAATCTGTTATCACTTCCTTTCATGGTGTATGGAGTATTGCTGCATTTTGTGGAGCAGCATTTGCATCTTTGCTTATTTCAAGCAGCATTTCACCAGCCCTGCATTTCATATTAGTTGGCTTTATTGTAATGGTATTGGTTTCAATTGCTTTTAAAAACACAATGCCAAGAGATGCTGTTACCGACACTAAAAAACATGCCTTTGTATTACCTAACAAGCAATTATTTACGTTGGGTTTAATTGCATTTTGTAGTATGGTTTGTGAAGGCACAATGAGTGATTGGAGTGGTATTTATTTTATAAAAGAAATCAAAGTTCAAAAGTCGTTTTCAACGGTGGGCTATGTTGCTTATTTAAGTGCTGTTGCATTAGGTAGATTTTTGGGTGATGTATTGGTAAATAAATTAGGAAGCAAACGACTATTACAGTTTAGTGGCTGTTGTATTACACTAGGCATTTCGATGGCTATATTTTTCCCCAATATTATTACCGCTTCAATAGGTTTTTTAATTACAGGTTTTGGCGTGTCTTGCATTATGCCCTTAGTATATAGCAATACTGCAAAAATAACAACCATGCCTACTGGTCCTGCAATTGCTTCTGTTGCAACAGTTGGCTATATGGGTTTTTTATGTGGACCACCATTGGTTGGTTTTATAGCACACACATATAGCATACAAATTTCATTTGCATTGGCTGCTTGTTTCGGTATCATTATTGTTTTGTTGGTTTCTAAAACAAGGTTTCAGTAATTTTACTGTATATTACACACTACTTAAGTATATTGCTATATATGAGCTCTGTTAATATTATAGAATTAGCCAAATATCTCAATATTTCAAAGTCTACAGTGTCTAGGGCTTTAAAAGATAGTTACGAAATTAGCGAAGAAACAAAAGCAAGGGTTAGGGCAGCTGCCAAAGAACTCAATTATCAACCCAATCCGTATGCTAGTAGTTTACGCAAACATAGTAGCAAAACAATAGCCGTTGTTGTACCAGAAGTGCTCAACAACTTTTTTTCAACTGCTATTAGTGGTATTGAAGATGTGGCCTTAGAAAAAGGATACCATGTACTTATTTATCTTACACACGACAATGCAGAAAGTGAAGTTGCTATTTTCAATTTATTAAAAAGCGGACGAGTTGATGGTATTATCATGGCCGTAACCAGTAATCCCGACCAAACCAATCATATTAAAGAAGTACACGATAGAGGGATACCCATTGTTTTTTTCGATAGAATTTGCGACAATTTCGATACCGTTAAATTGGTAACCAACGATTTAGAAAGTGCTTGTAAAGCCACCGAACATTTAATAGAAAAAGGCTGTAAACGCATTGCCTTTTTATCTGTTTTAAAAACCTTTTCTGTTGGCAACAATCGATTAGAAGGCTACAAACAAGCATTAGCCAAACACAATATTCCGATTGATGAATCTCTTATTGTAAGAGGCAGTCAAGATTACGACAATAATTATCAATTAATCAAGCAGTTACTCCGTTCAAGCAATCCACCAGATGGAGCATTTGCTCCAGTAGAAAAAATGGCCACCACTTTCTATTATGCTTGCAACGAGCTAAAACTCAAAATTCCCAACGATATTCGCATCATTAGTTTCTGCAATTTAGAAACTGCCGATTTATTGCAGCCACCGCTATCAACCGTAAAACAGCCAGCTTTTGAAATGGGAAAAACGGCAGCCACCTTACTCATGAATTCTTTCGAGAAAAAGAAGTACAAGCTTACCAACGAAATTATTGTGTTACCATCACAAATTATCGAGAGAGAATCTTCAAGGTAATAATATTAGATTGCATAAAAATTGGTTCTAAATGGATGTAAAAGCAACTATAACAATTGATGAGTTTGATGGAAAAAGGTTTAGTATTAAATTAATTGAAACGGAAATTGATCCTAAAGCTGTATTAACCCATTATTTACATAATATGAATAATGGCGTTGCAAAATATTATAAAAAAGCAGCATTAGAGTGTATAAACGATTATGTAAATAATGACGATAGTATCGAAAAAATTGTTTTAAAAGAAAGTGCTTTACAGCAACTTCTTTTCGAAGTAAATAACGTTCCTTTCCCAACACCAAGCACATATACATTTAAATTTATAGATTTATTTGCAGGAATAGGTGGATTTCGATTAGCATTGCAAAATTTAGGTGGAAAATGTGTGTTCACAAGTGAGTGGGATAAAAATGCTATTAAAACATACAAACATAATTTTGGAGAAGTGCCATTTGGAGATATAAGGAAGGAAGAAGTAAAAAATTTCATACCTGATGATTTTGATTTACTATGTGCAGGTTTTCCATGTCAAGCATTTTCAATAGCGGGTCGAAGAGGGGGGTTTAATGATACAAGAGGTACATTGTTTTTCGAAGTAGCAGAAATAATCAGTCGAAAAAGACCTAAAGCAATTTTTCTTGAAAATGTTAAGGGATTAAGAAATCATGATAAGGGGAAAACGCTATCTACTATTTTAAATGTTTTAAGAAACGATTTAGATTATTATATACCAGAACCCAAAATCCTCAATGCGAAGGATTATGGTGTTCCACAGAATAGAGAGAGAATTTTTATCGTTGGATTTAGAAAAGATCTTGGGATTGATTCTTTTCAATATCCATTACCATTACAAAAGTCAGTTTCGTTTAAAGATATAAAAGAGCAAACAGTTCCTCCAACAAAATTTTACTTATCAAATAAATATTTAGAGACTCTATATAATCATAAAGAGAGACATAAAAGCAAGGGGAATGGGTTCGGATTTGAAATAATAGAAGATACTGGTATAGCAAATGCGGTTGTTTGTGGAGGTATGGGGCGTGAAAGAAATTTAGTAGTCGACAAAAGAATAACTGATTTTACTCCCACAACACATATAAAAGGGACAGTAAATAGAGATGGGATTAGGAAAATGACACCTAGAGAATGGGCTAGACTTCAAGGCTTTCCTGATAACTTTATTATACCAGTGGCTGATGCCTCTGCTTATAAGCAATTTGGAAATTCTGTAGCTATTCCTGCTGTTCAAGCAACCGCAAAACGCATATTAGAAAATTTGAAAATATCTGTAAATGATAACTGGCAATAAAGGGGACTGGAGTGAGATTTATACTTTGTTCAAGCTTTTGTCTGACGGAAACTTATTTGCTGGAGACGAAAACTTAAATAAGATTAAAAATTTATTTTATCCTATTGTTAAAATTTTACGTAAAGAAGTTGATGATAATTTCAGTTATGAAATTCATAACGACATAGTTGTTATAGAAGGAGCGGATAAGAAATTATGTATACCTGTGAATGAATTTACTGCACAAGCAGATAAATTACTATCAGAAATAAAAGGAGCAAAAGGGGTATTTAATGCTCCAGAAGCTGAAAATTTCATGCAAAGAATTTTATGTAAAACATTAAAAGCGAAATCTTCTACCAAAACAGATATAAACATCGTAATACATGATATAGCAATTAATCAAAACGCACAATTAGGATTTAGTATAAAGTCACAAATAGGAGGAAATTCAACACTTTTAAATGCAGGATTAACAACAAACTTTATTTTTAAAGTTGAAGATTTTAAAGGTTCAGAGCAGGATTTAAATGAAATAAATTCAATTGATACTAGAAGTAAGATTAAAGATAGAATCGAGGCTATTAAAAATCTAGGCGGTACTCTACATTATTATACACTCGAAAATCCAATTTTTAAAAATAATTTAATACTAATTGATAGTTCACTCCCATCAATTTTAGCACACTTACTATTACAATTTTATACGACAAATAGCACTACTATAGCTGCATTAACATCTACAATTAATAATTCAAATCCATTAATGTATGATACACAATTTTCCCATTCATTCTATGAATATAAAATTAAACGTTTTCTAACAGATGTAGCTTTAGGTATGATGCCGTCTAAAGTATGGTCAGGTTTGTATGACGCTACAGGTGGTTATTTAATCGTAAAAGAAGATGGAGATATACTTTGTTATCATATCTACAACAGGAATCATTACGAAAATTATCTTTTTAATAATACCAAATTAGAAACAGCAAGTAGTACCAGACATCAATTCGGAAAACTATATTTAGATAATACGAATAACCTTTTTCTTAAATTAAATTTACAAATTCGGTTTATTTAGGAGATCACAAAAAGTATTTCCATTGCAATCCCTAACACAAAAAGCAATATTTATTTATAGCTAATAGTTATATTCAAAAACCTCAAAAATATTCGAAACAACTGTTGTGCTGTTTAGCAAAAAGCGTTTCGAATAATCAAAATTTAGTTGCTACTCATTGTTTGCTACATACACAAACCCCAATTGTACGATGGAAATAAATATAATAAAATTATACTTTGATTTTTTATGTAATCGATTACATTTTTTAAACTCAAATGATGAATAAAAATTAAATGATTATATAATCAATTGTTTATGAAAAAATAAAATATTGCATATAAAAATTGATTTTAGTTTAAATTCAGTCAATTACTCAATTATTGCAATATCTCTAATTAGTTCAAATTCTAGGTTAATTGTTTCAATTTTAGTTTCAGCCAAATTTCAACATTTACATTGGATTATATTTCTACTCGAATTCTATATGCAAATCAAAAAAATTAAAGTGTATTTTTTACACAATAGTTCTTAATTTGCACAACCATTATCCTAAAAAAGTGTTAAGTTATTGCTTGCCGTGATGCTTACAGTACGAAATACCAATGTGCAATGGGCTGCTATTGGAAACATCCAAATCAGTGTAATTGCAAATTTTTTGTAATTGAAATAAAGGGATGAGCTAAAAAATTGAACCAATACTCAAATACAAGTATTACAATTGAAAAGCCTATAACTACATATCGATTTCAAAAGAGCTATGGCAATAATAAACAACTGTTTTTATTAAAATTTGGTATGAAAAAAGCCTTACTCGACGCTCTCTTATTGATGCATTCTTTTGCTGTACAAGCACAAAATGCTCTTATTTGCTGCTACTGTAATAGCAGTAAATGGCATACACTAGCCAACAGCAACAAGGTAAATATTCCGGTTTCAATAAGGTATATGCGGCCGATTTTCCTTCATTCAAATACGCCAATTTTAAAAATATTTGTTAAAATGTCAATTATTTTCTTTTATTTGTAACTGCAAAACGCCATATTTCAAACGATTGAACCCATGAAAAATATATACTTGCCACTTTCTTATTGCTATTTTCTTTTGCTGTTAAGGCACAATACACGACACCTACGGTTAATGGTATTATCGGAACAAATGAATATGGTACTCATACCGATGGTCAAAATCAGAGTATAAATACTTCAGTATTTATTTATCTGTCTTGTTATGCTAACTCGTCTTGGACTGTTTCTAACAATCAGTGTAATAAGGAGATTATTACCAATAAGTGTAATTATATGTCGCTAGTTGTATCAAAAGTTAACTATTAAAAAAACGTATTGAATTTTCCATATGAAAAAGATATTATCAATCCTATACTCAATACTATTTTTTGTATTCTGTTCAAATGCACAAAATCCTATTTATTTAGTTTCAGGAGATTATACGCCACCTAATAGTTGGACACAATCGAGTGGGCAGCTAATGAGTACAATTGTAGGAACGAATATTCAAATATCTACCCCTAACTCTACTGGTAATAAATACTTTAGATTTTATAGTGCAACAAGTGGTGGTTCTTCTTATGGTCCAACTGCAAGTGATCAACTCATTACATCAGGTGCATCACCCATAACGTCACAAGGTGGTAGCACTTTTGCTTATTATCTTAATATAGCTAGTGCAAGTAGCAATGTAGTTTTTAAAACGAATAGTGGTGCACCAGGTACTGCAAAAATTTGGGTTAATGAAGTACAAGGAACAATCAGAACAATGTCTGGTTCAACTCAAATACCTTCTATAGCTAATGGTGTAAATCCTGGACAAACAGTTACAATTACAAGAACTTTAAGTGGTGCATTACCTACTGGTCAAAATGTATATATACGATATACAACGAATAACTTCACTAGCTCAACTGTTGCACCAGCATCAATTAATGGCACAACAGCTACTTTTACAATTCCTGCAGGTACAAATACGGCAAATGCAGTTGTTGTTTACTATTTATTTAGTTCTGGCTCAACAACCCCTTCTGCTGCCGATGCAGATTTAATGACGATTAATATTGATAACAATGGTGGTAGCAACTACACTTATACAGTTGGTGCTGCTGCTACAACTTATCCATATGTTAGTGCTGGATTAGGAACAGCTAGTGTGTATGCTGACTATAGTGCCAACGCAACTTGGCAAGGTAATCTTGCACCTACAAATGCATCAAGTGTAATTATTTCTTCTGGCGATTTTGTAAATGTGAATACTGTGACTAGAAGCCAAGGTACAGTTGCAACTCCAACTACAACAACCGTAAATGGTACTATGAGAATAAGTGGAACAATGACAGTAGGCACTTATACGGGTGCCTGTACAGTCGGTGGAGGAGGATCCATTACTGTAACCAGTACAGGTACGTACAGACACCTTATAGCTAATAATACCGGCGGTACTTTGCCTACTGTAACGTGGAATGCTGGCTCAACTTGTTTAATTGCTAGTACTGGCAATATTAATAATTCACCAAGTGGCTTAGGTCAAGCCTTTCATCATTTTACCTGGAATACTTCATCTCAAAATGCAGCATTTACAATAAATAATTCTTTTCTTAGTGCTTCTATTGCTGGAAATCTTACAATACAAAGTACAAATTCACAGCAGTTGAGATTGGCATTACTTACTAGCTACACTTTAAATGTTGGGGGTGATTTTATAGTTAATTCTTCAACAGCTGATTTTACTCTACATTATCAAAATGCAAATGCTGGAACAGCATTTGCAGCTGTAGTTAATGTTTCAGGAAACCTAACCGTAGCAACTGGTGCTACATTGAGATTGGCTCATACTAGTAATGTAAACGTAAATTATCCTTCTACTGCTACAATTAATGTTGCTGGTAATGTGAGTCTTGCAGGTACTGTTGTTTTATCTACTTCAAATGGTGCAGGAACAATTAACCAAACTGGTACAGCACCAACATATGGGTTTGCACAAACGGCAGGTTCTATAGATTTCGGTCAAGGCACGTTGGTTTCATCACCTGGTGTTGGTGCTATCAATATTGCAGGTACTTTTTCAAGAACAGGAACAGGTACTATTACAACGAGTGGTTCAGCAGCACCGAATGGAAAGTTTACATTTAACGGCGGAGCTTCACAAACAATAACAAGCACATCATCAGGTGCATCAGGAAAAGTAGATTATCAAATAAATAGTGGAAGTACAGTTACACTTCAATCTGCATTAGCAATCAATACAACTGCATCTACAACTTCGGTATTCACAGTATTAAGTGGTGGTACATTAGTTTGTGGTACAAATATCTTATCTGGCGTTACAACTACTTCAACATTTGCATTAAACGCTGGAGCTACTTTAAAAGTCGGTTCAGTTGATGCAAATGGAGCATTAACTACTGGAGCATTTGGTAATATTCAAACTACTACAAGAACCTTAAATGCTGCAGCCAATTACGAATTTAATGGTGCATCAGCTCAATTTACTGGTAATGCTTTAACTAGTGCTGCAAATTTCACTTTAAATAACAGTAGTGGTGTTACCCTTAGTTCTGCAACTGCCATTACAGGCACATTAGCTTTAACAAGCGGTAAAATCACATTGGCTGCTAACGATTTAACCCTAACAGGTGCAACAATAACTGGTGCATCTGTTTCTAATTATCTTGTTACCAATAGTACAGGTAGGGTATTGCGTAGCATTGCAAGTGGTGGTGGTACGTTTGCTTTCCCCATAGGGCGTAATGCTACTAATTATACACCTGTAACCATTACCAACACCGGTGCATCAACTTCAATATATACAGTAGGTGCAGCAAACACAACATTTACCTCAACAGCTATCGCTGCTAATGCTCAATGGAGTATTGCAAGCAGTGCTAGCACAACATCAACCTTAGCATTTCAGTGGCTTACTGCCGACGCAGGTGCAACATTGGGTGCATCGCCAACTACAGGTATTGCTAATCAATACAATGGCAGCACTTGGGATAATAGAGGTGGTAGCACTACAGGTACACCTAACGTAACTACTGTTTCTGGTATTACTAATTTAACCAATCCTACTTGGGCCGTTACATTACCACCTCCAACTGTTACCACTAACACGGCTAGCAGTATTACAACTACAAGTGTTGTATTGAATGGAACTGTAAATGCAAATGCTAGTAGCACTGTTGCAAGTTTTGATTATAGTACTGATATGAGTTTTAGTACAAATACAGTGGCAGATCAAAGTCCAGTTACAGGAACTTCTAATACCAGTATTTCAAAAACAGTTACAGGTTTAAATACCAATACATTATACAATTACAGAGCTAAAGGTGTGAATGATGCTGGTACAACCAATGGCAGTAATGCAACATTCACTACATTGAGTAATGCACCAACAGTAGGTACAGGAGACAATGCCACAGCAGTTGGGTTTAGAGCTAATTGGACTGCTCCTACCAATGATGGTAGTGAGTCTATAACATATAGGGTGCAGGTTTCTACCAATAATACCAACGAAACTGATTTTGTAAACAATATAGTTACTACCCAAGCAGGTGTTACGGCTACCAATTATACATTTACTACGTTAAGCTCGGGTACAACATATTATTACCGAGTAAGGGCAGAAAATGCAGGCGGTAATAGTACATGGAGTGCTGTAAGTGCAGGTATTTCTACTACATCATCAACTATTGCTACAGTAACAACTGCTGCTATTTCGTCTATTACAGTAAACAGTGCAAGTGGTGGCGGTGAAGTAGTAATTGATGGTGGAGATGCGGTTACTGAAAGAGGAATTGTATACAACACAACAGGAACACCTACAACAGCAGATACTAAAGTAACAAGTGGCTCAGGTGTGGGAACCTTTACAGCGAATTTAACATCATTAAACAGCAATACAACCTACTATGTAAGAGCGTACGCTACTAATGGTGTGGGTACAGCATATGGTAGTGAAGTTAATTTTACAACTTTAGACGCAGAACCAAACACCCAAAGTACAGTTGCCTTTGGAACTAGAACCAATACTAGTTTAGTAGTGAATTTTACTGGGGGAAATGGTGCAAGAAGAGTGGTATTTGTAAAACAAGGTAATGCTGTAGATTATACGCCAACTGATGCAGTAGCACCAAGCGGCATTAACAGTGTATTTGGAACAGGAACACAATTTGGAACAGGTAATTATGCAGTATATGATGGAACAGGTACAAGCGTAACTGTAACTGGATTAACAAAAAATACAACGTACCATATTGCTGTTTATGAGTACAATAATAATAGTGCATCGTTGCCTAATTATTTTGCAACAGCAGGTGTAGGTAATGCAACAACGTATAATCCAACGATTACAGTAGGTTCAGTAACTGCTTTTGGAAATACAGTTATGGGTACAAATGCAAGTAGTAAATCTTATACTGTTTCAGGAACCGAATTAGTTGGAAGTGTTACGATAACAGCACCAACAGGTTTTGCTATCAGTTTAGATGATGCTGATTTCTCTGTAAATCCAATTGTATTGGCTAAAAATGGAAGTGATGCAGTTCCATCAACCACTATTTATGTAAGATTCTCTCCAAGTTCAGCTACAGGAGCAACAGGTAGTTTAAACATTACTCATACGTCAACCGATGCAACCACACAAAATGTTGCAGTAAGTGGCAATGCAATTGCAACACAACCTGATGCAGAAGGTAGTATTAGTTTTGGAACAGTAACAACTACAAGCATAGTTGTAAATTTACCAACTGTAGGTAATGGTGGAAAAAGATTAATAATAATGAAGGCAGGTAGTGCCGTAGATGCCAATCCTGCTGATGCAACAAGTTATACTGCCAATGCCGCATTTGGAAGTGGAAGTCAATTAGGTACGGGTAATTATGTGGTATACAATGGCACAGGTAGCGGTAATAATGTAATAACAGTAACAGGATTAACTGCATTTACCAACTATCATTTTGCTGTATTTGAATACAATGAAGGAACAGGCACTTCTCAAAATTATTTAACGCCAAGTGGAGTAGATTCCAGCCAGCAAACGGCAAATGTAACTTTTAGTACCACTGCTGGTTCAAGTACGGCATTTGTTGGAAGCACAAATAACGTAGTTTATCAGACCAATATTGCTGTAACAGGTAATGATGCAACTTTTACAGGTGTAAGTTTTACAACAGCTGGAACTTATCAAGCTGTTGACATTGCAAATGGTGGCATTAAGTTGTGGTATAGTACCAATAGTACTTTTTCAACGGGAACAGCTACACAGCTTGGCAGTGCAATTACGTCTACTGGTTCTGGTGAAACTTTAGCGTTTACCAGTGGTATTAGTCAAGCTTTAGTTGCTGGCTCTACCTATTATTTATATGTTACTGTTGACTATACTGCAAATGCTACACCTGCAAGAACCATCAACATTACAGCAACCAGTACTTCAAATTATACATTTTCTACAACTGCAACGAGAAGTGGAACAAGTGATGCTGGAACAACGCAGACGATAAATGGGTATACTTCGATTTTGTGGAGTAGTTCAGGTGGCAGTGCGTGGCTAACAGGATCTAATTGGACTGATGGTAGTGTACCAACCTCCTTACAAATTGCACAGTTTGGTGCAAATCCTTCAGGTACTACTGTTGGAATTAATATGAATAATCCAACGAATAATGGTTCAAATGCTCAAATTGTGGGTGCAATTGAAGTTACAAATTCAAGAACTGCCAACCCAATTGTAATTGGAAACAGTACAAATAGTGCGAATGGAGTATTCACGTTAGCTGGTGCTGTAATTAATGCCACAGCAAACGTAATAGTAAGAAATAATAGTAGTCAATTATTAACCATTCAAAATAATGGTGGTGGAACTAGTTTAATGGGAGTTGCATTAGGCAATCCGACCAATAATATTATTGCTATTGATGGTTCTGGGGGTGTAACAATTTCTTCTATTATTTCAGGAGGTTCCAACCGATTAACCAAAAATGGCAGTGGTGCTGGAGCATTAACTTTAAGTGGTGTAAACACATTTTCAGGTGGTGTTACTTTAAACGCAGGTACTATAAACCTTAACAATGCATCAGCATTGGGAACAGGTACTTTTACAATAAATGGCGGTACAGTAGGAAATAGTTCTGGAGGAGCCATTTCTTTATCAAATCAACTTGCCATTAATAGTGATTTTACTTTTACAGGGAGTCAAGTAACATTTACAGGAACTTCAATAGATTTAGGTACATCTGTTACAAGAGCAATTACCCATAATTCAACTGCTGCATTAGTTTTCAATTCACCAATTACAGGCACTGGTAGTATTTTGGCTGTTAACTGTACCAATACTGGTAATATTACACTTGGTGGTTCTACCCAGTCTAGTTTTACAGGAGGTATAAATGTTAGTGGTAATAATACTGGGGCTTTAAACTTTAGTACTGCTGCTGGTATGCCAGCTACTGGAACAATCACTGTAAATGATGGTGGAGCTTTAAGGTTTCCAACTGCTACTACTTACGGTACAACTGGGCAAAGTATTGTTTTAAATCCAAACCAAACCACTAATCCTGTTATATTTTCAACTATGGTATTAAATGCCACTAATACTATTGCAAGAGATATAACAATTAATACAGATTCTAAAATAAGCGTTACGGTTTCTGGTGGTTTTTTAGGCCTAAGTGGTATCGTTTCAGGAAGCGGAAAATTAATTAAAAGCGGACCAGGCGTTTTATCGCTTACAAACACTAGCAATACATTTACTGGAGATGTTCAAGTAGATGCAGGTATTTTTAGAGTAAATGCAAATAATACTTTACCTACGAATAAGAATGTTATTGTAAATGCAGGAGGTACATTTAGGGTAAATACAAGTTTCTCACAAACCATACAAAATTTAGATTTAAGTGGTGGTGGTAATTTAGAAGTGTTTGCTGGAGCTACATTGACAATCACAGGTACATACACACCAGGATCTGGTACAATTAATAATCTTGGTACAATTGTATTAAAAGGTACTGCTGTTCAAAACTTTCCTGGTAGTAGCACAATTATTAATAATGGTACAGCTAATTCGCTTACTAACTTAACTATTGATAATAGCAATGGAGTTACTTTAGATAAAAACTTTAGTGTTGTAGGAACCCTTGCTCTTACATCAGGCACATTAACTATAGGTGCTAATACTTTAACAATTGCTAATAATGGTTCAATAGCAGCAACTAGTGGTATTATTGCTACAGGTTCTAATGGCGGTACGATTGCTTTTGCTGGTACAGGTACAGTTAGTGGTACTATTACTTTTAATAATGTAACGCTTGCTGGTGGTGTGGATTTTGGCACAGCTTCTACCATTGGTGCTAATGGTACATTGCAGTTAAATAGTGGAAGTTCTGTAACTGGTAATGCACCAGCATATGCAAGTTCAGCTACTTTAATTTATAACAATACTGGTAGCTTCAATAGAACTCTTGAGTGGAGTGCAATATCGGGTAAAGGATATCCTGGTAATGTATTGATTCAAAATGGAACAACGGTAAGCACACAAACTTTGACTACAGATATTGGTGTAGCCAATAATTTAACTTTAGGCACAACAGGTAGTGCAGGTTCTTTAAATATGAGTAATTCTAGTGCTAAAATTATAGTTGGAGGTAATGTGGTTATTGGAGGTACAACTGGAACTAGCACATTAACATTGTCCACTGCAAATGGAGGCGATATTAAAGTTGGTGGCAATTGGATAAGAAATACCAACGGTACATTCACACCAAATGGCAGAGCTGTATTTTTTACAGGAACTGGTACAAATATCATTAACTCTACTGGCGGTGCAAGTTTTGATTATTTGGTAAGTGAAAAAACAAATGGTTCCATACAGTTAGGCTCTAATTTAACCATTAATGCTGGTGGTGGTGGTAATGGTATGAGTTTAGTATCTGCTGCTACATTAGATTTAAACAATTATACTTTAAATTTAACCAATGCAACCGCATCAAATGTTCAAGCAGATGGTGGAGTTGTAAGCTTTATTGGAACAGGCACCATTAATGTGAGTAATTCAATAAAAACGTTTACTAGTGTTAATAGCGGTTCGTTTAGTTTTGGAAGCAATATTGCGTTTACAGCTTCAAATGGCATCAATTTTGGTTCTGGTATTTCTACAATCAATGGTTTATTACAGTTAAACAACGGCGGATTTGTGAGTAACAATCCACCTATCTATAGTAGCACGTCTACTTTAAGATACAATAGTGGAATAACTTACGGTCGATTCACAGAGTGGAGTGCAGTAAGTGGTGCTGGTTATCCTAACCATGTACAAATAAGCAACAATACAACACTTGATTTAGGTAATGGAGGTGCGTCTACTCCAAGACAAATTGCAGGAAATTTAATTGTTGATAACGGTTCTACTTTAACATTGGCAAATACAGCTATGTCAGCTGCACTAACTGTTAAAGGTAATTTGTTGAACTATGGAACAATTACTTTATCTGGTAGTATCGGTGGTGATTTACGTTTAGAAGGTAATTTATCAGATAGCGGTGTTTTTAATGCCAATAACAGAGCTGTATTTTTTGATGGGGCTAATACACAAGATATAAGTGGTAATGGCACTTTTGACATATCGTATGTACGCATTGCTAAAACCGGCGGTAGCGTACGCTTGTTAAGCAACTTATTATGTGAGGGACCGAATGGAGGAAATGCAATGGAGATTGATAATAGTGGTGGTAAAACTAGTATTTTAGACTTAAATGGATTTACATTAACACTAGGAAAAGCATCTACTGCATCTACTTACAATAGTGGCATAGCAACACCAGGTAATATTAGAGGGTCATCAACATCATCTCTCTCTATCTTAGGCACAGGATCATTTGGTACTATCAATTTCGATGCTACAACCCCGGGCACAACGAATGTTTTACAAAACCTAACGATTAATAGAACTAGTACAGGCAGTGTAACTTTAGGTAATAATCTAACTGTTGCAGGAGCGACCACACTTACAGATGGAGCTCTTGACATCGGCAGCAATACCTTAACCTTAAATGGAACAGTTGCAAGAACAAGTGGAACGGTAACTGCAACGAGTGGAACGGTAACGTTTAATGGAGGATCAGCACAAAGTATACCTGCAAGTA
>JBHYCS010000034.1:0-19496 GCA_051861445.1 Chitinophagaceae bacterium | reverse complement strand
ACTATATCTATCAATAATAATTTGGAAAAACCATAGAAAACGCCACTACAGTTGCCATTTGTACAAAAGCTGGCTTCATAATATTGCTCTTGCTTATCTTTAAACCTACACAAACTGAATATATGAGAAAGCCTTTGTTAATTGCATTTGCTGCAACTACTATTTGCAGTGTTTCACAAGCCCAAACCATTATCAATAGAGATGTTACCATAGAATCGATGGTAAAAGAAGTAAACAGCGATTCGTTGAAAAGCCATATTGAAGGTATGGTTGCCTTTGGTACAAGACATACTCTGAGTAGCACAACAGATGCTAAAAGGGGTATTGGTGCAGCTAGAAATTGGGTGGTACAAAAATTTGAATCGTATGCAAAAAATGCAGGTGGTAGAATGACCTGTTTTGTAGATACCACAACCTTGCAACCTGATGGAAAACGTGTAGATAAAATAACCAATTTGGGCAATGCAATGGCTATTTTAAAAGGTACAGATACAAATGATAAACGTATTTTTTTAATTACGGGCCATTTAGACAGTAGAGTAAGCAATGTACAAAATAGTACTGCTGATGCTCCTGGTGCAAACGACGATGGAAGCGGCGTTGCTGCTGTAATTGAGTGTGCAAGAATTATGAGTAAAAAACAATTTCCTGCAACGATAGTTTTTGTTGCAGTTAGTGGTGAAGAACAAGGATTGTTGGGTGCAAATTACTTAGCAACAAAAGCTAAAACTGAAGGTTGGCAATTAGAGGCTGTTTTGAATAACGATATTATGGGTAGCAATAATAGTAGCGAAACAAAAATTATTGACAATACTAAAATTCGTGTGTTTAGTGAGGGTTTGCCTGCTTACGATTTAGAAAAAACAGCCAATACTATTCGTAATTATGGTTGGGAAAATGATGGTACAAGTAGGCAATTGGCTAGATATGTAAAAGAAATAGGAGAGCGTTATGTAGAACATTTAGAAGTAAAATTAATTTATAGAAACGATCGCTTTTTACGTGGTGGCGATCATACACCATTTGTACAGAAAGGTTTTGCAGCTGTTCGTTTAACAGAAATGAACGAAAATTTCGATCATCAACACCAAGATATTCGAGTTGAAAAAGGCGTTCAATATGGTGATTTAGCCGAGTTTATGGACTTTGAATATTTGCGTAAAAATACAGCCGTTAACTTGGCTAATTTAGCCAACTTAGCAAAATCACCTGCAAGCCCAACTGAAGTAAAAATTAGTACATCTCAATTAACCAATTACTCATTTATCAGTTGGAAGCCAAGTATAAGTAAGCAAGTAAAAGGCTATTATGTGTTGGTAAGAGAAACTACAAGTGCTTTTTGGCAACAAAAAATATTTACTACTTCTACAAGTATTAAATTGCCTTACAGTAAAGACAATTACTTTTTTGCAGTACAAAGTGTAAGCAACGATTTGAATGAAAGTTTACCAATTATTCCACTTGTTGGAAGATAAAAATTAACCATAAAAAAAAGCGGCTTCAAAAGCCGCTTTTTTTGCATAAAGAATATGTTATTTGCCTCCACCAGGACAATATTGTTTTAAATAATTGGTGCATAAAGTAACCAAATGCATAGATGTGCCTGCTCCTTCACTAATGCTATGTGTACGATTAGGATAGCTCATCATTTGAAATTGTTTACCTTGTTTTACCAATTCATTAATCAGCATTTCTGTGTTTTGATAATGCACATTATCGTCTCCTGTACCATGAACAATTAACAGATTTCCTTTTAAGCCTTTTGCATGTGTAATGGCAGAAGCTTGCACATAATCGTTTTTGTTTTCTTGTGGTAAACCCATGTATCGCTCTTCATAAATATTATCGTAAGTAAGTCTATTTGTAACTGGAGCAACAGCAATACCCGTTTTATAAATTTCCGGATATTTAAATAATAAATTAAGCGTAGTAGAGCCACCACCGCTCCAACCCCAAACGGCTACTCTATTTGCATCTACATACTTCCATTTTAAAACTTCTTTAGCAGCTTTCGCTTGATCGTCAATGTTTAAAATGCCTACCTTTTTATAAATACTTTTTCTCCAAGCTGCACCTTTTAAAGAAGGTGTTCCTCTGCCATCAATGCTAATATGTATATAGCCATCAGCAGCCATATCACCTGCATATAAAAAAGAATTGGCATTGCCATAGCTATCGCTTACTGTAGTTGCTCCAGGTTCTGTATACACATAAAAAACAACTGGATATTTTTTGGTAGAATCAAAGTTGGTAGGTTTTATAACCCAAGCATCCATTGTTACCTTATCTTCAGTTGTAATAGTTATGTATTCAATATTACTATTGTTTTGAACAGTTGCTTTTTGTTTACTCTCTTTAATTATGGCATGATTGGGTAAGCTAACCCACTCAGCAATGGGAGTAGTTTTATAATTCGAAAAACGATGTTGAGCAAACATTCCGTTTGGTGAAACTTGATAGCTATGTGTTCCTTTTTGATCTTTTGGCGATAATAATTCAGCCTTTGATTCATTATTGATACTTGCCCTATACAAATATTTTTGAGTTGCATTTTCTGGCGAAGCTGAAAAATATACAAATCCATTTTTATCATCAATAGCTTCAATGCTTGCAATATCATAGTTTCCTTTTGTAAGTAAGCTTTCATTTTTTCCATCAATACTCATTTTGTAAATATGTCTCCAACCATCTTTTTCACTTACCCATAAAAAGCTTTTTCCATTTTCTATAAATTCCCAGCCAGCTGGGTTGTCATCATTCCAACGGCTTTTAATATCTATCCATGCATTATCAGATTCCGAGAAAATGGTTTTTGCCTCACCGTTTAAAGTGTTCAACAACATTAATCTGCTTTCGTTTTGTTTTCTGTTGAGTTGTTGAATAATCAGTTGATTTTGATTAGGTGTAAATTCCATTCTTGTAATATAATGTTGTTGTTGATCACCAGGAACATTCATCCAAGTGGTTTTTGCATTGTCGATGTTTACAACCCCAACTCTACATGCTGATGGAGATTCGCCAACTTTTGGGTATTCTACAGGTTGGTTAAATGAATAAATACTGTCTGTATTATTTATCATTAAAAAATATTTTATGTTGCTAGCATTAATTTGCCAGTAAGCAATAGACTTGCTATCGTTGCTCCATCTAAATCCATCTCTACAGCCAAATTCTTCTTCATATGCCCAATCGAAAGTGCCATTAATTATTTTACCACCTCCATCTTTGGTAAGTTGTACAATCTTGGTTGTTTCTATATTTTCTACATAAATATTTTGATTACTTACATAAGCAACTTGTTGATTATTAGGGGCAATTTTTGCAAACATTAATGAAGAAGAGGGAAGGGTTTTACCCAACTGTCTCAATGTATTTGTTTTTAAGTTTAAAAGCCAGTAATCGCCTTTTGTGTCGTAACGCCATACCTTTTTTGAATTGGTATAAATTAAAAGCAATTGTTCATTACTGCTAAAAAAGAAGTTTCTTACAGTTAAAGGTTTACCTTTTTCTTTAACGGTTAGTTGGCTTTTAGTAACTATTGTTTTTTTATTGAAAGATGGTAATTCGTAAAAAACGATTTCACCACCTTCTTGAGCGTAATAACCAGTACTTTCAGTATTCCATTTAATGCCTTTAGGCGGTTGAGCTATTACAATAATGCTGCAAATTGTGAAAACTACAAAAAGTGAAAAACGATAATTCATTGAATTTAATTTTTATGAAGTTACATATTTTCAATGCCGCTAACATACATAAAGAAATGTTAGTGATAAAGATTGCAAAAAAAAGCCGAAGATAGAAATCTACGGCTTTACCTTGTTTAGTTCTTCTAAAACCTAATGTTAATTTAATTTAGTTGAACGATTTTTTAATAAGAATGAGCCTCCTCGATTAAAATCGTTAAGGCTATCATTTTCAACCCCCTAGTTAAAAATGACGAAAGGAGATTAACAGTTTTTCAAATTGATAACTATTAATTTCAAGTCAAAATTACAGAGGCAAAAATTATTTTCTAACAGTAATTGTCCTAAATGCCCTTAGGAATTCTCCCATGTTTTACTTGGGAAAACTCCTAAGAAAATGTACTGAATTTTGAAAAAACAGTCTTTTTTGTTGATTTGTTTCACTTTTTTAACAAAAAACCAGTATGTATTAAAAAAGCCTTGTATGTTACAAGGCTTTTAGAAAATGCTAGTTTACTTTAATAAATTGCTTTGAACCTCTTCTTTCAATAACATATTTTGTTTGTGATGCGTTTGTTGAAGGAAGCGTTGTTGTCGTTTTTTTGTTTTCTTTCAAGGCATTCAACTCTTTTTGTTGAGTTTTAACTTTTGATTCTAATGCCTCTACTCTTTTTGCTAATGAGCTATCTAATGTTTGTTTTGTTTCTGATGCATAGCTAAATGTTGCTAAACAAAATACACAAACTGCGGATAAAAATAATTTACTTTTCATACAATAACATTTTAAAAGTTAAAAATACGTTTTTTTTAATAGTCTTGTTTTTTTGACTATTTTATTTTTAAAATACAAAAGGCGTTCCAACTTTTTTTGTTAGAACGCCTTTTTGTTTTTTTTAACAATATTTCTAAAAATTAGGCTACTGCTTTTTTCACTAAATCGGCTGCTTCACTCAATAAAATAGCAGATTGTACTTGTAAGCCACTTTCGTCAATGAGTTTTTTGGCTTCAACTGCATTTGTTCCTTGTAAACGTACAATAATTGGTATGTTAATGTTACCCAATTTATTGTAAGCTTCAATTACACCAGCTGCAACTCTATCACAACGAACAATACCTCCAAAAATATTAATTAAGATAGCTTTTACGTTTGGATCTTTCATGATAATTCTAAAGCCAGCTTCTACGGTTTGTGCGTTAGCTGTTCCACCTACATCTAAAAAGTTAGCTGGTTCTCCACCTGCTAATTTAATCATATCCATAGTTGCCATTGCCAAACCTGCTCCATTTACCATACAACCCACATTGCCATCTAATTTTACAAAGTTTAGATTGTATTGACCAGCTTCAACTTCTGTTGGATCTTCTTCTGTAATATCTCTTAAAGCTGCTATATCTGCATGACGCATTAATGCATTGTCGTCTAAATTCATTTTGCAGTCTACAGCAATTAGTTTTTCATCGCTTGTTTTAAAGAAAGGATTTATTTCAATCATACTTGCATCTAATCCAACATAAGCATTGTATAAATTGGTTACAAACTTCACACAGTTTTTAAATGCTTCTCCTGTTAAACCAAAGTTGAACGCAATTTTTCTAGCTTGAAATGGTTGTAAACCACCACTAGGATGTACTAATTCTTTAAAAATTTTATCAGGCGTATTATGAGCCACTTCTTCAATGTCCATTCCACCTTCAGTGCTATACATGATTACATTTTGTCCGTTCGATCTATCTAAAAGAATACTTAAATAGAATTCTTTCACAGGGTTCGGACCTTCATAATACACATCTTGAGCAACTAAAATTTTATTTACTTTTTTTCCAGCTTCTCCTGTTTGAATGGTTACTAAGGTTCCACCCAAAATACCTGTTGCAAAACTTGCAATATCTTCAACACTTTTACCAACTTTTACGCCATTCATTCCAGTTTCTTTCACTTTTCCCTTACCACGACCACCTGCATGAATTTGTGCTTTTACCACAGCAAACTTATTATTGGTTTGCGTTTTAATTTGGCGATAAGCTTCTTCTGCTGCTGCAACAGTTTCTACAGCAATACCTTCTTGTACTGGAACATTGTATTTTTTCAATAATTCCTTCGCTTGATACTCATGTAAGTTCATATAGCTTAAAAAATTTTGGCGAAGATAAGTGAATCTGCAATTGAGGATAAGGAAATGATATTGAATTTAGGAATATAATTTACGCTAACGTTATCGGAAATTATTTCATTTTTCAAGATGAATAAAAAGCTATTTTGTTTCTCAAAAAAGAATAATTCATTTTTACATACGGCTACAATGTAAAATATTGTAGTTTAGCCCATCAACTAAACGCTTATTGCTATGTTAAAAAAAGAAAGACAGGCTTATATTCTTCAGCAAATTAATATACACAATAAAGTATTATCTAGTGATTTAATAAGTACACAGTTAAACGTAAGTGAAGACACAATTAGAAGAGATTTACAAGAACTAGACGAAGAAAATAAATTAACAAAAGTGCATGGTGGTGCATTATCCAAATCGTTTCATTTTACAATACAAAATAGTGATATTTATTCTTTGCCAGAGAAAAAAATAATTGCACATAAAGCGGTTCAATTGATTAAAGATGGCATGTTTGTAGTACTCAGTGGTGGTACCACTATTAGAGAGTTGATTAAATCTTTACCTGCAGAACTAAACGCCACTTTCATAACCTCAAGTATACCAACGGCATTAGAGCTACTAAATCATCCAAATAGCGAAGTTTTTTTTATTGGAAATAAATTGTTGAAAAGTGCACAAATGGCAATTGGTGCAGAAGCTGTAAGCCGTTTAAGAGAAATTAAAGCCGATTTATGTTTTTTAGGAACAAATAGTATAGACCTAACCGAAGGAATTACCGATTTAGAGTGGGAGGTTATTGAGGTGAAAAAAGCAATGATACACTCTGCACACAAAATTGTTTCACTTGCTATTTCAGAAAAAATAAATACTGTACAACGCTTAAAGGTTTGTGATATTAATGCTGTTGATATTTTAATAACAGAATTACCTCCTGAAAATGAAAAATTGATCGATTACAAAGCTGCTGGATTAGAAATTCTATAAATTTTAATTAAATTTCTTACTTGTTGCATCTTTTTGCAGTTTTTTGTTGTCTTTTGTAAAACGATTTGCTACCAGTACTCCATTCTTCTACCGAAAAATGATGAAAATAAGTTGAAAATTAATTTTTAACAATGCTTTATTTTTCGGGAATTTAATTACATTGCAAGCCAATGCGTTTTTTTGCGGATTTTAAATAGACCCCCTTTTATTAATTAAAAATTAAACGGTTATGAGAAAAGTTGCCTTTATGTTGAAGGGAGTAATTCTGTTACTCTTTTTCTTTTCAAGTCCCACCTTTGGGCAAAACCAAACGGTTTCAGGAACTATCATCGCTGATGATGATGCCTCTCCTTTACTAGGAGTTACCGTTTCAAACAAATCAACCAATAAAAAAACTACAACTAATGCAGCTGGTTTTTACAGTATTGCAGCAGAAAAAGGGCAAATTTTAGTTTTTAGTTATGTGGGTTATTCAACAAAAGAAATCACAGTAGGTGATACTAAAAGTTATAGTATTAAACTAGTTCCATCTGATAAAGATGTAAATGAGGTTGTTGTTACAGCTTATGGAATTAAGAAAAATAAGAGAGATTTAACCTATCAAACCATCACTGTAGATGGTGCTGAAATTGCACAAACGAAAAGAGACAATTTTATCAATTCATTGGCAGGTCGTATTCCTGGTGCAATGATTACTTCAACTACTGGTGCTCCAGGTGCTTCATCGAGTATTATTTTACGTGGTCCTACTTCTATTGATGGAACCAATCAACCCATTTTTGTGGTAGATGGACTAATCATTGATAATAGTGCAATGGAGAGCCAAGATCGTTTGCCTGGTGGCAATGCAAACCGTAATAACGATTTTGGAAATAGAGCAATGGATATTAACCCTGAAGATATTGAAAACGTAACTGTTTTAAAAGGACCTGAAGCAACTGCTTTATATGGTTCAGATGGTAGTAACGGAGCTATAATCATAACAACAAAAAAGGGGAATAAAGGTAAGAGTTCAATGTCTTATAATAATTCATTTCGATTCGAAAAAATTAGCCGTTTATTAGAAACTCAAAAGGTTTATGATAATGGCTTTGCAGGGGTAACAAACCAAACAAATAGAACTTTTTTTGGTCAGAAAATTCCTGATACTGCAACTATTTACGACAATATAAACAACTTTTTTAGAACAGGTCGCACACAAATTCACAACGTATCAATAGATGGTGGTAATGAAATGGCTACTTATCGTTTTACGGCTGGAGTTTTCGATAACGATGGTGTAATACCTTTTTCAAAATTTAGAAGGTATAATTTTCGTTTAAACTCTACATTTAAGTTGAGTTCGAAATTGAATGCTACAACCGCATTTACTTATGTAAATTCAAGAACAGATAAAGCACAAAAAGGTAGCCAAGGTTTTTTAGTAGGCTTATTAACTTGGCCAGTTGATGATGATATCAGAATTTCTTTGAATCCAAACGGTTCAAGAAGAATTATTAGAACAGATGGTATTGCTGAAGTTGAAAATCCTTGGTTTGATGTAACGAATAATCGAAATTTTGATATCAATGATAGATTGTTAGGTAACTTTCAGTTGTCATACGACCCTACCAAATGGTTGAATTTAACAGCAATCATGGGAGTTGATTTTTATACGGAGAAAGGTGTTTTATTTCAACATCCTGAAAGTAACTTGGGATTGGGCACAGGAGGAAATATAACTGAATATAGAAGAATTCAACGGTTAATAAATGGAACTTATAGAGCCACTATTCGTAAAAAAACCGGCAATATAAACAATACCATTATCGCTGCATTTAATTTCGATAGTAGAAAAGAAGAGTCAAATGGAATTAGAGGAGAAAGACTATTCGATCCAACATTTATTAGTTTAAATAATACAGATCCTTTAACTGTATCTACCGTTACGAGCAATACGAATTTTAATCGAATGGGAGCTTTTGTAAACTATACTGGAACGTTTAAAAATTATTGGACTTTTACAGCATCTGGTCGTATGGATGGTAGTAGTAGATTAATTAATCCTTTAGATTATAATTCAGCCGACGCATTTTATTATTATTGGAGTGCAGGTACAAACGTAATCTTAAGCGACATGTTTAAATTACCTACGGCTATTAGCTATGCAAAATTAAGATTAAGCTATGCAACAACTGGTAGAGATCCTTCAACACCTTACGTGAAAGCTCGTCGTTTTGTACAGTCGAATACAACAGGTGGAGGTTTTACGCCTAACGTAACACAAGGTAATCCTGATTTAAGACCAGAATTTGGTAAAAATTTAGAAATCGGTACCGAAATTAAATTGTTTAAGAACAGATTGTCTATTGATTTTGCTTATTACGACCAAAAAGTTACAGACCAATTAATTGCACCAAGATTATCTTATGCTAGTGGATCTATTTTACAATGGATTAATGGTGGTGATGTAACAAATAGAGGAGTAGAATTACAAATTAAAGGTAATCCATTTGAGTCTAAAACATTTACATGGAGTAGCACCATCAATTTTGCACGTAATAGAAATAAAATTCTTAGAATGCCAGCCAACCTTCCTCAATTCTATAATTCAGATACATGGGGTTTAGGTAATATTCGTAATATTTCTAGACAAGGTGGCAATATTTATCAACTTGCAGGAAACCGTTTTGATAGAAATGCAAATGGCGATTTAATTATTTCTCAAACAAGTGGTTTACCTGTAAGAATTACGGGTACAGCGGTTAATACAGGTGGTGGAGGTTTCCAAGTTATCGGAGATAGACAACCTGATTTTACCATGGGTTTTGTAAATTCATTTACTTATAAAAATTTTACATTCAGTTTCTTAGTAGATGTTAGAAAGGGTGGTGATGTATTTAATGGAGTAGAATTTTTATTGTACACAAGTGGTGCAAGTGTAAGAACTTTAGATAGAGAAACGCCTCGTGTAATTAAAGGTGTATTGAATGATGGATTACAAAATACTGCAAATCCTACTCAAAATTCAATAGTTGTAAATCCTTTATTTAGAAGCGATTATTACCAAAGTGGTAGTATAGAAGAAGATTTCATTGAAAGAGATATCAATTGGGTAAGAGTTAGAGATATGACATTGAGCTATAAATTACCTACTACCTTTATTAAGCGTCAAAAAGTAATTAAGGGTGCAAGTGTTTTCTGTACTGTTACTGATGCTATAATGTTTACGAACTACACAGGTGCCGATCCATCCGTAAATGGAAATAACGTTTCTACTAGAGGTGGTATAGGAGGAATTGGAATGGATACTGGTAATTTACCTACTCCAATAGGTGTAAACTTTGGTGTAAACATTCAATTTTAAAACAACTAATCAACAAAGAATATGAAAAAAATTATTTGTTCACTTTTAATCGTTTCATCTTTTGCATCTTTAGTTGGGTGTAAAAAGTTTTTCGATGTAAATGCCGATCCTGCAAGCCCTCAAACGGCATCATTGGCTTCGTTATTGCCACCTGTTTATGCATTAATTCCAGCTGCATCTGTTTTAGATGGTCGTTTTTCTGGTGCATATAACCAAAACTATACCTCTACTACGAATGATGCATTTGATCAACACGGTGGTAATGGTGGTGGTACTAGTGCTGCTCAATTGTGGCGTACATTTTACCAATCACAAGGTTCATCTCTTAACGTAATTTTCGAAAAAGGTTTTGCTGAAGAAGCATGGGATTATGTAGGCGTGGCTTATGCATTAAGAGCATGGGGTTTTCAACAAACTACAGATTATTTTGGTGAATTACCTTTTTACGATGCTTGGCAAGTAAACCAAACTTCTGTAAGTGCAAAGTATAGGTACGACAAACAAGAAGTAGTGTATAAAGGAATAGATTCTCTTTGTAGATTAGCTATTTATTACCTGAATTTGCCAACAACAAAAAATAATAATCTAAACAGGGCAGATAGAGTTTATAATGGGGATAAAACTAAGTGGAAAAGATTTACTTATGGAATATTAGCAAGATTGTATAATAGAACAACCAATAAATCAACTTACAGTGCAGATTCGGTTGTAAAGTTTTGTGATTCTGCTTTTACTTCAAATTCAGATAACTTCTTAGTTCCTTTTACTGCTACACGAAATGACGATACCAATCCGCATGGACCAGCTCGTAATAACTTTGGTAATAGAAGAGCCAGTAGATTTATTACCCAATTGTTAGATGGTACAATATTTACAGGAAGTACTGTTACTGCAAATCGAGATCCAAGAATTAGTAGAATGTTAAGTACTAGTTTTGATACTACTACAATTACTTCAACCATGCCAACTGCAAATGGTGGTTATCGTTTTTGTGTTTTGCAAAGTTCAGGTGTTGGGGATCCTGAAGTAACTGCAACGGGTGGAACTACGCCAGGAACACCTGCATTTAGAAGAAGAGTTAGTTTAATGTGGGGTGATAGCACAGTAACCAATTTAAGTACAAACGTTTTTGGTGCAAGATTAGGAAAGTACGTATTTCAAAATGGGGCATCTTATCCTGTAATGACTTACCATGAATTGAAGTTTATACAAGCAGAAGCAGAATTCAGAAGAGGCTTTAAAGACAGAGCTTTGACTGCATACCAAACCGCAATTAGTGCACATATGGACTTTGTTAATTTCTATGCAACTACTGCAAATGGCGTTTCAAGTATAACACCTGCTCAAAGAACAACATATTTTGCAACTCCAGCGTATAAAACTACAACCGCCACATTAACATTAACCGATATCATGCTGCAAAAATATATTGGTGACTTTGGTTGGAATTTTACAGAAAGTTGGGCAGATTTAAGAAGATATCATTATTTCGATTTAGATCCTGATACCAATGATCAAGTGTATAAAACTTTTGCAATCCCACTTTATTCAACCAATAATCAAGGTCCTAAACCAGCCTATCGTTTTTCTCCAACCAATTTCTCTGAATTCGATTGGAATATTGAAGAAATAAGAAAAATTGGTGGTTTAAACGTAGATTATCACACTTATGAAATGTGGTTTAGTCAACCTTAACTTTTTAAAATCATAATATGAAAAAATATTTATTGCCTATTGTTGCCATTGCCATATTCGGCGTTGTTGGCTGTGAAAAGGCTGGATTAAGCTTAACAGAATACAGCTTGCCTACAGGAAAAGCATTTGTAAGGTTTGCTTTACTTTCTCCAGGTACTCCTGCTGTAATGATAAAAGCAAACGAAATAAAAATTAATGGAACAAACACGTCAGGAAGCGGTGGTTTTTTTCCTGCAACTGCTACATTTCCTGATTATGCAGCTGTAGATCCTGGTGCTGTTTTAAAATTAGCATTACCTAATTTGGGCACATCCAATGATTCTGTAGTTTTATTTAATTCTTCAATTGGTGTGCAAGCAGGAAAATTCTATTCAGTTACTTTAGCTGATACTAACTCTACAAGAACCGCATTTGCAACAGAAGATGTGTTTAATCAACAAGTAGATAGTTTTATAAATATTAGGTTAATTAATGCTTGTGTTGGTTCTACTTTAAATCTTATAAGAGTTGATTCAGCTAATGGAACAGATGTAGTTAGAGATACTTTGGCAAGGAATATTCCTTATAAAGGTACTTCAGGTTTTATTAGATGTAGGGCATTAACTACTAGGCCATTTATTAGAATTAGAGTAGTAAGAACAGATGGTAGACCACTTGTAGCAGGTGTAGGCTTAACTCCACCTCAAACTGCTGCAACAGCGTTTAGAAGAAGTGTTACTTGCTATGCAACAGGTTTTGACAATGGATTAGCAACTTCTGTTCCATCTACTGTGCCAGGCTTCATAGGCTTTACTACTAACCAATAAAATAAAATCTTATGCGTAATAAAAATATTTTATATGCCTTCGCCTTTTTAATTATAGCAACGTTTTCAAGTTGCAAAAAAGACGATGAGGTAACCCCTTTACCTACATTCGAGTCGTTTGTAAAATCTAATAGCAACCTTACTATGTTTGCTCAAGCTGTAGAAAAAGCAAACCTAAAAAATTTTACAACAGGGCCAGGTCCTTTTACTTGGTTTGCTCCTACAAATGCAGCTTTTACGGCAGCAGGAATTACTCAAGATTCGTTAAATAAATTAACTTCTGGTCAAATTAGTTATTATTTAATGTATCACCTTGTAAATGCAGATTATGCAACACAAGACATGATTGCACAAAACAGTATTAGTAGAACTACTCAATCTAATTTTGCAGTATTTAATGGTAGTTTTAACAACCAGTTTTATGTGAATGGAGGTTTAATTAGTAGTGCTGATAAAGCACTTACAAATGGAAGAATTCATGTTGTAGATAAATTTTTAGTTCCACCAATTTTTCGAGGGAATATCCAAGCAATTATACGTTCAACAGGTCAACATACTTTGTTCGAATCGGCTTTAACAAAAGCAGGTGCATGGGCTCAATTTGCAACTGCGTCTATTTTTACTGTTATGGCACCTACAGATGCAGCTATGAATGCAGCAGGTTTTAGTGCAACTTATATTGCAGCAACTTCTGCTGCTGTTCTTTTGCCACAACTCCGTTATCATTTCTTTTTAAATACGCGTTTGTTTACAAACGATTTAGCTGCAGACCCAACTACAATTGCCACAGCAGCTGGTCCTAGTACATCGCTTACAACAAGTGTAAATGGATCAAAAGTTAGAGGTAAAAATAATACAGCAGCTTTAAGCATAACCGCATCTGATATTTTAGGAACCAACGGTGTAGTACACATTATTGACGGTGTTTTAAGATAATTATAAATTTTCGAAAAAAAAGTTGATACAATTGTATCAACTTTTTTTTTATTTTATTAACAAATATTAGCATTTTGTTTCTTATAATTTCACTTACTTTTAATTGCTCAAAACACAATTACGCATGAGAAATTATTTACCGCTTTTAAGTATTCCATTTTTTTTCTACTGTTTTTTTCAAATCAATATCGAAGATTCTACGCCTGAACGAATTGCTAAGAACTTACAATTCTGGAATAATAATTATCCTCAAGAAAAAGTTTTTTTACAAATTGATAAAAAACAATACGTAGCTGGTGAAGAAATTTGGTTTAAAGCATGGTGTACTTTTAATGGTAAACCTACTTTCTTAAGTAGAATTTTATACATTGATGTTGTGAATAGTAAAGGTGTAACTATTGAAAAAAAGATGCTTCGTTTAGACTCTTTAGCTAGTGCAAATGGTAGTATTTTACTCGATAAAAAAATAGCAAGTGATAACTATAGCATTAATGCTTACACTTTATGGATGTTGAATTTTCCAGATTATGTAACTAGAAAATCTTTTTTTATTTATGGTACAGATTATATTAAAAAAATAAAAACATCTATTCAACCTCAATTTAAAATTAACTTCTTTCCAGAAGGTGGTCTATTAATAGCAGGTGTAAAAAATAGAGTTGCTTTTTCTATATCCGACCAATTTGGTCAACCCTACAATTTTTCAGGAACCATTAATAGCAACAACACAGCAGCTTCAATACCTTTTGTTGCTACACATAATGGTATGGGATTTTTTGAATTAGAACCAACAGAAAAAGAAAAATTTACAGCTTCTTTAAAAATGCCTAACGGTGCTCAACTTACTTTTCAGCTACCAAGCGTTCAATCAGAAGGTGTAAACCTAACTATTCAAAATACAAAGAATCGATTTTTTGCTCTAGCAAATAGAGGTGAAACAAATAAAGAAAAATACAATAAACTGCTATTAGTTGCTCATATAAGAGGACAGTTGGTATACATGGGAGAATTTGATTTTGATGAAGGAAAAGCAGCAGCAGCAATACAAAAGAAAAATTTACCTGCTGGTATTATTCACTTTACTTTATTCGATACAACTGGAAAGCCTTTAGCAGAACGAATTGCTTTTTGCGATAATTATTCTATCAAAAAACCAACTATTCAAATTCACGAAAAAGATTTAAATAAGAGAGGCAAAAACAATATTTCTTTTTTAATAGATAGCGTTAACCAAGCCAATATGAGTGTTTTGGTGAAGAGTGGAATGATTGATGGAACGATTGGATTAGATGAATCAATAGCATCTAAATTTTTATTAACCTCAGACATAAAGGGTAATGTTATTAATCCAGGGTATTATTTTGCAAATAAAGCAGATAGTACATTACAGAATCTTGATTTATTGTTAATGACACAAGGTTGGAGGAAGTTTAATTGGAACGATGTTGTTGCGCAAAAAGAAATGAATCTAAAATATCCGATTGAATCGAATATCAATATTAAGGGTAAGGTTACCAAGAGTGATAGGAAAGAAGTTATTAAAGATGGAAAAGTAAGTTTTATAATTAGGGGAGAAGATAGTACGAAAATTTTAGCCGATGCTTACTTAACCGATAAAGGAGAATTTATTTTAGATTCTTTGAATTTTAGACAAAAAGCAAGTGTTTTTTATGAAGGTCAAAATAATAAAAAAGAGAAATTAATAGTAGATGTGCATATTTATCCCAACTATATTGATACATTAAAAAAATCTTCCTTTACAAGTTTAGAAAATTTAGATACAGCTGATATTAGCAATCGAAACAACTTATTTACACAAAGTATTTACAATCAGTTAGCTACCGTAGATACGTTGAGTTTTGGCGTAGCTAACTTAGCAGAAGTAACTGTTAGAACAAAAAAATTATCAAAAATAGATTCATTGCAAAGGGAGTATGTTTCTCCAATTTTTGAGTATAGCGACAACACCATCGATTTTTCTCAAGCTAAGGGTATGATAAATATTTGGCAATATCTTCGAATGCAAATTCCTGGGTTTGAAGTAGAACCATTTCAAGGTGGAGCTTCTGCAAGATTTACAAGATTTGATGGAGCCGCTGGAATTTCAGAAGATATTGCAAATGTTGGAGTAGATGGAATTATGTTTATGTTGAATGAAATTCAAGTTGATGCTGTTTTTATAGACAATATTTTACCTGAAGATGTTGCCTTAGTAAAAGTATATAAAGGTAATACCGCTTTTCCTTGGGGTGCTAGCAGAGGAATGATTGCCGTTTATACAAAAAAAGGAGCAAATGTACAAAGTGGTTACAGTAAAGCCTTTTCTAAAATAGATATGCAGGGATATGCTGTTAATAGAGAATTCTTTTCTCCCAACTATCAGAAATATCCTGATTTAAATAAAAATTTAACCGATAAACGCCAAACTCTTTATTGGAATCCTAATTTAAAGAAAGATAAAAATGGTAGTTATCAAGTTACTTTTTTTAACAATGATATTAGCAAATCTTACAAACTTGTTATTCAAGGTATAGATAAAAATGGACAGCTCATTTTTGCTGAACAAATCATTCAGTAAACTTTCTTTATTCATTCATCTTAGTTTAAACAATACATTTGTCTTGTATTGTAATCTGAAATTTTTTGTTGTGTATGGATGTTAATCAGAATCCTTGGACAATTCTTGACCACGAAACGGCTTATCAAAATAATTGGATAGAAGTTATTCACCATAATGTACTAAATCCTAGTGGTGGTAAAGGTGTTTATGGTAAAGTACATTTTAAAAATAAAGCCATCGGTGTAATTGCAGTTGATGCTGCATTAAATACGTATTTGGTGGGTCAATATCGATTTACCATTAATCAGTTTTGTTGGGAAATTCCAGAAGGAGGCTGTCCACTTGAAGAAGATTCATTAGAAGCTGCCAAAAGAGAGTTATTAGAAGAAACAGGGTTAAAAGCACACGAATGGAAAAAAATAGGAGAAGCTTTTTTATCGAATTCTGTTAGTGATGAATTTGCTGAATATTATTTAGCTACAGACCTATCTCAACATGAAGCCGAACCTGAAGAAACTGAACAAATTTTTCAAAAAAAAGTACCTCTTTCACAATTATTTGAAATGGTAAATACGGGAGAAATTACTGATGCATTAACCATTATTGCAGTTCAGAAACTAGAGCTATTGTTGCTAAAAAAACAAATCCAGCTTTAGATACAGATTTTTCAAGAAGTTAGTAATCGCTTATACAAGACGGTACAGGATGGTTGTTATCATTATTTCAAACAATTTTCGAAATATTTGATTGCCCATGAAACGCTCTATTTTGTTAATTACTTTGTTGTTTTCTATTATTTCCAATGTTTTTTCATCAGATTTTTCAGTTTCATTTCTCACAATCAATCACCAACCAAATCCGCTAGGGGTAGATGATGTACATCCACATTTTAGTTGGCAATTATTTTCCTCCAAAAACAGTACATCTCAAATAGCTTATCGAATTTTAGTTGCAGATGATAGTATTTTACTTCAAAAGAACATTGGTAACATTTGGGATTCGAAAAAGCAAATCTCCCATCAATCAATTCAAATCGAATACAAGGGTTTACAATTACAGTCTGCAAAAAAATACTTTTGGAAAGTAATTGTGTGGAACAATTGGCAACAACAATCTGAAAGCAATATTGCTTTTTGGCAAATGGGTTTACTGAAAGAAAATGATTGGAAGAAAGCTAAATGGATTGCTTACGAAAACTTACCAGATAGCAACATTATTGTTCCACATGTTCATCAAAGTGGTAAAAAAGCTTGGGGTAAACGAAAAAATATTTTGCCGCTTTTTAGAACACAATTTCTTCTTCATAAAACCATTAAAAGTGCAACTGCATTTATATCAGGATTGGGACATTTCGAGTTGTTTATAAACGGAGAAAAAATTGGCAATCATTTTTTAGATCCAGGATGGACGAATTATGCCAAACAAGCCTTGTACGTTACGTTTGATGTTACACAACAACTACAAAAAGGAATGAATGCAATTGGAGTAATGCTAGGTAATGGATTCTATTATATTCCAAGTGAACGGTATAGAAAAATGACTGGTGCCTTTGGTAATCCAAAATTGATTTGTAGAATTTTAGTAGAATATACTGATGGAACAGAAGACAATATCGTTTCCAATGAACAATGGAAAACTGCTGCTTCACCCATACTTTTTAGTAGCATTTTTGGCGGAGAAGATTATGATGCTACACTAGAAGAAAGAGGGTGGCATACAAATGCATTTAACGATACACATTGGAAACAAGTTGTTACTGCTAGTCCACATTCACTTAGTGCACAAACGGCTGAACCTATAAAGGTGATGCAAGTATTTGTTCCTACAAAAATTACTAAAATTAAGCCATTAGTTTGGGTGTATGATATGGCTCAAAATATGTCAGGAATTCCATTTATTCAAGTAAAAGGGAAAAGGGGAGATACTGTGAAAATTATTCCAAGCGAATTGTTGCAACCAGATGGAACTGTACAACAGAAAGCAACAGGAGGTCCACACTTTTATCAATATATTTTGAAAGGCGATGGTATAGAAACTTGGCAGCCAAAGTTTACTTATTATGGTTTTCGTTACATTCAAGTTGAAAATGTAACCGACCTGTCTGAAAAAGATACGGTTCAATCTACACAATTACTGGCTATAAAAGCATTACATACAAGTAATTCTGCTGCAAGAATTGGACAATTTAATTGCTCAAATTCCTTATTTAATCAAACTGAAAAATTAATTGATTGGTCAATTAAAAGTAATATGGCAAGCGTTTTTACAGATTGCCCACATAGAGAAAAATTAGGATGGCTAGAGCAAACGCATTTAATGGGTAACTCTGTAAAATATACTTACAATGTAGCATCGCTGAATCAAAAAGTAGTCAACGATATGATGTTGGCACAAACAAAAGATGGTTTAATACCTGAAATTGCACCAGAATTTGTTCAATTTGCAGAACCATTTAGAGATTCGCCAGAATGGGGTAGTGCAAGTATTATTTTACCATGGTATTTATATAAATGGTATGGTAATAAAAATTTATTGGCTAATAGTTTTGCCATGATGCATGCATATATGCAATATTTACAAACAAAAGATAGCAATTATATTCTCAAACAAGGATTAGGAGATTGGTTTGATTTAGGACCAGAAAAACTTGGAGCATCACAGCTTACACCAAAAGGGTTAACGGCAACAGCTATTTATTATTACAATGCTTGTATTATGCAAAAAGTGTCGCATTTAATAGGTAATGCCGAACTAGCAAGCACATATCAAAAATTGGCGGTATCAATTTATCAATCATTTAATGCAGCGTTCTTTAATCCAATTACGAAGCAATATGGTACTGGAAGTCAAACCTCCAATGCAATGGCTTTATACATGCAATTGGTTCCTGAAAAACTCAGAAAAGATGTTTTAAACAATTTGATTCAAGATATAGAACGAAGAAAAAATGCTTTAACAGCTGGAGATATTGGTTACAGATATGTTTTAAAAGTGTTGCATGAAGTAAATAGGAGTGATGTTATTTTTGCTATGAACAATCAAACAGATATGCCAGGGTATGGCTATCAATTAGCAAAAGGTGCAACAGCACTTACTGAAAGTTGGCAAGCTTTACCCAATGTTTCGAATAATCATTTTATGTTGGGGCATTTATTAGAATGGTTTTACGAAGGCGTTGCAGGCATTCAACAAGAAGCCAATAGCATCGCTTACAAAAACATTATTATTAAGCCTGAAGTAGTAGGAGATTTAACTCATGCAAAAGCAAGTTTTATTTCTCCTTATGGAATTATTAGTAGTGACTGGAAAAAAGAAAAAAATTGAAGGCTTCCCATTTTTAGTACAGTTTAAAAGTAGACTTTTTTCATTAGTTAA
>JBHYCS010000033.1:0-20320 GCA_051861445.1 Chitinophagaceae bacterium | reverse complement strand
TAACTAATGAAAAAAGTCTACTTTTAAACTGTACTAAAAATGGGAAGCCTTCACATTACAACTTAATGACGATTGTCTTTTTCAAAATTGGACAAATATTTCAAATATTTTTTGTCAGTTTAAATTTACAGAGTTACCAATCAAGATAAGAGCTAATGTAATAGGCTTTCGTTCGCCAATAAATAACGTCTAGCCCAATTTCTATTTTTTTGTCGATATTTATTTCTGTTGCTTAATAGCATTCTTTCAAACTTGAACTAATATTCGATATTTATTTGTTGCTCATTGTTCTTTCGTCAAGCCACACTTATATAAAACAGCTTGTTGTGCGTTCAGCCTAATCTATCAGAATTAAAGTGTCAATATTTTCAAAGTGCTTTTTATTTAATGTTACGAAGGAAAGATTAATAGCCAGTGCTGTTGCTGCAATGAATAAGTCAGCGGTGTCAATCAGCTTACGTTTTCTTTTGAGTTCTTTATTAATTTCTACTGCAATTTTTGCTGCTTTTTTATCAAAAGGAAGAACCGTAACTTTTTCTAAAAATTCATTCCAAAAGTCCGTTTGCCCAGGAGTTTTACCAACATAAATTTCATATTCCGTGACTGAAGAAATGCAAAATGAGTACCCTTGTCTAACCAGAGAAATTATAGTAGTATTTTCTTTATTACTTTTTCTAAATAGTTCAATGAGGACAGAGGTGTTAACCAAGATTATTTTGTCCGCCATTGGTTGATTTCTTTTCTTGTGTTTTCAATTAGTTCAAGTTGTTTTTTTGAGAATGTCGGTGCTTTCAATAAAAAATTTTCAAGTTCAAAAGTCTGACTTGCAACATTCTCTTGTTTTTCAACTGCCTGTTTAAGTTTAGTCCATTGTCTTGTGGGCAATTTTTTGGCTTTTTGAACCAATTGATCGAATCCTATATCTAATTGTACTCGCATAAATTAAATTTATGAAAGTTTCTTGAAGTAACAAGAAAGGGAGGACGCACAACGAAATAGGCTTTATGCAGGTGTGATGGTAGAATTCCGTCCGCCCATAACGTCAAGCCCAATTTCTTGTTTTTTATTGATTGTTATTTCTGTTGCTCAATAGCGTTCCGTCAAGCTGGAACTAATGTTGATTAATGATTTTCTGCTGAACTTATTCCGTCAAGCCACACTTGCACAAAACCACTTGTTAGCAGTAGTGCCTTCCGTTGTCATTATTACTGTCCAACTAGTTTTGCTTTGTTGTCAGAAAGTTTTTGTTTAATATATGCTTTCAACTCCTCAAAAGTCATATTTTGAGTTTCGGAGCTGATTTTGTCTCTAATGTCTCTCATCATATTTACAGCGTCAAACTGTTTGTCTTTTTTAGTCGTTTCCATAGTTTACTAAGTCTTTAGGGCTTCTTATTTCAATCATTGAATATCCAAGTCGTAAATTCACAGAATTGTAGCCCTTAATTCTGTCAAGATTAACGATATGTTTAAAGTTCCAACTTGCTAAAACGTCCACTTTATGAATGGTCGCTAAAGCAATATGACGGCAGTCTTCCAAACTTGTTTTACCAACAACTTTTTCGTCAATGTATGTGTCAGCTAATTTGATTGCTTCTTCGGTCAGTTCAACTCTTTGGAATTTATCCGCTGAGTAGGTTAATAAGTGTTCTCTAACATGTCGTGGTGCGTTTATTAGCTCAAGGTCAAGCAAGTCAGAAACCACAAAAACAATTTCGTTGTTGTTGAGTCGATCAAATAGCCTAACCGTGGTCTCTTTGAATTCTTCATCAAAGTAACCGCCAACTACCGAGGTATCTATATAAATTCTTTGTTTCATTTACTTTTATATCACTACAAAGATAGTCAAAATGTTGTCGTATATGCGGTCTACTGGCATTGCTGCCAACTCAAATATTTACGCAACTTGTTTTTATTAAAATAGGTATTTTCACCTAACATTATATAGAATCTACAAATGAATTCAGATTTTTTCACTTAACAACATCTGCCTTATTTAACAACTCTTTTCTTAATTTACTCAAAATAATCTAGGTATACTAAAATTTTAAAACCATTTTTGTGAACTTTTTTTTGTTCACAAATTATTGTTCACAGGTTTGTGAACCTTTTAATTATAAAAATAAAAAGTTCACAAAAAAAGGGTGAAGATGCTTGTAAAGGTTATGAAGAAAATAGGTTTGTAAATATTAATTAGCAGCAGATTATAAAAAAGTGTTGGCAAAGAGGAGTTTATTTCGTTTAGGTACACTTGTAGAAAAAACCTTTTGTTGGCAGCCGCATGATTGTTACTCATATCCATATTTCTTTAAAAACGCTTTTCTGAAATTCGCAACTTTACCAGAATAGCGTCTGTCATACCAAATGTGATGTGGTGCACCTTCTAAAGTTTCAAATTCAAATTGATTACCTAACAGCTTCATTTCTTCTGCGAAAGTTTTTGCTGAGGCATAATCTACACTTTGGTCATTTGTTCCATGAATAATCAGCATTGGAGGAAGACCTTTTTTAAGCAAATGTTGCGGTGATATTTTTTTCACCAGCGTTTTATCTTTGAGGTCTTTACTTATCCAGTCGGTACTGCCGTCGGCATATAAACTATATACTCCCGAATTAACCAATAGCAAATTGGGAGAAGCACTAACGTTTAAATTGTCGGTGTTTTCATTTATTTCATTTGCTAAAGCAGTAGCTAAAACCAAATGTCCACCTGCTGAATTTCCAGTAGCCACAATACGATTGGTGTCTATATTAAATTTTGCAGCATTCATGCGTAACCATCTTATGGCAGTTCTTGCATCTTTAACTGCCTCGAAAGGGGTTGTTTCGAATCGATCAGCTACTCTGTATTCTACAGCCACTGCAACCCAACCATTCTTTGCATAGTTGGCACAATTATAAAAATCCCATTCTGGCGTTCCTTTTGTCCAGCTGCCTCCACTAAAATAAACGATAACAGGTCTTTTGGTTTTTTGATCAATGCTGTCTGGCAGAAAAATGTGCAGATCTAGCTTAAATCCATCAACAGTTTTATAGGTTTTGATCAAATGGTCCTTGTATCCATTTTGGCTTTCAGTATACATACTGTCAATGGTTTTAACATAAGCAGGGTTTTTACAGGTTGAAAGAAAAGATTGAACAGCTTTGCCAATATTTTTACTTCCCCAATCATCCAAATGTGCATATAGGTAATGGTACTGCCAATACTCTTTACAGACCTGATTGGTAAAGTGTTTGGGAATTAAATTGAGATATGCATCAAGCCTTTTGTTTTCCGATTGCTTATACAGCTCTTTTTTTGCTTCCTCGGAAGACCGATGTCTTAAAAAACCTTCGATATAACCCTTAACATCACTGCTTGACAATAATGTTGGATCGTTAAAATCTGTCAGATGTTTGTTAAGCTTTAGCTGAACGGATTTAGAAAGTTTAACTTTTTTACCCGTATGGTTCTCGTGGAAGTAAGGATAATCTTGAATGATGCGGTCGAAGAAGTATTCAATATCCCTTTGTTCATCAGCAATAAATTTTGCATCGATATGTCCATATTGTTTCTTGTAGGCATTCACTTCAGATTCAAGAGGGGCTTTTAAGGATTGTACCTTATTGAGAAACGCTTTTTCGTCAAGGGAATAAATTTGGGGTCTGTTGGGGTAATAGGCATTTGAGAATTGATTACTAAGCACTTTCAGTTTTGCAAAATACACTTTTCGCAAAGAGTCTTGCAGGGGAACTTGTTGAGATGTGCAATAGAGTGATTGTAAAAACAAAATGACTACAAGGAGTTGCTTCATAAACCGAAGTTGAATAGTTGAAATAGTTTATAAGAGCTAATACGATTGAGTTAGAAAAATGTTACACCTAGAAAACTGGTTGTTGATTCTGAGGGTGGAATATGGCTGCTAACGAGTAGATTTTGCCGTAGTGGAGGAAATAGAATTCCGTCAAGTTGGAACAAATGCACAATATTGATTTTCTGCCGAACTTACTCCGTCAAGCCTCACTTGCACAAAACCGCTTGTTAGCGGTAGTTTTTTCTGTCATTTGTTTGGTGATTGATGTAGTGCTATTCTGTTTCCTTCTGTGTCTTCAAATTCTGCAACAAAACCTAACCCGTTGTCTGTCTTTGGATATAAAATTTGTCCACCGTTTTCAGTTGCAAGTTTTAATGTTTTGTCAATATTCAATGTCTTAAAATATATTACTACACCATTTTTTGTTGGTTTGTAAATTTCTCCCTTCGCTAATGCACCTGAAATTCCTGTCTTTCCGTCTGTAAATGGAAATAATGCCATTTCATTGTTGTCAATCACTTCTTTTTCAAAGTCAAATTGAAAAACGGATTTGTAAAACTTTATTGCTCTGTCAATATCAATTACTGGAATTTCAAAATATACAACTGGGTTAAAACTTGTTTCCATTTGCTTGTTATTTTTTTTATTTTCTTCTTTCGCCCTATCGTTTGTTGTATGCTTGCAACAACTTAAACTTAAAATAAGTAGTCCACTGAAAAGCGAAGTTGTCAATTTGTATTTTGTCAGTGCCATTTTTGCCTTTTCTTTAATTTTTGTAGTTACTCATAAAATTCTGACTAACGTGAACATATACGGAACTTATTTTTACTACAATTGGTATTTATACAAAATATCATGTAGAGTATAATTGAATTTAGGTTTTTCAATCAAGAACATTTGCTTAATTTAATTCTTTTTACAAGAAGTCTTGCAGGTGGTAATTTTTCTTCGAGGTTAATCTAATCCTATTTTAAATAATGTTACAGATTCGTTTATCAACAATGCTGTTAATGCTCCAATTACAAAGATTGAAATAAATTGAAGTGGTCTTAATTTTTCACTATTTGTTAGTCTGCTAAAATTTACAATTGACACTAAAAAATAGCCATCAGGATTCTTTTTTTCCTTTTTATCTAATTTTCTATTTTATTGATTTATGATGTTCTATTCCTTTTTTACTTTTTCTAAATGCCATAAAAAACTGAAAAAGTCCAAGGAGTATATAAGTCGTTGGAAGTGCTTTTTTACCTAAATGCAAATAGTCTAACGCAACAACAATTGATAAAACACCTTCAATAAAAAAAAATAGTCCATCAACCCAAGGTATCTTTTTTTCAATGATTGGGTGAAAAATAGCAATGGATAAAAATATAATTCCTGCAAACGCAAATAATTTGTAAGTATCGTGTCCGCCTTCAAATTTTTCATACGCATGAATAAGAATAACAATGCCTGCACCAATGTGTGCAATGCGTTTTCTCTTTTCTCTATTTTTAAAAAAAAATCTTTGAAGCATTTGTGAAATTATGATGATTTATAAAGTTTCCGCCAATACAAATGTATACGCAAATAATCCTATTCATTCAAAATATTCTAGCTACTCTAAACAAATTATTTCAACGATTAATTTAAAACAATAAACACAGAATTAATAATTGAATAGTTGTAGAAAATTCCTTACGAAAAATGTATTTGCTGTACTTAAATTCAACCAAATTATTCCTGGCAATAATTTTTCAAATTAGAAATTCTGTTTTTTAAGATATCTCCTATTAGATTATCACATTCAAACAACAAATGGATTCATATTTCAAGTTAAATGAAGCATTGATTTTTGTGAACTTTTTTCTGTGAATATTTATTTATTCACAAAATATTGTTCACAGAGTTGTGAACTTTTTTATTTTAAAAATAAAAAGTTCACAAATGATAATAAATATACTTGAACCTGTTATTGATAAAATGGATGTGTGAAAATGAAATTAGAAGTATATAATTATTAAAGCTTGAAAGAACATGAACCAAGTCTGAATTAATTAAATTGACTTTACATTTTCCCATTCATCCTTGCTCTGATTCTACTTAAAGATTGTGGTGTAATACCTAAAAAACTTGCAATAATATGTTGTGGAATTCTTTGAATTAAATCTGGTCTAGATTCTTGTAACAATTTGTACCTTTCTTCTGGTGAATAAAGTTTTAAATTGTTTATTGAAAACTGTTGTTGTCTCAATTGTTCTTCTGCTGCTAATAAACAAACGGTTTTAAATCTTGGAAATTGCTCCATTAATTGTTGTTCAAGCTCTTTATTGCTAGAAGAAACGATTGTATCTTCTAAACAATCAATATTATATTTTGACGGTAAATTATCAAATACACAGTCGGGACAAATACCCTCCATTTCGGTATAAATTTCTGTTGTTTTTTCTTCTCCATCTATGTTAAAAAATACTCTAATGAAACCTTTTAAAACCAAAAAACCTTTATTGATTATTTGTCCCTCTTTAAGTAGAACGGTATTTTTAGGATACATTTTTATGATATCTAAATTTTGAATTACGTTTTCTTCTTCTTGAGTTAATTGTATGTATTTAGAGAAAAAATCAATTAAAATATTATTCATAATATTAGCTCGGCTTGTTGTTGTAAATTGAAAAAAGGCACAAAGATATCGTCTTTGCACCTTTTATTTAAAGTGATAGCCTATTAACTTTTCAATTTTAAGGTATTACTACACTTTTTTTCTGATATGTATTTGCCCCAAAAACTCCGATTGCATTTCCATTAATATTGCTAATAGGATTATCAGGTACAGCAAGTGGACTGCCTGTTGAAGACTGAGAAAAACTAAACCAATATTTATAGTTTGCAAAATCTACACAATTCATAATTACCTCTATTATATCGCCGCTTTTAAACTCATCATTTTCTCTCGTATAAATTAAAGGGAAACTTATTTTTTTACCATCAGTAAAAGAATCTTCATATGCAAACGCATCTTTAATTAATTTGCTATTTTTAAACATCCGAAATTTGTAATTATTACCTAATCCATTCGGATCGTTGTAAAATGGTGTTACCACTTTTACTGTTTTACCAAAATTGGGAAATTCTTCAACCACAAGAGAATCAAAATTTACTATTATTGGCATTTTTGAGGTAGCGGTAAGTGTAACACCATTTGTTACTACTTTAAGAAAGTATGTTTTTCCTGAAACACCTACTAGATTTGCATTTTTATAAACGCCGTTAGCTATTTCAGGTAAAGAATAAACAGTTCCATTATTTTCTTGAATAGTTACGGTTGCACCTACCAATGGTATTACACTATTATCAGATTTTACATTATTGGTGTATGATAATTTTACCGTACTACCTATGGCTACATTGTTGGTTACTTCACCATCGACAACAATAATTGAAGGAGTTGTATTTAATTCTAAGTCAATTACTTTTTCACAACTGGCAAAAGTAAATGCAAGTAATGTGGTATATAGAATTGTATATTTTGTTTTCATTGTTTGAGATTTAAGAATTAAAATTTGAAGTTGTAAGAGATAGATGGAACCCAACGGAATAAGCTGGTTTGACTTATTTCTGTAACATTTGGATTGTCTTTATTGTCTTTAAAATTGATGGTAAAAGCATTTTCTCTGCCATACAAATTGTATAAACCAAAAACCAATTCTTTAGTCCATTTTTTTGTTTTTTTCAACTGCATAGTTGCACCAACATCTAAACGATGGTAGTTGGGCATTCTATTGGTGTTTCTGTTGGTATAATAATAAGCAGTTTGTCCATTTACTTGATATTTACCTGTTGGAAACGTAACAGCACTGCCTGTATAAAATACAAAGTTGCTGCTGAGCGTCCACTTTTTATTTACCTGATAAATTCCTACAATTGCTATGTCATGTGTTCTGTCTTGCGTTGCATTGTACCATTTGTTGAGATTAATGCCAATAATTTTTCTTTCCGATTTGCTTAGCGTATAGCTAATCCATCCTGTAAGTTTTCCTGTTTTTTTCTTTAGCATAAACTCTATACCATAAGCTCTGCCTTTACCAAAAAGCAATTGTGCCTCAACAGTTTCATTTAAAAATAAATCTGCTCCATTTCTAAAGTCCAATACATTTTCCATGTCTTTATAATATGCTTCAGTTGTAAACTCATACGTATTTGATAATAAATTGGCATAATATCCTATGCTAAACTGATTGCTAATTTGTGGTTGAATAATGTTGCTTGTGCTTGCCCATTTATCTAATGGATTTGACCCGTTTGAATTGGTTATTTGATGCATATACTGGGCATTTCTAGTATATGCTACTTTAATAGATGTATTGGTATTTAACATGTAACCAATAGAAATTCTCGGCTCAAGATTATAGTAGGTTTTTACTACTTTTCCTTTGGCATATTTAATTGTATCAATGATAGTTCCTTTTTCATCTATGTTATAAAAGTTGCCTCCTCCCATTACATTAAAAGCACTAAGCCTTGTACCAAATGTTATGTTTAATTTTTTATTGGGTTTAAACACGTTACTTACATAAATGGCATTTTCAAAAGAATATCTAGTGTCTTGAATTTTGTTGTTAATGCTAGAAGTGGCGTTACTTGTAATTTCTCCCGGACGAATAATATGGTAAATACTAGACCATCCAAAACGTAAATTATTATTGTTGTTAATGTTATATTGATAGTCTTGCTTAATATTCCAATCTCTGATTTGAGAAAATATTCTAACATCATTTGTACCATTTTTTACTTTAAACTCGTAATTGTAATTACTGAAAACAAGTGAAGTATTTAAGAATAATCTGCTATTGAAAATATGATTCCATCTCATTGTTCCTGTTCCATTACCCCAAAAAAGTCCGAACTGTTTGTTGTAGTTTAAAACATCTTTACCAAAATATCCACTTAAATACAGTTTATCTTTTTTACCTAATTCATAGTTTATTTTCATGTTTAAATCATAAAAAAACAATTGGTTGTCTTTATATTTTTCATCTAATTTTAAAAATGCGTCGGCATAAGTTCTTCTACCCGTAATTAAAAAAGATGATTTGTTTTTTTGTATAGGGCCTTCAACATTCAGTTTTGCACTTATTAGTCCCAAACTACCGCTAACACTAGTGTTTTGATTGTTTCCTTCATTCATTCTTACATCTAAAACACTGCTTAATCTTCCTCCATATTGTGCTGGCATTCCGCCTTTATATACGGCTATATCTTTTATAGCATCGCTATTAAACGTAGAAAAGAAACCAAATAAATGAGCAGCGTTGTAAATGTTTGCCTCATCTAGAATGATTTGATTTTGATCGGTACTTCCTCCTCTTACAAAAATGCCACTATTACCATCACCTGCACTTTTAATGCCAGGTAACAATTGTATAGTTTTTAGTAAATCCTTTTCACCAAATATTACAGGAATATTTTTAGCTTCTTGTACGGAAAGTTTTTCGATACCCATTTGTGAACCCGTTACTGAACGACCGGTAGATTTAGTGCTAACTACCGTAACACTTGTTAACTCGTAATTTGCTTCTAAAAGACTAATATTTTTTTCAATATTATTAGCCAATTGAATTGTTAAAGTATCTGGTTTTTTACCGATTGCACTAAACACAATTTGATAAGTATTTGGCACTAGTGAAATACTGTAAAAACCATACTCATTTGAGTTTGTACCTAGGTTGCTATTGAGCACCTTTATATTTGCTCCAATAATATACTCACCGTTGTTTTTACTTTTAATGCTTCCGCTAATGGTGTAGTTTTTTTGTGCAATTACATTTTGAACCGCACTGAATAACGAAAGCAACAAGAGTGCCTTCATTGTTTTTTTAATTGTCATGTTGATGATGCTTGTTTGATTTATTTTTAGGATGATTATTTATTCAAGTGAAAGCGAATAAGCTTTCGTGTAAACATTTTTATTGCAATTATTTTGGTGAAGGTTATAGATAAATAGTATTGCAAAACTGATGTTGTATGATGAAATAGCACTTAACTTAAGTTAAATAAATAGGGAAAGCAGAAATAGTTTGGAAAAAAGGGAATTGGTTTTGAAGCCATGAATTTGGCTATACAATATGAGTAAACAATTCCGTTTACAACAAAGCAAAAGGTTTATTTAAGTACTTTGTTGGCACTTTAAAAAATGCATGAATAGATAAATATCAATAGACAATTATTTCTACAGGTATACACCTTTTAAACTAGTATAAATATGTGTAAATAATTTAAGTGCTTAAATGAAAATAGTTGGTCAATAAAATTATGTACACTATTCTTTGTCGCCTCTACCGATATAAGATCTTATAGAAGCAATTTTTTGATCTTTTGTTAGTGTAATTACATCTACAATATATAAAACCTCTTTTGCGTCTAAGGTTATTTTTAGCTCAGCGGCTACAGCGTTGCTGTTTTCATACATAGCCAATACGTCTATGTTAAGATTTTTTACGGCATCAAAATTTTTTCTAAATTCATTTAGTGCTAAAGCTTTGCCCTCTACTCTAATTTTCCAATCTCTAATAATTACATCATCAGCAAATAATTCATTGAAACTTTCTATATCTTTTTGTTCATACTTTTTTAAAACCAAAAGACAGAATTCTTGATTAGAAAGCTTCTCTCTATGCTCTATATTATTAGAATAAAAGTTCTCTTGCATACTATAAGAATTTAGATAATTAACCAAACTTATTAATAAAATCTATTTTATAACTAAGCAATTTTAAAAAGTTAAAAGACTCACTTTTTACTGCTTACTCTCCATTCTATGTTTGCAAGTGTTAGTATTATAATTATTTCAACAATAAAATAGATATATCCATAAACTGTAATTGTATTCAAATTATCTAGAAGATGATAACCTGTAAAAATGCAGTAACAAATATTTATTAACGTAATTATTTTCAGATAAACTTTCCATTTGTTTACATTTAATAAATATATAGTTGTTGAAAAAATACAACATAAAATAGCTATAAAAATAAAATAACGAACAACAGGTGTTGGCATTCCAAAAAACTCTTCGAACGAATATGGAATTAGTAAAGAAAAAGTTGAAATCATTGCTCCTGTTGCATCGAGCAAGAATATTTTTGGTGGTTTTAAAAAGTTTGTGAACATGTTTTTAAAATCTATTTAAAGTATAGCTTTACTATAAAGCTTGTTGCTATTGTTTGCTATTACATGTGGCCAGTTCCATGCATAAAAAATAATTGTACAAAGAATTATCACTTCTACAATGGCAGCAAAAATCATATGTACCCATGCCTCACCAGCCAAGTTAAATAACATATAAGGAATATGCAACACTGCTACTATAATGTTGGTACATCGGTTTATCTTAGCTGGCAAAGCAATAGATAAAAAGATCATTAATGCAGGTATACAAACAGCTGCAAGTACAATTAATAGAAAGGTTTGTGTAACTTGAAAAACAAACACTTTGCCTACTAACATATTTTGTAAAGAGCCTGGCATGTATAAATGAAAATAATCTACATAAATGTACAGAAACATAAAACTAATCCAGAGAGTAGCTAGTTTAAGTTGTATACCCACATTACTGTATTGGAGTGTGTTTGGCTTTATTTCTTCTGTAATCATAATTTGTCATTTAAAAATTAAATCCAAAGTCAAGACCAATTTGTGTGAAGCTGTTGTCCCATTTTTTTTCTACTGCCTTAAAAGAGGCTGGCACTTTGGTTCTTACAGGCCAATAGCTACATCCAATTGATGGTTCAAAAAAAAATTTATTTTTAAAAAGTTTGAATTGATAACCCAAATAGAAATCTAAGTACAAAGTGTAGCCATTTCCTATTTTTTTGTTATTGGTATCCTTATACTTTTCAAAAGCATTTAAAGCATATAGAGATGTATATACTCCTTTCCACCAAAACCGTTGGTATCCTAATGTGGGAGCAATAATACGTGCATGACCGGGATAATTCTCTCCAGGTGCATCAAATGAGGATGATCCAAAAGGGATACCAAGTGGCCAAGCGTAGATAGATCTTTTAAATCTAAAGGAAACAACATCTTTAGGTGTAATTCTATACCCTACATTTAACTGTATGTACTCAGGGTTGTTCACATTGTCAAAATTTCCTAACATTAGCAATGAACTTCCAACAAACCACTTTTTGTAAACATTTTCATTAGGGGCATTTTGTGCAATTAAATGCACATTAATTAAAAACATTAAAGTAAACCCAATCCATAAAACTTTCTTTTGCATAGCGTATTGTTTGTCTATTTACACAATACTGCAAATTTGGATTAGAGCGTAAAAACAATTCGTTAACTTAAGTTAAGAATCAGGTCTATACCTTACTTTTTTCCATGATTCTAGCTCTTAACCTGCTTAAAGATTGAGGTTTTATTCCCAAATAACTAGCCAATTGATGTTGAGGAACACGTTGTATTAGATCTGGTCTTTTTTGTAATAAATTAAGATATCGCTGTTCAGGTGAAGATGTTTTAAACTCATCGAAATCTATTTGTTGTTTAGCCAATAATTCTTCTGAGAACATTCTACACATTACTTCAAATTTGGGAAATTTACTGTTTACTTCAACAGTTACATCAGCGTCAGATATCAGTACAATACTATCTTCAACGCAACTAATAAAATACTCAGAAGGAGCTTTACTTATTACACAATAAGGGGTTAATGCGTCCATTTCTGTATAAAAAGCTGTTGTTTTTTCTTCACCTTCTATCATGTAATAAACTCGAATACATCCTTTTAAAACAAAGTAACTATCTTTTGTTTTTTGTCCTTCTTTTAGCAATACAGTCCCCTTTTTAAAAGAGTGAAAAAGATTTAATGAAAGCAACACATTCTTTTCCTCATCGTTTAATGTAATGTACTTTGATATAAAATTAAAGAGTGTATTTTCCATTTTTCTATTTGTATTTAAGGCTTTTTTAAAGTTGAATAAGATTCACTTTACCCTATAATATAGATGTTTATTTATTTCTAAAATTGTGTAGTTTTCGAAGGTAGATAGGCTAGTTGAATTATAAAGCTAAACATTAAAATATATAACTAAAATCCTGTTGCAGAACCAACCCACATAAATCCTAAAAAGAATATTGCATACAAAACACCAAAAAGCGTTGCTAACTGTATGCTAAACGTACTACTTATAATGGCTAAGATGGCTAATAACAACAAAATGTGTGTAACAACAGTTCTACTCTTTCCCTTAAATGGTTTTATTGGAAATTCCATTTCGGTAAACGGAATGGATAGAGATGCAATTAATAGTGCAATAGGAATTAATTGTGTTTGCATAGAAACAGCTACAAAAAAACAAATTAAACCACATAGTAAAGAAAGTCCCACAAACCTTGCACTCCATGTTTCTGTATTGTTTAAAATATATTTTCCATGTGGGGTAAATAGTAAATACAAATTGGCAATTGCACTACCTAACCAAGACATCATGGTTACAAGAAAATAAAGTACCACAATTATTATTCCTATCATTTGAAGTGGTGAATTACTAGTAAGTGATGAAATGATACGTACGATAATCCACACGCCAAAAATCATAGCTACTCTTACACTGCGTTTTTGATTCGACATCCATAAATTAAACTGTAGCAACCATCTATAAAATGGCAGCTTTGATTTTAATGCCGCTTTATATCCTTCTTTTGCATATTCGTAATTGGGATTATTTCGAAGTGATTCTTTAAAATGTGTTGCTGCTTCTTTATGTTTTCCTTTTTCTAAATAATGCCATCCATAACTAGCATGTGTTACATAATCTTCTGGATCAATTGATAATGCTTCGTTAATCGTTTCATACGCTTCTTCTTTTTTGTTTAATCGAAACAAAGCGGTTGACCTTGCATTTAAACAAGATAAACTTTCCGGATTAATAGCCAACCCTTCATTTGCACTATCTAATGCTGCTTGATACTGTTTTTCTTCTAGTAAAATATGTGCTTGCAAAGCAAAGTATCCATCATTATATGGAAACAAAGCAATGGCTTGTTTTAAATAATCTTTTGCAATTGTATTCTGATTTTGTTGATAATGGGCAAATGCTAACAAATAAAAATTATAATCGCTATTGGCATCAAATTGTAAACAACGCAACAATATTTGTATGGCTTCTTCAAAATGTTTACCATCAATTTTGCAATGTGCTAAAACCTGTAATGCATCTACATTATTAGGGTTCGACTGTAAAACAATGGCTAATTGTTGTTCTGCATCTTTCCATCGCTTTTGTTGACGTAATAATTCGGCTCTTTGAATTAGTTTATCGCTATCTAACATGAAATTATAGTTTAAAGCATCCTTTAAAAGTGAAGTAAATATCTAGTGTAAAACAACCTACTTCTTTATTTTCATGTATTGCAAAATATCGTCGTACAAACCACTTTCATTGGCATATAAAGCGTAATTACGAGCAGAACTAAACCATTCATGTGTAGTAGCTTTATGTTGTTTAGCTGCTTTTAATAAATCTTTTGTAGTCAATTTTTGAATGGCACCTTTTGCCAAAGATTCCTCCAGTTTATATTCTACAGCCATGTCAACAATTGCTTTTAAATCGGCACCAGAATAGGCTTCTGTTACTTTTGCTACGGCTGCTATATCAATTATTTCTGTAGGTTTGTCTTGTAAACATTTATGCAAAATCTGTATTCTACCTTCAACATCTGGTGGTGCTACAAATATCACTCTATCAAAACGTCCAGGTCTTCTAAATGCACTATCAACACTCCAAGGTGCATTGGTAGCAGCAAGAATCAATACATTTTCGTTGCTATTTTCAATACCGTCCATTTCTGCTAAAAATTGGTTTATTACATGACGCATGCTACTACCTTTTAAATCGCTTCTGCTTGCACCAATTGCATCTACTTCATCAAAAAACAAAACACAAGGTGTGTTTTCTCTTGCCTGCATAAACATTTCATGCAATTGTTTTTCGCTATTTCCCATCCACATATCCAAAACATCATGCAACGTAATATTGATGAATTTGGCATTAATTTCTCCAGCAGTTGCTTTGGCAATAAATGTTTTACCACAACCTGGAGGCCCATATAATAAAATACCTCCACCTGCTTTTTTACCAAATGCTTTAAACAAGTCAGGATTTTTAAAAGGCTGAATAATCTTCATCGAAATTTCATGCTTTACGGCATCCATTCCACCCACATCATTAAATGTTGTAGAGGGTTTTTCCATGAAAAAATTATGTTGATGATCATTTTCATCTTCGTCATCTAATAATGGATTGTGAACACTGAGTTCATCGGCCGAATTAGCCGATACAAAACCGGTATTTCTAAGAATAGCATCAATTTCTTCATCTCTAAATGAGCTATTTTGCTTAATTATTTTCTTATATACTTCCATTGCTTCTTCAATAGAATGTTCTTTTATTAAGCATTTAACAAATGGAGGCATTTCAAACCATTCTAATGCATTGTCTGCCATCAATGCTTCAAACACCATGATGGCAGCAGAATATTTTTTTTGGTTGAAATAAACAAGTGCCAATCCTTTTCTTGCTTTATTATTGCCATAGTCGATGCTTAAAATATATTGAAATTGTTCGGCGGCATCATCGAATAATTGTTCTTTTACCATTAAATCGGCTAAATGCAATCGTAGTGGAATATTTGTGGGAGAAAATGAAAGTGCTTCTCTTAATTGTTCTATTGCTTCATGATGCATAATCTAATCTTTTTAAAATATATAGCAATTTATAAAAACTACTTGTAGGTTTAAGTTGAATGTAATTTATCTCAACAAAAATGCTACACCTATTCAACAAAAACATGAATAAATGTAGCATTCTAGTAGAAAAATGAAAGCTAAAATAACTAATAAAGCATTCTAACTTTAATGGTTTCTTTTACGCTTCTCAACAATGCTGCTGCTTGTTTCGACAATTTTTTGTCAACATCTAAAACTACATATCCAATTTCTTCATTTGTTTTTAAATATTGACCAACAATGTTAATATGGTGTTTAGATAACTCTGTATTAATGGCACTTAAAACACCTGGAACATTTTTGTGAATATGCAAAATACGATGTGCTCCATCTACAGGTGGTAAACCAATTGCAGGTACTGTATGAGATCCATTTGTGATTCCTTTTTCTAAAAACTGATACAATTTAGCACTTACATCTTCACCAATATTTTCTTGTGCTTCTTCGGTGCTTCCACCAATATGTGGCGTTAAAATAACATTGGGTAAACCTTGAAGTGGACTTGTAAACGTATCTCCATTTTTTTCAGGCTCCCATGGAAAAACGTCTATAGCTGCACCGTTTAACAAACCTTCTTTTAATGCTTTTGCCAACGCATCTAAATCAACTACTTCTCCCCTTGCATAATTAATTAAGATAGATCCTTTTTTAAAGAATTTTAAATTTGACTTATTAATTAAGTTTTTTGTTTGAGTTGTTTCTGGCACATGTAGCGATACAATATCTGCTTTTGCCAATAATTCTTTCAAGCTTTTTGCAGCCGTTGCATTTCCTAATGGCAATTTGGTTTCGCTATCGTAAAATAGCACTTTCATTCCCAAACTTTCTGCAATTACACTTACTTGAGAGCCAATATTTCCATAGCCTACAATACCTAAAGTTTTGCCACGCATTTCATAGCTACCTTTTGCTTCTTTCATCCAAATTCCGTTGTGTGCAGCTGTATTTTTATCTGGAATTCTTCTAATAAGCATTATTGCTAAACCAATTACCAATTCTGCCACACTTCTTGTATTGCTGTAAGGTGCATTAAAAACAGACACCCCCATTTTTGTAGCTGCTTTTAAATTTACCTGATTTACGCCAATGCAAAAGCAACCAATGGCTTGTAATTTGGTAGCCGCTTGTAAAACCTTTTCTGTGATTTGTGTTTTTGATCGAATACCTAATAAATGAACATCTTTCACTGCTTTAATTAGTTCTTCTTCGCTTAAAGCTCCATTTAATTTTGTTACGTTGGTATAACCGTTTTGCTTAAAATATTGAACGGCTTTGTCGCTGATGTTTTCCAAAAAGAGTACTTTAATTTTTTCTTTTGGATAACTAGTTAATTGTTCCTTACTCATGGCGGCGAAATTAGTTGTTATTTATAAAACAGCTAAATGCAATTAAATCAGATACAATAAATTAGAAAATAAACAAAAAAGCCACGAATATTTTAAGCCTATATAATGATTGTGTTGAAAATGCTTTTTTATTAGAAAATTTTAATTGTCTGTGTAGGTTATCCCCTTTTTTGTGGCAACTATTTCTAATACACGTTAGTTTTCCACGTAGGTTGGTCGCTTTTTTACTGAAACCTATATTTGCCCGATTACAGTTAATCTTTAAAAATGCAGCGAATAATGATATTTCCTATACTTACATATTTGTTAATGGCATGTAGTGGTGGCAATAAAGAAAAAGAAGTATCAATTAAAAGCAGTTTTAATCCCAATCCTATTACAGATAAAGAAAAGGAATATTATGCCAATGCTATTGCTCCATTGTATCAATCTATTTTGGTACAAAAAGGCTTTAGTGGTGGATTTTTAGCGGCAAAAAATGGTGAAATTGTTTTTGAAGATTATAGAGGATTTGCCAATTATCAAACTAAAGAACTAATCAATTCTAATACACCTATTCACTTAGCATCTATCTCAAAAACATTTACAGCAATGATTATTTTGAGATTGATGGAACAAGGTAGATTAAACTTAGACGATAATGTTCAACGGTTTTTACCCACATTTCCATACAATAATATTACCATTAAAAACCTATTAACGCATAGAAGTGGTTTGCCCAATTATGTGTATTTTATGGAAAGTAAAACCATTTACGATGTGGTGAAAAGAAAGAATAAAAAAGGTAGGGTAATTGGTACTAGAAGAATTGCTAGAGGTAAAATTGCTGGTTATAAAGGTTTAGCAACAAACTTAGATGTATTACAATGGATGATTGATAAAAAACCACCTATTGAAGCTTATCCTGATAGAAACTTTAAATATTGTAATACTAACTATGTTTTATTGGCTTTAATTGCAGAAAGAGCTAGTGGCGTTCCTTTTGCCGACTATGCAAAAGATAGCGTATTTACACCTTTGGGTATGCAAAATAGTTTTGTGTTTAGCATGAGAGATACGAACCGTTATGTTCCATCGTATCAGTACAACAATGTGCCGTATAAATTACAAACATTTGACTGTGTTTTTGGTGATAAAAATGTGTACAGTACTGTAAGAGATTTATTGATGTGGGATAAGGCTTTATATGCTGGAACGTTTGTAAGCAAATCCACTTTAGAATTGGCATTTACAGGTTATAGTAATGAGAGAAGAGGTACACACAATTATGGTTTAGGATGGCGTTTATTAATAAATCCTGATGAAACCATTGTGTATCATAATGGTTGGTGGCATGGAAACAATACTGTGTTTACAAGATTGGTTAACGATACAGCTACCATTATTGTTTTAGGCAATAAATACAACCGTAATATTTACGCCACAAGAAAAATAAATGCTGTATTTACAGGAAGTGCAGACACAACAAGAATGATTGAATAGCAATGTGTTCAATCATTCTTGCTAATGTTCTCTTTGAATTAAAAATGCTGCTAATTCTTTTAGTGATTCTTTTCTTGTAGAAGTTACAGCAATATCTTCTAGGTGTTGTAATGCAGTTTGTAAGTACTTTTCTTTTAACTCATTGGCCCAAGCGTCTACATTACATTCTTTAAACAGTTGCAACATTTGCTCTACTTTATTAGCAGGATTTTCTTTCATTAATTGAAGAATAGTTGCTTTCTGTTGAGGATTTGCAACTTCTAAAGCATGAATTAATAGGAAAGTTTTTTTGTTTTGACGAATATCTCCACCTACATCTTTACCAAATTTTTGAGGGTCTCCAAAAGCATCTAAATAATCGTCTTGAATTTGAAAAGCAATACCAAGGTTTAATCCAAATTGATAAATATGGTTACAATTACCTTCGCTTGCACCACCTAATATAGCACCAAGTTGTAAACTTGCTGCTAACAATACCGATGTTTTTAAACGTATCATGTTAATGTAAGCAGGCAATTCTACAAAAGATTCTTTTTCAAAATCCATGTCTAATTGTTGTCCTTCACAAACTTCTCTTGCTGTTTTGTTAAATAAAGCCAATACTTGCTGAATATGTGTAGGCTGAATTTTGTTGATATAGTCGTATGCTTTTATTAACATTACATCACCACAAAGCAATGCAATATTGGTGTTGTATTTGGTATGTACCGTTTCCATTCCTCTACGTAATGGTGCAGCATCCATAATATCATCATGCACTAAAGTAAAATTGTGAAATAGTTCAATAGCTGTTGCCACTGAATATGCATCAGGATGAATATCGCCAAACAATTCGTTACCCATTAAACACATAACAGGACGAATGCGTTTACCGCCAATACTTAAAAAATAATCTCCAGGCTCGTATAAAGTAGCAGGTTGTTGGGGAAAATGAGAAACATTAAAATGTTGGGCAAAATCTTGTACTAATTCTTTAAAACTATGCATAATACAAACGTAAATATAAAAGCTGAAAAGCGTAAAGCAGTTTGATAATTTTGTTTGTTTAAACAAAAAATGATGTATAGGTTGACTCTAGAATGGTATTGATTACAGCTTCGATAATATTAGCCTATTTGTAAAAAAGAGCTTTAAAAAATCAATCTAGCCCCTCATTTATAATCAATAAAATGGCTTCTTTAAGTTTGGGAATATCATTAATAATAATTTGCCAAATAAGATGATTGTCTATTCCAAAGTATTCATGCACTAAAATATGTCGCATTCCAATAATTTGTTTCCATTGAATATCTGTAAATCTATTTTTAGTTTCTTCAGATATATAATTTGAAGCTTCACCAATGATTTCAATGTGTTTTATGGAAGCAAATCTCATCATTGAATTTGATAAAAATTCATCAAGACTAACTTTTGACGTATAATGCTCTATCTCAGTAATTGAATCAATAATATGTAGTAATCGCTGTAGGTCTCCTATTTTACCTTTCATAAATAAGTTTTTTTTCGCTGTTTATAAAAGGAAGGATATGTTTAGATACAGCATTACTAGAAACTAAATCTATTTTTTTATTCAATTTTTTTTCTAATTCAAACTTCATTTCTACAAACTGAAAACCAATATGTGTGGAATAATCAAGTTCAACTAAAATGTCTATGTCGCTATTTTCTGATGCTGTATTTTTAGCAAAAGACCCAAAAAGAAACGCTCTTAATACAGGCTTTTCTTTAAAATACTTTTTTATTACGCCAATATCATCAATTGTTAGCTCCATTTTTCAAAATTAAGATTTTTTGAGCCTCCTTTTTTATTATATATCTTGTGTATTTAGTAAATAATTTTGTTTCAAAAAAGCTACATCTACATTCTACCGTACAAGAGTGCGACCTTTAGGTTTGTTTTAAGTTCTTTGATAGATTAGTTAT
>JBHYCS010000032.1:0-22827 GCA_051861445.1 Chitinophagaceae bacterium | reverse complement strand
ATTAAACATTTTGTCTACTTTTAAACCGTACTGTTTTTGGGGGAGCTTACCATTACCACGGGATAAGAACTAAAAGCAGCTTTTGTTTCAAATTTCCATTTTAATTGTCCCGTTAAACAATCTAATGAATATAAATGATAGCCCCCACTTCTAAAATAAACCGCACCTCCCATAACTATTGCTGAATACTCAATAGAATCTTCTGTTTTAAACTTCCATTTTAATTTTCCCGTTAAACAATCCAATGAATATAAATGGTTGCCTCCACTTCTAAAATAAACCGCACCGCCCATAATTATTACTGAATACTCAATAGAATCTTCTGTTTTAAACTTCCATTTTAATTTTCCCCGTATTTGTAAAAAGGGGAGTTTCTTGTTGTCAATTTCAGCTAATATTTTTTTTGTAATTTCAATTGAGTTACCTGCTTTAACTAAGGCATTAGAATTAATAGGTATTAAAGCATTTTCATCTTTATTGTTGTCTGGCATTTTGTTTTGGTTGAAGGATTTTTAAATAGGCAGTATTCATTAAAGGTTGCTAAATATCCTAAACTATTACCCCTTAACTAGGAAATGGTTTGATTTATTATTCAAAACCAAATACACCTTGTTCATATAACACTTGGTCAGTGAAAACGATAAAGGGTTGTAGTTGATAAAAGTCTTCAACAATATCTGCAATATTTACTTGTTTGTCCCATTCAAAATTGGGTCTTCCTTCTGTATCTAATGGGTAGCGAAAATTATATGACCCCTTATCAAGTTGATGTAAAGTATCTTTTAATTTTTCTGCATTACATAAGTATTCTTGAATTTTTTTTCTAACTGATATATCAATATCGTTTGTTTCAAGAATTTGATTTAGATGATCCTTGAAAATAGTAAAAAGTTTTTCTAAAGAGTGTGAGTTACCACCTTTGAATGTAAGTTTTGGGCAAGCATTGCTAACTTTTTCAAGTTTTAAAATATTAGCTTTAAAACCGAGTTCTAAACAATGCCTTATAAGAAATAGAAGAGATATTGAAACGGTATTAACAGGTAACTTATTTTCTATGCTTTCTACCAAATGGTCTATAGTTGATTTATAATGACTGTAGTATCTCCACCAATTTCTATCGAGCCCTATATGAGCATTGAATTTGTACTTTTTTTTGAGGTCAATTGAGTTTTTTGCAAACATAATATTGTTTTTTGCCTTTGTTTACGTTTCTTTTAAATCAATTTTTTGGTGTTATTTATTGAAACATTCACCAGCATTTCGAAAGCACTTTTTTTCATTTTGAAATACTCGCCAATATTTTTAAAAAACTAATCTTTTCTTTGAAACGCTAGCCAGCAATTTGAAAGCACCAATCTTTGCTTTGAAACACTCGCTAAAGTTTTGAAAGCATCGTTTTTCATTTTGAAATGCTTGTCAAAGTTTTGAATGAACCAGTTTCTATTTTGAAACGCTCGCTAGAACTTTGGAAGTACAATTTTTCTTTTCAAAATACAGCAAGCGTTTTAAAAGCCTTCAACTAGCCAACTATTTAGGGGTAGTTGATGGTGTTGGTGGCGTACCACCGCTGTTACCACTGTTTTGCACAGACTTGTTAATAACAGTAAAACTAAACAAATCTTTCTTAGCAGATTTCTTCTTTTTATAAAAGTCTAGCACTAGTTTAGAGAAATCAGTAACAACAGCCGTTTACACGGCATTCAGTTCAGTAACGACTTCGGCAGTAATATTTTTGCTATTGCTTTTGTAGGTTTCTTGGGTAATATTCTAGTTACTAAATGTATTGGCATAGCCTATAATACTATCTACTACTATGGGCAGGAACTGTTGATGTTTTATAGTTAGATGCTTCGTTCCTCAGCATGACAACGTTCTTCTGCATCACAATTCAATGTGTGCATTAATTTTTGTGCAATTTTTTCTGCACAGAAAATAATGCACCTTTTTTTGTGCAAAAATTTATGTGCAATTTAAAATGCACATAAATTTTTGCACACATTCATTTAATTGACTACTTTGATAAAAAATTAAAGTAGCACATGAAAATGATTAGAGATGCTTTTGGCATTACACAAGAGGAATTGGCTAGTTATTTTGAAATTACGAGAAGCCAATTATCAGTTACAGAAACAGGCGATAGAATTTTGCCTGTGAGAGGTCTGACTAAATGTATACCATTATTACAAATTATACAAACAAACCCCACACCTACTGTTGAAGAAAACGAAAATCAACAGATAGAAAACCAAAAGAAAATCACAGAACAATTAGAAAACTGTAACTATCAGCTGATACTTGCCAAAAAAAAGCTAACCAATATGCAAATAGTCTATCGCCAATGTTGCCTTAGCCTAATAGCAGCGAATACACTTTTACCAAAACTACCCAAAGATAATTCGTCAAAAAAAGACAAGATTTGGTTAGAGATATTGAGTAGTAAAGCAAATCGAAAATTGAGCACTTGCAACATGACTATGCAACAATTGCAACAACTAGAAATAGATACATTACAATTTAAAATAGACAAATTGAAGGAAATGATGGGTGAGTAAGTTGCTTTTCTAACGAAGGAAGGAACTGTTGATATTTTATAGTTATATGCTTCGTTCCTCAGCATGACAAAATCCTTCAAAATTGCAAACTCCTACTTTGTCTTCCTGACGAAGGAAGGAACTGTTGATATTTTATGGTTAGATGCTTCGTTCCTCAGCATGACAAAAACAGATGCTTTGTTCCTCAGCATGACAAAATCCTTTAGCATGTCAATGCTGAATATATAAACAATCGTACAAGAGTGCGACGCAACGGATGCCTAATAGTAGTACAAATGCTGGTTACATAAACAATCTTACGGAAACTTACGCAACCAAGTTAAACGAAGTAGAAATTCGACTAATAAACAACACAAACCTATGATTAAAAAAGGCAGATATTCATCGGTAAAGCGTTGGTAGGTGGTAATAGAAACTTTATTTTTTTCGAGTAAATTAATGCTGGCATAAATCTGTTCTAATGCTTGTTTATCGGCTGCTTGAAAGTATTGTCCACCTGTTTCTTCACTGATATTTTTAAGTAGATTTTCGTTGAAACTCATTTTTCTACGTTGGGTGGTTGTGCCATAAGCAGACTGTACAGGAACTTCCATTTCTTTATTGCTTCCAATACCTACACAATACACTTTTATACCAAACGTTTTTGCCAACTTTTTTGCAATATCAGGTGGAATTACACCTCCAAAATCTACACCATCGGTTAGTAAAATCACCACTTTACTTTTTGCTGTACTGTTTTTTAAACGATCTACACTTGTTGCTAAACCACTACCAATGGCTGTTCCATCTTCGGGTAAATAACCGTTTGAAATATTGGCAATTTGGGTTAATACAGTTTGATGATCGGTAGTAATGGGACAAAGTGTAAAACTTTGACTAGTGAAAATAACAACTCCAATTCTATCACCTGGACGATTACCCACAAATGTGGTAGCTACTTCTTTAGCAGCTTCTAATCTATTCGGTGCAAAATCTTGTTCGGTCATGCTACCACTTACATCAAAACACAATACAATGTCTATTCCCTCCCCTTCTGTTTGTTGCTCTTTGTATTGATGTTGAGGTCTTGCTAAAGCAATTATCAACATGGTACATGTAACACAACGTAGCATAAATGGTAAGTGAATAAGCCTTGTTTTTACAGATGATTGTTTGTGTAAAAAATGAGTGGTTGTTACCTGAAAACTAGCTGTATTTTTTTGATGACTTTGCACATACCAATACACCAAATAAGGCACTACCAACAATAATGGTAATAACCAAGGATATGCAAATGAAATATGTTGCCACCATTGATACAACATGCTATTTGGTTGAGTTTTGAAATGAATGAATGGTTTTTACAAATTGTTTTGCTGTTTCTAAAGCTTCTAAAGTAATTGTTGCTTCAGGTATAAATTGTGCAAATTTTACAGCATCGGCTAAACGCAATAATTGAAAATAGGCTGTTTGCATCGGTTCGTTGCCAATTCTACCCTTTAATTGCAACATGTATTCAGCGGTTGTTTTTGATTGTGTATTTAATTGTAATTGATGCTGGGTAAAGGTTTTACAAATTGTAATTAACTGCACATACAATATTTGTGGCTGCTGTATAAATGCTTGTAATGCATCAATCTGTAACAAAGTACTTTCTAAAGTTATGGTTGGTTTTGCCTTTATTTTTCTACTTTTTTGGAGCATCCATTTTCGACAAATCAAGAATATAAATAGCAGTAATAATACGGTTCCTACAACTACCAATATGAGTGACAACCAATCAAACGGCGGATTTACTTCAATAATTTCTTTTACAGGATGATACTCTTTAAGCTGACTAACATCTACTGGTAAAACAGTAATAGAAACAGTATTAGTAAAAAGCTTTGTTCCATCGTTTGTAATTACCTCAAAAGGAGGAATAATATGTGTACCTGTATCAAAACCAATCAACCGAATAACTTGAGTGTATTGAAAAGTATTGGCGATGTCAATTGTATCTATTGGTAATTTTTCTACTACTTCAAAATGAGCAAAAGTATCTTCAATAGCAAACCAATTCTTTAATAACAAAGAGGGTTTATTTGCAGAAACAGATAGTTTTAGTTGAATGATTTCACCCAATCGAATTTTGCTTTTATCTACGGTTGCTTGTGCTTTTTGAGCAACTGCAAAATTGTTGGTAAATGCTATTATACAGCAAATACTCACCTCAATAAGAAACAAGTATTGCTTTTTCATATACGTTTAATAAAAAATTGTTGCAATGCCTTTACAAAATCGGCATTGGTTTGTAATTGAATAATACTTGCAGCCGCTCTTTTAAAAATTTGAGCAGTATCGTTTACAATAATTTGATACTGCTTATTGTAAGCAGCTTTTGAAGGTAAACTTGAGGTATCAATTATCGTTTGTTTTCCTGTTTCGGCATCTTCTAAGTGTAATAACCCAACATTTGGTAATGAAGCATCTACAGAATCGAAAACTTGAATTCCAATTACATCATGCTTTTTTGCTGCAATTCTTAATGCATCTTGATAACCATCATCGGCAAAATCACTTAAAATAAATACAATACTTTTTTGTCTCGTAATTCTATTCAGGTATTGCAATGCTTTTACCAAATTCGTTTGCTTTTCTTTTGGTGAAAAAGTAATTAATTCTCTCACCATATACAACACATGTTCTCTACCTTTTGCTGAGGGAATATATTTTTCTACCACATTGGTATAAAAAATGAATCCTACTTTATCGTTATTACTCACTGCACTAAAAGCCAAAACAGCGGCAATTTCATTCATTAACTCTCTTTTGCTATGTTGTGCCGATCCAATATTGCCACTAGCACTAGCATCTATTAAAATATATACACTTAGCTCTCTTTCTTCTTCAAAAACCTTGCTGTAGGTGCTTCCCATTCTAGCACTTACGTTCCAATCTATAAAACGAATATCATCACCTGCACTGTACTCTTTTACTTCTTTAAATGCCATTCCTCTTCCTTTAAATGCCGAATGATATTCGCCTGTAAATAAATGATTGGTGAGCTTCTTGCTTTTAATTTCTAAATCTTTTACCCTTGATCCAATCGTTTTTACAGCTGGTTTTTCTTCAGCAGGAAGGTATTCATGAAAAATATTTTTAAGAAATTGAAGCATGGAATTTGGGGTAAAATCTAAGGAACTTGAATAGTTTTTAAAATCTCTTGGATAATGAATACACTGTTTACATTTTCTGCTTCTGCTTCATAGGTCAATCCTATTCGATGCCTTAACACATCAAATGCAATGGCTTTAACATCGTCTGGAATTACAAATGCTCTTTTTTGTAAAAATGCATAGGCTTTTGCTGCCAATGCCAAATTAATACTAGCCCTTGGTGAACCACCATAACTAATTAAACTTTTTAAAGATGCTAGTCCATAATTTTCAGGAAATCTGGTTGCAAATACGATGTCCACAATGTATTGTTCAATTTTTTCATCTACATAAATTTGTTGAACTAAATTTCTGATTTGCAATACTTGTTCTATCGTTAAAATGGGTTGAATAACTGCTTTTTCTTGAGGATTAATTTGTTGGCGAATAATCAGTTGTTCTTCTTCTTTACTTGGATAATCAACTACGACTTTCAGCATAAATCGGTCTACTTGTGCTTCCGGTAAAGGATAGGTTCCTTCTTGTTCCAACGGATTTTGCGTAGCTAAAACCAAAAATGGCTCTGCAAGCTTGTATGATTGTTCACCAATGGTAACTTGTTTTTCTTGCATTGCCTCTAATAAAGCACTTTGCACTTTTGCAGGAGCTCTATTTATTTCATCTGCCAATATAAAATGACTAAAAATAGGTCCTTTTCTTACCACAAACTCATTGCGTTGTTGGTTATAAATCATTGTACCCAAAACATCGGCAGGCAACAAATCTGGAGTAAATTGAATTCTACTAAATGGTGCTTGAATGGCTTGAGCCAATGTTTTTATAGTGAGTGTTTTTGCCAATCCTGGCACACCTTCTAACAATACATGTCCACTACTTAATAATCCAATCAACAATCGTTGAACCATATATTGTTGTCCAACAACAATTTTTTGCATTTCTTTTTGTAGTGAATCTGTAGCAATGGATTGCAGTTCTATGGCTGCCGTTAATGCTTGAATATTGGCCGTTGTTTGCATAAAGTATGTTTACAATTAAGTGCAGTTGCTTTTTATACAATGATAGGTACAAATTAACGTTACAAATACTATAAATGTACTAAAGCCTTAAATTTTGCGAAACATTAACCAACAATACACACATTCGCTTGTAACATAATAGGCTATTTGCCTAATTATAATATCTTCGCAACGATGGAAAAATTTGCTCATGACAATGTGGTGCCTCAAAAAGATAGTAACCTTAGCAAAAAACAGCAGGTTGCAGAAATGTTTGATAGCATAGCGTATAGATACGATTTTTTGAATCGTTTTTTAAGTGCAGGAATTGATATTACTTGGCGAAAAAAAGCGATCAAACAACTCAAAAAAAATGCTCCTAAAAAAGTGCTTGATGTAGCTACAGGAACTGCTGATGTAGCTTTAATGACATATGATATTTTAAAACCAGAAAAAATAGTAGGTATTGATATTAGCGACGGAATGCTTGATTTAGGTATAAAAAAAATTGCAGATAAAGGTTTGAGCGATATCATTACTTTGTACCAAGGTGATAGTGAAAGGATTCAGTTTAATGATAATGAGTTTGATGCTATAACTGTAGCATTTGGTGTACGTAACTTTCAAAACTTGGTAGCAGGATTAACTGAAATGAGAAGAGTGCTTAAACCAGGTGGAAAATTGGTGGTTTTAGAGTTTTCAAAGCCAAAATCTGTAGGCTTTAAAAGTTTGTACAATTTATACATGAATGTAATTGCTCCAAGTTTTGGCAAAATGTTTGCTAAGAATAAAGATGCATATCAATACCTGAACGATAGTGTTCAAGCCTTCCCTGAAGGACAAACCTTTTTAAAAATTATGAATGAAGCAGGATTTACACAAACGTATTTACAAACACTTAGCTTAGGAATATGCACTATTTACTGCGGAAGCAAATAATTTTTTTATTCATTTTTATTGGTTTTACAATTACAGAATGTTGGAGCCAAAGAGAAATTTACAGACCAAATCATGACGATTTAACCTATTATTTTGGTATAACACTTGGTTATAATTCCTCTACATTAAGGGCAACAAAGAGAAATACATTTATTGCATCAGATAGCATTTTATCTGCCGATGCAAGTGCAAGCAATGGAATTGTTTTAGGCTTATTAGGAACAGCTCGTTTAAGCGACCACTTTCAAATACGTGTAAATCCACAATTGGTTTTAGGTGGTTCTAGAAGTTTTACTTATACATTAGGAAGTAGATTACCTACAGAATCTGAAGTACAGAAAAAAATTTTACCATCAACATTGGCTAGTTTGCCAATTCACATCAAGTTCAACTCTGACAGAATTGATAATTTTAGAATGTATGTTTTAGGAGGCGTACGATTTGACATGGATTTAAGTAGCAATGCTGCTGCAAGAAATGCAGAAGATTTAATAAAACTAGAAAAATACAATACATCATTAGAAACAGGTATTGGTTTTAATATCTTTTTGCCATTTGTTACCATTTCTCCTGAAATAAAATTCAGCTACGGCATTACCAATATTCATGCAAGAGATGCAGCTTTAAAATACTCAAACACATTCGATAAGTTGCAATCTAGCATGTTTACATTTTCCATACATTTTGAAGATTAATACACAACTGTTTCTATTATTACTACAATAATTGTTTTGGCAAACCGTTACCAATTCATCTGTTGAACATTCATTAAACCATGCAACCAAGTAATATTATTTTAGGCATCGACCCTGGCACACAAGTAATGGGTTACGCTCTGTTAAAAGGAGATGGAAAAGAGCCTAGAGTATTGTTGATGGATGTTTTAAAGCTTACTAGTCATAAAGATATCTATGAACGATTAGAAAAAATTCATACCAAAGTAGCAGAATTGGTTCGTTTATATAAGCCATCGAGTTTTGCAATTGAAGCACCTTTTTTCGGAAAAAATGTGCAAAGTATGCTTAAACTTGGCAGGGCTCAAGGTGTTGCCATTGCAGCAGCCATGCAAGCAGGTATACCCGTTACAGAATATAGTCCTAAAAAAGTAAAACAATCTATTACAGGTAATGGTAATGCAGATAAAGATCAGGTTTGGAAAATGCTGCAACGAGTGTTGAATATTGAAGAAAAACCACAGTACTTTGATGCAACAGATGCTTTAGGTGTTGCATTGTGCCATTATTACCAGCAATCTTCTCCCTTAGCTCAGGTAACAAAAGGTTTTAAAAACTGGGATGATTTTATTGCCAAAAATGAAAATAGAATTAAGAAATAAGAAGTCTAATTAAGACAAATGTTCCATTATTTTTTGTTGAATTTGAATAAATTCTTCTTTTGTCAATTGCAATTTTTTATTCAATAAATTCATGTCATTCGTTTCTTGAATGGGAATTAAATGCACATGAGCATGTGGCACTTCTAAACCTACTGTAAGTATATTTACTCTATTACAAGGAAAAGCTTGTTCAATAGCTTTGGCTATAGGTTTGGCAAACACTAAAATTTCGTGTAAATATTCGTTTGGTAAATCAAAAATTTTATCAATCTCGATTTTAGGAATTACCAAAACATGCCCTAATTGAACAGGAAAAATATCTAAAAAAGCAATAAACATTTCGTTTTCTGCTACTTTATAACAAGGAATTTCTCCTGCAATAATTTTTGAAAAAATTGTCATTGAAAAGTTTTTATACAGTTAATCTTGTGCAATTTGTACAGTAAAGAAAGCTATTAAGTCTACAAGCGTTACAAAATTAGATTTCATAAACTTAATTGCTTGAGATACTTGATTCCGTGCAACTTGATAATTAATATTCATCAAATCACATATTTCTTCATAACTAAGGTTTAAAAAGAATTTTAAGTACAAAATCTCCCTTTGTCTTTTAGGTAATTGCATTAATAATTGTGCTATTTTTTTGGCTTGTGCTGCATGTTCTTCTTCTTGTACCAAGAAAATATCATGACTAATTTCAAAGGTATCTATAAATTCATCTGATTGATTTAATTGCCGCTTTTTTAGGTATTTGAATAATTTATATTTTAAAGCAACTAGTAAATAAGATTTTAAAGACTTTACAACAGGCATTTTTTTCTGATTCCAAATTTCTAAAAACAATTCCTGTATATGGTCTTTCACCACTTCTTGATCGGTAACAATTTTACAGCCGTAATTAAATAAGTCGGGATAATATTTTGCAAAAATATCTCCCAAGTATTGCTGAACGCCTTGAGAATCGATGATAAAGTGTTTGTTTTTTTCGAATTCAGCCATATTTGGTTTAAAAATAGAGAAATTTTCAACAAAAGCTATTACATTATTACTGATTTTATCACTCATTATATCAAACCAATAAAATGAAAGCAGAAGAAATATTAGTTGAAGAAGGATTTATAGATTGGGTTTTACAGAAAGAAACAGTTCAAGCCATTGAATGGGAAAACAAAATGAGTGTAATAGATATTGACGTAGCAGAATTACAAAAGGCAAAAGAATTAGTAAACCTGCTATCGTTACCAGAAAAAAGACCTTCTTTATTAGAAATTGAAGCTGAAAAAAAACGTCTTTTTGAATTTATTCAAATAAATCAAAAAGGTAAAGTTCGAAAACTGTATGCGTATGTAGCAGCGGCAATCATTACCTTTTTCGTCATTGGCATTGGCTATCTATTTTTAAATGATGGCAAGTCTATAAATATTCGTACAAACTTTGGAGAAATAAAATCATATAATTTACCCGACGGAAGCAATGTAGTATTAAACAGTAATAGCGAAATTAAATACGTACAAAATAAGCAATCAAACAAAAGAGAAGTTTGGATAAATGGAGAAGCATTTTTTAGAGTTGCAAAAAAAGAAAGTAAACAACAGTTCGTGGTGCATACAAATCAGTTTGATATTGTAGTTACTGGAACACAATTTAATGCTAGCAACAGAAATAAATTATCTACTGTATTGCTTACCGAAGGAAGCATTACTGTTAACAATAAAAACGGTAGTTCATCTAATATTTTGCCCAATCAATATTACTATTTTGGAGAAGATGAGGCAAGAGGAAAGCCCGTAAAAATTAGTACAAATAAAACAGAGGTTGTTACAGCATGGTTACAACAAAAACTAATTTTTGAAAATACTTCTTTGGAAGAGATAGCTAATATAATTAAAGAAACATACAATATTACAGTTGTATTTCAACAAAATGTAAATAGTAACAAAATGGTGTCGGGCATTTTACCAAACAACAATATCGACATTTTACTTCAAGCTTTAAGTGCGGCAACAAACTACAATTTTACAATTGACAATCAAACCATTACTGTTTCTACAACTAAATAAAAATCACAAACCTAGCTGAAAATAATGCTTATGAATTGCTATCGAACTAAATTTCTTATGGGTGCTTGTACTGTTTTTTTGTGGCAACAACAATTGTTGGCACAAAATACAGCTTCTAACACATTTATGTATGCCTATCAAAAAAATGAGGTATCAAACCAACGTCAAAAAAAGTCGCTCTTTTCAATTTTAAACGAGTTGAATAAAGAAAAAGGAATTTATTTCATGTACAGCGATTCTTTGATATCTGAAAAACAGGTAAACATACCTGTTAATAAAGAAACAAGTATTGAGAACATCTTAACACAAATTTTAAAGAATACTGGTTTAAAATTTAGAAAACTATCAAGCAATACATTTATAATTTCTATAGATAAAAAAGAAACAAGCTATAACAATGATTTAATTAATGGCAACGACAACTATGTAATTGATGCATCTAGAAATAAAATCAATGCTAGCATCGTTTATAGCGATAAAAAAATTTCGGGAAAAATTGTAAATGCAAAAGATGGTATTGCATTAGAAGGCGTAACAGTGGTTGTTAAAGGGAAAAAAACGGGTACATTCACAAATGCAGACGGCTCGTTTTCTATTTTAGCAGATGAAGATGCTACTATTGAATTTTCAAGAGTAGGTTTTGTTACACTTACATTAAAAGCAAATCAAATAATTACAAATAAAAGTATAGCCTTACAAGAGGCAGAAAACAACTTAACAGATGTAGTTGTAGCTGCTTATGGTAGTCAAAAAAGATCGTCTTATACTGGTTCTGCTGTAACATTACGTAATCAAATGTTTGAAGATGTACCACGTTCTTCAATCCAAGAAAGTTTTCAAGGAACTATAGCTGGCGTTCAAGCTAGTAATGGAAGTGGCCAACCAGGAACACCACCTTCAATACGTGTAAGAGGTATAGGTTCTATCAATGCTTCTAGTGCACCATTGTATGTAATTGATGGCGTTCCAGTTGTATCAGGAGATATTTCAAATGGATATGGTTCAAATACAATTGCATCGTTAAACCCATCAGACATTCAATCTACAGTTATTTTAAAAGATGCTTCTGCAACTGCTTTATATGGCTCAAGAGGTGCTAATGGAGTTATTTTAATTACTACAAAAAAAGGACGTACAGGAAAAACACGTTTCAACTTTAATATACAACAAGGGATTAACCTATACACACTTAGGGATAAAGATAAAATGATGACAACCCAACAAACGATTCAATATTTGAGAGAAGGTTGGGCAAATGCAGGAAAAGATCCACTACTGTTTGATGCAGAAATTGCTGCTAATGGAGTAGATACCACAAAAAACACTGATTGGTTTAATGAAATTTTATCTCCAGGAAATTATACAAGAGTTAATTTGAGTGCAAGTGGAGGAACTAGTAAAACAACTTTTTTTACCTCTGGAAGTTTGTACAAACAAGATGCTGTACAGGATGGTGTTGATTACGATAGGGTTACCTCTATGTTTAACTTAAATCATAAAGAAAGTGATAAGTTTCAATTTCACGTTAATTTTGGTGCTACTTATCAAAGAAGCAATAGTTTTAGAGGAGGAACATTTTTCGACAACCCTGTGAGAGCTATGTATCGCTTACAACCGTGGTTAACTGTTTACAATAATGATGGCACATTTAGAACAGATTACAATAGCGGCTACAATCCTGTAGCAATTGCCCAAACAAATATTCGACGCACCAATACGTACATAATTAGAAGTAATATAGGAGCTACTTACAACTTTACAAAATGGCTTTCGTACGAAACAAAATTGGGCATCGACTATAGTCATGCATTTAACACTTTGTATAGAGATCCTAATTATGGCAATGCAAACATTGCAGCAGGTGGTATTTCAGGAAATTATGCTCAGGATATTGTAAACTGGGTGTATACAAATATTGTGAGAACAAAGAAACAGTTTAAAAATCATTCAATCGAAGCCTTTGCTGGTTACGAAGCAACCAAAAGAACTGATTCAGATTTAGAAACAGAAGTTCGAAACATTATGCCTGGATTAACAACTTCTGCTAATGGCACATTACCAACTTTAAGTATAGCAACTAATACAGCAAGCTCAATAGTTTCTTCCTTTTTAAATACAAGTTATGATTACAATGGAAAATATCATTTAACAGCCTCTGTTAGATACGATGGTTCTTCAAGGTTTGGAAAAGACAATCGTTACGGGCTATTTTGGTCTATTGGTGGAGCATGGGTGATTAGTAAAGAAAACTTTTTAAAAGCAGATTTTATAAATGAATTAAAACTAAGAGCAAGTTATGGTGCTACAGGTAACTCAATAGGCTTAAACGATTTTGGAGCTTTGGGATTATACAATACTAACGGAGCTTATAATTTACAAAATGGTAGTTATTACAACCAAATACGAAACGACTCATTAACATGGGAGAAAAATTATCCATTAAATATTGGCCTCGACTTTGTTATTTTAAAAGGAAGAATTGCAGGTACATTAGAATATTACAGCAGAAAAACTACCGACCTTTTATTAACAGTACCAGTGCCTGCCACCAATGGCATTAGTGGCTACACTGATAATTTTGGTGCCATGAGCAACAAAGGTTTTGAAGTAAGCCTTGCAACAGTAAACATTTTACCCAAAAAATCAGATGGATTAAAATGGACTTCAGAATTCACTTTTTCAACCAATCAAAACAAGATATTAAAACTAAACTTTGCTTACACAACAAATAGTTATTATAGAGCAGAAGGGCAAGATTTTTATCAATGGAGAATGAAAACATTTGCAGGTGTAGACCCTAATAATGGACAGGCATTATGGTTTACTGATTCTGCAAAATCACTGACTACAAACAGTTGGAGTGCTGGAAGATTTTTGTTGCAAGGAAGTGCATTACCAAAATTTTATGGAGGTATGATGCATCAATTTGCTTATAAAAAATTCACCTTGATGTTTCATATTTTTTACAATTGGGGCAACAAAATATTTGACGATAATGGCGAATTTATACACACGGATGGCTCAATGGGCTTTGGTAATACTTCTGTTATACCAGTTTATGACTTTAATAATAGGTGGAGAAAACAAGGAGATATTACAAACGTACCTGCACCTGTATACCTAGGAACTCAAACGGGATTAAACACACAAGTTTCTAGTCGTTTTTTATATGATGGAAGCTATGTAAGATTAAGAGATATTCAGCTATCATACAATGTAAAAGGTAGGTTTATAACAAAAACCAGATTAAATAGTATGCGTTTTTATGTTCGTGCCAATAATCTAATTACTTGGGTAAAAGACAAACAACTAATTTATGATCCTGAAACACCTGTAGATGGCACTATTTCGCAAAGACCTCCCATTTTTAAAACAATTTTAGCAGGTGTAGACATTAACTTTTAATCTAGAAATTCATGAAAAAAATATCTTTCTTCATATTATTCTTATTGGCAGTTACAAACTTTTTTTCTTGTAAAAAAAGCTTCTTAGAAATTCAGCCACAGCAAAATATAGATCAAGACAAAGCGATTGTTAATATTGGTTCTACAAGATCGGCAGTAATGGGTTTATATTCATTTATGCAAAACGCTAATTATTACGGAAGAACGCTTTTACTGATTCCTGATTTAATGACAGATAATATTGTTCAAAGTAGACAAGCAGGAACAAGATACTCCAACTACGAAAGAAGAGTTGTAAACTCTAGCGATGCTTATGCAGAAGCATTTTGGGAAAATGCTTATAAACTAATCATTAATGCAAATGCAATTATTAATAAAGCTCCACTAATACAAGTTTTACAAAAAGACAGCATTGAAATGCGACAATTAATTGGAGAAGCGTATGCTTTAAGAGCATTTGCCTATTTAGATCTTGCAAGATTTTTCTGCCAGCCATGGAATACTACAACCGATTCTTCACATATGGGCGTTCCAATTGTTTTAAATCAATATCCGAATGATGTAAATAATGTGAGTTATCCTGAAAGAAGTACTATTGCCCAAACTTATAACAGAGTTATAACAGATTTAAATACCGCACTAACATTTTTGCCTAGTAACAATGAGGTATACTTTAATAATAGCATTAACACAGATTTGTTTAAAGTAAGAATTAATCGACTTTCGACTTTCGCTATATTAGCCAGAGCAGAATTGTACAAAGAAAATTGGGCTGCTGCAGAGGCTGCTGCAACTGTAGTTATCAATAGTAACAGATATGCCCTATTAAATGGACTATCAATTGTGAATGATTACAGAACACCTCAAAACATAGAAAGCATTTTTGAATTAGCAAATAACAGTTTTGACAATACAGGAACAGAAGGCATAGCGTATATCTTTAACCAAAATGGATATGGAGAAATGTTAGGAACTCAAAATCTATATACAAATTACAACAGCACAGACGTTAGAAGAGGATTTATGACCTTAGGAAATAGAAATGCTGCAGGTGCCGAAACTAATGTTCCATTAATAAATAAATACAACAATATCACCAATTATCAAGAACATATAAAATTATTTAGATTGTCAGAAATGTATTTAATAAGATGTGAAGCTAGAGCAAAGCAAACTGGTGGTAATTTTTCAGGATCACAAGCAGATTTACAGGTAATTGTAACAGCAAGAAACTCATCTTCACTAACTGTAGTTTCTACCAACACTACACCAGCATCTGTAATTACTAGAATGCTTTCTGAAAGAAGAAGAGAATTAGCATTTGAAGGCCATCGCTTATTCGATCTTACTCGTAATAGATTAGGATTTACAAAATTTAGATCAGATGGTACAACAGTTAGTGTAAGTGCTACTAGCTTTAGAAACATATTACCAATTCCTATATCAGAAATGAGAGCTAATCCTAATTTAAAACAAAATCCTAGCTATTAAACTCTAGTCTATATTAATTATCTATTTACTTAAAACTAAAACTATGAAGAAAAATCTACTGTTTTTGGTGTCTTGCGTTTTAATGATTCACCTAAAAGCACAATTAAGTACAACTCCTTTTGCAAGTGGTAATTTAGTAATTGGACGATTTAATACAACATATGCAACTAGTGGAGCTAGAAAAACAAATATTTTAGAAGTTACACCTACAGGAACTATAGTTCAAAATTTCGATTTACCGTTCACAGGCACTAATGCTCTTACTTTAGACAATGTAGTTACAATTGGTGCATTAACACTTTCTGGTGATGGAAAATTTGTTTCGCTAGTGGGATTTAATGTAGATGATAATGGTACAAATACAGTTGCTGCTTCCGACGTAGCAACTACAAGAATTGTTGGCGTTTTAAATCAATCTACAACTTACACAACTTATAAAATGGCCAATAGTAGTGCAGGATCAGGAACTACTGACCCTTTTGATGCTACCAATATTCGTTCTGCTTACACAACCGATGGAACAAAATTTTATGTTTCTGGTGGAACAACTTCTACAACAGTTGCAAATACAAATGGCGGTGTATGGTATTTTAATAGTTCAGACCCTATTGCTACCTCTGTACAAATCACACCTACCAACAATACTAGATTTGTAATTGGTCAAGGTAATACTTTATATAGTGTAAATGCTGGCATTACAGGAACAGTTCAACCTGTTACGGCAGGTATACAACGTATTGGTGATGGAACATTTATACCAGAAACAGCTCAAACTACTACTAACCTTACACCTGCTTTAACAGGAACACCTACAGGTTTATTTGTCAGTCCAGATGGCAATTATGCGTATGTTGGTAAAAATTCATCTACAGCAATTGAAAAATGGAAAAATACTAACGGAACTTGGGCTCTTCAATATACCATTGCAATTGCTAGTGCAGGACGTTCTTTGACTGCAAAATTTAATGGTGATAATGTTGAAATATATAGCGTATATGCTAAAAATGTAGTAAAGTCTACCGATAACTTATCTGCTACATCATGGGGAGGAACAAATACCGTTATTTATACAGAAACAGACGCAAATATAGATTTGCGAGGAATCTCATTTACACCCGGCACCACCAATACAGGTATTGCATTACCAGTAACTTTTGGAAACATTGTTGCTAAATCAGAAAACAACCAAAATATCATTACTTGGAATACTTTTCAAGAAACAAACGTTAACAGCTTTGAACTTCAACGTTCTACGAATGCCATTACATTCAATAGCATTGCGAGCATTCTTCCAAAAGGCTCAAATAGTAGCTATATAGCATACGACAATGCTTTAAATAATGGTAATAGTTTGTATTATAGAATAAAAGTAAACAACATAAATGGCAATGCTGAATATAGTAAAACAGTAACGCTAAAATCTAATTATCCGAAATTAAAAATTCAACTTTCAAATCCAAGCTATGGAAGTATAAGATTAGTGGCAAGTGATGAAATTACAGGATGGATAACAATTCTAGACAACACAGGTAAAACAATTGCTACTAAAAAACTAGTGCAGCAAACAGGTAATATAGAAATACAATTACCAAAATCATTTAAAGGTTTAGCAACTATAAAAATAATTACTGTAGATAATAAAATGTATACAGAAAGAAACTTGGTACTATAATAAAAATTAACACTTACATCTTTAATAACCCGATTGTAAAACAGTCGGGTTATTTTTTTGCTAAATAACATTACAAAATTTGTTTTTTAACCACCATTAGTCATTAAAACAACTTTTTATAATAATTATAATCAAGAGTATCATGAGTCGTTTAAAAATTTTATTGTTGTTTATTTCCATATGTTTCCTTTATAGTATTTGTTTGTCACAAAAAAATTATCAACCCTACGAAAAATATCAAGATATTGAAAAATGGACCGAATATAGAGTTGGCAACATGCCACTCGTAATTACTGTGCCACATGGTGGTTATATAAGGCCAGATTCTATCCCAAATAGAGAGTGCAAAGATGCAGTGACAGTTGTTGACAGTTATACGATAGAACTTGTAAATGCGATTGACAGTGTTTTTATGGTTGATTATGGATTTAGACCACATATTATTATCGCTTATATAGCAAGAATAAAAGTTGACCAAAACAGAGACATAGTAGAAGGTACTTGTGGCAATATTCAAGTGGCTAAACCTTGGAATGTTTTTCATGATTTTACAGATGATGCAATTGAACTTGCAGTTGCAAAATTTGGCAAAACGGCCTATATAGATTTACATGCACACGGACATTCCATTCAACGATTAGAATTAGGTTACTTACTAACAGGATCTGAGTTATTGAATCTTGATGAAAATGCTAATGAGCAAAGACTAATACAAAAATCATCTTTGCAGAACTTATTTAGACTTTATCCACAAACAAGTTTTAGAGAACTAATAAAAGGTGCAAAAGCATTTGGCACTTCAATGTATAACGACAAATTTGCCAGTGTTCCAAGTCAGCAAGATCCTTTTCCGAATGAAGATGAAAAGTATTTTAATGGAGGATATAATACCAAAAGATATACAAGTTCAAAGTATCCGAAAGTATTTGGTTGGCAAATTGAAAGTAATTATAAAGGTGTTAGAGAACCTTACAACAGACCACTATTTGCAAGAGCATTTTGTAAAAATATTTTACAATATATGAAAGACCATACAGACTTAAATATTGCAACTTTTGGAAAATAATCATGTAAAATACTATCTCATGAAATGTATTCTTTTTACGGTTAGTTGGTTTACATGTTTGCTTTTAAATGCTCAAAATTATCAATCTGGGACAAGATATTTTGGGGCAAATAATTATATAGAGTATAATCCTGGCACTTTACCAATCATCATTTCAGCTCCTCATGGAGGAAGATTGATGCCGAATACAATCCCTAATAGAACAAGCACGGCTTGCAACAACGACCCTAATTTCACAACTGCTTTCGATTCAAATACACAAGAACTAACAAGACTTATTGAACTATCATTAGCCAACCTTTTTGGTTGTAAACCGCATACAATTATTTGCTTACTTGATAGAGATAAGTTAGACTGTAATAGAGCGGCGGCTGAAGCTGCTTGTGGCAACAATATTGCTTTACAAAGTTGGAACGATTATCATCAATTTATCTACGCAGCTAAACAAGCAGTAATTGCAAAATATGGCAGAGGCATTTACATTGATATTCATGGACATGGACATTCTATACAACGCAATGAAATAGGCTATACTTTATCTGCAACAACACTTCGTTTAAGTGATGCTACTTTGAATACTAATAGTGTGGTAAGAAATAGTTCGATACGAAATCTTGCTAATAATAATTTAACAAACCAAACACATGCTCAATTAATAAGAGGAGCAAATGCATTTGGAACTTTACTTCAATCTGCTGGTTATGCAAGTGTACCTAGCCAACAAGATCCATGGCCTAATATTGATGAAGATTATTTTGAAGGAGGATATAATACCAATAGATGGAGTAGTGCAGATAGTGGTACTATTGATGGCTTTCAAATTGAAACAAACTATACTGGTATCAGAGATTCTTATAGTAACATGAGAAAATTTGCAGATAGCATTGCCGTAGTTATCAAAAAATATATCGAACAACATGCAATTTTGCCTGCGAATTTTGAAACATGTACCCCAACAGAAAATTTTACACCTCTCTCCAATCAACCATTTAGGAATAATAGTTTGTTAGTTGGTCGTTATCAAACTGGAATTACGAATCAAAAAATAACTTTACTTGAAATTGATGCTTTAGCCGAAAATCAAATTAATCCTATACAAACTATTGAATGTCCATCAGATGCTTCAAACGAGGCCATAATACTCACCAATCTTGCTACAGAAGGGCAGCTAACACTTTCGCCAAATCAATCGTTTGTAACATTTGCAGGCTATCAATTACCTGCAAATACCTCAACAAGTGTATTTGATCATACAACTTCTAGAATCATCGGAATAATTGATGGCAAAGCTTCTTATAAAGGTTACACATTACCAAATAGTTCTGATAATAAAGGAACAACAGATCCATTTAATACTTCAAACATTAGAAGTGCAATAACTACAGATGGGAACAAATTTTATGTAAGTGGTGGTGTATCTACATCAGGTGCTTTAGGTGGTGTTTGGTTTTATAACAAATTGATTCCTACAGAAGCAAATCAAATATTTAACATCTCAAATACAAGGTATGTAAACATTCATCAAAACAAATTATTTGCATTGCACCAAGCTAATAATAGCGACACTTGTCAACTCATTCAATTAGGCAATCAACTTCCAACTCATCCAATCACCAATAATGACACTATAAAACTTTTTCAACCAAATAATAATAGTGTAATTGGAATGCAATTTAGTCCTGATGGGATTTATTGTTATATCGTTGCAAACGCTTCTTCCAATGTAAATGGACATGTTCAAAAATGGAAATTTATAAACAACAAATGGAGCTTTATGTACAATATAATTGGTCAAGATGGAACTGCTCCGAGAGGATTTACTGCCAATTTTTCTAGCAATATTGCAACACTTTATATTGTTTATGCAACCAATGTTGTAAAAGTAATTGATACCATTTTGAGTAGCGTTAAACCTACTAATTCTCAAATAATTTATTCCGAAAATACAGCTAACACTAACTTAAGAGGTATTTGTTTTGCTCCTACAAATCCATTGAGCTTAGCTTTTAATTTCAAACGTTTTGTTGCCAACAAAAACAAAGAATCTATTGAACTTTTATTTGAATGCATGAATACGGATAAAATTGATTACTACATTATTGAACGTTCAGACGATGGAATACATTTCACTAGCCTTGACAAATTATTCAATCAAAATACACTTAACACATATACAGACAAGAAGCCTTTGAATGGCTATAATTACTATCGGGTTATTGCTATTTCAAAAACAAGTGAAAAAAAGTATAGCGAAACAATTTTGCTACAATTTGTCTCAAAAGAATCGAAAGAATATACCATACTTCAGAATTCATCTTTGTTAAAAATCGTATTTAAACAACCTTTTACAGGTTGGATAACATTTATTGATATTTCTGGCAAAACATTATTCAATACTTACACACATCAACAATTGCAATTTGAAACGAATAAAGATTCAAACTTTAAAAATAAAATTCTAATCATAAAAAGATACAATAATCAATCTACCATCGATATAAAAAAAGTGTACATCTATTAATCAATTCATAACCAAACTAAAACTATGATCAAAAAACTACATTGCTATTTCATTTTGTGTTTTTTTATAAATGCACTGATAGCTCAAACCGCAACAGACGGTGATTATCGTACCAAACAAACTGGAAACTGGATAGACGCTACTACTTGGCAAGTTAGAAGTGGGGGTAATTGGGTAGACGCATCTAATGCACCAACTAGTATTAACAATGTATACTTGCAGGCTACTCACTTTGTAACACTTACTGCTAATGCAGCTTGTAAAGATGTACATGTAAACAATACTAGTCCAATAAATAGATTAGCAATAGGTAGCTTTACGTTAGAAGTTAGTGGTAAACTTAGATCATTTACACAAACAAATAACTTACCTATTGTTACTACTGGTGCTGATGCAACTTTTTACAGTGGACAAACATCTACATCTTCCGTTACCAACCAAAATATTACTACAACTGCAAATGCCGGTGTATTAAAATTTGTTGGAAGTAGCAGAACGATTACTGCATCTACAGAATGGGGTTTAGGCACCACTCCAAGTTGGGACGTTGATTTTAGCTTATCAAATGGAGAAACAGGTATTTTAAATTCAGGATTAAAAGCAAGGTCAATAGTTATCAGTTCAGGAACATTGAGTGTTATTGGCGGTTACAGATTAGGCCCTGATGGAAACGCTACAGCTACAGGTAATTTAACTATAAAGTCTGGTGCAAAATTAGTAAGTGATGCCTCAGGTATAAGTACTGGAAACGCAGTAATATCAAGAATAAACGCTGGAAGAATGGGAACCTTAACAATTGAAGAAAATGCAACAATAGAACTAACAGGTGCTAATCCAAGTATAGATGCAAATACAATAATTAATAATGGTACTATTATATTAAGTGGTGTAGGAAATCAGAACTTAATCAACAATGTTACAAGCTCTGCAGGTATTCCATTTAATACATTTAACCACTTAGTTTTGAAAAATTCTGGCGATAAATCATTACTTAGAAACATAACAGTTTCTGGAAGCATAAGTATAGAAGCAAACACCACATTGAAGCTAGATAATTATAAAGTACAACTCAATTCAAATGCTATACAAACAGCTTACCTAGCTAGTTTAGGTGCAAATGCTAATATAAATTATGGTACAAGTGGTAGCATTTCCATCCAACGTTATATACCTAGTGGATTAAGAGGTTTTCGTTTTCTAAGCCATCCATTCAGTACTGCACAAACATTGACATCGTTAAAAGATAGTATTTTCATAACAGGCAATCACAGTAGTTTCGATGCTACTACTACCAATGCACCATCGGCATTTTGGTTTAACAACGCAAGCAACGCTTGGAAATCGTTCGATTCAGTAACAGAAGCAAGTTGGACAAAGGGATTAGGCGTTCGTGTACTTATTCGTGGAGATCGTACACAAACAGGTACACTTACTGGTAGCAATAGTATAATACCTAATGCAGTAATATTAACCTCTAAAGGAATCGTTAATACAGGTAATCAAGGTATTGTATTAAATAATAATGGATTTCACTTAGTAGGTAATCCTTATCCTGCCCCTGTAAATCTTAAAAACATAACCGTTAGTAGCGATGTTAGTAATATTTTTTATGTATGGAATCTGCAACAAGGTACAAGAGGTGGTTATCTTTCTT
>JBHYCS010000031.1:0-27992 GCA_051861445.1 Chitinophagaceae bacterium | reverse complement strand
AAATTAAACATTTTGTCTACTTTTAAACCGTACTGTTTTTGGGGGAGCTTACCGTTGTAGTAAGTAACATAGTTTTTTTATTGAGCAAGTTAACCGATTTTAAGAATGTATGTTTCATTCCAAAAAAACTTCATCCAAACTTTAAGCCTGTTTAAAATTTATTTTTAGTTCTATTTCTATTTCTATTTAAACCTATACAACTCCGTGTAGCACCTCCTCAAACACTGTGGTTACATGAATTTACCACAGAGAAAAGGAGTACACCAAAGAGAAAAAGAGCATTTTTAAAATGTTAAACAAACGCTTTATTTTTCTACAATTTCTATTTCTATAATACTCAATTTTCCTTTGGCATTGGCATCGTTTCTAGCAACGCCATCATCTAATCTTTTACCATTTACTTCTTTGTTGTCATTTGCTTCAACATTGCTTTCTTGCATCAACGCTATTTTTACAAACTTTCCTTTGGTGGGTGGAAAATGGAGCGTACAATAGCCTAAGCTTTTTTCGGTATTACCTTTCCAAACCAATTTGTTATCTACAAACACTTGAATAGGGTAGCTCTTAGTTCTAAAATTGTTCAGTTTCAAATGCATCTTTTCAATAACAGCCGCATTTTTCAATTCGTATTCAATCCAACTATTGGCAACGTTGTTTTCGCTATTCCAATCTGTAGCTTCATTGTCATCAAAACTTTTGTTTACTTCTGCCTCATTTGAACCTGCTTTTGCCGCAATGATTTCAGCGTTTTTAATGGTATGGGCATAAGCAGGTGATAATGGAGTTTTACCTCTTGAAAGATTGTTTTTTAATCCCTCGGTTTGAAAGTAATGGGTTAATCCATCCACTATTGGAATAGGCACAGATGCTAGTTGAATGGTTGCAGGTAATAAACTATCTGCCATTGCTTGTACAACAATTTTTCCTGCATTTCTTGTGCTACGAATCAATACTCTATTTACACCACATTCAACGGGTAATTCTTTACTTAAAATAAAATTATCTGGCCCTTGTGCTATGCCTCCACGCCATTCGGCTTCTCCTTCTAATGAAAAACGAATGGTATTTAATGCAGTAGGACAACGTTGCCCGTTTTTATCTACTACTTCTACTTCAATTAAAGCCACATCAGCACCATCGGCTTTTAAACCCGTAGGATGTTGTATCGTTTTTAAACGAATAGCAGTCGGCTTTCCTGCCGTTTTAATTACATCTGTACAAATTAGCTTACCTGTTTTGTCAAAGCCTTTGGCTTCAATGGTTCCTGCTTGCCATTGCACTTGTTTAAACGTAAATAAAAAATGATGAGAGCGTTCACCAAAACCCAATGATTTTCCATTTACAAAAAGTTCTACTTTTTCTGCACTAGCAATTACAAATATGTCTTTCACCACTTTGTTATCGTAGTTCCAATGACCAATAATATGTGCTCTTGGTTTTTCAACATTTACCCAACCATCCCACATAATTTGATGGGCATAAAAATTTTGTTTAATGATACGCATGGCATCAACCTCACCACTTCTTCTATAATTTTCAGCACCTCTATGGTGTGTATTGGTTTCAGAGAAAATAATGTTTACCGCACCACCATTGGCTCTTTTGCCTGTTCCTGGTCTATGCTGAAAAAATTCATTCCATCGAATTACATTTTCTATAGCATGACTTTCTTGGTTTCTATTGTATTCTTTTGCTGGCTGATTGTTGTGTAATGGCCCATCTCCATCTTGATGATAAGGTGGTGTATAATTATCCCAATATTTTCTTAAACCCTCATCTCTACTATATTCCATTTGCCACATCGGTTTTGTGGCACTCTTATTTACGTACAACATTTCGCCGCCATATTCAGCCTCTTTACTATCTAACATGTTTCTGCTGCCAATAGCCCTTCCTCCAAAAGGGTCGTATTTATCTCTAATGGCTTTCATTTCTTTCATGTGTGCTTCACTAATTCCATTGTTGCCACTCTCATAAAATAAAATACTCGGATTATTTCTATTGTAAATAATGGCATCTCTCATGAGTTCGGTTCTGTGTTGCCAACGCCTTCCATCCACATCTTTTTCTGCATCAGCAGCAGGCATCGCTTGTATTAAACCCACTCTATCACAACTTTCAACATCTTGTTTCCAAGGTGTAATGTGCATCCATCTTACCAAATTGGCATTGCTTTCTACCATTAATTTGTTGCTATAATCGCTTAACCAAGCAGGAACAGAAGCACCAATTGCAGGCCACTCGTTGCTGGTACGTTGTGCATAACCTTTTAAATGCAAAACCCGATCATTCAGGGTTAAATAGCCGTTTGTAAAACTCGTTTTTCTAAATCCGGTGGTTGTTTTTACAGCATCTATAATTTTATTGTCAACCGAAATTGTGGTGTAAACATGATATAAATAGCCATAACCCCAACTCCAAAATTGTAGATTGTTGACGAGTGAATGAGTAGATATTTGTTTGGTTTCATTTGGCTGTAAGGTTACTTGTATTGGCTTAAAATTGGTTGTAGCTTTTTTACCTGTAACCGCATCTATCATATAAGCTGAATAGGTAAATGTTTTCGGTGTATTGTATTCGTTTTTTATTTCTGCTATAGCAACAATATTGGCTCGTTGTGCTGCAATTTGCATATTGGTTGCATACACATACACACCTGTTGTTTGCAAGTTTGAATACAAAGGCAATGTTTGATACAGTTTTTCTGCTACATGTAAATACACATTTTTACTGATACCTCCATAGTTGGCATTAAAGTTTTTATCGTTCCATTGGTAAGTGCTATTGGTAGCCTTTTCTCTATAATTCCAAGCATTATCAATTCTTGCTGCAATTATATTTTCTTCACCATAATTTACATCGTTGCTAATGTCAAATCCAAATGCCATTGCTCCATTTTCACTGATTCCTATTTGTTTTCCATTGATGTAAAATGTGCCTGCTTGCCTTATTCCTTCAAATTCAATGAATATTTTTTTACCAGCAAATTCAGGTGGAACAATCAAGTGTTTACGATACCAAACAATGCCGGTAGATAATTTTTCTATAGAAACTTTAAAGGCCTCATCTTCATTAAATGGTCTTGGTAAGCTTACATTTTTCCAAGCAGCATCGTTGTATTTATAGTTAGCCGCTAAGGAATCGTCGCCAACAAACATTTTCCAATCTACATTCAAATTTAGGCGTTGCCTTTGGGCTTTTATTTGCAATGCAAATGGAAAGATGAGTACAAGAAGTATTGCTTTTTTCATGCGATTGATTCTTTAAAATATAGTTGTATTGAATTGTACAAATAGTGGATTAATAGATTTTTTTAAAACCTTCGGTTTTTACTTTCCAAGAGCCATTATTTGGAAATGCTGCATTCCTTGTTTTTTCTATACACATCATGGCTATAGCTGCCAACAAACCACCGTTTCCTGGTAAATAAATGGTTAGTCTTTTGTCTTGATAATTATGTCCATTATTCAAGTATGTATTGGTACGAATAGGCATTAACAAAGCTTCTACTGCTTTTTCTGGAAGATGAAGTTTAGTAGCTGTCATGGCTGTAAGTGGAAAATCCCAACCCCATGTATCGTTCCAATCCCAATTTTTCCAAATCCAATCAAATGTATTTTTCATGAAATTGGTATCTATCATTTTAGTTGCAGGTAACATACCAAAAGCACCTAAAACGGCAGGATGATCGGTTCTATAAACAGGATTGGTATAACTATCTGTAGCACTTTCAGCGAAAAGGTAACGCTTATTTTCTGTAGGCAAAGGAGATAAATTTTCTAATACATGATTCCATTTTTTAGGAATTGGTAAATGCAATAATTGTTTCCATTGAATGGCTGTTTGTAAAGCCCAATACCAATAAGCCAATTCGTACGTTGGGTTAAAGGTTTCTTCTGCTTTAAAACGTTCTTGTGCAGCAATTACACCTTTGCCCAAAATATACTTTTGTTTGGTAGAATCGAAGTGGGCATAAGATGCCATAAAATTGGCTGTTTCAAACACCAAATCTTTGTATAAGTTTAATGTTTTTATAGTTGGTTTTGCTTTGTAACAAGCTTGGGCAAAAGTGATGATGTGTGGCTGTTGCCAAATTAAAAAAGCACCCACAGAAGATGGACTTTCATTGCCTGCATGATCGGTCATTTTTTGCCATCTTACACCATCATAGCCTTGTCTTACTGCAATTTTTTTAGCGTTTGCTTGTACATCTTTGTACCAACCTAAGGTTTTTTCTAACAATTCTATTCTTCCCCATAAAGCAAAATGTAATCCATGCCACCAATGCATTTCTAAGTGTGGCTTACCATACCAACTGTTATACGTTAATCCGGTTTCTTGTGGTGGAAAAGCACTTGTACACTGAATTTTTGTTAGGTATTGAGATAGAATAATTCTTCTTTCTAATTCAAAAGCTTGTGAATGGGTGCTACCTGTAAAATCTATGGCTGCACCACTTTGCCAAAACTGTTTCCATTTAAGTTGACTGTTTTGGGCAACATCATCGAATGAAATATTTGTTGTTTCTTGTTTGAAGAATGTAGGTGAAAACAAAGTGGTACAACTAAATGAATCTTTTGCTAATGGAGTAATGGTAAAGGAATGTGGCTGCTTTTCTTCTACTATAAACTGCTGTAATTGCATCTTTACAAAATACTTTGTAGTATCTAACTGATGCTGAAACAATACAGCTGCATTGCTTGATTTAAAAGAGGATGAATGTTGGTTGCTGTGGGTATAATTTGTTCCAACATCTGTCCAATCACCCGTTGGATAAGGAAACGTAAGTGTTAATTTTATTCTTTTTTGATTGATTAAATTGGAATAAACCTTTACTGCAATCACATCTTTCGATTGATGGCAATATGTAATGACTCTGACTTTTTCGTTTTCAATAGTGAAAGTAGATTCTATTTCACCTTTCCATACATTTAATGTTTGATGAATGTTTTTAATATCGTTTAAAGTAGCTGTTGAGCCATCTTTTTTAATGATTTCAAAACCTAAATTCCCAAGCTGTAAACGATGTGGATTTTGGCGAAACCAATTCACCGCATTTTTAGCATGTTCAGGTTCTTTTATTTGTACAGCATAAGAAACTTTTCTTCCATTTAAATCATAATTTTTTAACGTTTCTTCAAATTTAAAATTAGCCGTGTCTATGAAGCTATGCCAACCCCAACTACTTTGTGTACCTAAGGGAACGCCTTTTGCATATGCTTTCGGAAAAGATTGTAAACCTGTTACATCTACTGTAAAAGCAAAATCTCCATTACCAACTGATAGAGAAGATAATGTATCTGCAACTGTATTGATAACTGAATGCTTTTGCACTAGTTTTTTTCGATCAATTTTTTGTGCAAAACCAATGTTGTATAAGCTTATTGCAATGAGCAGGAGTAATGCTTTCATGTTATATTGTTTATTGCATAAATGTTATAGCCATTAACCCAATAATTACCTCATTGGCAAGCGTTTGTATAGATATACTTTTAACCGTTTTATTTGGGTTTAAAGGCATATCAATAACTGTTGCTGCACCACCTTCAATTGCTTTGGTGGAAAACCCTTTTATACTTGTGTACTTCGTAATATTTTGGGTAAAACTTCCATCTTTTAATAATAGTCTAAACGGCTTTGGAGCATCGGTTGTAAAAGCAAATCCATCTGTATAATAATCTTGTTCAATAGGATACCAATTGGTTGGATTGATAAGCTGTAATGTGTCTGTAGAATCATCTGTATAAGTAATCGATATTTTACCATTTACAAATCTGCTTTGCATGTGATTGGTGCTACCTGCCATTAAGAAATATGCATGTTTTGCCTTTGTATTGATTGGTATGGTTATTTGCTGTGGAAATTGTTGCCATAACGATGTAAAGGCAATATTATTGGTGTTTTGATTTGAAGGAATATTGAATGGGATATCTTGTAAAAAAATACCTGTCGTTGCTGCTTTAGCAATTAAACCACTATCGTTTATGATTGGGTCAACCAATGGATAACACCAATTGCCAATGCCTTGCAAAGGGATTTTTAAAGTAGTAGAAGTAGCTGTAGGAGATTCGTATTTGTGTTTAAAAATTTTTGTAATTTTTTCATTGAAGAATGCCGCAATATTTACCGTTTGATATTGCTTTTGTTCCGTTGGAATATTCCATTTAATAAACTGTTTTGTAGTAATTATTTGTTTATTACTTAAAACCTCAACGTTATTGGTGCCAAAAACTAAATCTGCTTTACCATATTGTTCTGTAATAGATTCAAAAGGTTTTAATTGAAATATTTTAGAATGATGGTGATTAATTTTGGCCTCTATCAATTGTGGTTTAGCACTATTGTTTTTATATTGAAGCAGTAAGTAGTTATCTGAATCTTTTGCTAGATTTTCTACTGAAATGGTGGGTTCAATTGTACAATGAATAGGCTGAATCCATGTAGCATTTTCTTGCTTCATTTGAAGAAAAAAACAATGATTTCCTTCTTTCAATTTTACTGAAAATTGAATTTGCTGTTTCTTGTTGGTTGATTGTTGTAAAATTTCTTGTGGGTCGATTATTTTTTCGCAATAAGCATTTGAAAATTGAATGGTGTTTGTTTGATTGGCGATATATTTTTTATCAGATGTTATCAATTCAGCAGCTTGTTTCCCCCACACAATTTTTATATTATTGTTTAATTCATTGCCTACAGAAATAACGATTTGAGGTTTACCTACAGATAGTTTTTTCCAATTCCATTGTGCAGGAATATTGTTGACTAATACTTGTTGAACATGAATTGATTGAGCAGGTATTTGTAAGGATATGCTTAGTTTTTTTGAATAAAATTGATTGATTGTATAAAATGAAGTATCTGCATTTTTTTGAAATGAAAATAAAATATTGGGTGTCTTAATTTTTGCAAACTTCCAATCTGAAGGAAAACCGGGTTGAATATGGAGTTGGTTATACAAAGCATTGGGAAGAATACCAAACAAATCTTCTACCAAAGTTCTTGCAGCCATGCCAACACCATCAGCAAAATCTCTATACAATTCACCTCTTGCCGCATCGTAAAAACTCAATTGTCCAAAGTTTCCAGGTGCTGCACTAGCGTACATACTTTCAAACACATTGCTTTTCCACAGAAGAAAAGCTTTGTCGTTTTCATTTGCTTGCCAATAAGATAAAGCAGTATGTAGGTTTTCAGTTAAAACAACATTGTTAATACTCCATGTATAAGGTTGCCAATTGGTAGTTGATAATGTGTAATGATTTTTAGTTTCCCAATTTTTATAACGAATCGGAATTGAAGGAATAGAAGCATCTACATATCTAAGCATTTGATATTGCTGTAGAGCATCTGCAACACCTTCATCTATAGCATGATAAATTGTCCACAAAGCAGCAGCTGTATGCACTTTTTGAAAACCCATCAAATCTTTATATTCAGCATACCAACCTTTATCTTTTAGCCATAAATGTTCATTCATAGCTTGTTGAATTTTTGTAGCTTCTTGTTGGTATTGATTTCCATTTTTACCAATTAATTTTGCTAATTCTGCCATTGTTTTATTGGCTCTAAAGTTGTAGGCAGATGAATGTGTAACACCACCACCACTATATTGCAATGCATCGCTTGCCCAAATGGCAGCATAAGCATCATATAATCCATCTCCATCTGCATCAAAGTTTTTCTTTTCCCATTCAGCATGTAGTTCTAATAATTTCCACATTTTTTTTACATAAGCAGTATCGCCTGTGTAATTAAAATGATTGATTAATTGATCTATAAAAACCAAATTCATATCATAATGGTGTGGACGAATATCTCCATTAGGATTTCTACAGATATAGCCATTGCTAAACATGGCTGTACCCATTTTTTCCAATTGTCTTGTATTGTGTAAAACAGAATCGAATACAGGTTTTGTAAAAGGAATGTTGGTTACTTGTGACAAAGCATAACTATCAAAATGCATTCTTGCTCTTTCATGCCAACCCAATGGATCAGCAGCATAAGCTCCACGCCATGCTGGTAAACGCATACGCCAAGCAATTGCACCATGTAAATAACTTGGTTCTTCCCAAATTGCATCTGCAGCAATAGCTAAAGCTCCACCGATCGGATTGATGGTTTCATCTGGCGTTTCTACAATAATTCTACTGGCAAGTGTTGATCTTACCTTTTCTGCTTCTATAAATGCGTTAGCTAGTGTAGAATAATCAGCTAAAGAATCGTTAGTATTATTGGCTGCATGAATACCATAATACAAAGTATCTGTACTATTTAAAGTAATAGTAGCTGTAATTAGAGGTTGAGGGTTATTTGAAGCAGATTGTAATAATTGAAGAGGTGATTGTTGGTTGGCTGCATCAGCAATTGTTAGTTTTGCTTGAGGCGGAAAAATACCTTGCAAATGCTTAGCCGCTGATTTTAAATTGTTAGTAGCATTGGATTTGTACTGAATTTCGTAACGTTCATCGTCTGTTAAGGGTTTAGTAAATCCGTATTGTAGTTTAAAACAGTTTGCTTGTATTTGATAAATATTGTCTTTGCAATAATCTGTTTGTAAATAGAAAGAAGATTCAGGATCGGCACCAATATCTCCATCCCTAGAAAACTTTTTTCCTGAAGCTCCACCATACACAATTACAAGTTGCGTATTTTCTGGAACTTGTTGTGTTACTACTTGCACCAACATGCCATCTTTATTGGCTTCTGGAATAACAGTTACATTCAAAACACCATTTTCTAAACTAGCATCTTTAATTTGGTACATCATACAACCTGGTCTGTAAATAGTTTCTATTTGTGTAGCTTGTGTTAGCCATTTACTTTTTCCATTTACAATTATTCCAATTTTGGTATTTCCTCCCATTCCTGGCATATACATAGCAAATTCAGGAAGGTCGCCTGCTTCAACACGAAATGCAGTATTACTTCCATACAATGCTCTATTAAATTTTTTGTTGCCATTCACCAATATGAAATCACTACCTTTTGGTTTGTAATGAATATTTCTTTCTATTCCATGCCAATTAATGCTTTTGTTTTGAGCAAAAGAAATGGTATTTGAAACAATTATTGCAAAAAGAACAACGAGTAATAGATATGTAGAAATGTTTTTACGAGCATTGTACATCATGGCAAAGCAGTTTAAAACAAAGGCATTGAAAACAATTCAATGCCTTTGTAACTAGAAAAATTATTTTTTAAGTCTATATACTTCTGAACCTGCCAATAAAAAACAGCCCAAACCATAATCTTCAAAGTCTGGTATACTTGAAACCGTAACTGGTTGTCCATCTTTTGGTTCTTTGCCTGTTCCTTGTACATAACCTAAAAATCCATTTGGTTGTAAACATTCTTTAACCATAGCATTCCATGCTTTTAGTAAAACAGGCAAGTATGTTTTTTTATCAATAATTTTTTGGTTAATGCCATAAGCCATTCCATATACAAATAAGGCTGTTCCTGTAAGTTCTTTACCGCCATAATCTGTGCTATCAGCTAAACTTACATTCCAATATCCATCGGTGCGTTGCAATGGAAGCAATGCTTGCAGCATATCTTTATAATCTTGTAAATATTCTTGATAATGAGGATCTGTTTTAGGCAAATCTTGCAAGGTTTTTACCAATGCTGCAACTACCCAACCATTTCCTCTGCTCCAATAGCAGTTTTTACCAGCTGGTGTTTTATAAGGTGGAACAAAATCTTTATCTCTCCACCATAATTTTTCAGCTTGATTGTACAATCCATTTCCTCCGTGTTTATATTTAGAGAATGCATACAAATCGTACATTTTTCTATAATAGCTGGTATCATTATAGATATTACCCAATTTTACAAATACTGGCATAGCCATTTGTAAAGCATCAATCCAACTCCAATCGTCACATTTACTTGATTGTACCATTAAATCGATGTTGGCTTTTATATCCTTAATTCTTTCTGGCTTTTTATCCATCAAATACAAATCAATATAGGTTTGCCCACAACATTGGTCGTCGGCATTTCTTGTTTTAATGCCATTTCTTAAACCCCATTTATGAAATTCGCCCCAAGTGATGGCATAGTTTAAATAATCTGCGTTCTTATCAATTGCATATAAAGCCATTAAACCTTCGTAATAAACACCTCTTGTCCAAATATTACTTGGTCGTTCTCTTGTTGTAATAATGGTTTTACCTACATCAGGCCATTTTTTCATAAAATAAGCATTGGCCAATTGCATGGATGTCAAAACATCTTTTTTAGCAGGTAATTTTTGTGCAACAGAACAGCTAGATGCTATCCAAAAAAATAAAAGTGTAAAAATGCTAATTTTTTTCATGGTCGTTTATTTGCTTTAAATCAATATTTAATTATTCAGATTAAAAATTACTCATTGTTGTTTCATAAACTGGTATTAGTTTTACGTTTTTTAAATGGGCTATTTTTTTACCTTCTAAAGGTTCTCTAATTCCTTTTTCAAAATAAATTTTTGCTTGGTCGGTAAGTGCTGTTATCAGTATTTGTAATTGATTGTTGTTTGTTTTATTCAACCACCGTTTTAATGGAATAATTGCTGATGAACCATTGTAAAAATGATCGGCAATTAATTGATTATTGAAAAATGTAGCTTCTGTATCGCCTTCATAATCAATTTTTAAAAAATAGGGATAACGACTATTGGTTACAGAAGCAGGAACAGAAATAGTATAATAAGCGGCATCTTTTATGTTTGTAAGCGATGTTTTGTATAGTGGCAAACCTTTTTCTAAACTTGTGTCAACTGGCAAATGAATAGGAGAGAATGGCTTCCATTCAACTGTTGTTTTCTCTGGTTTACAATTCAGCGTGTAAACAGTTTCTAGTGGTGATGATTTTGTATTTTTTTCAACCGATACATTGCTAAATTGTAAATCGTTTTTAGCAGGAAAAATTGTACAAGAAAATTTTGGTTGATTGGTAGAGTGAATAGATATTTTTTGAGGATAAATGGTTAAATCGGCTTCTGATGTAATTAAGTAATCGAATTGATTAAAAGTTGCTTTGTAACTATGTAAAGCATCTTTAGCTGATAATAATAAACAAGATACCGATTTGCCATTTGTAAATGTAATGTTGAAAAAATTAGTTTCTTGTACTGAAATAGCATTTTTACTGGTTAAAATTTTATTTTCAGCTGTTACTATTTGCTTGATTGACTGTGCTTGAAATACAAAGCTTGGCTTAATTCCTTCAACCGTTGCAAAAACATATACTTTACCTTTTTGGGTGTTGAGTGTACAATATGGTTGAGCAGTTGCATATTGTAAAATTGCAGATTCAATGCTCATATTATATGGTAAAATGCACATTGTATTGGCAGGAATAACAATTGGCTTTTCAGGAACTTTTAAAATGGAATGAGCTTGTTGTATTTGAAATTGCACTTGATTGTGACTAGCCATATTTGCTAGCCGTTGATAATTGCTAATAAAAATAAATCCACTTGTTGCATTTGCCCGTACACTCCATCTAAGAGAAGTGGTATCTGTTGGTTTAGATGCTTTTTGATTGGGGAAAAATGTGTTATAAGTTGCTAGTTGATTACCAAAATGATTGAAGAAATAATGTATTTGTTTGAAATGATGATAACTCTCATTTAATTGTCCCCATTCTTGAATCGGTGCTTGAAAATCGTAACTGATGATTGGATAATCATTTGGATATTTTGTTGCTTTAGATTCTTGTAACGTACTGTATTTGCCAATAGCATTTGAACCACCATGAAACATATAATAACCCATTAAATTAGCTCCTGAACCAGCTTTTGTGTATGCTAATGCTGCCACATCAATTGGTTTTATAATGGGTCTTCTATGGTACGTTATTTGAATGCCTGCACCCATTTCTGCTGTTGCATAAGGATACCGAAATCCTTTAAAATTGGTAGTGTCTTTGGGTGCATTACCCAATAAATCAGCACCAATTGTTTGATCTACTCTTAAAGTATCAAATAAATAATTATTGCTTAAAGGAAGTTGGGAAGTTCTTTTATCCCAAGGTGCTTCAGGATAAGCACCATAAACCGGTATCAACTCTGTTTGTTGAATATTTGCACCGGGCCAACCTGTTGCAGAATAATAGGGAACATCTACACCAATAGTTTTAGCCATTTTCTTCAACGTAAGTATATGTTCTAAGCCTTTTGGATTGTTGAATCGATATTCATTTTCTATTTGAACACCAATGATAGTTCCTCCATTTTTAAAATAATATTGTTGAACTTGTTGGTGAATTTGGTTAAAAAAAGCACCTACTAAACGTAGATAAGTAGTATCGTTTGTTCTTGTTTTACATTTAGTAAGCAACCAATCTGGAAAACCACCGTTTCGAACTTCACCATGACACCAAGGACCAATTCTTAACCAAACATTCATGTTATGTTTAGCACAAAGTTTTAAAAATAGTGCTACATCGTTATTATTGCTCCAATTCCATTCGCCTTCTTTTTCTTCATGATAAATCCAAAAAATATAAGTTGCAATTATATTTATTCCACAGGCTTTCATCTTTAAAATAGAAGCTTCCCATTCCGTTTGTGGTATTCTAGAAAAATGCATTTCTCCCATTACAGGATACCAAGGTTGTTGGTTTTTGGTAAAATAAAAACTATTGGCACTAAACTCGTTTCCATTTGGGTTTTTATTTGTACCCAATTGTAAATGGTTTTGTAACATTACAATATTCGATGCATTTGTATTCACCAAATATTCATCTATTTTGCTTTGGGCTACTAATGTTGAAGCACCCAAAAAGCAATACATTGAAACCAAATATTTGAAAGTAATATTAAATAGCTGCTTCATTTTATTTTGGTGCTGTAATGTTTAATTTAGGTTTTAACTCGTCTGGACTATCTTTTGTATAAGCATCAAACACATATACAGATGTTTTTTCTACTAAGTTTTTGATGTACTGAGCATTAATTTCTTGTGTTGGATTGAAATTTTTGCTAAGCATATATTGTTGAATACTATACCACAATTGTTTGGTTGCTATGTCTTTATTTTGTTCAGTAGCAAAATCTACACTGCTAACCATTATTTTTCCTTTCCCAACTTTAGCTTCAAAAAGCATGGCTAAACGCCTATTCAAAAACCAAGTATCAATTGGCTGAATGAGTGGTGTAAAATTTGTAGGAAATTCTTCTAAGTGCATTACTTGTTTTCTATTCAAAATATTCCACCATTGTATATTGCTGTGATAACTTGTAGGAAAATTAGAAAATACAGGATGTTGTTCATTTACTAAGATTCCAAGTGTATGTGGTGGACGCATTTTAAACCATGACGTATTCCAAAAAACAGGTAAAAAATGTTGCACTATTTCTTTTCCTTTATTAATTTTTCCTGCTAAATTCAAGTACACTGCTCCACCTTTTGACAATACACTGTCAACACTTTTATTGTATTCGCTAGCGTAATAAATATTGTTTTCAGAAATAGCAGGTAGGCTTGCAGGAAATACCCAAAATTGCCAATTGTTTTGAATATTTGTTGATTGTAGTTTTACTGTAAAAGTTAATTCTTCTGCTTGTTTTAAATTATTAAAATGGAGCAAAATAGAATCGATAAATGTATTTTTCCCCGTTACAATATTTGCTGCCTTACAACTTCCTTTTTGAATAATTATTTGCTGTTTATTGGTTAGTTGCCAATCGAATATTGCATTAGAAATATTGTTTGCTCCGTAATGAAACAATTCTAAACCAATTTTTGCAGTTTCATTTGATGCGTACACAAATTTTGAAGTACGAATTAAAGGAACTGTTGCATTACAAAACTGTGAAAATTGAGTAGCATTGGTATATCCTTTTTCGTCCCAAAAAGCATCTAAAACACCAACAAGTGCAGTACCTTGTCCACTATAATCGTTTAACGATAATAATTGAAACCCACCGTTATTGGGTGTTCTGAGCGATTTTTCAATTTCATATTTATAACAAAGCGTTTGTAGTTTTCCTGTAGCCATCAATAGTTTGTCGCTTAAATGAAGCATACCTTGATCGCTTAAATCTTGTTGAAACAATTCAAAATTCTTGGCTTTGTAAACGCCTGTATATTTTTTAATTTCTTTAAAATTAGGGAAAGCACACCATTGCCCCATTTCATGGGCTAAGTAAGGCATCGGAAATTTTTCTATCGCTTTTGTATAATCTGAATTACTTTCTGGCATTGCATTCCATGATAAATTTCTTGCTCCAGATTTTACCATAAATTCATTTTCAGGAACTAAAGGCCAACTCATGGCTACGGAAGCACCTGTGTATAATCGTCTAGTATCTCTTTTCTGCCAGAAATGAATAAACTTGGTTAAATATTCTACCTGTTTGCTACCTTTTGGTTCGTTGCCATAAGCCAACATACAATAAGATGGATGATTGCCATAACGTTCTTCCATACGAATGGTTTCATCATAAATGTATTGGTCAATCGGTTTACCATCACCAATAGATGAACCATGATTTGCCCAACTTGGCCCCTCTGGTTGTAAATAAAAACCCAATTCATCGGCTGCTTCAAATGCAGCTTCTGGTGGACAATACGAATGAAAACGCATGTGGTTTAGTCCATACGATTTGCAAATTCTAAAAATTCTTTTCCAATCATTCACATTCATAGGAGCGTAGCCTGTTAGTGGAAAAACACAGTTTTCTACTGTACCTCTTAAAAATGTAGTTTGATTGTTAATGCTAAATTGTTGTCCTTTGGTTTTAAAACTACGCATTCCAAAAGATGTTTTTAGTGTAGACTGATTCCCATTTTTTAAGGTTAACTGAGCTGTCAATTCATACATATTGGGCGTAAATTCACTCCACAACTTCATTTTATTGCCTAATGCTACGGTAGTTATAATGGTATCTTTCGAAAAAGCATCAACGGCTAAACGAATGGTTGGAATTTGTACATTTTTATCTCCCTTTAATACTGTATTGATGCTCAGATTTGCTGCATCTTTTCCTTGTTTTATAACCTTTACAACAGCTATTTTACGTTCAATATCTGGAAAAATTTGAACGTTTTTTATAAAGGTATTGGGTGTTGTTATCAATTGAATTTTGCCAACAATTCCATTCCAATTGCCTTGAGTATGATCTGTGATACTGTGACTATCTGGACCAACATTTACTTCTTTTATTCGATTATCTACACGAATAGTAATGGTATGTTTACCGGGTGAAATTGTGGTTGGTAAAAGGTATTCATGTGGTGCAACTAAAGATGCTTGTGTGCCTATGTATTGTTCATCTACCCAAACCATAGTTTCTGTATGGCATCTTTCTAAAAACAATCGAGTTTGTTGTTGAGAAAATGATGCAGGAATAATGATTTCTTTTTGATACCATGCTGCACCTACATAATATTTATTTGGAGTAAGCCAAAAAGGAAAATGTAGGTTATTGGGTTGACGATATTTTTCAAATCTTGGATTGAAATACCAACTACTATCATAAATGCTACCTGTGAATTTTGTTTGTAACGTAACTGGGTTGCCTTTGTTATTTTGCATCATAGAACCTGGTAAAACCACAGCATCTTGTAGTTTTTTTGTAAACCATTTTTCAGCTATTCCCAAATCTTGATCATCTTGCTGAAACTTCCATTTTCCCGATAAATTAATCGTTGTTTGTGCAACAGAAATAGTAGTTGTTAGAATAAGAAGAATAAGTAATTGTATTTGTTTGTTCATGCTTTTAGGGTAATTTTTTTTCTAAAATAGAAACTGGTTGAGCAGCAATATTTTCAAGTTTTTCACCATCACCTTGTCCAGTTCGTTGAATAAAAATGTGCAGCTGTTTTTTCTGTTTAAATAATTCCGTATCGTAACTCGGTTCCCAATTTCCTAGGCTTGTATAATTTAAGTCTTCAATTATCCATTTGTTGGTAGATAAATTAGTTGTAGTGTAAGCAGAAGCCACACCTCCTCTTTCTTCATCTCTACATAAAACAGTGATACAAGTTTTCTTTTTTTGTTGATAAGCAATTACAACAGGTCTTGCAATCGGTATTTTTTTTGTGCCTGTTCCACTTAAACTAAATGGAGTTGTTCTTTCTGAAATTTGCTGAATTTTCCATTGTTGTTGATCCCAATAAATGAGTTGGTATTGAGGAATGTTACTGTTTTTATTTTTGAAATAAGTAGCTATAAATGGAGTTCCTTTTTCATCAGTAGTAATAGAAGTTTGGTTAATTAATTCACTATTCTGAGGAATTTTAGCAACCACTTCTGCCGATTTTTCTGTGATAGGTAATTGGTAGATTTCGCCATTAGTTTTTTGCCAAGAAGCACCTTTATCTTTTGAAATAGCATAGCACATATCATGATTCGAAGCAACATCGGCAGATTCTCTCCAAACCCAAGCAATATGTATATTATTTTTTGCATCAATGCAGGCTTGCCAATAGGCATTGCGTTTATTTTCACCATCAATTAAAACATCTTGTAAGCGTTGCCATTGCTGTGTTTTAGTATTGTATTTATTCATTACCAAATTGCCATTTCCAGAGCTTCCATCTCTATATAAAAACAATACATCTCCATTTGAAAATTTCAAGAATTCCGGATACGTAACTTTTTGTTCTTGTTTACCAAGCATTGGCATTTCATTGGAAAAATCTAAAGAAAGTGGTTGCTTACTTTTAGCATAATGCAATTGATTGCCATGATGATTCCATGATAGGTGCAAAAAGCCTTTTCCATCAATCATCATACTGATAACATTGTGTGCATCTTTTACATTTCCTTTAAATTGGGTTTGCTTCACTTGCCAATTTTGTGTATTTAGTTTTCTTTTGGCAATCACCACATTTCCTACGCTATCGTAGTACGATACAAATTGAAAACCTTTACCACTTACAACTGCATTTTTTCTAAAAATGGTAGTATTTACAGCGTTTTTTGCCCAACCATAACCAATAATTGTTTGTGCAGAAATACATTGAAGACTGCAAAAAAATAGGATACAATAAGTAAGCGACTGAAGCATGTATTGAATTTTCTTAGACAAAAAGGGCATTATTATTTCGATAACAAATACTTATTTAAACTGCAATTAGGTAAACTTTTTAAGCCTGTAATTACAGATGCTGCATTTAAAATAGCCCCATCTTTACCTGTATGTGTATTGTCTTTTGGAAAAAATGCCTTGATGCTTTCTTCGCCCAAAGCATCGTATTGATCGGCAATAATGGCGTTTAAATCAATAAAATAGCTATTGGTTTTTGTTGCCACTTGTTTTGCCCAACCACCATAACTATTTCCTTCATTACGATTTACTTTTCCATTTTTCCAACCGTTTCTAGGAACTGGTGAGCAAACAATAGCAGTTGCCCCTTTGGCTTGAATATCAGTGATAAATTTGGTTAAATACCAACCATAAGTATGTACTATTTCGGTTTTCTTGGTTAAAATATTTTCAATCACTACCGTATCTTCTCCAACACCTTTAATAGTTCCTCTTGCTCTTGTAGAATCGTTGATCGGACTTGTATCATTATGCCCAAATTGAATCATTACATAATCGCCTACTTTCAATTTATCCAATACTTTATTCCATAAACCTTGGGTTTGAAAAGTTCTAGAGCTTGTTCCACCAAGAGCATTATTTTGAAGATTGATTTTGGTAGAATCAAAATGAGGTTTCATAAAATCGGCCCAACCCCATAAACCACCACCACCATCACCTTTGCCATTTTTTAAAGTGCTATCTCCAATAAAATATAATGTAGGTTTTTGATCGTTTTGAAATAAAATATAAGATGAAAACAATACTATGCTCATCAGTAAAAAAGGGAAATAGATTTTCTTTTGCATCATTATTGAATCGTTTATTTATTGATTAAAAATTTATTCAATCTACAATCAGTTATCTTTTTCAATCCATCAACTACAGAGGCTGCATTTATGGTAGCACCTTCTACATTGGTATGTGTATGTTCATTCGGGAAAAATGTATTTACTTTTTCTTTTCCCATTGCCTCGTATTTTTCTGCGGTAATACTGTTTAAATCAATAAAGAAAGCACCCTCTTGTTGAGCAACTTCGGCAGCCCATTTTCCATAAGTTTGATCGGCTCTTAATACTTTTCCGTCTTTCCAATCGTTTCGTGGAATCATAGAACAAATAATAACAGTAGCACCTTTTGCTTCACGTACAAACTTGCGTAAATAATAACCGTACGTATGTACAATTTCTTCTGTGCCATTTGGCCAAGTGAGAGCAACTGTTTCTTCTCCAATTCCTTTTAAAACACCTCTGTATCCTGCTTTGCTAGTATCAGGTTTAGAACCTTCATTATGACCAAATTGCATGATTAAATAATCGCCTTTTTGAATGCTGTTGATTACTTTATCCCATCTTCCTTCTTTAATAAAAGTTCTTGTACTTCTACCTGCCATTGCTTGGTTTGAAATGTTTAGTTTAGTAGAATCAAAGTGTACACCAATCATTTCTCCCCATCCACATTGTGGTCTATTGGTATTTCGAACGGTAGAATCGCCAATAATGTATAGTGTTGGTTTTTCTGCTAAGAAAGAAAAAGATAATCCAATAATTACAATAACTATTGCTACTAAAAAAGTGTTGTGTTTGTTGTATTGCATGAATGTTTTTTATAGATAAATGAGTAATAAATCGGTGTTACCAAATTTTCCAGAATTGAACAATACTTTTTTACCGTCAGGACTAATTGTATGATGGCTATGAATTTTAGGAATTCCGTTTGTAGCTTCGTAATGACCCGTTGTTAATAGGGTAGAAGTTCCTGTTTCAACATTTACATTATATAATTCGCCCAAAAAGGTATCTGCAACAATTTTCTTTCCATCAGGTGTTCCTGCACAATGCCAAAAGCCTCTGTTTGATGCATTTTTAAATATTTGTACTTCATTATTACGGATATTTAAACGAACCAAACCATGTGGTTTTGTACGCAAATAGGGTAGATGACCCATTAAGTTAAACACGACATGGTCTTTATCTTGCCAAATTTCATGGGTTACCCATTCTTGTTTGGTTTCTTCGTAAAGTGGTCTGTTATTTGTTCCGTCAGCATTTATCAACCACATACGTTGAGGACTATCTCCACCCGTTTCCCAACAATATAAAATTTCACCTTTTACAAATGGATTGGCTTGAATATGACCTAACCAAAATGGTATATCTGCAATTTTTTTATAAGCACCCGTTTTTAAATTGATACTTGACATACACCACTTTTTAGTGGTGTCTTCTGTATAGGATAAACCCATGTAGGCAAAGGTTTCATCTGCATCTAATGTAAAACCTCCGCTTTCTCTATAACCTTTCGGTAATTGAAAAATTACTTTTTCGTATTGATTGGAATCTATTTGTTTTCCAGCTTTGCTATCAGCAAATACTTTATCCAAATTCAATTCAATTAATTGTTGATTTTTTATGTAGTACAATGTCTTGGATAAACGAGCAACGTTTAAATTACCTGTATTTACATTACCTTCAGTAAGTTGAATAATAGTGCCAGTTGCTTCATGTACTGCAAATGCTTGCGATTTTTTATCTGCTGTTCTATTCGATCGAAAAATGATGTATTGGTTATCAGCTGTCCATTGTGGATGCGTTTGATAAATTTTTGTATCACTTGTAGCATCTGTTGTTAATCTATAAATAGTTTTTCCCGAAAAACTGTCTATATAGCTTGTTTTTTCTGCAGGAAATCTTTTACCAACCTGTGCAAATACCATCACATGAATAATTGCCGTACAAACAAGCAGCAATAGCTTTTTATGTTGAAAAGAAAATATAGAAATCATGTAAAATGGTTTTGATGAATAGAAGAAGGATAACTATTTTGATTTTGGAACTACAATATTGGGTTTTGCTGGCATTTTCATATTTGCTCCGAAAAAGAAATCGGTATGTGGAGGTTGATTGTAACCTACATTTTGCCAAGCTACACTTACACGATAATGAGGATTATGCATAAGTGTATACAACTTAAATGAGGTAGGAATGGTGGTTGAAAAAATACGTAACTCTTTATTGTCGGTAGTTCTATAGATTACTTCTTCACGCCAATCTCCCAAAATATCAGCAGAAATAGCAGGATTTGCTTTTGTTCCATTATTTGATGCACAATTAAAGTTTTTAGCATCGAATAAGGTTTCTAAAGTAGCAGTTTCGTAGTTCCATTTTTCAATTCTTGTACCATTTAATAACTCATAAATTGGCGATTCATCCCATTGAACAATGAAGTTTACAGAACGAGGAGCATTGCCAATTTTTTCACCTTTACAGCTTTTTAATCCACTTTCACCACCCCAATTTTCTGCACCATCATATCTTGGGTCAATATCTGCTGCAACACCTCTGCCAATATCTTTATTTTCATCTGCAGCAAACAAAATCGTTCCATTTTTTGCTTGATACATCGCTGTTCCAAAACCTTTTGTACCCTCTTCAATTTCATGAACACCATATACTTCTAATCCAGGTAATGATGGATCTAAATCGCTTACATGCAATGCATCACCATGTCTTAATCCTGTAGAATATAAACCTTTACCATTATCATCTACACACATGCTACCAAAAACAATTTCATCTTTTCCATCATTGTCTACATCTGCCACACTTAAGTTGTGATAACCTTGTCCACTAAAAGGATTTTTTCCATCCTCGCTATCAAAAACCCATCTTGAAGAAAGCTTTCCATTTCTCCAATCCCATGCTGCTAAAACGGTTCTTCCATAATAACCTCTACCCATCACAACACTTGGTAATTTGCCATCCAAATAAGCAATACAAGCGGTAAATCTATCAACTCTGTTTCCTGTATTGTCATTACCGCCATTTCCACCAACACCACCCCATCCACCAATATTTCCTCTTGGAGCAATGTAATTGGTGGTTGCCAATTCAGCACCGGTTAATCCACTGAAAATGGTGAAATATTCAGGGCCATCTAAAATTTTACCTTCTGTTCTTCTATCACCTTTAGCTCTATAATCTTTACTGCTATCACCAATAATTTTACCCAATCCATCTATCGTTCCATCAGCCGTTTTCATGGCAATTTCTGTTTTGCCATCACCATCTAAATCGTACACCATAAATTGGGTATAATGAGCACCTTCTCTTATATTTTTTCCTAAATTAATTTCCCACAAAAAAGTGCCATCTAATTTATATGCTTGAAAAATAGGAGGGTCTGTAAAACCTGCACTAGCGTTATCTCTTCCTCTGCCTGTTTGGTGAATAATGATTTCGTAAATACCATCTCCATCAACATCACCTACTGCAATATCATTTGGTGTGTAACCAATTGGCGTTTTTAATGGAATAGAAATATAAGGTTTGGGGAAAGCAGGTAATATAAAACTGCTTTTTTCTGATTGTTCTTTCCCTTTTAATACTGGAATAACTGTATACGTGTTGGCAACAAGCGTATCTACATTTTCATCTAAAAAATTGGTTTGATGAATTGGTTTTTTATTGATTTGTACTATTGATTTATCACCCGTTTTTTTATACAAGTTGAATTGAATAGTTGTATCTTCTGTTCCTAGCAAACGCCAACTAACCAACACATTTCCCTTAGAACTAACTGTAGCCACAACACCTCTATTTAAATATTCCATCATTTTTTGGGCGAATAAAAAATGAGGAATAGAAATAAACAGGTAAACAAGCATTACACAAGCAATAAATGGTCTGTTTTGTTTCATGTTGTATTTATTTATTAAAAGGCTTTTTTAAAGTAGCAATTGTTGGTTGGTTTCTATCGCATTCGATTATTCCATTGTTTTCGGTTAATTCTGCTAGTTGAATGATACTTCTTCTTGTATTGGTATCATCTTTCCACGTATTTTTTGCACCCGTTCTACCAGGATGTGTGAAATAGTAAACAAAAGCTTTGCCATTATTTACTACTACATCACAATGTCCACCAATGGCTTGGTCTTGGTTGCCTTTTCCAGCAAATTCTAGTATTCTATTTTCTTGTCGTTTCCAATTGAGTAAGTCAGTTGATTTGTACACACCCATACCCATCCAATTATCTACAATCATCCAATAGGTATTTTTCCATTCAAAAATTTTTGGTGCTTCACCACCTTTATCACCAACAGCTTTGCCTTTGTCAATCCAATTAATTAAATCTTTGCTATCGGCATAATAAATGCTTTTTTTATCTTTTTCATTGTTGTACCACATTCTAAAACCTTGATGATTGGGTAAAGGAAAAATGCAAGCATCTATCACTTTTTGAGAAGCCAAAAGTGGTGTGTTTAAGTATTGCCAATGCAATAAATCTGTACTTGTGAGATGAATGATTTCTCTTGGATGATTCCAATCGGTAAAAACACCAGGTACATACGTTAAAAACATGTGGTACAAACCATTGTATTCAACTACATCAGGAGCCCAATGTGTATAGTTTTCATGTGGTCGATATTGAATATCAGCAGTGTCTTTATATTTCCAATGTACGCCATTTTTAGACGTTGCAATTCCTATTCTTGTTCCATGTACCCAAGTTACACCTTTCAATGTGGTGTCGTTTGCTCTTCTATTGGTGTACAACATGTACCATTGCTTCTCCTTTTTATTCCATATAATTACAGGATCTGCTGCTCCATCAAAAACAGGATCTTGAAAAAGTGGCTTTGGATTCGATACTATTTTTTGAGCATGACTAGAATAGACATACAAACAAAAAATAAACGAAAAACAGCCGTAATATGATATTCTTTTAATCAAGTTGTGTTGAATTTATTTTATTGTAAACGCTCTGCATGTTCTATGCCTTCTACTTTTTTCTCTACTTTTTTAGTGCTTACACTAATATCACAATTGTTCCATTTCCAGTTTTTGGTAAATTCTAAAATGCCTAATTGTGTAGCACTGATGCTACAATTGGTAAACACAAAATTTTCTAGTAAAGATTGTTGATAGCCACCTCCTGCAAATGCTAGTGTTGCATTGGTAACTTTTACATTGGTGATGAACATATTTTTTGCATGTGGAATGCCTTTTGAAGCAGGCGTTACTTTCTGCAACATCGATTTCCAATGAGCAGGAATTGAATCGTATACATAACCTTTGGGTAATTCGGAATAACTGTAAGCAGGATACCAATTTAAATTGAATTGATAGGCATTGTTTACAGAATCTAAAACAGAGTTTTGGAAATAAATATTCTCAATAGTTCCACCTCTAGTAACGGCAGATTTAATGCGTAAACCATTATCTGTATTTTTTGCATACATATCTGTAGCAAAAATGTTACGAATGCCACCTGAAGTTTCGCTACCCAATGTTATCAATCCTGCACCTCTACGTGCAATACATTTTCTAATCACTACATATTCTGTAGGTCTATTTACTCTTAAGCCATCCCAATCTCTACCAGCTTTTAAGCAAAAATTATCATCGTTGCAATCAATATCACAATTTTCAATTAACACCCAACTAGATGAGTCAACATCAACACCATCGGTACTAGGGCCACTTCCATCTTCATTGTTTTTAATGATAATTCCATTAACGGTTAAATGATGAGAATAAAGTAGTTGAACTGTCCAAAAACCTGCATTTTTAAACGTAAGTCCAGATAAAGTAATATCAGATGCATTTTGAACCAATACCGTTCTTACTCTTTTTACATCGTAATCAACAATCCATCTCAATCCTTTTTTGTCGTATTCTTTTCTGGTTTCCCAATATTTATCCCAACAAAATTTTCCTCTTGCATTTACGATTCCATTGCCCGTAATTGCTGCATTTTTAGCATCAATTACATTAATTAATGCAGCAGGCCAAACCATTTCTAAACCTGCAATTCTTGTTTGAATATCTGGATAATCACCAAAATCTTGCGATCCTAGAATGGTTACATCTTTCTCTATATTTAATTGCACATTGCTTTTTAAAAATATAGAACCACTTACATAAACACCTGCTTTAAATTTTACAATACCACCACCTTGTTTGGCACAAGCGTCAATTGCTTTTTGAATAGATGAAGAATTAACTGTTTTTCCATCGTTAATTGCACCAAAATCGTTTACCCAAAATACTTTGGTAGATTTTGGAAAAGATTGAGCACCTACTTTTTTTGTCCATAATAAATGAGTTGGCGTTTGTGCTTGAACTTGTAAGATGGATAAAAGTATTAGCACATAAAAAAGTCTGTATATTTTCTTTTGCATCATATTTATTGATTTACGTTCATGTTTTTACTATTCAATATTTGTAGCGGTATTGCATTGTCTGATTCTAATACTACATTTTTAAATATCCATCCATTGGCATAATTGGCTTCTCCAACAACATTTCCTTGTAATTGAACATTTGTAAACGAAAAATTATCAAGATAAGATGTAGCCAAACCTTGTCCATTCATCAGTTTCTTAATTCCTTTTCCTTTAATATTTGATATAAAAACATTTTTAAACTGTGGAATTCCTTTTTCTGTTGGGTTTACTTTTTGCAATAATGTTTTCCAATGAATGGGAACAGAATCGAAATTGTATTCTTTAGGTAGAGCAGAATAGCTGTATGCAGGATTCCAATTCATTAAAAAATGAAATGCTGTAGAAACACTATCTAAAGAAATATCAGAGAAATAAATGTCTTCTACAATACCACCTCTTGTAGTAGCAGATTTTATGAGTAAACCATTACTTGTGCCTTTACCAGTAAGATTGGTTGCCAAAACATGCCGAATTCCACCTGACGTTTCGCTGCCAAAAGTGATTAATCCACTTCCTTTTCTAGCGGTACAATTTTTAATAACAACATATTCTGTAGGTTTATTTACTCTTAAACCATCGGCATCTCTTCCTGCTTTTAAGCAAAAATTATCATCGTTGCAATCAATATCGCAATTTTGAATCAAAACCCAGCTAGAAGAATCTACATCAATTCCATCGGTGCTAGGCCCTTTACCATCATCGTTGTTTCTAATTATAATACCATCAACCGTAATTTTGGTAGAATACAATAATTGAACCGTCCAAAATCCTGCGTTTTTAAAAGTTACGTCCTCAATACGAATATTGCTTGCATTTTGCACCAATACTGTTCTCACTCTTTTTGCATCATAATCAACAATCCATCTCAATCCTTTTTTGTCGTAATCTTTACGCATTACCCAATATTTCTCCCAACAAAATCTACCCCTTGCATTCACAACACCTTTGCCTTTTATCGATGCATTTTTTGCATTAATAATATTGATTAATGCAGCCGGCCAAACCATTTCTATTCCTGCAATTCGGGTATTGATTTCTGGATAATCGCTAAAATTTTGTGAGCCTAAAATGGTAACATCTTTATCAATTAATAATTGAACATTTGATTGTAAAAAAATAGAACCTGTAACATAAACTCCCGGTTTAAATGTTACTATTCCACCTCCATTTTTTGCACAAGCATCAATAGCTGATTGGATGGCTTTTGTTTGAATGATAGAAGTATCATTCACTGAACCGTTGGCTTGAACGTAAAATACTTTTTTAGGTAATGTTATACTTGTTGCCCCCACTTTAGAAACCCATGGCAATGTTTGTGCAGCAAGATGTTGCAACAACCCATAAAAAGCAAGCAAACATGTAAACAATAGCTTCATAGTAATTAGTTGTTGGTTCTAAATGGAACGGCAGGTAAACCATCTTTGTTAAATAAATTGGGTTGAGCTTCTTCATGCCATGCAAAACGAACTTGGGTTGGTTTTGCAACAGCAGTTGCAGAAACAAATATTTTTTTACCTTTTATAGTTGCATTTGCAGGTACAAATTGGTTATCTTTTCCTGCAATGCTAAACCAACTCAAAGGCTTATCATCACTGCTTACCAAACCTTTTCCAATATGTTTAAACGTTAAAATAGCTTTGTCTTTTTTGATAGATAAAGATGAAAGCATAGGACCACTATACACCAACTTTTTCTGATAATTTTTTGCCAATGCACATAAAGCCAAACGATGAGCAATTGTCCATTTATAAGAAGGATGAATGTCTGAAAGATTGTCAACCAAATCTGTAGTTACCACCATTGCTGTATTGGGGATATTTAAGTTTTTGGTTTGTGCTTCCCATGTTAATGGTAAAGATGAAGTAGTATGTTGTTTTGCATCTTTTCTAGCTGTGTATTTATATGGAGCAATTTGTACGTAGTAAAATGGTAATTGGCTGTCTTTCAATTCCTTTCTCCAAGTTTCTATCATTAATTCCATTTTTTGATGATAAGTAGCTTGATCTTCTATCATACAATTCGATTCGCCTTGATACCATAAAATTCCTTTGATTCCGAATGGAAGTAATGGCTGAATTAAGCGATTATACATTTGCCCCGGATGCATTCCATCTATTTTAAAATTTGGTGTTTGTGCGTCTTTTTTAAACCATTCAGATTGTTGATAAGCCCAATCGGGTGTCCATTGTTCTACTCTTGTGCCGCCCCAACTTGTAGAAATAATTCCAATAGGAATATCTACAGTTTCATAAATTTCTTTAGCAAAAAAATATCCAATGGCAGATACATATTTTACGATTGTATCGTTACCATCTGTCCAACCTTTTGTGGGTAAATCTACCTTATTCAATGTTCTTTCTACATATAAATAACGAATGGCATCAGGCTTTTCCTTCAACAATTCTGCTGCTGCTTCGTCTGTTCCATTTTTAGGTGCAGCATATTTTTTCAGTTTTCTATCTAATGGATATTCCATATTCGATTGACCTGAACACAACCACACATCACCAACTAGAATATTTTTAAATTCAAGGGTATTACTTGCCTTTACTGTCAAGGTTGCAGCTGTTTTACTTGCTTTGAGTGGTTGTAAAGTTATTAGCCATTTGCCTAATTCATTGGCTTTTGTAACCAAATTTTGTTCATGAAAAGAAACGGTTATTTGTTCTCCTGCAGTTGCTGTTCCCCAAATTGGAATGGGTTTTTCTCTTTGTAAAACCATGTTATCAGAAAAAATCGCAGGCATTTGTATTTGAGCTTGCAGCGATAAACTAGTTTTTAAACCAATTGCACATAATAGTAGTATTTTCTTTAAGTTGGCTTTATACATAACGTATACAATCGTTTAAGAAAACGAAAAATAAGGCAACCCTAGAAACTAGCTATCCTGTTGCATCCTGTAATAGTATTTGTTTTGGGTAAACGGTTAGGTATATTATATAAACGGAAAAGCAGCTGCTAATCGGTTGCAATTGCTTTTCATATTGAATGGAATAAAATAAAATTCATACTTCATTGTTGATGCATTTTATATGTTGCCTGTTGGTACACTATCGTGATACCAAAATCGGCAGATAATTTTTATTTAATTTTGCGGCAGGAACTACTGGTAATTATTATGGTGGGATATATTCTAATTCAGGCTTTACATCTGAATTTGGAGAAAAATGTCCGATTTTGTTGGAAATTTTTGGGGGAATGCAATATCTCTTGATGCGAATACTTTAATAAGCGAAAAATGAAAAAAATTACATAAGTCAATAAAAATGGAAAAAAAATATCAAATTTTGATTTTTGTAATGATGATTACTTTTCTGGTGGTGTATGGAATTTTATGGAAAAAAGGAATTGATAATAACTTAACATTTGCTTTGGGAACTTTAAGTTCTCAAAAAAGTACTCTAAAAAATGGAGTGCAGATTCAAGCGATATTTTATTATAAAAATGTAAGGTATATAGCCTCAAATAATATTGACGGTGTTAATTGCAGCAAAGACAATTTTATAAAGAAAGCTTATCAGAGGCGAATTTTTGTAGCTTTTGATAGTCTAAATCCAAATAATAATTTTTTAGTTACTACACGGGAGGAACATTCTAAATACAACTTAAAATATCCATTATTTTTGGACTCATTGCAGAATTGTGATGACTAGAATAACCTTCTCAGCCTTGGTTCGTGTCCTCACCATAGGTGTTCGAAAGATTTTTATGTGGTGTTATGTAATAAATTTTCTTTCA
>JBHYCS010000030.1:0-33533 GCA_051861445.1 Chitinophagaceae bacterium | reverse complement strand
TGAAAGAAAATTTATTACATAACACCACATAAAAATCTTTCGAACACCTATGGTGGGGACACGAACCAAGGCTGAGTAAGTGTAAAATAAAAAGTCAGCGTACGTTACGCTGACTTTTTATTTTAAGTATAACTTTCTTCTTCATCTACTTCATCATCATCAAAAACAATAGTAGGTTTTCTAGCAGGCTGTGGTTTTTTCTTTTCCATTTGTTGTATTAAATCTGCAACAGCAGCCGTCCATCCGGTTTGATGACTAGCACCTAAACCTTTACCTGAATCTCCATGAAAATATTCATAGAATAATACCAAGTCTACGTTGTTGGGCTGATTGTAAAACCAAGTATATTCTGCATTAAAGCGTCTATTGCCATGAATATCTCTTTTAAACAAACTAATAATTCTATTGGTTAATTCATCAGCAACTTCATTTAGGTTCATCATGTTTCCACTACCTGTTGGGCATTCTACTTTCAATGTGTCTTCATAAAAGCTACCGTATCTTCTCAACGAACGAATCATTAAATAATTAATAGGCAACCATACAGGACCACGCCAATTACTATTACCTCCAAAAAGGTTCGAAGTGCTATCTCCAGGATCGTATCTGATGGTGTATTCTTTCCCATCAATATGAACCGTGTATGGATTTTTTTCGTGGAATTTGCTCAACGCTCTAATACCTCCTTCACTTAAAAATTCATCTTCATTCAACATGCGTTTCAATAAATGAATCAACCTGTCTTTTGGAACAAGACTTAATAAAATTTTATCACTATCGCTTCTTTCTTCATTCGGCCAAAACAAGTTATTTTTTTTGCGATAATTCTCAAACCAACTAATTCGTTTCTTAAAATCTTCAAGATTATTTACAACCGATTTTTCCATGACAGACACTGCCATTAATGGAATTAATCCTACAATAGATTGTACTTTTAATGGAATGGTAGCTCCATTTTTTATATGTAAAGTATCGTAGTAAAATTTATCTTGTTCGTTCCATAAAATCTGTTCGTTGGTGGCTTCGGCAATTAATACAAAATGTTCAAAAAACTTGGTGGCCATATCTTCAAATGCCTCGTCTTGCATAGCAATTTCTAAAGCAATATCCATCATGTTCAACGCATATTTACCCATCCAACTAGTGCTATCTGCTTGTTCTAAAGTCATGTGTGCAGCAATGCCATAACTTCTGTCCAAAACACCAATATTATCTAAACCTAAAAATCCGCCTTGAAATATATTGTTACCATTTTCATCCTTTCTATTAATCCACCAAGTAAAGTTGATAATGAGTTTTTGGAAAATGCGTTTTAAAAAAGCAATATCTCCTTCACCTGTAGCTTCTTTTTCAATTCTATAAACTTGTAAGGCAGCCCAAGCATGAACAGGAGGATTCACATCACCAAAATTCCATTCGTAAGCAGGTAATTGTCCATCTGGCTTCATGTACCATTCTCTCATAATTAGTAAGAGTTGGTGTTTGGCAAAAGTGGGGTCAATCATGGCCATTGGAATGCAATGAAAAGCCAAATCCCAAGCAGCATACCAAGGATATTCCCATTTGTCAGGCATTAGAATAACGTCCTGATTTTTAAGGTGTTTCCAGTCTTTATTTCTGCCATTCTTTTTATGATCATTTACAGGTGTTAATCCATCAGATGTATTGAGCCATCGTTCTACATCGTAGTGATAAAACTGTTTGCTAAATAATAAACCTGCAAATGCTTGGCGTTGAATTTTCTTTAAATCTATGGGTGTAGTGGCAGGAATGATAGAATCGTAAAAATCGTCGGCTTGTTTTTTTCTAGAAATAAATACTTCTTCAAAACCACTTGCAAAAGGATTGTCTAATACTTGTTTACAAAGACGACAATAAATGGTTTTTGTTTCACCTGCTTCAATGGTCATTTGATAAACAGGTGAAAATTTGGTTCCTTTTTTTCGTTCTCTTAATGCCTCAATATTTTTTCCTTTGATAATGGCATGATGAAAAGCATCTTTTACAAAAGGAGTTTTATTGGGTGTCCAAACTACCTTTTCTAAATTGGTTTCGTTATCTGTATAAAGGGTGTCGTTTGGCTTTTGAAAATAAAAATAATAAGTACCCAATCGTTGCTGTTCGGCCTTTACACCCAGCTTATGTAGTTCAGAAATATTTGGTTTAATGCCATTTTCTGTATGTTGCCAACGGTTATAAAACCAAAGTGTAGGCAGCACAGTAATAGGTGCAGCATCTTTGTATTGATTGTTGATAGTAATTTTTATAAAAATATCATCTGCACTTTGTTTGGCATACGTAACTTTTACATCAAAATATTGATTGTGTTCAAAAACACCTGTGTCTAATATTTCATATTCAGGGTCAAACTTTCCACGTAGCTTATTTTCTTTTACCAATTGTTCGTATGGAAAAGCTTGTTGAGGATATTTGTATAAATATTCCATGTAGTAATGACTAGGAATATTGTCTAAATAGTAGTACAGTTCTTTTACATCTTCGCCATGATTACCCTCACTATTTCCTAAACCAAATAATCGCTCTTTTAAAATTGGGTCTTTGCCGTTCCACAATGCAATGGCAAAACAAAGATTTTGATAATAGTCTGTAATGCCTGCAATGCCATCTTCTCCCCATTTATAAGCCCTGCTAGCTGCATGGTCGTGAGGAAAATAATTCCATGCATCTCCATTGTGTCCATAATCTTCACGTACAGTCCCCCATTGGCGTTCGCTTAAATAAGGACCCCAATGTTCTAAAGCAACTGGTTTTTTGGCGTTTACGGCTAGTCTTTGGTGTTCTGCTGTCATAGAATTCTTTTACACATCATCTGTTGATGAAAGCAATATACAACCTTTCGTTGAGCGAATGCATAATTTGCTGTGATGCATGAAGCTGATTTGATTTTAATTGAAAATGAAATTGATTCTGTAGGACGTATTCTTTATGAATGAAAGCCTTTATTTTAATTAATAAGAGCTATGTTAGCCACAGTTTTACCACATTTTATCACATAAATATGTTTTTAAGTAGGGTTGTATTGTTTGTTATGTAATTGTGTGTTATAGATATTGTAGAATAGATATTCTTTTTTCATGAATGGAATGTATTTCTCCCTTTTTCCTTGATGGAAAAGTGGAGCAAAAAATCAAGACAAATGTATGTTCGGCGACATTTGTCGATGTTTGCTGTTGGGCTTTGGTGCTACTGAGTGCACTTGTCATTCTGACGAAGGAAGAATCTCTCTCAATAGTATTACCAAAGCACAATTTTTAGCAGCACAAAAGCCTAAAATAAGCACAGATTAGTTCCTTCGTTCCTCAGGAAGACAAAGAGAGTGTGGATCAAAAAATCAAGACAAATGTATGTTCGGCGACATTTGTCGTTGTTCGCTGTTGGGCTTTGGTGCTACTGAGTGCACTTGTCATTCTGACGAAGGAAGAATCTCTCTCAATAGTATTACCAAAGCACAATTTTTAGCAGCACAAAAGCCTAAAATAAGCACAGATTAGTTCCTTCGTTCCTCAGGAAGACAAAGAGAGTGTGGATCAAAAAATCAAGACAAATGTATGTTCGGCGACATTTGTCGTTGTTCGCTGTTGGGCTTTGGTGCTACTGAGTGCACTTGTCATTCTGACGAAGGAAGAATCTCTCTCAATAGTATTACCAAAGCACAATTTTTAGCAGCACAAAAGCCTAAAATAAGCACAGATTAGTTCCTTCGTTCCTCAGGAAGACAAGGAGAGGGTGGAGGAGTTCCTTCGTTCCTCAGGAAGACAAAGAGAATTGTCTGTATTAATGTTTAAATATTTTTATATATTTGAGCAAAACGTTTTTCAATGGCAAGGGTAATTAATGGGAATATACAAGGTGCACTGGGAGATATTATTTTTTATGTAATGGATGGCAAACAATATGCTCGTTTGAAGCCACAACAAAAGTCTCGTTCCAAGCAGCCTAAAAAGCCTGCTGTTGTTCTATTTTCATTGGCAGGAAAATATGGAACAGCTATTGTAAAACAACTGAAAGCTCATTTACACATTACCACTAATCTTACGGTTTACAATCATTTTAGAAGTTGGTGTATTCGATTGTTAAAACATCAGTTGACACAGGAGGGTGAGCACCTAAGTAAACAACCTGTTTACCATTCTTTTAATACTTCGGCCGATTTACGTGATCAAATGCAACTTGATTATCAATGGAGAATAGATGACGCTGGCGTTGTGATAGAGATTCCTTCTTTTCAACCCAATATTTGTTTTCATGGTCCTAAGAAAGCTAGTGCTTGTATTGTTTCTTTTGCAGTTATCAATTCTTCTTTTCAAGAAAATTTTACGCCTGTAAGCTGTTCTAGTAGTTCTGTTACTATCCCAATCAATACAATGGCAACGGTGCTACAGCGTATACATTTACCTATATCTAATCGCCAAAAGGGATGGCTTTTTTTAGCTATATCATTGCGATATGTAGTTAAAGGTAAGCAAGCGGATATATTAGAAACTGATGTTGCCTATTTACCTGCTGCCATTGTAGATGGTATTTTTGTTTAATATAGCTGTATTTATTTTTCGTTAAGTTTTGGTTTCTTTCATATGAAGATTAAAAAAAGTTAAAAAACTCACATTTGTTAGTTGTTCGAAAAGAGGCATTAATGCATATATTTGCCTCATTCCATTATATAGCTGCTATGAATTGCCTGAAGAGATTTGTGTTTGGCAGTGAATCTATTATTCTATGCAAATAAAGAGAAACTATTGAGTTATAAATAAAAGGTGTATTGATTAGTCTGCTAGTCTTGCACCTTTTTTTATTTTTTGCAATTTGAGTAATAGCAATCATTTTTAGGTTTTTGCAGCAAGCTAGTTATGTGACTAAGGTGGCGAAGCTGTGTTTAAATAGATATATCATGCAACGTATTCTTGTTCTTTTTTCTCTTTTATTAATTGCATTTACAAGCTGTAAAAGTTTGCAAGAAGTGCAAAAAGAAACAGAAATGTTTCAGCCTAAGCTAGATTCTACTACACGTATTGTGTATAAAGATTTGAAAATTCAGCCGCTAGATCGATTGAAAATACAATTGAATACAGAAGCCACTGCTGTACAAGAACAAACGGCTATATTTAACCTGCCTGGAAATGCAGGTGGCGGTAGCACAACAACAGGATCATCTACCACTTCTGTTGCTACCATTTATTTAGTAGATAATAAAGGATTTATTGAATATCCTAAATTGGGCAAATTGCAGGTTGCAGGTTTAACGAGTGTACAATTGAAAGATAGCTTAACCAAATTATTGTCAGTGTATGTGAAAACCCCGAGGGTGTTTGTACAAATTGCTGAAGTGCCTATTTATGCGTTTGGGCAAATTACCAAAACAGGAAAAGTAACATTTCCAGAGGAAAAGGTGAATTTATATGATTTTTTATCTGCTACTGGCGGCAATATACCACAAGGTGGTAGAATGGACAATATATTGGTAGTACGTGAGGATTCTGGTAGCCGAAAATATTATGAAGTAAACATTACCAATCCTGCTTCTATGTATCAATCGCCTGTATTTCAGTTACAACAAAACGATGTGGTATATGTGCATCCTACAAAAAATAGGTTAAGACAATTACGAAATAATGAATTTGCAACTTCTCTACAATTGGGTACAACGGGGTTGAACTTGTTTAATACGTTTGCAAATTTATTCTTCTTAATTTATACGCTAACAAGATAGTTGTACCATTTAATGTTTTTTCATGAGCGTTCACACATCTTCATCCTCACCAATAGAAACTCAAGCAAAAGATAACAAGGTGAATATTAAAGAATTAATCTTTAAGTACCTTAGTTATTGGCCTTTGTTTCTTTTTTTTCTAGTAGTTTGTTATACCGGTGCTATTATCTATTTACGATATGCAGTGCCTATGTATAATTCATCTGTAAGAATGCTGATTTCTGACAAAAGTGCTTTGTCGGAAAATAAAAGTGATATTGTTACCAAGGCAGTATTTGGTTCTAGACCTGTAAGTATTGAGAATGAATTGTTGACTATTCGTTCTACAGAGTTGATTAAACGAGTGGTAATGCATAATGGATTGAATGTATCCTATTATGTTACTGGTAGAATTAATACAAAAGAATTGTTTGGCAATAGTCCTGTTCGGTTTGTACCTATTCATATAGCCGATTCTGGTAGAGCTTATAAATATGTGTTGGTTTCGCCTACTGCAAAAGGGGCGGAATTTGAATTGGGAAATGGCAAGCGAATGGCATTTAGTTGGGGTGAAGTAATTAGTAGAGATGGTAATCAATTTCGATTGGAATTACTACAAGAATTAAGATTACCAAGCGAAGCCACGTTTACCATTGAATGGGTGCCTATTTATCAAGCAGTTGCGAATATTCAGGGGCAAATTAATGTTTCGCCATATAGCGAAAAAACAAGTATTATTTCATTATCTATGAATACGCCAACTCCTGCAAGGGCTGTGAAAACGTTGAATGGTTTTGTAGAAGAATTTATACAATTAGATATTGAAAAGAAAAAAGTTTACTCTAAAGAAATTATTGCATTTATAAACGAAAAGTTAGCATCTGTAGGAAATGATTTAGATGCAATAGAAGCTGAGTTATTGGCTTTTAGAAAAGCAAATCGGTTTTTAAGTGTTGAAAATGAGTATTCTTATTATCAATCTAAACTTGTTCCGGTTGAATCGAATTTGTTAGCTATGGAATTTAACTTACGCGTATTAGATACCGTAGAAAATCAGTTACAATCTGTTAAGTTGCAAAATAGAGTTATTCCCAACTCCTACGGTTTGGTAGATGCTAGCTTAAGTCAGGCAATTAGTAGATACAATTCGTTACAATTAGATAAAGAAACATTGGGCTTAAAGCGTAACGAATCGTCTGAACAAAATGAAGATTTGAATAAACAATTACAAATTGTGAAAAATGATTTGTTTGTGATTATCAAAAATATTCGAAATGAGTATAAGCTTCGAATGTCTGATTTTCAACAACAAAACAGTGAATACAACCAAAAAATTGGGGCCATTCCAGAAAAGTTACAGGTGTACGAAGAAATATTGCGTCAAAAACAATTGAAGCAGCAATTATATACTTACTTGCTTTCTAAAAGAGAAGAGACAGAATTAAGTTCTGTGTCTACTAAGTCGAACTATGAAAAAATGGATCCTGCTGTATCTAGCTATATTCCTTTTAGTCCTAAATCGAGTCAGGTAAAAATAACTGGAATATTAGCAGGCTTTGCAATTCCTGTACTCATTATTTTTTTATTAGATTTTTTTAATGATAAAATTACGCGTAAAGAAGATATTACAAGTAAAACGGCGATACCTATAGCTGGTGAGATTAACCATGCCGAATCAGTTGAAGAAATTGTGATTAAAAATAATAGAAGTGTAATAGCTGAACAATTTCGTATTTTACGTACCAATTTACAATATTTGGGAAATATTGATGTAGATGATAAAAAAGGTAAAACTATATTGATTACCTCCTCAATTAGTGGTGAAGGAAAATCATTTATCAGTTTAAATTTAGCCACTGTATTGGCTGTTACGGGTAAAAAAGTAGCTTTATTGGAATTTGATTTACGTAAACTACAAAGCTTAAAAATTGTACGGAACGAAAGACATACTAAAGGTATTTCTAATTATTTAATTGGTCAAGTACAAGATCCTACAGAATTGATTACTACGTTGGAAGAATATCCCAATATGCATATTTTTAATACGGGTTCGTTGCCGCCAAACCCTGCAGAATTGGTGATTTCTGAAAGAACAGCTTTGTTGATAGAGTGGTTGAAAGCAAACTACGATTATGTTATCATGGATTCTGCACCTGTAGGGCCTGTAAGTGATTCCTTTGCATTGGCTGTACATAGCGATGTGGTATTATACGTGGTGCGTCAATTATATACACATAAGCGACAGTTAGAATTTCTAAATGAAATTGTGTACCAACAAGAGAAATTACAACATGTAGCCTTGGTCATTAACAATGTGAAGGCAACGGGCAGGTATGGCTATTATGGGTATACGGGTAAATATGGTGGTGGATATTATTATGGAAACTATAACTATTATACCACTAGTAAAAAAAAGGGATGGTTTAGTAAATAGTTTACTAAAGAAAAAATTATAATTTATAAATTATAAAATATATATGACAAAAGATACGGTTGCAAATGAATCTCAACACCATCAAGAAGAATGGACTAATGTTATATCTAGTAAGGTTGGGTTATTTGATATCAACTTAAAAGAAGTATGGCATTATCGTGATTTATTGGTGTTATTGGTGCGAAGAGATTTTGTGGCTCGTTATAAGCAAACTATTTTAGGACCTGTTTGGCATTTTATTCAGCCGGCACTTACTACGGCAATTTCCGTTTTATTGTTCAATGTAGTTGCCAATATTTCTACCAATGGTATGAATCCTGTTTTGTTTCAAATGAGTGGTATTGTTATTTGGGCTTATTTTTCGTCTTGTTTAAGTAGTTGTTCTACCGTATTTTCTGCCAATGCTGGCATTTTCGGTAAAGTATATTTCCCTCGTTTAATCATGCCTTTATCAGTGGTTGCCTCAAACATTGTACAATTTGGCATTCAGTTTTTACTTTTAATTTGTACTATCATTTATTTTGTATGGAAAGGAGAACAAATTCATGTAGGTATCAACTTGCTTATGATTCCGGTGTACGTGGTATTAATGGCAGGCATTGGTTTGGGATTAGGAATTATTATTTCTTCAGTTACCACGAAGTATAGAGATATGACCGTATTATTGGGTTTTGGCATTCAGCTACTCATGTATGCAAGTGCAGTAAATTATCCGATGGATGTTTTAGCTACCAAAAATCCGGAATTACATGCTATACTTCAATGGAATCCGTTAGCAGCTTTGGTAGATGGTTTTAGAAATGCTCTATTAGGTGGTACAGTTAGTTTTGAGGCGTTAATTTATCCAGTTTTGTTTATGATGGGAGCTTTGTTGTTAGGTGTTTTATTCTTTAATAAAGTGGAAAAGAGTTTTATGGACACGGTTTAATTAGGAGTTATGAATTATGAGATTCTTCGTTCCTCAGAATGACAATGAGGACAGAGATCCTTCGTAAACTCAGGATGACAAAAAATTATTAATTATGAATTATTAATTAATAATTATAAAATAAGATTTTAGTATGAAAAGTGTAACACTTTAAATTGTAATTCAATACATGAGCAATATAGTTATACAAGCAGAAAATATTTCTAAACAGTACCGATTGGGAACAATTAGTACGGGAGCTTTATCAGACGATTTAAACAGGTTTTGGCATAAAATAAGGGGTAAAGAAGATCCTTACTTAAAAATTGGTGAGGCAAATGATAGAACTTCAAAGGGAAATAGTGAGTACGTGTGGAGTTTACAGGATGTTAATTTCGAAATTGAACAAGGCGATGCTGTAGGTATTATTGGTAGAAATGGGGCAGGAAAAAGTACATTATTGAAGATTTTATCAAGGGTTACACAACCTACTACAGGATCTATTAAAACAAAAGGTAGAATAGCAAGCTTGTTAGAAGTAGGAACAGGGTTTCATCCTGAATTGAGTGGAAGAGAAAATATTTTTTTGAATGGTGCTATTCTAGGCATGCGAAAGCATGAGATTAAACGCAAATTTGATGCGATTGTAGATTTTGCAGGAGTTGAACGTTATATTGATACGCCTGTAAAACGCTATAGCAGTGGCATGTATGTACGCTTAGCTTTCGCTGTTGCCGCTTATTTAGAAAGCGAAATTTTGATTATAGATGAGGTGTTGGCAGTAGGAGATGCAGAGTTTCAAAAAAAGTGCTTGGGTAAAATGAGTGAAGTAAGTAAAGGTGAGGGTAGAACCGTATTATTCGTAAGCCATAACATAGCCTCCATAAAAGCTTTGTGTAATAAAGGTATTTTATTACATCATGGAAAGTTGGTTTCTAGTGGTTTAATTGAAGATGTGGTGTACGATTATCAACAATCCAATATATTGCTTGATGAAAATATCAAAACTAGTATCGTATTTCCATATAGAGAATCAGCAACGGCTCAAATAGTAAAAGTTTCGGTATTAAACGATAATGGGGTTGAGTGTTCAGAGTTTGATGTTTTTGATGAAAAGTTTATTCAGTTAACAATTAAAATTAATGAAGAACTCACTGGATTTACACCGATACTCCGTTTAATTAAAGACGGAGTAGAGTTGTTTTGGTCTTTTTTCACAGATTTAAATGAACAATATTTAGATTCTTTTCCTGTTGGTGAATATACATGGCATATAAAGTTACCGAATCCATTAAAAAAAGGTAGGTATAGTTGTACCATTGATTTAGGAAAATTAAGGGTCATTTCTTATGATGTTAAAGAAGAAGTTGTATCTTTTTACGTAGATGATTTTTCTTTCGACCCAACTAATAAATCATTTGCAGGTGCTCGCCCTGGAATTATTCCTGCTATTTTAGATTGGAAACAAAGATAAGAATTTGGCATCTTGAAATTGTTTATACAAAAATTGCTCGTGGATTTCAATTAAATTGTAGAGTTTATGCAGATTTTAGATTGTACATTACGTGACGGTGGCTATTATACCAATTGGGATTTTAGCAAGTCGGTTGTTGCTACTTATTTTGATGCCATGAATCAACTGCCTGTTGATTATCTTGAAATTGGTTATCGCAATAATCCCATGAAAGAATATTTGGGCGAATATTTTTATTGTCCAGATTATGTTTTGCAACAGGCTAAAACATCTTCTAATAAAAAATTGGTAATTATTTTAGATGAAAAAAATGTATTACCAGAGCATGTAGACCATTTATTAAAACCATGTGTAGGCTTGATAGATATGGTTAGAATAGCCTTAGATCCTCAACAACTTACTAGAGCTTTGAAACTTGCCGAAAAAATAAAAACACTCGGTTTTCAGGTTGGGTTTAATGTGATGTATATGAGTAAATGGGGGCAATACACTAGTTTTATAGAAGAGTTGAAGTATGTAGACAGTGTGGCCGATTATTTTTATATGGTAGATTCTTATGGGGGCGTTTATCCAAACGACGTAATTAAAACTATTGAACTGGTAAAAGCACAAACCAATTGTAAAATCGGCTTTCATGGTCACAATAATATTGAGTTAGGATTAATTAACTCTCTTACAGCTATTGAACATGGAGCAAGCATTATCGATGCTACTATTACAGGAATGGGGAGAGGTGCTGGTAATTTAAAAACCGAATTATTGCTTACTTCACTAAATGCCAGAAATGGTTTGGATGTAAACTTCAATGCTTTAAGCACTGTAGTTGATAGTTTTGAAAAGTTACAACAACACTATGGTTGGGGTACAAACTTACCTTATATGGTTTCTGGTGCTAATTCCTTGCCGCAAAAGGATGTAATGGAATGGGTAACTAAAAAGGTTTATTCTTTCAATAGCATCATTAGAGCGTTGCAAAATCAGAAAGAAGGAGTTGAGGATAATGAACAACTGCCATTATTAAAACCGTTAAAAAAATATGATACTGTTTTAATTATTGGTGGAGGAACTAATGCATTAGCACATTTTGATGGGATTAAAAATTTTATATTGCAGCAACCAAATGTTTGTTTAGTACATGCTAGTTCAAAAAATGCTTCCAATTTTTCTTCTCTAACAGTAGACCAATATTTTTGTTTGGTAGGAAATGAAGGGCATAGATTAGAAAAGGTATTTACAGATCTAGTAGATTTTAATGGAGTTTGTGTATTGCCGCCTTATCCTAGAAAAATGGGCACTTATGTGCCTGCCATAATTTCTAATCACTGTTTTGAATTACCAAATATTCAATTTACAAAACATGCTGCTGATACACATACTGCTATTGCTTTACAAACAGCAGTAAACTTAGACGCAAAACAAATATTTCTTGTTGGGTATGATGGTTATCAAGATGGTGTATTAACCCAACAAGAAAGAAGCTTAAGCGATGAAAACGAATTATTGTTTAAAGCCTTTAAAGTCTATTACCCAACATTAACATTTTCGGCAATTACACCAACACGATACGCTTCTTTAGAAACACAATCGTTGTACGCTTTACTTAGTTAATTTTTATAATTTATTTTATATGAATGATAATTCTTTTACCTTTTTTTTCCCAACCAGGGCTGGATCTAAAAGAGTTGTAAAAAAAAATGTAAAAAAATTCGCAGGTATAGATGGAGGCATTACGGCTATTAAGCTAAACCAATTATTGCAAATTGATTTTGTAAATGAAATAATTGTGAGTACAGACGATGTAGACGTGATGGAGATTGCTGCAAAAATGAATAATAGCAAAATAAAAATTATTGAGCGTCCAACTGAACTTTGTTTAAGTACTACTTTAGTTGAAGACTTAATTAAATATGTGCCAACTGTATGTTCTAACGAACATATATTTTGGGTACATGCTACTACTCCTTTATGTAGTGTAAACGTTTATAAAAGAGCATTGGATATTTATAATGAATTTGTAATCGAAAAAAAAGAGTACGATAGTTTACATAGTGTTACGAAGTTTCAAAAATTTTTATGGAGTCCAGAAGAAGCCACTTTTACTAATTGGGATAGAAAAAGTATTAAATATCCTAACTCACAAGATTTAAAAGTTTTGTACGAAGTAAACCATGCTTTTTACATCAATAGTAAAACTAATTTTTATCAGTATACAGATAGAATTGGTTTGAAGCCTTATTGTTTTGAATTGAATGCAATAGAATCAATTGATATTGATTGGGAAGAAGATTTTTTAATTGCAGAAGCTGTTTATGAAAAAATTAATCGAATATAAAGTAATTCTTTGGGATTTTGATGGGGTAATTATGGATAGTATGCCCATTCGAAACAAAGGATTTGAATTGGTTTTATCTGAATACCCAATACATGAAGTAGATGCTTTGATGGCGTATCATAAAGCAAACGGTGGATTAAGTAGATACGCCAAGTTTCGCTATTTTTTTGAAGTCATTAAAAACGAATCAGTTACGGATGAAAAAATAGCTGCTTTGGCTCATTCTTTTTCCCATATTATGCTACAATATTTAATGAATAAAGATTTATTAATTGAAGATAGTGTAGCGTATATTCAAAAAAATTATACAGCTCAACAAATGCATATTGTATCTGCTTCAGATGGTGTAGAACTAAATACAATATGTAACGCTGTAGATTTACAAACCTATTTTAAAACCATTCAAGGTAGTCCAACACCCAAAAAACAATTGGTCAACAACATTATTCAACAATTCAATTATTCGTTAGATGATGTTGTGTTAATTGGCGACTCTGCCAACGATTACGATGCTGCAAGCATCAATAAAATCGACTTTTTAGGATACAATAACCCTAATCTTGCTGCATTAGCACCCTATATTAAAGCTTTTTCGAATTTATAGCTTTTCGATTTTTCAACCCTTTCCTGTTTGTTATGGTTCTACAATTATTTCAACGTATTCGTTGTAAGTCAAATTATTGTATTTGGTTACCTAGCTTTTTATTACTGCTTTCATGCCAAAAAGAATTTAGTATAGATAGTGGTGTGTTACCTGTAGTACCTACACCACCGAGAGTTGATACCAATAAGCCCGTAGTTGTTTTTGACTCTACTCAATTTAATTTATTCGACTCTACTTCTGGTATACCGCAAACAGAGCCATTTGAAGGCGAATTTCTTGTAAAGCAAGCGAATAATCCAGCCTTTTTAAATCGAAAGTACCAAGGTGTTCCATCGATAGGAATTGATAGAAATAATAATTTGTACGTTGCTTGGATGTCAGGTGGAACAGACGAACAACCAGGTAATTACTTAATGGTTGCAGTAAGTGTAGATAGAGGTAGTACTTGGCGACAAAGTGAGCTTATAATCAATCCAATTAAGTCGAATGTTCGCTATTTCGATGCTTGCTTTTTTAAAGATAAATATGATAATTTGTATATAACTTGGTCGAAAAGCACTGGCTCTGGAATTTGGGATGGTAAAGGTGGTGTTTGGTATACCAAAATTAGCTATATTAAAGATACTGTTAGAACACAGAAACCATTTAGAATTGCAAATGGCGTAATGATGAATAAACCAATTACAACTAACGATTCTAAGTCTGTTTTATTTCCAATTTCGCATTGGTTTTGGGCTGGCTATACCTTCACTAATCAAAAGGTTTATAAATATAAAGCAGACTATGGTGTAAAAACGCTACAAAACTTATCTATTATTAGTAGTTTGCCAATTTCAAATTCAATACGATCTACTGCTGATGAGCATCAATTTGTACATCTATTAGATAGTAGTTACTATGCAATGATTAGAACAATAGATGGAATTTACTATACTACTAGTAAAGATGGTATACAATGGGCAAGCTGTCAGAAGTTTACTATGCTTGGTGCTACAACACAAGCTAGGTATAATATTAGTAGATTGAAGTCGGGTAATTTAATTCTCGTTATGAATAATAGTACAGGTAGAACGAATATGACTGTATACTTATCCACAGACGATGGTAGAACTTGGTCAAGAGGTTTAATGTTTGATAATCGTAATCAAGTTTCTTACCCAGATGTTGTTCAAGATACTGAAGGTAGAATTTACATATCTTACGATTTTGATAGATATGGGGTGGGATTGGTAAACTTAGTCTCTATGACAGAGAATGACATTTTTCAGCTAAATTCTTCGGCGATAAGGCGAACACTCATTAGTAGACTTTAGTTGTAAAAGATACTTTAAACTTATCTAAAGAAGGCTTCTAATCAACAGTATATCTGTGCTTATCATGCTCAACAATTACAAGCGTTATCAATCACTTAAAAATAATTTTAATGTAGTTTATAAAGGCTATAATTTAAAATACATCATAGCAGACGATTTTGTTTATTGTTCTTATGGCATTAGAAAAATTGATATTTCTTATACTAGTTTTAAAAAAGGTTTTTTTTACTCATTAAATTTTACAGAAATACAAAAAAGTCTTTCTCAAAAAGATGCAGTTGTTTTTAGCTTTTCCAACTATGGTAACGATTATCGAAAGTCTTTAGAATCTGTAATGGCTTTAGTAAATGAATCAGTTCTTTTAAATGATGTAAATAGTTTAAAGCGTAAGGTTAATTGTTTTAATATCATTGTTTCTTTTATTCAGGTATTTCTTTTTAACTTTCAAAAAGTAAAAATTTCTTGGAAAGAAAAACTATACTATTTCCAAAGATTAGTATTCTATAAAAATACAATTGATAATCTTGAAAGTCAGTTGTCAGCAGTAAACATTAAGTCATTTGTTCCCTTTTTATCGTGTACATTTAAAGACAATTTGTACTGTCAGTTTTTTAGAAAGAGAGGAATTCCAAGTTATGGGATGCAGCATGGTATTCATTTGTCTGAATATTTTTATAAAAACGAAGTGCCTTTGGATGTTATTAATATTGAAAATTTTCAGGCCGACTATTTATTGGCTTGGGGAACTTTTATGAAAGAAGTATTTAAAACAGCAGCTTTAGATGAAGAACGTTGTTTAATTGCAGGAAATCCGAAGTATTTTAATAATCAAAAAATTCAAGTACAAAATCTGCAGTTTAAGAAATGTATTGTTTGTTTGGCAAGAGATATTTATGAAGTAGAAAATCAGCAACTTTTAAATATTGTAACTGAACTAAAATATAATAATATAGAAATTGTCATAAAGTTACATCCTCGTTCGTCTGAAGAAAAGTATCAAAAAGCCCAAGAAGTACATGACTTATTATTTATAGATAAAACCATAACAATAGAAGAAAGCATTGCGATGTTTCAGCCAGATTTTGCTATTGTGTATAATTCAACTGTTTATTACGATTATTATATTAACAATATTATTGCCTTTCGTTTTGAATTAAATGAAAAAGATATTCCTTTTGGAATGGATGATTCGTTTAATAGCTATGAAGAATTAATACAGTTAATAAAGCGAATAAGTGCTAGTAAAAATGATGAATTAAACGATTCTATTAATACATTCATTAATCGGTTTTCAATTTTAGGAGTAAACAACTATGCTAAAATTTTAAACTAGTATTTTATGAAAAAAATGATAAAAGCCGTTGTAAAAAAAATTATTTTAAAAAGTTACATTCAAGGAAAAAAACTGTTCGAAAATCAGCAGCTTCAATTAATTAAATCGTCTTTAAAAAGTTGCGGTGAAAATTTTATTTTACAGCATCCTTTCTTCTTCAAGAATCCACAATATATATCTGTTGGAAAGAATTTTTCTGCATTGTACAATTGTAGAATTGAAGCTTGGGATAGTTACCTTAATCAAACATTTACCCCTGAAATAATTATTGGTAATAATGTTTGCATGAACAACGATGTACATATTGGTTGTATCAATAAAGTAATTATTGGTGATAATGTTTTAATGGCTAGTCGTATTTATATCAGTGATCATTCCCACGGCAATATAAATACTGCAGCATTAGATTTGCCACCATTATATAGAGAGCTAGTATCAAAAGGTGCAGTAATTATCGAAGACAACGTTTGGATAGGTGAAGGTGTTTGTATTTTGCCGAATGTTACTATTGGAAAAAATAGTGTTATAGGTGCCAACGCAGTAGTAACTCAATCTTTTCCAGCAAATAGTGTGATAGCTGGAGTGCCAGCTAGGTTAATTAAACAGTTAGAATAAATTTTTTTTAGATGTCGGATATTAAATTTTTAGCGTACTATTTGCCTCAATTTCATCCTATACCTGAAAATGATCAATGGTGGGGCAAAGGTTTCACCGAATGGACTAATGTTGCAAAAGCAGTTCCATTATTTAAAAACCATTATCAGCCAAGACTTCCAGCAGATTTAGGATTTTATGATTTAAGGGTAGCAGAGGTTAGGGAGCAGCAAGCCGAGCTTGCAAAACAATACGGTATTGACGGATTTGTTTACTATCACTATTGGTTTGGTAATGGTAAACTTTTATTGGAAAAACCATTGCAAGAAGTTTTAGAATCTGAAAAACCTGATTTCCCTTTTTGTATGTGTTGGGCAAATGAAACTTGGAAAGGCATTTGGTTTGGAAGTAATGATAAATCTATTTTAATTGAGCAGCAATACCCAGGTAAAGAGGACTATATTCAACATTTTAATTATCTTCTTCCATTTTTTAAAGATAAACGCTATATTAAAATAGACGGCAAGTGTGTTTTTTATGTTTATATGCCACCTAATATTCCAGATTTACAGCTTTTTGTTGATACGTTTAGAAACTGTGCTATTGAAGCAGGAATAGGAGACTTATATTTACTTGCAAGTCGGTGTCCTGAAAATTGGAATCCACATGATTACGGTTTTGATGGAGTAATTGGTTCTGAATTTGCAACTTTACGGTATGTGACAGGGCCTTTATATGAGAGTAAGAACAGGGTTAAACATTTTTTTAAGCGTGTTAAAAGAAAACTACTACCTAATATTGAGTTAAATGTTGAGGAAAGAAAAAAACCATTAATAGTCGATTATAAAGTTGCAACTAATTATCTTCTTCCACAAATTCAGTATCCTTATGATTATTTCCCATGTGTTATAAATGATTGGGATAATAGTGCTAGAGCAGCAAATAAAAGTTTAGTTTTTCATAATTCTACACCAGAATTATGGCGTGAACATTTATCAGAAGCATGCGATTACATTACTAAATCTAATAGCAATAATCATTTTGTATTTATAAAGTCTTGGAATGAATGGGCGGAGGGTAACTATTTAGAACCTGATGCAAAGTGGGGGCATAAATATCTAGAAATTGTTAGAGAGGTAAAAGCTAAATTCAATGGAATATAATTGCAAAGTTTCGATTATAATGCCTGCATATAATGCGGCTAAATACATACAAGCCTCTATCGATTCTGTTAGGCAACAAACATTCACAAATTGGGAACTTATAATTATAAATGATGGTTCTACTGATAATACCATTGAAATTGTCAAAGAAAATGAGCGAATTGACACAAGAATAAAATTAATTAATCAAAAAAATTCAAAACAGGGAGCTGCAAGAAATGCAGGGTTAAGATTGGCTAAAGGTGAATGGATTGCATTTATAGATGCTGATGATTTGTGGATGCCCCAAAAACTTGAAACCCAATTGTTACCACAATTTGATGCTGATGTCATATATACAGGTGGAACAATTCTTTTCGAAGAAAATAAAACTACGAAAAGATATCAATCAGAATATGGTGCTTATACAGGTTCTGAAATGTACAATATATTATTCTGTAGGTATAATATAATTCCAAATTTATCTGTAATGATGAAAGCTCATTTAGTTTCCAAAATCGGTTATCAAGATGAGTCGATGGAGATTAATTGTAGTGAAGACTGGGAGTATTGGTTAAGATTGGCAAGAAATGGAGTCTCTTTTTATGGAATAAATGAAAATCTATTTATATACAGAGTACATGCATTAGGTTCTTCTCAAAATCAAATACGTATGCAAGAAGGACTTATTTATTTAAAATTTAAAAACATAGATTATAATTTAATTCAAAAGGATGTTGCAAATGCACAACTTAAAAATATTTGTGAGCCATTAATAAGACATTATTTATTATTGAATGAAGCCCTCAAAACAAAAGCGATACTACGTATTTTAAAAACTGTCTCTCCTCGAATTAGATATAATTTGATATATTTTTTGTTAAGTGAGAAAATACATATAAAACCTAAATTATTAATCCTATTACTTCATCCTTCTATTATAAAATCACTTATTAAAAAAATATTTTTTTTTAATAAGTATGATGATTTTAAATTTTGGGTTGGAAAGAAAATACAGTCTTTAATTAATCATACAGAGCATACTACAAATTTCAACTATCTTAAGTCTATTCCACAATCACAAATTGGAGAAAATTTACATTTAGGTCGTTACACCAATTTTAATATATTCGGTAACATAAAACAATTAATACTAGAAGAAAATATTTCAACAAGGCAATTTTGTAACTTTTTGATATATCCAAATGCTAGTTTGGTCGTAAAGAAAAACGTTTTTTTTAACAACTATTGTTCAATAAACTGTCTATTTAACATTGAAATAGGAGAAAACACGTTGTTTGGTGAAGGTGTCAAAATTTATGACCATAATCATAAAAATTTCTATGACGATAAAGGTGTTTTACAAATTATTCGGGATGAGTTTTCTATGGGAGCGGTTATAATTGGAAAAAACTGCTGGATTGCTAGTAATGTCACTATTCTAAAAGGCGTAACAATTGGCGATAATTGTATTATAGGGGCTAATTGTCTTATTTATAAATCAATTCCTGCTAATACAATTGTAAAAAATAAGCAAGATTTAAGTATCCAATCTGCTTGCTAACATAATTTACTTGTAAATTAGAATATTTGAATTAAAATAAGTTTATAGTCATTTTCTTTCATTAATTACAATAATTGTAAATTTTACATGAAAATTTAGGTACTGTTAATGTAGTTCAATTGAAGCAGTAACATTTTAAATTAAGTATCTTTAATTTATTACGCTTTTAACATGTTCGATTTGATTTTATTGATATTTTAATTTTTATTAAATTTGAGAAATATACTTTTCGTTTCACACGATGCTTCAAGAACTGGAGCACCCATTGTATTTAAACACCTAATTCAATGGATTAAAGAAAATGCTAATTTACAATTTTCAATTCTACTTTTGGAAGGGGGAGTTTTAGAGCAAGATTTTAAAAATCTTGGCACAACTTATATTTGGAATTGTAATCAAAAACCCAATAGTGTAAATTTATTATATCGATTCGGATTAAAAGTTTATAAACATATTTTTAGAAGTGAGGTATTTGTGAAGATGCCTTCAACTTTAGCAAACCAAAAGTTTGATCTTGTTTACGTAAATACAGTTGCAGGCACTAATATAATTGATAGTTTAAAGAATCATTTCAATTGTAAAGTACTACTTCATGTACATGAAAATGATTTCACAATTCAAAATTACTATCCAAACTCCTTAAATGATGAAATAAAGAAAAATATAGATGCTTATATTGCTGTTTCACAAAGTACGCGGCAAAATCTAATTGATAAATATGGGTTAAATGAAGATAAAGTAAATCTTGTATACGAATTTGTGCCCGTTGAAAGTTTGGTAATTAACACTAATAATCCAACGGTTAAAAATCAAATAAAATCTGCTAAGGAATTTTTAGTATGCGGTGCAGGATTAACAAGTTGGCGAAAAGGGGCAGATTTATTTGTGCAATTAGCATATTTACTCAAACAAAAGGCATCCGAAGGTATTAATATAAAATTCATTTGGTTAGGTAACATTTTGCCGGAATTTCAAAAACAGATGGATTATGAAATAGAAAGATTAAATCTAGATTCAGTTTTGACGTTCACAGGGAGTGTTAAAAATCCAGAAGATTATTTTGCAGTTATTGATTTATTCATATTAACCTCTAGGGAAGACCCATTTCCTTTAGTATGTTTAGAAGCAGCTTCGTTAGGTAAACCAATTTTATGTTTTGAAGATTCTGGCGGAATGGTTGAGTTTGTAAACGAGGGTGCTGGAATTGCTGTACCGTATCTTAATCTAATAGAGATGCAAGAAAAAATTTTGATGCTATACCATGATAAGTATCTATTAAATAAATTAGGTGAGCAAGCAAAACGATTAGTTAAAAACTATGATGTATCTATTCAAGCAAAAAAAATTGAAAAAATAATCAATAATCTGATAGAGTGCTAGTTTCTGTAATTGTCCCCAATTATAATCATGCATTGTTTTTACAACAACGCATAGACTCCATATTAAATCAAAGTTTTCAAGATTTTGAATTAATCATACTAGATGACTGTTCTACGGATAATAGTAGGGGTGTGATAGAACAATATCGAAATTATAAACAAGTTTCACATATTGTTTATAATACTACTAATAGTGGATCTCCATTTGCACAATGGAAAAAAGGTATACAGTTAGCTGTGGGTGATTATATATGGATTGCTGAGAGTGATGATTATGCAGAGCCTTTATTTTTAGAAAAACTATTATTATTAACACAAAATTACCCTACCGCTGGAATTTGTTTTGCAAATTCTCATTGGATAGATGCTAAAAACAATATAAAAGAAAGCCTTTCACTTTATAATACTTCCTTCTTTAAAAACGGCTTAGAAGTTATTAGAGAAACTTTAGTGAAATACAATAATATACAAAACGTAAGTGCTTGCTTGCTACAAAAGAAACAATTATTAAACGCTCTTGAAGGTCTCAAAAAATACAAGGCTGCTGGTGATTGGTTGTTTTATTATCGAATATTGTTAAATAGTGATTTGGCTTATACCAACGAATGTTTAAATTATTTTAGATGGTATCATAACAATACTTCTAATGTATCTTTTAAGTCTGGAAAAACTTTAGCCGAGAGTATTCAAATATTTACAGAAATGAATATTACAGTATTGAAATTAGGTATGAAAGAAAAATATAGAGTTTGGTATTATTGGAATTGTTTGATTAAGACAGGAGCAATTGAAAATAAAATAAAATTGAAATATCAGTTAAGAATTTTCACAAAATTAATTTCTAGCTAATTATGCAAGATGTAAAGCCAGTAGTTTTAATCATTGCACATAAAGAGCAAATTAGTAAAGAAGAAGCTGCTTCTTTGGTACAATGTTTTAAGATATTGGGAAAGCATGCTATTAGGCTAATTTTTCCTAAAGGAAAATCAGCAAAAGTGTACACAGATTTGGTGCCTAATTTGCAAGTTGATTATATAGACCCCATCTGGCAGTCAACTTATGAAAACTTTAATAAACTTAAAGTAAGTCGATTTTTGCTTAAACGATACGCTAATTATACACATATATTGTATTATGAATTAGATGCATGGGTTTTTAGAGATGAATTAATACATTGGTGTCAATCAGGATATGATTATATTGGTGCTCCTTGGTTTGAAGGTTGGGGTAAAATAGATGAGCCAACTACAATTGTTGGAGTAGGTAATGGAGGATTTTCATTAAGGAATATAAAATCTTGTTTAAAAGTACTCAATAGTTTTAGGTATTTAAAGCCACCAAGCGAAATATTGAAAGGTAGATTAGAGAATTGTAAAAAATGGACAGATAATTTGAGAGCTTATTTAGGTTTTATTTTAGATTGTACAATAAGGAATAATTGTTTTTGGCTATTTAATAATTTAATAATTGGTGAAGATGTTTTTTGGAGTGAATTTTCTTCTAAAAAGTTTTCTTGGTATAAAGTTGCTCCAGTAGATGTTGCTATAACTTTTTCGTTTGAAGCATATCCAGCATACATGCTAAAGCTTAATAAAAATAAAATTCCGTTTGGATGCCATGCTTGGGAGAAATATGATAAAATTTTTTGGAAAAATTATATTAAATTAAAATAATAATTGCTTTTTTATCTTGTTTCATCCATTCTTCCCAATGCTCATCATTCCGGTGGTGAAATTGTGCTACATCGGCATTTTGTAGAGCGAAACGATTTCGATTTCTCCATTATAGATATTCCTATTCAAAAACCAAAGTGGATTGAAAAGTTGGAAAAATCTCGTTTTAAATCGTATATATTGGCATTACAGCCTTTTTATACGAGCTATGATATTTCTGTATTGAAAAATATGGATAAACCCAATTTTATAGTAACTGTAGCACATGATCGGCATTGTTATGCTGCTGCAAAAGCAGCGGCTTATTGGAATGTTCCCTTGGTAACAATTTTTCATGATTGGTTTCCTGCAAGCAGTGGTGCACATCCACGTTTTTTATTCTTTTTAAATCAAGAATTTAAACGCTTATACAGGCAGTCTGCATTGGCATTGTGTGTATGTGAACAAATGATGCTTGCTTTGGGTAAACATGTAAATGCTATCGTATTACCACCTATTCCATCTTCCAACAACAATGTTTCTTTTTCGGAAAAACAAAATATAGCCAAACAAGTACCCACCATTTTATATGCTGGCTTTTGTGGAGGTGCATATAAAAGCATGTTACAACGTTTTGTAGATGTTGCCAATGAAGTTCAAGTGGTTGTTTCTGGTCCACATTCAACTGAGTTAATAACACAAAAAAAGAATGTACACTTAGCTGGTTTTTTAGAAAAAGAGGCATTTGCAACCATTTTTGACGATGCAGATATTTTACTGGTACTCTTAAATTTTAACCCACAAAATCGCTTACACTTTTCTACACATTTTCCATCAAAGTTGGTAGAGTATGTTGGAAAAGGGAAAATGATTGCTATTTGGGGGCCTGCATATTGTACGGCTGTACAATGGGCAAAACAAACAGGAGCAGCTTTTTATTTTGAAGAAGAAAATGCTACTGCATTTTATCAGTCTTTATTAGAAATATATGCCGATGAAGCTAAGAGAAATCAGTTTATCTTTAATGCTCGTCAAGTTTATGAGCAATTATTTTCACCAGTAGTAATTGATGCATTGTTGAAACAAAAACTGAACGAATTGGTATGTTAAAATTGAAGAAACTGATAGTAGCGTTTAGATTCCTTCGATACCATTATATTCCACTTTTTCCTTGATGGAAAAGTGGAGCAAAAAATCAAGACAAATGTATGTTCGGCAACATTTGTCGTTGTTCGCTGATGGGCTGTGGTGCTACTGAGGCTTTTGCTGTTGTTCATTATTCAACATCGTTTTGTTGTATTGATCAACATATTTGATGAATGATGGTGTTGTTTTTCCACTTTTTCCTTGATGGAAAAGTGGAGCAAAAAATCAAGACAAATGTATGTTCGGCAACATTTGTCGTTGTTCGCTGATGGGCTGTGGTGCTACTGAGGCTTTTGCTGTTGTTCATTATTCAACATCGTTTTGTTGTATTGATCAACATATTTGATGAATGATGGTGTTGTTTTTCCACTTTTTCCTTGATGGAAAAGTGGAGCAAAAAATCAAGACAAATGTATGTTCGGCAACATTTGTCGTTGTTCGCTGTTGGGCTGTGGTGCTACTGAAGCTTGTGCTGTTGTTCTTTGTTCAACATCGTTTAGATAGTTAAAAGTTTAAGATGGTTGAACATATTCGGTATTTTTCCACTTTTTCCTTGATGGAAAAGTGGAGCAAAAAATCAAGACAAATGAATGTTCGGCGACATTTATCGTTGTTCGTTGTTGGGCTGTAGTGCTACTGAAGCTTGTGCTGTTGTTCTTTGTTCAACATCGTTTGTTGTATTGATTAACATATTTGATGAATGATGGAGTTGTTTTTTTCACTTTTTCCTTGATGGAAAAGTGGAGCAAAAAATCAAGACAAATGTATGTTCGGCAACATTTGTCGTTGTTCGCTGTTGGGCTGTGGTGCTACTGAAGCTTGTGCTGTTGTTCTTTGTTCAACATCGTTTCGGTTTTATGTGTACAGATGGATTGTTTTGTGGGGTTACAAACCAAGGCGTGGAAATATACCAGCAATCATTTTCACCAGTAGTAATTGATGCATTGTTGAAACAAAAACTGAATGAATTGGTATGCTAAAGTTTAAAAAAATAATTGTAGCGTTTACCTTTTATTTCTACAATAATTGGATAGGTAGATTACCATCGTACAGCGTAAGAAGATGGTACTTAAATACCATTTTAAAATACAACATTCATCCAACGGCAGCCATACATTATGGCTGTTTTTTTACAGGGGCACATTTACAAATAGGTGCATATACCGTAATTAATAGAAATACTTATTTAGATTGTAGAGAAGGAATTGTAATTGGAGAGAATGTAAATATTTCGCCAGAATGTTATATTCTTACTGCTGGTCACGACCCTCAATCACCTACCTTTTCTGGTAAAAATGGCAAAGTGCTTATAGACGATTATGCTTGGTTAGGTGCAAGAACAATGGTGATTGCGGGGGTAACAATGGGCAAAGGTAGTGTTGCAGCTGCAGGTGCTGTGGTTACGAAAAGTGTAGCAGCTTATACGATTGTAGGCGGTAATCCTGCAATATTTATTAAGCAACGCACTACCGATTTAGAATATCAAAATCATTGGTTTCCCTTTTTTAATACCGATATTACTGCATGATATTAGCCACCAAACAAGATGTACATATATTGGTAGATTTGGCTTTTTTGCACCAAGAACAATGGTCTGGCGGAAAATCTAGGTCGGTAAAGTTGTACGAGACTTTAGCAGATGCAGGTTTTACATTGACAGAAATAGCTGAACCCGTTAGAGATAGCAAATGGAAAATGCTGTTATGGTCGTTGCAAGCAATTTTGAAATTTGGGATATTCAAACCATTTTGTGTAGACAGTTTACGCACTTCTGGATACAATTATTATCGATATCACTATTTTGTACGGCAATATCCACAAGTTAATCGTTTTTTAATTGAAGGAACAGGCTTTGGAACGGTACAAGTAGCTGCGTATTTAAAAAGCATCGATAAAAAAATATATTTTGTTCCTTGTAATATGGAGTCGTTAGCACCCTACCCTGATGCATGGACACACCAAATTGAAGCAATAGATAGATTAAAAGTAGAGTTGAAATATTATCAATTAGCGAATGCTTGCTTTTGCATTTCTTTAGAAGAAGTATGGTTGTTAAATACCTTAGGAGCTAAGGCGTTTTTTCTACCACATACTCCTCCCAAACAATTAATTGAAAAAATACAAATTCGTAAACAACAACGCAATTCAATTGCTCAAAAAGAAGGATACTTGTATTTTGCCAATTTTTTCAACTCACCCAATTTTTTAGGTTTTCAAAATTTTATAGCAGAACAGAAATACCTTGGTAAAAAAATAAAAGTTGCAGGATTGGGTATTGAAAAAATTTTGCCCTTAATTAAAGATCTTGCTGCTTTTGAAGTATTAGGAACCATTAGTGACGAAGAACTAGAGCAACAATTAATTCATTGCGAAAAAGTAATCTTACATCATTATCCTACATCAGGTATTTTAACAAGAGTGCCTGAATTGTTATTGTCTGGAATACCCATAGAAGGTAATGTAGATGCTTTAAAAGAATATTTATTTGTATCCACTACAAATGAACAAGATCTATTTCAGCATTTAATAAACATATCTACGGAAGCAGAGCATCAATTTATAAAAACCATTTCGAATTGATGATACGAGAAGGTTCAACTATTATTGCAGTAGAAAATAGGAATCTATAAATGAGAGAGAAAATTTCAGGTATCATTAGCCAATCTATCGCATTAAAAAACATGGTGTTGGCTGATGTAATTTTACAAGAAAAAATAGCCCATATTGTTACACTTGTCGTTGCAGCATTGAAGCAAGGTAAGCGTATTTATTTTTGTGGTAATGGTGGTAGTGCAGCCGATGCACAACATTTAGCTGCAGAGTTTTCTGGACGTTTTTACATTAATAGAGGTGCTTTACCAGCTGAAGCATTGCACTGCAACACTTCTTATTTAACGGCTGTTGCCAACGATTATAGTTATGATGTAGTGTATGCAAGATTGATTGAAGGCATTGCAAATAGTGGCGATGTATTAATTGGGCTATCTACATCTGGTAATTCTACCAATATTGTAAAGGCCTTTGAAGTAGCACAGCAAAAAGGTGTTGTTACTATTGGGTTTACTGGTGAAACAGGTGGCTTGATGAAGGCTTGTTCCGATTATTTAATCAATATACCTTCTACCGATACACCAAGAATTCAAGAAGTACATATGTTGTTAGGACATATTATTTGTGAGTTGGTAGAGGAACAATATTTTGCTAATAAAGCGTAAGTTATCCATTGAAAATTTTACACCTTCCTTATTCCTTTTTTCCAAAATCTACTGGCGGTAAAGAGGTATTTGTATACCAGTTGATTAAGAATAGTAGTTCTATTGCTCAACACTTGGTTGTAATACATGAAGGTGACAAAACAGAAAAATATACATATAATGGAGTTCAGGTTCAAGTGTTGCCAGTAGCTACAAGTAGCAACAAAGCAATCACTTACTTTAACGGCATTTATAACGATTTACAAGGGTTTGAAGCGGTTTTAGATGAATTTAAACCCGATGTAGTACACTTTCATGATCAAGGAGAGGGTGCTTCTCTTTCTCATTTATTAGCGTGTAAGCAAAAAAATATAAAAACCTTACTTACCTATCATTCACCTGGTCAATCTTGTTTACAACGATCATTAATGTTTCAAGGACAAGCACCTTGCAATGGAATTATCGATTATACCAAGTGTACTTTTTGTAGAAATAAAATATTAGGTCTACCTGATTTTGCCGCTCATTTACTCAGTCATGTAACATTACCAATTGATAAGAGTGGTAAGTACATCAAACGTAATAGTACAGAACTGTTTTATAATGCTTGGCAGCAATTTTATAATACTGTAGATGCAATACAAGTGCATGCACGTTGGGTAAAAGAAATGTTGGTCAATAATAAGGTGCCTGAGCAAAAAATACATTTTGTACAAATGGGTGGTCATTTGTTAGCATCAGATACAACCAAAGCACCCACAGAACCTGATTATTTTTTTCAAGCAATAGGAAGCAAGGAACGTCCATTAAAATTAGTGTTTGTTGGCAGATGTACAGATATAAAGGGTGTTCATTTATTAATTGATGCTGTACAGCAATTACCTACACATGTACATGTGGAAGTACATTTTTTTGGTCCTTACTGGAGTGATACCGATTATGGAAAAAGAATGCTCGATAAAATAAAAGAAGACCATCGATTTCAATCGCCTGTGTTGATTGAACAGGATAAGATATTGGCCGCTTTAACTACGATGGATGTTTGTGTAATTCCATCTATTTGGCCAGAAACAGGACCATTTACAGTGTTTGATGCATTTGCTGCAAAATTGCCTATTATAGGTAGCAATTATGCAGGAATTGCAGAACGTGTTAACGATGGTGTAGATGGACTGTTATTTGACTGGAATAATAGTGATGCATTAGCTGATCGTATTGTTCAACTTTGTGAAACAAAAGGGTTATATAAAAATTTAAAACAACAAATACAAATCAATAGAAGTTTTAAAGAGATGGCAGAAGATTTTATAGACTTATATCAAAATATAATTGATAAATGAGTTTACTAGTTGAAGTAAGAATACCTACCTATAAAAGACCAGATTGGTTGAAAAATGCAATCAATTCTTTGGTTGCACAAACATATAGTAGTTGGGTTGCACTTGTTTTTGATGATTCGCCTTTGCAGGAAGCAAAAACAATTGTAGAAAGTTTTAATGACAGTAGGTTAATTTATAAACCCAATCATCAAAACTTAGGAGCATCCAAAAATTTAAACCAATGTTTTGATACAAAACCCTATTTGAATGGAAATTTTGCGTTTGTTTTAGAAGATGATAATTGGATTTATCCCGATTTTATTGAGTCAAATATTAAAGCCTTAGAAAAGTATAATGTTGGAATTGTTCATCGAAATCAAGACGTGTGGTCTAGGGAAACTGCTATTCCTATGAAAGCTAGTCACACTACACTTGGTCACCGTTATTATAGAGAAAGAATGAGCCCAATGGAATTGCATGCACAGACTTTCTTTTTTACCGGCATTTCCAATGGTGCTTTATTTTTTAGAACAAATATTGCTTCTCAATTGGCAGTAGCGGATGTAGAAGATCCAAGTATTCAAGAATATATGCGTTGTTTAGCTATTCAAGAAGATTCGGTATATCTGCATGAGCCTAAAGCTGCTTTTGCTTATGTGCCCATTGCAATGACTAACAGATACTATGATAGAAGCAAATTATTTTCTGCTTTCCTACAGTGCTCGAACCAACGGTTATTAGATAAATATGGTAAGGATTTGATTGTAGAATTGAGCCAAATAGTTAAATACTTCAATTATGATCGTTATTTTTTACATGTGCAGTTTGCTAATGCTAATCGATTACCTGCAAAGACCTATTTAAAGCATCCAATGTTATTGATTTCTCTTATAAAAGGGCTAATAAAAAAGCCACTTTATGCTCAAAAAATTAGACACATTTTTTCATGAAAATTCTCCATATAGTAGCCCATGCACATAGAGGTGGTTGCGAAAAAAACTGTTATCATTTTATTGCAGGTAGTAGCAACTATCAACATGCGATTTTGGTTTTGGGAGAAAAGGGACCGATGACTATTGAGTGGGAGCGACAAGGTGTTTCTATTGAGCATCTTTCCATATTGCAAATCGGTATGTTTTCTTTTTATAAAAGTTTGAAGAAAAGGCTTACAAATGCACAATTCGATCTAGTAATTTGTTGGAGTACGATTCGATTACCACTTCAATTGGCTGCTTTAAAAAATATTACCAATGAGGTAAGGGTACATTTAGGAAATCCACTCAATCATAACCCACTTAAAGATCTTGTACTACATTGGCTATTTCCCAATAAGGGGCATATTAAACTAATGGCCTGTTCAAACTATGTTGCCAATACTTATTCAAAAGCAGCTTATTTTAAACAATTCACTATTCAAACATCTTTAAACCCAATTTCATTACCATCAGCATTTCCTAAAAAGCAACTTGTTGAGGGACAGTTTACAATTGGTATGGTAGCAAGATTAGACCCTATAAAAGATCATGCCACTGTATTAAAAGCATTTGAAATTGTAAGTAAGCAATTGCAAAATGTACGTTTACACTTAGTGGGGGATGGTGTATTGAGAAACAATTTAGAACAACAAGTTGCAACCATGCATTTAAGCAGTCGAGTAGTATTTCATGGTGATGTATCGAATGTGTATGATTATTTAAATGAATGGGACGTATTTGTATATGCCACCACACCTAGTGAAGGGTTAGGTTCTGTAGTTGCTGAGGCAATGGCAAACGGGTTGCCTTGCATTTTAAGTGATTTACCCATGCTAAGAGAACTAGCTCCTGTAGAAGGACTTGCTTTGTTTTTTGAAGCAGGAAATGCCCAAGCTTTGGCAGAGCAGCTTTTGTATTTATTGCCAAATCAGGTATTAAGAGCATCAATGGGAAATACAGCTTATAATTATGCTCGTCAATATTTTGGTGTTGAACGGTTTATTAAAGACTATTTGTAATGCATATGCATAAACCAGTCGGTGTAGCAGTTATAGGCGATGTATTAGATATTAATACATGGAGTAATACGCCTTATTATTTCTATACTACAGGCAATAGAGTAGGGTTGTTTCAAGAACCTTGGCAACTGAATCTCCATCAATTCAATTTAAGCAGGAAAATATGGAATGCTGGTCGACTACTAACAGGAAAAGGAGTAGGTGGTTATCAATACAGTGCTGCTTTTTTAAATAAAGCAGAAGCATCTATACCTGTGCCCTATTTTTCATCAACAGTTATTTCTTTTAATCAAGTTTTCCCAAGAGCTACCACCATTATTCAAAATGGTGGTGAAATATATTACTATATTGATTCAACATTAACAGACCTATTTAAGGAAGAAGCCTATGCCAAACAAATGCCTCTTTCTTTGCAAAAAATGGCAATAGCACAAGAAAAAGAAAACTACCAATTGGCAACAAAAGTAGTTTCAATGGGTAGCTGGAGCGGTACATCTTTAATCAATGACTATCAACTGCCTGCAGAAAAAATTACTCATATTTTGCCTGGAGCAAATATGCAGTTTTCCAATCATTCACTCATTTCTAATTTATCAGGTAAACCTGGTATTGATAGACCATTGGTGCTTGGATTTATAGGCAAAGATTGGCAGCGAAAAGGCTTGCCATTACTACTTGATATAAGAGATTTATTGAATGAAAAAGGATTTAAGGTATTAGTCAAAGCCATTGGAGAATGTCCGCAAGAATTGCAAAATAGAGAAGGCCTCTCATTTACAGGGTTTCTGAATAAACAGACCGATTTGAATCGTTTTATAGAGATCGTACAATCTTGTGACATTGGTTGTTTATTTAGCACATTTGAGGCATTGGGTATTTCGGTATTAGAGTTTTTAAGACTTGGTATTCCTGTAACAGGTTTTTATCACCAAGGATTACAAGATACTTTGTTTGAAGATGCAAGCATTCGTTTTGCACCACATGAAACTGCTGAAGCGGTGGCAAATAAATTGCAACAATTTATTGAAGATGATGCCTATAGACTTCGTTTGCAAGAAGGTGCGGCGAATAGAGCCAACTATGTAACATGGGAGCGTTGCATAGAGGAGTGGGAATTAATAATTAAAAATTAGGAATTAAGAATTAGGAGTTAGAATTTGGGAATTATTAATTAAGAATTAGGAATTAGTAATTAAAACGGAAATTAGATAGTAGGTAATGAACGAAAAAAAGCAATGGATTTGTTCGCAATTCGGAGCTGGAGGGAAATAATTGGGAATTAGGAATTAGGAATTAAGAGTTATGAATTAGGAATTAGAATTTGGGAATTATTAATTAGTAATTAGTAATTAAAACAGAAGTTAGATAGTAGGTAATGAACGAAAAAAAGCAATGGATTTGTTCGCAATTTGGAGCTAGAGAAAAATATGCTATTCCAAGAGCTTTGTTTGCTAATCAACAGTTGCAACATCTGTACACCGATTTATGGATTCAACCGAATTCTTTATTCGAGCATTTGAATAAACGAGCAAAAGGGCGTTATCATTCCTCTTTGGTAAATGCAACAATCACATCGTTTAATCATCAAATGTTGTTGTATAAGCTGAAAGAAAAAATAGCTACAAAAGATTTATTTGCCGATGTGTATTATGATGGGTTATTGGCACAACAGCTATTGAAAACACCCTCTAGAGCTGATGTATTTTTTGGATATAGTTATGCCTCTCGTAAAAGTATAGAGGCTGCTAAAAAGAGAGGTATGTTTACTGTTTTAGGGCAAATTAATCCAGGACCAATTGAGGCAGATATGGTAATTGCTGAATACAAAGCTTTTCATCAAGGACAATATCCGCCCTTTGTGCCTACAGCAGGTTATTGGAAACAATGGGAAGAAGAAGTGTCTTATACAGATTTGTTATTGGTAAATTCTGAATGGTCGAAACAATTATTGGTTGAATATGGAATTGCTGCAGAAAAATGTGTGGTTGTGCCATTGGCATACGAACGTAAACCTGCAGTTTTTAATAGAGTTTTTAAACCATCTTTTACAAAGAACAATCCCTTACAGTTATTGTATTTGGGTGGTGTGGAGTTGCGTAAAGGTTTTCATTATTTGGTTGAAGCCATGAAGGCTTTACAGCATTTACCCGTTCATTTGCAAGTTGTGGGTGAATTGAAAGGACCATCTATATTGTTATCGAATTTACCGTCTAACATCACTTATCATGAAAAGGTTGCTCCACATGAAGTGGATCAGTTTTATAAACAGGCCGATTTGTTTCTATTTCCAACCTTATCAGATGGGTTTGGATTAACACAGTTAGAAGCTCAATCGTATCAATTACCAATTGTTTCTACGCCATTTTGTGCACCTATTGTACAACATCAAATAAATGGATGGATGTTACAACAAGTGAATAGTCGGTCTATTCAGGATGCCATCATTGCTGTTTTAGATGAGCCAGCACTATTAGAAAATTGGTCTCAACAGTCTGTTGATATGGATAATTATTCTATGGCTCAATTATCGCAGCGATTGGGAGATTTGTTATAGTTTATTGTCCTTTTTTGCTTGTCCAAAAAAAAACGAAAAAAGAACACAGAAAAACGATGTTCGGCCGTTTTTCTGGGAAGCCTCGATTGGGCTTTTGTGGTACTGAGAATTGAGCTTTTGGGAATGCTTTTGGGGAGATTCTTCCTTCGTCAGAATGACAAGAAAATCAGCAGCTCCAAAGTTGAATAAAGATTTGCTGTTGAGTATTCAGTAGTAATACAGTTGAATAGCGAATTAGGACAAATGTTGCTGAATATACATTTGTCTTGATTTTTTGCTCCACTTTTCCATCAAGGAAAAAGTGGAAAAAGAATATAAAATAATAGTTTATTATTCTTTTTTGCTTGTCCAAAAAAGAACGAAAAAAAGACACAGAAAAACGATGTTCGGCCGTTTTTCTGGGAAGCCTTGATGTGGCTTTTGTGGTACTGAGAATTGTTTTTAGGAGTAAAAAATTGTTTTGTGGGGACACAAACCAAGGCGAGGGGAGATTCTTCCTTCGTCAGAATGACAAGAAAATCAGCAGCTCCAAAGTTGAATAAAGATTTGCTGTTGAGTATTCAGTAGTAATACAGTTGAATAGCGAATTAGGACAAATGTTGCTGAATATACATTTGTCTTGATTTTTTGCTCCACTTTTCCATCAAGGAAAAAGTGGAAAAAGAATATAAAATAATAGTTTATTATTCTTTTTTGCTTGTCCAAAAAAGAACGAAAAAAAGACACAGAAAAACGATGTTCGGCCGTTTTTCTGGGAAGCCTTGATGTGGCTTTTGTGGTACTGAGAATTGTTTTTAGGAGTAAAAAATTGTTTTGTGGGGACACAAACCAAGGCGAGGGGAGATTCTTCCTTCGTCAGAATGACAAGAAAATCAGCAGCTCCAAAGTTGAA
>JBHYCS010000029.1:0-40132 GCA_051861445.1 Chitinophagaceae bacterium | reverse complement strand
AACTAATGAAAAAAGTCTACTTTTAAACTGTACTAAAAATGGGAAGCCTTCAAAAACATACCCAACGCTTTCAAGCAAGTATGATGAACTTGTATGCACCGCTGGTTTTCTTGAAGATGGAAGTTGGATACGGGTTTATCCAATTCCATTTCGTAAACTGGATTACGATAAGCAATACAGCAAATACGATTGGATTGAGGTTGATTTAGAAAAAAATACATCAGACTTTCGTTCTGAAAGTTATAAGCCAAAATCAATAGAAACAGCGTTTAAAATCGTTGATCATTTAGGAACGGAAGATAGTTGGAGGCTTCGAAAAGATATTGTTCTTAAAAATGTTTACACCAACATGACAGAACTTATCTCTCAGGCAAAAGATAGTTCAAAGTATACTTCCCTTGCTGTTTTTAAACCAAAAGAAATTGTAGATTTCAAAATAGAGACAGTAGAAAGAGATTGGGACAAAAAGAAACTTGATATCTTAAAAGCCAAAGCTCAACAATTAAATCTTTTCCAAAACTCAGAAAATCCTTTTGAGGTTGTGCAAAAACTTCCTTATAAATTTTCTTATAAGTTTACTAGTGACGATGATATAGAAAGAACGATGATGATTGAAGATTGGGAAATTGGTCAGCTATATTGGAATTGTGTAAAAAGACATGAAGGTGATGAAGCAAAAGCTTGTGAAGATGTAAAGAAGAAATATTTTGACGACTTTGCCAAGACAAAAGACTTGTACTTATTTTTAGGAACTACAAGAGAATTTCATTTAATTGCTCCCAATCCTTTTGTAATTATTGGAACTTTTCATCCAAAGAAAATTGTACAATCATCGCTGTTTTAGCAAAAAAGCCTCATAGCTTCAATTAGGGGCTTAATGGGTTAAGAATCAGCAGTAGTGTATTTACAAGATTTTGTTAGACTATTTTCTGTACAATCTTTTCAATTTCTTTAGTAAAGTTTTCTTAAAATGATTAGCAAGATGATGAAACCGATTTGTTTAATACGATAAAAACTAGGTTATTGGTGTTTATAAAATGTAGTTAACGAATAGTATCTATCGATTGGCCAAAGGGTGCAAAAATGCCAAATCCTTTTTTTACATTGCTCAACACATTCGATGGCTCTACAAATGGATTGTCTGAGCTATTGTTGTAATTAATTTTTGATTTTAAATAGTCGAAATATGATTTTGAAATATTTTGTAATTCTACACTCGGACGAATTACTTTTCCATTAGCACCGATATCTGTTCTTAATCTATACCGCTCTACAAACAATCTTAATGTTTTTGTAGATAAATTAAAATTATCATCGGTAAATAAAAGATATCTAGAATCGTAGCAAATTTCTCCAGTTGTTCCTTCAAAAGGATCGGTAGATTCGAATTGTATTAAATCTGCATCAGAACTACTTACACAAACTTCATTATACATATACATTGGAAAATTTACAATTACTCTGTAGTAATTTTTTCTAGCTTCTGTATCTCTAAATGTAATTTCTATTTCATCAAATGGTTCACCAGAGCTTGTAACTCTATTGCTTGGTAATTTGCGTAGTCTTGTTATAGGTGTTTGTCTAAGGGCAACTGCTTCTGTTTCAGCGGTTGAAAATCCGTTTGCTGCTATTACTAATTTATAAGTTCTATCTGCAATAAGTCTAGTTTTGGTAGAAGTATAGAGTGCAGTAGAAGGGTTAAACTTTAAAGTGTCTACAAGCGTATTGTTAGAAAAAACTTGTACGATTGCATAGTTTAATCGAAACGTATTTGAATCATTATATAGGTTTAGCGGTTCTGATAAAGAACGGGTTCTGCCAATTTGTGCAGTTAAAAAACTGTTTTGTGGCTGAATGCTAAAAACAGTAAACATAGGACTAGCAGCTGGTAGCTGAATATTTTTTTCTTTTTCGCATCCAAAATATAGAATACCAATAAGTACAATGAATATGTAGGAACGCTTTTGCATGAGGTTAAAATTTAAATTGATAGCTAATAGATGGCAAAATTGGGAATAAGGTTACTTGTTTAAATCTTGCAGTAGAAGTACCCGTTGTGTAGTCGTACACGTCGTCTCGGTAAATAAAAAAAGTATTCAATCTGTTGTAAGCGTTAATAATATTAATTACCCAAATTCTTTCTTTATCATTTCTTTTCATTTTTATAAATCTAATTCCTACATCTAATCTATGGTAGGCAGGTAAGCGAAAGCTATTTCTATTGGTATATACTTCAATCACATTGTTGTCATTGTCTTTGTATACGGCTACAGGTAATGTGGTTGCACTACCGGTATTAAATACCCAGTTGATATTTAATTCTGTACGCTTGTTTTTTGCTTTTCTAGGTAATTCTCTATTAATGGCAATTTCAAAATCGTGTCGTCTATCAAATTTATATGGAAACCATTGTCCTGCATTTAGGTTTGCAAATTGTCTATTCGTCCAACTTAAAGTATAGCCCACCATTCCTGTAGTTTTTCCTTTCTTTTTTTGAACAAATAGTTCAAGTCCATAAGCTTCACCCTTTCCTTTTTCAATACGTTCTTGCCAATCATTTACAGTATTTAAGAACGATGCACCTTCTGCATATTCAATTACATTATTCATGGTTTTGTAAAATGCTTCTACGCTATATTCAATTGCACTGTTTTTGTTATAAGCCCATCCTAATGCCCATTGTTTGCTCAATTGTGGAGGAACGTTTTTGGTAACAGGTACCCATAAATCGTTGGGCAATCCCACACCACTATTGTTGAGTAAATGAATAAATTGATTCATTTGAGCATAACTAGCTTTGATACTCATTTTAGGGTTTAGTAAATACCGAACTGATAAACGTGGCTGCAAAGAAGTAAAAGACTCATTATCTACATGAAAACTTGTAAAATGAATTCCAATATTTGCCTTTAGGCGTTTACTTATTTTCCAATCGTCTTCTATGTAAGTATCTATTTCGCTGCTATTAATTAAAGTTCCTCTTCTGATAGATGTATCATTAAAAACAGTACCTGTACTTTTTGATTGAAAAACACCGGGTTGATATTGGTGTAGCACAATGCCACTTCCAATTTTTACAAAGTGATTAGGGTTGGGTAGCCAATCGAAATCTATTTTTGCCCCAACATCTTCAATGCTAGAAAAGTATTGTTGTTGGTATATTTCAGATGTATTATTTACAAATTTATCTTCTTGACTGCTTTGTATATTAAATCGATATTTACTGTAGTGTAGGGTAATATTGCTAAATGTTTTTCTATTAAATTCATGATTCCAACGAAGCATTCCTGTAGCATTTCCCCAATCTAATCCACTCTCGTAAGAACTTCTAGTATCTTTTTCTTTATTGTAAAAATTATCTTTTCCAAAATAGCTACTAATGTATAATTGATCTTTTTTGCCTAGATAAACATTTGCTTTCGCATTTAAATCGTAAAAGAAAAAGCTTGGGGAAGATTCGCCATCTGATTGTGCTTTTATAAGAGGGCGAAAGATTACATCTGCATAGGTTCTTCTACCACTAATCATAATACTAGATTTTCCTTTTTGCAAATAGCCTTCAAGTGTAAATCTGCTAGAGAGTAATCCAATTCCACCTTCGCCTTGCCATTTGTTTTTATTTCCTTCCTTCATTCTAATATCAATTACACTACTTAATCTACCTCCGTAACGAGCAGGAAAACCACCTTTAATAACTTCTACATTTTGTACAGCATCTGTATTAAAAATGCTAAAAAAGCCAAATAAATGAGCCGCATTATAAACGGGTACACCATCTAATAAAATTAAGTTTTGGTCGGGACCACCACCTCTTACATAAATACCGCTACTACCTTCGTTACCACCTTGTACACCCGGTAACATTTGTATCGCTTTTAATACATCTGCTTCGCCCAATAATGCAGGAATTTGCTTGATTGCAGCTCCTGAAAGTGTAACACTACTCATTTGTGTTTTATTGGATAAATCGCTTTTATTAGATGATGTTACTACTACTTCATCAAAGCGTTTTAAACGTTCTAACAAAACATCTAGTTTTAAATTAGCATTGGCAGCAATCGTAACCGAAAAAGGATTGTAACCAACGTAATTAAAAGTAAGTTCAATTGAATCTGCTTGAGTGGGTAGGGTGATAGAATAAAAGCCATAATTGTTGCTAGAAGTTCCTATGCCATTTTTTAAAGTAATATTGGCCGATTGTATTCTTTCGCCACTCGTTTTATCTGAGATATAACCGTTGATTGTAAATTTTGATTGTGCATTGATTGTTTTTGTTGATAACAAAATACAGCACAGAAGAAACATTTTAAAACAAATGCTATTTGGTACGTTCATTAGGAAAAGCTTTTTATTACAAAAATGTATACAATTGCTTTTTACGAAGCAGTTAGTTGAATATATGGAATGCAAGTAATACGAAAAATGCTAAATAGCAAAATTTACAGTAAAATAAATTCTAATAATACCTGAATAACAACTTTGTGCTATAAATATGGATATTTTGGCTAACTCTTTCAATAATAGATTTTGTAAACGAACTAGAAATCAATTGAAACAGTGAAATAGTATTTCTAATGCTATTGTAAATGGTAGCGATAGCAAAACTTGTTTAAGTTAGGCTTCAAGTTTCTAAGTAACAACAATAAAGCTTAATAAATAAAAAATGTGATGAACCCATCATTGTTGCAAAAAGGTTCATCACATGATAAATGAAAAGTTATTTATCTCTTACTTTCTTATCCCTCCAACTTCGACATATCGGTATACATAACTTCCCATTGGTGACCATCAATATCTGCAAAGCTGTCGTAATACATCCAACCATGATCTGTAGCTTCTTTATATCTTGTTCCACCATTTGCCAATGCTAATTGTACGATTGCATCTACTTTTTCTCTCGATTCTACTGCTACAGCAAGTATAACCTGTGTGGTGCTGCTATTGCCAATTGGGCGATTGGTAAAGGTGCTAAAAAATGCCTTTGTAAGTAACATGGCATACATGCTACCTTCATTTAAAACCAAGCATAAGGCTTTTTCATCGCTAAATTGTTCATTAAAAGCAAAGCCAAGTTTGGTCCAAAAGTTTCTTGTAGCCGTTACATCTTCTATTGGTAAATTAACGTAGATAGATTGAATTTTATTCATGGTATATATTTAAAGAATGGCAGTTATTCGGCAGTTAGTAATTGGTGTAGGTTTATTTTTTTCATAGATAACAAGGCATTCATTACAGCGGTAAATTTTTGAGCATCTTGTAGTAAACTACCGAGTTGAGTAGGCACTATTTGCCAAGCAATACCAAACTGATCTTTTAGCCAGCCACATCTACTTTCTGTGCCACCGTTTACGAGTAGTTGGTTCCAATAATAATCTATTTCATCTTGTGTATTACAATGAATAACAAAAGAAACAGCATCGTTAAACGTATACGAATGGTTGCCAGGGGCATCCATAAAATACAATTGTTGCTGTTGTAAAAAGCAAGCTGCAAATATGGTATTGCCTGTAAACTCACTTTCATTCGGAAAAGCAACCACATTGCTAATATTGCCATCAGAAAAAATACGTATGTAGAAAGACATGGCATTGGCTGCTTTGCCAAATTGCTGATTAGTAAAAAAAAAGGGAAGGAGTTAGTTTTTCAGTATGGCTTTCATCTTCGTTGTATTGATAGGTAATTTGCCAAGTAAGTCCAAATTTATCTTTCAACCATCCATATTTACTGCTCCAAGGGTAGGTGTCTAGTGGCATCATTACTTCGCCATCTACAATCATGGTCTCCCAAATCTGTTGTACAGTTGCCATATCTGCACATTCAACAGTAAGCGATATAGAAGGATTAATATTGTTGGCAGATGCACCATTTAACCCCATTAGCTGTGTATTGCCAATACTAAACAATGTAACCATTGCATTTGAAGAATGAATGGTAGCAGTTTTAAAAATAGAACAATAGTATTGTGCAGCTTCGGCAGCTTGGTTATTGCTAAACCAAATGCAGGTAGAAAGCGGTTGAGATGTGGTCATTGTAACTAATTTATAGGTTTAAATGGCTTTCAACGTATTGTTTAAAATTGGTTAATATGCTTTGCCAACCCATTTGTTGTAATTCGTATGCATTTTCGTTTTCAGGATCAAAGGTTTCTGTTACCAAAATGCCAGCTTCTGTTGGTTCATACGTAATAGATACTTTTCTTGCATCATCTAATATATAATCTACTTGTTGTAGAGGGATAATGTTGGTGTAAGTCCATTCAAAATTAAATCCGAAGCTTCCATCTTTTGCTTCCATTCTAATATTGCTTCTTCCACCTACAATAAAATCATTTGTAGCTGAAGGTGCATGCCAATCGGTAGATGCAGCATACCATTTGGTAATATGTGTAGCCTCATTCATCATCGTCCACACTTGTTCTATGGTAGCATTTATACATACACTTACTGTAATTGTAGAAATATTTTCTTTTTCCATTCTTCCTTTTTCTTTTTACAAATAACTGTAATGTACTTTACTTTTACCTTGTACAAAAAAGATAAAAAGAGAGGCGATTGCAACAAACATTTATTAATCGTACATAAACACAATCATTTAAATAGTATTATTTTTCGAAAACGATATTTTTCACCCAGTTATAGGTAAAATCAACTGACAATTTATGTTAAACATAGCCATATTGGTTTCATACCATGCTTCATTGCATGTAATTGTAACAACTCGGTTTATGCTACAAGCAATTAATCAAATGTGGTTGCAAAGTCAAGAAAATCAAGTATTATAAAATGTTGCAGTTTAGTTTTACATTCAATAACGAACCTTTGTAACTTCGAAAAAAAACAAATCTTTACAATTATCTATTTGTCATTTCTTTTTTGTTTTAGGTATCAACAAGTTGTAATCATAGAAGAAGTAGAAGAGTGATGTATAAATAAGCTTTTCTCAAGCTTTTAAAATGCTATAAAAGAGAAACGTAAACAATAAGCAATAAGAGTATATAGTATGAAAATATCCATACGCTTTTTTAATGACCAAGAAATACGTGCTGTTTGGGATGATGAACATGCCAAATGGTGGTTTAGCGTATTAGATATTGTAGGCGTATTAAACGAAGAACTCAATTACACCAAAACCCGTAATTATTGGAAATACTTAAAAGCCAAACTAAAAAAAGAAAACCCTGAGTTGGTTAGTGCTACTAACCAACTGAAATTAGCAGCAGCCGATGGCAAAAAGTACAAAACAGATATGTTAGACAGTGATGGAGTTATTGAGCTATCTAAAAATTTCCCCAATAATAAAGCAACCAAGTTTTTAGATTGGTTTTTATATAGCGATACTAGTATTGATGGGCAAAGTAAAAAGAGAGCCTATGCACTATTTGAAAGCAATTTAATGAACGATATTGAAGTAGGAACTACTAAAGGGTTACAACAAATTCATGCTTTTATTTTTGGTGGATTATATGATTTTGCAGGGAAAATTAGGGAGAAAAGCATTTCAAAAGGCGGTTATCGGTTTGTATATGTACAACAGCTAAATAGTGTATTGAAGCAAATAGATGCCATGCCACAAAAAACATTAGAAGAGATTATTTTGAAATATGCAGCCATGAATAAGGCACATCCATTTATGGAAGGTAATGGCAGAAGTACCAGAATATGGTTGGATTTGATGCTAAAAAAATACTTGAAAAAATGTGTTGATTGGAGCAAAATTCGTAAAGAAAACTACATGAATGCAATGATTATTAGTACAGTTGATAGCAGTGTTTTAGAGCAACTTATTGCATCTGCGTTAACCTCAAAAATTAATGACAGAGAAATGTTTATGAAAGGTATTGACTATTCTTATTACTACGAGGAGTAATAAGAAACGCCACGGAATTATATTGGTAATTATTTAAAAGCAAATCGTTAGACTCTATTTTCAAACCTACTTTTTATTTTAATCCCCAAACAATAACCTTTGTATCTTCGAAAAAAACAAATACACCTTAACAATAACTGAATATGAGCAAAACATTTACCTATTTATCAATTATCGCTTTTCTGTTTTTGGTATCAACAAGTTGCAATTATAGAAAAGTAGAAGGCAGTGGCATACAAACAAGCCTTTCTGTAGCAATAGAAAAAGCCAATAAAATACATTTAAAAACATTTTGTGATGTAGAAATTACCCAAGGCACTACACCCTCAGTGGTAATAGAAGGTGATGATAACATTGTACCTTTAATACGTGTAAAAAGGAGAGAAGGTGTAGTTGTAATAGATACCGAAGAAAAGGTAAACATTCAAACTGAAAAGCGTTTGGTTGTTAAAATAACTACACCTATATTAGAATTAATAGAATTAAGTGGTAGTGGCGATATTGTTGGCATGAATAAGTTTACAGCTAGCGATTGTTTAAAAGTAAAGTTAACAGGCAGTGGAAAAATTCAATTAGAAGTAAATACTCCAGAAATTGTATCTACCCTAGTTGGAAGTGGTGATATTGCTTTAGCAGGAGAAACAAAAGATGCCACCATAAAAATTACTGGAAGCGGTAATTATGTAGCAACCAACTTAAAAACAGAAAATAGTAAAGTAGAAATTAATGGCAGTGGTGATGTGAAATTATTTGCAGATAATAACCTAGATGTAGATATATCAGGCAGTGGAAATGTGTATTATAAAGGCAATGCCAATATTACCAAACGTATAGGTGGAAGCGGTGAAATCATCAAACAACCCTAAAATATTTAAGAAAAGGATAACGCCAGTTATCCTTTTTTATTAGAGTGCTATTGATGGTATTGCCTAATCTTGCATTTTTAAAAAAATAAAATGACTTTACAACAGAAAATAATTCTCTTACTTCTTGCAGCTATCAACTTTACTCATATACTCGATTTTATGGTAATGATGCCATTAGGTAATCAGTTAATGCCATACTTTAAAATTACGCCACAAGAGTTTAGTGTTATTGTAGCTGCTTATAGTATCAGTGCTTTTGTGAGTGGACTAATAGCCATATTTTTCGTAGATCGTTTCGATAGAAAATCTATTTTGTTATTTGGATACATTGGTTTTGTAATTGGTACTGCTTTTTGTGGGTTAGCCCCAACGGCTTTCTTTTTATTATTAGCACGTATTGTAGCAGGTTTATTTGGTGGTATTATTGGTGCACAAGTATTAAGCATTGTATCCGATGCATTTACCTACGAAAAAAGAGCCCAAGCAATGGGATATTTGTTCTCAGCCTTTTCTGTAGCTTCTGTAGTGGGTGTTCCATTAAGTTTATATATGGCACATGCAATTAGTTGGCATGCACCTTTTTATTTAATTGCAGGTGTTGGCTTTTTAATAGTTCCATTAATTATGAAATATTTGCAGCCTATGAAAGGGCATATTCAAGAAAATGCAGTTAGAGAAACACCCCTTCAAACACTAAAAAATATTTTAAATAACAGAGTCAATATCACTGCTTTTTCATTGTCAGGTGTTTTAATGTTTGGTCACTTTTTAATTATTCCTTTTTTAAATCCTTTTATGGAGTTTAATGTGGGCTTCAACGAGTGGCAGCGTAATTTGGTGTACATTGTTGGTGGCATAGCAACCATGGTGTCTGCACCATTTGTAGGTAAGCTTGCAGATAAATATGGCAAGCATACCATTTTTACAGTATTTGCTATTTTAAGTCTTATCCCCATTGTTTTAATTACCAATATGCCCGCTATCAAGTATTACTATGTTTTAGCAGTTACAGGTATTTGGTTTGTATTAAGTACCGGACGAAATATTCCAGCTCAAACCATTGTTAGCAACGTGGTGCCGCCTCAATATAGAGGTAGTTTTCAAAGCTTTAATAGTTGTATTTCTCAGGCATTTGTAGGGTTGGCAACAATAGTTTCAGGTGTTGTGGTTACCACTGCACCCGATGGTAAACTTATTCATTACAATACTGCAGGTTATATTAGTATTGTAGTAATTATTGCTTCTATATTTGTTGCAAAACAATTACCTAAGCAAATTGCAAAAACCGACGCAAAGTAAATTAAAGCAAGATTTTTTGTTTAGTCGGCTGCAAATCACTGATGAAGCTTTAGTGGCAAGTTTATACTGATTATAAGAAGTACCTCTTGTACAGATAGTTCTTTATGCAGCAAAATATTAGTCAACCAACCTGTATACTGGATAGCGTAAATGTGCCGACTCGTAATACGGCGAATTTTTATATACAAAATCTAATTGTGCACTTCCATTTTTAGCAAAAGCATTGTCTTGTTTTCTTTTTTGTTGTAGCGAAGTTTGTAAAGCGGTATTTTTTTCTAAATAAGCAGCAGCTACATCTTCCCATCTATAATCGCTATAACCTTCTTTTTGTTGTAAAATGGCATCAAAAAAGTTCCAAGCAAAATAGCCGTCATCGCTTGTTGGTTCTAGTGTTTCTACCAAAAAACGATCAGCCATTTGTCCTGTATAAACAATTATATCACCTTTTAAAAATCGTATTTCCTGTTTGCTTTTACTCACTTTTACATCGTAGTGTCTGTAGTGTTTTTCGTAGGGTCTAGTAATAGTTTTGTAATCTTCTATTCTATAAGCTTCTACTTGTATCATGGTGTCTTTTTGTAAAGATTTCATGGCTACTTTATTCAATTGTAAACGTTCAATTACAGCATGCCATCCTTGAGGAATAATGTAGGCTTTAGGCTTAGTAACTATTTTGTCTTCAGTAAAATAGTTGTAAAACTTTACTTGTTTGGTAAATGGTTTGTCGTGGTTATAATATAATCTGTCAAGGCCAGAAACAAAGCTAGGCTTTTGTTCTGCTGTATAGCCTTTAAACTCAATTGCATCAAATCTTGTTGTGTCTACTTTAAATTGTAATGCAAATTGTTGTTGTTGTTGAATGGCTTTTAAGCTAGCAGCTCGTTTTTCTTTAATCGTCTTTGCATAAATAGCTGCTTGTTCTATCATGGTTTGCATTAAATCGTATGTGCTTTTAACTCTATCAGCAAAAGGTTTTAGCATATGTGTTTCTGGTACAAAGCCCATAGTAGCAAAAAGCGATGTGTAACCACTACTATATCTTGGTGCATCATAAAAAGCAGTCCATCCTTTATCTACATTGGCTGTTTCAAAATTTACATAAGGGCACATATCCCATTTTTTTGCTTTCATTCCTTTGTACAAAGCAGGCTCAAAAACAGAGTGTAAAAAATTGCCAATTGGGCCACTCAATTTACTTTGTTGTGTGGTTAATAAAGTCATGGTATGTTGATAATCTGCACCATCACTTACATGGTTATCCATAAAAATATCTGGATTGAAATAATGAAAAATTTGGGCAAAAGTTTGAGCTTCTTTACTATCGCTTTTAATAAAATCTCGGTTTAAATCTAAGTTTTGTGCATTTCCTCTAAAACCATAAGCTAGTGGTCCATTTTGATTTACCCTTGTGTAACTATTTCTATTTAAACAGCCACCAATATTGTACACAGCAATTGCTGCAATAATTACATTGTTCGGAATATTTATTTTACCAATAGCAGCATCTCTCAATAGCATCATCGATGCATCAATTCCATCTGGCTCACCAGGATGAATGCCATTGTTTACAAGAATAACTACCTTGTTTTCGTTCTGCCATTTTGTACGGCTAAACGTTTTGTCTTTACTAAACACAATCAAATGCAAGGGATAGCCTGCATCTGTTTTGCCAAATTCTTTTAATTGGATGGTATTGTATTGCGTACTTAATTTTTTATAAAATTGGATACAATCATCGTAAGTTGTCGTTTCTAATCCTTTACTTTTTTCAAAAGTAGTTTGTAAAGGTTGGGCTACAATTGTATTACAACAAATGGTAAGAAGTAGTGCTAAAAACTTTTGCATGTTTTTTTTAATTATTTTTAAACCGAAAATTAACTGCTGAACCAATACATGGAAAAACCAAAACGAATTTTATTAGTTGAAGATGAGCCAAAGTTAAGCCAAGTTATTCAAGAAGAGTTAGAAAGAAAAGGGTATAGTGTAGATGCAGCTTTTGATGGAAATACAGCAGCACAAATGTTTCATAATAGTGCATATTCATTGGTTTTATTAGATATTAATCTCCCTTACAAAAATGGCTTTACACTTTGTAAAGAATTTCGACAAATCAATAAGCAAATACCTATTATTATGCTAACCGCTTTAGGCGATTTGGCCGATAAAATGGATGCTTTTGAATTAGGAGCCGATGATTACATAACTAAACCTTTTCATTTTGATGAGCTATTTGCTAGGGTAAATGTTTTTTTAAAACGTTCTGAGAGAGCAAAAGAAAACTCAGAAGTAATTGTTGTAGACGACTTAATAATTAATGTAGCTGAAAAATCTGTAAAAAGGGCAGGAGTAGAAATTTCTTTAACTGTAAAAGAATTTTTGTTATTGATACTCTTATGTAGAAATAAAGGTAAGGTAGTTCCTAAACAAGAAATTTTAGAAAAAGTGTGGGATTTAAGTTTTGATACAGGTACCAACACAATTGAAGTATATATTAGTTTTTTGAGAAATAAAATCGATAAACCTTTTGAAGTAAAACTCATTCATACCAAACCTGGTTTTGGTTATTTTATTAAATAACACCAATTGAATGAACATTAAGCTACGCTTTGCTTTGTTGTTTACATTGTTTGCAGCCGTAACCCTTTTTATTTCTTCTGCAATCATTTTTTTGCTATACAAAAATTATCGTTACGACGATTTTTATAATCGATTAAAGAATCAGTCAATTAGTTTACACGATGATTACGAACGTTTGGGAAAAACCGTTTCCTTACACCAGCTATTTACTATAGAACACAAAAGTGTGTTGCCCCAAGAGCAAAAGCTAATAATTGCTGCCAATGGCACTGTTTCATATTTATACCCTGATAGCCCAAAAATGACTATCAATAGAGACTTGCTCTTTAATATCCAAAATAGTAATGGTAGCTATCGGTTTACTCAAAATAATAAACAATGTGTTGGCGTTTTTTTTCAGAAAACCAACAGCTATATTATTGTTTCTGCTTTTGATAGCACAGGTTTGCGTAAAGAAACCAATTTACTGTATATTATTTTATTCGTAAATATTGGAGCCTTAATGTTAACTGCATTATTGGCTTTCTTATTTGTGCAGCAAGCATTTAAGCCATTGGTAAAACTGAGTAGGCAAATGCAAAGAACAACTGCTTTGAATATGACCGAAAGGATAGATGAAACCAAGGCTTCTGACGAGGTACAACAAATTGCACAGAATTTTAATGCCATGTTAGACAGGCTTAATCAGTCGTTTGAAAGTCAGAAAAGTTTTGTTCAACATGCCTCACACGAGCTACGAACACCATTAGCAACCATGCTATCACAAACTGAAGCTGCTTTAAATAGAGATTTAACCACAGTAGAATTTAAAAAAGTATTACAATCTTTAAAAGAAGAACAAAACAATTTAATTGAATTAGCCAATTCATTATTAATACTTTCTCAGTACGAAAAAATTACTTTCTCATACCAATGGCCTGTTTTACGAATAGATGAACTGTTGTACGAAACAGTATCGGTAAGCAATAACTTATTTCCAACAATGGAGGTTGAAATTCTATTCGAAAACACACCACTAGAAGAAACTGAACTCTTAATAAGAGGAAACGATGCATTACTAAAATCTGCTTTTAGCAATCTCATTAAAAATGCTTATTTGTATTCGATAGATAAAAAGGTAACAATTAGCATCAACACCGAAAAGCAATTGAGTATTAGTTTTTTAAACACAGGCAATCAGCTTTCTGATGAAGAAGTTGAAAAAATGGTTGTACCTTTTTTTAGAGGGAAAAATGCCAGCTTTATAAAAGGTTATGGTGTGGGATTATCGATTATTAATAAAGTAATTGAAATTCATAACGGCAAATTAGAATACAAAAAATTAGGAGAGAATACAAACCTGTTTATGGTGATATTTCCATTTTTTGTAGAAGAGTAGAATAGCTACAAACAAAAAAACCGATTAAAAAAGATTAATCGGTTAAAAATATATCTACAATTAGAATGATTAAGCTTGCGTGTTCGCTTTTTTAGCCAACTTGCTCTTTAAATTAGCTGCTTTATTCTTATGGATAATTCCACGTTTTGCTAATTTATCAATCATTGATACAACTGAAGGTAATTTATCAGTATAAGCAGCAGGCTCAAGCGTTTTTAAATCACGTACAGCATTACGAGTTGTTTTGCCGTAGTAACGATTACGATCTCTGCGTTTAAGAGCTTGCCTTGTATCTTTTTTGGTAGCTTTATGATTTGCCATTTTCTACAAATTTTTTCGGACGGCAAAAGTAAGGGTATTATTTTAAAAATTGAAATCTGATTTCTTTTTTTTCTGGTAAACTTTTTTTAATCCAATATTCTAGCTATAAAAAAAACACAATTTAACCATAAATTGCGTTCTCAATATCACTTCAAATACACGATATTTGCCAACCATAATATAAATCGTAGATTAATTTAGAACAATGAAGGATTTTTCGTACATCACCAACTCCCATCCATCGTTTATAGAAAATTTATATAACGAATTTGTAAAAGACCCTAATTCTGTTGATATAGAGCTAAGAAAATTTTTCGAAGGCTTTGATTTTGCAGTTGCTAACGGGGCAGCTAGTGCAACAAGTGCAAGCAATGCAATAACATCAACCGATGTTGATTGGATGAGAGAAATTAGAGTGTATAGATTAATATTAGGTTATAGAAATAAAGGGCATTTATTAGCCAAAACCAATCCTATTCGTGAAAGAAAAGATAGAGGAGCAAATTTGGATTTATCTTTTTTTGGTTTATCAGATAATGATTTAGATACTACTTTTCAAGCAGGTAATTTGGTTGGCTTGGGTGCAACTACCTTAAGAAATATACTTCAACACTTACAAAAAGCGTATGCTAGCCATGTAGGTATTGAGTTTAAATATATCAGCGATCAAAAGAAAATTGATTGGATTACCAATGAAATAGAAAAAAGTTTCGCTCAACCTTTGCCTTTAAACAAAAAGAGAAGAGTGTTAGAAAAATTGAACCAAGGTGTAATGTTTGAGAAATTCTTACATACAAAGTACATTGGTCAAAAACGTTTTTCTTTGGAAGGGGGTGAATCTACTATTGCTGCTTTAGATGAAATTATTACCACAGCTGCTAATTATGATGTACAAGAAGTTGTAATTGGCATGGCACACAGAGGTCGTTTAAATGTGTTGGCGAACATTTTAGGTAAAACATACGAACAAATTTTTAGTGAGTTTGAAGGTACTGCTGTCATGGATCAAACGATGGGTAGCGGCGACGTGAAATACCACATGGGTTATGGTAGTGAGGTAGTTACACCAGAAAACAAAACTATTCACTTGAAATTAATGCCCAATCCATCGCATTTAGAAGCCGTAGATCCTGTTGTGGTAGGTTTTGCAAGAGCAAAAGCAGATGTTTTATACGATAGCGATTTCGATAAAATTTTACCCATACTTATTCATGGTGATGCTTCAGTGGCAGGACAAGGAATTGTGTACGAAGTTTTGCAAATGAGTAATTTGAAAGGTTATTACACAGGTGGAACTATCCACTATGTAATTAATAACCAAATTGGATTTACTACCGATTTTGAAGATGCAAGAACTGCAGATTATTGTACATCTGTAGCATCAATGGTGCAAGCTCCTGTTTTTCATGTAAATGGAGACGATGCAGAAGCAGTTGTTAAAGTATCTGCAATTGCTGCTCGTTATCGTCAAGAGTTTAATAGCGATATTTTTATAGACATGGTTTGTTATCGCAAACATGGTCATAATGAAGGCGATGATCCGAAATATACACAACCTAAATTATATTCTCTAATTGATAAACATGCAAATCCTAGAGAGCAGTATGTAAAGTATTTATTAGAAAATGGAGAATCTGATGCTCAAGAATTGGCCAAAGAAATGGAGAAAAAATTCTGGGCCGATTTGCAAGAACGTTTAGACGATGTAAAACAAAATCCGCTTCCATACCATTACCAACAACCAGAATTGGTATGGAAAAGTATGCAAAAAGCTACTGCTGATGATTTTGAATCGTCTCCTGAAACGGCTGTTTCTGAGGAAACCGTTCAATTATTATTTAATGGATTAATGAAATGGCCAGAAACTTTTAAACCATTAAAAAAAGTTGAAAAGCTAATTCAAGAAAAAGTAAAACTGTTAGAAACAGAGCAAAAAATAGATTGGGCTACTGGTGAGTTAATGGCTTATGGTGCTATTTTATTAGATGGTCATATTGTTAGAATGAGTGGTCAAGATGTGCAAAGAGGTACTTTTAGTCATAGACATGCAGTGTTAAGAGACGAAGAAACCAACAAAGGCTACAACAGATTAAACCATTTTAAAGAAGATACCCAAGCTAAATTTAGAATTTACAATTCTTTATTGAGTGAATATGGTGTTTTGGGTTTTGAATACGGATATGCTATGGCAAACCCTAATGCATTGGTAATTTGGGAAGCACAATTTGGCGATTTTTGTAATGGTGCACAAACCATGATTGATCAATTTATAGCAGCAGGTGAGCAAAAATGGCAACGTCAAAATGGTGTGGTTATGTTGTTGCCACATGGTTATGAAGGCCAAGGACCTGAACATAGCAGTGCAAGAATGGAAAGATTTTTACAAATGTGTGCAGAATTAAACATGATTATTACCAATGTAACAACAGCTGCTAACTTATTCCATTTATTACGTCGTCAACTTGCCTGGAATTTTAGAAAACCATTGATTAATTTTTCTCCAAAAGCAAATTTGCGTAACGCAGGTACTTATAGTGGTATTAGCGAATTTACTACCGGTGGATTTAAAGAAGTGATTGATGATGCGTTTTCTACCGATGCTAGTTTAGTGAAAAAAGTACTATTCTGTACTGGTAAAATTTACTTTGAATTGGCTGATAAACAAAAGAAAGAATTTAGATCTGATATTGCTATCATTCGTTTAGAGCAATTGTATCCATTGCCTCACAAGCAATTAGATGCTTTGTATAAAAAATACGGAAAAGCAATGTGGTTTTGGGTGCAAGAGGAGCCACTAAATATGGGTGCAGCTTCTTTCTTGCAAATGAACTTGAGGAGCATAAACTTTGGCGTTATTAGCAGACATGCAAGTGCTGCAACTGCTACAGGTTATGCTAAAGTACATGCACAAGAGCAATTAGAAATAATTGAAACTGCATTTAGCATTTAATTGTTATGCTGATGAAGGAAGTGCCTCATTTGAGATTCTTCGTTTCTCAGAATAACAAAGCTGAATAAGGTTATAAACGTACAAGTGAGTGACACAACAGGTGTTGAATAAAGTACAAAAAGCTGGTAAAAAAATATAATTACGAAATAGATTTTTTATGACTGATATTAAAGTGCCTTCAGTAGGCGAATCGATAAGTGAGGTAACCTTATTGAAATGGACGAAAAAAGATGGTTCTTATGTAGAACGTGATGAGGTGATTGCTGAGTTAGAAAGTGAAAAAGCAACATTTGAAGTAAACGCTGAAAAAGCAGGTGTACTAAAACATTTGGCTGCTGAAGGTGATACCATTTTAATTGGCTCTTTATTGGCACAAATTGATGAAACAGCTGCAAAACCTGAAGCTGCTGCTGCACCTGTTGCTGAAAAAGTTGAAGCTAAACCAGCAGCTGCACCTTCTCAAGCACCTGTAACAAGTGTGCCTAACGATATTAAGGCTTCACCTGTAGCATCTGCAATTATTGCTGATAAAAAAGTTGATACTAAAGCAATTACACCAAGTGGTTTTGGTGGTAAAATTTTAAAAAATGATGTGTTAGATGCCTTGGCAAATCCTGGAAAGAAAACTTTTGCCGGTGCAGAATTATTTAGCAGAAATGTACGTGTAGAGAAAATGAGCAACTTACGCAAAACCATTAGTCGTAGGTTGGTAGAAGCTAAAAATACAACTGCCATGCTTACCACTTTTAACGAAGTGGATATGTCGGCAATTATGAATGTTCGTAAGCAGTATAAAGATAAATTTAAAGAAAGCCATGGCGTAAATCTTGGATTTATGAGCTTTTTTGCAAAAGCTTGTGCTATTGCTTTAGGTGAATGGCCTGCTGTAAATGCTTACATTGATGGCGATAGTTTACAATTTCACGATTATGCAGATATTAGCATTGCAGTAAGTACTCCAAGAGGATTAACAGTGCCTGTAATTAGAAATGTAGAAAGCTTAAGTATGGCTGAAATAGAAAAACAAGTAATTGTTTTGGCTACAAAAGCTAGAGATAGTAAGCTTACAGCTGAAGATTTACAAGGTGGAACATTTACGATTACGAACGGTGGTGTTTTTGGTAGTTTAATGAGTACACCAATTATCAATATTCCACAAAGTGCTATTTTGGGTATGCACAAAATTCAAGATAGAGCAATGGTAATTGATGGTAAAGTAGAAGTAAGGCCAATGATGTATTTAGCTTTAAGCTACGACCATAGAGTTATTGATGGAAGAGAAAGCGTAGGCTTTTTAGTACGTGTAAAAGAATTATTAGAGTCTCCTGAATTATTGTTAATAGGAAAAGATCCTGTAAAAACATTATTAGAGCTATAAAGGAAATATTCTATTTTTAAAAAGGCTATTCCTACAAGGTAATAGCCTTTTTTTGTATTGATGCTTATGAGTAGATATCATTCTTATTTAAATACAGCTACAAAAATTATTCAACAATATCAAGGAGCAATTCCATTGGCTGCTTGGTTGAAAAATTTTTATAAACAACACAAGCAAATTGGTGGTAACGATAGAAAACAAATTAGCCAATTAGTTTATAATTATTACAGAGTAAATGCCGCATTTACAGAACATAGTATTGAACAAAAAATATTGCTAGGAGCATTTTTGTGTAATGAAACGCCTCAGCCAATTTTAGAAATTTTACAACCGAATTTAAATGCAAGTATTCATTTGAGTTTGGTAGATAAATTGGCAAGTTTAAACCTTGCTAACTCACCCTCTTTTTTCCCGTTTATACAGCACATTAGTAAATCTATCGATCAACAGGCATTTGTATTTTCACATGTTGTTCAACCCAATTTATTTATAAGAATTCGCAAGCAAAAACAAGCAAAAATTACAGAACAATTACAACAACAGCAAATAGCATTTACACAAATAACGAATACCTGTTTTGCTTTGCCCAATGCCTCTAAAATTGATAGCATTTTAGCAATAGACCAAGATGTAGTTATTCAAGATTATGCATCGCAACAAGTAGGTAATTTTTTGCAACAAATACCTACAAGTGCAAGACAGCCCATTACCGTTTGGGATTGTTGTGCAGCAAGTGGTGGTAAATCTATTTTAGCAAAAGATATACTTCAATACATTAAATTAACGGTGAGCGATGTTCGGCAATCTATTTTACAAAATCTACAAAACAGGTTCGAAAAAGCTGGAATTAACTATTATTATTCTTTTGTTACCAATCTTGAAAAACCTTTACAGCAAAGCGTTTCACCTTTTCAACTAATTATTTGTGATGCCCCTTGTAGTGGTAGTGGAACTTGGGGAAGAACACCTGAACAGCTTTGTTTTTTTAATGAAATAAAAATTCAAGAATATGCTATTTTACAACAGAAAATTGTAAGCCATGCATTGCCTCATGTAGCTGTTGGGGGTTATTTTTTATACATTACTTGTTCTGTTTTTGAAGCCGAAAACGAAGGTGTAACCAACTTTATTCAGCAACAATTTCCAAATATGCAGCTATTGCAACAACAAACAATTATTGGGTACACAAAAAAAGCGGATACCATGTATGCCGCTTTGTTTCAGTCAATTAAAAGCAAAGATTAAAACTGGTTTTTCCACATCATACTTTCAATTGGCTTATTGGGTTGACCACTATATTTTGCATTTTTCTTTTGGTTGTATTTAACTTCAATTTCTCCATCAACAGGAAAATAAATTAATTGTCCAATTGGCATGCCTGCATATACTCGAACAGGTTGCTTACAAGAAATTTCCAGCGTCCAGTTACCGCAAAAACCAACATCACCTTTACCAGCAGTTGCATGTATATCAATACCCAAACGGCCAGTACTAGATTTGCCTTCTAAAAAAGGCACATGTGCATGTGTTTCTGTATATTCTTCTGTTACACCCAAATAAAATGCATTTGGTAACAATACAAAACCTTCTTCCGGAATTTCAAAATACTCAATTTTATTGTGCTTTTTGGCATCCAATTCAGCGTCTACATAAGTGGCTAAAAATTTACCCAAATGCACATCGTAGCTATTACTACCCAAACATTCTCTCAAATAAGGTTCAATTTTTATAGAACCTGCAGCCATTTCTTCCAAAATTCTCTTGTCAGATAAAATCATTTTTTTCTTTTTGTAGTCAGCTGTATATATCTATTCAACTGTAGTGGCGTCGCACTCTTGTACTGTAGTTATATATGCAGCTTAGGTTATGTTTTTGTAAAGCCTCTATTCAATGCATAAGCAAAATACAAAACAAAGCAATAAAAATCTACCTGCAAATAAAACCTATTTTAATTATAATCCTGCAAATTTGCACATGCCTTTATTTTTTCATAAAAATATCGATAACCATACACAATTAGCTATTTGGAAAATTGAAGAAAACGAATCTTTTTTTCTAGAGAAAGTTCCGCTTGCTGCACATATTAAGCATCCACATAAACGATTACAACATTTAGCAGGAAGGTATTTATTACAGTTTTTATTTCCAAATTTTCCTATTCATGCTATTCAAATAGCCGATACTAAAAAACCATTTTTACACAACGAACAATATCATTTTTCCATTTCTCATTGTGGCAATTTTGCGGCAGCGATTGTTAGCACCCATCAAAGAGTAGGAATAGACATAGAACTTCAAAAACCAATCATTCATAAAATTGCTTACAAATTTCTTCACACAACAGAACAAGAAATGTTGCAGCCTAACCAAGCTAATTATATTCCTCAACTTACTTTATTATGGAGTGCAAAAGAGGCAATTTTTAAGTGGTGGGGAAAAGGAGAAGTAGATTTTAGCGAAATGATGCGTTTACAACCATTTATTCCTGCCGAAAAAGGAAATATGCTAGGGGCATTTATTAAAAACGAAGTATCTGTACAGTTTCCGCTACAGTTTATGGTTTTTGACAATTTATGTTTGGTTTGGCTTGCCACAGACGATACTTTGCTTTAATTGCTTTTGGTTCTTTTTCAACTGCATTCGTTGGTTACTTACCTATTTTATAAAAAACTTAACAATATGATGCTTCTTTTGTCATATGAATGATAGATGCTCATGTTACTTTCGCCCCGTTAAAAAGACATAAACAATTTTTATATGCTTCTGCGTACATTGTTACTGATGGTTTTATTACAGATAACTTATTTGTCAGGTTTTTCTCAATCTATAAAATATACTATTAATGGAACGGTTAGAGATAAAGAAACCGGAGAAACATTAATTGGTGCAAATATTATTTTGGTTGGTCAAACTGGTTTAGGTGCAATTTCAAATGCCTATGGTTTTTATTCAGTTTCAGCAGTTGCAGGAACGTATCAAATGGTTATAAGCTTTAGTGGCTACAAATCTGATACTATTTCTATCAACTTAAAACAGAACGTACAGCAAGCTGTAAATTTAGCAAAACAAGGTACTTTACTAAATGAAGTAACTGTTGTTGGTAGAAAAAAAAGTGATAATGTTTCTAAACCAATTATGGGTGTACAAAAATTATCGATAGATGAAATTAAAAATGTACCCGTTTTATTTGGTGAGAAAGATATTTTAAAAACCATACAGTTATTGCCAGGAATAAAATCGGCAGGAGAAGGTAATAGTGGTTTTTATGTAAGAGGTGGTGGTGCAGACCAAAACTTGGTTCTGTTAGACGAAGCAACCGTTTACAATGCATCTCATTTATTGGGTTTTTTCTCCACATTTAATTCTGATGCTATTAAAGATGTAACGGTTTTTAAAGGCGGAATGCCAGCAGAATATGGAGGCAGATTATCGTCTGTTGTAGATATAAAAATGAATGATGGAAATAATAAAAAATTTGGTGTAAGCGGTGGTTTGGGTTTAATAGCTTCTAGGTTGAATGTTGAAGGTCCTATTGTAAAAGAAAAAGGATCTTTCACCATCAGTGGAAGAAGAACGTATGCCGATATGTTTTTAAAACTTTCTAAAGATTCTTCTTTAAATAATAATACGCTTTATTTCTACGATTTAAATGCAAAAGCCAATTATAAAATAAACGATAAAAATCGCTTGTATTTATCTGCTTATACTGGCAGAGACAATTTTGGTTTTGGCTCTACTTTTGGCATTGATTATGGCAATCTTACAGGTACGCTTCGTTGGAATCATGTATTTAACAGCCGTTTATTTTCAAATACTTCGCTCATTTATTCTAACTACAGTTATAAAATCAAAATTAATTCTGGTAACAACGATATTTTAATAACATCAAAAATTAGAGACGTTAACTTAAAACAAGATTTTCAATATTTCATTAATGCCAATCATCGGTTTAATTTTGGGTTAAATGTTATTCATCATAACATCATCCCTGGTGTTGTTACAGCTTCTGCAGCATCTAGTTTTAATAATTTAGAGTTACAAAAAAAATACAGTTTAGAAAGTGCAGCCTATGCATCGCATGAATGGAGCATCAATAAGCAATTAAATATTACTTATGGCTTACGTTTTTCTATGTTTAATGTATTAGGGCCTGGAACTTTTTATACCTATAATGCCGATGGTTCTATAAAAGATAGTGCAGTTTATAAAAATACAGAGGTTGTAAAAACGTATGTAAATGTAGAACCAAGATTTGCACTGAGTTATCAGTTTAAACCTAGTCAGTCATTTAAATTTTCTTACACAAGAAATGTTCAGAATTTGCATTTACTAAGTAATGCAACAGCTGCTAGTCCTACAGATTTGTGGATTGGAAACAGCAACAATGTTCGTCCAGAAATTGCCGATCAAGTAGCTATTGGATATTATAAAAACTTCAAAAATAACCAATACGAATTTTCGGTAGAAACGTACTATAAGCATTTACAAAACCAAATTGATTATAAAAATGGAGCGGAGTTAAGGGCTAATGAAAACGTTGAATCGCAATTGCTTTTTGGAGAAGGTAGGGCTTATGGAATTGAGTTTTTTGCCAAAAAAAGATATGGTAAATTGAATGGTTGGATTGGCTATACTTTATCTAAAACAGAAAGAAAAATTGAAGGAATTAATGATGGCAAATATTTTAATGCAAAACAAGATAGAACCCATGAAATTTCTATAGTAGGCATTTATCAAGCCAATAAAAAATGGACATTCTCTTCTACGTTTGTGTATTACACTGGCAATGCAATTACACAACCAAGTGGAAAGTATAGTATTAATGGACAAACTGTTTTTTTATATACCGATCGAAATGCATCTAGAATGCCTGACTATCATCGCTTAGATTTAGGAGCAACTTTATTGGCTAAAAAAACTGAAAAATTTGAAAGCAGCTGGACATTCTCTATTTACAATGCTTACAGTAGAGAAAATGCTTTTAGTATCGACTTTCAAGAAGATCCTAACGATGCCTCAAAAACGCAGGCCGTACAAACGACTTTGTTTAAAATTGTTCCATCTGTTACTTACAACTTTAAGTTTTAAAACCATGCGTAAAAAAATAATTTTCTCTAGCTTTTTTGTGTTGTGTTTGCAATTTAGTTGTACAAAAGTGGTACAGGTAAATGTAAAAAATGCAGCTAAACAATTGGTAATACAAGGTAATATCACCAATGTACAAGGGTCTCATGCTGTAAAAATTTCTGAAACAGTTAATTATGCAGCAGATAATGTGTATCCACCAGTTTCAGGTGCTTTAGTAGTGATTGAAGATGTTACCAATGGAATGAAAGAAACATTGAAAGAGTTTCCTGCGGGTAATTATTATACAAGCAACATACAAGGTATAGAAACACATACATATAAACTTTCTGTTACACTCAATGGAAAAACATACACAGCCACTTCTACCATGCCAAAACAAGTGCCGTTAGATTCGGTAAGTTTTCAAACCAATACGGGTTTTGGTACAAGTATTACCAATCCTATTCCAAATTTTAGAGATCCTGTTGGAGAAAAAAATTATTACCAGTTTATTCAATTCATCAACCAAAAAAGAACAAAAAAGTTTTTCGTTTTCGATGATAGATTATCTGATGGAAAATACATTGCTAGACAATTGTTTAATGATAGTGCTTACATTCAACCATTAGATACAGTAGATATAGAAATGCAATGTTTGGATAAAAATGTGTACAATTATTTTAATGAATTGGTAAGTATTACAGATCCTAATAGTAATCAATCAAGCACACCTACAAACCCAACTACCAATCTTAGTAATGGTGCTTTGGGATATTTTAGTACACATACTGTTCAGCGTAAACGTGGAGTTTTTAAGTAGTTTACTTATTTGCGTTAGCATATTGTTTCACATGTTTATGCTATTGTGTTGTTAACGATTTGCCTACAATTTTGTTGTGAAAATTATTAGTAATGACAAAAGTTGTATGGATTATTGTTGGTTTATTTCTATTGTATTCTTGTAAAAAAAGTACTTCAGTTATTGAGAAAGAAACAAATACTATTTTGTTAAAAAAAATAGTAAGAGATGTACATAATTCTACAGCTTATGAATACAATTCTAATGGATTGCTTACCAAACTTATAGTTGAGCAATTAGATGGTTTTGGAAATGTAAATACTTATAGTCAACGTTTTGTTTACGACCAAAACAGACTCACACAAATGCAAACACAAAGTGGATTTACAAACTATGAATACTTAAATGGGAAACTACAATCTACTAAAAACTATAAGCAAAATGGAGAAGCATTATCTACTACTCAATTCGAGTTTAATAGCAATAATCAACTAATAACTTCTACAGAAACAGTTGCCCATGTTGAACCTGGCAACATTTCAGCAACAAAAAATACGTATGATTATAATACTCAAGGAAATTTAAGGAAAGTAGCGTTTTACTTGCAGTATTCAGTAAATTCTCCATTTAAACTAATTGACAGTACCGTTTATGAACAGTATGACACTTTCAAAAATGTAGAGCCATCTTTTCAAGCAGGGTTATATATTCCAAATATTATTTTCCAGAAAAATAATCCAACACGTATTGTGTTTTATAATGAAAAAGGAAATATAGAAGGCATCAATTCATGCACTCATATTTACAACCCAAATGGCTATCCTGCAAAGAGAACAATTCTAAATTCAAACAGTTCTCAGCCATTTGTATTTTCATTTCAATATAAATAGTATTTATTTCTTTAAAGAACGTATCATTTCGCTATACCCCATCTTATGGTTAAGGGCTTGTAAGCTTTGTACAATTCTTTTGGTTTTGGTCTCCAATGTTTTAGCACTTTCAATCCATTTGCTAAAATAATTGCGATGGCTATTGGGTAAACTATTATAAAATTCCAAAGCATTTTCTTCTTCCTGAAGGCATTCCATAAAATCAGCATCAATTTCATAGGCTTTGGCATCTATCTCAATTGTAATAGTAACGCTATCGCCTTTTCTTTTTTGTATGGCTTTTCTAATAGTATTGTTGAGGGGTAAGATAAAGTTTCCATTTCCAATTGGCAATAAAGCAATTCCCTCAAAAATATATTTATCAAGGCTACCTTTTACTCGAAAATTTTTTTTCGATGTTGGGTTTAATTGATGAGCTTGTTCTTTATGTATTTCAATATAAGTCCACCCAGTTTTTTCGCCTTTTTTGGCAAATTTTTCAATTACAGAAGTAAAAGTAATCATGAGAAATTTTTTAAGAAATAGCTTCAATAAATTTTAAATTTCTTCTTATGCCTTCAAATTTGCTTCTTTTAAGAGGCGAATGCTTAAATATTTGTTTAAAGCTTTCTTCTGTAAGCATTTCCCAATCTTGTTTGCTGTATGATAATATTTCAGGAACAGGCGTAAATGCTGCTTCTTGATGCGGTTTACTAAATCTATTCCAAGGGCAAACATCTTGACAAGTATCGCATCCAAACATCCAACTATCGAATTTACCTTTCATTTTTTCATCAATCAATTGATCTTTCAATTCTATGGTAAAATAACTAATACACTTACTGCCATCAATTACTTTATTGGGTAAAATAGCATCGGTAGGGCAGGCATCTATACACTTGGTACAGCTTCCACAATAATCTTTTGCAAACGCATCGTCATAATCAAGTTCTAAATCAACAATTAATGTAGCAATAAAGAAAAAAGAACCTTGTTGTTTGGTAATAAAATTACCGTTTTTTCCAACCCAACCTAATCCACTTTTTACAGCCCATGAACGTTCTAAAACAGGAGCAGAATCTACAAAACCTCTACCAGTAATATTGCCTACGTTTGTTTGAATATCTGCTAAAAAAAGTTTCAGTTGTTGTCGAATTACTTCATGATAATCTTTGCCATAAGCATAGGTGGCAATTTTAGGATTTCCCTCCTGTTGTTTAGTGGTTGGATAATAATTTTTTAATAGCGTAATTACACTTTTTGCTCCGGGTAAAAGTTTGGTAGGGTCTATACGTAAATCAAAATGGTTTTCCATGTATTGCATCCCTGCATGCATTCCGTTATGCAGCCAACGTTCTAATTTTATAGCATCTTCATGTAGTGGAGCCGCTTTTGCAATGCCACAAAAATCAAAACCAAAAGCAGTAGCTTTTTGTTTAATGTAATTGGTTTTAAAAAAGATATTCAAAAAAATTTGATTTTATCGATGATGTATATATATTTGATTATCAAACTATATGACAACCAAACTAACTATTTATGTTTTTTAAGCGTACACTTTTTGTGTTATTTGTTTTACAAGTAAATGTACTTATTGCACAAGTTAAGCCTATTGGCAAATTAGATAAAATTACAGCAAAAGATTTTTCTGTTCAATCGCCTGTTGTAGATGCAAATGCAAATGCTGTTGTATTGGCAGATATTGGAAGTACTGATTTTGAAGGAAACAATAATGGCGATTTTACGCTTGTGTTTAAAGAGCATAAACGAATATTGTTAAAGAGTAGAAATGCATTTGATGATGCTACAATTAAAATTCCAATTTATTTAGGTGCCTCAACTGTTGAAGAAGAAAAGCTAGATGAAATAGAAGCCACAACTTACAATTTAGAAAATGGAGTAATAGTAGAAACCAAGTTAGATAAAGCTTCTATTTTTAAAGAAAAATACAATAAGGTAAGTACCATTAGAAAGTTTACATTTCCCAATATTAAAGAAGGTAGCATTATTGAGTATAAATACACCATTAAATCGCCTTATTATAGGTATTTAAGAGGTTGGAGTTTTCAGGGAAAATATCCGGTGTTATGGAGTCAATATCAAGTAATTATTCCTCCTATGTTTACATATTTGCCTATGCAACAGGGTTTTCTAAAATATACCATCGATAGTTCAAAATTGTTGTTTAAATCGTACACAATTTTAGACAATGCAAACAATGCATATTCTAGAAGCGATGTTTATAGTATTTCTGGCGATGCTCGTTTTTCATTATGGGCTATTAAAGATGTGCCTGCTTTTAAAGAAGAAGGTTATGTAAGCTCGTATAAAAATTATTTTAGTAGAATTTCATTTCAACCCATTTCTATTAAATATTCTGAAACCAATATTCGTAGATTAATGAAGGATTGGTTTAGTACAGTTGATGATATGATGAAGGATCCAGATTTTGGATTACCAATTTCTGAAAACAATGCTTGGATGAATGATGATTTTAAACAAGTAATTGGTTCATCTATTGATAAACAAGCTGTAGAAAAAATTTTCAACCATATACGAGATCAATATAAGTGTATCGATCATGATGCATTGTGGATGTCTCAACCACTTAAAAAAACATTTCAAACAAAAACAGGTAATGTAGCAGATATTAATTTATTATTAGTTGCTGCTTTAAAGCATTTTGGCTTTAATTCATGCCCTGTAATTTTAAGTACAAGAGATAACGGAAAAGTAAACTCAAGTATGCCTTTATTAAACGAGTATAATTATGTATTGGCTAAAGTAACTGTTAACGACGAAAGTTATTTGTTAGATGCCTCACATAATAGATTAGGCTTTGGAAAATTAGTTACCGATTGTTATAATGGCGATGCAAGAATTATAGATAAAATGCCCACTATCATCAACTTAAGTGCAGACTCACTAAAAGAATCGAGGAAAATAAACCTATTCATCAGTGCCAATGAAAAAGGAGAAATTATTGGAACATGTAGTAAACAAACCGGATACTTTGAATCGTTAGATATTAGAGACAATTTTGCAACTCAAAAAATGGATGCATTTGTAAAGTCTATTCAAAAGTCTTACTCTACTGATATTCAAGTGTCTAATGTTGTTGTAGATTCACTACAACAATTAGATCAACCAGTTGCTGTTACGTATGATTTGAAATTTAATTTCAACGATGAAAATTTAATCTACTTCAATCCCTTGTTAAACGAAGCGATAACAAAAAATCCGTTTGCAGCAGCAGAACGTTTGTATCCTGTAGAAATGGAGTATAAAGAAAATATGACGTATACTTTTAACATGGAAATTCCTAAAGGATATGTGGTAGATGAACTGCCAAAATCAACCAGAGTTAAGTTAAATGAAAATGAAGGAATGTTCGAATACATCATTTCTCAAAATGGCGAATATATTCAAATGCGTACAAAGCTAATCTTAGAAAAGGCTACCTATTATCCAGAAGATTATCAAACATTGAGAGATTTTTACGCCTTTATCGTTAAAAAACATGCAGAGCAAATTGTATTCAAAAAAGCAAAGTAAAAGCAATCAATTATGTTGAATAAAAATGTTGTATTCGCTATTCTAATGTTGATTTTTCCTTCAATAATTTTTGCTCAAACCTATAAAGCATCTTTAATTCCAGATTCTTTAAAAGAAAATGCAAATGCTGTTGTACGTTTCGATGAATTGGTGGTAACTATAAAAGATATAGACAAAGCGGTGGTAAAACATAAGTATGCTATTACCATTTTAAATGAAGAGGGTGAAGGTTTTGCTTATTACAGCAACGATTACGGCAAACTAAACACACTCAGCGATATCAGTGGTCATTTGTACGATGCCGAAGGAAAAATGTTGAAAAGTATTAAGAAAAAAGAAATTGCAGATGTATCTGGCACTGATGATAATACACTTTTAACAGACACTCGTATAAAACGATTTGCTTTTTATTACAAACAGTATCCATATACAGTAGAGTTTGAAGATGAGCAAGTGTATAATGGCATTTTTTTTCTACCAACATGGATTCCTATGTTGAGCGATAAATTAGCGGTACAACAAAGTAAGTTTACGGTAGAAACACCTCTTGATTATCAATTACGATATAAACAAGTAAATTATCCTGATCAAAATCCTGCTATCGTAAAAACAGATAAATCTGTTGTTTACAATTGGCAACTAATAAACAAAAAAGCTTTTGAATTTGAAGTATATGCTCCACCATATTTAGAGATGGTGCCTGTAGTACTTATTGCTCCAACAAAATTTTCAGTTGAAGGTTATGAAGGTGATATGAGTAGTTGGAATGGATTTGGAAAATTTATAGGATTATTGAATAATGGAAGAAATCAACTACCACAAAACATTAAGCAAGAAGTACATCGATTAACCGATCATTTAACCAGTATTGAAGAAAAAGTAAAAGTATTGTATGAATATCTTCAAAAAAATACCCGCTACATTAGTATACAATTAGGTGTTGGAAGTTGGCAACCTTTAGCAGCTAGTTTTGTTGCAGACAAAAAATTTGGCGATTGTAAAGCTCTATCCAATTTTATGGTGAGCCTTTTGCAAGAAGCTGCCGTTCCTGCCAATTATGTAGTCATTAATTCTGGGAGAAATAGGAAAGATTTGTGGGAAGATTTTCCAGCTCCATTTTTCAATCATATTGTAATGTGTGTACCCAATGGCAACGATACATTATGGTTAGAATGTACAAGCCAAACAGAAAGTCCTGGTTTTATGGGAACATCTACTGCAAACAAAAAAGCAGTAATGGTTACCAATGATGGTGCTGTATTGGTAAATACGCCAAAATTGGGTGTTAAAGAAAATATTCAAGTTAGAAATGTGAAAGCAAGTATTGATGTAGATGGTCACTTGCAGGCAGATGTACAAACGAAGTTTACAGGATTACAGCAAGAATTGCAACATGAATTGTTGCATTATGCCAATCAAGAACAAAGAGATAAATATTTGAATAGGGTATTAAGTTTGCCAACTTATAAAGTAGAAAAAATAGAATATCAAGAGCAAAAAGGAAGAATTCCGGTAATGAACGAGCATTTGGTAATTACATCTACAAATTATGCAATTACTACAGGTAAACGAATGTTTATTACACCCAATTTATTTAATAAAGAAGCAAAATTACCAACCGATAAAGCAAGAAAATTTGATATTGTTTTTGGATTCGATTATAGTGATATCGACACCATAACTATTAAAATTCAACCTGGTTATGAGGTAGAATCCATGCCTAAAAACTTAACTATTCAAAATAAGTTTGGCAACTATAATATTTCGTATGCTGTAAATGGCGAAACCATTCAATTAATTCGAAAACAAGAGCGTATTGGCAAACGCTTTCCACCATCGGATTACGATGCCTTAGTTGCTTATTACGATCAAATGGCTAAAGCAGATAGAGGTAGAATTATATTGGTTAAAAAATAAATATTATCTCATTTCGAGTTCTTTATGTCACTTGCTTCCTCATTTTTATCTGTCAGTTTTGTAATTAAACAAAATAATTTTTTTTATTAAGTCGATTTTCGGATAGATAATGTTTATTTAGATATTTTTGTTTAGCGAAGCTACTTGTTAGTCAAATGCTTTTTTAAAATGTAAACAATCATTTTTCTAGCATTGGTTTCTTTTTTTGAAATGGTAAAAAGCTAAATTTTAACATTTAACTTTCTTTACTGTATTAGAAGTTGGTTCAACTATTTGTTTTTTTGCCCCATTCGAAAAAACACAGCTCTAATGTGTTTTTTTTACACATTAGAAGTTCTATTTTTGTTACATCTAAATTTTTCAACCTTGGCAACTACAACAAACATCACTAACATTGCTGCTCATACTTCTGCAGAATCTGCCGAAAATATCGTTCTTGTAAAATCACCTAATAAAACTGCTGTTGCTTCAAAAAAGAAAGCAGCAACAAGAGAGGTGAAAATTGAAAAAAAGAAACCTGCAAAAAAACAGGAAGAAGCAAAACTGCTAAAACAAGAAATAGCGGAAACGCCTGTTAAAAAAGTAAAAAAAGTAGCTGTAGATAAAAAAGAAGGTGCAACAAAAGCAACCAAAACTGCTACATCACCTAAGCCAAAGGCCGTAAAAAAGAAAGCCAAAATAGGTGTAGTAACAGTTACGTTTCAGCTGCGTTTTAATACCAATTTTGGACAAACACTTTTTGTTACAGGCAACCATGATATTTTAGGTAACAACGATATTCAAAATGCAGTGCCACTAGCATTTGTGAACAACAATTTATGGTCGGTGAGTTTGCCATTTTCTATTGAAAGCAAAACACCTGTTATATATAACTATATTCTTAAAAACAATGATGGCTCTGTAAGTTACGATTGGGGTAAAGATAAAACCATCGAACTATCAACAGCTGCTCATGCAGAAATGGTGATTGTAGATAGTTGGAATCATGCAGGATATTACGAAAATGCATTTTATAGTGTTCCGTTTCAAGAAGTGCTATTAAAGCAAAATGAAACATTTATTGATGTTTCAACACCTTTAAAATATACACATTCATTTAAGGTAAAAGCACCTTTATTAGCAAAAGGAGAAACAGTTTGTTTAGTAGGAAGTCATCAACTGTTGGGTAATTGGTCACAAGAAAATTGTATTCTTTTGGCTAAAAATAAATCAAGTGTTTACCATCATGTTCAGTTAGATTTATCTGCTGTTGATGGACATGTAGAGTATAAATATGGTGTTTATAATGTGGAAGAAAAACGATTTGTTCGATTTGAAGATGGAGCAAATAGAGTTTTATTTACCAATAATAATACCGATATTCTTTTAGTAGCAAACGATGGATTTATTCATTTACCTACAACATTTTGGAAAGGTGCAGGTGTTGCAATACCTGTATTTAGTTTAAAAACCAATGATAGTTTTGGAGTTGGAGAATTTACAGATATTCATTTGTTGGTAGATTGGAGTAAAAAAGTTGGATTAAAGTTAATTCAAATTTTACCCATCAACGATACTATAGCAACGCATACGTGGGTAGATTCTTATCCGTATGCAGCAATTTCTGCTTTTGCTCTGCATCCTTTATATTTAAATGTAAGTAAAGTAGCAAATGCTAAAAATCAATCCATTGTAGAAGCATTTAATAGCGAAAAAGAACGCCTTAATGCATTGTCAGACGTATCTTACGAAGCTGTTTTGAACGTAAAATTAGCCATTGTAAAACAGTTGTATACGTTACAAAAAACAGAAACATTTAAGCAAACAGCTTACAAACAATACTTCAATCAAAATAAACATTGGTTGGTTCCTTATGCTTGTTTCTGTTATTTGAGAGACATGTATAAAACAGCTGATTTTAACCAATGGCCAACTTGTCAAACGTATAAGGAAGAAGAAATTGCAGCTCTAGTAGACGAAACAGGCGATGTGTACGAACAAGTTGCTTTACACTATTTTATTCAATATCATTTGCATTTGCAATTAAAAGCAGCAACTGAATATGCTCATCAAAATGGCGTTGTTGTTAAGGGTGATATAGCAATTGGAATTTACCGATATGGTGCCGATGCTTGGCAACAACCTAATTTATACAACATGCATTTGCAAGCAGGTGCTCCACCTGATGGATTTGCCATTAAAGGTCAAAATTGGGGTTTCCCAACGTACAATTGGCAGCAAATGAAACAAGACGGTTTTGCTTGGTGGAAACAACGTTTTGAGCAAATGAGTTATTATTTCGATGCTTTTAGAATAGATCATATTTTAGGATTCTTCCGAATTTGGAGCATTCCAATGCATGCAGTAGAAGGCATTATGGGGTATTTTGTTCCTGCTTTGCCTGTTCATAGAAACGAGTTTAGTGAAAAAGGAATTTGGTTCGATTACAATCGTTACACCAAACCATTTATTACCGATAATGTACTTTGGGAAATGTTTGGTTACGACAACGATTATGTTAAAAACAACTTTTTAAACTACGATGGTTTTAACAACTACACTTTAAAGCCAGAATTCGATACACAACGTAAAGTAGAAGCTTATTTTGCTCAACAAGAGCATAATAATTTTAACGACAAGATGAAATATGGTCTTTTCGATTTAATTAGCAATGTTATTTTATTTGTTGCCGACAATTCTAATCATGATGCATTTCACTTTAGGTTTAACATGGTAAATACTTCTTCTTATAGATATTTAGAAGCTAGTACAAAACACCAGCTAAACGAATTGTATATTAACTATTTCTTCCGCCGTCAAGATAATTTTTGGAAACAAGAAGCCATGCAAAAACTGCCGGCTTTAAAACGTGTAACCAATATGCTAGTTTGTGGCGAAGATTTAGGTTTAGTGCCAGATTGTGTACCAGATGTAATGAAGCAATTGGGGCTATTAAGCTTAGAAATTCAAAGAATGCCAAAAGACAATACAAAAGATTTCTTCCATCCAAACGATGCACCTTACTTAAGCGTTGTAACACCGTCTACACACGATATGAGCACCATACGTGGTTGGTGGGAAGAAGATAAATCTAAAATTCAAAAATTTTATAACCACGATTTAGGAATTTGGGGCGAAGCACCATTTTTCTGTAGCGACGATATTAATAAAGCAATCGTATCACAACATTTGTATTCACCAGCCATGTGGAGCATTTTTCAACTACAAGATATTTTAGGAATCAATAGCATCATTCGTCGCCAAAATCCACACGATGAGCGTATCAATGTGCCTGCTAATCCTAAAAATTATTGGAAATATAGAATGCATCTAACATTAGAGCAATTGTTAAGCAATACAGATTTTAACAACGAGTTTAGTGAAATGATTGAAAAGAGTGGAAGAAAATAATTTTTTGTTTAGTCAGCAGCGGTAATGCTATTCAGCCGCCGTTGCGTCGCACTCTTATACTGTTTATTCGTTATTCAGCAATACATCAACATTCGAAGCCAACAATTTATTTGTTGGCTTCGATTTTTTTTATCACTATTATTCAGCTTTCAACTCAACAATTTTTCATCTGTCCATTCTGTCAATCAGTTAATTTCGTTCTATGAAATTATTTTATACCAAAAAAGAACTTCCATTTCAATATCCATTTACCATTTCAAATGGTCGAACTAAAACGCATCAACCCACACTTGTTGTTGCATTACAAATCGGAAATTTTATAGGTTTTGGAGAAGCACCTGCAATTACCTATTACAACATTACTGTGGAAGACATGATTGCAGATATAGAACAAAAAAAGCCATTTATAGAAAAATTTGCTTTAACCGATCCTGCTCGTTATTGGCATTATTTACACCATTTATTTCCTAAAAATCCTTTTTTAGTTTGTGCATTAGATATCGCTTGTTGGGATTTGTTTGGTAAAATGAAAGGTCAATTACTATATCAATTATGGAACACAAAATGGGAAAATACACCACAAACAGATTATACCATTGGAATTGATACAATTAAGGTGATGGTTCAAAAAATGAAAGCAAAACCCTGGCCTATTTATAAGATAAAATTGGGTACAGAAAATGATATTGAAATTGTAGAGGCTTTGCGTAAACATACAGATGCTCGTTTTAGAATAGATGCAAATGCAGGATGGACTTTGCCCGAAGCCTTAGAAAAAATTCCAAAATTGAAAGAACTAGGTGTAGAATATGTAGAACAACCTTTGGCAAAAGACAATTGGGATGAAATGAAAATATTGTTTCAAGCGTCTACGTTGCCTTTATTTGCCGACGAAAGTTGCGTTTTTGAACAAGACGTAGAAAAATGTTACCAGCATTTTCATGGCATTAATATTAAACTTACAAAATGTAGCGGAATTACACCAGCTCTTCGAATGATTGAAAAAGCTAGAAACTTAAATATACAAGTAATGATGGGTAGCATGAATGAGTGTACCATTGGTTCGGCTGCAATTGCACAATTCTTACCACAAATTGATTATGTAGATATGGATGGACCATTGTTGCAAACAGAAGATTTGGCTACAGGCATTGAATACAATTTTGGAACAATTACTATCAAAGGGAATTCTGGTTTAGGCATACAAATAAAAAAAAGCGAAACCTTATTTACATAGTTGGCATGGTTTAAGCAACTGTTGGTAAATGAAATTTATGAAAACAATAGTTGTCCTATTTATTGGAATAGCTTCGGTATTACATGTAACAGAAGTAAAATCTCAAGTAAATGTTCAAGTAAATATTGGTTTACAACCAGATTGGGGACCTGTAGGTTATGATTATGTTGATTATTACTATTTGCCTGATATTGAAGCTTATTATTACGTTCCTAGAAAGCAATACATTTATCTAAACGGAAGCAATTGGATTTTTGCAGCAAGCCTACCATCAAAATATCAAGGCTATAATGTATATAATGGATATAAAGTAGTTATTAATCAGCCCAAACCATATTTACAATTTCAAAATCATAGAATTAAATATGCCAAATACAAAGGCAATAAAGTACAACAGGTTTATATTAAAAATAGCAACAACCCTAAATACTATGTTGTAAAGGGGCATCCAAAATATGGCAAGCAAATAGAACACAAAGAAATTAAAGCTGAAAAGCGTAAAGACAATCATGAAAACGAACATGGTAAAGAGCGTGGAAAAGGAAAGGGAAAAGGATAAGTGAATCTTAAGTATAGTTGGTAAAAATTAAAAGTAGCAGCAGTTGTAATATACACTGAAAACTAGCAATTTTGTGCTTGATTTTTTTATCATGACGAAAGAAAGAACAACAAAACTGTTACAAGTATTACAACAACGACAAACCAATTTAACGGTTGTTTTAGAAGATGTTCAAGACCCAAGAAATATTACAGCCGTTATGCGTTCTTGTGAGTCAGTAGGCATACAAGACATCTACATTATCACTACCAAAACGCCACGTTTCGAAAAGTTTGGATACAAAAGTGGTAGTAGTGCAGGCAAATGGCTAACCATTCATCAATACACATCAATTGAAGAATGCTTTACTGTTTTAAGAAGCAATTACAATAAAATATTTACCACACATCTTTCATCTGATGCTGTAGACCTGTATTCTATCAATTTTACAGAAAGTATTGCTCTTGTTTTTGGAAATGAACATAGTGGTGTAAGTGAAGATGCAAGAAGCTTAGCAGATGGTAATTTTATCATTCCACAAATGGGAGTTATTCAAAGTTTAAACATTTCGGTAGCTTGTGCTGTAAGTATTTATGAAGCATTTCGTCAAAAGCGTTTAGCAGGTCATTATCAACAATCAACAATGCCTGTAGAACAAATGAATTTGCTTAAAGAACAATGGGGTTTTAATTTGGATAATATTGGGTAAAATAATTAATAATGAAAAAAATAATTGTAAGTACAATTTGTGCAGTTGCTTTAGTAACAATGGTTCAAGCACAAACCATTAAAAAAGTAAAAATTACCGACGTTATAAAAATGGCAGATACAGCAACTAGTCCACTAATTATTAATTTTTGGGCAAGTTGGTGTAAGCCTTGTGTGCAAGAATTACCTTGGTTCGAAAAAGTAGTAGCAGACTATCAATCGAAAGGTGTAAAGTTGGTATTGGTAAGCTTAGATTTTGCAGAAGATTATCCAAAAGGCATTGCTGATTTTGCAAAGAAAAAAGGGTACAAGTCTACCATAGTTTGGTTAAATGAAACCGATGCCAATATGTTTTGCCCAAAAATTGATAAAACATGGGAAGGCACTATTCCAGTAACATTAATGGTAAACAATGCAAAAAAATATAGAGCATTTTATAACCAACAATTGCCAGAAGCACAGTTGGTAAAGGCTGTAAAAGTTTTGGTTGAATAGACTGTATTTTAAAATAAAATAAAAAAAGCCTTCTCGAATAAGTTCAAGAAGGCTTTTTGATGCAATCTATTTTATGCTAATGTTGCTAAAGCTTTACCAATAATACCAACACTTTCTATTATTTGATTTTTGGTTATTGTTAATGGTGGAGCAAACCGTATTTTATCACCATGAGTAGGTTTAGCAAGCAAGCCAAATTCTTTTAAAGCCAAACATAAATCCCAAGAAGCATCAGGGTTTTGGTGTTTAATTACAATTGCATTTAATAATCCTTTTCCACGAATTGTTTCAATAAATGGTGAGTTCAGTTTAGCCAATTCTTCACGTAAAACAATGCCCATTGCAGTTGCATTTTCAGCCATGTTTTCTTCTTTCAAAACTTGCAACGAAGCTATTGCAACTGCACAGGCCAAAGGATTTCCACCATAAGTGCTACCATGTTCTCCCGGACGAATATTCATCATTACTTCATCATTGGCTAATACAGCAGCAATAGGCATTGTTCCACCACTTAATGCTTTTCCTAAAATTAAAATATCTGGTTTTATATCTTCATGGTCACAAGCTAAAAGCTTACCCGTTCTACACAAACCTGTTTGTATTTCATCTGCAATAAATAAAACATTGTATTCAGTACATAAAGCTCTTACTTTTTGTAAATATCCTTCATCAGGTAAAACCACACCAGCTTCGCCCTGAATAGGTTCTACCATAAATGCAGCAACGTTTTTATCTTGAAAAGCAGCTTCTAAAGCAGTAATGTTGTTATATGGTACAATTTCAAAACCTGGCATATATGGGCCAAAACCTTTGTAGCTACTAGGGTCTGTAGAAGATGAAATGGCTGCTAATGTTCTTCCCCAGAAATTTCCTTCTGCAAATACAATTTTGGCTTTATTAGCCTCAACACCTTTTTTATCGTAAGCCCATCGTCTTGCCAACTTAATTGCCGTTTCACCACCTTCAACACCTGTGTTCATTGGTAAAACTTTATCATAACCAAAATATGAGGTGATAAATTTTGAATATTCACCTAATAAGTTGTTGTGAAATGCCCTAGAGGTAAGGGTTAATTTTTTTGCTTGTTGGGTTAAAGCAGTAATAATTTTTGGATGACAATGCCCTTGATTTACAGCAGAATATCCACTTAAAAAATCGAAGTATCTTTTTCCATCTACATCATACAAAAAAACACCTTCGCCTTTTTCTAAAACCACAGGTAAAGGATGATAATTATGAGCACCAAATTGTTCTTCTAAATGCAAAAAATAAGAGCTACGCTCTGAAAGAGTATGCGTTAACATAAAACTGAATTAAAAAAATAATAAAATAAGTAAAGAAAAGGTAGAAAGAATGATCTACCTAAAATAGCACAACAAAGTGATGAATTAGCAACAAGGATGATCGAGAAAATCTAAGTTTTGTAATAAAAAACGCATAACAGTATTGTTGTTAATTGCAATAATACAGATTTATTAAAGATTGTTCAATTTTTTACATCCTAAATTAAATAAAACTGAATGAGTTTGTGTAAAGAATTGTAAAAACAATCGGATTAATGAATAAAAAAGCTCAAATTTGCAATCCACTTGATGGGGCTGTATTGGTTTTGACAGCAAAGTTCTTTGTAGGTATAAGCATGCAGTGCGTTGGATAATTAGCACTTTAATCTGAATATTCAAAACTCAACTGGCAATACTCAGTATGCCATGGCTGCCTAATCAGTGATTAGTTAGTCATTCGGGCCGCCGAACAGGTTGTTCTGTTACCAAGTTCCGCCGCCGACTCAAACCAAACACAGGATGCTGCAACAGAAGGCTGTGACTGTTGCTTAAGACTATTCAGCTAAGGAAATAATTGGTTTGTTTGATTCCGGTTATTTCTCTACAATTAATAACAAACTAAGCATGTAGAAGGCTTATGGCGAATTTGTTTGGACAGCGGTTCGACTCCGCTCAGCTCCACAAAAAAAGGATTGTTGAAACAAATCAACAATCCTTTTTTTATTTTTGAAAAGAATTAAGCATTGATAATTTGAATAAATTCAGCTGCAATTAACGATGCACCACCTACTAAGCCACCATCTACATCAGGTTGTGCAAACAATTCAACTGCATTGTTGGCTTTAACGCTTCCACCATATAAAATAGAGATAGAATTGGCTACCTCAACTCCATATTTATTGGCTAATTGTAAACGTATAAATGCTTGTATTTCTTGAGCTTGAGCACTTGTAGCAGTTTTTCCTGTTCCAATAGCCCAAATAGGTTCATAAGCAATTACTATTTTTTGTAATTCTTCAGCAGATAAATGAAATAAACTTTCTTCTAATTGCTTGGCAACAAATTCGTTTTGGGTGTTGGCTTCACGAATATCTAAAGGTTCACCACAACAAAAAATAGGCGTAATTCCGAATTCTAATGCAATATTTACTTTTTCTGCTAACAATTGATTGCTTTCGCCAAAATATTCTCTACGCTCTGAGTGTCCTAAAACAACATATTGTATGCCAATAGATTGTAACATTTCTGCCGAAATTTCACCTGTGTAAGCACCTGATTTTTTACTATAACAGTTTTGAGCAGCTACAAATAAATATGGGTGTGCAGCTAATTTTTCTTTTGCAAACATTAAATAAGGTGCAGGTACTGCAAATACTGCAATTCTATTTTCATTTACATGTAATTCTGCTTGTAAAATAGCATCTAAAAGTGTGTTGGCTTGTTCAAGTGTGCAGTTCATTTTCCAATTGGCTGCTGCAATTTGTGTACGCATATGTTTTAAGTTTAAACTAAGTTTTGAAAGGGTGAAAATATTACAATTATCATTCTAATTCATCGGAATCATTATTCTTTCAAAGAAAGAAAATGAAGGCTTCCCATTTTTAGTACAGTTTAAAAGTAGACTTTTTTCATTAGTTAA
>JBHYCS010000028.1:0-41037 GCA_051861445.1 Chitinophagaceae bacterium | reverse complement strand
ATTCAAGGTGTTGCTGGTATAAAAGGTGATAAAGGTGAACAAGGAGAAAAAGGTTTAACCGGAGACAAAGGCGATAAAGGAGAACAAGGAAATCCTGGAGTAGCTTTTGATGACACTCAAACGTCTACTTCTAAAACATGGACTTCTACTAAAATTGCAACAAGTATTGAATCAGAATCTACAAGAGCTACAAACGCAGAAAAAGGTTTGTTAGTATTAATCGATTCTTTGTTTAGGTCTCAAGCTGTTTTGTCTAATCAATTACAAGCAGTTACTGTTCAGGCAAATAGTTTAAAACAACAGTTAGATGTTGCAAATGCTACAATTACTTCTTTAACAAAACAGTTACAAGACAATATTACAGCAAATACAGCCGCTTTGGCTAGCATTAATGCAGAACTTACAGATGCAAAAGCAATGATAGCTTCTTTGCAGCAAACCATTGGTATAAAAGACAGTCGTATTCTTGAATTAACAGCACAAGCAGAGGTACTTTCTCAAACCCTAACAAATGTTCAAGCTACAAGTGCTGCAACTATTGCATCATTACAAAAACAAATTGACGATTTAACAAAATCTAACGGAGATAAAGACATTTCAATTTTAGATTTAGAAAATCAAAAAATTGATTTAACAAAATCAAATAACGATAAAGCCATTGCTATTGCTGCTTTGGAAAAACAAATTGCAGATACTACTATCGCATTTAACAATATTATCAATCAATTAAATGTTGATATCACTAGCTTAACTACACAAATAACAACGGTTACCAATAATTTACAAACAGCTAATACAACCATTACAACTTTAAATACCTCAGTTGAGAGATTAACTAATGACAGTGCTGATTTGAAGAAACGATTCGATGAAGCCCAAGGCTATGCAACGGAGTTTGCTACACAGTTAACTACCTTACAAACACAAAAAACAGCAGACTCTACGGCTAGTATAACTACTATAGCAGGTTTAAATACTACCATTACTGCAAGAAATAATACCATTAACCAAAAAAATGAGGATATTGCTAGCCTTAGCACCCAAGTGCAAGAATTAGGTGATGCATTAACCAATGCACAAACGGGATTTACTGCAGAGAAAACAGCATTGGAAAGGCAAATAGAAGATTTAAGAACTGAAAGTCAATCTGGCAGCAATGCAATTAATGTAGACCCTTACAACACTAATTATGAACCTTATTTGTATTCGTCAGGTGTTTATTCAAGACTTGATTATGCAGGCCTTGTTTCTGCTGCTAATTTAAAAACGAGTGTAATTGCGGCGTTACCAATAAAAGGTTTCACTTTAAGTGACAATGAGCTAAAAGCTATGCTTACAGCTATAAAAACCAAAGGTGCAGCCCTTACCAATGCAGAAATTACAGCATTAATAACCGTTGCTAATCCTAAACACCCATTAGTAGGCAATGCGGCTGAACTAACTACGCAATTAGCTACTTTACAAACTCAAAAAACAGCAGACTCTACGGCTAGTATAACTACTATAGCAGGTTTAAATACTACCATTACTGAAAAAAATAATACCATTGGAGAAAAAAATGATGCTATTGCTAGCCTTACCACACAAGTACAAGAATTAGGTGAGGCATTAACCAATGCACAAACGCAATTTTCTACCGAAAAAGCGGCGTTAGAGAGTCAAATAGAACAATTAAACGATCAACAAGGAAAAGGCTTCGAAGCATTAAATAATAACCCTTATGACGACAATATTTATGATAAATATATATTAAGAACTGGTATTTTTGGAATAGCTCCTTTTTTAGGTACTGATGGTCTTAATAATTTTAAGACGAGTGTAATTGCGGCGTTTCCTATAAAAGGTGGCGCTTTAAGTGACGCCGAGCTAAAAGCTATGCTTACAGCTATAAAAACCAAAAATTATGCAGCCCTTACCAATGCGGAAATTACAGCATTAATAACCGTTGCTAATCCTAAACACCCATTAGTAGGCAATACGGCTGAACTAACTACGCAATTAGCTACTTTACAAACTCAAAAAACAGCAGACTCTACGGCTAGTGTAGCTACTATAGCCCAATTAAACACACAACTAGCTACTACCACACAGGCCAATGCAGCTACTATTGCTTCTTTAAGAACCCAATTAACCACTGCTAATAATAAAGTAGCTGCATTAACGGCAACATTGAGTACAAAAGATCGAACTATTACAACGCTTACTGAGCAAGTGGACGCTTTAAACACAGCATTAGCAAATGCAGAAGCTAAAGCTGTAGCAGATAAAGGGACTTTACAACGGCAGATAGATGAGTTAACGCAAAACGCAGAGGTTAATCAAGACCCTAATAGCTATGATTATACAAGAAATGTTTTTAATTATAGTACTGGTTTTGATGGATCGAATGCAGAACGGATAACAAACCCTGTTTTGGCTGGATATTTTAAAACGAGTGTTATTGCAGCATATCCAATAAAAGGTACTATTCTTGGTGGGTTTACTTCTAATAATGAAATTACAAGGATTGGTAAAGCTGTACAAGCCAAAGGTGCAGCCCTTACCAATGCAGAAATTACGGCATTATTAACAGGTATTGCTACTACGGAACACCCATTAGCAGGTAATATTACGGCACTAAACACCCAAATTGCCACCTTAAACACACAATTAGCTACCTTACAAACTCAAAAAACAGCAGACTCTACGGCTTTAACCACCCAAATAAGCCAGTTGCAAACAGATTTGGCTACTGCAAATAATACTATTACTGAAAAAAATAATACCATTGGGCAAAAAGATGAGGTCATTGCTAGCCTTACCACTCAAGTACAAGAATTAGGTGAGGCATTAACCAATGCACAAACGCAATTTTCTACCGAAAAAGCAGGTTTGGAGAAACAAATAGAAGATTTGCAAGCTAGTAAGTCAACATATCTATTGAGATTAATTAATAGTGGAAAAGGAACTTATAATGATCTTGTGGATGTTGGCTTGCCAAACTTACAAAGCCCTAGATCATCTCAATATTTTGCTGCTATTAGTGCTGCAAGAGCTGCAAAAGGTTCTGATTTAACGTATGATGAGATTAATTTAGCAGTATTGAATGTTGCATCAGATATTATAAGTGCAGGTAATGGAAATTATGATGACTACAAAACGATGGACATCAATGGGTTAAAATCTTCTTATTGGTTTCCTTCTTTAACTGTTTACAATGCTCGCTTCGCTGCTGCTAGGGCTGCCAAAGGTTCAGATCTTACCGCTGCTGAAATTAAACCTACAGCAGAAAATATAGCAGTAGGGTTTATTAATGGAGGGTCTGCGAACTATAATGACTACGTTGTTGTTGGAATTGCTAATACTGCTGAAGCTGGCTTTAATAATGCACCTGGCTATGGTAATGTATCTAACAGATTGAGTAATATTAACAGTGCTGTTGTTGCTGCAAAAACTGCCAAAGGATCAAACCTTACAAAGTCAGAAATTCAAGTAGTTTTTAACAACGTGCTATTAAGCATTATAAGTGCTGGTGCAGGAACTACTACAGATTTTAATGCTGTTGGAATTTACTACCCATTCGTTGATATACATTGGAATGCCAGAATTACTCTTGCGAGACAAAACAAGGGGAGAGATTTGACAAAGGCAGAAATTGAAGCACTTAGAAACTAGTATTTTCAACTTCCCGTTTTACATCTTCCCGAAAGTTTACAAATTTCGGGAAGATGACAAAAAAGTAAATTATTGTTATAAAATGTAATTTTTACAAACCATTTGCAATTGCTATATCAAAAGCTACATGTTATCAAAGTACACAGAAAATAAGTTACGAGGTATTTGTTCACAAATTGGGGTATGAAAGCCCAATAGTATTAATACTTACAGAAATGCAAACACAAGTAAATGCATTTAATAGTTAAAAAAACGTTAACGCTATACAGTTACTAAAAAGAATAAAGAATGCAATATTTACATCGATATTTATTTGTTTTTCTAGTTTTCATACTTAAAAACACAGCATCTTTTGCACAAGAAGTTGTAAACACAACAGGGGGCAACACTACCAATAACAATGGTAGTGTTGCTTACAGTGTTGGGCAAACCTTTTATACGTTTGGTAGTGGTATAGGCGGTACTTTAACAGAGGGGGTTTTAGTGGTTAATCGATCTTCAGTAGCAGATTTATCAAGCCTTTCTATAACCAATCAATCAATAGCACCTGCTTTCGATCCAAATATTACCAATTACACAGCAACGGTTTCTACCAACACTGCTTCTATTACATTGTTACCAACCTTAGCAGATTCGCTTGCTACTATAGAAATAAGCGTAAACGGTTCTGCTTTTTCTGTTATAGCTAATCATACAGTATCGCCAGATTTAGCATTAAATCCAGGCGTAAACAATATTGAAATAAGGGTAACAGCAGAAGATATAGAAACAGTAAAAACATATAGCATTGCCGTTACAAAGTTAATTCCTACCATTACTATTACAGGTTCTATTGCTGCTTTAACGGCTGTGTATGGCAACAATGCTACATCTGCTACAATTAATGTGTCGGGTACAAATTTATCGGCACCTGTAACCATTACAGCACCCACCGGTTTCGAATTGTCTACAACTGCTAATTTTAGTTCAAATGTAGCCAGTGCAATTGTGGTAGGCACATCTGGTTCATTTGCAAATATTCCTGTTTACATCAGATTAATCAATAGTAATAATATAGGGGCTTATACAGGTAATTTGCTGTTAGCAAGTGCAGGTGCAAACACAGTTTCTATTCCTGCAATAACTGGTACTATTACACCAGCACCATTGGTTATTACAGCCCTAAATAAATCAAAATGTGAAGCTAGTAGTTACACATTTAATACGGCTGATTATACTGTTGCAGGTTTGGTAAATGGCAATACCGTTACCAATGTTCAACTTGCAAGTTTGGCAACACCAACCAATGCAACAGCTAGTGGCTCACCATACACCATTACTGCAAGCAATGCAACTGGTACAGGATTATCGAATTACAACATTAGTTATGTAAACGGATTGTTTACAGTAAATGCATTGCCAATTGCTACCATTAACAGTAACAATACAGTATTGTGTGGGGTAAATGGTACAGCATTGTTAACAGCAAGTGGTGCAGCTACGTATCAATGGTTTAGAAATGGCGTATTGCTACCTGGTGCAACTACAAATAACTATACAGCAACTACAACCGGTACTTATACAGCTACAGCAAACTCAAGTTTAGGTTGTACTGCTAATGCAGCAGGAACACTCGTTGTAACACAAGTGCTTAACAAACCTGTAGTGAATTATACATTCGATAGCTATTGTGTAAACAAACCAATTCGTTTTACCAATACTACTACAGGCACATCTGGTACAGTAAACTACACTTGGAGCGATCAGCTAGGTAATACAGCCAATACCAATAATCATGTATTTACTTACAACACTGCTGGCAATTACAATGTGCAATTAAAAGTAACTGTTGCAGGCTGTAGCAGCTTAAGCGATAGCATTACCAAAACCATTGCTGTAGAAAATCCAACGCCTGCAATTCGCTATAAATCTGTAGATGTAACCATTTTAGACAATATACAATTGGAAGCACGTACGTTTGGCGTATTGTATACTTGGTTGCCTACAACAGGGTTAAACAATACATTTATTAATAATCCGATAGCAAGATTGTCTAAAGAACAACAATATACAGTTGCTATAACAGCGGCTTCTGGTTGCGAAACCACCGATACTTTACTAGTGCGTATTCAAAATGCCAATACAGCATTTGTGCCAAATGTATTTTCACCAAATGGAGATGGACAAAATGATAGAATTAACCTAATTCCTGTAGGTATAAAAGAGTTGAGATACTTTAGAATATTTAATAAATGGGGTAAAAAAGTATTCGAAACCAATAACATGAACTTAGGATGGGATGGTAAAGTAAACGGTGTATTACAACCAATGGACACGTATATATGGACGATTGAAGCAATCGACAAAAATGGGGTACTCATTTCAAAAACAGGTGCACTTACACTATTACGATAATATAAACATGAAGTAAAAAAATACCGATGCGTACACACAAAAATATTTTCATTAGTATTGGCTGTTCGCTACTCTTTTTTTCAAAAGTAGCAACAGCACAAGACCCTATTTTTTCTCAATATTTTGTTTCACCACTTACCATTAATCCTTCATTTTTGGGAAAAGATGTACAAAATACTAGGGCAACGTTCAATACACGTACACAGTGGTGGGGCAATAATCAAAACTTATTTAGTACTACTACAGTAGCAATTGAGCAAAGAATTGGTAAATCAGAAAGCAACGTAAACAATTTATCTATTGGATGCATGTTTTTATCAGACCAATCGAATAACGGACTTTTAAAAAACAATTATGCAACAGCAGCAGTTGCTTATAACAAAGCCCTAGATAAAAAAGGAAGTATGCACATAGGTTTAGGACTTTCTTTTACGTATGCCAATAGATTGGTAGACCAATCTAAATTCGAATCAGAATCTCAATTTGCTAGTCTAGGTTTTCAAGGAGCTCTAGCATCAAATAATGTAGCTGTATTGGGTAAAAACAATTATTTCGAAGTAAATACAGGTGTAAATTTTAGTAAAGTAAACGAGAAGAATGGTTTTAGAATAGGCGTAGGATATTTTCATGCATCTAAACCCAAAGTGGGTGCATTTACCACCAATCAATTTAGTGTAGACCCTAGGCTAAGTGTGCAACTAAGTGGGTTTACAGAATTGAAAAATAAAAACGAATTGCATGTAACAACCAATACCGAAATGCAAGGTTCGTTCAATGTGTTTACTGCCGGTGCTATTTATAAGTTATTTATAGGCAGTGAGGTGCTTAGCAAAGTAAATATTGGCTGTTTTAAACGTTTTGGTGATGCTGTTTATCCATATTTAGGATTAGAAAATGATAAATGTTTGGTGGCGTTTACTTACGATTTTTCTACAAATGGCAGCAAAACAACATCTGTAAATATTCAAAGTCTTGAATTGAGTTTAGCATGGAAATTTGGTAAAAAGAAATCAACATCCGATGTAAAACAGCAAGTTGTAAGCTATTAAACAAATCATGTTGTTCGCATAATAAACCCTAAACCCCCTATAAAAATAAAGCATGCTATGGTTAATTCCATGCATGCTTTTATTTTTTAGAGAGAAAACAACGGTATATATTTTTACACGTTTCCCCCTTTTTTTCTATAAAATTCTGTCATTATAAAATGTACTTTTTCTTTTAATTCTTCAATGGTTTCATTGCCAACTTCTACTGGTGGTAAAAAATGAATTTCTAATGCCGTTGGTAAAAAAAAGAAGCTTTCATGTATAGGCATTGCTCTTCTTGTTCCTGTTATTACACAAGGAATGATAGGAACTTTCGTGTCTCTAGATAGTTTAAACGCTCCATCTTGAAATTTTGCCAATGGCAAATCCGTTTTGTTTCTTGTTCCTTCAGGAAAAATACACATGTGAAATTTCTTTTTCAGAGCATCTTTCATCAGCTCATAACTTTTCTTTCTGCTAATTACACTCTCTCTATTTACAAGTACTGCACCTCTTGCATAATACCAACCAAAAAATGGAATTTTTGTAAATGAATCTTTAGCAATGGTTTGGTTTGCACCTGGCACAAAAGGGCACAGCAATGGCACATCTAATAATGCATTGTGGTTAGCTGTTACTATATATACTTTTCCCTTTTCAAAATGCTCTTTACCATACACTTTTAATGGGCAAGCTACCAAAAACAGCCAAAACGAGTTCCACCATTTAGCCAATAAAATAAACCATTTCATGCCAATAGGGTCTTTGATGAGTTTGGTGGCTAAAGAAGGAATTAAAATGATGAAAAAGGTAATTACAAACGTAATTAAACCCCAAAAAGCCCAAATTCGGGCAAATATTTTAGTGAAAAAATTGTAAGAAGTAGTGCTTGAATTTACAGTTTGGTTCATAGTTAAATGGAGGGTTTTATAATGTCCAGTCTATCGGGTCTTTTCCTTGTTTCATTAATAATTGATTGGTTCTACTAAAATGTTTGCAGCCAAAAAATCCATTGTAAGCACTTAAAGGCGATGGATGAGCAGCTTTTAAAACATGGTGTTTTAGTTCGTTAATTAATACTTGTTTTTCTTGTGCAAATTTGCCCCACAACAAAAAAACAATGCCTTCTTGCTCGTCTGATAATTTTCTAATTACGGCGTTTGTAAATTCCATCCAACCAATTTTTGCGTGGCTAGCAGGTTCGTTGGCTCTTACTGTTAAAACGGCGTTTAACAACAATACACCTTGTTCTGCCCATTTTGTTAAGTTGCCTGTTGTTGGTATAGGCATTCCAATATCTGTGTGCAATTCTTTAAACATATTTACCAATGAGGGTGGAGGAGGCACATGGTCAGGAACACTAAAGCTTAAGCCCATTGCTTGGTGTGGATTGTGGTAAGGATCTTGACCAAGGATAACAACCTTTACTTGGTTAAATGGTGTTTTCTCAAAAGCATTGAAAATTAAAGATCCAGGTGGATAAATCGTTGCATTGGTGGCTTTTTCTGTTTTTAAATGCATGGCAATTTGTAAAAAGTAAGGCTTGCTAAATTCTGATTTTAGCATTTCTTTCCAACTTGCTTCCATTTTAACATCCATTGATACAAATCATTTATGATTGGCGAAAATACAAAACTTATGTTCTGTGTTTGTAGTTTCTAAATTAGTTTTGTTGCAACACTTTTGAATACATTTATTTTACAACTTATACATGTATATATGAACAATTATTTTAGAATGCTTTTGTCGCTAGGATTGTATGCCTTGGTTGCTTGTAACAGTGCTGCACAAACGAACACCAATTTGCAAGTGTCTGAATTTGAAAAGGCAATAGAAGCAAAAAATATTCAACTGTTAGATGTGAGAACCGCTGGTGAATATCAGAATGGACATTTGAAAAATGCTTTGCAAGCAGATTGGAATAATAGTAGCCAATTTGCAGAACGAACAGCAGCTTTAGACAAAAGTAAGCCTGTATATATTTATTGTTTAAGTGGAGGAAGAAGTGCAGCCGCATCGAAATGGCTACAAAAAAATGGATTTACAACTTATCATTTAGTTGGTGGAATGAATGCATGGAAACAAGCTGATAAACCAGTTGAAGGAATGCAAACTGTAGCACAATTAACAATAAATGCTTATGAAAAATTAACGCAATCAGCAGCGGTGGTATTGGTAGATTTTGGTGCGGTTTGGTGTCCTCCTTGTAAAAAAATGGAACCTGTTTTAGATAGTTTATCAGCTACACAGCCTAAACCGTTTAAACTAGTAAAAATTGATGGAGCCAATGAAACTGATTTATGCAAGAGACTTACTATTGAGGCTTTTCCTACGTTTATTGTGTATAAAAACGGTAAAGAAGTTTGGCGTAAACAGGGTATTGTATCGGCAGAAGAATTGATAAAAGTATTATAGCTGATGAAAGGTTTTTTTGCTGAAAGGTTGCTGGATAGAAGTGGAAAACACGGTGAGGATGAGTGCTAAGCGTTGTGCCGGATTTGTAACGAATAGCCAGAACAATTGTTGATAAACGAACTAAAGCTAAATGCCCCTAAAACAAAAATTTGAATACATAAGAAACAGCAATAAATAAACCAATACACCAATAACTATAAACGTTTAGTTTTTTGGGCATATTGAATTTGAAATTTTTTGAAAATAAGCTATAAAAAAGAAACAACAGCATTGGAAAAATTGCTGGATACAATATAAAACTCTCCTTAAAATTACCTTGTAATAATGCAATAATACTTCTTTGTGCACCACAACCTGGACAATCGATTTGAATAATGATTTTAAATGGACATTTCAATTGATGCTCCATTAGCCAATGTATAAATTGTTGATACATGCCTTAGTTTATGATTGCAAAATAGAAAATAATCAGTTTTTTAAATGTATTACTTTTCCTATTGAGCCATTTATTGTTGGTGTAAGTTGTAGTAAAAATTGTGGTAGTAATCCATGTTCTTTTCTGTGCGAAACGTAAATAATAGCCGTTGTTGTTTCTGCGGCAATTTTATTAATAAATGCTATAATTAAATTGGCACTTACATCGTCTAAACCTGCTGTTGGTTCGTCTAAAATTAACAATGGAGGATGTTTTACCATAGCTCTAATAATCAAAATCAATCGTTGATAACCATTCGATAAACTAGAAAATACCTTGTTTTTTAAATGACCAATATTGGCAGCAAGTAACCATTCATTGGCTAATCTAATTTGTATTTCAGTTGGTTTGGTGTATAAGCCTATCGAGTCGAAGAAACCTGCAATGATCATTTGTTCAACTGTGTGTCTTGTGTTAAATAAATCTATCATAGCAGGAGTGAGGTAGCCTATTTTTTCTTTGATTTCCCAAACGCTTTCGCCTGTTCCTTTTTTTCTGCCAAATAACCATAAATCTTTACCAAAAGCTTTGGGATTATCACCTGTAATCATCGTTAACAGTGTGGTTTTTCCTGCACCATTTGGGCCACTCAATTGCCAAAATTCGCCACCATTAACTTCCCAATTAATATTGCTAACAATGGTTTTTTCTTCATACCTAACGGTTACATTTTTAAATGCAATCAATGGATTTTGAGGAATTGAAATGGCAGAAAGAGGAGCAGGTAATTGATGATTGAATGAAATTTTTATTTGCTGTTGTTGCAGAATAAATTCTGTTAAATGAGTAATGATTTCACAAGTATTTTCTTGTAGAAAAATGCCTTTTGAAATAAAAGGCAAACAATCGCTAGATCTGCTAATGATTTGAATAAATGCAGTATGATGAGCATTTTCTTGTAGCAAATTCAATAAATTGCTTTGTGCTGTAATGTCTAAATTATCATAAGGATTATCTAGAATAATAAAATCTGGCTTTTGAAGTAGTAATAATTGAAGCAAAGCTTTTTTCTGTTCTCCACTCGACATGGTTTGTAGCTTTTGCTTTGCAATGGGTGTTATTTCGCTGCTACCATGTTTTTCTTCTTCTACAATTAACGATTGAATGGTTTGTGTAGAAAAAAGACAACCCTGTAATGTGTTGTAAACAGCCAAATCATCTGTAGCCCTTTGTTGTAGAAGGTTTTGGATAAATAGATTTTTGTTAGATTGATTATTGGTAAATACAACTAAATGGTTGGGAGAAAACATGTAAAACAAAAATAGGTGAATAAAAAAGCGTTTGCAACTTGTGGTTACAAACGCTTTAAAAATATGGTTACTTTAATAAGCTCTTGCAAACAAGACCCTTTGTGTTGAAGGATTACCTGATAAAATACAGCTTCCTGATTCTAACTTATTATCTAGTGGAATACAACGAATGGTAGCTTTGGTAAGCTCTTTAATTTTTTCTTCCGTTTCTGCTGTGCCATCCCAATGAGCTGCAATAAATCCTGCTTTTGTATCTAAGAGTTGCACAAATTCGTCCCAAGTATTTGCAGGTGTAATATGTTCGTTTCTAAATGCTAAGGCTTTTGCAAACATATTTTCTTGAATTTCAGTAAGTAAGTTTTGTACAAAAATTGCAATGCCTTCTAAAGTAACGGTTTGTTTGGTTTTAGTATCTCTTCTTGCCACTTCAATTACGCCGTTTTCTAAATCTCTTGCACCAATTGCTAAACGCACAGGCACACCTTGCATTTCGTATTGAGCAAATTTCCATCCTGGTCTTGCATTGTCAGAATCATCGTATTTTATACGTATGCCTAATGCTTTTAATTCGGTAATAATGGTATTTACTTTTTCAGAAATGATTGCTTTTTGCTCTTCGCCTTTATAAATAGGTACAATGACTACTTGTAATGGAGCAATTTTAGGCGGTAAAACCAAACCTTCATCATCGCTATGAGCCATTACTAACCCACCAATTAATCTGGTGCTTACACCCCAACTTGTTCCCCATACATAATCGAGTTTGTTTTCTTTATCAGAGAATTTTACATCGAATGCTTTGGCGAAATTTTGACCTAAAAAATGCGATGTTCCTGCTTGTAACGCTTTTCCATCTTGCATCAATGCTTCAATACAAAATGTTTCTTCTGCACCTGCAAAACGTTCGTTCGGGCTTTTAATTCCTTTAATTACAGGTAAAGCCATATAGTTTTCTGCAAAATCGGCATAAACGTGTAGCATTTTTTCTGCTTCTTCCATCGCCTCTTGTTGTGTTGCATGTGCAGTATGCCCTTCTTGCCATAAAAATTCAGCCGTTCTTAAAAACAAACGAGTTCTCATTTCCCAACGAACTACGTTTGCCCATTGGTTTACCAAAATCGGTAAATCTCTGTACGATTGAATCCAACCTTTATATGTACTCCAAATGATTGCTTCGCTTGTTGGACGCACCACTAATTCTTCTTCTAACTTTGCTTCAGGGTCTACAATTAATTTTCCTTTATTATTCGAATCGGCTTTTAAACGATAATGTGTAACAACAGCACATTCCTTTGCAAAACCTTCTGCATTTTTCTCTTCGGCTTCAAACAAACTTTTCGGAACAAACAATGGAAAATAAGCATTTTGATGGCCAGTATCTTTAAACATTTTGTCTAAAACATCTCTCATGTTTTCCCACAATCCAAATCCGTAGGGTTTAATAACCATGCAACCTCTAACAGCACTATAATCTGCCAATCCACCTTTTATAATTAAATCATTATACCATTGAGAATAATCTTGTTGTCTTGATGTAATTTCTTTGCTCATTCAGAATTTCTTTGTGTTTCTTTTAACGAATTATTTTTTTTACAAACGTTGTACGGCAAAATATTTGACCATTTATAAAAAATGAAGTTGCCGCCGCAAAAGTAGTAACTTCATATTATCTAACATCTTTAATATTGTATGTTATGAAAACTACAATTTTACCTATTTTAATCCTATTTGTGCTTGTACTGAGTTCTTGTTCTAGTGTTTATAAAACCGGACAAACGCCTGATGATGTTTATTATTCACCAACAAGAGGCGTTGTAGAAGAAGAAAAAGAGGAGGTAAGCTCTCGAAATAATCCTGATGACCGATATTTAAGAATGAAAGTAGCCAACAGAAATCGTTGGGCATCTATCGATGATTTTAATTATTGGAACGATACTCGTTTCGATTATTGCAATAGATGGAATTACAATAACAATTATAATTGGGGATATTCTTATATGCCATCTTGGAATAATTATTGGGGTTTTTATAGTTATCATCCTAGCAGATTTGGATGGGGTGGATGGTACAATCCTGTTTATACAATTATTGGCTATAAAAGTCCTGTTGTTGCAAGTGGTTATTCTGCCAATAACAATTTAGCTGCTTATAAAAACACGAAATATAATAACAATACTACTTATGTAACCGATCCAAAAACAGGGGTTAAAACTCCTGTAGCAAATAACAATAGTTTAGGTAGTTTATTGCGTAAAGTAGTAATTCCTAGTTCTTCATCTTCAAGTAGTAACAATGGTTCAACAACGGTTGATAAACCTGTAAGAACATTTACCCCAAATACAACGCCTCAGTCTAATGCAGGTGGAACAAGTGGTGGAACCAAAAGTACAGGTAGTAGCAGTTCTTCTGGTCGAAAACCAAGAGGTTAATGTTGTTTAGATTTTGTATTCAAGAATGCTTTTTTCTTCGTTTTAAAATGAGGTAGCGTTCTATTTTTTACATCTAGTTTATTTTTTATGAAAAAATATATTTTTACAAGTATAGCGTTGTTTAATACTATTTTACTATTTGCACAATTACCTGAAGACGGACTTAGAACAGCTTGGTTTACAGGAAATGGAACGGCAAGAAATATAGCAACCGGTGGAGTGATGGGATCTTTAGGTGGAGATATTACCGCAGCAAACGTAAACCCTGCAGGTTTGGGTTTATTTAAAACAAGTGAGTTTGTATTAAGTCCAGGTTTTTTGTTGAATCAAAATAAATTTAATTATCGAGGAAAAGATACAGCCAACGAACGCAATAGTTTTTCATATGGAGCTAGTGGTTTTATTTTTGGAAAACCCAATCGATACAAAAACAGTAATGGATGGGTGAGCAGTGCGTTTGCCATATCGGTCAATCAATTAGCTAGTTATAGAAATAGAATTCAGTTTAGTGGATTTAATAATGCAAGTTCTTTCTCTGAACAATATTTAGAAGAATTAACAAAAGATAGAGCAGATACCAATGCTGCTTTAAGCAATTATATTTTTGGATCATCATTGGCTTTTCGAACTTATTTGATTGATACTTTACGTGGTGCAAATGGAAGTTTTGAAGGTTACCAAAGTTTAGTACCTTTATCAACTGGTGTAAATCAATATTTTGATGCCATTACAAGTGGTGGTTACCATGAAATAGCTGTTTCGGCAGCAGGAAATATGGAAGACAAATTGTATGTTGGAGGAAGTCTTACATTTCCTGTAATTGGTTATAGAAGAACAACCACTTATACAGAAACTGATGCTACCAATGATCCCAATAATCAGTTTGCTTCTTTCACATTTTCTGAAACATTTCGTTCAACCGGTTTTGGTGTGGGTGCTAAATTAGGCTTCATTTATAAACCACAAGAGTTTTGGCGTGTTGGTTTTGCTTTGCACACCCCTCAATTAATTGGAATGAGAGATGAAATAAGTGCATCGATGGTTACCAATACAGAATCGTATGCAGGTATCGTTTCAGAATCTAGTAATAGCTTAAACAGTGGAAATGCAGGCAAAAGAGAATATTTAATTGTAACACCTTACCGTTTAATTGCAAGTGCAAGCTATGTTTTTAGAGAAGTAAGTGATACTAGAAAACAAAGAGCATTTATTAGTGCCGACTTTGAATTTGTAAATTATAGAGGTGTTCGCTTTTCTGCTAGCGATGAGTTTGTAGAAGAAGGGATAAAAACCTATTTACGCACCTTGAATCAAACTGTAAAAAGTGTTTATAAAGGCAATATTAATGCAAGAATTGGTGGTGAGTTAAAGCTGAATGTGTTTATGATACGTTTAGGTGGAGCATTTTTTGGAAGTCCTTATGCCGATAAAGAATTAAAAGCAAATAGATTTTTAGCAACAGGTGGATTTGGGTATAGAAATCATGGCATTTTTATCGATTTAAGTTACGCTCATAGCTTTGTAAATGATGCTCAATTTGCCTACAGATTAAGTGATAAACCCAATACGTTTGCTACACAAACTGGTAGTATTGGCAATATAATGTTGACTTTTGGAGTTAAATTTTAAATAAAAAAAGGGTGATACAATTTTATTTGCATCACCCTTTCTTTGTTAAATAAAAATGTTAAGGCATCACCACTGTATCAATAACATGAATTACACCATTGCTTTGGTTAACATCTGCAATTGTTACATAACTTTTACCACCTTTTGTATCGGTTAAAACTACTTTTTTCCCTTCTAAAGAAACTTTTAAAACACCACCTTGTACTGTTTTTATTTCAGCTACACCATTTCCTTCTTTAATTAATTTTACCACATCTTTTGCATTAAACTTTCCTGCAACTACATGGTAAGTTAAAATACTTGTTAGTGTTGCTTTGTTTTCAGGTTTTACGAGTGTTTCAACTGTTCCTGCAGGTAATTTTGCAAATGCAGCATTCGTAGGTGCAAATACAGTAAATGGTCCAGCACTTTGTAAAGTTTCTACTAATCCAGCAGCTTTTACAGCAGCAACTAAAGTAGTATGATCTTTACTGTTTACAGCGTTTGAAACAATATCTTTCGATGGATACATAGGTGCACCACCTACAGTTACTGTTTTTTCTGTTTGTGCAATAGCCGCATTCATAACAAAAGCACTCATCAATAGAAAAGCAATTTTTTTCATAATTTTTTTTTATTTTTTTTGCTTTCAATTACGGTTTAATGGCAAAAAAGGTTTTTTAAAGCTCATCTATTTATCATAATTAAATGTTAATACAATCGAAAAAAGCGGTATTGTATAACTATTCAGTTCTCTTTGTAATAAATTGTAAAACAATAGTTTGCATGTATTTTTTTGCTGATTGCTTCTTTATTTGTTTGCTGAAAAAAAATATAGACAAAGTATTTTGGGTACACAACATATTTTGTCAACAAGCGTCATTTTGATGATACATGTATTCATTAAATCGATGAAAAATTAAAACTTTATTTAGCGTATATATTTTTTAGCTCAAGTGTATTTCTGTTTGTATTCGGTAAAGTTTACATTTCTAAGCCTATCTTCGTAACTTGATTACGATATATTAAAACATGAAATATTTATTTATTTTTTTAAGTTTTTTTTATTTTTCTTGTTCTTCGTCTTCCGTTCAGTATCAGCAAGCAAATAATAGCTTAGATGCTGGAAGAGAATTTATAGATGCATGTTTAAAAGGCGATTTTGAAAAAGCTCGTTTTTTTATGCTTAAAAACAGTGAAAACGAAGCGTTTCTGAAAAAAATAGAAGCCGATTATCGTACAAATGATAGAGATAGAAGAGAGCAATATAGAGAAGCATCTATTAATATTGCAGAGGTATCTGATATTACTGAAAATGAAACCATTATTAATTATAGTAACTCTTTCGATAAAATAGGAAAAAAAGTAAAAGTAGTGAAGGTAGATAACCAATGGTTGGTAGATTTTAGCTATACCTTCAATCCTAACTTATAATGATATTTTTATGAATTCTTGTAAGAATCAACGAACATTGTTATTCTTGCAAAAATAGCAAAGCGTCCTTTTTAAAATAATCAATAAGCAAGCAAAGATGACAACAAATGTTTTACACCCATGGCATGGCGTTCATTACGGAGAAAATGCTCCAAGAATTGTTACTTCTGTCATTGAAATTCCTCAAGGTAGTCGTTGTAAATATGAAATTGATAAACCTACCGGTCTTTTAAAATTAGATAGAATTATTTATTCTTCTTTTCATTATCCTGTAAACTATGGATTTATTCCACAAACATATGGTGGCGATCATGATCCTTTAGATATTTTAGTAATTACATCTTTACCCGTAGTTCCACTTACTATTATGGATGCTAAAGTAATTGGTGTTATGCAAATGATTGATGGTGGTGAAGCAGACGATAAAATTATTGCCGTAGCAGCCAATGATCCTACAGTAAACCATTACAATAATATTGAAGAATTACAAGCTCATTTCTTCCAAGAGTTAAGACATTTCTTTGAAGAATATAAAAAGTTGGAAAAGAAAACGGTAGTGGTTGAAGAGTTTGGCGATAAAACAAAAGCCATCGCTATTGTAAAAGAAGCCATTGAGTTCTACAAAGAAAATTTCGGTAACAAATAATTTACACACATGTCTGCTACAACCATTTTAATGCTCTTATTGATCGGTCTTTTGGCCGGCATTTTAAGTGGTTTGGTGGGTGTAGGTGGTGGTATTATTATTGTTCCGGCACTTGTTTTTTTATTGGCTTTTTCGCAAAAAGCAGCTCAAGGTACTTCATTAGGTATTTTATTATTACCAGTTGGTGTACTTGCAGTTAGTCAATACTACAAACAAGGCTATATCGATTTTAAAGTTGTAGCCATTGTTTCGTTTGGATTTTTATTAGGTGGATTAATTGGAGGTAGGGTTGCTGTGAATATTTCAGATGCAATGTTAAAAAAAGTATTTGCAATTGTACTAATTATTACTGCCCTTAAAATGTTGTTTTTCGATGGAAAATCAACGCCGCCAAAAGATTCACATACAACCATTCAAACAAATACAAAACAAAAATCTTAACCAAGGTTGGCAATAATCAATTGCCCACCTATATTTGTAAAAATTTTACACATGGAAGCTCAAAAATCTACAGCAAAATATTGGTTGTTGTTCTTTATTTGGTTAGCACTTTTAGTAACATTAATGTTTGTTTACAGAGAATTTTTTTGGTTAGCATTACCAGGTGTAGTTACCTATTTCTGTAAAGGAATGGATTTAATTTAACCTACATAATATAGAATAGAAAAGAGCAGGCGAAAGTCTGCTCTTTTTATTTGGTAAATATTTTTTGATATGCGTTTGCTAAATGTGTATTTTGCTGCATATTAAAATAAATTGTTTTTTCTGAATATTAATAATCGTATCCTATTAAATTAAATAACTATGGATTTTCTACATCATCTTCAATTACAAGAACAGAATATTGGTGCTTCAACTGGCACGGAATGGATTAATTGTTTAGAAGCTGATATCAGAAGCTTATCTCCGGTTGATGGAAAACTCATTGGTAAAGTAAGAACAACAAATGGTGAAACTTATAACCAGATTGTTTCAACTGCAAAAAATGCATTTGATGTTTGGAAAACTTGGCCTGCACCAAAACGTGGAGAAGTTGTAAGACAATTGGGCGAAGCTTTACGGGCAAAAAAAGAAGATTTAGGCAAATTAGTTAGCTACGAAATGGGCAAAAGTTTGCAAGAAGGATATGGAGAAGTACAAGAAATGATAGATATCTGCGATTTTGCTGTAGGCTTATCTAGACAATTGTACGGCTTAACCATGCATAGTGAACGACCTAACCATAGAATGTACGAACAATGGCATCCATTAGGTATTGTTGGAATTATTTCTGCTTTTAATTTTCCTGTTGCAGTTTGGAGTTGGAATGCTGCATTAGCTTGGGTTTGTGGCAATGTTTGTATTTGGAAGCCTAGCGAAAAAACACCACTTTGTGGCATTGCTGTTCAAAAAATTGTACAAGAAGTATTTGAAAAAAATAATGTTCCAGAAGGTGTAAGTTGCTTAATTAATGGAGGTAGAGAAGTGGGTGAATTAATGAGTAATGATACTCGTATTCCATTGATTTCTGCAACTGGAAGCACCAGAATGGGTAAAGAGTTAAATGCAACTGTTGCTGCAAGATTGGGTAAAACTATTTTAGAATTAGGTGGTAATAATGCCATTATTGTTACGCCAAATGCCGATTTAGATGCTGCATTAATTGCATGTGTTTTTGGTGCTGTAGGCACTGCTGGTCAACGTTGTACCACCACTCGTAGAATCATTATTCATGAAAGTGTGTATTTCAAGTTTAAAATAAAATTGGCGAAATTGTATTTGCAACTTCGAATTGGTAATCCTTTAGATAGTTCAAATCATGTTGGTCCATTAATCGATAAAGCTGCTGTTGAATCTTATTTAGAGGCTATTAAACAATGCAAAAAACAAGGTGGAGATTTTTTGGTTAAAGGAGAAGTGTTAGAAGGAAAAGGCTACGAAAGTGGTTGTTATGTGCAGCCATGTGTAGCAGAAGTAACCAACGATATGCCTATTGTTCAGCATGAAACATTTGCTCCTATTTTGTACTTGATGAAATACAGTACTTTGGAAGAAGCAATTGCTATGCAAAATGATGTTCCTCAAGGATTATCATCTAGTATTATGACTTTAAACATGAGAGAAGCGGAACAATTTTTATCAGCAGTTGGTAGCGATTGTGGTATTGCTAACGTTAATATTGGAACGAGTGGTGCCGAAATTGGGGGAGCTTTTGGTGGCGAAAAAGAAACAGGTGGAGGAAGAGAAAGTGGTAGTGATGCTTGGAAAGCATATATGCGTAGACAAACCAATACCATTAATTGGGGAACTGAATTAACATTGGCTCAAGGAATAGAATTTAATTTGTAACAGAATTGTATACTTTACTTTAAATTGATAATTTCAAAAATATGAATAACAAACCGTCAGCTGCTTTTATTGGTGCATCTTGGGCTGCTTTAATAATTGGAATGCTTTCTTTTAATATTGGTTTATGGAAAGCCGAAATGCAACTCAATGAAAAGGGATATTATTTTGCTCTTTTGCTCTATGGACTGTTCTCGGCCGTTTCTCTACAGAAATCAGTTAGAGATCAATTAGAAAATATTCCTGTTAGTAGTTTGTATTTTGGGTTATGTTGGTTTTCACTTGCTATTTCTATTTTATTATTGGTGGTAGGCTTGTTTAATGCAACCATTACTTTAAGCGAAAAAGGATTTTATGGAATGTCTTATGCTTTAAGCTTATTTGCTGCAATTGCAGTTCAAAAGAATACAAGAGATATACAAGCTGCTCAAAAGAATAATGGATAGGTTCTTTTTAAAAACATTAATCTAGCTATTTTACCATTAATCAATATCACATTTAAGAAATCTATACTTTCTATATATTTATAAAAAAACGCACATGAAGAAATGTACATTGGCTCTTGTTTTCATCTTTCCTTTTTTAGCATTTGCTCAAAAAAATGCTACCAATCTTACCATTAATGGCACACTAAAGAATATTCCTGATACTATAAACATGGTATACGCAAGTTATGTGAATAATGGTGCAAGAGTAATGGATAGTGCTGTAGTAACAGAAAATGGTAAATATCAATTTAATTTATCTATTACAGAGCCCATTAGAGTGCAGTTAATGGGTAGAAATATGGCTAATAAAAAAGCAAGATTAGTTCCTAAAAATGTTGCCATGGTGTTTGTAGAAACGGGAAAAGTTACTATTAACAATATAGATTCTTTTGCCAACATCAATGTAAAAGGATCAAAAGCACATGAAGAATTTACTAAATTAAATACGCTTGATAAATCTTTTAATACACAAATGGAAGTTTTATACAAAGAGTATTCTAACCACATGAAAGCTCAAGATAAAGAAGCGGCTGCAAAAACAGAGGCTGCAATCGATGCTTTAGAAGCACAGCAAAAAGAAGAAGTTTATGGAGCTTATTTAAAAGCAAATCCAAATTCTCCTTTAGCGATTTATGCACTTAGTCAATATGCAGGTTATTCTATCGATGGCGATAAAATTGAACCTATTTTTAATACTTTATCAACCGAAAATCAAAATACATTTTCAGGTACAGAGTTAAAAAGAAAGATAGATATTGCTAAGAAAACAGGAATTGGTAAAATGGCAATGGATTTTACACAAAACGATACTTTAGGAAATCCAATATCACTTTCTTCATTTAAAGGAAAGTACGTATTGGTCGATTTTTGGGCTAGTTGGTGTGGTCCTTGCAGAAGAGAAAACCCAAATGTGGTAAAAGTATTTAATCAATATAAAGACAAAGGTTTTCATATTATCGGTGTTTCATTAGATCAACCAGGTGCAAAAGATAGATGGATGAAAGCTATAAATGACGATAAACTTACTTGGACGCATGTTTCTGATTTACAATTCTGGAATAATGAGGTTGCTAAGCAATATGGCATTCAATCTATTCCTCAAAACTTATTATTAGATCCTCAAGGTAAAATTGTAGCCAAAAATTTACGTGGAGAAACTTTAGGAATAGAATTAGAGAAGTTTTTGGGTAAATAAAATTGATGGAAAATAAATAATAAAAGGTGTAATCAGCATTCCAATCGATTGCACCTTTTTTATGGGAGAAATAGTGGTTATAGAATCCTTTCGTTCAAACACAATTCAACCTTTGTTCGATAGAGAAACCATATCGATATAAGTGTAAATTTTAGTTCTATTCATTGCTAATTTACTAGCATTTACCATTGCCTTAGCTACATCAATTGCTTCTATAGCTTTATATTTTTGAAGAGAACCTACAAGTAAAAATGAAATTACTTTAAATATATATTTAGCTATTATTTCCCCCATTCTAAATTCTTTTCTTGCTCCCAATAAAAACGAAGGTCTAAAAATATGAAAGCTAGGGAAGTTTAATTGTTCAATAGCTTGTTCCACTTCACCTTTTAATTGTAAGTAAAATCCACTTGCTTGTGCATTTGCACCAATTGCAGATACCAATAGGTAATTACTAAATTCATGTTGTTTAGCAATGTTTGCAGCTTGTACAGGTATATCAAAATCTATTTTTCTATAAGCTTCCTTATCGCCATTTACCTGTTTTTGTGTAGTGCCTATACAACAAAATAAGGCATCGCCATCTCCAATACAAGCCGTTAATGCTGCAAGATCATTAAAGTTACATATTGCCACTTCTAACTTTTCATGTTGCAATTCTATCGGTTTTCTAACCACAACTCTTACTTTTTCAACACTTTCATCTTTTAGTAATTCAAGCGTTAATAAATTACCAATCAAGCCTGTTGCACCCAATACTACTACTGTTTTTTTCGTCATAATAAACGTATTTTGCTACATGCAAATTCAAGAAAATATTTCATTAAAGCCATACAATACTTTTGGTATCGACGTTTCTGCTCAATATTTTGCTCGGTTTTCATCGCTAGAAAGCTTGCAAGATTTGTTGCAAAATCCAATTGTTACACAAAATAATCATCCATTTATTTTAGGAGGAGGAAGTAATATTTTATTTACTAAAAATGTAGAACAATGTGTTTTGAAAAATGAAATGATGGGAATTGAGTGTATACATGAAGATGCAGATTATTATTACATCAAAGCTAATGCAGGAGAATTATGGCATGATTTGGTTTGTTTTTGTTTAGAAAATGGATACAATGGACTGGAAAATTTAAGCCTTATTCCAGGCAATGTTGGTGCAAGCCCTATGCAAAATATTGGTGCTTATGGTGTAGAAATTAAACACGTATTTCATCAATTAGAAGCTTATCATATTTACGATAAAACGGTAGTTACTTTTAACCTCGAAGACTGTGCATTTGGATATAGAGAAAGTGTATTTAAACAAAAGTTCAAAAACCAATTTGTAATTTTAAATGTAACGTTTAAGTTGCCCAAAAAGCCAGTTTTCAACACCAGTTATGGTGCTATTGAACAAGAGTTAAATAAGATGGGTGTTACAGAATTATCTGCAAAAGCAATTGCACAAGCAGTCATCAATATTCGTACAAGTAAATTGCCCGACCCTAAAAAAATCGGCAATGCAGGAAGTTTTTTTAAGAATCCTCAAGTATCAAAATTTCGACACCATGTTTTGTGGGAACAATATCCTGAAATACCTGCTTATCAGGTAGATGATATGCACTATAAATTAGCAGCAGGTTGGTTGATAGAACAATGTGGATGGAAAGGCTTTAGAAAAGGAGATGCAGGCTGTAATCCTTTGCAAGCATTGGTTTTGGTAAATTATGGAAACGCAACAGGTGAAGAAATTTTTGATTTATCTACCAATATTATTCAATCTGTTCAAGAAAAGTTTGGAGTAGCATTGGAGAGAGAGGTAAACATACTTTAAACGGTTGCATGCAACGTTTTGTAATGTAGGCATGTCAAATACCAAAACAATATTCATGAAGTATTTTTTATCTGCAATTTGCTTGTGTTTTTTCTTCAACATAGCTATAAAAGCTCAAGATAAAATTTATAAAAAAAATGGAAATGTTATTACTTGTAGAGTTACCGAAGTGGGTGTATCTGAAGTAAAATACATGTTGCCAAAAGATAGTATCGGAATTGCAGTTGTATATGTTTTAGACAAAGAAACACTTATTAAAATTGTGTTTGCCGATGGTAGAGAAGAAACTTTTGTGAGTGATTATAAAAATTCAGAACAATATATTGGTCAACTTACAAAGGCAATTAAAATCGATTTTATGGGGCCATTAATCGGTTATAGTCAATTTGGATTTGAAAAAAGTACAGGTATAGGAACAAGCTACGAAGCCACATTGGCCATTATTGGTTTAGGAAAAGGAAATTCAATTGAATATTATGATGCTAACAATAGTTGGGTAAGTAAAAGAAGAGCTCCATTTGGAGTGGCATTGTCTTTTGGCTATAAGTTTAATAAGCTTCCCAACTTTTTATTTGGAAAATCTAGGTATAGCCATTTAATGCAAGGTAGCTATGCAAAACCCATTTTATATCTTGGAAATTACAGCGAAAATATTGTTGTCTATAAAAGTACTACATCTATAGCTGAACGAAAAAACACCACTTTTGCTGCACTTCAAATTGAATTTGGTAAGCAGTGGGTTTTTGGCGAAAAGTTTTTGTTTGATGCCTATTGGGGTTTAGGCTATGGCATTGATAATAAACATAAAAACGGAGATTATTACAACGATAATGAAACCTCTGCTTATAATTATTTAAACTCTCGTTTAGGCAAAAGTCCAGGTGTTTCATTGAGTTTTGGAATTAAAACAGGCATTTTAATAAAATAACTTTATACCAATACATGCGTTTGTTTTATTACACCCATTACAAATACACTTTGTACATGACCAATATTCGGAGCTTGACTTAATTTGTTTACATGAAAATTGTAATAAGCGTCCATGTTTTCTGCTACTACTTTCAACATAAAATCGAATTCGCCAGAAATATTATAGCATTCAATAATTTCAGGCATTTCATTTATCAAGGCAATAAATTCACTGCCAGCTAATTTATCATGTTGTTTTAACGATACATAGCAAATTACCATCAATCCTTTTTTCACTTTTGTATGGTCTACCAAAGTAGCATATTGTTTTATTACCCCATTTCTTTCCATGCGTTTAATACGTTCATGAATAGGAGTGGTGCTTAAATGAACAATGTCTGCAATTTCTTTTACGGTGGCTTTGGCATTTTGTTGCAGCACTTGTAAAATAGCAAGGTCTTTATCGTCTAACTGTATCATAGATTGGTAGAAATAATTGTAAAGTACTGTTTTTTCTAACGAAAAAATTTCAAAAAATATATTCAAATATTTTTAACTAAATCCGTTTATTTATTATAAAATAGTTTTATATTCGTTACAATAAATTATAAACCTATGGCAAAAATAACCAACACTCCAAAAAGAGCATACAAAGGCAGCGATGCTGCTATGCTTACCACTTTAGCCGTAATGATGAATATGGCTGAAAACAATAAAACTTTTTTGTTTAGTAAAAGAAGCAATTGGAACACTACTTATTTTAACGAGTTGAATAATGAAATAAAGCGAGTGTTTAAAGATGTATTGGGCGTAGATACCCTTGGCGACCAAACCAAAGCTAGTAAAGAGCTGTACGATGCTATGAACGAAGTAATGCCTAAATTACGCAGCTTTAAAAATGCCGTAGAAATAGACTTTACCGATGACAATAGAGAACAAGAAATACTCAACAGCATTGGCTTTAGATTGTGGGATAAAGTACAAAAAGGTAGCCAAGAAGCCTTGGTAGAATTATTAGCAACTTTTGTAAACAACATGACACCTGTATTGCAAACAGAAATTACCAATGCAGGTACAGATGCTAGCTACATCACCGATATTGTTAGCTATGCCAATATTATTAAAGACAAAAACATAGCACAAGAAACCAAAAAGAAAGATAAGAAAGCCATTACAAGTGAAGGCATTACACAGCTCAACAATATTTATAATAGGGTGATGAAAATAGCTATGCATAGTGCTAATTTATTTACTGAAATTGGGGATAATGCAAAAGCAGCATTATTTAGTTACAACAAAACCATTGCAAGCCTTACCACAAGCGAAACCCAAAAAACAACTGCTGCTGCTACAGATATAAAATAATTGTTGCACAAAATTGAAGAATGATGATGAAGCCACAAAATGGATAAATCCATTATAAACATCGAAATATCCATCATAGCCCATGGTTTAAACCATGGGCTATGATGGATATAATTTTTTAGATAAACCGTTTTAACGGTTTTAAACCAACAAAACCAAAAAAAATGCCCCATTAATTTAACAAAATATGGATACATGCTATTTGGGCAACCAAACAAAGAATGCCTTTTTTGCAGCAAAGCATTGAACAGCGGGTGTATCAATTTTTAACCCATCAATTACGAGAATTAGGTTGTCCCGTTCGTATAATCAATGGTATGCCCGATCATATACATTGCTTGTTTTTATTAAACCCTCAAAAATCTATTGCCGATGTTATCAAACAAATAAAAGGCAGCAGCTCACATTATGTAAATCAACAAAATTTAATACCAGAAAAATTTGCTTGGCAAACAGGTTATGCGGCTTTTTCGGTTTCTGAATCTGGAGTTGAGAAGGTATTTAAATACATACAAAATCAAAAACAACATCATGGCAAACAATCGTTTCAACAAGAACATGACGAATTTTTGAAATTATATGGATTGGATAATGAATAAACCCAATAACCCATGGTTTAAACCTCGATAACCCATGGTTGAAACCATGGGCTATAGGTTGAAACCATGGGCTATGCGACCATCGATGATTTTATTGCGACTAGCTAAGATGAATCAACTACCATCTAAAATACTCCAGCGACAACCTACGATAATCTAGCGACCACCCAAGATAACCCAGCGACAACGTAATGTAATCTAGCGACCATCCAAGATAGTCTTTCGAACAATTGAATAGGTAGATAATTCTACACATCCTAAGCATTTATCCACTCAAAAGTTGTTTATTCTATTTACCTCCAATTTACGAGTGTAAATAGTAGATTTATTCTTTTATAAACATTAATCACAAATATTTATTCTAAATATTTTATTATTGAAAGAATATTATCCTGCAAAACTATATTTGCATTCTAAATTTAAAACATGTCTACATTGTCAAAATCTATCGATTTTAGCTTACCTTACAAGGTAGCTGATATGAGCCTAGCAGATTGGGGCCGCAAAGAAATTCGTTTGGCAGAAGCTGAAATGCCAGGTTTAATGGCTATCCGTGCAGAATACGGTGCTTCTCAACCTTTAAAAGGTGCAAGAATTGCGGGTTGTTTACACATGACTATTCAAACTGCTGTTTTAATTGAAACATTGGTGGCTTTAGGTGCTGAAGTAAAATGGAGTTCTTGTAACATTTTTTCTACACAAGATCAAGCTGCTGCTGCAATTGCCGCTGCTGGTGTGGGTGTTTTTGCTTGGAAAGGTCAAACACAAGAAGAAGCTGATTGGTGTATTGAACAAACGTTGTTTTTTGGTGGTGCAGACCGTCCTTTGAATATGATTTTAGACGATGGTGGCGATTTAACCAATATGGTTTTTGATGTTTATCCAGAATTAATTGCCAACATTAAAGGTTTAAGCGAAGAAACTACAACAGGTGTTCACCGTTTATATGAGCGTATGGCAAAAGGTACGTTACCAATTCCTGCAATTAATGTAAACGATAGTGTTACCAAATCTAAATTCGATAACAAATATGGTTGTCAAGAAAGTTTGGTAGATGCTATTCGTAGAGCTACCGATGTAATGATGGCTGGTAAAGTAGCTGTTGTTGGTGGATATGGTGATGTGGGTAAAGGAAGTGCATTAAGCTTAAAAGGTGCAGGTTGTAGAGTAATTGTTACAGAAATTGATCCTATTTGTGCTTTACAAGCAGCAATGGAAGGTTTTGAAGTAAAACCAATGATTGAAGCAGTTAAAGAAGCAGATATTATTGTAACTGCTAGTGGCTGTAGAGATTTAATTACAGAAAAGCATTTCCGTTTAATGAAAGATAAAGCGATAGTTTGTAACATTGGTCACTTCGATATTGAAATTGATATGGCTTGGTTAAATGCAAATTATGGCGATACAAAAGATACCATTAAACCACAAGTAGATTTATACAATATTGATGGTAAAGATGTTATTATTTTAGCTGAAGGTCGTTTGGTAAATTTAGGTTGTGCTACTGGTCACCCAAGTTTTGTAATGAGTGCATCATTCAGCAACCAAACCCTTGCTCAAATAGAATTGTGGAACAATGCAAGTAAATACGAAAACAAAGTATATGTATTGCCTAAGCATTTGGATGAAAAAGTAGCTCGTTTACACCTTGCAAAAGTTGGTGCAGTGTTAGATGAACTTACCGATACACAAGCTGCTTATTTGGGTATTCCACAAAGTGGTCCATTTAAGAGTGAAATGTATAGATACTAAAATAGCTTTTACCAATAAAAGCAACATAAGAAAAGTCCTGTTTCTATTCATAGAAACGGGACTTTTTCTTTATTCCATTTCATCCATATTTCCTGTTTTTAATTGATGTTTTATCAACACTTTAATGTAGTGTCTATTACGTCGTCCTTTTTTAGCATCCGCCCTTTTGTTGTTGCGTTTATCTTTTACAATACGGTCTAAATCGTTTAAATCATCAATGGCTTTTACGTCGTTAACGGAAGTTCTTTTCGGCATTTTGAAATCTTAATTGATTGCATTATACATAACATTAGCAGTGTAAAATGGTTTTACTTTTTCAATACAATAAATGAGGATGTTGCTAATCTAGAAGCATAAAATACTACAAATGCGTTATTGTTATTCGAATGTTTAAATGGTTGTTTTGTGTATAAAACTGAAATTAACCATGAAAAAATTAATTGCTACTACATTACTTATCAATGCTTGCTATTTGTTGCAAGCACAACTACAAGTTACCGCTAAGGGATTTGATTTAGAAAGTGTAAACAAGCACAAAAATTGGTTTGTAAAAGGTGCAGGAGTTGACCGAACAACTGGTAAAACATACCTAAATTTTACAAAAACAATTTGTGACGTAGATAAAAAAGTAGATGGTAATATGCTTGTTACTACATATCATGGATTACGATATGATGTGGATAAACTCTATTTTGACGAAAACCTTAACTATGTAGAAACAGTAAGTAAAAAATATGCTTCTACTAAAGAAGCGGTAGAAGATGGTATATTAATCTTTGGCAAAAAACTAACCATTCCCTACGATCCACTTTTCCCATACGAATTAACCAATGCTCATCTGTTTAGCACAGTAGTAACTTATGGTTATTCTGCAGGTGCAGATGTTGTATCTTCTTACGTAGGTATTGATGTTAATGGAACTACAAAATTGGGGTTAGATTATTGTATAGAAAACCTAAAAAGGCATAGGGTAAGCAGTACGGCAAATAGACAATCTAAAGGTGAAAAGTGGTATCCAATTTACAGTAATCCTGTACCCAATGGCGGTAATATGTTATACAGTACTGTTGGTGTAATTGGTGAAGATAAACAACACTACATTTTTAGAAAATTCGATAAAGACTTAAATATGGTAAAGGAGCAAACATTCACTTTTGACCACCAATGTATATTAGTGGCAAAGACTATAGAAAAGTCGCCAGGGCAGTTCGACTATGTTTTTGTAGCCTTACCATTAGAAGTAAAAAAGTCTAAAATCAAAGTTACAGCAGCAAATAATTACGAATACTTTTATATAGATGGAAATACATACGATATTAAAGAGCATGTAATTTTTCAAGCTCCAAAATCTAGATGGGTAATTGATAAAGTAATTCATGAAAATAATGCTACTTACATCATTGGAGGATGCAGTAATAGCAATACAGAATACACAGATTACGCTAAAGGGCCAAGCGATAACGACTATCAAAATTTACAAGTTGCCAAATTTGAAAATGGCAAACTAGCTTACATTAATAGTGCTTCAAATAGCGATTTACAGAACGTTTTAAAAACGAGTGACCAATTTAAAAGCACTTCAAAAATTACAACAAAAATGCTAGGAACTACTCTTAACTTGGCAGGTAATAAATTGGTTTATCAAGGTCGCCAATATGTGAGTGGTACAAATTTTCCTGGGCTGCAAGCTTTTGTAATTAACGATAAGGGAAGTATAGAAACAGTGTTATCTATGAAAGGTGAGGATTTAGGTTCTTCGGCATCTTTTTCAAAAGATGGTAATAAATTTTATTGGTTTTCTTATGATATGGGAAAATATAATAAATTCAAAGACGGTGTAATTTCAGCTAGTAAATCAAAGTTTTTAATTAATAGTTTGGCTGTTGTTACATTCGACCTTCCAAATAACCAAATCTCTAGTTATCAAAATTTAGAAAATGAAGACTGGGCAATTAGCCATACTAATCCTTTTTTAATGGAAGATGAAAATAAAATTTTAATGTTGGGATATAAAATTACCAAAAAAGCTAAAGAAAGTGAATTGGTGTTTATTACCATGAAAAAATAATAATCGTAGTTTATACGCAAAAAGCTATCATTTATAAAATGATAGCTTTTTGCGTATGTATAAATTTGTACAGATATACAACTATGCTTATCTTGAAAAACCAAAACTGATTTATGATAAAGCTGCCAATAGTACTATTTAGCTTTTTGTTCTGCACAAGCTTAATAGCCCAACAAAAGCAAATTGATAGTTTAAAGTCTATCCTAACAAGTAAGTTGCCTGATACTTCCAGAATAAATGCTCTCAATAATTTAGCCTTTCAATTATATAAAACCGATTCAGTATCAACTTTTAACTATTTACAAGAGTCATACACAAAGTCTAAAAAAATTGGTTTTGTAAATGGAATGATTGAGGCTCTTATTGTAAAAAGTGGCTACTTTATTTATAAATCAAAAGGGAGCTTTGCTGTTGAGTTTTTGAATGAAGCATTAGCATATGCAATAAAGAGTAATCATACCAATTACCAGGCAAGAATTTATAGAGAATTAGGGCAAGCAAAATATTCATTTAGCAAGTATGCAGAAGCTTTGAATGATTTAATGCAAGCAGAAAAAATTTACGCAAACAACAATAATTTAGTTGAGTTAGAAAAAGTATACGAAACCATAGCAATTAATAATTCAGAGTTGGGTAATTATGAAGTTGCTGTAAAGTATCTTTTAAAATCGTTATCTATAAAACAAGAGTTGAATATTCTTGAAGGAATAGCAAGTACGTACAATAATTTAGGTAGACAATTCTTTAATCTTAAAAATTACGATGAAGCAATAAAATATTACGATAAAAGTATTGCATTTAGTAAAAAGCAGGGCGATTTTAGAACCTACGGAATAACACTAGTAAACACAGCTAACATTTTTATTACACAACAAAATTTTATAGAGGGAGAAAATAGGTTATTGCAAGCAATTGAAAGTTTTCAGAAAATAGGATTTAAAAGAGGTATTCAAACTTGTTATAACAATTTAGGAGCCATTTGTTTAAGAAACGAGCAATTTCAAAAAGGAATAAATTATTTGCAAATAGCTTTATCTATAGCTAACGAAAATCAAAATAAACAAGGTGTTCCTTTAATTCAACATAATATTGGTTTTGGCTATAGAGGATTAAAGAATTATACTGAATCAATGAAATGGTACGAATTAGCCGAAAAAACTGCTAATGAGTTTAAAGCAGACGTATTTACTTTTAATGAAATTTATAAATACAGAGCTTTGTTAGATTCTACAATAGGTAATTATCAAAGTGCATACATGTATAAAACAAAGTTTCAAAATTTGTATGAAAAAATATTGAACGATAAAACTATTAGTACAGTTAATGAACTCCAAACCAAATACGAAACACAACAAAAAGAAAATAAAATACTCCTTCTGTCCAAATCCGATTCTATCAAAAATCTTCAAATTGTTGAGCAACAATTAGCTATCAGTAAAAATTTATATCAAATAACGCAACAAAAACTAGCTCTTTCAGGTGCACAATTACAAATAGTTGAAGATAGTTTACAACTAGCAATCCAGACAGAAACTATTTTACAAAGCAAACTAGACGCATCTATAAAACAAGAAAAAATTAATACGCTTAGTAAAGAAGCCTTGCAACAAAAATTAGCCTTGCAAGAAAAGCAAATAGCCATCAATCAAAAAAATACAACAATCGGAATTGTTGCAGTCATTTCTGCTATTGTATTACTATTAGGTTATGGTTTTTATCGTAAAAAGCAATTAGAACAAAAAGCCATTTTAGCAGCCGAGCAAGCAAAACAAAGAGAACTACTTACAAAAGCCGTAATTGATGCTGAAGAAGCTGAACGTAAACGGATAGCTTCTGATTTACATGATGGAATTGGTCAGCTATTTAGTGCTGTAAAAATGAATTTAAATGGCTTGTTAGATCGTGTAGAAATTACGAAAGATGACGATAAGTTTTTAGCCGAAAAAACGATGGCATTGGTAGATGAAAGTTGCAAAGAAGTTCGAGTTATTAGCCATAAAATGATGCCGAATTTCTTATTAAAATCTGGTATCGCTAGCGATATTAGAAGCTTTATAGAAAAGATAGATGAAAATACCCTTAAAATAAATTTTGAAACCAAAGGTTTTAAAGAGCAATTAGAGTTTAACGAAGAGGTTATTCTTTACCGTGTAATTCAAGAGTTAATTAACAACGTTATAAAACATGCACAAGCCAATGAGTTGAATTTGGTGCTTGAAAAAAACAATAAGCAAGTACTTGTAAAAGTTGCCGATAATGGTAAAGGATTTAACTACGATGCAGCTATTGCAAAAGGTGGGTTAGGACTTAAAAATATGCTGGTACGAATTGAATATTTAAAAGGTAAAATTGAGTTTCTGACCAATAAACCTAGTGGTACTTTAGTGCAAATAAATATTCCACTTGTGTAAACTAATAAAAATGAAAGAAAAATTGCTTGTTGCTTTTTTGGTAGGATTCATTATTTATTACAGCAACGCTCAAACCAATACCAATCAACATTCTTCGCTGATTGTGCGTACCGATAGTATGCATGATAACTTAAAAGCAATAACTATTTTAGACTCTTTAATTCAACTGCCAAAAATAGACGTAAAAGAAAAAGTTGAGGTCATGATGCGTTTAGCAACATTGTATATTAAAACGCAACAACTAGATAAAGCAACCCAACTTTCTATTAAAGGTGTAGATATTGCAAAACAGTATCGGTTTGATACAGCACATGCCAATTTTTACAAACTTATAGGAGCCGTTAATTATTACAACAATCAATATGCACAGGCTATTCATTACTTTTTTAAAAGTGCTATGCTGGCAAAAGAAAAAGGTATTTTGTATTTAGAAGTCATTAATTATCAGAATATTGGTGGTGTATATATTGATTTTAATAAAAAAGATTCTGGAAAAATTTTCTTGCATAAAGCCATCGAATTAAGCAAAAACTGTGGTATAAAATGTCAAACTTCTAAGCTTACAGCAATACGGTTATTAGGAACGATTTATGAAAGAGAAAAAAAGTTTGCATTGACTGAAAAACTATACCAAAAAGGCTTTCAAGAAGCATTGCTGCTAAAAGATACTACAGTTATTTGCAGCTACTTAATTTATTCGGCAGAGCTTTTTAAACAAATGAATAAAATAGATAAGGCTATAGATTTTGCAGAACAAGCGATTGGTTTAATGCGTTTACAAACCACACGAAATGAACATAGCTTTTTGTTTGCATTAAAATTTTTAGGAAGAAAATATCAATTGGTTGGTAAACATAAAGAAGCTGCTGAACTAATGTTAGATGCTATTAATTTGCAAGCCGAATTATCAAAAAAGCAAGGTCAACAACAGGTAAACGAACTTTCTACAAAGTTTAAAGTAAAGGAGTTAGAGCAAGAAAAAGACCTAGAAATGGCAAAGACTAAAACCGAAAAGCAACAAAAGCAGATATTACTACTCTCATTATTCGGGTTACTACTATTAATAGTTGTATCGCTTTTAGTATTTTATGTAAAAAACAAAAAGAAAGAGGCTGCACAGCAATTAAAACTTACAAAGGCAATTGTACAAGCCGAAGAGTCTGAACGTAAACGAATTGCATCTGATTTACACGATGGTGTTGGTCAGTTGTTTAGTGCAGTTAAAATGAATTTAAGTGGGTTGTTAGATAGAATAGAATTGAATAAAGAAGAAGATCAATTTTTAGCCGAAAAAACCATGGCTTTGGTAGATGAAAGTTGCAAAGAAGTAAGAGTGATTAGCCATAAAATGATGCCTAACTTTTTATTAAAATCTGGTATTGCTAGCGATATTAGAAGTTTTATAGAAAAGATAGATGAAAGTTCACTCAAAATACATTTTGAAACCAAAGGATTTACTGAACAACTTGAGTTTAACGAAGAAGTAATTTTATACAGGGTAATTCAAGAGTTAATAAACAATGTTATAAAACATGCAAAAGCCAATGAGTTGCATTTAAAGCTAGAAAAAACAAAAGATCAAATCAATGTAATAATAGCAGATAATGGAACAGGATTTAATTACGAAACTGCTATTGCAAAAGGTGGGTTAGGACTTAAAAATATATTGATACGTATTGAATATTTAAAAGGTACAATTGAGTTTTTAAATAATAAACCAATGGGATCTTTAGTAAAAATATTTATACCAGTTACTTAAAATACCACATATGTATTATTGTTGAAGGGTTGTTTGTGTAGCATTTTTGTACTGTTAACGATTAACAAATAAATGCTCACACAAAACCAAAACAAAATGAAAAAATTATTATCAATGGCACTAGTTGCCGCTACGTTTTTTCTAGCAAGTTGCTCAAAAGAAGAAACAACACCTTCGGCTAGTTGGAAATTGGGAAGTACAACGTACAACCAAGCCCTTACAATTAAGCAGCCTACTGGTGTATTTGTACAGTATTTGGCTTTAGACAAAATTTATACTTCTGCCGAACTCAGCAATAACTCAAATTCTACGAAAACATTTAATGGTTTTAGGGTTTTCTTTAAAACTGCACCAACAACAGCAGGAACATACAAAATAGTGCTTAGATCTGATGCGTCTTTGTTAGCAGCCGATGAAATGATGTTTGCAATGCAAGATGTAACAAGAAATAAAGAATACATAAGTAGCAACACTACTGTTGTTGCCAATGTTACTGTAAATGCAGGTAAAATTTCTGTAGTTATACCTGCTACAAAAGTGCAAGAAGTGGGTACACAAACACCTGAAGTGCTAGAAGCTTCTGGTACTTTTGTTGAACAATAATTTATGTTCAGTTCCCATATTTTTATTCACAAGCATTAAGCGAAAGATTCAGCATTCTTGCTACAAGTTATTACAATCTTAGAAAGCATGTAGTCAATATTTACTTTACACTTCATGTATCTATTAAACAACTACAAAAAAATAGCAACCAATAAAGTCTCGTCTAAGTAAACAGAAACACACAATATTCAATTATTAAACATGCAAAAGCTGCATTTAGCTATGCTTTTGCCCAAAATCAAGCAACATGAAAAAAATATTTCTATCTGCCAGCATTTTAGTAGCATCTTTAGTAGCTACAGCTCAATCTACTAATTACAAAGCTTTTAAAGTAAATGTTGGTTTAGGGTATGCAATCCCTACTAATAAAGTAAGTGGTGGAACAAGTGGTGGTGCTGCTTTTAGCTTAGAACCACAATATAGATTAAATAACACTATTAATTTGGGGTTACGTATTGAAGGAGCCGCTGTAGGTAGTGTAAGTACTTCAAGTGGTAATGCCGATGTATCTATTTTAAGTTCATACACTGCTAGTGGTGAATATTATTTTAAGCCAACAGGATTTAGACCATTTGCTGGTGTTGGTGCTGGTATTTATTCTATGGCAAGTGCTTCCGTAAATTCTAGTACTACAAGCACACCTACCATTAATAATGCTGGTTCTAAATTTGGTTTTTATCCTCGTTTAGGATTTGAAACTGGTCATTTTAGAGTTACTGGTGAATATAATTTTGTTAGCAATGGTGGTTATATGGCATTTAAACTTGGCTTCTTTTTGGGTGGTGGAAAAAAATAGTTTAGTATAACTAAATACTGGTTTTTTTCATCAATTAGTATTGGTTACAACATTTTATGGTCTTAAACTGTGTTGAAAAGATTTACTGAAACGTGAAAACTGTTTCAGTAAATCTTTTTTAGCATATAGATATTTCTTCGTAAGTAATTTTTAACCTTCATTTGATTTCTTTAATCAGCCAATTGAAATCTGGAAAATTGAAAAGCTGTTGTAAGTTTCAAGTTAGTTTATGTTTATCTACAGTTGATTGTTTATAATTTTTATGAAAGGCTGTCGGATTGCTGTGAAAACCACGCTGAGGATATGTGCATAGGTTTTGTGGCGGAGTTGAAACAAAAGCTGGAACAAATGCCGAGAATAGTTACTTCAGTTGATAGCCCCACGTCATTATTTTGTACTTGTTTTTTTCTTGTTTTTCGGTTGTTTTGGTGCTTTCTTTCTGGTAAATTTATCGTCGAAAAAGCAGTTAATACCACGTCTGTTACCACAACTACCTTGCTCTTTTAATGCTACCGTTCTGTCATTGAATTTAAAGTCAATAATGCAAGGATCTCCACCAACATTGTAAATACCTTCTTTGGTGGTTTTCATTTTTAAGTCGCCTTTCAATTCACCAATACAAGTGCCTTCTTTCTTTTCAAAATGCACAAAAAATAAATAGGTTTTTGCATCTTTTCCATCTCTGATAGATATAAAATTTCTTTTGTCTTTTATATAATCGCCACTCCACTCATTTTTTATTGCAAACGTATCTATTGGGTTAATAATTAAATCGTTTTTAGCAACATCTTCATTGGTGTCGTTTATTACTACCATAAAAGTTTTATCGTTGCTGTATACCCATCCTACTTTGGTAAATTTAAATTCTTTTGTTTCTGGATCTATTCGTTCTTTTCCTATTAAAAAAGTAGGTTCTTTATTAATAGAAACATTGTGTAAATAACCGTCGTTTTCTTGTGTGTTAAATAGCGACTTTGCCGTTAAAAAAACATTCTTTTTTGTAAGTACAATGGTTAAAAAAGTAATTTTCTTTTGTTGCTGTGCTGTTGCCAACAAATAAATTTCTTTTTCTTTTTCTATTCTACCAACAGGATGGATGGTGTATTTTTTTGCATTTCCTAAAATGTTGGCAACACTGCTATCTGGTACAAATTGTGTAAATACTTTACTGCTGATAGTAATTGTATCTGCCAATTTTACAATATTGGTATCGGCAGCATAAAAGGGAGGTTGAATAGGCTTAAATGCCGCAATAAAATCGTTGATTTGAACGGGTTCATTTCCTGCAAGATTTACTTTTTCTTCTTTACAACTGTATAGAAAAACGAAAAAAAGCACAGAAAAAAAATACCGCATACTTAAAAGATTTTCTCAAAAATAGGGTTTTAGCTCAACGTTTATTCATTTGAAACCAAACGGTTGTATTAAATTCTAGTGAAATATTCGATGGTGTAACAAATGTTTGATAATTTTTACTATTTTAGACAAGTCTAAAAATATATTTCGTGGTTTCTAATTTTTCGATTGCAGAAGAAAATTATATCAAAGCAATTTATCATTTACAGCAATGTAATACTAGTGTTGCTACCAATGATGTAGCTACAGCATTGCAAACAAAAGCAGCATCGGTGAGTGATATGCTGAAAAAATTAAAAGCAAAAAATGTAGTTGAATACGAAAAATACAAGGGTTTTGTGTTGAGTAATAATGGCGAAAAAGTAGCACTATCAATTGTTCGAAAACACCGTTTATGGGAGTTTTTTTTGGTAGAAAAGTTGCAATTTGAATGGGATGAAGTGCATGAAGTAGCTGAAGAATTAGAGCATATTAGCAGCAAAAAGTTAGTAGATAAATTAGACGCTTTTTTAGGATTTCCAAAGTTTGATCCTCATGGCGATCCGATACCTGATAGCAATGGAATTGTATTGAATCAACAACAAATTTTATTGGTAGAAGCTCCTTCAAAAGTGCAACTAATCATTTCTGCCGTTGCCAATCAATCGTCTGCTTTGTTAGAGTTATTGAAACATAAAAACTTAGCCATCGGCACTTCATTACAAATTGAACAGCGGTTTGGATTTGATGAATCTTTAGAAATTCAATTGCTAGAAACCTCAGAAGTGCTTACCATTAGTAATCAATTGTCAAAAGCTTTATTTGTAAAAATAGCAACCGTATGAGTGTAGTAGAACATGGTCAAGAACAATCGTTGTCTGAAGTAAATGCTTCTGTAGATACCACACATCCAAGAAAAGGATTTAGAAGAATTCTTGCATATTTTGGTCCAGCATATTTGGTAAGTGTAGGCTATATGGATCCTGGAAATTGGGCCACCGATTTACAAGGTGGGGCACAATTTGGTTATCAATTGATTTGGGTGTTGTTAATGAGTAATTTAATGGCACTTTTACTACAAAGTTTAAGTGCTCGTTTAGGTATTGTTCGTAAAAAAGATTTAGCACAAGCGAATAGAGAAGTATATCCACCAGTTGTAAATTTTTGTTTATACATTTTGGCTGAATTAGCTATTGCTGCTTGTGATTTAGCCGAAGTGTTAGGTATGGCTATTGGTATTCATTTACTTACAGGAATGCCATTGATGTATGGTGTTGCAATTACTGTTTTAGATACTTTTTTACTCTTGTATTTGCAACGATTGGGCATTCGAAAATTAGAGGCTTTTATTATTTCTTTAGTAGGAATTATTGGCTTGTCGTTTTTGCTTGAAATTATTTTTGCTGCACCTAATTTGGGGCTTGTAGCCAAAGGTTTTATTCCTACTGCATTAAACGAAAAAGCCCTTTATATTGCTGTTGGTATTATTGGTGCAACCGTAATGCCACATAATTTGTACTTACATTCTGCCTTGGTACAAACAAGAAAAATCAGTGATGATAATATTGGTATAAAAAAAGCATTAAAATACAATTTCTTTGATAGTTTAATTGCCTTAAATGCAGCATTTTTAGTTAATGCTGCCATATTGGTTTTAGCTGCTACCGTTTTTTTTACAACAGGCAATACACATGTTGCAAAAATTGAAGACGCTCACCAATTATTACAACCTTTATTGGGTAATAAACTAGCTCCGATGCTTTTTGCCATTGCTTTAATTGCAGCAGGACAAAGTTCTACCATTACAGGTACTTTAGCAGGTCAAATTGTAATGGAAGGATATTTAAGTTTACGCATTAATCCATTGTTAAGAAGATTAATTACTCGTTTAATTGCCATTTTGCCGGCTGCTTTGGTAATTGGTATTTATGGAGACGAAAAAGTAGATGATTTATTGGTGTTTAGTCAGGTTGTGCTAAGCTTGCAATTGGGTTTTGCTATCATTCCATTGATACATTTTGTAAGTGATAAAAAAACAATGGGTGATTTTGTAATTGGTAAATGGACGAAAATTGCTGCATGGTTAATTGCTATTATTCTAGTAACATTAAATGTGAATTTAGTTGCCAATGAAGTGATTGGATTGTTTGAAAAAAATGGATTGATTTGGGCGAAAATTTTAGCAGTTATTGCTTGTATTGCATTTATTTGGTTGTTTTTAACTATGACTTTTCTTCCCATTTTTCAAAAGAGAAAGCAAAATAAACAAACGAGTTTACATACCGATGCCAAACCACTTACCAACTTGCAAATTCCCCAGTTGAAACAAATTGCTGTTGCTTTAGATTTTTCAAGTGGCGATGAAGCTTTAATTGCCAATGCTTTAAGTCAGGGTGGAAAAACAGCTAATTATTTGCTGCTGCATATTACAGAAAGTGTATCGGCTAATTATTTAGGTGCGGCAAGTGATGACGTAGAAACAAGAAAAGACAGAGAACGATTAGAAAACTACGCTCAACAATTAACCGAATTAGGATATCAAGTAAACATTGAACTAGGCTACAGAAATCGAGTGAAAGAAATTGTACGATTGGTAAAACAATCTAAAACAGATTTATTGGTAATGGGTGCACATGGACATGCTGGTTTGAAAGATTATTTATTTGGTGAAACAATAGAATCGGTGAGGCACTTGGTAGATATTCCTGTTTTAGTAGTAAAAGTGTAGTTTTTGTTTAGGAATGATATTCTAAAAAACGATGTTGTAATTGTTGATTGGGAATCCAACATTGTTCTTTTTTGCCAAACCATTTGTATCTATTTTTTGCGATTATTTGATATACGCCATTACTAATACTTAATGGAATAATTGACAAATATTGCAGCAAACTAAAAGGAAATGAAAGGTGTTTGGCTACTTTAAATGCAGCTGTTGCTTGCAAATAAATTTGATTGTTTTCAATAAATACAAAGGAGTTGATATTGTTGGCACTCATCCCAAATTTTGCCAAAAGTTGTTGACCAATTTTACTTTGTTGTGAAGCAAACAATATGTTTTTCTGTTTTTCATGCTTTAAAACAAATTGAACAGAGCGATTACACAAATTGCAAACACCATCAAACAACAGAATAGAAGCATGTTGATAATCGTTCATTGTATAAATGTAGTTTGTTTAGCTAGCGATGAAAGTCTGAAATACATGCTAACATTCAATTTTTAAGAGGCGTTTTTGAATTTGAAGTACATAGCTAATGGTTGAAAAATAGTTCAATGGCTGCCGGATGGAAGCGATAGCTGCCTTTTGTAAAAAGGCACTATAAGCGAACAGCCGGAACTACAGTTGAATAAACCACAAAAGTTGAAAGCCCATTGTTTAATTATTGTTCAAAATAGGCAATTGTTCCACCAACCCATTCTTTATCGGCATTGTAACGAACGCCTATCATTTTTCCTTTGCTTAATCTAGCCAAATTAAAAGTTGCAATCGGACGTTCTTTTCCTTCTTCCCAAAAATAAAAAATACGTATCTCGGCTTTTGCAGGAATATCTGGCGTTTCTATAATATCTGCATACTGTACTTTTTTCTGCAAAATCCAATTTTCAGGATCAGTAACAGCATCAATATCTGCTTGTGTAACATCGATAACAACGCCTTGTCCTGCAAATGAAAAAAGCGGTTTTAAAACATAGTTTTCTAAATCGGTTGGCATGGTTTGAATTTGATGTAGAAAACGAGTTTCAGGTACATAGGGGTGCTGAATAAATGGTAATGTGTACTTGCTAATTTTATAAAACCAATTTGGATGAGGCAACCATTCTACGTCTAAATTTTGCAATAAAATATTGCCTTTCGCTTGTATTTCGGCAGATTGTTGTTGTAATTCGTCGAAAATAATTCGGTTGTAAATTCTGCGTATTTGTATTTTTTCTCCATTATTTATATAAAACAATTTGTTGCCTTCTTGTATCAACTCTGTTAAACATACTATGGGAATTTGCAAATAATCTTGTGTGCAGTAAAAATCGATTCTTGTTTTTTGTTGGTGTGGTAAAATTTCTAATAAAACTACTTCTTTGGAATGCCATTTTCCAACAATGATTTCGTTTAATAGTTGAATGTAAGAATCAGGTGTAAGTCCATTAAAATATGCTGAATAGTTTTTGGGTATTGAAAAATTTTTTCGAGACATTTCTTCAAAAAAAACTTGAAATCCAAATAGAGTAGGAAAACCCTGCATTTCAATAAGTTGAGGTTCTATTTCTCCATTTTTATTGGTGC
>JBHYCS010000027.1:0-47519 GCA_051861445.1 Chitinophagaceae bacterium | reverse complement strand
ATTGGGAGTGCAAATGTAATAGCTTTTTCTAAACTACCAAAAAAAAGATTAAAAATTTTAAAGAAAAAGAAAAAACAGTTTTAATCATCGATTGAAAAAAATATAAACATGTACATTCTACTACAAAAGCAACCTATTTAACAATCTTATTAAAATTATCGATTCATGCCAGTTAACATTGGAACAAAGGAAAAATTTTCAAAAGTTTCTGTATGTAAAGTACCATCTTGCTGTTTTGTAATTCTAAGCATCTGTTGCAATTCGCCATCATTTACCGGAATAACCATTATTCCTCCAACTTTTAATTGTTGAACAAGTTTTGGAGGAATAAAAGGTGCAGCAGCAGTAATTAAAATTTTATCAAACTCGGCAAAAGATGGCAAACCTTCAAACCCATCTCCAAAGAAAAATTTTATATTTAGGTATTTGTTTTTGAAATAATAATTTTTTTGGGATAAGTCGTATAGTTTTTTTTGTCTCTCAATGGTATAAACCCATGCCCCCATTTCTGCAAGTACCGTAGCTTGGTATACACTACCAGTTCCTATTTCTAAAACTTTGTCTGATTTTTTAATTTGTAATAATTGAGTTTGGTATGCTACTGTATAAGGATGTGATATGGTTTGCCCTTCACCAATTGGAAAAGCCCTGTTTTCGTAGGCGATTTTATCGAATGCACTATCTAAAAAATAATGACGAGGAATAGTATTTATAGCTGATAGTACAGCTTCATCAGTTATTCCTTTTGATCTTAATAGTTCAACTAGTTGTCTTCTTAAGCCTTTGTGCTGGTAAGTATCTTCGTATTTTCTCATATATATATAGCGAAATTAGCTTTAGGCTCGTTTTGTGTGAATATACGTGGAAAGAAAAAAAGTATGATAAAATTACACACATCACTAGAATATGCTTAGCAATATGTTTGGTTTACCACCAGAAATCAGTATTTGAATTATCAATTTTTGCTTGAGGAGCTTGTTTTACACTAAGTGTATTTGTTTGTAAGGATAACAATGCAGATGGGTATTGAATGCCAGCTTGTGGCAAAATTTGATCTACAACTCTTGCTACAGCCAATGTTTGAGCATGTGGCATCTTAACGCTTTGTAGCAACCCATTATCTAAACATAGCATTACTTCGGCTATTTCGTATTCAAAACCATTACATAAATGAGGTGCAGAAAATTCTTCAATAGTGCTGTCATTGAATTTGACTGTGAAATTAGTTGCTTTATACCATGGAGATTCGATAAAAATCGTTGCTTTTGAACCTACAATCATTGCTTCTACAGGAGTTTGGAAATCAAAACTAGAGAGTAAATGTGCAGTTGCTCCATTTTCATATTTTAAAACTATGTTGGTAAAATAATCAACACCAGTTTCTGCCAATTTACTTACAGATTGTATTTCGACTGGCTCACCCAAAATTAATGTTGATAAAAAAATTGGATAAACACCAATATCTAAAAGAGAACCACCACCTAAAGATTTATTGTACATTCTACTTTCTGCATCAAAAGGAACTTGAAAACCAAAATCTGACTGTATGTATTGAACAGTACCAATAACATCATTTTTTATTAAATCAAGAATTTTATTGATAGATGGTATACAGCTAGTCCACATTGCTTCCATGAAAAATAAATTTTTCTCCATTGCTAAATCAACGAGTGCAGCAGACTGAGTATAACTTAAAGTCAGCGGTTTTTCGCACAAAACATGTTTTCCATGTTTTAAACATAATAAAGCATGTTGATAATGAAAAGCATGTGGTGTGGCAATGTAAACAATATCTACATCTGCATCATTTACCAATTGGTCGTAACTACTATAATACTTTTGAATGTTATTTTTTTCTGCAAAATTTTTTGCTTTAGAAAACTCTCTTGAAGCTACAGCAAATAAATGTGAACCTTTTGTGTATGCTAAAGCAGCACAAAATTGAGATGCGATATTACCTGCACCTAAAATTCCCCAACGATAATTTTTTTTCATGAGAACACTTTATACATTCAAAAAATGCCTGCACAATTTACTGTACAGGCATTTTACATTGTTATAAATAGAATTTATTGCAATTGCATATCTGCAATAATTCCTTTAATTTTTACTTCCAATTCAGCATGTTTTGTATCAAAATCTTCTCTTGTTTCAAGTGTAGTATTTACACTAAAATAAAACTTAATTTTAGGTTCTGTACCTGAAGGACGAGCAGATATTTTGCTACCATCTTCTGTAATAAATTGTAGCACATTACTTTTTGGTAGTTTAATTTCGAAGCTTTCACCAGTTAATAAATTTTTACCAACTTGTAATTCATAATCTAATAAAGTAACTACTTTACTTCCATTAATGCTAGATGGTGGATTTGTTCGATAGCCCGTCATCATATCGGCAATTTCTTTTTGACCATTCATACCTTTTTTGGTAATACTTATTAAATTCTCTAAGTAAAAACCGTATTGAATGTATAAGTCAATCAATTTATCGTACAACGATCTTCCTTTTGCTTTTTCATAAGCTGCCATTTCACACATAAGTGCAACAGAACTAACGGCATCTTTATCTCTAACTTGATCTCCAATCATTAATCCAAAACTTTCTTCACCACCAACCACATAATTCATTGTACCTTCTAATTCTTTAATTTTTTCAGCAATCCACTTAAAACCAGTAAGTACGTTGTAGCAAGCTACATTATTTTTAGCCGCTAATACATTTACCATTTCTGTTGTAACAATGGTGGTAACCACCATATCATTTGGCTGAGCAACACCTTTCGCTTTTCTAGCTTCTAGCATGTAAGCAATTGCTAAAACAGCTGTTTGATTACCATTCATTAAAACCCATTCACCTTTATGATTTTTTACACCAACTCCTACTCTATCAGCATCAGGATCAGTTCCACATAAAATATCTGCATCTGCTAATTTTGCTTGTTGCAAACCCAAGCTCATTGCTTCACTTTCTTCAGGATTTGGATAAACAACCGTAGAAAAATTACCATCAGGCTTAGATTGTGCCTCTACAACAGAAACATTTGTAAACCCAAAAGCTTTTAAAGCTTTTGGAACCAATGTAATTCCTGTACCATGAATTGGTGTATATACAATCTTCAAATCGTGTTGTTGGGCAATCACATCCGGATATACGCTTAATCCTTTCAACATGTTAATATATGCCTCATCAATCGCTTCACCAATAATGGTAATATTAGCTTCACCACCTGTCCATTTTACATCATCTACATTGGTAATTGCTTCTACTTCTTTAATTACATTTTTATCATGTGGTGGAACCAATTGACCACCATCATCCCAATAAGCTTTGTATCCATTATACTCTTTAGGGTTATGACTTGCAGTATTTACAACTCCTGCTTTACAACCTAAATAACGAATTGCAAAACTCAACTCCGGTGTTGGACGCAAATCTTCGAACAAAAACACTTTAAAACCGTTAGCAGCAAAAATAGAAGCAACCGTTTCTGCAAAAAAGCGACTGTTATTTCTACTATCATGTGCTACAGCTACTTTAATTTCACCCTCACCAAAAGCTTTTCTTAAATAATTAGAAAAACCTTGTGTAGCCATACCTACAGTATATTTATTCATTCTATTTGTACCTACGCCCATAATACCTCTTAATCCACCAGTACCAAACTCTAGGTTTCTGTAGTAACTTTCTTCTAATTCAGAAGGGTTTTCTTCTTGTAATTTTTTAATAGCCTGTTTGGTAGCCTCATCATAATTACCGGTAAGCCATTCTTGAACTTTTTCTACAATAGCAGCATTCATGTGTGGTTAAATTTTAATTGTTTATTTTTTGTACCCAGCAATAGTAATTCTATGTAGCTTCAGTGGCGTCGCACTCTTGTACTATATTACTTTGGGCAGCATCGTTTTAATATTTTAGATTTTACATTTTTATATACGCACCCATTATTTCTCCGTCAACAACTTCTACTTCAATATGATCTTGCAAAGTAGTAGCAATACTTAAACCCACATAATCAGATTTTACAGGAAAAAGTTTATGCATTCTATCTACCAATACCAATGTTTGGATACGTTTAGGATGAAAAGCCATCAGTGGTTTTAAAGCGTACATTAACGTTTTTCCACTATTGGCTACATCATCAACAATAATTATATTTTTATCGTTAAAATTAATATTCATTTCGCTTAAAACAATATCTACCGGTTTTAATTTATCCATTACTACGGCTATTACTTTTACTTCAGCTTGAATATACTGAGCAATAATGGAAGCAATTTTTTCTGCAATCACCACACCATTTTCTTTCACACCAATTAAAATTAAATCAGCAGTATCACCATCTAATTGTTCTGCAACTTCTAGTGCTAATCGATGTAATTTTTGAGCGGCTACTGCTTTATCAACTATATATTTTTTATCTCCCATAAAACATCGCTTGCTTTGAAGTAAAAGTAAAAGAATTGTTGTTTACATGAAACGATTTATAAAAAAAGATGTGTGAATTTTATCTATTCTTCAAAGAAATAAATGTTTTTGAAGTTAATGACTTTGTTCATCTTAATAAAAGAAACAAAAAAACCTGTTCCTTTTACAGAAACAGGTTTCTTAATAAATATAAATGCATTGTTAAATATCTATTGCTTCACCATAAGCCATAGCAGTAGCTTCTTTAAAAGCTTCACTCATTGTTGGGTGAGGATGTACAGCATTTAAGATTTCATGAGCCGTTGTTTCTAATTTTCTTGCAGCAACTGCTTCTGCAATCATTTCAGTAACATTTGCACCAATCATGTGAACGCCCAATAATTCGCCATATTTTGCATCATATACAACTTTTACAAAACCATCGGTTGTTCCAGCAGCACTTGCTTTACCACTAGCCATAAATGGAAACTTAGCTACTTTTAATTCGTAACCAGCTTCTTTTGCAGCTTTTTCAGTGTAACCAACGCTTGCGATTTCTGGTGTACAATAAGTACAACCTGGAATATTACCATAATCCATTGCTTCTGGTAAATGGTGGTGCTTTTTCTCCATATAAGCAATGTGCTCAGCAGCATTAATTCCCTCTTTACTAGCTACGTGTGCCAAAGCCTGACCAGGAGTAGCATCGCCAATAGCGTAAATACCAGCAACAGAAGTTTGTCCGTATTTATCTACAACAATTTTTCCTTTTTCGGTTTTAATTCCTACTTCTTCTAATCCAATATTTTCAATATTAGCCACCACACCAACTGCACTTAACAATACATCTGCTTCTAAAGTAATAAAACTACCATCTGCCTTTTTTACTTGAGCCTTCACGCCTGCACCAGCAGTATCAACACTTTCAACAGATGAACTTGTTAATATTTCAATTCCACTTTTCTTGTAGCTTTTTTCTAATTCTTTAGAAATATCTTCATCTTCTACAGGAACAATACGTGGAGCAAATTCTACAATTGTAACTTTTGTTCCCATACTGTTATAGAAATAAGCAAATTCCACACCTATAGCACCACTTCCACAAATAATCATACTTTTCGGCTGTTGAGGCAATACCATTGCTTCTCTGTAACCAATTATTTTTTTACCATCGATAGGTAAATTTGGTAAAACTCTTGCTCTTCCACCTGTTGCAATTACAATACTTTTTGCTTCTACAATTTTTACAGTGCCATCAGCAGCAGTAACTTCAACTTGTCCTTTTGCTTTAATTTTACCATAACCCATCACCACATCAATCTTGTTCTTACGCATTAAAAACTGAACACCTTTGCTCATTTTATCTGCAACACCACGACTACGCTTGATAACACCATCAAAATTATGTTCAACACCAGCAGCATTAATACCATAATCGCCAGCATGTTTTAAATACTCATATACTTGGGCACTTTTTAATAAAGCTTTTGTAGGAATACAACCCCAATTTAAACATACACCACCTAAACTTTCTTTTTCAATGATTGCCACTTTTAATCCTAGTTGAGATGCTCTAATTGCAGCAGGATAACCACCAGGACCGCTACCTAAAACGATTACGTCGTAAGCCATAAATTTATTGATTTAATGTTATGAGCTAGAAAATGAAACATTTGGTTTACATTCTCCAAAATTTCTTTATGGTTGCGAATTTAGTTGCTAAAATGCAAACAGCAAAGGTTTGTTAGAATAATAAAAATTAGATGAAAGATAGAAGATGGATTAGAAATAAAAAAGCCTAACTAATTTGTTAGGCTTTTTGTGATCTCGTTGGGACTCGAACCCAAGACCCTATCATTAAAAGTGATATGCTCTACCAACTGAGCTACGAAATCTTACCCTTTGTTAAACAAAACCAAGTGGTTGTTTTTGTTTTGGGAGTGCAAAAATAGGGGAAATGACATTCTCACCAAATTTTTTGAAAAATATTTTAAAATATTTTTTTCATAACATTTTAAAGAGCAATGCAGTAGACTTACATTTGTTAAATAATAGCAACAATGATATGGCAATTTTTAGAAACAAAGTGGTAGTAATTACAGGTGGTAGTGATGGTATAGGAAAAGCACTGGTAGATGCATTTTTAGATATGGGAGCAAAAGTGGCTACTTGTGGAAGAAACTACGATAAACTGTATCAACTACAATCTGTACATGCTGGTAAACCTTTGTTTATTCATACTGCAGATGTAAGTATTGAGCAGGAATGTGAGCGTTTTATAAATGCTACTATTAAAAACTTTTCTACGATTGACATTTTAATTAATAATGCAGGCATTTCTATGAGGGCATTATTTACCGATGTGGAAACAATGGCATTAAAAAGAGTAATGGATATTAACTTTTGGGGTGCTGTTTATTGTACCAAATTTGCCTTACCCTACATTTTAAAAAATAAAGGAACAATTACGGGTATTTCTTCAGTGGCTGGTTACAGAGGTTTACCCGGAAGAACAGGATACAGTGCAAGCAAATTTGCTTTAAATGGTTGGATGGAAGCCTTAAGAACAGAATTACTTGAAAGTGGTGTAAATGTAATGTGGGTTTGCCCTGGTTTTACTGCATCTAATATTAGAAATGCAGCTTTAAACCAAAACGGAGAAGCACATGGAGAAACTTCTATGGATGAAGGAAGCATGATGAGCAGCGAAGAATGTGCTAAACATATTATCGAAGCTATTGAAAAAAGAAAACGAACAATTGTTTTAACAACTACAGGAAAAAAGACAGTTTATCTAAACAGATTTTTCCCAGCAATTGCAGACAAATTGGTAAGAAAATTTTTCTATAAAAATGGAGCTTTAATAAAATAATTGAATTGCTTTTTCGTTAGAAGAAGTATCAATGGCTATAGTAACGCTTACTACAGATATTGGACAACAGGATTATATTGTTGGAGCTATTAAAGGTCAACTTTTAACTGTTGATTCCACTTTTCAAATTACAGATATTAATCACTACCTGTCTCAGGCTAATTACCCACAGGCTGCATATATCTGTAAGAATGCGTTTGCCTATTTCCCTCCTAATAGTTTTCATATTGTTATTCTTAATTTTTTTGAGCATTCAAATAGTCACTTTTTAATTGCTAAACACAATCAACAATGGATTATTTGTGCAGATAATGGTATTTTAACCATGATTACTGGCGAAAAGCCAAAAGAAGTAATCGCAATAAATATTCCTAATAGTGGAATTTTGTCTGCCACAGCCATCATGGCAAAGAGTATTCAACAAATTATAAATAGCAAATACACTTTATCAAACGTAGGCTTAGAAACCAATCAAATTGTTGAAAAATATCCATTAAGAGCAATGGCAGGACATAATTGGATGGAAGGACAAATTTTATTTATCGACAACTTTGAAAATGTTGTGATAAATATATCTGAAAAAGAATTTGAAGAACATAGACAAGGAAGGGCATTTTCGATTGTTTTTAAAAGAGATGAAGTGATTGGAAGAATTAGCAACAATTATGCATCTACCAATGAAGGTGAAAAACTGGCTTGGTTTAATTCAGCCGGATATTTAGAAATTGCTATTAACAAAGGAAATATTGCTGGTTTATTTGGACTACAAGGCTATAATGAAAAAATGCACCAACAAGGTGCAGTTAATCAAAACAAATGGTTTTATCAAACTGTACGAATATTTTTCTCTTAAATATTCAATCAACTACTTTTTAATGCTAATTAATTTTTACTTCTTTAAAATATTGATTTAAAATAGCTGCTGTTTTTTGTAAACAAGCTTTATCTGGTGGTTGTACGTTTTTCAATTGGTATTCCATTCCTAAAGCTTCCCATTTATGAACGCCTAGTAAATGATAGGGCTGAATTTCAATTTTTTCGATACTTGTATAATCTTTAAAATGATTACCTAACTGATGTAAATATTCTTCCTGATCGCTCCATCCTGGCACTAATACATATCTTAACCACATGGGCTTTCTTGTGCTTTCTCTGTATTCAGCAACATTTAAAACACTACTGTTTGATAAGCCAGTTAATTGATGATGCCAATGATCGTTAAAATGCTTTACATCTAACAATAAATAATCTGTTTCAGCTAACAAGGCTTTTACTTCATCATTCAATAATCTTCCATTAGAATCTAATGCAGTATTTATTCCATTTTGGTGTAAACGAATAAAAAGTTGCAATAATTTACTTCTTTGCAAAGTAGGTTCTCCACCAGAAACAGTTACGCCACCTTTTTTACCAAAATAAGGTTTTTCATGGATGGCCATTTCTACAATATCATCAATACTTTTAAACTGCCCGCCTTTTACATCCCATGTATCAGGATTGGCACAATACAAACATCTAAACTGGCAACCTTGTGTAAACACAACCATACGAACACCTGGACCATCATGTGTTCCAAAGGTTTCGATAGAATGAATACGCAACATTTCTGGATCGTTGGTATTTAAAGGAGTTGCATCTTGTTGTATTAACCAACTATCTGGAATATTCATAAATGAAAATTAAAAAAAGAAGTGTTGATATAGAAACTACATCAACACTTCTATCAAAAAATATTACTACATATTTTCGTGGAATGTTCTTGTAATTACTTCTAATTGATGTGCTTTAGATAACCTGATAAAATTAACTGCATATCCAGAAACACGAATGGTTAATTGAGGGTATTTTTCAGGATTTTCGTATGCATCTAACAATGTTTCTCTATTCAACACATTTACATTTAAGTGCTGTGCATTTTTAGAAAAATATCCATCTAACAATGCCACTAAGTTTTCTACTTGATCTTGTACATTGCTTCCTAAAGATTTTGGAACCATTGAAAAAGTATTTGAAATGCCATCTTCTGCATATCGATATTCTAGTTTAGCTACACTATTTAAAGAAGCAATTGCTCCATTGGTATCTCTTCCATGCATTGGATTAGCACCTGGAGCAAAAGGCTCACCTGCTAATCTTCCATCTGGTGTAGCACCTGTCATTTTACCATACATTACATTTGAAGTAATGGTTAATAAAGACATGGTTGGTTTGGCATTTTTGTAGGTTTTGTGCGATTTTAATTCATTAAAAAAGAACTCTGCAATTTCTTGTGCAATTACATCTACCTTATCATTATCATTGCCATATTTAGGATAATCGCCTTCAACGGTAAATGCTGTTGTTAATCCTAATTCATTTCTCACAGCTTTTACGTTTGCATATTTTATAGCAGAAAGTGAGTCAGCGATAATAGAAATACCAGCAGCACCATAAGCAATATCAATTCCAGGATCGGTATCAATAAATGCTAGTTGAGCTTTTTCGTAATAATATTTATCATGCATGTAATGAATAATATTCATCGATTTACAATACACTCTTGCTACTTCTTTCATGGCTAATTTAAAATTGGCAAGCACTTCATCATACACTAAAACATCGTTGGTTAAAGCAGGAATTCCATTTAACACCAACGCTCCTTCATTTTCTTCTTTACCACCATTTAATGCCAATAAAAGTGTTTTAGGCAAATTGGTTCTAGCTCCAAAAAATTGAATTCTTTTACCTATTTCTTGGTAAGAAACGCAGCAAGCAATGCCATAATCATCTGAGCCTCTTGCAGTACGCATTAAATCGTCGTTTTCATATTGAATAGATGAAGTATCGATAGAAACTTTGGCACAAAACTCTTTGAAACCTTCAGGCAATTGATTGCTCCACAACACTGTAATATTGGGTTCTGGAGAAGGACCAAGATTGTATAATGTTTGTAAAAAACGAAATGAAGTTTTGGTAACTTTTGTTCTTCCATCTTCAAACTGACCCCCAATTGCTTCTGTAACCCAAGTAGGATCGCCACCAAAAATATCGTCGTATGCACCTGGACGTAAATGACGTACCATTCTTAATTTCATCACAAACTGATCAATATATTCTTGAGCTTCTGTTTCAGAAATGATTTCTGCTGCAAGATCTCTTTCAATATAAATATCTAAGAAAGAAGAAACATTACCTAAAGACATAGCTGCACCATCTTGTTCTTTTACAGCTGCTAAATAAGCCATGTACACCCACTGTACAGCTTCTTGTGCTGTTTGTGCAGGTCTACTTAAATCTAAGCCATACATGGCTCCCAATTCTTTTACACTTTTCAATGCTACAATTTGGTCGTTCACTTCTTCTCTTAATCGAATTTGATGTTCGGTTAATTCTCCCTCAATGGCTAATTTATCGGCTTGTTTAGCTGCTATTAAAGCATCGGCACCATACAAAGCCAATCTCCTATAATCGCCAATAATTCTACCACGAGCATAATTGTCTGGCAAGCCGGTTAAAATACCTTTAGATCTAAACTTTAAAATTTCTGGATCGTAAGCAGAAAAAACAGCACTATTGTGGTCTTTTACGTACTCAAATATTTCCTTTACTTGATGCGATAAATTGTACCCCTTTTCTTTAACAGCACCTTCTACCACTCTTACACCACCAAAAGGTTTAATGGCTCTTTTTAATAATTCATTGGTTTGTAATCCTACTATTTTCTCTAATTCTTTATTTATATAGCCGGGTGCATGACTAGTTATGGTAGAAATGGTTTCTGTATCTATTGCTAAACAGCCGTTGTTGTTTCTTTCTTCCTTCATGGCGTTTAAACAAATATCCCAAAGTGCTAAAGTGGCTGGTGTGGCAGATTCTAAAAATTGAGCATCGCCATAGTAAGGTGTAACATTATTATACACAAAATCTTTTACATTGATGCCATTGTTCCAATTGCCTTTTTTAAAAGGGATTCGAAGGTTTGCTACTTGTTCCATAATTTTTTTAATTTAATTGATTGCTTAATGATTGTTCTTGCTCGAGAATATTATCTGAAGATGCTTGATTGTGATATTGATTGTAGCTATTTGTATTTGCTATTTTAATTTGTTTTTGAAACATATACCAATAAGGAATGGCCACTAAACAAACGCCTCCCACAATGTTTCCTAATGTTGCTGGTAGCAGATTAACAACTAAAAAATGATACATATCTATTGGAGCATCTAACAACATAGCAGTTGGTATAAAAAACATATTGGCTATACTGTGTTCCATACCAAAAACCACAAAACACATTACAGGAAACCAAAGGGCTACTATTTTTCCTACAATATCTTTTGCAGCATAACTTAACCAAACGGCCATACAAACCAACCAATTGGCTACAATACCTTTAAGAAAGGTAACCCAAAAACTATTTTCTATTTTATGTATAGCAATATTTACGGTTGCATCATGCCATGGATTTTTGGCTAGAATTTGAGTTTGATAAACAAAGAAATAAGCCACCAATAATGCACCTAAAAAGTTACCTAGATAACTGATTGTCCAAATTCTTAGAATAGATTGTGGTTTTAATTGTTTGTTCAAAACAGCAAAAGGAATAACAGCACAATCACTTGTAAATAATTCAGCTCCACCAATAACTACCAATATTAACCCTAGTGGAAATAGGGCACCAAACAGCAATTTTGAAATACCAGGATTGGCTGCTGTAACACTTGGCATTCCACCAACAACTATTAAAGAAAGTAAACCTCCTAATGCTATAAACGCTCCTCCTAAAATGGAGTAAATCAACAGTTTTTTGTTTGATAAAGCATTTTTAAGTTGTGCCGATTTGCAAAACTGAACTGCAATTTCTGGTGGAGTGAAGTAACTCATAAGAGTTGAACTTTGATGATAGAGCAAAACTACCTACAGCAAAGTGAGTAAAACATGACAATTATCAGTTTAAAAAAAATATTAAAACATAGAAGTTTTAAAGCTGAAAAAATACTACTCCTGTGTATAAAATCAACTTAATCGATTTTAGAAATTATAACCCAAAATAAAGCCTGTAATAATACGTTTATCTGTATTTCGTTTTAAACAAATAACTACTCTATAAATCTCCAATTAGTCGTTCTTTAATTGAATAGGCTTGCATCTTTAATTGTGCCAGTCGACTTACAATTTGTGACATAATAAAATTCTCAATAAAGCTTTTTCACTTTTACTTTTACATACAGACTTGATTGTTGAACACCTAAGTTATTAAGTAGGAATTACTAATACCTAAATTCGATTAGAAAATAACTTCATTTTAAAACGATGTAGAATTTACTCACTTCTATATAAAATAAATTCTGATAAACTTGGAGCGTCTTTTACGTTTTCTAAAATGAGCCTACATTTTTGTGCTTTAACTTTTTTAAACTGTACAGTACATCCTGTACCATCAGTAGTACCTTTTACAATTGTATTCCACTTATTGCCATCCCAGTATTGAAGTTCATGCGTTTGTTTCATGTTCGACCAAGGATACCAAGGTTCTATTAGTGCCATCGATTCTAATACATAATTTGCTCCTAAGTCTATTTCAATGGTAGCGTTTTTTACAGTTTTTGCAGCCTTCCATTTTGTAACAGGATCACCATCTGTTAATGATTGAATATTGCTTGTTGTATCAGTAGAAAAAACAGTTGCCTTTTTTTTAAATGTAGGAATGGGTAGTACTTTAGGTGCACCTTCGAACTCAACAGCAATTACAGAAGCTACTTTATCTGGTGCAAATGCAGGCACATCTATTGTATTACTTCCTTTTATTGAAGTTACTTTCAAACTGCTGTTTTTATCGGCTAACAAATAAGCTTTAGTTATTTTATTGGTGAATGGAATATTTAATTTTTTATTGGTTGGCCAATTGAATACATGTAAGTATACAATTTGATTTTTTCTTGTAGCTCTTCCATAAGATAAGTAAGGAAAAGGGCTAGCAGTTGTTTCATAAATAGCGTCTCCATTTGCTTTTAGCCACTCGCCTATTTCTTTTAAATTTTGTTGACAAACTTCTGGAATAATGCCATATTGATTTGGTCCAACATTTAATAAGAAATTTCCGCCTTTGCTAACGATATCTATTAGTTTTTGAAGTAAATCTTTTGTGCTCTTCCAATTGTCGTCGTATGCATTGTAACCCCAATGGCCATTCATTGTCATACAAACCTCCCAGTTTCTTCCCGGAAAACCAGTTGCAGGAATAAACTGTTCTGGAGTTTCTAAATCACCACCCATGCCTGCACCTAAACGGTTATTTGAAATAAGATTAGGATAAGGTTTCAATTCATCTGCCAATTTTTGACACATTTCTTTCGTCATGTTTGTAGGCGTATCCCACCAAAGTACAGCAACATCACCATAGTTTTTTAATATCTCTCTTACTTGTGGCACCGCAATACTATCAATATAAGTTGCCATGTTACCAATGTGTGTGCTATCCCATTCTTTGCCTCCAGAAACAGCTCCTCCAGGATGATACCAATCTTGTGCTTGTGAATAATAAAACCCGAGTTTCATGTTATGCTTTCTACAAGCCTCTGCCAATTCTTTTAATATATCTCTCTTAAAAGGTGTTGCTTCAACCAAATTATAACTACTTGCTTTTGAAGCATACATTGCAAATCCGTCGTGGTGTTTACTCGTAATTACGATGTATTTCTGTCCTGCATCTTTTGCAATTTTCACCCATTCTTCTGCATTAAACTTTGTTGGATTAAATTGATTTGCTAAGTTTAAGTAGGTAGCTCTTGGAATTTTTGCTTGATGCATAATCCACTCACCATAATTGGTTTTTTCGTTCCATTTTCCTGCTGCTTGAGCATAAATGCCCCAATGTATAAACATACCGAACTTGGCATCTTTCCACCATTGCATTTTAGGATCATCTTTTGGGGTAGCAATTTTGGTTTCTACATTTTGTGCTGTGCCAGTAATAACAGTACATACAAAAACCCAATTTATTAGAATTCCTATTTTCATATAATAAACATTAGCCGTTGAAACTTACACACATGGTAGATATTTTAAATAAACCACCCAACCTTATTTGTTCTAAATTATGTATTTCAAATACAATATTCATAAAAATAAAGAAAACTTAGTTTATGCTATTTAACAAAAGAACCTTTTAATAATATTTTTCCTAAGTAAAATACTTGCTGATTGTATTTGCTCGGATTATTTTGAATATCGTCTAAACTTTGACCTTCTAAAATAGCTATTTTATTGGCTATTAAACTACTTAAACTAATTTTTACTTCATGCTCACCATAGGGTACTTCATACATTTCAAATTGTCCACGATAGCGATTGTTGCAATTACTATTAAAACGATTTACCAAACATTTTACACCTGTTTCATTGGGTATTTTATTGCTTACATTACCCGATTTTCTGGTAAGTTCAGCACATTTTCCATCTATTTCAACTGTTACCTGACCAACTTCAGGGCCACCAATATCAAAAAAACCAAAAGCTGTTCCTTTAAACTTAAAAGTAAAGCTAGCATTGGCTTCAGCAGTTTTAGCTACTGTACTAAACCAAGGTGCAAATGCTTTTAACTGAGTAAAATCTAAGGGATTTAGCTGCTCCCATCCCTTGCTAAATACACCAATATCTTCTGGATTCATCATTTTACCATCTTCCCAATTATCTTCATACATCACTGCTGGAAGTTCTATTTGTTTACTATTGGTGTAAGTTCTAAAATTTGTAAAAGCTCTAGCAATGGCTTGTGCATACAAATTACCACCAGCGGTTGCAGGATGTGTACCATCTTTAGAAAAAACAATTTTATCAGCAACATCTACACTACTTTTCCAAATCAATTTACCTTGTGCTTCTAATAACGATGGATACAAACCCATGTGAATACAAGGTATGTTGTAATATGCTGCAACTTTATCAAAAGCCTGTATTCTTCCAGGCACATCATCTTTTGCATATTGCTTATATTGCTCGCCAGCAATGGTGTATATAAAACAAATATCAGTAAGTGGATTGTGCTTTTTTATTTGCCTCACAATTCCTTCCATTGCTTGGTTGCTACCACCATTTACAGCAAACTCTACAAATACCAAATCGGGATTATATTGTAAAATTTGTGTACCCACTCTGCAAGCAGCCAACTCTGTTCCTGTACCAGAAACGCCTGCATTAATACCTTTTATTTTTGCCGATGGATTAAGTGTTTGCAAATAAGCCAATGTTTGATTTCGATATTGATCTTCCGCTTTTGTGATACTTCCTCCTAAAAAACCAATGGTTAAATTAGCATTGGGCTGATTGATTTTATTAAAAAAATTGGGCAATCCATTTCTTACAACAAATTCTTTATCGCTTGTAAAAGCATCGATATTTTTAACTAAATATTTCGACTGAACATCAAACAACAAAGGCATTGCACCGCTTTGGCTAGCTTCTATTAACGAAGCTACAGTTGGTTCTTCTACTTTTTTGATACGGTAATTATGGACTATTGGTTGAGCTTTTTTATATACTTCGTTTCTTAAAGAATCTGCTTGTTGCAAAAGCGTTGAAAGTTGCGTTTTGTAGGTGATGTATTTTTCGAATGCATTGGAATAATAAGCTTGACCTTTAAATTTTACATTATATAAACTATCTAAATATTTTTTTGCAGCCACCATATTATTCTTTTCAGCAAAATTTTGTAGATACATATATTCTACAAAAGCCACTGCTCTAAAAGTAGCTTCGTTATCCCACAACTTTTCTAATAGTTTTCGTACTTCAAGGGCTTGTTTATATTGAGGTGTTCTTTTATTGGTTGCTAAATTAATACCTTGCTGTAAATCATTATTGCTATAGGTATCAATAACAATAGTATCAATCATTAATTGGTAGTTACCCTTTTCTAAATTAGCAATTTGAAAAAGTTGATTGTTAAATTCATTTGTAAAATTTACAAGTGATAAAGCTTGTTGTTGGTTATCTGTTATTGGAAAAGGTAATGCATTTTCAACAACTGAAAATTGAACTGCGTTATTTGAGTAAGATATACCACTTATAGAACAATTTTTATTAGAAGATTTGTCTTGGATTTTTTTAATATCAACCACCACATTTGACACTATTGGTGAAGCATGAAGCGTTTTTAAAAACTGATAAGCCATAATAAAATGACCTGTACTATTTGGATGAACTCGATCATTAACCGTTAGGGTAAAATTTGGATTTTTTGCTTGCTGTTGTAGAGAAATATTGGTCATTAAAGAATTGTAATCTATAATTGGCAATTTGTATTTATTAGCCAAATATTGCATGGTTTTACCACACTCAATTAAGGCATCGTTTACACCTAGATTATTGGGATATTTTATGGTAGAAGTTTGGTCGTAAGCAGATGGCTTTTGTAAGATTACTTTTATTTTTTGCTTTTGTAAAATACGAACTATACTATCAAGGTTTTTGGCATATAATTCAAGTGCAGCCTTTCTTTTTGCCAAAGTATCAACATTTTGTGTAGGGTATTTACCATATAATTCTCTTTGTACATCGTTCATACCAATCATGATAAACGCATAAGTTGGTTTATGAATCAAAACATCAGTTTGAATACGTTTTAAAATTCCTCCCGTTACATCGCCTTTTATACCTGCATTAAAAAAACGAATTGGAACTGCTGGATAACGAGTAACAAAATATTGATAAATATTGTGATGAAACTCACCATTATGTGTAATGCTATTACCGACAAAACATACTCTATCACCTTTTTTTAAAAAAAAGGAAGCTTCTGATTGTGCATGCATTGTAAGGCTCACAACACAAAATACGTTCACCAAAAAAATCTGAATTAACCTAACCATAATTACTATTTGTTTAAAGCTTTTACTACGTTAAAAAAATTATACCCACTAAACTTATTGTTTGCTGTTATACCGTTAACTACACATCTGTATTTACCCACTAAATCGCTAGTAGTAAAGCTAATTTCAGCCTCACCCAAACCATTTGTAACAATGCCTCCATTCCAAAAAAGCGTAGAAATAAATATTTCATCTTCTTTACCATCTATTTCATAGTCAACACTATAAAATATCTTCTCGTATTTAATTCCTTGAACGGATAAAAAATTGGTACCTACAGGCTTTGTTGCACCCAAACAATTGTAAACCGCCATTTGGTATCTATCACCCACTTTCATGTAATATTTTTGCCCATCAATAGCTGGAGTTCCACAGGTTGTATGTACAGTACAATTTAACGCTAATGTTTTACACACGTAGTCACCACAAGCATTTCGTTCACTTGGTCTAATACACTTTACGTAGGTTGTAACAACCACTTCATCTAATTGATTTACCGATTCTTCCATTGCTGTTGTTACAATTGGCTGCTTTTTAAAGGCAGAAAAACTATAATCATTTGTTGCAGAAAAATTAGTTTGTAGCCATTTTGAAATAATTGGTTTGTATGGATTATTGAATGTAAAAGGAATGTTTGCTTTTATTTTATCTTGAATAGAAAGCATCACTTTTTTTCCATTCGTTAAAAGCAGTGAAGAAGGCACTTTAAAAAGTTCAGTATTGCTTTGTATCAACTCAAAATTTTCGTCTTTAAACAATTGCAAAGTATAATTGGGCAAACCTATTTTTTGAATAGGCTTTGCCGAAACGGTATAATAAATAGGTTCAATGGCTTGTAGCGTATCTGTTATGTTTGTTTCAGTAACCTGCTGCCATTTATATTTTCGCCAACCTTTAATTAAAAGTTGTAAGCCAAGCAATTGCTTGTTTGCAGCAAATGCATCAAATAAACCAACACCACCATTTGCAAGGTGATTACCCACAAAAAAATAGCTTTCTAAATCGGTATTTTTTCGGTTGTCGAATTTATTATCCTGTACACAGGCAAATGAAAAATACCCTTGTTGAGGCACACCTTTGTCATCTGTAATTTTTATTTTTATAATTGCTTTGCTCCTACTAACAATTTTATTTTCGTTTGGCTGAATAGATACTTGCAAACGTTGGTTATAATTGGCAAAAACAAGTCTTTCAGACCATGGTTTTTTATCCTCATCTAACAGGGTTACTGCCAAAATTCCTCTTGGTACTTCAGACAGCGGAAATTTAATTTTTCGAATATTTTTCTTCATCAAAACATCGATGCAAGCAAAAACTTCTTGATATTTATGCAATACGAGTGTTACATTTTTATTGATAGTGCTAGAGAAAAGTGATATATCTAAGGTATCGTTACAAACCGCATTTTTAATTTGTAATCCTAACCCATTTTCAATTGAATTGGGCAAATAAGTTTTTGCTTGTGTATTAAATTGTTTATCATCTACTTTGAAGTAATATTGTTTACCATTTTCTATGGATAAAGAAAATTGAGCCATTCCATTTTCGGCTGTTGTTATTTTTTCGATTAATGTATTTCCTTCATAAATCCCCCCTTTTACTGCTACTGTAGCACCTAAAGCATCTTTAGTTTCAATACCAATTGTTTGAGTAAATCCGTTTAAAAGACTTCCCCCTTCTGGATAAAATGAAACCTTTAATTGCTCTAAAAATTGTGGTAGCTGCAAGTAAGTTTCTCTATAATCATATCCTTTTGCTACAAATAATTTCAATAATGATTTATCTGGATTAAGTATCGTTTTTTTGATGGATAACAAAGCTTCCCCCTTTAAATCAGTTTTAACTTTTCCAGCTATTAAAGCTGTTCCCTTACCAATCTGATAATTTACAATTTGATTAATGATGGGTGTAATATTATTGGTAAAAAGCTTTATTTCAATCTTAATACTATCACTGCTATTTTGCTCATCAATAACTTTAGCAATTATTTTTATATCTGGATTACTTGCTTGTCGAATAGTAATGGGTTGAACAAACACATCTTCTGGTAACCCCTTCTTTGAAATATTTGTACAAACTACAAGGCTGTAAGCTCCTGGTTTTAAGCTGTCTGCAAGCAATAAACTACCTTTTGCTATACCATTTTGCAAAATATTTTCTTGGGTGTAAAATAGCTGTTTATCATCATCTTTAACAACAGCAATAGAAATGGTTTCGTAAGAACTTAGTGGCAAAATAGGTTGTAATACATACGTAGTAAACCAAACCATTTCACCAGGCATGTAAATATTTTTATCAAAATGGGTATAAATAGTACTGGTTGCATTTTTTTTGGAATAGCTGCTCATTTGATTAATCAAACTATCCAAATAGGGTTTATTTTGAGCGAAAACATTTATACTAATTAATATACAGATACAGCACAATGCTATAAGAGCATAAACATTTTTCATTACATTCAATCGTTTGAAATTGATACAATGTTAAACAATATTTAGTAAAAAAGAAAAGATTTTTGGTAGAAATAAAAAATGGGTGTGTTATATTCACGAACAATTCAATGATCAATAAATAATCCTCTATTTTAGAAGCAATAATCTTTTATTGTTATCTAGCGTATGAAATAAACTAGTGTAAAACAGTTGGTGTATGATTTTTTTCAACTTTAAAATCGAAAAACGATACTCTAAAGTTTTGGTTATCGCTTTTTTAATAAATGTTTGTTATATAAACGTAAACGCACAATATGTTCACCATTTAACCAATGCAACAACTCAAGCTAAACAAAAGGTAGATGCAATTTTAAAAAAAGATTACACAACCATTTTAAAATTTACGCATCCAAATGAATTAAAAAAAAGAGGTGGTGAAATTAGAATGATTGCTACACTTAAAAAAGCAGATGAACAACAAATAATACAAAAAATAAAAGTAGAATCTATTGAATTACAGAAAATATCTTCAATGGTAAATGAAGGTAGAGAAATGCAATGTATTATACCATGTACTATTCAAACAAAAATGCAAGTTGGTAAATTATTGGCCACTTCTTATTTAATTGGAATTTCAACAGATGGTGGTGTTAATTGGACGTTCTTAGATGCAATTGGTAGAAATGCAGATGAAATAAGAGAAATACTTCCAAACCTAAGTAAAAAAATAATTGTTCCTTTACCGAAAGAACCAAAGTTTATATATTAATTTAAACTTTATACAATTGATTATCATATATTTACACCAAAATAAATACTCTTTGTCTACTTTATCCCACGTACAATTATACGTTTCATCAACAAAAGAATAATGCAATTTTTATTCAAAAAAATTCTACAAAAAAGCTGGCTTTTGGCATCAATTCGTGTCACAAAAAAATAATTTAAAATTAATTATTTATTAATATAATAGCTGTAATGCTTGCTATAATTGAATTGTAAAAAACTAGAAAAATGTTGTAAACATTCTGTGAAAAACATAATTCTGTACGCCAAAATTTCAAGGGTATTATTGTACTGTTATTCGGGTTTTTAACTGCCAATATCAGAATAGAATTAAAAGGGAATCCTTGTGAAAATCAGGAGCTATCCCCGTAGCTGTAAAGTCTATTGTAACGTTGAAAAACAATTACAGATGAGTAGTTTAAATACGAAACCACTGTTTGAATATCAAATGGGAAGGTGTTTTAAACGAAAGACAAGCCAGAATACCTGCCAGAATAACACCACATATCTGCTTTCGGTGGAAAAGTGTAAATGTGTACAACTCAGCAACCAATTTAGCTGCAAGCATTGTACCCCCTAAACTTTACCCCTTAGCATTAAAATGGCAAGCAAAACGAGTTTTTTATATGCAAACAGAACCGATTTTACAAGACAACAAAGACAGATTTGTACTTTTTCCCATTAAACACCAAGATATATGGAAAATGTATAAACAAGCTGAAGCTAGTTTTTGGACAGCAGAAGAAATTGATTTATCAACCGACACACAAGATTGGGTTGGGAAACTTACAGAAGATGAACGCTATTTTATAAAACATGTGCTTGCATTTTTTGCTGCTAGTGACGGCATTGTTAATGAAAACCTTGCTGTTAACTTTTTACAAGAAGTACAATATCCTGAAGCTAGATGCATGTATGGTTTTCAGGTAATGATTGAAAATATTCATAGTGAAGCATATTCATTACTAATAGATACCTATATTAAAGATGCTGTTGAAAAAGACAGATTGCTTAGAGCTATTGAAACAGTAGACTGTGTAAAGAAAAAAGCAGAATGGGCTTTACGTTGGATTGATAAAGGATCGTTTGCTGAAAGATTGGTTGCTTTTGCAGCTGTTGAAGGTATTTTCTTCAGCGGTAGCTTTTGCTCCATTTATTGGTTAAAGAAAAGAGGTTTAATGCCAGGTTTGGCGTTTGCAAACGAATTGATTAGTAGAGATGAAGGTCTTCATTGCGATTTTGCTTGTTTACTGTACACCAATCATTTACAAAACAAGTTACCCATTGATGTAGTTACCGCCATTATTAAAGATGCAGTAGAAATTGAAAAAGAATTTGTAAGCAGTGCTTTGCCTGTTCGCTTAATTGGTATGAATGCAGATTTAATGTGCCAATACATAGAATTTGTTGCAGACAGATTATTGGTAGCATTGGGATGTAATAAAATTTATAATGCAACCAATCCTTTTGATTTTATGGAACTCATTTCTTTACAAGGAAAAACAAACTTCTTTGAAAAAAGAGTGGGTGAATATCAAAAAGCAGGTGTAATGAATGAAACAAATTCTAAAGTATTCTCTATTGATGAAGATTTTTAGTATTGAACCAACTTATAAATCAAACCAAAAATATTTTACATTTTTAATGATCACTGAACTATGCAAGTAATTAAAAGAAACGGGAAGAAAGAGGCAGTACATTTCGATAAAATTACATCGAGAGTAATGAAATTAAGTTATGGACTTAATTTGAAATCTGATGCTATTATTGAAATTGCTAAGAAAGTAATTGCTGGTATTTACAATAATGTTACCACCACAGAATTAGATAATTTAGCCGCTGAAACAGCTGCATCTTTTACTACAAAACATCCGGATTTTGCAGTGTTAGCGGCTCGTATAGCTGTAAGTAATTTACACAAAAACACAATTAAATCTTTTTCAGAAACCGCCAGCATTTTATACAATTATATAGATAAAAAAACTGGAGAGGCAGCCCCATTAATAGCAGACGACATTTATGCAATTATTCAAGAAAATGCCGATGTATTAGATGCATCAATTATTTACGAAAGAGATTATCATTTCGACTTTTTCGGCTTTAAAACACTAGAAAAATCGTATTTATTAAAGGTTCATGGAAAAATTGTTGAACGTCCTCAACATCTATTCATGCGTGTAGCATTAGGTATTCATAAACATGATATTGAAGCTGCCATTGAAACCTACAATTTAATGAGTGAAAAATGGTTTATTCATGCAACTCCAACGTTATTTAATGCAGGAACTCCAAAGCCACAGATGAGTAGTTGCTTTTTATTAAGCATGAAGGACGATAGTATTTCAGGAATTTATGACACATTGAAAGATTGTGCAATGATTTCACAATCAGCAGGTGGAATTGGTTTAAACATTCACAACGTTAGAGCAACAGGAAGCTATATTAAAGGTACAAACGGAACAAGTAATGGCATTATTCCAATGTTACGTGTATTTAACGATACAGCTCGTTATGTAGACCAAGGTGGCGGAAAACGTAAAGGTGCTTTTTCTGTGTATTTAGAACCTTGGCATGCCGATGTATTTGAATTTTTAGAATTGAGAAAAAATCATGGTAAAGAAGAGTTAAGAGCTAGAGATTTATTCTTGGCATTGTGGATTCCTGATTTATTTATGAAACGTGTAGAAACCGATGGTGTTTGGAGTTTATTCTGCCCAAATGAGGCACAAAATTTACACACTACACATGGCGAAGAATTTGAAAAATTATACGAACAATATGAAGCTGATGGAAAAGCAAGAAAAACCATTCCTGCAAGAGATTTGTGGAATGCAATTCTTGAATCTCAGATAGAAACAGGAACGCCATATATTTTATACAAAGACGCTGCAAACGCTAAAAGTAATCAGAAAAATTTAGGCACTATTCGTTGTAGCAATTTATGTACTGAAATCATTGAATATAGCGACGAAAAAGAAACAGCAGTTTGTAATTTAGCTTCTTTATCGCTGCCAAGATTTGTTGAAGGAAAAGTTTTCAATTTTGAAAAATTACTTGAGGTTACTAAAATTGTTACAAGAAACTTAAATAAGGTTATTGATAACAACTATTATCCTATTGAAGAAACAAAAACTAGTAACTTCCGTCATAGACCAATTGGTCTTGGTGTTCAAGGTTTGGCAGATGTATTTATGTTGTTAGGATTGCCATTTGAAAGTGACATGGCAAAAATGCTAAATAAAAACATTTTTGAAACTATCTATTATGGTGCGTTGGTTGCTTCAAACGAAATAGCTAAAGAGGTAGGAGCTTATACTACTTTTAAAGGTTCTCCATTAAGTGAAGGTATTTTTCAATTTGATATGTGGAATGTTCAACCAAGCGATCGTTACAATTGGGAAGAATTAAGAAGCAGCATAAAAGAATTTGGTGTAAGAAACTCTTTATTATTAGCACCAATGCCAACAGCATCAACTTCTCAAATTTTAGGGAATAATGAATGTTTTGAACCTTACACATCTAACATCTATAATAGAAGAGTTTTAAGTGGTGAATTTGCAGTTGTAAACAAACATTTGTTGAAAGATCTTGTGAACTTGGGCATTTGGAACGATAACATGAAGCAAAGAATTATTGCGGCAAATGGTTCGGTTCAAAACATTGAAGAAATTCCAGCAGAATTAAAAGAAATATACAAAACAGTTTGGGAAATTAAGCAACGCAATGTAATAGATATGGCAGCAGATAGAGGTGCATTTATTTGTCAATCTCAATCGTTGAATTTATTTGTAGAACAACCAAATTTTGCAAAACTTTCTTCCATGCATTTTTATACATGGAAAAAAGGATTAAAAACAGGTATGTACTACTTAAGAACAAAAGCTGCTGCAGATGCCATTAAGTTTACAGTGGATGCGTCTGTATTAAATCAAACAAAAGATGAACAAGTAGCTCAAATTAGCTGTTCACTTGACAATCCTGAAGCTTGTGAAGCTTGTGGTAGTTAAACTAAATTAATAATTGTATAATAAATAATAAAAAACCGTCTTTTTTCGCAGAAAGACGGTTTTTTTATTTCTTTGAAATTGTAGAATCTATAAAGAAATCATAGCCTTAATTACTCCATTTGCAGGATTTAACCATGTTTCAAAATTATCCTTCACTTCATTAAAATGAACTCTATGTGTTATGTAAGTTGTAGGATTTACAAGCTTTTGTTTCATAGAAGCAATAACATGTTCAAAATCGGCTCTTGTAGCATTTCTGCTACTCATTAAAGTACTTTCTCGTTTATGAAATTCTGGATGATTAAAGCTAATATCACCTTTTTGCAAACCAACCAAAACATATCTGCCTCCATGAGCTAAATATTGAAAGGCATTGTTTATAGCTTTTAAACTTCCTGTGGCATCAATAATTACGGTAGGCATATCACTATTGGTAATTGCCGCTAATTTTTCTAAAACATTCTCAGTTAATGGATTTACAGTATCAGTTACTTGCAGTTTATCTTTACAAAATTGCAAACGATCATCGTTAATATCCATAGCAATCACCTTTCCTCCTGCAATTCTAGCAAACTCCATTGTTCCTAATCCAATTGGCCCAGCACCTACTACTAAAACAAATTCGTTGGGTTCAACATTCGCTCTTTTTACACCATGTGCACCAATAGCAAGTGGCTCTACCAATGCTAATTCATCAAAACTCAACTCACCACCATGAATTAAACTGTAATCAGGTACTGTTATGTATTCTCTCATTCCACCATCAACATGTACACCACAAACATTGATAGTAGTACAACAATTGGGTTTATTCATTCTACAAGCAATACAAACACCACAATTAAAGTAAGGAATAAAGGTTACTTTTTCACCTACAGAAAATCCAGCTGCATCTGTTTCAACAATAATAGCTGCTAATTCGTGACCTAAAATTCTAGGATAATTAAAAAATGGTTGGGTTCCTTCAAAGGCATGTAAATCTGTTCCACAAATACCAATTCGTTCAATTTTCAATAATGTTTCTCCACTTTTTCGTTGTGGATAGTCTACTTCAATGTAATTTAATTGGTGAGGTGTGTTACATACTAGAGCCTTCATAATACTAAGTTTAATTGAATTGTAGCATAAATATATGGCTATAAGTATATAAAAACACTTTTTATTGCACCTGCTCAATCACATTTAAAATAGACTGTGCAACTAGTAAATTTCCAGCAGCATTTAGATGAACTCTATCTGTTGTAAGTATTCCTTTTTCGGCATTTGCCGTATTATTTTGCTTCAAATAGCTTAAAAAAATTTCCCTTAAATCACAAACTGGTAAAGACGCTTCTTTAGCAATATTCTTAATCAGAAAACTATATCTATTCAAATCGCCATCTTGTTGATTAGAATTATCGTATCGTTCACCAATTGTTGTTGGTGTGCAAACGATAACTTTAATATTTTTATCGGTTAGCTTTTTAATGATGGCTTTGTAAAATTTTTCAAATTTATCAGCATCAGTTCCTGTTCCACTCGTGGCTTTATGCCAAACATCATTAATTCCTACATAGATTACTACAACATCTGGTTGTTTTTCTAGAACATCGGTTTCCAAACGTAAATACAAATCGTACACTTTGTTTCCGCTAACTCCAGCTCCTACCAAATCGTAATTGGTAATCCCTTTTTGTTGCAGTAAACTATCTAATTTAACAATATATCCGCCAGGCCTTGCTCCTGCTTGTGTTATTGAATCACCAAAAAATACTACTCGTTTCTTTTTTTGAGATTTACCAAAAGCTAACATTACCAACGATAAAAATGAAAGCGATATTAATTTGATATACTTTTTCATGAACAATTTTTGATTACATCTTTAATTTAGAAATCAATTAAAGATATGTCCAAAAGTTGCTTATCATGCATTGCTTGCCAAAATTCAGATGGAATTTTTTTATTCGCCAATTCAATATTGCTTTTTACCTTTTGAGCAACAGAAGTACTCATGGCAATACTTTGTACACCTTTTGCATGTAAACCAAAATACACACAAACTTCAGCAGGAAGTAAATTAAATGTTTTACACAATTCATAAAAATCAGATCTCCATTGATATAAAGCCATACCACTTGCTGTGTTTTTATCTACCAATGCATAATTGTAATAATCTTTACCTACCAAAAATCCTCCATTAAACACAGCAGAATTTATAATTGTGGTACCTTGATTATTTAGTTCAGCAACAAAATCTAACAATGGTTTTGGATGTGAATGGATGGTTAAACTGTTAGCAAACATTACCCAATCTAAATGCACGTCTTTAGATATTCTTTCAATTGAACGCCAATTTTTAGCCCCAACACCTATCGATTTTACTTTGCCAGCTTGCTTCAATTCATTTAATGCTTTGTATGCATCTAAAATATCATTGTATCTTTTTTGCTCATCAACAGCATCGGTAGCAGCAGCTAAATATTCATCAGGATCATGTACAGATGCCATTTGAGAATAATATTTTCCCAATAAATTATTTCCTTGCTCAAAACATTCTAAAATACCTTCATAACTAATTTTTTGAACAGCATCATTTTTTAAATCAACCCAAACTCCTTTCTCAAAAGTTGGTTCAGGTGTTGTTAAAGGCACTTGATACCAAGCAAGTTTATTGCTAATGAGTACTTTATCCGGATCTACATTTAAGTCTGACAAGCATTTGCCTAAAACTTCTAATGCCAAACCTGCTCCATACTTTCCTGCACTATCAAAAACAGGAATTCCTGGCGAATTTTCAACGCAAGCTTTTACAATTGCCAACTTTGTTTCATAAGGAACGGCCTCATAAATATTACCCAAACCACTTGTGCCAAAAATGACTGGAGGAAGCTGTATTGTTGAAGGAGAAGCAATAACGTTAGACATTTAATATTTGTTTTAAATTTTCTACTAGAACAAAAGTAGGGTTTGTATACGTAAAATAGCAATCGATTGCATATTTAATTTTAAAAAACCAGACATTGATTTTTGTCTGCTTTTAGAGGGTATAACCTTTATAAAAATTTTTCCGTCTTTTCTTTTCCAGTTATATGTTGATTACTACGGATTTGAATTTGACAGTTGGTAATCCATTCACTGCAACCACGGCTAAATAAATATTCGTTCACTTTATGAATTACAAGCATTACATCATCATATTTACCCTCAATAACGGTGGCAAATGGTCCTACTTCGTACTTGATGTTGGCAGACTGTTGTATAACCGCTATGGCTTCATCAACCCACTCATAAGGATGTTTGTCGGTTACAACTGGAATAATTTGAATAGATGCGTTTATAATAAATGAATGCATAACTGAAATTTATTCGTACGTTATTATTGGTAACACTTGTGTAACTGCTTCTAAATTAATTACTCCATAAACATGCGGAAATGCGATATTGAGTGAAGGAGCAATTTCGTATTTTAATGGATGCTGAAGTTTACTTGGCTCAATAACCAATTTTACCAGATTCGTTTGACCAAGAAAAAAACGTTGCAATGTATCTTTCACCTGATCTGCAGTGCTACAGTGTATAAAACCTTCATCTACAAGCGAACTTGCTTCGTAAAATCCTTTTTCTTTTGCAATTTCCCAAGCTTCTGATGAAGTAATATGATAAATTGTTTCTTGATTAAATCCAGCAGGCAACACTCTAGGAATTCGATTTTCTAACATCATATTATCCACTAAAACAATAGCTGTACACGCTTCAACAATTACTGGAGCTCTTAAAGCTACACACAAATCATGACGACCTTTAATTGAAAAATCTTCCATAACTCCAGTTTCCCAATTAAGGCTATGTTGCACTTTTGGCGTAGATGATGTTGGTTTTATGGCCAATCGAAAAACCAAATCGTTGCCATTGCTAATTCCGCCCACAATTCCACCAGCATGGTTTGTTGTAGTTTTACCAGTCATATTTTCAATTACATCGTTATGTTCAGTTCCAAACATAGCTGCTGCTGCAAAGCCACTACCAAATTCAATTCCTTTTACTGCAGGAATAGCAAACATCATGTGTGCCAATGTAGATTCTAAAGAGTCGAAATATGGTTCACCCAAACCAATTGGTAATCCTTTTACCACACACTCTACAATACCACCTACAGAATCTTTAGCATCGATAGCTTTTTGTAAGCCTTGTTCAACATCTTTTACACCACCCACTTCTGTTAAGGTTGCAGTAATTGAAATTTTTTGTAATAGTTTTTTAGCAATAGCACCTGCAGCTACTAAACCAGTTGTAAGTCTTGCACTAAAATGCCCACCACCTCTAAAATCTTCATGACCACCAAATTTTTCATGTGCCGTAAAATCTGCATGACCAGGTCTTGGAAAGCTTCTTTGTTTTTGATAATCTTCGCTACGAGTATTGTTGTTTTCAAATAAAATAGTAATGGGAAAACCAGTGGTTTTACCGTTGAATACGCCACTTTTAAAAAAAGGGTAATCCGCTTCTTGTCTTGGTGTGGTTCCTTTTCCTTTTCCACCTTTTCTACGCTCTAAATCTGGCAATAAATCTTCGGCTGATAAATGTAAACCAGCAGGGCAACCATCAATATTAATACCAACACTTTCCCCATGGCTTTCGCCGAAAATGCTTACTCTAAATATGCGTCCAAATGAATTCATTAATTGTGATTGTGTTGATTTAAATGATTAAATGACGAATAAAAACACTTCATTAAATCATCATAATAAAGTTTGAATAGCAGCAGAATCATACACTTTAGTAAATCCTTTTGCAATTAATCCATCTTTCAAAGGTTTATCGCTTGACCATAAAATAGCATCTAAATGAATGGTGCTAGCAATAAGAGCTACATCGTCAACATCTATATCATGTACTAAATTGAATGCAAGATTAACTACTGTTGAGGATAACGAACTTTCATAAATTATTTGCAACCTACTTAGCAAGGATTGCTTTAAGGCTAAAAGTTCTAGTTCTGGTAGCCTAGAAAGTCTCAATATTTTTTGATGATGTTCTAGCAGTTCTATTAAGGTTCTTGCACCAATAAAAAGAGAATATTTAATAGATAACGCTTCAAATAACTGATAGGTTTTTCCAGTTGGTTTTATCAATATACTGAACAAGATATTTGTATCTAAAACTATTTTCATTTTTGTTCAATTCCTGCCTGTTTTAAAAACTCATTTGTATAGGAACGCCTTTCCTTTTTCACTTCCAATAACAAAGCTTCCAATTCAGAACCTTCTTCTACGTCTGAGAAAAAAGCGGACTCTTTTTTAGGTGCTTCAATGGCATCAATTAATTTTTGAACATCACTATTGTATTGCGATTTGGGTATTCTTACCACTATTTCATTTTCCAATATTTCTACTGACATAATAAAGTGTTTTGTCAAATTTACCAATTATTACAACACTGACACCTTAGCCCCTAATTTTTCAATATGCTTATAAAAATCTGGATAAGATTTATTGATGGCTTCTGCTTCATCAATAATTACATTACCATTTGTCCTTAAACCTGCAGTTGCACATGCCATAGCTATACGATGGTCGTGTCTAGAGTGAACTTTTGCTCCATTTAATCCTTTCCCTCCATGAATAATCATTAAATCATCTTGCAAAACAATTTCCAATCCCAATTTACCAAATTCTTCTTGAAGAGTAATACCTCTATCACTTTCCTTGTGAGCTAAGCGACTTACGCCTTCTATTACTGTTTTTCCTTCACAATAAGCAGCTAAAGCAACTAAAGGTGGAAATAAATCTGGACAATCAGTTGCATCAAAATGAAAGGCTTTTAATGGTGCAGAACCTACTTCTATTTGATGATCTTGAATAGATAAACGACAACCAGAATCTTGCAAAGCCTCTAGTATTTTTTTATCTGCTTGAGTAGAAAATACATCTAATCCTTTTACAGTAATGTTACCAGCAATAGCACCTGCTACAAGCAAAAATGAAGCACCACTCCAATCGCCTTCAACAGTATAGTTTATATTGTCTACAGTTGAGGTAAATGGGTGAATAACAAAACTTTCGTAATTGTTATTGGTAATTCTGTAACCAAAATCTTGTAAAACCTTTAAAGATAAATCGATATACGGTTTACTTTTTAAGTCAGTTACTTGTATCGTTACATCTTCTGTTGTAGATGCAGCAAAAGCAAACAATAAACCCGTTAAAAACTGAGAACTTAAACTGCCGTCTACAGTAATGTTTTGAGGTTGTAGTGGACCATGAATTTGCAATGGTAATTTACCATTGTTAGAAGAAATTTTTACACCAACTTGTGGCAAAACTTCATCGAAAAAATCCATTGGTCTTGTCAGCAAACTTCCTTTACCATTAATGGTGATTTGTTCACTTGATAAGGCAGCAATTGGGGTAAACATTCGAATTCCTAATCCACTTTCGCCGCAATTTACACCACTCGCTACTGGTTTAATTCCGGTTGAATGTACGACCATTGTATCATTCAAAAATTCAACAGTAGCTCCTAAGTCTTGAATCATTTTGATGGCAGCTTGGTCGTCGTTTGAAGTACCAGGATTTTGAATAATGGTTTTACCAATATGTAACAAAGCAGCTGCACAAGCTCTTTGCATAGAGCTTTTAGATGCAGGTGCTGTAATATTTCCAGTTAATGTTGATGGTTGTATGGTTGCAATCACTGATAAAATGATTAAAATGATTGAATGATTTGTTCTATTTCAGTTAATGGCAATTGTTTAATTACAGCTTTACCAATTTTCTCTAACAGAATATAATTAATAGTAAATTTTTCTCTTTTCTTATCCATTTTCAACATCTCTAAAGCCTTGGTTTTATCAAACTCCATTTGGGTTGGTAAACCATATTTTGCTATTACTTCTACTATTGCTTCTGTTTGTTTAAACTTTAAAAGCTGTTTAGAAATAATACCTGCGTAAACCATACCAATTGCTACTGCCTGACCATGATACAATTCGTATTGATTTTCTAAAGCATGACCTAATGTATGACCATAATTTAATAACTTTCTATCACCATGTTCAAACTCATCGTTTTGAACAACTTTGGTTTTCAGTTTGGCATTCCGTTCTACTAATTTGGCTAGCAGTTCTTTGTTTTTTTGAAACTTAGCTAAAGTATTTTCTTTCAATAACTTAAACATGGCTGCATCTTTTATACAAGCATGTTTAATAATTTCAGCAAAGCCATTACTCCAATCTGCTATTGGTAAAGTTTTTAATAAACTTACATCGTACAACAAAAATTTGGGCTGGCGAATAATACCAACCATGTTTTTATATACACCAACATCTATCCCATTTTTTCCTCCAATACTTGCATCTACCATTGCTAATAGTGTAGTGGGTACAAAACCAAAAGCAATTCCACGCATATAAACGCTTGCCGTATAACCGGTAATATCAGTAATAACGCCACCACCAATTCCAATTAAAGTAGTTTTTCTATCGGCTTGTAAAGAAATTAATTGATGAATGATGGAATCTATAGTTGCTTGATTTTTGTACTTTTCTCCTGCAGGAATGACTATGGTTTTAAAACTTTTGAATTTAGCCGCATGAAGTTTATGGATGTTTTCATCGGTAACAATAATTGCATGTATTGGATTTACTATTTCTTTTAATTGCTTGATAGAAGCGTTGAAATAGTAATCTACTGATGCCGTTGTAAATTGAAAAGTTTGCTTTTTCATGGTTTGTTTCACTCAAAGTAACAAAGAAGACTGAAAAATGAGAAACTGTACGACTGATTGATTGAGCCGATAAATGTGCTAGACGTACAAGTGTGCGACGCAACGATGCTGAATTGAAAAACAGAACGTTGGTTACCTAAATAGAAAAAAAGAAAATCCTTGAAGGTTTTTAAAAACCTTCAAGGATTTGAAATTATGAATTCATAATTTTATTCTGATGATTGATACTTTCCATGTGTACTGCATCAAAATATTTGGTTACAAACTCTTTGCTTAAACCTAATTTTTCGCCTTTTGAATAAGCTCTTTCCAAAATTTCGTTCCAACGATTGGTTTGTAAAATGGTAATGTTATTGTCTTTTTTGTATTGACCAATTTTTTCTGCCACTTTAATACGAGCACTTAAAATTTGCATTAACTCATCGTCTAACTGGTTGATTTGTTGACGCAATTTTTCTAGATTGGCATGTAATTCTTCTGAATTTACATCTTCTGTACGCCATTTAATACTACTAATCATTTCACCTAAACGAGTTGGCGTAACTTGTTGTTTAGCATCGCTCCAAGCTTCGTCTGGATTAACGTGGCTTTCGATAATTAAACCATCAAAATCTAAATCGATTGCTTTTTGAGCAACATCCATTAAAGTATCTCTACGACCACAAATATGAGAAGGGTCGTTAATCATCATTAATTGAGGATTACGACGCTTCATTTCAATAGCTAAATGCCACATAGGAGCATTTCTGTATTCTGTGTTTCCGTAACTACTAAATCCACGATGAATTAAACCAATTTGCTGAATGCCTGCTTTTGCAACACGTTCTACAGCACCTAACCATAATTCTAAATCTGGATTTAATGGATTCTTAATTAAAACGGGCACATCAACACCACGTAAAGCATCTGCAATTTCTTGAACGCTGAATGGGTTAACAGTTGTACGAGCACCTAACCAAAGAATATCTACATCGAAATGTAATGCATCTTCTACTTGTTTTGCTGTGGCTACTTCTACAGCTACTGGCAAACCCGTTGCTTTTTTAGCAGCTTGTAACCATGGTAAACCTTTAGTACCAATACCTTCGAAACTTCCAGGACGAGTACGTGGCTTCCAAATTCCTGCACGTAATACATCTACTTTACCTGTAGCGGCTAAACCTGTGGCTGTAGCCATTACTTGTTCTTCTGTTTCTGCACTACATGGACCACTAATAATTAATGGGCGTTTGTTCCAAGCGGCTTGTGTAACCTCTTTCATTGTTGGGGCTGCAATTGTTGCTTCCATTTCTGTTGTTTTGTTCCTTGTAAAGACGACACCTTGTGGTCTAGAGCATTACAGGATGTGATTGTTATACGACTGCAAACAGTTTATTATCTACTATTTGCATCGTTCATTCTAATTCTTCTTCCTTTATAATTTTTTCCATCTAAAGAACGAATCATTTGGCTAGCTACACTTTTATCTACTTCTACCCAACTGTTCATATCTTTCATATCAATTCTGCCTAAAACATCTTTTTTCAAATCGCTCATATCTAGTATAAACTGTAAAAAGCTTGCTTTGTAAAAACCATCTTTTGTGCCGAGATTTACAAACAAACGAGCAAAATCTCCATTTTCGTTACGACCTCTTCCACCTTCATTTCTTCCAAAATCTCTTCTTTCTCTATCTCTTCCACCTCTATGATCTTGATTTCCACCTCTATCGTTATTGTATTCTCTTGAACGTTGTTGACGACCACCTTGTTCTCTGATGTTTAAATCTTCAGCGTTTTCGTAGTATTTCAAAAATCTATCAAATTCTAACGCTGCCATTCTTTTTAAAATCTCTTCTTTGCTTACATCTGCAAATTTTTCTTGCAACATTGGCATATACGTTTCATAATCGCCATGGCTAATATCTGTTTGCAACAATTTATCCATAACAGCATAAAACTGTTTTCTACAAACATCTTTACCTGTTGGTATTTCGGCCTTATTGAATGGTGCTTGAATTAAACGTTCGATTGTTTTTAGTTTGTACAATTCTCTTGCATGCACAATGCTCATACAAATACCTGTGTTGCCTGCACGCCCTGTTCTTCCACTACGGTGTGTGTACACTTCTGTATCATCAGGCAATTCGTAATTAATTACGTGAGTGATGCCTTGTACATCGATACCTCTTGCAGCAACATCTGTAGCGATTAATAATTGAAGTGATTTATCTCTAAATTCTCCCATTACTTTATCTCTTTGAGCTTGGGTTAAATCTCCATGTAAAGCATCAATATCGTATCCTTCTCTTGTTAATTTTTCTGCAATATCTTGTGCATCAACCTTTGTTCTAGTAAATATAATACCATAGATACCTGGATTAAAATCGATTAATCTTTTTAATGTTTCGTATCTATGTTGTGCTTGTGTTACGTAATACTGGTGATCAATACTTTTATTGCCGCTATTTACCTTACCTACAGTAACTTCAAAGGGTTCGTTCATGTATTTTTTACTTACCCTTCTAATTTCTGGAGGCATAGTTGCACTAAACAACCAAGTGCTTTCTCTTTTGGGAGTGTTTTGTAAAATAAATTCAATATCATCTTTAAAGCCCATGTTTAACATTTCATCGGCTTCATCTAAAACCACATATTTTATTTGTTCTAGGTTAATGGCTTTACGCTCAATTAAATCTATTAATCTACCTGGTGTAGCTACTACTATTTGCACACCTCTCTTTAGGTCTCTGATTTGTAAACCGATACTTGCTCCACCATAAACGGCAACAACCGAAATGCCTTTCATGTGTTTTTTAAATAATTCAATTTCGTTTACAATTTGTAAACAAAGTTCTCTTGTAGGACATACTACTAATGCTTGCGGAAATTTGTCGTCTGCATTAATTACGTTTAATAGCGGTAATCCGAAAGCAGCAGTTTTACCTGTGCCTGTTTGAGCCAAACCTATAAAATCTTTAGTTCCTGAAAGCAATACTGGAATTGCTTTTTCTTGTATTTGTGTTGGGTTCACATACCCCAACTCTGTGGTAGCCTGCACTAATCTTGCATCTAAACCCAACTCTTCAAAAGTCATCATGTATAATTAAAATTTGCCGCAAAAGTAACTTATTATCGGCGTAGTTAACTTTTTATATCGAAAACGAATAACATTAACTACACTTTTTTTCAATTTAAGATTGTGAAATTACAAAACAATGAGGAGATTTTTTTGATTTTATTGAAGAATAATTACTGAAGCTAGAAAAAAATTTAAACTATAACGCTAATTCTGAAAAAATACTAACCAAAAAGGAATATCATTTTAATGATAATTGCTTTAAATCTAAGATAAATGTTCTTATTAAATATTGTAAAGATTTAATAAGTATCATTTATCAAAGAATTATTTCAGAAGGGCATTTGTAGTATAAAAAAAGCAGCTTAGAAGATTTACTAAGCTGCCTTAAAACTATTTATTTTATTGAAACTAATTTTTTACAACATTTATAGTTTGGTTAAATTCTCCATTAGAAATTGTAATATAATAAATTCCACTATTTAATTGAGTTGATGGAAGAACAATGGTGTTATTACCTTGCCTAACAGAATATTTTTTTGTATCAAATATTTGACCAATACTGTTTTTTACTGACAAAGTAATATTTGATTCTTTAGTAGAACTTACAACCAACTTAATTTCATTTTTAACTGGATTTTCAATAGTTGATACAGCGAATTGTTGTAGTAATGGCAAATTAACAACTTCTACCTTGCTATAAGCAAACTGACCATCTTTATCTAATTGTTTAAGGCGATAATAAACTGTAGAAGATTTTGTGTTTCCACCATTAGCATCTGTAAATTCATATTTGTTAGCAGCATTTGATTTAGCAGCAACAAATCCTATTTTAGAAAAGTTGACACCATTTACTGATTTTTGAATTTCAAAACCTGCATTGTTTATTTCATTTGAAGTTTCCCATGCTAATACTATATTGCTATTTGCCAATTTTGCAGCAAACTTATTTAGGCTAACTGGTAATGTTGTTGCACTTCTAGTGCAAGCAAATCCGTTGTTTGTAGATAAATAAAACACATCATAACTACCGTCACCATTGTTTTTGAAAGCTACATCACCATAAGTAGTAGTGTTTGTACTATATTTTAAAAGAGTATCCGTATTATTTACACCTCTTAATGTATCGGTACCTACGGTTTTCAAATTATTAACCTCGTCTGTTACATCCATCATTCTCATCACTACACCCGTATTTGTAGTTGCTGTGATGCCGCTAAACCATGCACCTGCCATTGCAATGTATTTTTTATTACCTGGTGTTTGCAAATATTTTACACTAGCATAAGCACTGCTAGCCTGATTATTTCCATTTCCAGAAACTATTGCTAAATCAACACTTGCAGTATATGCACCAGCTGAACCCACTACAGCTAGACGACTTACGCTACGACCAATATTATTTACCCAAAAACCATCTGTAATATTTGATCCAATTGGATCTAAAGAACGTATCCAAGGATTTGCACCAACAGTTTTAGTTGAAATTAATCTAATAGAATCTGTTTTAGTGAAATTGACACCATTTGTAGTTGTTAGTATGTATATTTTTTGTGCTGTAGAATCAATCACACCATTATCTCTAGCATAGTTAATACCAGCTACATATATTTTTGTATCTACACCTGTACCACTTATACCTAAAGCATCGCCACAACGCTCTGTAGTAGTGAAAGAACAAGCTAAAGTAGCAGTGTCTGCATGGCTGGCCCAACGATAAACTTTGCATCGTTGAATACTTGAGTTACTTGCATCAACTACAGATAATGAACTTGAATAAATTGCTCCATCGTCACTAGCTCTTACCCTTAAATTTTTAAATGGTTCACTTCCAATTCCAAGACCATCTCGTCTGAGGGTTCCTTCAACAACACCCGTTGCAGAATTAATAATAAAAATGCTATCACCAGTTGCTGTTCCACTAGTTAAAGCAACATATAATTTGTTTGTAACTGGATTATAAGTTAACGACCTAACTGATGCACTTGTATTGTTAAACCAAGCTAAATCACTGGCACCAGCCTGAGCTGTTTTTCGCCAAATTTGAGTAAAACTTTGTGCGTTAGAAGTTGCAATTAAAAAAGTAAGTGCAACGAGAGTGTACATTTTTTTCATGATGACAATTTTTATATTTACAATATTAATTCAAATGATTGAATTAATGTACAACTCATCTAATTTACTATTATTTATTTCACAAAAAACTACAACCCATATAAAATAAAAATATAAACTAAATTTTAAAAAAATAAATACAATAAATTGTTTTTCAAATAATTACTAATTAATAAATGTTTTACTATAATTATAAATCAGAAGAGAATAAGCATCTCGAATTTTTAATTTTTATCGAAAAAATTAAAAAAAATCGTAAAATTTACATTTATACTTGATTAGACACTAAAAATGAGCAGAAATTCAATACATAAAAATGAAAAAAGACAACATGATGGCGTAAAAAATTCAACTAAAATGATTATCTATTTTAAAATTAAATTACCTTGTAATTAAATTAAAAAAAATGCAATCTTCTGACCAAAATGTTCTAACATATATAAATGAGATTCCTGTTGAAAAAAAAGCAGCATTCGAAAAACTGAGAAACACAATTCTTTCGAATTTACCAAAAGGTTTAGAAGAACAAATGAGTTATGGGATGATAGGATATGTAGTACCTCATGCCATTTATCCAAAAGGATATCACTGTTCTCCAGAATTACCACTGCCGTTTATTAGCATTGCTTCACAAAAAAATTTCATTGCTTTGTACCACATGGGTATTTATAGCAAACCCGAATTATTAGATTGGTTTGTGCAAGAATTTCCAAAACATTCTAAACAAAAATTAGATATGGGAAAAAGTTGTATACGCTTTAAAAAAGTTACAGAAATTCCTTTTGGTTTAATTGGTGAATTAATGAAAAAAATGACTGTAAAAGAGTGGATTGACTTGTATGAACAATTGTATGTAAAAAAGAAATAAACAACAACCTATCTTGAATTCCAACGATATGTGTTTATTTCAATTCCTGCTAAATCTAAAACCCTATCTACAACTGTAGCTGCTACTTCTTCTAATGATTGAGGTTTACTGTAAAATGAAGGTGTAGCAGGGCAAATAATACCACCTGCTAAGGTTACAATTTCCATGTTTTTAATATGAATTAAATTATAAGGTGTATCTCTCACCATTAAAATTAGTTTCCTACGTTCTTTTAAAATTACATCAGCAGCTCTTGTTACCAAATCATCACTAACACCACTTGCTATTCTACCCAATGTTCCCATACTACATGGTGCAACAATCATGGTATTAAATTTAGCAGACCCTGAGGCAAAGGGTGCAGAGAAATCGTATTTTTCGAAGAAAGTAAATGGATAACTTGTATAACTGTTTGTGTCTAATTCTGTTTCCCACACTTCTTTAGCATTCTTACTCATTACAACTCCAACATCTGTCCATTGATTTGTTGTTAGCAATAATTTATCGAACAAAACTTTTGCATAAATAGCTCCGCTTGCTCCTGTAACTGCTACAATTATTTTATGCTTCATTTTATATTTTAAGTTATAACAACAAAACGGTAGAAAAGTTAGATATACATGATAGAAATTAGATACAAGCTCTTAATATTCATTTATTCAACCAATCACTTTTAAAGATTTGAAAGTATAAATTGAGTCATCTTATTGTAAATGTGTAAACTCGTATTTCCACCGCTGATTCCATGATTTTTGTTAGGATAATAAACACTTTCAAATTCGATATTTTTTTGAATCATGGCATCAACCATCATCACTGCATTTTGAAAATGCACATTATCATCTGCCGTTCCATGAATGATTAAAAATTTACCTTTTATTTTATCTACAAAATTCATAGGTGCATTATCATCATAACCCATTTTGTTATCTTTTGGCAAGCCCATATATCTTTCTGTATAAATATTATCGTAAAACCTCCAACTTGTAACAGGTGCAACAGCAATAGCAGCCTTAAATACATCTGCACCTTTTGTAATAGCAAGGCTACTCATAAAACCGCCAAAACTCCAACCCCAATGACCAATTCTTTTTGCATCAACAAAAGGCATATTACCAATGTATTTTGCAGCTTCTATTTGATCTTCAATTTCAAATTTACCCAACTGCAAATAGGTTTTCTTTTTAAAATTAGCTCCACGAAAACCTGTGCCTGTATTATCAACACTTACAATAATGTATCCTTTTTGAGCTAATAATTGATGCCATGCACTTACAGCACCCCATCTATCTGCTACTTGCTGACTACCTGGACCACCATAATTGCAGAATAAAACTGGATATTTTTTGTTAACATCAAAGTTTGAAGGCTTTAACATCCAACCATTTAAAACATCGCCTTTTGAGGTAGGCACTTGAATAAATTCTGCTTTTGCAAAACCATAATCTTGTGTTGTTGCAGCTAGCTTTTGATTGTCTTTTAACAAACGAACTACCTTTAAATCTGGAGTTGTAATAGCAATTGTAGGAACAGAATTAATTGTAGAAAAAGTAGTTAAACAGAATGTAAAATCGGTATTCATTCTCACACCATAAGTTCCTTTTTGAGTATTAATTTTTTTAAATCCTGTTCCATCTAATTGAATAGAACAAAAATCTTTTGTAATAGCAGATTCATAAGCAGCAATAAAATAGATTTTTTGATTTCTTTCATCAATACCAACAACACTTACTACGTCAAAATTTCCTTTGGTTATTTGTGTTGCAGCGGCACCATTTAAATGATGCAAATACAAGTGTTTAAATCCATCTTTTTCGCTTGTAACAATATACTGCTTTCCATTGTCTAAAAAGTCTACATCACCTGCTTCTACATCTACATAAGTATCACTTTTTTCGGTATAAATTTCTTTGGTTTTGCCAATGCTAACATCAGCTATTAAAAGACGCAAATGATTTTGCAATCTATTCATCCAAGTAATAGCTAATTCGCTGTTGTTTTTGGTGAACTGTAAACGAGGAATATAAATATCTTTTTCTTTACCAATATCGGCTTTAATTATTTGTTTGGTTGCCAAATTGTAAACATGAATTTGAATTTCAGAATTGGCCTCTCCTGCTTTTGGATATTTATAAGTGTATTGAGATGGGTATAAGCTATCATATATCGTCATGCTAAACATTGGCACTTTAGATTCATCAAAACGATAGTAGGCTATATGCGTACTTTTAGGACTCCACTGAAACGCTTTACTAAAGCCGAATTCTTCTTCATACACCCAATCGCAATTTCCATTAATTACATGATTCCATTTACCATCTTTTGTTATTTGTACAACAGCATTGGTTGCCAAAACCTTATAATACAAATTGTTTTCAAACACATAAGCCACTTTGGTTGCATCGGGAGAAAATGTAGCATGTAAAATTTTGTTGACGCTTATTTGAGTTACTTTTTTTGTAACGATATCATAAGCATAAACCAATGCTTTAGAAGATCTTCTGTAAATGCTTTCTCTATTCAAGAAAATTAAAATTTTTTGTTCATCATCGCTCCAAGAAATATCAGATAATGGCAATAATTTTCCTGTAGCATCTTTTACATTATTTGCCAAAATAATAGTATCAACCGTTTCTCCTGTTGCAAAAGATTTACGAATAATACCTTTTGAAGTAGATTCTACATAAAATCTACCATCTTTCATGCTATTAAAACCTGGTACAACATCGGCTCTAAAAACAGGCTTTTTGTAAATATCTTCGAGTGAAATAGATTTTGTTTGAGCAAGAACAACCATAGGAAAACACAACAAAAAGAAGATAATTTTTCTCATATCATTAACAGATTTAGGGTAAATGTAAAATAATGATTACACGGATATTTGCCGCTTATAAAATGAGGAAAACTACACATTTTTTAAAACTAACTACAGATTATGTATAAAACATCGCTATTTCAATCGAATACAGAAGCAGCAGTTATTGAATTTATAAAAGCCCATCCATTTATACATATTTGTGGTGTAGATGAGCAACAAATGCCTGTAGTTGCTCAAGTTCCAATTATAGTTGTTGAAAAAAATAATCAGTTGTTTTTTAAAGGTCATTTTATGCGTAAGCAAAATCATACAATTGCTTTTGAACAAAATCCTAATGTTTTGGCTGTTTTTACATCACCTAGTGCATACATTAGTGCATCTTGGTATACAACCAAAAATGTAGCTAGTACATGGAATTATCAATCGGTTCATTGTAAGGGAATAATGAGATTTACAAATGATGATGAATTACATTCAATTCTTACACAACTTACACATCAATTTGAACAAAATGAACAAAGTGAAGCTGTTGTAAAAAACATGACACCTGAATACATTTCTGCCAACATGAAAGCAATTGTAGGATTTGAAATGGAGGTTACGCAAATTGATCATGTGTTTAAATTAAGCCAAAATAAAACTGAAAATGATAGAAAAAATATTATTGAAGCATTGAAAAAAGGAAACGCTAGCGAACAATATATAGCCAATGAAATGGAGAAAATAAAACCAATATAAGTTTTATGGATTTGTAAGCATTTGGCATCTTTTTTAAAAAAAATATGTTCAATTTGCTATTATTATTCTACAATATTGGTTTGATTTCATCCGTGGGTTTCTGCCAAATAAAATCCTCAAACTTGATTGATGCAGCAATAAAACTTACCCAACAAAAAGTGGTTTATAATGCTGCTTATTTTTCCATTTCGTATCCAAATGGTGATGTTCCTGCAAATATTGGCGTTTGTGCCGATGTAATTATTAGAGCATATAGAATGGTTAATATTGATTTACAAAAAGAGGTACATGAGGATATGAAAAAACATTTTTCTGAATATCCCCAAAAATGGAAACTTACCAAAACAGACAGCAATATCGACCACAGAAGAGTACCTAACTTAATGACTTTTTTCAAACGAAAAGGACATGTAAAAATAATTTCAAAAAACGAGAAAGATTACACACCAGGTGATATTGTTTGTTGGCTTTTATCCAATAATCAAACTCATATTGGTATTGTAGTTGACAAAAAATCGAACGATGGAAAAAGATGGATGATTGTTCATAATATCGGTAACGGACAAGAACTGTCTGATTGTTTGTTAAATTATCCTGTTATTGGACATTATAGTTATGGTATTGAACATTGAAGCGTAGCTTTATAGCAATTCTAATAAAAGCTTTAAGCAAACACCATGAAAACAAGCGGCAACAACATTACAATTCCTATTCAAGATATATCTATCGTTTACAACGACTGGGGCAACAGCAATGTTCCTTTAATATTCATTCATGGCTTTCCATTCAATAAGTCTACTTGGGATAAACAACTTGAATATTTGCAACAGTTTACTCGAGTAATTGCTTATGATGTAAGAGGTTTTGGACAATCATCTAGCAATACAGATGAATGTTCGATTACCATGTTTGCCGACGACTTAATTGAGTTTATGGATGCCCTTCAAATTGATAGAACCATTGTTTGTGGTTTATCGATGGGTGGCTATATTATTTTAAATGCCATTTCAAGATACAAACATCGTTTTGCAGGCATTATTTTATGTGATACTCAATGCATTGCCGATACAAATGCAGTAAAAGAAAAAAGATATGCAAGCATTAAACTAATAGAACAAGAAGGCACAGAAAATTATGCCATTGCATTTGTAAAAAATATGTTTACAAACCAAAATGTAGAACAACATAAACCATTTGTAGCTGAAATAAAAAATAGCATTACTGCTAATAAATCTTCAACAATAATAAGTGGATTAAAAGCATTGGCAAATAGAGCAGCAACCTGTTCTGAATTAGGCGATATTGATGTTCCTACTTTAATTATTTGTGGTAAAGAAGATATGGTTACACCAATTGCTCAATCTATTTTTTTACAAGAAAATATTTCAAATGCAAAACTCGTTTTAATTGATAATGCTGCACATTTATCAAACATAGAGCAGCCAGAAATTTTTAATAACACGTTGTTAGACTTCATTCAAAAAGTATAAAAACGCTATTACATCGTTATTCATTTTGTTAAATAAGAAAAAATAAAGTACGCTTTGCTATTTTAAGTGCATCTTTACATTGTTTATAAAAACAAATTCCGTTGCTTTTATAAGCAAAACGCTTTTGTACATGGTCATTTTACTGCATTAGGTATATCAATCAACTACATTGTCATTCTTCTCCAAACAATCTTTTCATTGATAATTGCAACACAATTACACCTCAGCAATGTTTCATTGTCTTCAGCACATCTTTAACAGCAAATACTATTACGTATTGTAAAGGTTTTGCAACAAATATTTTATATGACATTTACCGAAATGGGCATTATTAGCCCTATTTTACAAGCTTTAGAAGAGCAAGGCTATACACAGCCTACACCTATTCAAGAACAAGCTATTCCTATTATTTTAAACAGAAAAGACATACTTGGCTGTGCACAAACTGGTACAGGAAAAACAGCAGCTTTTGCTATTCCAATTATTCAGTTATTGCAATTTCAAAAAACACAAACCAATTATCAAAACAATAACGGGTTTAAAACCTTAATCTTAACACCAACAAGAGAATTAGCTATTCAAATTGGCGAAAGCTTTATTGCTTATGGCAAACATATAGACATTAAGCATGTGGTAATTTTTGGAGGCGTTTCTCAACACAATCAAGTAAAAGCTTTACAAAAAGGTATTGATATTGTAATTGCTACACCAGGCAGATTAATAGATTTGATGCAACAAGGTTTTGTAAACTTAAACAGCATTAACACTTTTGTATTAGACGAGGCAGATAGAATGTTAGACATGGGTTTTGTGCAAGATGTAAAACGCATTATTGCAAAACTACCTGAGAAAAAACAAACGCTATTTTTCTCAGCTACAATGCCACCTGTAATTCAACAATTGGCAAATAGTATTTTAAAACAACCAGAATTGGTGAAAGTTTCGCCTGTTTCTTCAACAGCTGATACCATTGCACAAAAAGTTTTCTTTGTAGAAAAAGACAATAAAAAAAGTTTATTGGTGCATTTACTTCAAGATAATTCTATTAAAAATGCTTTGGTATTTACCAGAACAAAACATGGAGCCAATAAAATTGCCGAACACCTTTCAAAATCAGGAATAAGAACACAAGCTATTCATGGCAATAAATCGCAAAATGCAAGACAAGAGGCTTTACAAAATTTTAAAAATGGTAGAAATAGAATTTTAGTTGCAACAGACATTGCTGCTAGAGGTATTGATATTGATGAGCTATCACATGTAATTAACTACGAATTACCCAATATTCCTGAAACTTATGTTCATAGAATTGGCAGAACAGGAAGAGCAGGTTTTAGCGGAATTGCACTTTCATTCTGTGATTTGGAAGAAAAAATATTTTTAAGAGATATTCATAAAGTAATTGGAAAAACGATTGATGTAGATAGAGAACATCCTTACAAAATGGAAGAATTTGCACCTGTTGTAGGCACTTTTATAAGAGCCGCTTCTCAAACACAAAGAGGTAGAAAAAAACGTTTTTAACAATTATAATGAACACCATACTATTAATCGCCTACAAAATTTATTGTGGGCGTTTTTTTTGATAAGAAAATGAAGCAAGAAAACTAGTGAAAATTAAAAAAGGAATAGGGGTTTGAAAAAACAGTCGAACTTTTGCCAATACATCAATCGTATTTGCTGGTAACTTCTCTACAACCAATTCGTACAAACCTGCAAGAATAAGTACACCAATAACTATAAAATATACAATACCCCATATAGTTTGCAACCATTGAAAACTTGTTTTTTTAATTGCCCAAAAACCAATACCGTAAATACACAACAGCCAAATTACATATACAATATGTTTAAAAAATCGATTATCGTTTATTCCAGGACCATTGTTATAGAAATATAAAAAACCTGTAGATGCAACTAAAAACATCAATATTGTAGCAATATATTTTGTTTTATTATCCATGTAAATACAATATGGTTTAGGTTGGTTTTGCCACAAAGAAACAAAAAAGGGGCTACAAAGCCCCTGAATCTGATCTATTCGTTCAAAACAGTAATTATTGCACAATTAATTTACCATCAATTACCATTTTATCAATCACTGTTTGTAAAAAATAATTTCCTTTTGTTAATCCTTCCAACCAAACAACAGCTTTACCATTGTTGAATTGAATATTTTTCTGCAAAACAAGTTTACCAGCAGCATCAAATATTTGTAAAGTTTCAGCCGACTGTAAAGCCAATTTATTGGTAACAATATTTATTTTTCCGCCAATAGTAGCTAATACATTCGGATAAATTTGCAATCCATTTTCTGCTCTACAAAGCTGTATAGTATTTAATTTAGAATAAGAAAAAGTTCCATCTAAATCAATCATTTTTATTCTCACAAAAACGGTTTCATTACAATTACTTATTGGCAATACTTGTTCATAAACATGTGTTCCTGTAGTGTTGTAAGCAGCAGTTTGTAAGGCTTTATTAAAATTTCTTCCATCAGTAGAAACTTCAATTTCAAACTTACCAACATTTATTTCTTCTGTGGTAATCCATTGAACCAAAGCATTCTTTTCGTCTTTTTTTGTAACATTAAACTGAACCAATTTTAAAGGCAATACACCCACATTTACCGTAACTGCTGTTGCTGCAACACTTTCATCATGAAACCTATTTAAGGCAGTAACTGTGTAATAATAGGTTTTGTTAGATTCTAATGAATTATCTATAAAACTTGTTACATTATCAGCATTCGTTACAGCAATTAAATTGGTTGCGTCTGTTGTAGATACGTTTGGAGATTCAGACCTATAAATTGCAAACTGTCTTGGCTTTTCAAATTCGTTATTGCTATTGGTAGCTATCCAAGAAACATTTACAAAATTGCTTCCACTATAAAATGCTTGTAAGCCTGTAACAGCAGCTGGTTTAACTGTATTTTTCCAACTCATATTTGGTAATAAAGCTGGTTTATTCCAAACATTTAAACGCAATGAATCTCTAAAATTGAGTGGATTTAAACGCAAACTTGTAGTACCATAAATTACGCTTCCCAAAATATTACTGTAGGTTCTATTTAAACGTACTTGATTATTAATTTGAGATCTATCGGTAGCAAAAGCAGCATTTTGAGCATTGTCGCCAACTTTATAGCCTGCTAATCCACTATAAATATGTTTACCAAAAGCGTTGCTATTCCACCAAGGAGCTAAAATACTGTAATCAGAACCTGATTGCCCCATAAACCAATAAATCTGTGGAATTAAATAATCTACCCAACCTTGTTGAATCCACAATCTGCTATTGGCATATAAATCTCTATGGTGTTGTCTTGCTCCACTCGATGTATTTGAACCATTTGCATCGTTTGCTATGCTCATCCAAATTCCTGTTGGTGAAATACCAAATTTTACCCAAGGTTTAATAGAACGAACACTATCAGAAACCCTTTTAATTAAAGAATCTACATTCGATCTTCTCCAATTTGCCCTTCCTGTTGTTGTATTCGGAAAACCTCTTGGATTGGCATTGTATTCTGCATCATCATTGTATGTGTTAGTTGGATCTGGATAGAAATAATCATCAAAATGAATTCCATCTACATCATATCGTTTTGTAATATCAATCACCACATTATTTACATAATCCCAAACGGCCGGAACGCCAGGATTTAAAACCCTTAAATTTCCTGCAGTCATAATCCAACTTGGTTGTGTGTTGATAATGTGATTAGGAGATAATGCGTTCAGTGCACTTGTAGTAGCATTACTTAAAGCTCTATATGGATTCAACCATGCATGAACTTCCATACCTCTTTTTCTACATTCAGTAATTGCAAATTCTAATGGATCGTAAAATGGATTCGGTGCCAAGCCTTGTGTGCCTGTTAAATCAGCACTCCATGGTTCTATAGTGCTTGCATACATGGCATCGCACTGACTTCTAACTTGTAAAAAAATAGCATTAATACCTGCTGATTTCAACATGTCTAACCTAGTTACCAATTCATCTCTTTCTTGTTGTGGTGTTGAAGTTCTGCTCAACGGCCAATCAATATTTACAAAAGTGGCTATCCAAGCAGCTCTAAACTCTCTTTTAGGACTGGTTTGAGCAATACTAAAAATAGCACATAACAATAACGGTAAAAAGAATAAACATTTTTTCATACTCCATTATAAATATTACGGCTGTAAATTAGCAAAAATCCGCACAAAAAGATACTATTTTAAGCCTTATTGATAAAATAAATAAAAAATCCTGCACAAAATTGCAGGATTTGAAAAACATTTTTTTGATTTTTTGGTAGTCATCTTTTCATCTCTATTCAACTGCAGTGGCGTTTTCTATGGTTTTTCCAAATTATTATTGATAGATATAGTTTTG
>JBHYCS010000026.1:0-49399 GCA_051861445.1 Chitinophagaceae bacterium | reverse complement strand
AGTCATTCATCACTTATTCAATCAATTTTTTGGTACTATAAATTGTTTGTCGTAAACAAGAGATAAATTATTTTAACAGAAGAAAAATGTTTTGATAAGATTTGAAATTTATTTTATAATTATCTGTATGAACTTTAGCCCTTTTTAAAAGACTATTTTAATTTATTTAAGAACAGATATTGTGCCTTTATATTTTAGCGAATTGGCTCGGTAATCTATAGCTTCTGATACTGCTATAAATACGTTATTACTTTGTAAGACTCCTTTATATTTTCCATCCCAACCTTTTGATGGATCTGTGGTTCTAAATACTAAATTTCCCCATCTATTGTATATCGAAAAATGAATAAACTTTTTAATTCCTACAGGGAAAACGTGTACTACATCATTTATATGATCATCGTTTGGGGTAAATGCATTTGGTATATATAAAGCTGGACCAGTATATCGTTTAATATTTACTTTACTATTTTTTTCACAACCTTCTTTAGTTATACTATACAGATAATATGTTGTTTCTATTTTATTTAAAGCTATTGGGTTTACGATTGTATCATTTGATAAACCAAAACTTGGTGTCCAAATATATCGTTGGTTAGGATAACCATTTGCATCTAGTTGCACTGGTTGTTCAAAGGCGGCAATTGTATCATTTCCTGCACTAGCAATATTGTCATATATTTTAAAGTTTCGTATGATTGTATCGGTACATCCTACAGGAGTTGTACCAATAATGTTGATAGGAATATTTTGTGTTTTTGGATAAAATGTTGTGAAGGTGTGATTTGCTTTATAAAAGCCATTGCCAAAATTCCATTGCCAATTATTGATTACTGTATTTGTTGTATCAACTATAAGATAGGTAACTCTTTTATTGATACAGGAATCACTTATAGACAGATCCAAGTATGGTTTTTGGTAAACCATAAACGTTGTATCTAGTGTATTACTTTGACAACCGAAATTGCTTTCAGTTTTTAGTTTTACTTGATTTAAGCCAGACTTAAATACGTTGTTTATATCTTTTGTATTATAATTTTTATTTGTATTAATTTGCCAATTCCATTTATTTACTACTTCATTAGTATTTTTTCTAACAAAAAATGATTGATTTATTAGTAATAAGTTTTCTTCAGAGCAAAGTAGTTTTTCTCTAAATTCAAATTTTGGTATTGGCTTTTGTTGTACAGTTAATGATCTTATTGACGTATCACTTGGACAACCATCCGAAGTTTTAATTAAAAATTTAACATTAATAACGGTATCAGCAATAGGAAAGTAGCTTGTTTGCCTTGTAGTATCTATTTTTCCATTAATATTCCACCACCACCCTGTAATTCTTGATCCATCTGTTAGTCTTGACACATCAGTAAAGTTTACAGTTGTTTGATTTTCACAAATCGGACTTGTAGATGTGAAAACTGAAATTGGTGATGGAATTACTAGAACAGTTACAATTTTTCTTGAGGTACACTGATTAAAATAATTTGCCAGTAGGTTTACATAAAATGTTCCTGGTCTTTGGTATTTATGAAATACACTGGTATCTGTATTTGTACTAAGTGTGTCCCCATCTCCAAAACTCCAAGTGTAATTTATGTTCGATTGTGTACTAGCAATACTCTGAAAGCTAAAATTGTTTACAGAAAAACATTGCGTTGACCTATTAACAGATATTTCTGAATTGCTAAAGCCTATTATATGGACGACTATTTTTTTCTTATATCCTTCACAGCCAAAAAGCTGTTTTTGAGCAATATATAATTCTATATCGCCTATTTTACTTGTATTAATTATTGGTGGGGTTTCACTGCCTGATTGCAGTGTGTCTTTTCCATACCAAATTATTACATTGCCACTTTCTGGTGTTACATTTAGTATTGCATTGGACTGGAATTGGCAAAAATAGTAATCTGTTTGTATGCTTGGAGGTGGTGGAATAGAAAGGGGTTTGATAATGGCTTGAAAAGTATCTTTACAACCGTATCCAGGATAAGGGCTTACAGCTACATAAAAGCTTCCAGAAATTATTGGTGCTGGACTAAGTGTAATGTTTTGAGTAGTTCCTAAGACATTAGTAAAAGTACTATCATACCAAATATAATCTTTAAAACCGTATGGGGCATTTAAGTTTAAACTATTGCTTTCAATACAATACGGAGCTGTTGCAATAATATTTGAACAACCGCTTGCAACATCTAAATAAGAATAGCCAAAATGACCACCTAAAGTGCAATCAGCATTTTTAAATTCTAGCCTTACTTGCTTATTGTTAAGACCATAAAACTGTAATGAAACAGGAGTCCAATCTTTATACCATACTTGCCTAGCTTTTGAAGATTGCACAAAGCCAGGTAAAGCACCATTTGCAACATAATTAAATGCTGCACAATCGATTACTTTTCCAGATGATACTTCATAAGCAGTGACAGAAAATCTGGGTTGATCCCAACTTGCGTGTTGAGGATCTTCCAATACAACTGCGTAAAAATAGGTGAAAGTAAAAGTATCAATATTTGCGGGTACACTAAATGTAAATGATATTCCTTCTGCTTCAGCATTAACATTATCATTACCTAATTTTACAGAATAATTACCACCAAAAGGACATAAAACGGGAAAACCTCCGTAGTAATCTTTATCAGATTTAGAAGACATAATTGTATGCCTCCCTGCAGTTGGATTACTGGAATTTAATCGAATCGAGTTTGTATTCATACTTGAAGAAGTACTCCCTGTAAAACATTGCCAGTTTGCAAAATCTCCAAGTTCAAAGTCCATATTTGGAGGGCACTGTGCAAAGATATTTGTCGTTAAAAAAACAAAAATTGCAGCTAAAATGGTTGCTTTCATCAAAACATAATTTGCTATTGCAATATAGATTAAATTTAATATCAATAGCTTTGTAGTGTAAAAAAATATTAATAAAATTTTGCTAATGAATAAATTGGTATTTATAGCTAATTATTTACGATAGTATAATTTTTTTAATTTGTATTGAGTGATTGTTTTTAGAACAAAATTTTTATTCTGTAATGAAATAATTTTTTGTCCTATTAACAAAAAAGGCCACCTTAATTAGGCAGCCCTTTTCAATTAAAACGATTATAATAATTACGAATTCTTCTTAAAAACCAATTTTCTTAAGAATACAGCGGCATGAATTGCAGCTATGATTATTGAGATAATCAATAAGGTTTTATCCTCATCAAAACCTGCTGTAGCTTGATGCCAAAAGCCAGAACCTACTAATAGCACACATAGTATAATACCTGTAATGCTTAAAAATCCAATACCAGTTCTGTTATCGCTACCAGCACCTAACACACTTTTCTTTAAGCCATAAGCCAAATAGATATCAAAACCTATTAGCATCCAAACAATTAAACGAATCCAAGTATCTGGTGGTAAAAATACCATCATAAACAAACAAGTGGCAATACCTAAAATTGGAACCAATGGAACTAATGGTGTTTTAAATGCTCTTGGGGCATTTGGCTCTGTTTTACGTAAAACCATTACTCCTATACATACCAATATAAAGGCAAATAAGGTACCAATACTTGTCATTTCACCCACAACTCTTGCTGGTACAAAAGCAGCAAACAAGCTCACAAAACCCATGAATAAGAAATTGCTTTTTGCAGGAGTTCTGTATTTTGGATGAATATCACTGAATACTTTCGGTAATAAACCATCTTTACTCATGCTAAAGAAAACACGAGTTTGCCCCATTAACATTACTAATATTACCGATGCATATCCTGCTAAAATGGCAACAACAATGGCTCTGTTTAACCACGGATAATCTGGATGAATTACGCCAGCGGCATCGGCTTTTCCCATATTTTCAATGGCAACAGCAACAGGTGCTATACCATCTTTTCCTTTAAAACTTGTGTAGCTTGTAACACCAGTCATTACATGGGCAAACAATATATATAAAACGGTACAAATAGCTAAAGAGCCCAAAATACCAATTGGCATATCTCTCTTCGGATTTTTAGCTTCTTGTGCTGCTGTAGAAACGGCATCAAAACCAATGTAAGCAAAGAATACAATAGCAGCTGCACGTATAATTCCACTAAATCCGTATTCGCCAAAAGTGCCAGAATTTTCAGGAATATATGGTGTGTAGTTTTCTGTTCTAATATATTGCCATCCTAAAACAATAAATATAATTACAACAGCAACTTTTAAACCCACAATGATTGCATTTACCAATGCACTTTCTTGAGTTCCTTTCATTAGTAAAAGGCTCATTAAAATTACAATAAACACTGCTGGTAAATTTACATAGCCACCATCCCATGGCCCTGCAACGAGCATTTCGGGTAAATGATACCCCAATCCATCGCAAAATTTTACCAAATATCTACTCCAACTAATACTTACAGTTGCTGCACCCACTGCATATTCTAATACCAAATCCCATCCAATAATCCAAGCAACAAATTCTCCCATAGTTGCATAACTATAGGTGTAAGCACTACCAGCAACAGGAATCATACTAGAAAATTCTGCATAGCATAATCCAGCAAAAGCACATCCAAAAGCTGCAACAATAAAAGAAATGGTAATAGCAGGGCCAGCTTGATTAGCTGCTGCACCACCTGTGATAGAAAATAATCCAGCACCAATTACTGCACCAATACCTAGTGCAACGAGTGAACCTGCACCAAGTGTTTTCTTTAATCCTTTTTCGCCATCGCTAGCTTCGGCTAATAACACATTCAAAGGTTTCTTTACAAATAAACTCATAAAGGGGAATTAAGTTTTAGTGAAATTTATGTTGGCAAAATAATCATTTCTACTATTACTATTACATTTCTTTTATTAAAGGCACTTAGTTTGGTTGCAAATGCTATTCTTTACAACAAAAACCGAAGTACGGTTTTGTGATGGTTTTAATTCTTATATTGCCAAACTAATTTGCTTCAGACGTTTTTATGGATAGTTGACAAAAGCTAGCTTTTTTAAAAAATGAATCTGTAGTATTAAAATTGAACATGCACACATGAAAGCAAACAAACTTACGTTGTACATTTTACTATCGATGGTCTTAGGTATTTCATTAGGATACATCATTCATGAGAATGCTTCTCCAGAAACCATTAAAAACTTTTCGAAGAATATTAAACTACTAAGCACTATTTTTATTCGTTTGGTTCAAATGATTATTGCTCCGCTTGTGTTTGCCACATTAGTAGTAGGAATTGCAAAACTAGGTGATTTAAAAACGGTGGGCAGAATTGGAGGAAAAGCAATGCTTTGGTTTATTACAGCCTCTATAATGAGTTTGTTTATAGGGATGTTGTTGGTGAATTTTTTCAAACCAGGATTATCTATTAAATTAGAATTAGCTGATAAAGATGGAGTGAAAGATTTAATGGGAAAAGTAGAAGGTTTTTCGATTGATAATTTTATTACACATATTATTCCAAAGTCGTTTGTAGAAGCAATGGCTACGAATGAAATTTTACAAATTGTAGTGTTTTCTATTTTGTTTGGTGTGGCTGCAGCAGCAATGGGAGAAAAATCAAAAGGATTGGTAAAAGCTTTAGACACCGTATCTCATATCATTTTAAAAATGGTAGGATATATTATGAATGTTGCTCCATTGGGTGTTTTTGGTGCATTGGCAGCAGTTGTTGCCGTAAAAGGATTGGGTATTTTTAATTTTTATATTAAATATTTTGCGGCCTTTTTAGTGGGCATTGCCGTTTTGTGGATAGTGTTGATTTTGATAGGATATCTAATTTTAGGGAGTAGAATGAAAGTACTTTTTAAACGTATTGGAAATCCGTTATTAATTGCGTTTAGTACAACGAGTAGTGAAGCCGTTTTTCCAAAATTAACAGAAGAATTAGAACGTTTTGGGTGTAATAATAAAATAGTTGCTTTTATTTTACCACTAGGTTATTCATTTAACTTAGATGGAAGTATGATGTATATGACTTTTGCAAGTATTGCCATTGCTCAGGCTTATGGTGTACAATTAGATTATGGAACACAAATAACCATGTTATTGGTGTTAATGCTTACCAGTAAAGGAATTGCTGGTGTGCCAAGGGCTAGTTTGGTAGTGGTATTGGCAACATGTGCTATGTTTAAAATTCCGCCAGAAGGGGTAGCTATTATTTTGCCAATCGATCATTTTTGTGATATGTTTAGAAGTGCAACAAATGTGTTAGGCAACGCTTTGGCAACTACTGTGGTAAGTAAATGGGAGGGAGCTTTAGAAAAAAGCTAAATCGTAAATCATTAAAAGATTAAGGTTGAACATATTATAAACTAAAGAAGTATTTGTAGAAAGATGAAACAAAAAATAGTCCTTTTTATTGCTTGTTTATTGGTTGCTAATTTTCTGTTAGCCCAAACGGTGAAGTATACACTAAAACTAGAAAATCAATACCAAGCAGAAGTGCCTCAGGCAACTATTTCTATTTTAAATAGCGATAAAAAGTTCACTACAAATAATAGAGGAATTGCAGAAGTAACTGCTTTATCTACCGATATTTTTGTTATTCAAAAAGATCATTATCAATCAGATACTATTGCTTATCAAGCTATTCAATCTAAAACGGTAATTACCATCCATAAAAACTTTACTTGGAAAGATTTGCTTACCCCCATGTTCTACATTTTAAATGGTGGTTTGTGGTTACTGTTGTTTATCATTTTCGCAGAAACGGGCTTGTTTGTGGGCTTTTTTCTTCCTGGAGATTCGTTGCTTTTTGTAGCCGGAATTTTTAGTAACAATTTAGCTGCTTCATTATACGATACAGGTAATAGTTTTTTAAATCTTTTGTTGATTACGGTTCTTATTACCATTGCAGGTATTGCAGGTAATGCAACTGGTTATTGGTTTGGTAGAAGAATTGGGCCAACCATGTTTCATTGGAAAGATAATTTTTTATTCAAGAAAAAATATTTGCATCAAGCGCATGATTTTTATGAAAAACATGGAGGTGGTGCTGTTGTTTTTGCAAGGTTTATTCCCATTGTAAGAACATTCGCTCCAATTGTAGCAGGTATTGTAGAAATGGATAAAAAGAAGTTTACCTTTTTTAATATTACAGGCTGTATTGCTTGGGTTGGCAGTATGTTAGCCGCTGGTCATTATCTTGATAAATTTTTCTTAGAACACTATCATTTCGATATTAAAAAGCATTTAGAAATCATTGTGTTGGTGATTGTATTTATTACAACTGCACCCGTATTGGTGAAACTTATATTTGGTAAAGCAAAGCCAAGAAAGGAATCATAAACAATTGATTCATCATTGTATTTTTTTCTTTTAATGCCATTTGAAAAATAACTAACTGCCATGAATCAAAAGCAATATGGTATATTCTCATTGCCAGTAATTGTAGGTGCTTTGGGTTTTTTTGTAGATATCTACGATTTGTTATTGTTTAGTATTGTTCGAAAATCTAGTCTTACCGATTTGGGCGTTGCATCAAACGAATTGAAAAATTTTGGTGAAAGCATTGTTAGTTGGCAAATGTTTGGATTAACGATTGGAGGCATTTTGTGGGGTATGTTGGGCGATAAAAAAGGAAGAAAAAGTGTACTATTTGGTTCTATACTTTTGTATTCATTGGCTACCATAGCCAATGGGTTGGTAACTACTGTAGAACAATATACTATTCTACGTTTTATAGCAGGATTGGGTTTAGCCGGAGAATTAGGTGCTAGTATTACATTAACAAGCGAATTATTACCCAAAGAAAAAAGAGGAATAGCTGCTGCTATTATTGCTACAAGTGGTGTAATGGGTACTATTACTGCCTATTTCATTCATACACTGAGCAACGAAGATTGGCGTTTGTGTTATTTTATTGGAGGTGGAATGGGTATTTCTCTACTGTTATTAAGGGTAAGTGTTTTGGAAAGTAATATGTACGATGCAGCAAAAAACAAGCAACTTAAAATGGGTAGCTTTTGGATGTTGATTAGCAATAAAGAACGTTTTTTTAGATATCTACGTTCTATACTTATTGGGTTGCCCGTTTGGTATGTTATTGGAGTTTTAATTAGTTTTTCAGATGAGTTTGCAAAGCAATTTGGTATTGCCAATTTTGATCAACCTAAGGCATTAATGTTGCAATATGTGGCACTTGCTTTTGGTGATATGGCTGCTGGTATTTTTAGCAATTATATTAAAAGTAGAAAAAAGACTTTGCTGATTTACTATGGAATTATATCCATTTTTATTGCTCTGTTCTTTATTACAAAAGGCGGAGGTTCAACTGCTAGTTTGTATTTGTTGTGTATGGGTTTAGGGTTTGGTTCTGGTATTTCTGTTTTATACATTACCATGAGTGCAGAGCAATTTGGAACCAACTTAAGAGCAACAGCAGCTATTTCAATCCCCAATTTGGTGAGAGGGTTTTTACCCATTATCCTAGCTCTTTTTCAATTATTAAGAAGCGAAAAGTTTTTCAATAATTATGTAACAGCAGCTTGGATAACAGGTGTGTTGGTATTATTATCTGGCTTTGTTGCCGTTTTGTTTACTAAAGAAACTTTTGGTAAAGATTTAAATTTTGTTGAAGAATAAACAATCACCATTTTAACCTATACATGAAACAACAATCTTCTATTTTTAGTGTAGCCGTTTTAGTAGCTGCACTTGGTTACTTTGTAGACATTTACGATTTATTGCTTTTTGGAATTATACGTGTACCTAGTTTGGTATCATTGGGACTTTCACCTGAAGCTGTAAGAACCGATGGTGAAATGATTATCAGCGTACAAATGATTGGCTTATTAATCGGTGGTTTTGTATGGGGAATTATGGGTGATAAAAAAGGAAGATTAAGTGTTTTGTTTGGCTCTATTTTATTGTATTCTGTTGCCAATATAGCCAATGGATTTGTACAAACAGTAAACCAATATGCTTGGTGTAGATTTATTGCAGGAATAGGATTGGCAGGAGAATTAGGTGCAGGAATAACCTTGGTAAGTGAATTGTTGCCTAAAGAAAAAAGAGGAATTGGAACGAGCATGGTAGCAGGAATTGGACTTACAGGTGCTGTTGTGGCTTACTTTATAAAGCAGCAATTCGATTGGCGAATTTGTTATTTTATTGGTGGAGGAATGGGCTTTATGTTGTTGTTTTTACGTGTGTCTGTTTTTGAAAGTGGCACATTTGAAGCTACTAAACAAATGGATATTAAAAGAGGAAATTTTTTGATGTTGTTTAATAAAAAAGAACGCTTTTTTAGGTATTTAAAATGTGTGGCAATTGGCGTACCTACTTGGTATGTAATTGGTGTATTGGTTAGTTTTTCGAACAATTTTGCCAAAGCGTTTCACATTGAAGAACCCATCGATCCAGGTAGAGCTATTATGTTTGCTTATGCTGGTATTTCTGCTGGAGATATATTAATAGGTTTTCTCAGCCAATATTTACAAAGTAGAAAAAAAGCACTGTATGTATTTTATGCATTAACCATTGTATTTATGGCATTGTATTTTATGCAAGATGGAGGAACTGCCAATACTATGTATTTAATATGTGGTGGATTGGGTTTTGCAACAGGCTTTTGGGCCATTTTTGTAACGATTGGAGCCGAACATTTTGGAACCAACTTAAGAGCTACAGCTGCTACAACTATTCCTAATGTTGTAAGAGGTGCTTTGCCTTTAATTATTATTCTTTTTAAGTTCTTAAGAGAGCTTACCAACGAAATTACTGGTGGCATTATTACAGGTGCTGTTTGTATGGCTATTGCTATTACGGCTGCTTATTTTACAACAGAAACATTTAATAAAGATTTGAACTTTGTAGAAGAATAATGTTTGCAGTGTTGATTTAATACTTGAAATATTCGATTATCTATTGCCTAATTCAATGATTTCGCAGTTGCTAATTTGTATGTCGTTGATTTGAATTTTTACCAATGTTCTTACACGATGCCATCCATGTTTGCCGGCAGCACCTGGATTAATATGCAAACAATCTGCAGCTTTGTCGTACATGATTTTTAAGATGTGTGAATGACCACTTAAAAATATTTTAGGTTGGTATTGTTTTATTAAAGCCTTGCTTGCAGCATTGTATTTGGGTGGATAGCCACCAATATGTGTCATTAAAACAGGTACATTTTCGCAATGAAAAAACTGGTATAATGGATAAATGCTTCTAATATCTTGGGCATCTATATTTCCGTAAACACCTTTCAGTGGTTTAAAATTGCTGAGTTGTGTTGCAACTTGTTCATTGCCAAAGTCGCCAATATGCCATATTTCGTCGCAATTTTTAAAATGATGAAATACGGCTTCGTCTAAATAGCTGTGTGTGTCTGAAAGAATACCAATTTGTGTCATATACTTTTGCTAAAATACGCTGATTTAAAAGATGATTGTATTGTTGATTTGCTGAGGAACGAAGCATCTGATTTGCTTTCGAATAGATTTTGCTTTTGGGAGTAATGTTCATAGTCACAAAACAAACAAGGAAGATCAACTACATTATTCTTAGCTATCTTCCTTGAAGTTTGGATTCGAATTAAATGTTACATCTTATCTTATTCTATCAATAACAATTCTGGTTTAAATACTTGATTATCTGTTACAACTTTTATAAAGTAACAACCTTTCGCTAAATGATTGAATACAATTTTGTTTGGTTGATTACCAATAGGAAAACTTCCCGTTGATACTGTTTTGCCGCTGGTATTGGTAATTGTATAGCTAATTTTTCCTCTTTGCTCAGGTACTACAATGGTTATATATTCTTTAGCAGGTATTGGATAAACGAATAGTTTGGAATGTTGGGTTGTAATATTTACCACTTTTATGGCAGAAAAACTAACCTTTCCATCCATATCTACTTGCTTTAATCTATAATAATGCGTACCAACAGTTGGCATTTGATCTACAGCTGAATATGTAGCACCGTTTCCATTGGTTGCTTTTGCAGGAATAAATACTAATTCTTGCCATACATTACCATTTTTGCTTTTTTCAACAATAAATCCTTTGTTATTTATTTCGTTGGCAGTGTTCCAATTTAACTGTACATCTGTATTTATTTGAGTTGCAGAAAATGACAATATATTTACTGGTAAAGCATTGGCCACTAGTCTGATGTCATCAAAATAAAATGTTGAGTTTTCACTACCATCACCTGTTCTGCCAAAGTCGAACATAATCACCAATCTATTATATACGTTTGATGGCTTTCCTGAAAAGTTCCAGTAAATGGTTTCCCAAGTATTTACTTTGGTAGTTGTTGCCAACACTTCTGATGGAGCTGTGGAACCTTCAAGCTTTAGTAAAATAGGTACACCTGCTTTTTGCACAAACACTTTCATTGCAAAGGTTGAAAGTGATGAAAGGTTAATGTTTTGACTAACAGTTAAAAAGCTGCCTGCCCAAGTTGCACCTCCATTTCTAATAATTCTACCCACGTTACTACTTGTATTTTCACCTGTTGATGAAGGGTTTGCTACTACTAAGCCTGTACCACCATCAAAATTGGTAAACGTATATGTACCATCGGCTTCAAAATCAATTGGTAGTGTAATTGCAATTGGAGCTCCATTTTGTGAAACTGTAATTATTCTATCTGGCAATCCAGTAGCACTAATTGTTATGGTTGCTGTTCTATTGCTACTGCCTGTATGGTTACTTGCATTTGCAGTTATGTTTGCTACACCATTTCCGCTTGTGGCACTTAATGTTAACCAAGTTTGATTACTTGTTGCTGTCCAGTTTGTATTGCTGTTGATGGCAATATTTTGTGGTGTATTAGCAGCATTTTGAAAGAGAAGGGTTGTGGGGTTTACTAGTAAATAGGCTACTCCACCAGCATCTTGTGTAATAGTAAGTGTTGTATTGCTAACACCATTTCCAGAAAATGTAATATTAGCAACCCTTGTTTGGGTGGTTGTATTTTCTTGTGCAGTGAAATTGATGGTTGCATCGGCAAAACCTGAAGCAGGACTCACATTTAACCAAGACTGGTCGCTGCTGGCTGACCAATTTATGTTTGAGGTTAGATTGATAGATTTTTTGCTGTTGGCAAATGCATCTATTTGTAAGGTATTGGATGGAATATTTAAGAATGGTGAGGCAGAACCTTTATAGGTAAAACTAAGCCTTCCAATATTGAATCCTGCTTTGTCGAAAACAAGGCGAATAATGTGTTTTCCTGCTGGTAAAATAATTCCTGTTACTGTTTTCGTTGCCCATGTATTCCAATTAGCGTTTGTAAACGCAACTGTAATGTTATTGGCCATTGTGTTGCCATCTATTTCAATGTGAAAAGGCCCACCACCGCTAGCATTGCCAGATGCATAGCGAAAAGCCAAATCATACGTGCCAGCTTGTTCTATATTCACTGTATACTCTAGCCATTCGCCTTCAGCAATATAACTCACTGTATTTCCTTCACCCGCTATTGTGCTTGCGTCTACATATTCGTTGGTTCTAAACGAAGTACTAGCTTCATTTGTAGCAGATACATCAAAATAAGAAATGTTTTGTCCTATTCCTCCTTCGTACACATCATAGTTACCAGCTTCTATGGATTGTGAAGGGATAGAAATAATATTGTTTAAATACGGTAATTGAGCACCCACAACTACTTTTACAACATTCGATTGTTGTACGGCTGTTCCTACATACACAACTGCGTAAAAGCTATGTACTTTGGCTGCCAAGTTATTTACACTAAAGTTGTAAGGTGGTGTAGTTACTGTTCCTAATTCGTTGGCTCCTTCAAAAAATACCACTTTGGTAACACCGGTTCCAGTAATTGTTGTAGTTAAATTTACAGAACCATTTGTAGCAACTTCTGTAGCCGAACTTGCAATTGTTGCAGTAACGTCAATGTCTTTACTTGTTTTTAAGGTTCTTGCAGGAACCATCATTGTATATCCATCTGAATAGGTTACAGTTATAGGGGATGCACTGTAGTTTTGAGCAACATAAGTTTTATCTCCATTTTTTGAAAAAACTACTGCAATAGGATGATTGGCAGTTATTGAAGATTCAATTGTTCCCAGTCCATTAAAAGCATGTAACCAATGGTAAGCATGTGCATCAGAATTACCGAATTTTACTTTGTAATTTGGATGATTATTGTATAAAGAAAGTGCTAAGGATGGATTGATAAAAGATAAATAAGACCAATAGGTTTCGTACCACAAGTTATCGTTGGCTACATTTGAAAGTACGCCGGTTTTGGTTGTCATTTCGTGCCAAAGTTGTTGAGCATAGGTTTTATTATGACCTAAATACAAAGATGAACCTGTTGTTGGAAACATATTTATACCATACATAGCAGCAATATCGCCTGTCCAAAATGTATTTCTATCGATACCATTACCCCATACTCTTGATGCCATTAAATGACCATAGTTGGCAGGGAAATTCCTGTTGCTCATGTCAAACCAATATTCTTCAATAGCTGTTTGTTCGGTTGTGTATAAATAAATACCCAAGTCTCTAATGTTTTTATTACCTGTAATTGTTCCCCAGTGAATGAGCGATGCATTAAAATTCATAGATTCAGAAGACGACTCTTGGTTATTTCCATGAGGTTCATTATTCAATAATCCTGCAGCAAACGCATGTCCAGCAAAGGGATTAAAATGACGCAAAAAAGGAAATTGGGTACTTGTTCTATCAGGATTAGCAGCATCATTAATCAGCAATTCAATCATTCCACCCCAATTAGCAGCCCAACCTGGTTGAAACTGTTCAATAGCAGCTGCTACATTTATAAAATAGCCATAATGAAAATGATGGTCGTTGATGTTTGCATCTGAAGAATGACCAGCAGGATAGCCAATTAAGGTTTTCCACTTGGTATCGTAGTGAAATAGAAAGGCATTTTCGCCTTGTTTAGCTTCTAGCCAATTTTCTATCCTTGTTTTAACGGTATTAATCATTTGGTCACGAGCTTCTATATTCCCCATTTGATCGGCTATTTTTGCCACCTGCACCAATCGATTCATTACTAGACCTTCATTGTAAGAGTCTGTCCATGTTTCAAGGGTGTTGTTTTTTACTAAGTCAATTTTTTCGTTCAAAGCGGCAGGGTTAAAACCAGTACTATATTTTCCACCATTTGGTATGGCTGAAAGAATGCCTTTAAAAGTGTTTTCAATGGTAAAGCTGTTGGCTGTTAATAGCTTTAGAGAACCTCTTGCTGTTGGATACGTTATGTTTCCTGGCTGAGCTGAACTGCTTGTTAAATGCGACCATTGATGGGGTAATAATCCTTGTAGTACAATGTTTCCATTTCCTTCTTTTACATCGGGTGTAGTGGTAAAAACAGATTGTAGAACGGATGTTGCTTCATTGTATTGCCAGCTAACATTGGTATTTGCTGGAAACACATAAGCATAGTCTTTAAAACTATTGGCACTTGATTGTGCATTTGCACCAGTAGGTAGCATTGCAGCAGAAAAATAGTTTTTACCTGCTAAAGTAGAGGTATACGTATTTCCTGAACGCACCCATGTGGAACCAATAGGTGCATAAATAGCAAAATTGGCTCCACTAATAGCATTTGTTACCAATATCATTTCATTTGTTACAGTTACTGTACCCATATTAATGGTTACAGATGCTACATCGGTACTGCCTTTGGTACAATAAACAAAGGGCATACCCATTCCTAAAACAGCATCAAAAGCACTGTTTCCTTGACGCCAACTTGCTGTGACTGTCCAGTCGGTATAATTGGAAACAGTAGGATAGGTGCCGCTTAATCCAGATACCCCCAAAACAACAGGTTGTTCAGGACCCATCGGTTGCCTTGTATCATTAACACCAGATCCTAAAAAAGTATAACTCAACACTAAGCCACTAGCACTACCTCTCATTGAAAGGGGATAGTTGTATAAGTTTGCATCATTCGATGTTAATAAGCCAGTCCACCAATCGCTTGTTGGAATCGGTTTTGATTGTGCAAATCCAGATAATCGAGGATCTCCATTCGGTGGTCGGTTTCTTCCAGCAGCATCAGCAGGCGGTAGTTGTGTGGTGTAACTACCACTTCCTACAGGGGTTATCTGTGCTGTAAGTTCTACAGTAATAATGCTTAAAAATAGAAAAGGTAAAGATTTGGCAAAAAAATTAAGTTGCCTTGCAAACAATCGTTTCATTTGTAGATTATATCAGATGATAGTGCATTCTACCATCAGTTATAAAACTAAACTAGAAAATTACATTATGCTCTAGAATAAGGTACATCTACACTACACATTTTATAAATATGTTGGTTTAATGTCTTTTTTACTACATCAATACTACATCAACAAGTTATTTTGGATGAAATTTGTCCGTTCTGTTGGGTTTCTTTGTTTACGCTGATGTAATGTAAAAAAACGATATTTATCTTGCTGAGGAATTAAGCAACTGATTCTATTAAGGTTGGGACAGTTACTTTATTCGTCAGGAAAGTATGGAAACAAGTTAGGCTATCAACATCATTCTTCACCGTTAATGTATCTAGTGTTAATGTTGGTACAATATCGTAATTACAACATCTGCAGAACTCTTTATATTGCACTTGCAAATACAATAACCCTAACATATAATGATTAATACAATGAAAATGAATATGCTGTCGCTTTGTTTTGTACTACTTTTAATAGCTTCTACAGCAGTTTCTCAAACCACAAATAATGCTGTAAAGGCTAAGTTTTTACTTGAAGGTGGTGTTGAATATGGCGGTGACGAAATTATTAAAGTATTTTTTACAAATGGTGGTGACCAAACCATGAGGGCAGGACAGGGTGGCTACATTGCTGCTGGTGGACAATTTGAATTCTCTAGTATTAAAAATTTTATAGTACGCACCACAATTGGCATAAAATATAATACTACTGCTGCCGATAATGCCAATATAAGGCTTACAAGAATTCCAATAACCCTTATGCCACAGTTACAATTAAAGCATAATTTTAGAATAGGATTAGGCATTACAACACACCAAAGTATCAATTTTAAAGGCGATGGATTTGTACAAGATATTAAATTCACAAGTTCGCTAGCACCAAGATTCGAATTAGGCTACAAATGGATAGCAATTACCTATACACCTATAAAATATAAAGCCGAAACAGGCAAAGAATTATCAGCTAGTTCTTTTGGTATTTCATTGAGCCATGCATTTTCAAAAAAGAGATAGTTAGGTGCTCTTGGGCATAATTTGCTTTTAGCAGTGGTGTCGATGTTGGTACACTAACGTGATACCAATATTGGCGGAGAGAGATACCATTCTTTAGGATTTTGTAACTAAATGGGAATTTTGATAGCTTTTTTATTGGTGAAGAACACTACGAAAGGCGGAAATAGCTTAAAATACCTTTGAGAAGCTACGTTTCGCTGTTGAAACAGTCCGTTACATGTTAGAGGCAATTTGTTATGTGCTTGATGAACTTCGTTGATGCGTTGATCTGTCATTTTGTCTTTTTGAGGCACTCTGTTGAGCTTTTGAGGCGTACCGTTGCCTTTTTGAGGCACACCGTTGAGCTTCTGAGGGGTCATTTTGGCAAAACGGTGCTTGTATCGGTTTCTTAGGTTGGCTACAATTATGTAACTAGGCGTAAATGAATCAGGTTGCAATTCGACGGAAATTAAAACTTAGAAGGTTTGGATGTAGGGTTGGTTAGCAATTGGATTGATGGGAGATTCTTCGTTCCTAAAAATGTTCGTGTTGTTGCAAATCCTTCATTCCTTTATGAAATCAAGTACAACAGCAGAATATTATATTTGCCAAATATCGGTTACATTTAACGATACGATTTTTGCTTATGCCACATTATCATTCTCTAGGAAATATTCCTGCTAAAAGACATACACAGTTTCGTAAACCCAATGGTGGTTTGTATAGTGAGCAATTGTTTTCTACCGAAGGTTTTAGCAACGATTATTCTTTATTATACCATCATCATCCACCTACTGAAATTATTGCTACTGATGCACCATTAGACGTAACTCCAACAATTGCAACCGCTAAAATGTTGGAGCATAAAAGTTTTAATGGGTTTGCTGTTGTGCCTGAAACGGATTATTTAAACAGCAGAAAACCTGTTTTGGTAAATAATGATTGCCATATTGTTGTGGCTGCTCCAACTGAAAGTATGCAAGGTTATTTTTTTAAAAATGCCGATGCTGATGAACTGATTTTTGTTCATAAAGGAAGTGGAAAATTGCTTACTCAATATGGTATTTTGCCGTTTAAATATGGCGATTACATCGTCATTCCTCGTGGTTGTATTTATCAAATACAGTTTGATACCGCAGATAATCGATTGTTGATTGTAGAAAGTTTTAGTCCTATTCGTTATCCTAAAAGATACTTGAGTAAAAATGGGCAATTGTTAGAACATGCACCTTTTTGTGAACGAGATATTCATGCACCAAAAGATTTGTTAACTATTGATGAAGAAGGCGATTTTTTAATAAAGGTGAAAAAGAAAGGCATGTTGTATGGCTTGCATTATTTGCATCATCCTTTTGATGTGGTTGGTTGGGATGGTTGTTGTTACCCCTACACATTTAGTATTCATGATTTTGAGCCTATAACTGGTAGAGTACATCAACCACCACCGGTGCATCAAACATTTGAGGGGCATAATTTTGTGATTTGCAGTTTTGTGCCAAGGTTATACGATTACCATCCTCAAGCAATTCCTGCACCGTATAATCATAGTAATATTGATAGCGATGAAGTGTTGTATTATGTAGATGGCGATTTTATGAGTAGAAAAAATGTTACTGCAGGAATGATTACGTTGCATCCTGCTGGTATTCCACATGGCCCTCATCCTGGAACGGTTGAGAAAAGTATTGGTAAAAAAGATACGCAAGAGTTGGCTGTTATGATAGATACTTTTCATCCATTGCAATTAACCGATGTTGCTTTATCAATTGAAAATAAAGGCTATACCCATAGTTGGATTGAGTAAAATAGGCTGCTAGTTTACAGAAATAAATTCTGGACGTTTGATGTATTGGCTATTGTATCGAAATCGTAAATTAGTGGAAAAGGTAATGTTCCAAGGTGTCATTAAACCTGTAGTTCTAGGAAAGTAAAAGCTTTTTAGTTCCATTGTTCCAAAAACAAGGTTTTCGTTTCTGCTTTTTATACCTGCACCAATGGCAGCATAACCTTCACCACTTGCAAAATTTTTTCGAAAAGTACGTACAAACGAGAAATTAGAAAAAGCGAAAGGGGCAAAGCTAAAACCTGCTAATTTCCAACTGTTGAAAAAAACAGATTCTAGGTTAATCGTAAATCGTCCGAAAGCTTCTGTGGTTGAATCTCTTTTAAATTGTTGGATGCCATAAATGCTATTCAGTGAAATTGGATCGTCTAAAAAACTTCTGTATTGGTGTGTAATGCTTCCTCCAAAAAAATGACGAACCGACCAATTGCTGTTTCCTAGTTTTCGTAATCGAGTAAAGCTTTCTAAACTTAATAATATACTAGCATCTTGAATTTTACCTTGGTTAAAATAGGTTCCTACACGTACGTTGTAATTGTAATATCCTTTTCTAGATGTAAAAAAGTAGCGTTGTAAATCTAATCCAATATAAGGTCGAGACACATTGTCTCTATTAGCCCAACCACCTAAAAATGAGTAGCTATACCCTTCAGGAACGTCCTCGTTTCTACCAAATCCATACAAATAATTGGTGCGATAATATTCTTGTTTAAAAAAAGTATAGGCAGCTAAAACACTTCTCACATCTGCATACAACGTATTGTAGGTTTGTTTAAATTGGTTCGGAATATCTTGAAATTGACGATGTGTAATTCTAATCGCAACAAATTGTTTGGGCTTACGAATAACACTTTCGTCGAAAAAAGTTTTAAATGTAATGTTGTAGCCAGCCCAAACATCAAAATTATTGAGCTTGTATTTTGTGTTTTGTTGGTAAATAGAATCAGTATTGTAGCGGTTATATGTATATTTAATTGCAGCTTCAGCAGCACCTGTCCATAAAAAATACGGACTTACCAATGGTAAATCTATTTTTAAACTCAGATTGGTTTCTTCTTTTCTACCTGTATTAAATGTTCTACCAAGGTTTTGAAATCCCACGGCTACATCAAAAAAGCTACCATTTATATTTCGTTTTAAATATTCTACTCCAAATCCATAGTTGGGTCTTCTATCCATATCGAATAAATTTTGGATGAGTAGTCGTTGACCTGTTCCAAAAAGGTTGTCGTTTTTTATATCGGCAACAACGGATTTACTCGTAGCATTGGCTTCGCCACTAATGGCAAATACATCTTTAAATAAAACCCAAACATCTACCATATTGGTGTCTAGTGCCGATGGTAAAACAAAAAAACGAGCATCTTGCAAAAAAGAAATTTCCCTTAAATAACGTTCGTTATCTGCCATAATGTTGGGAGATAATGCTTGTCCTTTTGCAAAAAATAAGTTATTGTAAATGGTTTTATTTTTTGTGCTTGCATGGAGTGCATTTGCAGCGTCTATTAAAAAGTTGTTTTTTACCCTGTTGGTATCGCCGATAGAAGCCCCAAACTTTAAGTGGCTATAGTAAATGTTACGAATGATTTTGTTTTTATGGGGTAAATAGGTGTTGATGTTTTTAGTAGTAGCATCTACAATTACATCATCGGGCGTATTTTGAGAAATGCTTTTCGCAATTTTACCCAAAAATCCTTTCTTTTTGGCTAGAAAAAAAGTGTCTTTCGGTTTTGATTGATTGGTTGTATCTGTATTTTGTGCTGTAATTTTTGATAAGCCTAGCAAGCATGCAAACGTGAAAAAAACAATATGCATGACCTGTATTTTCATAAAAACAATTCTATTTTCAAGTAAGCAATCTTTTGTTACAGCAAAAACCAGTTTTATGCAACCATAAAACCATGCATTTATGTAACACTGAAAATACGATTATTCAAAAGCTTTTGTTCATATATCCTTTTCTGTTTGCCAAGAATATATTTATTTTAATTTGGGTGAAGCTACAGTTGTAGACTTATTGTCGATTGAATATTGATATCTCTTAATAGCATTTACGATAGCTTGTGCTATTTCGGTTTGCCCTTCTTTACTATTTAAGTAATCTTCTTCTTCAGGGTTAGAAATATAACCGGTTTCAACTAAAACTGCAGGCATTGCAACTGCTTGTAAAACCCAAATGCCTACTTGTCTTTGTAAGGCCTCTCTATCTACTCTTCCTGCTTTTTTAAATTCTTCTTGTATGGTTAATGCTAAAAAAGCACTACGTTCGAAATATTGTCTTGTTTTTAAGTTTAAGGTAATCATTTTTTCGGGAGAATCTGCATCGAAATTGGCAACAGATTTAGCCAATGTACTATCTAAATACAAACTCTCATTTTCTTTCATGGCAATTTCTTTCACATCGTTTTTGTGAGCACCCCAAATGTATGTTTCCGTACCTTTTGCAGGGTTGGGAGTAGTGTAAGTACGATAGTTTTTAACTTGTCTTGTGCGTTTTTTCTTTTTTTTGCCTTTACCAGTGTAATAAGTTTCTGTTTTATAACCGATAAATTCTCTATGTTTATGTGCAGGTGCACTATTGCAATGTATACAAACAAATAAATCGCCTTTTGCTTCATTGGCAATTTTTGCTTTAGTTGTAGGGTGTTGGTAAATATCACTTCTTCTTGTTACTACCAATTCTATTTCAGGCATTTGTGCTCTTAATAGTTCTTCTAATCTTAAAGTAATGGCTAATGCAACTTCTTTTTCGGTAGAATATCTGCCAGGTGCACCACCATCATGACCTCCATGTCCTGCATCTAAAACAATTTTACGTAATCTCGATTTTTGAGTAGGTGTACCATTGTTTTTTACTACATAGCCGCCTTTTTCAACCACAAAAGATGTTAAAATAATGATTAAAAAACTGAATAATCCTATTGAGCAAAACTTTCTAATCATAATCTAAATATGTTAAAGCATTTATATTAAGCAATTATTTACACTACACCCCCTTATTTTTGCTTTCAGCAATTTATGAGTAAGCGAAGTAAAATTAACGTAAAATTGGGTTTGGCTATTGTAACTGCTATAAGTTTGTTTACTATTAGCGTACAATTAACAGCTAAAGTACCTGCTTTTGAAGTAGAAACTTCGCTGAATTTATCATTGGTTGATACCATTCCTAAAAAGCCAACGCTTTTCAAACGGTTAAATGCTAGTGATTCTGTAAATACATTTAAACCAAACATTGCAGATACTTCTAGAAAAAATGCTAGCGATTCTACTACAAAAAATATACAAGTAAACGTTATTGACACTTTAACTATTTCAAAGGATAGTTTAGATGCTCCTATACAATATGCTGCTAGCGATTCAGGCGTTTTAATTATTCCTACCAAAGAATTTATTTTATACGGAAAAGCCAATGTAAAGAATAAGGATGTTGATTTAGAAGCTGCAACTATTCGTTACGACCAAACTGGGCAAACCGTAAAAGCGTATGGTGCTTTAGATACTTCTGGTAATCCATCTAGTAAGCCAAAACTTACACAAGGTGAAATGAAAACCATTAGCGATTCTATTTTTTTTAACTTAAAAACATTTAAAGGGCTTACCAAAAACACGTATTTACAAGAAGGTGAAATGTATATTAATGCACAAGTATTTAAAAAAGTAAGTGCAACAGAATATTTTGGGTTTAGAAGCATTTTTACAACTTGTAATTTAGATACGCCACATTTTGGCATTAGATCCAGAAAAATAAAAGTAATTTCTAATAAATTGGCAATTAGTGGTCCTGCTTCTCCTATGTTTGAAGGTGTTCCTATTCCTGTAGGTATTCCTTTTGGTATTTATCCTTTATACAATGGTCGTCATTCGGGTTTATTGGCTCCTGCATTTACAGTAAGCGAAGATTTTGGTTTTGGTTTAGAAGGATTGGGTTATTACAAAGCCATTAACGATCATGTAGATGTTACGGTAAGAACCAATTTGTATTCTTATGGTGGATGGACTTTAAATGTGAGTCCACGTTACTTAAAAAGATATCGCTATCAAGGAAGTGTAAATTTAACCATACAAAATACCAAAGCTTTAAATAGAAGTAACTTTGGAACTTTTGCAAAAGATGAGTTTAATTCTTCTCGTTCGTTTATGCTTAGTTGGAGTCATAGCCAAGATCAACGTGTTCGCCCTGGAACAAGTTTTTCTGCTAATGTAAATTTTGGTAGCACTCGTTACAATTCTACTGTTCTTAATAATCCATTTATCAACTTTCAAAATCAATTAAGTTCTTCTATTAGCTATTCAAAAGATTTTAGAGGAAAAGCAAACATTTCTCTCAATGCCAATCACAATCAAAACAATAATACCAAGTTGGTGAATTTAAATTTACCAACATTAAATGCCAATGTGGTTACATTTTATCCATTTCAGAAAAAAGATCAAGTAGGAACAGCAAAATGGTACGAAAAGTTAGGTATTGGTTACAGTGGAAATTTTACAAACCAACTTTCATTTTATGATTCGGCAATTAATATTCAAAGATTGTTAGATACTATACAATGGGGGGCAACACATAATATTCCAATCTCCATTTCATTGCCAGCATTAGGGCCTGTGACCATTGCACCTAGTGTTACCTATGAAGAACGTTGGTATGGACAAAAAATTCAACGTAGCTGGAATGGGAAAAAAGTAGATACCACAATTACTAAAGGATTCTATACATCTAGACAAATGACTTTTGGTATAAGTGCCAATACCAGAATTTTTGGAACGTATCAGTTTAAGAAAAGTAAAGGAATTCAAGCCATTCGGCATGAAGTTAGGCCTAGTATTAGCTTAAATTATAAGCCAGATATGGTTGGTAAATTTTATTACAGCACTCAAGTAGATACCAATAATCGAGTGCTTCGTTTTTCGCAGTTTGATGGTGTAATTCCAGGTGCTTATTCTGAAGGTTCTTTTGGTGGAATTAGTTTTGGAATAGATAATTTATTAGAAATGAAAGTAAAAAATAGGCCTGCTAAAAAGAAGAAAGGAGAGGAGGACGAACCTGTCGATACCACCAAAAAAGAAGAATTTAAAAAAGTAAAATTAATTGATGGTTTTGGTTTTAATTCATCGTACAACTTAATGGCAGATAGTTTTGCATTAGCTCCATTTCAGTTTTATGCAAGAAGTACACTGTTTGAAAAAATAAATATTACCGCCAATTTTACGCTAGATCCGTATGCTGTAGATAGCTTAGGATTTACCACAAAAGCATATGCTTGGACAAAAAAGAAGTTTAGTCCTGGTAGAGTTACTTCTGGTAATATTGCCATTTCTACAAGCTTCCAAAGCAAAACCAAAGATGGAAAAGAAGCGGATAAAAGTATTCCTGTAGATCCATTTTTAACGCCAGAAGAACAACAACGCCAACTACAATTTGCTAGAAGTAATCCTGCAGAATTTACCGATTTTAATATTCCATGGACTTTAAGTTTTTCGTACTCACTTAATTTTTCAAAACAGCTACAGAGCGATTATTCGTTTAAGAATATAATAACTTCTAGCATGAATTTTAATGGTGATTTTAGTTTAACCGAAAAATGGAAAATGGGTGGAACAGGTTTCTTTGATTTTAATGTTGGCAAGCTACAACAATTAAGCATGTTTATTACTAGAGAAATGCATTGCTGGCAACTATCTATCAACGTAACACCGTTGGGTTTGTATCGTTCATTTAACTTAACCATCAATCCCAAATCAGGCATTTTAAGAGATTTAAGAATTAATAGAAGTAGAACTTTCTCTAGTTTTTAATACAAAAAAAGCCAGCAAACGCCTGTTCTGCTAGCTTTTTGGGAGTTTTTGTCGGGACGACTGGATTTGAACCAGCGACCACACGCCCCCCAGACGTGTACGCTACCGGACTGCGCTACGTCCCGTTTTTAACGTGGGGGCAAATATAAGAGAGCAAAAGAATTTTCCGATTTATATTGCACAAAATTTTGAAACAATTCATGAACCTTCTTCTGAAAAATGTATTGATTGCAGATGCTAGTTCATCTTTCTTTCAACAGCAAAAAGATATACTTATTGTTGATGGAATTATTCAACAAATTGAAGATACAATTCAAGTAAATGAAGCCCATACAACTATTTTACATCAACCCAATATGGTTGTTTCTCAAGGATGGGTAGATGTTTTTACCGACATAGCAAATCCAGGATTTGAATATAGAGAAACCTTAACATCGGTGTCAGCAGCAGCAATTGCAGGTGGTTTTACACAATTGTTTTCTTTGCCAAATACAGCACCTAAAACTGATTCTCAATCTCAAGTATCTTATCTAGTAGAAGCGTCTAAATCGTTGCCTATACAAATTCATCCTTTAGGAGCCATTTCTAAAAATATTGAAGGAAAAGATTTGGCCGAAATGTACGATATGCAAAATAGTGGTGCAGTTGCCTTTACCGATGGTAATTTGCCTGTTCAATCTGCTGGATTATTTTTAAAAGCTTTACAGTACGTTAAAGCGTTTGATGGTACACTTATTCAAATTCCTGTAGATCATAAAATTGGCTCTTTTGGATTAATGAATGAAGGAATTGTATCTACTCAATTGGGTTTACCCGGTATTCCATATTTGTCAGAAATATTAATGATTAAGAGAGATATAGATTTATTAAAATATACCCAAAGCAAATTGCATATAACAGGCGTTGCAACAGCTGAAGGAATTGCTTTAATAGAAACTGCCAAAAAAGAAGGTTTGCATATTACTTGTAGTGTTACACCGTTTCATTTAATGTTTTGTGATGAAGATTTGGTTACGTATGATACCAACTTAAAGTTGAATCCACCATTACGTTCAAGGTCTGATATGATGGCTTTACGTTCTGCTGTTGAAAATGGAGTGGTAGATTGTATTGCCTCACATCATGCACCTCAAAATTGGGATAGTAAAGTGTGTGAATTTGAATATGCAAAACATGGTAGTATTTCGTTGCAAACTGCTTTTGCACAAGTAAATCAGGTGTTGCCAAATTTATCAGCGGTGCAAATTGCCAATTTATTTACTAATAATGTAAAAGCAATATTTAAGTTACCTAAAAATCCAGTCGAAGTAGGTAAAGCAGCTAATATTACCATTTTTACACAAGAAAACGAAACGGTTTTAACACAACAAAATAACCAAAGTAAATCGGCTAATTCTGCATTGTTTAATACCTCTTTAAAAGGTAAAGTATTGGGTATTGTAGCAAAAAATAAAGTTCATCTTCAATCCTAAAAAATTATGGCTAAAACGCATGTTAAATTAGGTTTAATCATTGCCGCATTTATTGTGTTAATAGATATTGTGTTGCAAGTAACCCATCAAAAGTTGCAAGTTTGGTCAGATTATCCTGCAAGAATAATTTTGTTTGTTGGAGTAATGGTAGCAACTTTTTTACAAAGTAAATCTATAAATGCATGTACCTTTAGTCAGCTTGTTGGTTATGGTTTTAAGGTAGCAACGGTGGTAGTTTGTGTGTTGTTTTTATACACTGTTTTGTCTGTTTATTTTGTTTTTCCGAATTATGTAGAATCGGTTTTTGTACAAAGTATAGAAGAAGCCAAAAAAACACCTGGATTTAACATGGCAGAAGTTGAGAAAAATACTGCAATTGCTAAAAAAGTAATTGCAATAAGTTTAATTTCTGGAATGGTTTTATTAAATCTAGCTATTGGTTTAGTTAGTGCTGTTATTGCTGGCATTTTATTTCAGAAAAAAGTTGTTCAATAAATGCAGTAGGCAATCATTTTTAACGAAATAGATTATTAGATAATGGATATATCAATTGTAATTCCTTTATTCGACGAAGAAGAATCACTTCCAGAATTGTGTGCATGGATTGAAAGGGTTGTTAATGCTCATCAACTTTCTTATGAAGTATTATTAATTGATGATGGAAGTAATGATAAAAGTTGGGAAGTAATTACCCAAATTGCAGCTAAAAACAATGCATTTAAGGGCATTAAGTTTCAGCGAAATTATGGCAAAAGTGCAGCATTGAATGAAGGTTTTAAAGCAGCTTTAGGTGACGTGGTCATTACAATGGATGCAGATATGCAAGATAGCCCTGATGAAATTCCTGCTCTTCGTAAAATGATTGTTAAAGATGGTTTTGATTTGGTAAGTGGCTGGAAACAAAAACGTTTTGACAATAAGTTTACAAAAAATCTTCCTTCTAAATTATTCAATGCAGCAGCAAGAAGAAGCTCAGGCATTTATTTACACGATTTTAATTGTGGCTTAAAAGCGTACAGAAAAAAAGTAGTAAAAAGCATTGAAGTATATGGTGAAATGCACCGTTATATTCCTGTATTGGCAAAATGGGCAGGATTTAAAAAAATTGGCGAAAAAGTAGTTGAACACCGAGCAAGAAAATATGGTGTTACAAAATTTGGATGGGAGCGTTTTATCAATGGTTTTTTAGATCTTACAACTATTACCTTCTTAAATAAGTTTGGCAAAAGACCTATGCATTTTTTTGGTTTATATGGAACTTTATGTTTTTTAATTGGCTTTTTTATTAGCCTATATTTAGCCGGTTCAAAAGTGTTAGATGCTCATTTTTCATTAACCAATAAGCCAGGTTTTTACATTGGTCTCACTATTATGATTATTGGTATGCAATTGTTTTTAACAGGGTTTGTTGCAGAATTAGTTAGTAGAAATGGAGCGGATAGAAATGTTTATTTGATTGAAGAAAAACTTGGAGTAGCTTAATGCATATTCACAATGGTAACAAAAAAAAAAGTAGTAATTATTGGTCCTGCTTACCCATTACGTGGTGGATTGGCTTCTTTTGATGAACGATTGGCAAGGCAGTTTCAACAACAAGGTTTCGATACAACTATCTATACTTTTTCTTTACAATATCCTAATTTTTTATTTCCTGGTACAACACAATATTCTACCGAACCCAAACCTGCCGATCTTCAAATTAAAGTATGCATCAATTCAATTCATCCATTCAATTGGTTGAAGATTGGCTTAGAATTAAAAAATCTTGCACCTGAAATAATCGTTGTTCGCTATTGGTTACCATTTATGGGGCCTTGTTTGGGAACAATTTTGCGTTTAGTAAAATGGAATAAAACTACAAAAGTGGTTTGTATAGCAGACAATGTTATTCCACATGAAAAACGTTTTGGCGACACCATTTTTACCCGATTTTTCTTTAAACCAATTGATGCTTTTGTAACAATGAGTGCAAAGGTTTTGAAAGATTTAAAGAGCTTTACCAATAAACCTTCTCAACAAATTGTGCATCCATTGTACGATAATTTTGGCGAAGCAATAGATAAAAAAATAGCTAGAAAACAATTAGAGTTAGAAGAAGATGCACAGATAATTCTTTTTTTCGGATTTATTAGAAAATACAAAGGCTTAGATGTTTTGTTAGATGCCATGCATTTGTTGAAACAAAACCATCATACATCAAATATTAAATTATTAATTGCTGGTGAATTTTATGAAGATAAAACTCCGTATGAAGAACAAATTGAAAAGCTACAGTTACACAATCAATTAATACTTAGAACAGATTTTATTGCTGATAGTGAAGTTGCATGCTATTTAAGTGCTGCCGATTTTGTAATTCAACCTTATAAAAATGCTACACAAAGCGGTGTTACACCGTTGGCTTATCATTTTGAGAAACCAATGTTGGTAACCAATGTAGGTGGATTACCAGATTTAGTGCCCAATAAAAAAGTAGGATTAGTTGCAGAACCAAATGCTGCTGCTATTGCTGCCAAAATTGAGGAATTGTATGTGTTGGGAGAAGATTTTTTTTTACCACATCTTCGTATCGAAAAACAAAAATATAGTTGGGAAATTTTAGTAAATACAATAACATATTTATGAAAAAATAATTCAAACTTATCATTATGATTTATAGAAGTAAAGCTCCATTACGTATAGGTTTAGCCGGTGGAGGTACAGACGTTAGTCCTTATAGTGACGAATTTGGAGGAGCCATTTTAAATGCTACGCTTTCTTTATATGCACATGCATCTATTGAACCGATAGAAGGAAATAATATCATTGTACAAGCACTCGATAGAAAAGAAGAAGAACGATATGAGTGGTCGGCTTCATTGCCAATAAATGGCAAATTAGATTTATTAAAAGGCGTATATAATCGAATTCAAAAAGATTATGGATTGCCCTTAACAAGCTTTAAACTCAGCACTTTTGTAGATGCACCTGCAGGTAGTGGTTTAGGCACATCTTCTACATTGGTAGTTGCCATTATTGGAGCTTTTGTAGAAATGCTAAAATTACCTTTAGGCGATTATGATATTGCACATTACGCTTATGAAATTGAAAGAAACGATTTAAAACTAAGCGGTGGTAAGCAAGATCAATATGCAGCCACTTTTGGTGGTGTAAATTTTATGGAGTTTTATGGAAACGATAAAGTAATTGTAAACCCACTTCGTATTCGTCAAGAATATTTAAATGAATTAGAAAATAATTTAGTGTTGTATTACACAGCTACAAGTAGAGAAAGTGCAACCATTATTAAAGAACAGCAAAGCAACGTTTTACAAAAAGACAATAAATCAGTTGATGCAATGCATCAATTGAAAGAACAATCTAAAATGATGAAAGAGGCGTTGTTGAAAGGAAGATTGCATGAAATTGGTGAAATTTTAGATTATGGTTTTCAGCAAAAACGATTGATGGCGAAAAGTATTTCTAACACACTTATTGAAGATATTTATTCAGCAGCTAAAAAAGCAGGTGCTACAGGTGGAAAAATAAGTGGTGCAGGTGGTGGCGGTTTTATGACTTTTTATTGTCCTGGAAATAATCGTTATCAAGTAATTGATGCTTTGATGAAGTTTGGTGGTGAGGTTAAAAATTACCAATTAACACAGCATGGTCTCACTACTTGGACAACCGCTTCTTAACCTCATTTATCAATCAATTTTATGGTTCAATTAAATTATCATATTGCTGAAACGCAAGCCATTATTTTGGCAGGAGGATTAGGTACTAGACTTCGTTCTGCTGTTCCAGATTTACCAAAATGTATGGCTCCTGTTAATGGAAAGCCTTTTATAGCATACATCATAGATAATTTTTTGCAAAAAGGAATTCAACAGTTTATACTTTCTCTTGGGTATAAACACGAATCAATAACTGATTTTATTCAACAGGCATATCCACAACATAATATTCAATTTGTAATAGAAAAAGAGCCATTAGGTACAGGTGGAGCAATACGTTTAGCTTGTAAAGCTGCTACATCTAAACATGTGATTGCTACCAATGGTGATACTATGTTTAAGGTAAATGTAGATGCTTTATTGCAACAACATATTTCAGAAAATGCAGATTGCTCTTTATCTCTAAAACCTTTGAAAAATTTCAATCGCTTTGGCGTTGTTGAACTAAATAATGAACACAGAATTACCTCCTTTAAAGAAAAACAACAATATGCTGAAGGCCTAATAAATGGTGGTGTATATGCAATAGATGTACAATCTTTTTTACAAACCCAATTACCTGAGAAATTTTCTTTCGAAAAAGATTATTTAGAAGCGTTTTATAGTGCTAAAAAAATGATTGGATTTATTGATGACGCTTATTTTATTGATATTGGTATACCTGAAGATTTTCAGCAGGCTCAAATTGACTTTGCAAGTAATTAGTTGCAAAATTTAAAACTAGATTTTTATGATTCCGTTTGAACGAATAGATACAAGTTGGACACTCTTTTTGGATAGAGATGGTGTAATTAACCACGAAAAAAAAGCAGATTATATTAGAAATTGGAAGGAGTTTTATTTTTATGATGAAGTGTTAGAAGCCTTGCAAATACTCAATAATCACTTTGCTACTATTGTAATGGTTACCAATCAAAAAGGAGTTGGAAAAGGATTGATGACGGTTGATGATTTAGATGATATTCATAAAAATATGTTGGCCACAATTGAAAGTTTTGGTGGACGAATAGATAAAATCTATTACTGCTCAGATGTAGCAGATGATTCTCCTAATAGAAAGCCAAATGCAGGAATGGCATTTCAAGCAAAAAATGATTTTGCTACCATCGATTTTTCAAAAAGTATTATGGTAGGGAATAAATTAAGTGATATGCATTTTGGTAGAAATGCAGGTATGTTTACTACCTTTTTAGCAACTACTAATCCTGAAATTGAGTATCCTCATTCAGCAATTGATGTACGATTTAATCATTTGTTAGATTTTGCTCAAAACGTACATGACAAAGCAGGATAGTTGTCAAGTTGTATTCGTTTATTTTTATTTATTATACTAATTTTTATATGCCATGATTCGCTTTGCTAAACTATTTTGTTGTCTTTTTTCCTGCTTTTTTATTTTCAATTTCATAACTGCACAAGAAAAGTTATCCTTAAATAAAGGATGGAGGTTTTATCAAGGCGATATTGTTCCACCAGAAATAGTTGGTCATACAGATACTTATAGCAATGCAAAAGCTGGTAAAGCATGGGGTGCTGCTGCACCAGAATACAACGATCAATCTTGGCGTTCGGTAACATTGCCACATGATTGGGCTGTTGAAGGTGGCTATGATAGTACTCAGAATGTTTCTCAAGGATATCGTAAACGAGGAATTGGCTGGTATAGAAGACATTTTAAATTGAGTAATGCTGATAGAGGAAAACATTTGGAAATTCAATTTGATGGTATTGCTACGTATGCAACTGTTTGGTTTAATGGAACGGTTGTACATAGAAATTGGTGTGGCTATACTTCATTTTACATCGACATTACTTCTATGGCTAAATATGGTGATGAGCTAAATACAATTGCTATTCGTGTAGATGCAAATGCCATGGAAGGTTGGTGGTATGAAGGTGCTGGCATTTACAGACATGCATGGTTGCTGAAGCGTTCGCCTGTTCATATTGCTACAGATGGTGTGTTCGCACATCCTGTTCAGCAAAATCAACAATGGACAATTCCTGTTGAAGTAACGGTAGAAAATCATGGAAATAATCCTGAATCGATAATAGTAGAAAGCAAACTCTATCATCCCAATAAAACATTGGTAGCAACGGCTTCAAAACAGGTGGCAGTAAATTTCTTTAAACCTCAAATTGCTGCTTATCCCATTCATGTACATCAACCACTTTTATGGTCTGTAGATTCTCCTCATTTGTACACAGTTGTTACAACTATAAAAAAAGACAACAACCAAGTGATAGACGAAGTTGTTACTAAATGCGGTTTTAGAACGATTCGATTCGATAAAGATTCAGGGTTTTACCTCAATAACCAGCCGTTAAAATTACAAGGCGTTTGTAACCATCAAGATCATGCAGGTGTTGGTGTTGCTTTACCAGATGCTCTTTGGGAGTTTCGGTTACGTAAGTTGAAGGAAATGGGCGTAAATGCTTATCGCTGTTCTCATAATCCACCATCAAACGAATTCTTGAATTTATGCGATAGCATGGGCATAATGGTAATGGATGAAAATAGAAATTTTAATGCTTCACCAGAATATATTCGTCAATTAGAATGGATGGTTAAGAGAGATAGAAATCATCCATCTATTATACTTTGGTCTGTGTTTAATGAAGAGCCGATGCAAGGAACGGAACAAGGTTATGAAATGGTAAGAAGAATGAGTGCAATTGTAAAACAATTAGATACTACAAGACCAATAACAGCTGCTATGAATGGTGGCTTCTTTTCATCCAAAAATGTTTCAAAAGCGGTAGATGTAGTTGGTTTTAATTATCAAATAAATAGTTACGATCGTTTTCATAAAGAAAATCCTAATTTATTGCTTACAAGTTCTGAAGATGGTTCTGCTTATCAAGTTAGAGGTGAGTATCAAAACAATAAACAGAAAAATATTTTAAATGCTTATGATACAGAGGCTGCACCTTGGGGTGCTACTCATAGAAATGCTTGGAAGGCAATAGCAGAACGTCCGTTTCTTGCAGGTGGTTTTTATTGGACAGGTTTTGATTATAGAGGAGAACCAACACCTTTTACTTGGCCTTCTGCTAGTTCTTTTTTTGGCATTATGGATGTATGTGGATTTCCTAAAACAGCTTTTTGGATTCATCAAGCACAATGGCGTAAAGATATTCCTGTTTTGCAATTAGTACCCCATTGGAATTGGCCTAAAGACAGTATTGGCAAATTAATTAAGGTAATGGCTATGTCAAATACCGATAGTATTAAGCTTTTATTAAATGGTAAAATGGTAGGAGCTCAAAAGGTAGATAAATATGAAATGAATTCATTTCAAGTAGCATATAAACCAGGAAAATTAGAAGTTATTGGTTATAAAAATGGAAAAGAAGTAGCGAAGTCTAAAGTAGAAACTACCGATTTACCTGTTGCCATTCAATTAGTTGCAGATAGAAATACTATTGACAATAATGGAACAGATGCAATGCCTGTTACTGTAAGAGTAGTAGATGCAAAAGGGAGAGAAGTACCAAATGCACAAAATTTAATTGAGTTTTCTATCAATGAAAATGCAACTATAATTGGATTAGGAAATGGAGATCCAAATTCACATGAATTAGAAAAAGGTAATCAAAGAAGTTTGTTTAATGGATTGGCTCAAGTAATTATTCAATCAAAAGAAAATGCAAGTGGCGTTGTTGTGCTTACTGCTTCAGCTAAAGGTTTGCAATCTGCTACTTTGCAAATACCAATCAATACAGTTGCCCTAGCTCCATTTGTGCCATTAACTGCTTCTGCAATTTATATTGATAGTTGGAGAATGAGCCCGTTTACAGCGGTAAAACCAGATGCAACCATAACGCTTTCTGATAATGATATGAATTCTTGGGTTCCTGTTAAATCGAATGAACTTCAATCTTTTGCCAATGAGCAATATGCACTTTTTACCACCAATTTTACTTTGAATGATGTGAATACAAAAGCCACAGGAAAAATTATATTAAAGCGAATTACGGGTAAAGCAGAAGTTTGGTTAAACAATGTATTAGTAGGTAAGAAAGATCAATTTGCACAAGCAGATATACAAGTGCCTTTTGAATCGATAAATGGAAGCTATAAGTTAACTGTATTAATTGAATCAGAAAAAAATAAGCGATCTGGTTTAGGTGGAACAATTACAGTGATGCCTGAAATTACATCTAACAAATAGGTAGAAATTCTAGTTAAATTGGCTTTTCAAACAATATTCTAAAGTTATCAAACCATTTTATTTGAAAAGCCAATTTTTTATTTAAGCATATTGTTCCCAAATCCATTTTACTTGTTGTTTTGCATTTGCTTCATTGCTAAACATATTGCTTAGTAATTCTTCTCTTAAGGTAATTTCTTCTTTAGTGAAAGGTTGATTTTGCAGTTGCATGATAATTGAACAAAAATCATCGGCCGATTCTGCCATAAAACAAGCAGCTTCTAATCCTGAGCCAATTACTGTAGCCTCATTTACTAAACAATGTCTTCCATTAAACAAAGCATTAATTAGTTTTAATTTAATGCCAGTTGTATGATAAGAAGGTAAAATATTAATATGCGATTTTGCAATCATATCCTGCATTTCTCTTTCACCTGGGTCTGCAACTAAACAAGTATGCAATTGTTGATGTGCTAATTTTTGTAATTTGGTAGAAGGAGATTTTCCTGCAATTACAAATGGAACTTCAATTTTACTAAACACTTTTTCTAACAACCAAATAGCCGCTTTTTCATTGGCATCTACACTTAAATCTGCTTGATACAAACAGTAATTTCCCAAACCTTCTAATCCTTTTACAGTCCAATCAGTAGGTAAGTATAAGGGCAAGTAATCGATAGTTTTACAACCCAATTCATTTCTGTAATAATCTACATCTTTATGTGTAACACCCCAATATGCTGTTGCTTTTGTAGCAATCAATTGTTCGTATTTTTTTAATAAACTACGCTCTCTTAAATAGTATATTTTTTTTAAGGGAGAAGAAGTAGAGGCATATAAATCTGAATAATATTGATGTTCAACATTATGAATTCGAACAAATTTTTTTCTCTTTTCAAATCTTTCGTCATTCAATAAATAAGTACAATGAATGCCTTCCATGAAAATAGGATAGTCATCTTGTAGCAAATTGGTAAATAATTCTTCATTTTTTCTAGAAGCAACGATATAAGGCAATGCTGTAGAAATGCTTTTGTGTGCAATGTTTCTTGGATAATAATTTACAGAAGCACAATATTTGTTTAATTCAGGTTGTTCACCACGTCCATAATCAAAACAGTGCAAATGAATATTTACACCTTGTTGTTGTAAGGCAGGTAATTTGTAAAACAGGTCAAACACACCACCATAATCAACAGGATAAGGTACGTTTAAACAAATAATATGTAAATGCTTTTCCAATTAAATTAATTTATAAAAGTGTTGTGCCAAAACTGAACTAATTTTTTCTCTTCTTCTTGCCAATTCAGTTGTTCTTTTGCAATTAAGGCATTCTTTTGTAAAGTAGTATATAATACAGCATTACTAAGCAATTTGTTTAAAGCTTCGGCAATGCTTTGTTCAGAAGTGTTATCAATTAGCAAAGCAAAGTTCCAATATTCGTTAATGGCTCTATATTCAGGATAGTCAACACAAACTTGTGGAATGCCTGCCATGAAATAATCGAAAAAACGATTTGCTAGTGAATAATATTGGTTTAAACCTGTTTTCTCAAATAATGTTACGCCAATATGTGCTTTCGTGGTAATTATTTGTAATTCGGCTGGCTGAACGCTTCCTTTAAAAATTACTTTATCGTTTAATTGATGATATTGGGTTAATTGTTTAGCTTGTTCTATAAAATTTCCTGTACCACAAATCAGTAATTGGGCGTTTACTTGCTTCATTGCAGGAATGAGTGTTTCAAAACTTCTGCCTTCATTTACAGCACCTTGATAAATAATGGTAGGAACATCGAATTTATTTGACTGTATTAAATCTTTTCGTACAGGTAAATTTCGTACAATGTTATAATTTACTTGGTATCTTCTATAAAACTCGGCTTGAATGAATGTATTTACTGTATAACCTTTTTCAAATTTGGGAACTGTAAATTTTTCAATAGCTAGCCAAAATTTGTGAATGTTCTTTCTGGTTACAATCTCTTTTTGCTCTGTAAACAATTCATGTGCATCGTACACTTTTGTTTTATTACGGATACTTGCAGCAAAATAAACAGGCAAAATGGTATCTAAATCGATAGCACAAAAAGCATCTGTACGAACAAATAATAAGTAAAAAAATAGCCTAACATTATATTCAACATAAAAAAGCATTCCTTTTTTAAAAAGGCAGGGCAATCTTTTAGTACTGAACGAAAATTGTGGAAGCGGTAGAGATGATGGTAACTTTCTGCCTACCAATGTAACGTTATAGCCAGCATTTGCTAAGCTGTGGCAAATACGTTGCATTCGTTGGTCGTAACTTAAATCGTTGGTTACGAAAAAATATATTGTTGGCAAATTGAAAAGTTTATACAAAAGTGAAAGTGCGAAATAAATGAAATATTAACAGTTTTTAATTGAATGATTACATTTAGAAACTCATTTCTGTGAATAACTATTATAAAGTGAAATTCAAAATACAGGAATGTGTAATAAAAATTGAAAAAAAATGCTGAATCTTTTTTCAGTTTCAATAATTATCTTACTTTTGCAGCCACAAAAAAATTAAGACAGAAGCAATACCGTTTGCTTTTAAAAGAAATTACAATGGCAATTACTAAAGAAAAAAAAGTGAGCATCTTTACCGAATTTGGTGGTGCAGCTACAAACACAGGATCTACTGAGGCTCAAATAGCATTGTTAACTGAGCGTATTTTAGATATCAGCAAACATTTGCAAGCCAATAAGAAAGATTTTTCTACTCAGCGTGGTTTAATTAAATTAGTAGGTGAGCGTAAAGCTTTATTGAGTTACCTTCAAAAAACCGATTTGATGGGTTACCGTGCTTTAATTGAAAAACTTGGATTAAGAAAGTAAGCCAATATTCCCTTATAGGGATTTGGAGGCAATTCATATATGCTGAATACCATTCAGTTATATGCAAATCCCAACTTCTCTCAGATGTTGGGATTTGTGTTTTTATATATCTTTCAAAATTAAAGCTTAGCTTACACGCAATAATCAAAGTATTGAAAAGCTTCCTATATTGTAGGCTGTAATTCAATTAATTATTGTAGCATTTCATTATTACTATATTTTTTATATCATGTTATCACAACCATTACAATCGAGTTTTATACTGCCAAGTGGTGCAGAAGTTATTATTGAAACAGGAAAATTGGCTCGTCAAGCAGATGGGGCTGTTACTGTTCGTCAAGGAAATTGCGTTTTATTAGCTACCGTTGTTGCCAATAAAGATCCAAAAGAAGGACAAGATTTTTTTCCATTAAGTGTAGATTATCAAGAAAAATTTTCATCTGCAGGTCGTATTCCTGGATCTTTCTTCAAAAGAGAAGCAAGGTTAAACGATTACGAAATTTTAACCAGCCGTTTAGTAGATAGAGCATTACGACCATTGTTTCCAGAAGATTATTTCTGTGATGTACAAGTGTTAATTAGCTTAATTTCAAGTGATTTAGAAGTTATGCCAGATGCTTTGGCTTGTTTAGCCGCATCTGCAGCCATTGCTGTTTCTGATATTCCAATGAAAGAAATTATTTCAGAGGTAAGAATCAGTCGTTTAAATGGTGAATTTATTGTAAACCCAACCAGAACGCAATTAGAACAATCTGATATGGAGTTTATTATTGCTGCAACCGAAAAAAACCTGATGATGGTAGAGGGTGAAGCAAAAGAATGTAGCGAAGAAGATTTAATTAAAGCCTTAGAATTAGCACATGATGCTATTCGTGTACAAATAAAAGCACAAGAACAATTACGTGCTGCAAAAGGTATTACAACAGTTAGAGATTACAAAAAACCAGTTGAAGATCTTGATATTAAAGCGAAAGTAGAAGCATTTGCTAAGGATAGAATTTATGAAATTTCTCGTAAAGGATCTGCAAAACACGAACGTAGCGATGTTTATGCTGCTTTACGTGAAGAATTAATTGCTAGTTTAGGTGAAGAAGTAACAGATGTTCAAAAGAAATTAGCCAAAAAATATTATGCAGATTTACAATGGGAAGTGGTTAGAAGCATGATTATAGATGACCGTTTCCGTTTAGATGGAAGAGGTTTAACAGAAGTTCGTCCATTATCAATGGAAGTAGATGTATTACCAACTCCACATGGTTCATCTTTATTCACTAGAGGAGAAACACAATCTTTAACAACCGTAACTTTTGGTACAGGTTTAGATGAACTTTTAATTGAAAGTGCAGCAAAATCTGTTGATAGTAAATTTTTCTTACACTATAATTTTCCTCCATTTAGTACAGGTGAAGTAAAAATGATGAGAGGCCAAAGTAGAAGAGAAGTTGGTCATGGTAATTTAGCTATGCGTTCTTTGAAACAAATGATGCCGGGTGACGAATATCCATATACTGTAAGAGTAGTTAGTGATATTTTAGAAAGTAATGGATCATCTTCTATGGCAACAGTATGTGCAGGTTCATTAGCTTTAATGGATGCAGGCGTACCTATTCCAAAGCATGTAAGTGGTGTGGCAATGGGATTGATTACGAGAGAAGATAAAAAGTATGCTATTTTAACTGATATTTTGGGCGATGAAGATCATTTAGGTGATATGGATTTTAAAGTAACAGGAACAAGAGATGGTATTTGTGGCGTACAAATGGATATTAAAGTAGATGGTTTAAGCATGGATGTAATGCGTGAAGCATTGGCACAAGCTAGAGAAGGACGTTTACACATTTTAGATGCTATGTACGAAGCCATGCCAGCAGCTAGAGCAGATGTAAAACCACATGCACCAAGAATGGTGAAATTAGTAATTGATAAAGAATTTATTGGAGCAGTAATTGGACCAGGTGGAAAAATTATTCAAGAAATTCAAAGAGAAACAGGAGCAACCATCAATATTGAAGAAGTGGGTAATACAGGTGAAGTAAATATTTTCTCTCCACAAAAAGAAAGTTTAGAAAGAGCTGTTGCTTGGGTTTTAGGAATTACCGCTGTACCAGAAGTTGGTAAAACTTACGAAGGAACTGTAAAAAGCATTAAAGAGTTTGGTGCTTTTGTAGAATTTTTACCTAAAAAAGAAGGATTGCTACATATCAGCGAAATCAGTTGGTCTAGAATAGAAACGATGGATGGCATTTTTAAAGAAGGTGATAAAGTAAAAGTGAAATTGCTAGAAATTGACCAAAGAACAGGTAAATTTAAGCTAAGTAGAAAAGCATTAATTCCTCGTCCTGAAAAAACAGATAAGCCACAAGCTCCTAAAGAGCCAAACGCCTAAATAGTAATTGAATTGTATTTAAAAAGCTCATTAAAAAATTAATGAGCTTTTTTTATTATACATCCTTTTATCTTCTATTCTTAGCCTTTTTTAACTAATTAAATTTTTTAAAAAAGCTTTTCGTTTTGCAAAAAACCGAATTTTATACTTACATTCAGTCATTATAACGCAAATAATTGCATATATGACTAGATTTATACCTTTTTTTTTCGGTTTAATGCTGTTTGTTCAGGCTTTAACTGCTCAAGTTAATACTGAAAATTTAACTGCTCGTTTGAATAAGTATTTGCAGCATCAACAAACCAATTTTAGAAAATCTACAAAACAATTGCATGTTGATAGTATTGCTGTGAAAAAATCAATTATTGAAGTATATTTTAATGTAAATAATTCATATTCAAAAGGTAGCTTTTCTGCAGAAGATATAGAAGCTTTGCCAGAGTTATTAACCAATGAATCAGGTGAGTTAGATAAATTTTCTTTGCTGTTATTGGCAAAAGATAAATCGACCAATCATTGGAAAACATTAGAAACTTTTACTGATCTTCCTCCTGCTGCAAAATACATTCCACGAATCAATAAAGAACCTCATTTGCCAAAAGAGGGATTAAAAAATAGTCCTTCAGAAAATGCAAGAATTTTTCCAAGTGGTACAGGAACAGCTAAAGTTGGAGGTGCTTTACAAGGAAAAACAGTTTGGTTAAGTCCTGGTCATGGTTGGCACAATACAGGAACAGGTTTTAGTACACAAAGAGGTACTACAAATGGTTTGGTAGAAGATTTTATTACCGCAGAAAGTATTGATTACTATTTAACACACTATCTTTTTAATGCAGGTGCAAACGTATGGTCGGTAAGAGAAAGAGATGTTAACAGTAGCGAAATAATTGTAGATAATGACAATCCTTCATCTGGCTATTCAGAAACAGGTAATTGGACAACTGGATCAATTGCTGGCTATGGTGGTACTTATCGTGTTGCAACTTCAGCAGCAACTGAAAATGCGTCGGCAGTTTTTACCCCAAATATTACCCAAAGTGGTTTATACTGGGTTTCTGTACGTTGTGTAGCTGGCACAAATCGTTCTCCTGATGTTTCATTTACCATTATTCATTCAGGAGATACTTCTATCGTAAATGTAAACCAAGAAATACATAGTGATACTTGGGTGCATGTAGGGCAATACTATTTTACAGCAGGATTGGTTAATAAAATTACAATAAGCAATAAATCGGCAGAATTAGATCAAGCAATTATTGCCGATGCTGTAAGATTAGGAGGTGGAATCGGAACTCAATTAGATTGTTTACATACAGGTCAGCCAGCAAGTGGTAGATCTCGTTTTGAAGAATCAGCTCGTCAATTTGCCATTTATCAAGGTTATCCTACTTGCAACGAAGATGTAACCGTTCGACCACGTTTTGCAGAATATGAATTATCGAAAGGATATTCGTCTGAAATAAACAATGCAGTATATGTTTCTTGGCATACCAATGCAGGTGGAGGAACAGGAACCGAAACCTATCATTACAATGGTCAAGGTTCTGGTAGACCCAATATTACAGCAGGAAGTCAACAATTAACTACTTACATTCATAACCAAATTGTAGATGATATCAAAGCCGGTTGGAAATCTACTTGGGCGAATAGAGGTGTAAAAAACGCCAATTTTGGTGAGTTAAGAGAATTAAACACTATTCCAGGTACTTTAATAGAATTAGCCTTTCATGATTTAGCAGCAGATGCTACTGATTTAAAACATCCAGAATTTAGGCGTTTGGCAGCAAGAGCAATTTACAAAGGCATTTTAAAGTTCTTTAATAATAGAGATGCTACTCCATTGGTGTATTTACCAGAGCAACCAACAAATGTTATTGCTAAAAATATAGGAAACAATACAATTCAACTAAATTGGAATGCACCTTCGTTTGGTGGAATTTTAGGTGATGCAGCTACTGCATATAAAGTGTATGTAAGCACCAATGGCAAAAGTTTTAAGGATGGAATAACTGTTACTAACACTAATTTCACGTTTACTGGAAATCCTCAAACTATTTATTATTTCAAAATTTCAGCTACTAATGCAGGTGGAGAATCTTTTAGTAGTAGTGTAGTGGCTGCCAAAACGCCTGTTTCAGGAACCACAACAGTTCCTTATTTAATTGTAGATGCATTTGATAGATTAGATGGAAGTGCACTCATTCAAAGAACAGAAAGTGCAGTGTTAGGAACAGTAAGTAGAATGTTTTTAGAAAGAATGAATCGGTACGATTACATGATAGATCATGCTGTAGCATTAGGAACTTGTTTCAATTTTGCCTTTGATGGATGTCAGAATGAAGCAGTTAGCAATGGTAGTATAAGTCTATCTAATTATCAAGCGGTTGATTGGTTTACAGGAGAAGAATCTACTGTGGATCGATCAGTTGATGACGCAGAAAAAACAATATTGAAAGCATATTTAAATAACGGAGGTCATTTATTGATTTCAGGTGCTGAAATTGGTTGGGATATTGGTAGAGCAGCATCGGCAAATGCTGATTTAGACTTCTATAATAATTATTTAAAAGCTACTTATGTGGGTGATGATGCAAACACCTATAATTTTTCAGGAACAACTACTTTATTCAACAATCAAAGTGGCTCATTCGATGATGCGTCAAATGGAATTTATAATGTTGATTTTCCTGATAGAATAGCAATAGCAAATGGTTCAACAGTTGCACTGAATTATGCAGGAGGAACAGGTGATGGAGCTGCAGTTGGTTTTAAAGGAACATACAATTTATTGTACCTAGCTTTTCCATTTGAAAGTATTATTTCTCAAACCGTGAAAAATAATTTAATGTGTAATGCTGTTGCTTACTTAACACCTGGAATAACATTGCCTGCAAATGGATTACAATTGTTAGGGAAAAATAGTAGCCAACAAAACATAATCGAATGGACGACAACTGCAGAAATAAACATTCAATATTATTTTGTTGAACGAAGTGATAATGGCGTTTTTTACCAACCCCTAAGTGCAGCAATTCTTCCAAAAGGCTCCGTTATTGGTGGTGCTTCATATCAATTTATTGATGCAAACCCATTGGTGAATGGATACTATCGAATAAAAGTGGTTGATATTGATGGAAAAATTAGCTTTTCAAATACAATTCAGTTAAGAAAAGAAAATGGTTTCAAACTATTTCAAATTGGATGGAATGCAGCTAGTAAAATAGTACAAATTCAGATGAATCAAAACGGAGCTGCTGAGGTAATGATAACAAATTCAATTGGAAAAGTAGTATTTAGTAAACAACTAGGTAATGGTTTTACAATGCAGCCATCTTTTTCTATTCCATTACAACAGCTACCTGCTGGTACTTATAATATTTCTGTTATCACAAAAGACAGACAACAAGTTGAAAGAATCATAATTTTTTAATTTTTCACATCCTCTATAAACCAAAAACTATAATTTATGAGTAACATTACAAAACTGGGTCTAACAATTTTTGCTTTGCTGTATTTACAAAATTTATTCGGGCAAGCCATTTTTACAAGTTCAGCTACAGGTAATTGGTCAGACAATACCATATGGACAGTTGGCTTAGGTACTGACGAAGATGGTATACCAGATGCCAATGATAGTGCAATAATTGCAGGTACACATACGATTACCGTAGATGTAAACAGTGCTGTAAATGGGCTTCGATTACAAGGTGCAAGTAGTGGAACAAGGCTTATTCTTGGTGAAAATAATTTAGAAGTAAATGGTACTTTAAATGGCGATGGTACAAGTTTAAGTACTACACTTATAACTGCTGGTTCAACTGGTAGAATAAAATTTGTTGGCAATACAAGACCTTTATTTGGCACTAACTGGACTGCCAATACACCAAATTTACGATTTGAAGTAGCATTAAACGCTGGTCAAACTGGTACTGCAAGTACAAATATTAAAGCTAAAGAAATAATTGTTACTACTGGCTTCTTTGATTTAGTAACGAATGAATTAAGACCTGATAATGATGCTCCAACCACTGGCATACTTACTATTGAAACAGGTGGTATTGTTCGTTGTTTGAGATTATCTAGAACAAGTTCACAAAATATACCTTTTGCAGCTTTAAACATGAATGGAAATGCCATTTTGAGATTTAACTCCACAGGTTCATCATCAAATTATGCTCCAGCAGTACAAACTGGATTTCCAGTTTATACTTTGTCTAACACATCAACAATTGAATATGTAGGTAGTAGTAGTGGTACTATCTCTGTTATTCCATACAAAAATTTATCTATCATTTTAGCCAATTCAGGAGGGAGTAGAACTTTTGGGGCTGCAAATACAATTGATGGTAATTTAGTTATTACAACTGCAACTGTAACTGCTAGTACTGGTACCATTACAATAAATGGAAATGTAACTGTAAATACTGATGCTGTATTAACTGCTGGATCTAATGGAGTAATTTATACTGCTGCTGGTGTATCTAATACATTAACTATTAATTCTGGTGGTATTGTTGAAACTGTAAATAGAAATATCAGTAATACTCCTCCTGCTGCAGGAACTACAACACCCTTTAGTACACAATTTGCTGGCTTTGAAAGCTTAGTGTTAAATGCCGGCTCAACTGTTTCGTATGCAGTACCTGGTGGAACAGTAATGGGTACACAAGACATACAAACTACTTATGGTGTTACTCCAATCAACTACCAAAATTTGCGAATAAGAATGACTGGTAGTACCACAAGCCAGGGTGCTACACATTATTTACCAATAGGGGTGTCTGTAGCAGGTACTTTAAGTATTCTCCATCCTCAAGGTGGTTCGTCTATTATAACCACAACGCATGATTTAACACTTGTAGGTACAGGTACATTAACCGTTCCTGCATTAACAATTACTAGAAGTTTAGCCAATATAGGCGGCACGTCTACATCTAATTACACGCTAGCTACCGATCAAAACCTCACAGTTACTGGAGCAACTACGCTTAACTCAGCCGGATTAAGATTTTCTGGTAATCCTACCATTACTTTTGGTGGAAATGTAACAACAGGAAATGGAACAAATGCAGGTTCATCAGGTACTATTTTTAACTTTAATGGAAACGCTCCAACATTAAACTTTAACAGTAATCTTACAATTGGCAATACCAGTAGCGTAAATTTTACAGGTGCATCGGCGGTTAATTTGAAAGGAGCTTTAACTGTTAACTCAGGTATTACTTTAACAACAGGAGATGTACTAAAAATAGTATCGGATGATAATGGTACAGGAAGAATAGCCAATAGCAATGGTAGTACGATTAGTGGTAATATTACCATCCAACGTTACATACCTAGTGGCACTCGTCGTTTTCGTTTTTTAAGTCATCCATTTAATACTGCAAGACCGATTAATATTTTAAGTGGATTGTCATACACAGGAACGGGTGGTGTTGATAGCGGCTTTACACATACAACACTTACCAACAACCCTAGTGTATTTAGTTTTACAACATTCAATGGAAATGGAGCTTTAAATGATGCAGGATGGACTGCTATCACGAAAGCAAGTACAGCCAATTGGGGTATTGGACAAGGCATTAGAATTTTGGTAAGAGGAACATTGAATGAAGGATTGGACGGCAATGCATACTCACCAAGTGCAACAACAATTAATATGACAGGAGCTGTAAACGCTGGTGTAGTAAATATTCCATTGGTTTTAGGTGGATCTGGCTCATCAGAAAACTTTAATTTGGTAGGAAATCCTTACCCATCTCCTGTAAATATCGAAGATGTAGTTACATCCAACACCAATGTAAGCAAGACTATTTATTTGCGTAACCCTTCAACGGGTAGTTATATTACAAAAGATTTATCAGTTCTTGCAAATGCAGATTATAGCGTTCCTTCAAATGCAGCATTTTTTGTAGTGCCAACCGTAGGAACAAGTTTGGCTTTTGCTGAAACCAACAAAGTGGCTACCGCTTCAGCTGATGTAGTATTTAATCAACCTGCTAACGATCCATTACCATATATTGAATTGCAAACATTGGTTAATCAAGATGTGTACGATAACATGTACATTAAGTTTGATAAAAATTGGTCTGCCAAATTTGATCACAAAACCGATGCAACAAAAGCTCAAAACGATTTTGTAAACGTTTATGCAATTAGTGAAGAAGGCAGAAAGTTAGCAGTTGATGCTCGTTCTTTTATCCATAATTCTATCATTCCATTAGGGGTAACTTTAAACAGTGGTAGTAGAACGTTAACCATAAAAGCAAGTACATTCAATATTGATAATGATTTGTATGAAGTAACCCTATTCGATAAACTTACCAATACAAAAACGGTATTAAGTAAAGATGCTAGTTATAGTTTTGTGGTAAATATGAACGAAGCAAATAGCTATGGTAATGATAGACTTCAGTTATTGTTATCTCTCAAAAAAACAATTCAGCCAATAAACGATGTTATAGCAACAGGTTTCAGAGCAAAATTACAAAGCACAATTATTGGTGGTCAAATAGCTGTACAACTAGAAAATGCAGTTGGTAAAACAACCATTAAAGTTGTAAATGCGTTGGGGCAAATAGTGGTGTCAAAAGATGCAAGTAACATTACATCAGGCACTGTAAATATTGCTAGTAATGCATTGGGTAAAGGCGTTTATTTTGTACAAGTTCAAAATGGCGATAATGCTGTTACACTTCAAGCAACAAAACAATAAATAGCATTTATTCAAATTTATTCACCCAATTAATCTTTCTATCATGAAAAAATATATCAATAGCCACACGATTATACTACTATGTATACTTTTATTGCCTACCATATTGTTGGCACAACCAGGTTTTGACGACGATGTAAGTGATGTTCCTGTAGATGGTGGTTTAAGCCTACTAGTAGCCGCAGGTGTAGGTTATGGAGCAAAAAAATTGAGAGAGAAAAGAAATAAATAATTATTGCATCATTTTTTTTATTGAATAAAATGGGTAAACATTCTTTCTGTTTACCCATTTTCATTTACATTTGATGCACCGACTAACGCTTGAAAAATGGTAAATCTTGTTAATGTACTTATTGTAGAAGATGAAGTACTAATTGCACAAGACTTGAGTGAAATTTTGTACGATGTAGGGTATAAAAGCATACATAAAGCAAGAAGTTATAAGCAAGCCATCTATCATTTACAGAATAACACCATAGATTTTGCATTAATTGATATCAATTTAAATGATGAAGATGATGGAATTCAATTGGCAACATATATCAATCAAACCTATCAAATTCCATTTATTTACATTACATCTTACTCAGATGTTCAAACAATTGCCGAGGTTAAAATAACAAAACCCTCAGGTTTTTTATTAAAACCCTACAATAAAGATTTATTGATAGTTTCAATAGAGTTGGCCTTGTTCAATTACGTAAATAAAAAAGTTGCTTCACAAACAATTTCCCTTAGCAACAATATTCAAAACGATGATGTGGGTTTGGTAATCAACAACCAAATATTGTTGAAAGATAATTACCAATACATCAAAATAGATATACATGAAATTTGGTGGTTTGAGTCTGATAAAAACTATATCATTGTAAAAACCGAATCAAAAAAATACATGATTCGGTGTACACTAAAAAAATTAATAGAACAGTTACCTGCTACTTTATTTGTAAAATGTTATAAGCAGTATATTATTAATGTGCAGCATGTACAGTCGTTTAGTGCAGATTCTGCAAACATTTACGGCAACCAAATACCCATTAGTAGAAATACGCAAGAAGAGGTTATGCAACTGCTAAAAAGGTAAATTATATATCAAATTTTGCACTTTATCCCTAAAATTAGGAATTCAATAAGCTTCTAATTTTATTTGTAGTTGATAAAATTTTAGAAAACTAAGAAATGAAATATCTCATTTATTTAATTTTATTGTTAACGCCTTGCTGCTTAGTAGCACAGAACTTAAATGTAGATAGTTTACTAAAAGTTACCGAACTTACTTCTAACGATTCTATTAAAAGCAATCATTACTTTTTAATTAGCAATTATTATCGAACTGTAAAAATTGATTACCCAAAAGCAATTTTCTATGCAGAAAAGTCGATTCAAAATGCACAGAATATTCCAAGTGATTTTGCAATTACAAGAAGTTTGATTGCATTAGGTTTTAGCACTAGAGAAAATGGAAAACCAAACGATGCAATTGTACATTTAAAAAAAGCCATTCATATTTTCGAAACAAGCCAAACGCTTCCCAATGTTTCTTCAATATACCAAAATCATATTACATGTCATACGTCTATTGCAGAAATATACGGCAATACACAAGATTTTAAAAATGCAGAAAGTCATGCCTTTCAAGCATTAGCTATTTCAGAAAAATACAATACTTCTGTAGGATTAAGTTTAATGTCTTTGTCAGTCATTTTTTCTCAACAGTTAAATACTGCTGAAGCAAGAAAGTATGCATTAAAGGCTTTAGAAGAATTTAAAAAAATAAATAGTCCAAACAATATCGCTAGGGCGTATAGCTATTTAGCCAAATACGATTATGGCGATGATGATCTAGCAAGTGCTGTTAAAAATTATCAAAACGCATTGGAACAATATCGAAAAACAGAGAACAATGCTTATATAAAAGGCACACTATACAATCTAGCACAATGCTATGTTAAATTAAATGAAAACGATAAAGCAGAGTATTATATTAATGAAGTGTACAAGTTTACAAATCCTGTTCAAGATGCGGTATTTATATCTTTCTTAAATAAGTTTTCGTATAATCTTTCTATGAATAAAAAAAATTATAAAGCTGCTTTGGCTTTATGTAAAGATATTTTAGAATTTGCCCAAAAAGAAAAGTCTTTCGTTAATATTGGAATTGCCTATGAAAAATATATTCATGCCTATGTAGCTTTAAAAGATACGGCGAATGCTTATTTAATGAGCGAAAAATTAAACGCTATTAAAGATAGTATTTACAAATTCAATATCTCAAAAAATACGGCTGAGTTAGCTAAAAAATACGAAACCGAAAAACAGCAACAACAAATAACCTTACTCGATAAAGAAAGCAAGCTTACGCAAGAAAAGCTGAAACAAGAACAATTGGTTGCAGCCGCTTTAAAAGTTGAAAACCAACTAAAACAAGCCAAACTAAACGAACAAAACTTAGTAAGTTCTTTATTAGAAAAAGAAAATGCAATAAAAGATTTTGAAATAGAGCAAAAGCAGTTTATTCAAAATGCACTCATTAAAGAAAATCAACTGAAAAAAAATGAGTTAAAGCAAGAAAAAAGGCTTTCTCAATCTTTACAAAAACAAAATGCAATCAGTGCAATTAATAGCGAAAACGAAAAAAGAATTCGTTGGTTAATGCTATTTTGTTTAATTGTTTTATTGGCATTTGTATTCAGCTACTATAAAAGTTATCGAACCCAAAAAATTGCAAACGCAAAAATTGTAAAACAATCAAATGCAATGCAAGTGTTGGTAAAAGAAGTACACCATCGTGTAAAAAATAATTTGCAAGTGGTAATGGCCATGTTACGTATGCAAGAAAGAAGTATTTTGGATGAAAATGCAAAAGATGCACTTATACATTCAGAAAACCGCTTGCAAGCCATTGCTATCATTCATGAAAAACTGTATAATACCAACGATTTTACAGCAGTAGCCTTAAAAGAATATGTTGAAGATTTGATGAAGGTATTGGTGGTTCAATACCAAAGTATGCATCCCAATTTTTCTTATAGTATTGAAGATAATGCCCATTTGGTTACCAATTTAGATACAGCTATTCCTGTAGGAATGATTGTAAACGAATTAGTTACCAATTCATTTAAACATGCATTTAACAACGTAGATAAAGCAATTATTCAAATAGCAATCAATGCAACTAGTAATCAAACCTATCAATTGGTAATACAAGACAACGGTATTGGGTTTACAAATCATCAAAATCCTCAATCCTTACAAAATGGTCTTGGCTTAAAATTGGTGCATTTGTTTGTTGAACAATTAAATGGAAATTTAAAATATACATCAACGAACGGTTCTAATTTTACAATTACGTTTCAATATCCGCTTGCAAAACTGTAGATTATATACAATAATCTGTACTTTATCCCATTTTTTTGTAGTAGGGAAACTACAAATCTATTTTTACCACAGTTTTAAAATTTTACCAAAACCGATTACTGCAACCTATAAATGTCTCTGACATTTTGTATGTCATTTAGTGATTGTTTGGTACAAATCAATCAAAAAAAATAATTTCTTACTCCAACAACTTAGTAAAATGCGTAATTTTCTTCGTAGTATTTTTTCTGCTTTTCTACTTGTATTCATTATTTCTAGCGTTTCAGCACAAGCTCCTCAAAAATTGAGCTATCAAGCTGTTATTCGTAATGCTGTAAATAAAGTTATCGACAGTAAAACGATTGGTCTAAGAGTTAGTATCCTACAAGGATCGGCTGTTGGAACTTCTATTTACTCAGAAGTTCAAACACCAACTACAAATACCAATGGATTAATTAGTATCCAAATTGGTAATGCAGCAGGTTTTAGTACAATTGATTGGTCTAATGGCAACTATTTCATTAAAACAGAAGTAGATCCTTTAGGCGGAACCAATTATACCATAACAGCTACTAGTCAACTTTTAAGTGTACCATTTGCTTTGTACGCTAAAACTGCCGGAAATATTTTACCTGGTCCAAAAGGTGATCAAGGCATTCAAGGAGTTGCTGGTGCAAAAGGTGATAAAGGTGAACAAGGTATTCAAGGTGTTGCTGGTGCAAAAGGTGATAAAGGTGAACAAGGTATTCAAGGTGTTGCTGGTGCAAAAGGTGATAAAGGTGAGCAAGGAGAAAAAGGTTTAACGGGAGATAAAGGAGACAAAGGCGACAAAGGCGAACAAGGCATTCAAGGTGTTGCTGGTATAAAAGGTGACAAAGGTGAACAAGGCATTCAAGGTGTTGCTGGTGCAAAAGGTGATAAAGGTGAACAAGGAGAAAAAGGGTTAACAGGAGACAAAGGCGAC
>JBHYCS010000025.1:0-60244 GCA_051861445.1 Chitinophagaceae bacterium | reverse complement strand
AATAACTAATCTATCAAAGAACTTAAAACAAACCTAAAGGTCGCACTCTTGTACTGTATAACTTTATGGAGCAATAAAACAGAACTCAATAAACAAAAGCAACATTAAAGCAATGAAACGAAAAGTTGAATAGAAAATAAAACGCCGAAGTGTGCGACGCAACGGCAGCTGAATAGTAGTACAAAAGCTAAGTACAAAAAAATTTAATAGCCATATTTATCTTTCCATCTATCTTTTAAAAACTTACGCAATTCGTTTTCTCTTGTATTGTTGCCAGGCTTGTAAAATGCTTTACCTGCAAGATTTTCAGGCAAATATTCTTGCTCTATAAAATTATTTTCGCCCAAATGACTATACTGATAATTTTTACCATAATCCATTTGTTTCATCAAGTTTGTAGGAGCGTTTCTGATATGTAAAGGCACAGGCAAATCTCCATGTTGTTGAACGGCTTGTAAAGCCAAACCAATGGCTTCGTAGCTAGCATTGCTTTTGGGTGAAGTTGCCAAATAAATGGCACATTGAGAAAGTATAATTCTACTCTCTGGATAACCAATTTTACTCACTGCATCGAAAGTACTGTTTGCCAATAAAAGTGCATTGGGATTTGCATTTCCAATATCTTCGCTAGCAAAAATGAGCATTCTTCTAGCAATAAATTTTACATCTTCTCCCCCTTCAATCATTCTTGCCAACCAATAAACAGCACCGTTAGGATCGCTACCTCTCATGCTTTTGATAAAGGCAGAAATGATATCGTAGTGCAGCTCTCCTTTTTTATCGTACAAAGCAATTTTTTGTTGTGCCACTTGCATTACAGCATTATTGGTAACTATAATTTCGGTTGATTGTTTTTGTTGTAAAGTGGTAATTACCAACTCAAATAAATTGAGTAATTTTCTAGCATCGCCGCCACAAATATTGATAAGTGCTTCTGTTTCTTGAATTTGAATGTTTAAGGTTTTTAGCAACTCATCTTTTTCAAGTGCTTGGTGTAAAAGTGCCACCAAATCATCTGCCTGCAAAGCCTTTAATACATACACTTGTGTTCTGCTAAGCAAGGCACTATTTACTTCAAATGAAGGATTTTCTGTCGTTGCTCCAATGAGTGTGATAATTCCTTTTTCAACAGCTGCCAACAAAGCATCTTGTTGTCCTTTATTAAATCGATGAATTTCATCGATAAATAAAACAGCAGCAGTTAATTTTTTAGCTTGTTCTATTACTTCTCTTACTTCTTTTACCCCACTACTTATAGCACTTAATTGAAAGTAAGTTGCCTGAACAGATTGTGCAATAATATGTGCAATAGTAGTTTTTCCTACACCTGGTGGACCCCATAAAATAATAGATGGCAACCGTTTACTTTCTATGGCTGTTCGTAAAATGCTACCTTTTCCTGTAAGGTGTTGCTGACCAATTAAATCGTTTAACGATGTGGGTCTAATTCTTTCTGCTAATGGTGTTTGATTGTTCACATGTACAAAGTAAGAAAAATAAAAATCAAGAATGAATGTTTAATTTTGCAAAAAATATTGCATGAAGAAATTTAGTTTTATCTGTTTTTTAATTGCCATCATTGCTTGTAATACAAATAATAATACTGCTACAAAAACCGAAACCAAAAACCTACCTGTTGATAGCAGTTACATATCGGCAGTTGAAGAAGGAAAAGCACTTTTTTTAACCCATTGTAGTACTTGCCATGCTGTTAATAACAATTTAACCGGACCAGCATTGGCAGGTGTAGAAAGCCGATGGGAACAAAAAGAATTGTTGTATGCTTTTATTAAAAATTCGGAACAAGTAATTGCTAGCGACGCTTATGCAAAAGATGTGTATAATCGTTGGAATAAGGTAAATATGACCGCCTTTACTTGGATGAAAGACCAACAAATTGCTAATATTTTATTGTACATTAATAGTGTAACAGAACCGAAATAATACTTGATTTCTAGTTTTAAAAAAGTTTAGAAATACTAGAAACTCATTTAGTTAAATCTGAATGAATTTTATTCTATACCAAAACTATAAGAAACCCAAAAGCTTTCCCAATCAGCAACGATAGGTTCTGAACACGCAATCATATGTGTTGCATGAATAAACCAATCTCCTTTTCTATTGATTGTAAAATTACAAATACCATTTTCATTGGTTGTTGTAATTTGTTTTGTTGCTGCTAAACCACCAACCCTATTTCTTGCTGTAATTTTTTTGTTTGCCAAAGGCTTACCTCTAAAAAAAACTTGAGCTTTTATTTGATTACCCACTTTTAATAGATATGGATTATCTAGCAGCACAATCTCAAAAGCTTGATGTACAATTTTTTTGTGTAAAGTATCCAATTTGTTAGCATTACCACTTTGAATCAATGATTTGATGTACCTGCTGTATCTTTCTCTTTGACTTGTTTTATTTTTAGTATCGATTTGTATATTTTCAATATAATCTTCTTTTAGATACTCTTTAAATTTTTCATTACTTAGCGTAATAAATGCATAATCTCTTTCCATATGTATTAGTCCTAACCCATCAAAATCTACTTTCGTTTTTATAATAGGAAACGATCCGTCAGTTGCATTTTGTAGAAGATCAACAGTTTGGTTATTACTAATTAACTCAAAATTCTGCGTTATGCTTTTTTGAATAGGTCTTTCTAACTCAATATTAAATCCATCAGCAACAAATAAATGAGCTTCTAAAGTATCACCTTTTGATAATTTGAAAGAAGATGCTATCAATATATATTCATGTGACGAACCAATAATAGCAACTAACAATATACATACTGTATAAAATATTTTATTTTTAGAATTGAACATGGAATCTAGTTTATGTAGTTTAAAATCATTTTTTTAAGGTCTTGTTTTAGCAATATAATACTTACAAATATGTTGCAATCCACACTCGGTGCATTTTGGATTTCTTGCTGTACAAGTGTATCTACCAAATAAAATAAGCCAATGATGGGCTTTGTGTACTACTTCTTTAGGAATGTATTTTATCAATTGCTTTTCTGCGGCTAATGGTGTAGTTGCTTTGGTGGTTAAACCAAGTCTTGCACTTACTCTAAAAACATGCGTATCTACAGCCATATTGGGTTGAGCATCGATAACACTTGTTACCACATTGGCCGTTTTTCTTCCCACACCTGGTAATTGCACCAATTCATCAACAGTCATGGGTACTTCACCATTAAATTTTTCTAATAGCAAATTGGCCATTCCTATTAAATGCTTTGTTTTATTATTTGGATAAGAAATACTTCGAATTAACGGAAACAACTCATCAAATGTAGCTGTAGCCATTGTTTGAGGATTGGGATATTTTTTAAAAATGGCTGGTGTGGTAAGATTTACCCGAACATCGGTGCATTGAGCAGATAAAATAACAGCTACCAATAGTTGAAAAGGATTATCATAAACCAATTCTGTTTCAGCATTATTGATGGTTGTTTCAAAATATTGTAATGCAGTTTGATAACGTTCTTTTTTTGTCATGGATAAAAAGTTGTGCTTCAATAAACAAACATACCAATTTGTAAAAAGTTATTATTATAGAAAACAATAAAAATGAAGGAAACATTTGTGTTTATGATTACTAAATATTGCCTAAAAATTCACATGAATATGCGATTGTTACCATCATTATTACAATTCATATTTGCATAAACAAACAAAACAAAAATAACCAAGGCAGTATTTCTATACAAACGCCTTCATACAAAGCTTTTATTGCAATATGCATGTAAAGCACTCTTTTAAGCATTTAGTTTTCTGGTTTTTGCAGCTCCTGCTTTTCTAAGTAGGAGCTCTTTTTATATAAGCTATCACAAACAACAATTACTTTTGCATTTCAATAGTTTAAAACTATACGTATGACTTTAGTTCAACTAGAATATATTGTTGCAGTAGATAAATATAGACACTTTGCAAAAGCAGCGGCTGAATGCTTTGTAACACAACCCTCTTTAAGTACACAAATTCAAAAGTTGGAAGAAGAATTAGGTGTAAAAATTTTTGACAGAAACAAACAGCCTGTTTTACCTACAGATGCTGGCAAAGAAATTATTGAACAAGCTCATAAAATTTTGGCTGAAGCTAGTTACTTAAATGATATTGTTGATATTAAGAAAGGCAGACTAAGTGGAGAATTACGATTAGGTATTATTCCTACATTAGCTCCTTACGTATTGCCGCTATTTATCCAATCGTTCACCAAAAAATATCCTGAAATTCGATTAATCATTACAGAATATACAACCGATATTATTGTTGCAAAACTACGAGAAGGTAGAATTGATGCTGGCATTTTGGTTACGCCTTTACAAGAACATGGCATTAAAGAAGATGTATTGTTTTATGAAGAATTGATTGCGTATGTATCGAAAAAAAATGCCGCTTTTCACAAAACTTACATGTTGCCAAACGATATTGACCCAGAAAAATTATGGCTTTTAGAAGAAGGGCATTGTCTTCGTTCTCAAATAGTAAATCTATGTGAATTAAAGCCGATAACCATTGAAAAACGAAACTTTTTATACGAGGCAGGCAGTGTAGAAACTTTAAAAAGAATGGTTGATTTATACGACGGAATTACCATTTTACCAGAATTAGCTACACTTGAATTGGGTGTAAAAGAACAAAAACAATTACGTTATTTTAGAACACCATCACCTGTTAGAGAAATAAGCATTGTTACACATAGAGATTTTGTAAAAAAAAGAATGATTAACGCTTTAAAGCAATTATTACTAGAAGTTTTACCCGAAAAAATTGAAAAAAATAAACCCTCTTTAGTAATACCCATCGAAAAATAAAAAAGCTTTTAGAACGCTACTTTCTAAAAGCTTTTGACAATAACATAAATCATCTTAAGAATTAATGCGGAAAACTCGTTTGTCGATTATCTATTCGTTTTAAGTTGAGTTTAGAAAAAGGAGAAACAATTAAAGGAAATTTCTCTACAGTAACATAACCTGCATCTAAACCAAAACCTCTTTCTTCACTTAAACTCATTTCCTTTAACCAGAAGTATAATTTCATAATCACACGTTCAATAAACGGCAGTTCATTATCTTGACTTAAATATTTCTCCAACACAATAAACTGAAAATCGCCAACAACATTATTACGTTCTAAGCTTTCGTATCTACTTGTAATATTCACCTCATTATTCGCCACCAAATCTTGTACAACCTTTTTAAACATAAGGTTTATACGTTGTTCTACCCTAAACCCTAATCTAAATTCTACACGAATTACATCGTTAGCTACAATGTGGTCTACACTGTATTCGCTAGTGTAAGGATCGTCTAAAACATCTACATGTACAAACCAATAAATATTGGCTCTTTTGGGCTTTTTATTCAAAATAGAATACATGATTTTATGCTCAATTTCTTTAGGATTATTGGCACTTGTCATATACACCAAATGGGTAGCAAACGTAGGAATGCTGTTGTCTTCACTCAATTCTTTCAGCAAGGGAATGTACTGCTGTAATCGAACAAATTCAACATATCGGTTTTTAATTTTTCTACTTCTATACCAAACATACATGACTGCAAAAAGTGCTCCACCAACCACTAATGTAACATAACCACCATGTGGAAACTTTTCAAGATTGGCAATTAAAAATGATACTTCTATGGTAAAATACAAAGCTAAATACAAATAAATCCACAGTGGTAAAACTCGATGACTTACAAGAAAGTTAGCAAATAAAATGGAAGTACTAATCATACACATGGTAATAGCTAAACCATATGCAGCTTCCATGTTTGATGATTTTTGAAAAAATAAAACAATACCAACACAACCGATATATAACAGCAAACTAATACCTGGTATATATAGTTGTCCTTTTTCTTCAGTTGGATAATTAATTTTCATCTTAGGCCAAAGATTTAAACGCATGGCCTCAGATATCAATGTAAATGAACCAGAAATCAACGCTTGGCTTGCAATTACAGCAGCTACTGTAGCAATAATAATTCCTACCAATTTAAACCAACTTGGCATAATTGCATAAAATGGGTTAAACCCAGTATTAAACAATTCTAAGGGCACCATTTGATTTTTGTAAGTTGCTAATAGCCATGCACCTTGCCCTAAATAATTTAGGATTAAACAAACTTTTACCATTATCCAAGACGATCGAATATTGTCTTTTCCACAATGTCCTAAATCGCTATACAATGCTTCAGCACCAGTTGTACACAGAAATACAGCCCCTAAAATCCAAAATCCTTTTGGATAAATGGTTAATAATTGAATAGCATAATGAGGACTCAGCGATTTTAAAATTCCAATATCATCTGTTAAATGGCTTATTCCTAAAAAAGCCAACATAAAAAACCAAATACCCATAATTGGTCCAAACAGCTTACCAATTGAAGCTGTACCAAATTGTTGTAAAAGAAAAAGAAAACTAATTACACAAATAACAATAATTACAATTGTTTGTGTTGTAATATGGCTTAATGCAGGTAATTGTTGCAAACCTTCTATAGCAGAAGTAACAGAAATGGGTGGCGTAATTATACCATCGGCCAACAAGGCTGCACCACCAATCATAGCTGGAATAACAAGCCATTTTTTGCGTCTACGAACCAATGCATACAAACTGAAAATACCACCTTCACCCTTGTTGTCGGCGTTTAAAGTTAGTATTACATATTTTAATGTGGTTTGTAGTGTAAGCGTCCAAAATATACACGACAAAGAGCCTAGAATTAGCTCTTCACTAATAATTCTTCCTTTAACAATTGCGTTTAAAACATAGAGAGGAGAAGTACCAATGTCTCCATAAATAATTCCTAAAGCGATTAATAAACCGGCGGCGGAAACTTTGTTAATTTGCTTGCTCACAAGAAAAAATTGAGATCCTAAAAATATTTGCAATAGCAAATGTATATTTAAAACCATTCACCAAGAATAAATGTTAAATAGCTTTCATTTATTTTTATTCTTGGCATAGTTCATGCAAAAAATAAACAAAGCTTAAAAGGCTTAGCTTACATTTATAAAATAATTCAACATCTAAATATTATATTTAAAAAATATTGTATGAAAAAATACATTTTCGGGTTAACACTTATTCTTTGCTTGCTTTCATTACAAAATTTTGCTCAATTGGTTACCTATTCTGAACAAGATAGAGACGACCCAAAAGATATGAATTTTGAAATCATCGGAAAATTTAATGGAAACGTTCATATCTATAAAAACTATAGAGATGTTCACTATATTTCTCAGTACGATATTTCTATGAAAAATATTTCGAAAGAAAAACTGGAATTTATGCCAGATAGAATTATCAATGTAGATTTTTTACAACTAACCGATAGCTATTATTTGTTTTATCAATACCAAAAAAGAAGTGTTGTGTATTGTATGGCTGTAAAGTTCGATGCCAATGGAAAAACAGTTGGTAACCCCTTAGAACTAGACACTACAAACATATCTTTTAGTGCCTCAAATAAGCTGTACTCAGTCGTTTACAGTGAAGACAAACAAAAAATAATGGTTGTAAAAATTAATAGACCGAATGATAAAAATAGCATTATCACTGCCAATTTATTTGATAGACAACTGAATTTAATTAAAAAGTCTATCATACCATTTGCCATGCAAGAACGAAACGCCACTTTAAGTGAGTTTCAAGTAGACAATGACGGTGATTTGGTATTTGTAAAAACATTTGGTAGCGGTGCCAACGATGTTGTAAACAAGGTAGTACTAATTACAAAAAACTGGAACGAAGAAACAATAAGAACTACAGAACTAAACCTAACAACCATTTATTTAGATGACATTAGAATTAAGATAGACAATTACAATAAACATTACATTATTGCATCGTTTTTTACCAAACAAAGACGTGGAAACATTGACGGTTTATATTGTTTTATGTTAGATAAATTGTCTAGAACAGAACTACTAAACACTAGAGTTGGTTTTTCCGAAGAAATGAGAGCTGATTTAAAATCAGATGGTTCTACAAAAACGGCTTTAAACGATTTCTTTTTAAGAAATATTATTGCTAAAAGAGATGGTGGATTTATTCTTGCAGCAGAAAGTTCGTACACATCTAGCCGTGGAAACGATGGTTTTAACAGATGGGATGGTTTTGGCTATGGACTTCCGTATAACAATGGCTTTAACAGTTTTACACCTTATGGAGTTGGTGGTTTATACTACAACCCTGCATTTAGAAACAACTTCAACAATATCACTCGTTATTATTCAGAAAATATCATGGTTATTTCTTTAGATATGAAAGGAAAACTAGAGTGGAGTAATATTATTAGAAAATCTCAATACGACGATAATACTGATAGTTTTATTGGTTATGGAACTGTAAATACGGGTAACGAAATTCATTTTCTATTCAATGTGCAAGAAAAAAGACAGTTACTTTTTTCTGATCAAATCATTACACCTAGTGGTCAAATTGTAAGAACACCTACGTTTAAAAATTTAGACAAGGGCTACGATTTTATGCCAAGAAACGCCAAACAAACGGGAGCGAGACAAGTAATTGTACCTTGTATGTACCGTAATTATGTATGCTTTGCCAAAATTGATTTTTAAATTTCTTATCAATAAAGCTCCTAAAATCGCACATATACATTGTTTATAAACTTGTATTTGTAAAGCTGTAAACGTTTTATTAGCCAACTAAAATGTTTACAGCTTTACAGAATTTTAATTATTTACATTTGCCACTCAGAAAAAATATGTTTTAATCTCAATCAATTCTTGTGGTTTTTTTATTTAAAGACAAATCCATTGGCAGTGTTTTTTCACTTATTATATTGGCATTGATAACGCATGTGCATTTGTTTTTTACTCCCATAAATATTGTTCAAAACGAACAAACGGGTTTTTTCTCTTTTTGGTTACAGCAATACGAGCCATTACTTAATTCCACATTTTTAGCAATTGTGTACATTGCTGTTTTACTTGTGCAAGCAATACGGTTGAATCTTATTTTAAACGAATTGAGAATGTATAATATTAGTGGTTTTACAACTGCTATGTCTTACATTGTACTATCTAGCTTTTTTATTGAATTTGCTTCACTTTCAGCCGCTTTTTTGGCTAATTTTTTCATCATAATTATATTTAAACAGCTTAGTAAATTATATAACGACACCAAACCTAAAACTACTTTATTCAATACAGGATTAATTGTAGGAATTGCATTGTTATGTTATCATCCTACAAGTATGTTGATATTGGTTGTTCTATTTGCAGTTGCAGTAATTAGACCTTTTAATATTAGTGAATGGCTTGTATTGCTAATGGGTGTTATTATGCCCATATACTTAACGGCATCTTTTTTATTTTTAAACGATAAACTAGCTTTAATTACAAAAGTTCTACCAAATATTTCCATCAATTTACCGGCACAAAAAGTACCTATTTCGTTCTGGATTGCCATTTCACTTATCGCTTTTCAGCTGTTAATGGGTTTTAATGCATGGAGTATTCAAAACAGTAGAATGGTTATTCAAATACGAAAAAATTGGGGAGTAATGGTGGTAATGGTAATTATGATGCTGCCAATTCCATTCATTTTTACAAAAGCAGGTATTACATCGGCAATTTTATATATTATTCCATTATCGGCATTTATTGGTAATGCTTATGCTTATCCAAGAAAAATATTGTTACCCAACATACTATTTTTTGCTTCTATCATTCTTGTTTTATACAATAATTGGTTGTTGATTAAAAATTAGTTTGGCATAACTTTCTACAAATTACCTTTGGCGTTCTTTAATACTTAATCATCATAGCTAAAATATACGTTTTATGAAGTTTGGCGTAGTTGTTTTCCCCGGTTCTAATTGCGATAAAGACATGCAAGATGCTTTACAAAAAGATTTAGGCAAAGAAGTAATTATGCTTTGGCATAAAGACAAAGATTTAAGCATGTTTACAACAGACGACTGTATTATTTTACCTGGTGGTTTTAGCTATGGCGATTATTTACGTTGTGGTGCTATTGCTCGTTTTAGTCCAATGATGCAAAGTGTTATCGAATTTGCCAATAAAGGTGGTAAAGTTTTGGGGGTATGCAATGGTTTTCAAATTTTATGCGAAAGTGGTTTATTGCCTGGTGTTTTACTACAAAATGCTAATCAACAATTTATCTGTAAAAATGTGTTTTTAACCAATGGAAATGGTCAGTCTCTTAAAATTCCGATTGCACATGGAGAAGGTAGATTTTATGCCGATGATGCTACACTCGATCGTTTAGAAGCAAACAATCAAGTTCTATTTCGTTATTGCTCTGCTAATGGCACGATTGATGCAGAAAATAATCCGAATGGTGCTGTAAGGAATATTGCAGGCATTCGTAACCAACAAGGAAACGTTTTTGGCATGATGCCTCACCCTGAAAGAGCCACCAATCATTTACTTGGTAATATTGATGGCGTTACTGTTTTTAACATTTTAGGGCTCAACTAAATTCGTTTCGTAATTGTAGTTTTACCAACTTAAATACGTTTCATGAAAAAAATAATATTGTTCTTCGTTTTAGTATTGTCTGCTGTTGCAAGTTTTTCGCAACTAAAAGATCCAGTAACATTTACGTTTGAATCTCGTAAAAAAGCTACACTAACAGAAGTTGTGGTTACTGCTTCTGTTCCAAAACCTTGGCATATATATTCACAAAACACACCAAAAGGTGGACCAATTCCTACGAAAATATCTTTCAATAAAAATCCTTTGATTACGCTAGAAGGTACAGTAAAAGAAGTGGGTAAGCTAGAAAAAATACACGACAACAATTTTGATGTTGATGTACTTTTCTATTCAAATAAAGTGGTTTTTACACAGTTGGTAAAAGTAAAAACAGGTGTAAAAACCAATATTAGTGGCACTATAGAATACATGGTTTGTGACGATGAACAGTGTCTTCCTCCTACAAAAAAGACCTTTTCCATTAATCTGTAATTTTGCTTTTATCATAGGTTTTATTTAACAATCTATTTTAATCAATAAAAAAATGGCGTTACCCACTTGTGGTGGGTCGGGCTTTTCGTTGCAAGTCCTCACAAAGCTTTGCTTTGTTCCGGGCTTTCCACTTCAATCCCTAACGCTTCTTAGATTTTCAACTATGAAAAAACTCATTCTTATCTTAATATCTTGTTGCACTTTTTTTTCAGCAGCATTTGCACAAAACAATGCACCTATTCAGTTTCGTTTCAATATTCAACAACAAAATGATTCTATTTACAATTTAATTGTTCAAGCCTCCATCCAAAAAGGCATACAATTATTTACGGTAAATCCTGCAAATGCAGAAGATGCTTTTATTTCTACTTTACAATTAGATAGTGTATCTAGTAAATATTTATCTACAAAAGATACTGCAACAATTGTAGGTACATTGCAAACAGCTACACAAGCGGACGGAAGTGTTTATCGTTTTTTTACAGATAGTGTTTCGTTTATTTATCCTTTACATGCAAAAGTTGATAGTGCTATTTTGGTAAAAGGTTCATTTGCTTGGCTTGCCAAAAAAACCGATGAATTTCCAAGCGGACAAGAAAATTTTATTGTGGAGTTAAAACCCAATTCAACAACAAAGAATAACGCAACAGCAACAGACCAACAAGAATCTTTACTCAGCATTTTTTTACTCACTTTTGCAACCGGATTATTTGCCATTTTTACACCATGCGTATTCCCATTAATTCCTGTTACAGTAAGTTTCTTTTTAAAACGTAGTGGTTCAAGATCTGCAGGTATTAGAAATGCATTGTTGTATTCTTTATCTATCATTTCTATTTATACCATTCCAACATTAATTCTTACACTCATTTTTGGCGATAGTATTTTGTATACAATTGCCACATCGGCAATTTCTAACTTGTTATTTTTTGTGATTTTTATTGTTTTTGCCATATCTTTTTTTGGTGCATTCGAACTTACTTTACCCAACAGTTGGGCCAATAAAGCCGATGAAAAAGCAGGTAAAGGCGGCATTTCAGGTATTTTTTTTATGGCACTCACATTGGTAATTGTTTCATTTTCATGTACAGGCCCAATTGTAGGAACTTTACTTGGAGAAACAAGTACAAAAGGCGTAAGCATTGCTCCTATTTTAGGAATGTTTGGCTTTGGTTTAGGATTGGCTTTACCATTTTCTTTGTTCGCCTTTTTTCCATCCATGCTACAATCATTACCTAAAAGTGGTGGTTGGTTAAATGCAGTAAAAGTTACTTTCGGCTTTATTGAATTGGCATTGGCCTTGAAGTTTTTATCGAATGTTGATTTAATTTATCATTGGGGTTTGTTAGATAGAGATGTGTTTTTAACGCTATGGATTGTAATTTTCACCTTAATGGGATTTTATTTACTGGGAAAACTAAAATTTTCTCATGATAGCGATGTAAAATACATTTCAGTTCCTCGTTTATTTTTTGCTATTGCAGCGTTTGCTTTTTCAACGTATATGATTCCTGGTTTATGGGGTGCTCCTCTTAAATTTTTAAGCGGTTTTATTCCACCAGCAACTACTCAAGATTTTAATTTAGACCAATTGAAATATGGTTTTTCTAACGGCAGCAATTCACCCTCATCAAAAGCAGTAGCAAATCCACCCAAAAAACTGACCGATAAACTCAAAGTTCCGTTTGGATTAACAGCCTATTTTGATTTAGAAGAAGGAATGGCAGCTGCAAAAGCTTTAAACAAGCCTGTAATGTTAGATTTTACTGGTCATTCTTGTGCCAATTGCCGTGAAATGGAAGTAGAAGTATGGAGCAATCCTGAAGTTTTAAAAAGAATAAAAGAAAACTTTGTGTTGGTAAGTTTATATGTTGATGAAAAAACAGATTTACCAATTGCTGAACATTATACAGATATTGATGGAAATAAAATTACCAATGTTGGCGACAAAAATTTAGATTACGAAAAAACCAAGTTTGGTTTTAGAGCACAGCCATTGTATAAATTTTTAGATACAAATGGTAATAGTTTAAGCGATGTAAACTATGGTTACGATGCCAATATTGGTAAGTTTATTCAGCATTTAGACGCAGTAAAAGCAAAGTTTGATGCATTGAAATAAAAGCCAACTTTTATTATTTCAAAACAACTATTTGCATTTTTCAGAATAAACTTAATTAAAAACTGCTTGGATTTGTTGGCGATAATGAATAAAAAAGTGAATGAAACATGCTACAAACAAAGCTATTTAAAGAATTTTTTGAGAGTGAAAAAGCAGGAGGAATCATCTTAATTTTTTGCACCATTGTTTCTTTAGTTATTGCAAATAGTAGTTGGGGGCATCAATATCACCAATTTTGGCAATCTTCTTTTGCCAATCATAGCCTAGAACATTGGGTTAATGATGGATTAATGACCATCTTCTTTTTACTTATTGGTTTAGAATTAGAAAGAGAGGTATATATAGGAGAATTATCAAAAATTAAAGACGCACTATTTCCAACTTTTGGTGCTATTGGTGGAATGTTAATACCTGCCATTATTTTTTTAATCTTTAATTATGGAACAAATACACAATCAGGTGCAGGTATTCCGATGGCAACAGATATTGCATTTGCATTGGGTATTTTATCGTTATTGGGTAAAAGAGTACCATTATCATTAAAAGTTTTCTTAACGGCATTAGCAGTTATTGACGATTTAGGAGCCATACTCGTCATTGCTTTTTTTTATACCGAAACCATTATTTGGATAAATCTGATTGTATCTTTAAGCATATTCGTTGGTTTACTAATTTTGAACAGATTAAAAGTTAGAAACTTAATTCCCTACATCATTGGTGGTATTGGCATGTGGTATTTTATGTTGCATTCAGGTGTACATGCAACAATTACAGGTGTTTTACTAGCATTTGCCATACCTTTTGGAAATGGTGATGAAAAATCAACATCCTATTTGTTACAACACTTTTTACACAAACCTATTGCTTTTTTAATTTTACCCATTTTTGCATTAGCAAATACAGCCATAGAAATAAATGGCAGTATTATTGAAACTTTTAAAGAAAATTATGCCATTGGAATTATATTAGGCTTAGTAATAGGAAAACCACTGGGCATTTTTTCTTTAACATTTATAGCTCATAAATTAAAGATTTGCAAAATACCAACCGATTTAAATTGGTCTAAAATACTTGCCATCAGTTGTTTAGGAGGCATAGGTTTCACCATGTCTATATTCATTACATTACTAGCTTTTAACGACAATCATGTAATAAATAATGCCAAATTAATTATTTTATTAAGTTCTGTTTTGGCTGGCATTATTGGTTTTATTGCTTTAAAAAAAGTGCTAAAAACTTCTTCGACTTAACATAAAAAGCGGAGTTACAAATATTTCAAACCCAAAAAGCATATATGCTTGTTTTGATTCTGAATAAATAAATACAAGAAGCTTTGCTATATGAAATGTAGTTTTGTAGCAGCAAATCGTTTATGCAAAATCATTATCAAAAATTAGTATTCAGGCTTATTCTTATCACTACGATAATAAAAATAATTGCTGCTTGTTTTTTAGAATTAGGAAATGATGAAGCATATTATTACACCTATGCACTTCAACCAGATTTTAGCCATTTTGACCACCCTCCTTTCGTTGGATTTTTAATACAACTGACTACACTTAATTTGCATGTAGTAACAGATGTTACCATGCGTTTAGGAGCAATTGTAGGCTGTGCAATTAGCACTTGGTTTATTTTTAAAACAGGCTCTATCATTGCATCAGAAAAGCTTGGTTGGCTTACAGCACTTATTTACAATTGCTCTATTTACACTGGTTTTATTGCTGGTTTTTTCATTTTACCCGATAGTCCACAAATGCCCATTTACACAGCTGCTTTGTATACAATGTTGCGTATTGTATTACAAGAAAAAAATACAACAAAAAATTTTTTACTGTTAGGGTTACTAATTGGTGCAGCAGCTTTATGCAAAGTTCATGGCCTATTTTTATGGGTTGGTTTTGGATTGTTCATCTTACTAAGAAAACCTATCCTTCTAAAAAATGTAAATGTATATTTCGCTATTTTAATCACACTTGTTTGCTTGCTTCCAATTGTATATTGGAACATTAAAAACAATTTTATAACCTATACTTTTCATTCTGAACGTGTGTCAAATACATCGCTTCAATGGGGCATGCTTTTACAAGAAATTGTGGGAGAAATAGCTTACCAAAATCCTATTGTAATTATTGCTATCATTATTGGAATAAAATATTGTATTCAACATCCTTTAGCGTTTAGAAAACCAATACTTGCTTGGTTATTGTTGATGAGTTTACCAATGATTGTATTATTTTGGATTATTGCTTTATTTAATCCGACCTTACCACATTGGAGTGGACCAGCTTATATTCCCTTGTATTTCATTGCTGCTAAGTATTTTGAAGAAAAGAAAACAATTTTTCCAGTGCTTCTAAAAACGGCTGTTTCATTACTCATCATTGTTTTAGTAGCAGCTATTTTATTGGTTCAGTTGGCACCATTTAATTTAGGTAGTCAAGAGAAAGAAAAGTTTGGAGAATTTTGTCCCACTTTAGACATTAGTGGCTGGAATAATTTTGGCAAAAAATATCAAGAATTGTTTACTGCTGATGTAGCCAATAAAAAAATGAAAGCTACAGATCCAATACTTATTTCAAAATGGTTTCCTGGTGGTCACATTCGTTTATATGTGGCCACAAAAACAAATCAACAAATAATGGCTGTTGGGTCACTCATTGATATTCACAAATTTGCTTGGATTAATAAAACAGAACCAAATTTACACATTGGTCAAAACGCATATTGCATTGTTCCATCAAATGTTCCATTTAACGTTTTTGATGCTTATAAAAATTATTTTACCAACATAGAAGCACCTGTAATTATTCCACAAATTAGAGGCGGAAAAACAGTTAGAAATTTTTATGTGTACAGACTTATTGATTGCAAAAAAATTCCGGAAAAAACGAGTTTCTAAGTAGGTTTCTACATTTAAATTGGACATTTACTATTAGTTTCTATCCCTAATAAACATAATTCATTAATTTCAATTATCTTTTATCTATTGATAGAAAAACTATAATGACAAAGCAGTTTCTAAAAATCAGCTATACACTCGCAATTTGCATTATGATTGCTGTTTTAGTTACCAGCTTTCTAATTGTTAACAATGCCATTTCATCTAAAAAAGATGATTCTACCATTATTAATATTGCAGGTAGACAACGAATGCTTTCGCAAAGAATTACACATTTAGCTATCAGACTTAACAATGAAAAGAAGAATACGCAAAAAAACATTCTACGTAGTCAGCTACAAACAACCGTATTGCAATGGCAAAAAGCACATAAAGCACTACAATTTGGCGATGCTACTTTAAACATCCATAATCCTGAAAATGATGAACAAATTCGGTTATTGTTTCATCAAATTCAACCAGCATATTTAGCTATTATTCAAATTAGCAACCAACTTATCAAAGCACCTACTAGCAGTGTTAATGCAATAGATTCAATTGTTGTAAAACAAGATGTTTTTTTACAAATTATGGATCAAATAGTAAAGCGGTATGAACAAAAAAGCAATGAAAAACTAAATTTTATACAACGTTTAGAAACCTTTTTACTAATAGTAGCTTTAATTGTGATTGTGCTAGAAATAATTTTTATTTTTAAACCTGCTCTTGACAAAGTAAATACCTACATACAATCGCTAAAAAACTTAGATGATAAACTAAAAGAAAGTGAGGCATTATTTAAAAATGCCTTTCACTATTCTGCCGTTGGAATGACGATAGCTGATATTAATGGCCAATTATTACAGGTAAATGAAAGTATTTGCCAAATGATTGGCTACACAAAAAATGAATTGCTACATCAAAACTTAAATCAGTTTATAGTTAAAGACGATATCGAAAAAGATTCAGCATTATTCAAAGAACTTTTAAACAATTCGAGAAAATCTTATACCGTTGAAAAGAGATTTCTTAATAAAGAAAATAAAATCATTTGGACTTTATTATCAGTATCTATAATTACAAACAATAGCAATAATTCTGTTCAAATTGTTTCACAAATAGAAAATATTACCGCTATTAAAGAAGCTGAAATTGCTTTAGTTGCAGAAAAAAAACTACTAAGAACCATCATAGATAATTTGCCAATAAACGTATATGTTAAAGATCTTTTATCCAGAAAAATGTTGGCAAACAAAGCAGAGGTTGAATATATGGGGGCAAAAGATGAAAGTGAAATATTAGGTAAATCGGATGTAGAACTTTTTCCATCAGATTCAGCGAAAATATCGCTTGAAGAAGACCAATTAGTATTAAAACATGGAGAAGCTATTATTGATAAAGAAACATATAACTTTAAAATTGATGGTGGAGACAGTTGGTTTTTAACATCAAAAATTCCACTAAAAAATGATGAGAATCAAATTATTGGCTTGTTAGGAATTAGCCATAATATTTCTGAACGTAAAGCGATTGAGCACAAATTAGAAGTTGCTTTAAACAACCTTCAAAACATACTAGATGCTACACACCAAGTTTCGATAATTGGTACGGATGTTTATGGTACTATTACCATTTTTAACAAAGGAGCTGAGCGATTATTGGGATATTCTGCAAACGAAGTAATTTATAAAAACTCTCCTATCATCTTTCATAAATTGGAAGAAGTAGAAAAAAGAAGCGAAGAACTAAGCGTAGAATTTAATAGATCAATTCAAGGCTTCGATGTTTTTGTAACCTTTGCCAATCAAAACGAATTTGACAGTAGAGAATGGACGTATACTAGAAAAGATGGTAGCACTTTTCCTGTACAATTGATTATTACGCCAATGAAAGACTTGGATGGAACAGTTACAGGTTATTTAGGCGTTGCTGTAGATATTACCAATTTAAAAAAATCGCAAATAGCTCTTAAACAAAGTGAATTACAGTTTAGAGCATTATTCGAATTATCACCTGTTGGCATTGCATTAAACGACTATACAACAGGAAATTTTTTAGATGCCAATCATTCATTACTTTCTACAACAGGCTACACAAAAGAGCAAATAAAAGAAAAGAATTTTTGGAATATCATGCCTATTAAACACAAAAAACTAAAGGTTGATATTTTAAAATCATTGAGAGAAAATGGATTGTATGGCCCTTTTGAAAGCGAATACATAAAAGAAAACAATAAAAGTTATCCCGTTTTAATAACCGGCGTTCAAATTACAGATGCCAATGGAAGAATTTTACTGTGGTCGGTTATTCAAGATATTTCTGAAATAAAACAAAAAGAAACACAACTTAATACACTAAATAAAGAAATCGAAAAACGAAATACAGCGTTGCAAATTACCAACAAAGAGTTAGAACAATTTGCCTATGTTGCCTCACACGATTTGCAAGAACCTCTCAGAATGATTTCTGGCTTTTTAACCAAACTAGAAAAAAAGTATAGAGATCAATTAGATGAAAATGCACTTCAATACATATTTTTTGCTGTAGATGGTGCTGCAAGAATGAGGAACTTGATTACAGATTTATTGGCATATTCAAGAGCAGGTAAGGTAGAATACCAAACTGAAATTGTAAACATTGCTGAAATACTAACCAATGTAGTTTCTTTACTGAGAACAACGATTGAAGAAAAGAAAGCAGATATTTCTTGGACTAATATGCCCACTTTAAGAGTTGCCCAAACACCTATTCAACAATTATTTTTAAACTTAATTTCAAATGGAATTAAATATCAAAAAGAAAAGTATGTTCCAAAAATTATTATCGAAGCAAAAGAATTAGAAAAACATTGGCAATTTGCCGTTGCAGACAACGGAATTGGTATTGAACCAGAGTATTTTGAAAAGATTTTTACCATTTTTCAACGATTACACAACAAAGAAAAATTTGCCGGCACAGGAATTGGGTTGGCAATTTGTAAAAAAATTGTAGCTTATCATCAAGGTGAAATTTGGCTAGAATCAATTCCATATGTAGGAACCACATTTTTCTTTACACTTTCAAAAGAAATAAACTAGACAACCTATATTTAACATTATAATTTTTAAACAAATGCAACCAATTCACATTCTGCTTATCGAAGACAGCCTTGGAGATGTAATGTTAATTAAAGAGGCAATTGAAGATGGAAACATTGCTCACACTTTAGATATTGTTAATGATGGATGGGAAGGTGTTCAATTTTTAGAACGAAAGGGTATTTATAAAGATAAAAAATTACCCGATTTGATTCTTCTAGATATAAATATGCCAAAATTAAACGGCCATGATGTTTTAGATAGAATAAAAAACAACGACGAAATCAAACATATACCAGTTATTATGCTCACCACATCATCGGCTGAAAAAGATATTTTGAAGGCTTATCAAAAACATTCTAACTGTTATATTGTAAAGCCAATTGAATACAACGATTTTGAACACATTATAAAATCTATTGAAACATTTTGGACATCCATAGCCAAACTACCCCATCAGTTAAAATAACCCCCAATGTCTTATCCTATTGAAAAATTAAATATTCTGGTTGTAGAAGATAATCTTGGCGATTATGTTTTAATAAAAGAATATATTGAAGAAGAGTTTATTGAAACCACACTATATCATATTGAAACATTTACCGACTTAGTACAATTTTACAAAAACGGTTATTCAATCGATGCAATTTTACTCGATTTATCTTTACCAGATGCTAGTGGTGAAGAATTGGTTACCAAAACAGTACAATTGGCAGGCAATACACCTGTTCTTGTACTTACAGGTTATGCAGATAAAGATTTTGGTATAAAAACCTTATCACTTGGGGTTTCAGATTTTTTATTGAAAGATGAACTAAGTGCTTCTCAACTCATAAAAAGTATTTTGTATAGTATTGAGAGAAGAAAAATTGCATTAAAATTAAGAGAAAGCGTTAATAGATACAATAACGTATCTAAAGCAACAAGCGATGCCATTTGGGATTATGATTTTTCTATACAACAAACATTTATTGTAGGTCAAGGTTATAAAAAACTATTTGGATACGATATTGTAGATGCTTATGCACCAAAAGAATTTTGGGAATCGAAATTGCATCCTGCTGAAAAAGAAGAAGTTGCCAAACAGCTAGCTACAATTATTGCCAATCCATCAAACGAACAAGGCTCACTTGAGTATAGATTTCAACGAGCAGATGGCAGTTATGCTTATGTACTAGATCGTTTTTTTGTAATACATGAAAATGGCAAGCCAATTAGAACAATTGGTGCTATGCAAGATATTTCTAGATTAAAAAACGAACAACAGCAACTAAAACTATTAAGTTCTGTAATTACAAACGCAAATGATTCTGTAATCATTACAGATGCCAATATACAGCACAATGATTGGCCCAAAATAGTGTATGCAAATAATGCTTTTTCAAAAATGTCTGGCTATACTTTACAAGAAGTAATAGGTAAAACGCCACTATTTCTTCAACCAAATACCCAAAATACAAAAGCCATAGAAATCATTAAATATGCACTAAAAAAAGGCGAATCTTGCGAAACACAAATGATAAACTATAAAAAAAATGGCGACGAATATGGTGTTACGATATCTATTTCTCCAGTTACAGATAACACAGGCACATTAACCAATTTTATTGCCATAGAACGTGATATTACTGAACGAATGAAATATATTCAAGCAATAGAAAAACAAAATGAAAAACTGAGAGAAATTGCTTGGACACAATCACACGTAGTAAGAGCTCCTATAGCTAGAATGATGGGCTTGATAGATATTTTACAAAATCACCAAACAAAAGAGATGAACCAAGAAGAACTTTTAGATTACATTGCTTCATCGGCTAAAGAGCTAGATACAATATTGAAAGAAATTGTAAAAAAAGCGGAGCAAGTACATACCTACCTATAAAAAATTTACACAAATCAAGCGTATATCATCTTCAAAAAAATTAAATTAATACTCAATCTAAAAGTAACTAGTAAAAAATAGTGACTATCACTACAAACTCATTTAAATTTATCTTTTATTTGTTGTATTGGCTCATTTTTAAATTAAACCATAATACCTTAACCAAGTGCTGAATTCATGGAAAAAGCGATGAATGTACTTATTATAGAAGATAATTTAGGCGATTTTGTATTGCTTGATGATGCTATACATTCATCTAACTTAAACATCAATGAAATTCAACATGCTAGCACTTTAGAAGAAGCGTTTACTATTTTAAATAATTATAAACCCGACATCATTTTTCTAGACCTTTTTTTGCCTGATAGTGTAGGTTTAGAATCGTTTATTCAAATTCAAAATTTATTTGCCGATACAGCCATTGTAATTGTATCTGGCTTATCTGATATTGCCACATCGGTGCAAGCTTTAAGCTTAGGAGCACAAGATTATTTAGTAAAAGGCGAGTTTAACGAAAAAATTATTGAAAAAACAATCCGATACAGTATTGAGCGTAAAAAGGCAGAATTACAAGTAATTCTATCGGAAGAAAAGTATCGTCAAATTTTTTACGACAATCCTTTTCCAATGTTTATCTACGACATCGATACCCTTCAAATGATCGAATGCAACGATGCTACATTACAAGAATATGGATATACAAGGGAAGAATTTTTACAACTTACCATTAATAATATTAGTTATACACCCGACATTCACTTAGAAACAGAAAGAGAAGCTTCTAACAAAGAATTCAGGAAAAAAACTTGGAACCACATTAAGAAAAATGGTGAAATTATTCTGGTAAAAATTACCATTTACAAAGTTGAATATGCAGGAAAAAGAGTGCATCAAGTGCAAATTCACAACGTAACAGAAGAAGTTCGCTTACAAGAACAATTGGCAGAAGAACAAATAAAACGCCAACACCAAATTACGGAAGCAGCTTTACAAGCTCAAGAAAATGAACGTATTGAAATAGGAAGAGAATTGCATGACAATATCAATCAAATTTTAGTAGCGTCTTTACTTTTTCTAGATTATTCATTAACATCTAATGAAATTAAAATAGATTTATTGAAAAAAAGCAAGCACTTGGTTTCTGATGCCATTGCTGAAATTAGAAAGCTTTCTAAAACATTAATCCCTCCTTCTGTTGGCAACAATGAACTAATAAGTTCGCTAGAAGAATTGTTAGAAACAGTTCATTTAACCAAACAAATACAAATACAAAAAAGTATAAACGTTACCATTGAAGAGCTGCTTTCTAAAGAACAAAAGTTAGCTGTTTATCGTATTATTCAAGAACAATTGAACAACATTATTAAGCATGCACATGCAACAGAAATAAACTTAAACATAGATATTGTTCAAAACGAACTAATTCTTTCAGTTAAAGACAATGGAAAGGGTGTAGATATATCTCAAAAAAGCAAAGGTGTGGGCTTGCAAAATATAACCAGTAGAACAAGTTTGCAGAAAGGCACCGTAAACTTTATAACAGCACCGAATAAAGGTTTCGAACTATTGGTTCAATTCCCTATTTAAAGCACAAACGATTTACTGTAGTATTAATCTCATATCTCTCTAAATTCTTTTTCTTTTGAAATAAGCAAAAAAATAGGGACAGTGAAGAATCACCGTCCCTTTTCAACCCTAAACCCTTAAAAAACATTATATTAGCAGAAATTATCGTGCCAACATTAAAAAGAAATTAAATTATTAATATGGTTTTTGATGAACGGTTAAAAACGCTCTAATTTAGAGAAAAAGAAATCTCCCTCAATCATTGCATTCTCATCGCTATCACTTCCATGAACAGCATTTTCACCAACTGAAGCAGCAAAGTTTTTACGAATTGTTCCTTCTGCTGCATTTGCAGGATTAGTTGCACCAATTAAAGTTCTAAAATCTGCAACTGCATTATCTTTTTCTAAAATAGCAGCCACGATTGGCCCGCTACTCATAAATTCTACTAATTCTCCAAAAAATGGACGCTCTCTATGGATATCGTAAAACAACCCTGCTTGTTCTGTTGTAAGTTTTGTCCACTTCATTGCTTTAATACTAAAGCCAGCTTTAATAATTTGATCTAAGATAGCACCTGTATACCCTTTACCAGTTGCATCAGGCTTAATCATTGTGAAAGTTCTATTACTCATAATATGATATGTTTTCGGCGGCAAAAGTAATAGTTTAATATGCCTTAACCATAAAAAACTAGTTAAATGCTTACCTAAAATTGTAGATTAAAGATTACACAACGTTTTAAAAATAAAAAAGCCCCAACTTTCGTTGAGGCATACTAACTAACCAATCCAAAAACTAATTACAATGTTTATCAAATTCTGAAATTAAATGATGTGCAATCATTTGTGCTGAACGACCTTCTATTTGATGACGCTCTACCATGCTTACCAAAGAACCATCTTTAAATAAAGCAATTGCTGGTGATGATGGTGGATACGGTAATAAATATTCACGAACCTTATTTACCGCTTCTTTATCAAAGCCTGCAAAACTAGTTGCTAAATGGTCAGGCTTTTTACTTGCGTTATGAACAGCCATTAAAACACCTGGTCTACATGTTCCTGCTGCACAACCACAAACGGAATTAATAACTACCAACGTAGTTCCTTTTTGTTGAATGGTTTCATCTACTTGTGCCGATGTTTGCATGTCTTCAAAACCACTTTCTGTTAATTCTGCCTTCATTGGCAATACTATTTCTGCTGGATACATAATCTATAATTTGGTAATTGAAAAGCAAAAATACAGTAATTATTCTCCATCAAACTGCCGTCAATTTGCCTTTTTTCGAGTATCGAAAATGCCATAAAGTCATTTTTAAAAGAACATTGATGCCTAAATGACATAAATTGAATTAATTTTTTGGCATTGGAACAGCATTTGAATAATAATTTTCAACAAAGCAATTTATTTAATCACTAAAAAAATAAAAATTATGACAATCGTAAAACACAATCCAAGAATCATCAACAATGTATTTGATGAATTATTCAATGGCTTTCCAACAACATGGGGAAGAGATTTTCAAGCAGCAACAAATACGCCTGCTGTAAACATTCATGAAACTGTTGATGCTTATCATGTAGAATTGGTAGCTGCAGGTAGAAATAAAGAAGATTTTAAAATTCAGTTAGAAAATGGATTATTAACCATTAGCTACGAAAAAAAGGAGAATGTTGAACAAAAAGAGTACAAAACCATTCGTAAAGAATTTAGCTTTCAAAGTTTTAAACGCAGCTTTTCTGTAGATGAAAAAATTAACGCCGATGGCATTCAAGCAAAATACGAAAACGGTGTTTTAAAGCTGTATTTACCTAAAAAAGAAGAAGTAAAAATTTCTCCAAAAGAAATAACAATTCAATAAAAGCAGGTTTTAGTTGGTTTTAGTTTTGGTTGAAAATCCGTCAATAAAAATTGGCGGATTTTCTTTTTAATTTTCTATTATTCAACTACTTATACTTTAATAATACGAAGATTTTCTTTTTTCTTTTCGCAAAAAACTTCCAGTTAAAGCAGCAAAACCACCTAATAAACCGCCAACTACAGCTGTAATTAATAACAATAAAACATACGAACCTTGTAGCGGTAAAATATAAGCCACTTTAGTAGCCAAAATATGGTTATTGCCATTGTCTTTCAAGAAAGCTAGTAACAACCATAAACTAAAAAGTGCGATAAATCCTGATAAAAATGCTTTACTAGGTTTTTGATGAATTCCCCAAGCAACAGCCACCACACCTACCATAAAACTATACCAAGGTAAAATGGTAAACAAACCAATCGTAAAACTGAGTAATGCCGTTAAAATAATTGCAATTATAAATTTCATTGAATGCATTTTTAAGCTTTTGTAAATTGTAAATACCATTTTATTTTTGGATGAAATGCCGCTTCTTTCTGTTTTAAAAACAATAAAGAGTAATAATTTCCTTTTGCCCAATCTTGAATGAATGTATCGTAAAATTTACTACCAGGATTACCACTTTGTCCACCAGGATAAATACCAAAAGCTTCTACTTTATCGGTTAAATGCACAATCATTCTCCAACTTGGTCCATGATTACTTTTGGTTGCGTTTACACTGTAACTTCCTCCACCATTTTGAACATGTAAAGTAGAAAGTGCTTCAATTTTTGTAAAATGCGAAACCCTAGTGTCTTTATAAACAGACCATGCTAGTTTACTTTGTTGATCAAGCTCTGAAACAATAGTGGTTATTTTTTTGAATGCAGCCAATACAATATCATTTACTGTTTCTTTCTGTGGCGTTTCTACATTATCAGCAAATACGTATGCTGTATCTCTTATCAATGCTTCAATCAATGTGCTTTCGTAAGGTTTTTGTAATGGAAGGCTACTTTTTTTGTATTCATCATCATACATCATTGCATGTATTTCATCAAACCATTTTTTAAAAATGGTAGCTCCTTTTTCAGCTGCATCGTTTTTCCTATTCCAACTTTGCAACATATTCCAGTACTTTTTTTCTGTACTGTTCAACGCAGCAACTTGAACAAATTTTGTTAAAACAGGAATTGCTATTTGAGCTAAAATATTATCATTATTGGTTTGCATTGCCTTCATATCATCAACAGAAAACAATTGCTTTTCATTTAATTTTTGGTTAATGATTAATCCTCTATAAATCGGAAAATTTCCAGCTTCTCCAAAATAATAAGGATAGGTACTATCTGCAGGCATTTGATTGGCACTACTTACAAAACCACGAGCAGGATTAAACATGCTTACATGTTCGTTATTGGCAATAAAACCTTGCCACATATAACTAGAATCTGTTCCTGGCATTACAAATTCGCCTTGACGTTTCCATTTTGCCACAAATTTTCCTTGTTGTGTTATGGCAATATCACCAGTTGTAGAGGCAAACAAAAAATTTTGTCCAGGGCATTCATAGGTAGCAATGGCTTGTTTGTAATCAGTATAATTTTTAGCTCTATTTAATTTATAAAAAGTAAACAATTCATTACTAGCATCGTGGGCTTTCCAACGTACAGCATACGATTGATTGTTTTTGTTCATGGCTTTATAATGTCTATCGTACATAACAGGACCAAAAACAGTCATTGCAATTTTTTCAATTCTATTGGGTTCATCTTTTATTTTAATTACTTCTTCTCTAAATGTTGTTTTTTGCCATTTTCCATTTAACAAATATTCTTGCATAGAAGAATCTTTAAATTGAATTTCATAAAAATCTTTTACATCTCTACCTGCATTGGTAACGCCCCAAGCACAACTATCGTTAAAGCCAATAATTACGGCAGGTGAGCCTGGAAATGATGCTCCATAACTATTTGAAGTTGGCGTTGTAATTTGAATTTCGTACCACAATGATGGAAGATTTAAACCCAAATGAGGATCGTTACATAAAATGGGTTTTCCACTTTTACTTTTACTGCCTGCAATTGCCCAATTATTACTACCATTATCTTTATCTGGAGCAATTGGCAACTTCACATGAAAAGAATCTGATTTACCTATGTACAAACTATCAAAACTTTTTGGAACTATAGGCTGAATACTAGGTTTTATAAATGCAGTTCCTTTTGGCACAATTGGATCTAACGAATCCATAAAAGAAGGAAACAATTGTTTGTAGGTATCAAAGCCAAAGAAGTTTTTGGTATTGGTTTGTAAAAAATCTTCATCACCTTGTCCAGCTAAATCAAAACTCATTAGTTTTAAAAAAAGAGCTGTTTTTAAATTCGACCATTTTTCAGGTTGATAATTCATTAACTTGTATTCAAAAGGAATTTCATTTGGTTTTAGTTGCTGAATAAATGAATTAATTCCAGCCGTATAAGCATCACATGCTTGTTTAGTAGCAGGTTCAGATTCTATTTGTTTCAAACTTTGTTCAGCACCGTATAACAAGCCTAATCGTCTAAGATATAAATCTGTTGATAAACTTGTATTACCTGTTATTTCACTCAACCTCCCTCCTGCTATATATGTTTGAAATTCCATTTGCCACAACCTATTTTGTGCGTGCAAATATCCTTGTACAAAATAAGCATCATGGTCGTTTTCGGCATAAATGTGTGGCACTAATCTTTCATCGAAATAAACATGTGTATTTGCATCAATACCTTTTATAGAAATATCGCCAGAAAAAGAAGCATCAACAGGTTCGGCATTTTGCCAAAAACCATATTGAGGAGATAAAAAATAACCCAATTTGGGTGTTTTAGAATTGCCTGATGGCAACTGAATATTGAGAATAGTTACCAAAGAAATGGTAACCACTAATGATAAAAAGAGTGAGAAATAACGCATGGCAAGAATGGTTTAGCACAATGAAAATACAAATAATATCATGATGCTGCAAAGTAGAAAAAGGAAAGATTGTAGAATTGTATTCTTATCTATAATAATAGTTGATTGTTTTAGTTGTATAAAATGAAAACTTAGCAATTACCTTTACATACTTATGAATGTATTTACAACCAAAGCTGCTGTTATTATTACTTGCCATAAACGCATTGTTGATTATTTAGAGAAAGAAATAATTGAGCTAGGTTTTAAGGTAGAAGATAAATTTATTACTGGCATTCGAATAAATGCAACGGTAAATGAATGTATTTGGTTGAATGTAAACTTACGCTGTGCTAGTCAGGTTTTGTATAGTTTACAAAGCTTTTTAGCAAAAGATGCCGATAGCATTTACGATCATTTAAAATCATATCCATGGGAAAATTTGTTTACAGCAAATAGTTATTTTTCTATTACAAGCAATGTAAATAACCCAACAATCAACAATAGTTTGTATGCCAATTTAAGAGTGAAAGATGCGATTGTAGATAGATGTAAAGAAAAATTAGGTGTTCGTCCAAATACAGGGGCTATACTTTCTGGAGCTGTTATTCATTTATTTTGGAAATATGAAATGGCAGAAGTTTTTATAGATACTTCTGGAGAATCGTTAGCAAGGCATGGTTATAGAAAAATTCCTGGATTAGCACCGATGTTAGAAGGATTGGCAGCAGCAACTATTTATGCTACTAAATGGAATAGAAAAACACCATTCATTAATCCTATGTGTGGCTCTGGTACTTTAGCAATAGAAGCTGCATTAATTGCAACGAATAGAGTTCCTGGTTTATTTAGAAATAATTATGGTTTTATGCATATTCAACAATACGATGCAAAAGTGTATGAAGCCGCAAAAAAGCGTATTGAAAATCAAATAATTGAAGTAGAAAATTTACAAATAATTGCATCTGATTACAGTAGCAAAGCCATTGAAAATGCTCAAAAAAATGCAGCAGCAGCAGGTGTAGCTCATTTAATTAAATTTAGTATTTGCGATTTTGAGTTAACTAAAGTGCCAGAAAATGGAGCTGGCGTAATGATGATTAATCCTGAATATGGAGAAAGATTAGGCGACATTACTGAACTAGAAGCAACTTATAGCCGTATTGGTGATTTTATGAAGAAAAAATGCGGCAGCTATTTTGGATATGTGTTTACTGGCAATTTAGACCTTGCAAAAAAAATTGGATTAAAAGCTAATAGAAGAATAGAGTTTTATAACAGCACCATTGATTGTAGACTATTAGAATACGAATTGTATAGCGGCACTAAAAGAGTAGTAACGGTTGCTGAATAGTATTACAAAGCGTACAAGGGTGTGACACAACGGCGGCTGAATAGCGAAAATAAAGCCGACTACAAAAATTTATAAATATTGTTGATACCAATTAGCAAATTGCTGACCAATGGCTGTATAACTATACTTTTTTGCTGCCTCATTAGCAATAATTGCCCGATTGAATTGTTGGTATTGAAGCAGCATTGTTTGTAAAGCTTGAAGCAATAATTGCTGTTGATTTGTTGGCACCAAAATACCGTTTGAATCGTTGATGGCTTCTGCAACTCCACCTACATTTGATGCAATAACAGGAACTCCACAACACAATGCCTCAATGATAGCACAAGGAAAATTTTCATGTAATCCAAAGGTTACAAAAGCATGGGCTTTTTGTAGTTGTAGAGCTACAGATGCATAATCAATTTCACCAACAAATTCTATTTGCTCACCAAGTGCTTGAATACTTGAAAGTTGCATGATTATTGGGCTTACAGGGCCAACCATTATTAACTTCCAACCACTATGTAACTGTTGTAAACTTTCGAATGCTTGCAGCATTGAGGCTATATTTTTTTGCTCATGAAAAGAAGATACATGGATAAAAGTAAAAACATCAAGTGTATCTGGCTGATAATAAAACAACTGTGTATTTACACAATTATGAATTACTTGAATATTGGGTAATGCAAACAATTGTTGAATGGTTTTACCCAATGTAGCAGACACATTGCTTACTGCTTTTGCATGTTTGAAAATGGTAGCTGTATTTTTTTGAAAGAATTTACTTCTTTTATGAAAATGATCTTTTGCCGCAACTTCGTACATAGAAGCATGTTCTGAAACAAAGTAGGGAATTTGCCAACGACTGGCCATTTGTATGCCAACTAAACCAGCCTTCATAGGCACATGAATGTGTAAGCAAGTGGGTTTTCCAAACGATTTTTCATATTGCTGTAAAACCTTTTTGTAAAATGATTGATACAATAAATTGTATCGAATTTTGTCGATAAAAGAAATTCCCAAAGGTTTGTAGTTAAAGCTGTAAACACTTACACTAGCATTGCCAATAGTATATTCTTGTACACTTTCTGTAGTGGTTGCCGCTGCACCTAACTGAACAACATGAATAACATGAATGGAAACAAAATTGCTAACAGCATGTGCATGACGTTCAATAAAATCGCCTAAAAAAGGTTCATATTTATTAGGAAACCAACTTGCTAACCACAAAACTTTTTCCATAGCTATTTATTAGAAAATAACATTTGTTTTAACCACAACCAATCTGTTAATTTAAATTGAAATAGGTGAACTAACTGAACATTTACATGCTTACTAAATTGCCAAATACAAAATATTAGGTTTGTAAAATAAGCGATAGAACTAGCAAGTGCAGCCCCCTTTATTCCCCATTTTTTTACCAATAAAAGATCTGCAACAATTACAACTATTAAGCCTATACTTACACCGATAATATTAATTGACACTTTATTTTTTCCACCAAAAAAAGCCGAAAGCAATACCAAGATGGCTAAAGATAAAATACCTGGCATTAAAATTAGCAGTGGTTGATACAAACTTTGAAAACTATTGCCAAATAAGAAAGGAAGCAACCAACTACCACAGGTAAAAATACACAACGTAATAAAAACAAACACCTGAATAATTAAACGAAATAAAATAGGAATAACCAAGGCTGTATCTTGCTTATATGAAGCATTTGCTGTTGCCGGAAAAACAGCACTAGCCAATATTTGAGGTACAATTAACAACATTTGTCCAAGCTTTGATGCTTGAATATAATTTCCTAAATCTGCAGACGAACAATACATTTCTACAAACCAATAATCGATTCGATAAGTAAAAAAAAAAACTAAATTACTACACAACGATATGCTAGAATATTTAAACAATAAATACAATTGTTCTTTATTTGGCAAGCTAAAAATCATTACTTTTTTATAAAACAAAAAGTAAGCAATGGTTAAAAAAATACCTTGCAACAAAAAAAAGAAAAAATAAATATGAATAAGCTGATTGTTTGTGAAGCCTACATTTTTAGCAATGATTAAGCCCAAAACCAATATCAAATTAATACTTCCTAAAACAATGTTTGGAATGAGAAAATTATTATCTGCGTAAAACAAAACTGTAAATAAATTCACCAAAATAATTCCAACAATATATAACAAACTGTATTGTATAGCGATGGGTGTACTTATTTCTGAAGATGGATAATATTTAAAATAAAAAGAACTTCCCCCAAAAATGAATAATGCCATTAAAGCTGTAAATACAATTCCAAACCATGCAAGTGATTGAGCTTTAATTTTTTGAGAAGAAACCATAAAAGTAAACCCACTATCTAGGTTAAAACTTCCTACCAATACAACTAAAGAAAAAATATTGGTTAAAAAATATATCCAACCTATACCGGCTGCTTCGAGTTGTCTGCTAAAAACGATATTGAGCAAAAGTATAGAGCAAAAATAGAATCCACGCCAAATAAGACTTTGCTGAATTAATCGTTCAAGCTGCATGATTCTGTTTTGTATGATTTGCTAAAATACGAACGACATTCTTTACTTTGTTGATTAGAACGAATATTTATGGTTTGCATGGCAACTACAAAAGAAGTATTATGCATAAAATTGTACATTTAGTTTGCGTTTAACATTATTCAACATATTCATAAAATGGCATTATTAAAAGGTTTTAATAAAAAAGCAAAAGCAGAAACAGAAACTGGCTTAGGAACAAATGCTAGTTATAATGGTGGACGTTTTTTTAATAAAGATGGAACTGCCAATATAGAAATGCGTGGCGTTCCATTTTTTTCAAGATTTAATGTTTATCATACGTTATTATCGCTTTCTACTTGGAAGTTTTTAGCATTTATTATTCTTTCATTCATACTCATTAATCTCATTTTTGCCTTTGTTTATTTAGCTATTGGCATTGACCATTTGGGAGGAATGGTTGCCAATACAACATCAGAAAAATTTGGTGAAGCTTTCTTTTTTAGTGCTCAAACTTTTACAACTGTTGGTTATGGACGTGTAAACCCAATTGGTTTTTTAGCAAGTTTTGTTGCAGCTTTAGAAGCATTAATTGGATTAATGAGCTTTGCTTTAATTACAGGACTACTTTATGGAAGATTTGCTAAGCCAAAAGCATATATCAAATACAGCAAAAATGCATTGTTTGTTCCGTTTAGAGACGGGGTAGCTTTTATGTTTAGAATGTCTCCTTATACCAAAAATACGCTAGTAAATGTAGAAGCCAAACTAACAATGAGTATGCAAATCATGGAAGAAGATGTGCTAAAAACAAAGTTTTTTACGCTTGATTTAGATGTTGCAAAAGCCAATACAATGATTTCGAATTGGACACTTGTGCATGTAATTAACGAAGACAGTCCTTTTTATACCCTTACCAAAGAAGAAATTATTCAATCAAAAGTGGAAGTACTGGTTTTTGTACAAGGTTTTGATGAAAGTTTTTCAAATACAGTTGTTTCTAGAACTTCGTATACATTTGAAGATTTTGTTTACGGGGCTAAGTTTTTACCCATGTACAATCCTAGTGAAGACAATAAGAGCACTGTACTTCATGTAAATAAACTAGATTCTTATACACTATTAGAAAACAGTAATACAAACTTCTCTTTATTGAATAGAAATTAGTTTTGTTTTTCTTCTTCTGTAACGGCAATTGTATTGCCAATATAGGTTACAAAACGGCTGGCAGTTTTTGTTCTGAGTGTTACTCTTTGTTCAAAGCCCTCTCCTTTTACTACAATAGCTTTCTTCTTAGTTAGGTTAGATTTATTCAATAAATATACAGATAAGAAGAATAAACCAATCTGAGACATAATTACATATGTGGCACCAAATTGTAGTGTGTAATAAGTTGCTACTATAAACACTAAAGCTGCCGATGAAATAATTACAGTAATATTTTTATGGTTGAACCCTCTATCTAAAAGCAAATGGTGTAAGTGATTTCTGTCGGGTGAAAAAGGGGATCTTCCTTGAAAAATTCTTATTGTAAACACACGTAAAGTATCTAATAAAGGAATTAATAAAATTCCAAAACCCATTGCAGGAGCCGATAATGGTGGAATAATAGTAGATGTATTAAAAGTTGCAACAAAACGAATAACCAAAATAGAGTTGATAACTCCAATTAACATAGATCCTGTATCACCCATAAATATTCTTGCAGGAGAATAATTATAAATTAGAAAAGCAACAATACTTGCAGACAAAATAAAACCCATAAGGGCATGAAACATATCGCCTTTAATAAAAAAGAAAACAGCAAAAACGCTTGATGTAATTACGCCTAATGTTCCTGCTAATCCATCTACACCATCAATTAAATTAAAAGCATTCATTACAACAACAATTGTCATAACAGTAACCAAATAACTAATAGTTGGATGAATTGTAGTGATTCCTAAAAAACCATTCATATTCGTAATCACCAAATTTGCCTTGAAAATAAGAATAGCTGATACAATTAACTGACCAACCAATTTTTTCATTGGCACCAAGTTTAAAATATCATCTTTAATTCCAAAAAAGAAAACAACAGAAAAAGAAGCTAAATAATATTGTAGTTCACCTTGCACTGTGTTAATATCTAAAGTAAGCAGCAGCCCCATCATAAATCCGATAAAAATACCTAATCCACCTAAAGATGGAATTGGAGTTGTATGAACTTTACGTTCACCAGGTAAATCATATAGTTTTTTTTGATTTGCTACCAATATAATTACTGGTATTGCGTAGAAACTAATTGCAAAGGCAAGCAAACCACCTACTATAAAATTTTCCATAGATAAATTTTAAAAGTTAAAATATAAATTATGCTTCTAGGGGGTGCTCAGGTAAACAAAAGTATATTTTTTTGTGAATATTCTAACAAATTAAAACCTATTCATTAAATCATAATATTTGCTTCATATATACAACTAGTTTTTTTTTGATGGCATTGGTAAAAAGTTAACTTCGCAATCATTTAAAAAAACAACCAATGGCAAGCGTAGAAAATTTAACCAATATTGCAACACAAGTACGTAGAGATATTGTAAGAATGGTACATGGTGTACAAAGTGGGCATCCTGGTGGATCTTTAGGATGTACAGACTTTTTAACAGCTCTTTATTTTCATGCAATGAAGCATGATACCAATTTTTCAATGGATGGAAAAGGTGAAGATTTATTCTTTTTATCGAATGGACATATTTCTCCAGTGTTTTACGCTGTTTTAGCAAGAGCAGGTTATTTTGATGTGAAAGAATTGGGAACATTTAGAAAAATAAATTCTCGTTTGCAAGGTCACCCAACAACACACGAACATTTGCCAGGAATACGTATTGCTAGCGGAAGTTTAGGTCAAGGAATGAGTGTTGCAATTGGTGCAGCTTTAGCAAAAAAATACAATGGCGACGACAGAATTGTTTACTCTTTACATGGTGATGGTGAATTAGATGAAGGGCAAAACTGGGAAGCAATTTTATTTGCAGCACATAATAAAGTAGACAACTTAATTGCTACTATTGATTTTAATGGTCAACAAATTGATGGATCAACCAATAAAGTTTTAAATCTTGGTGACATTAAAGCAAAATTTGAAGTTTTTGATTGGACGGTAATGGAAATGAATGGCAACGAAATGAGTGAAGTAGTTGCAGGATTAGAAAAAGCAAAATCATTAACAGGAAAAGGAAAACCCGTTTGCATTATTATGAAAACAGCAATGGGTAAAGGTGTAGATTTTATGGAAGGAACACATGAATGGCATGGTATTGCTCCTAACAACGATCAGTTGGCAAAAGCATTGGCACAATTACCAGAAACTTTAGGTGATTATTAATTGAAAAAATGAATAAAAATAGAAACGGAGCTACAATACACTAGCTCCGTTTTTTATTGATGAATTTCAAGTTGTTTTATAATTGTAACCCCCAATTTATTAAAGCACGTACCTCAGATGGTACTGTTCTAACTCGTTTAGGATCTGTTTTTTTACCCAAACGAACAATAATCGTTTTCTTTGAAGGAATGCAAATAATGTATTGACCCAAAATTCCTCTTGCATAAAAAATTTCCGGATTTTCAGGATCAATCCACCATTGATAGCCATAATAGTCACATACTTCTCCTTTTGCATTTTTAATGCCACAAGGTTTTATAGAATTAGCCCAATACAAACTATCAACAACAGATTTTCCATTAACTTTTCCACTGTCTAACATTAATTTACCAATTCTTGCAAAGTCTTTTACGTTGCTGCTATAACAACAATATGCCTTTGTATAACCATCTTTTTTATCGGTACTCCATAAAGCTGCATGTTCTGCCCCTAAAGGAATCCATAACTTTTCGCTAGCATATTCAGCTAAAGACTTGCCTGTAGCTTTCTCTACTATTAACCCTAAAATTTGTGTGTCGCCACTTTTGTATCTATGCACTGTTCCTGGCTCATTAATTATATCCACTTCTGTAGCTACTTTATAAACATCGTTTCCATAATATAATTCTGTGGTTACTGAAAGTGGGTTGACATAACTTTCGCTAAAATTGCTTCCGCTACTCATGGTTAAAACATGTTCTATAGTTACAGCTGCTTTTTTTCCTAATTTAAATTCAGGCAAATAATTACCTACAGGCTCTTTTACCGATTTAATTTTTCCTTCTTTTATTGCTGCACCAATCAATAAACTAGTAATACTTTTTGCCATAGAAAACGATCCTGATAAAGAACTATCATTATAGTTGTCCCAATATTTTTCAAAACAAATGGCATTGTCTTTTATCAATAATAAACCAACAGTTGATAAATCTTCTAAAACTTTATTTAGCGAATCGCTGTAAGAAATTTTATTGTAATTAGGTGCTTGCTTCCATTCAATAGCTGTTCCAACTGCAACGGTATCATTATCAAAAATTTGATAATCATCAATATTTGCAAAATTTCTATACACAGCCTTAAATAGATACGTTTTCCCACTAACTAAAGCAAACAACGAAAACAAGACAGATACTACAAAAATGGTAATGGCAACACGTTTCAATATTTTTTTCATATAAGCAACTTTATTCACTTGTAAATCTAAAGTGAATGGCAAGAATACAAAATACTTTTTTTACTTGTATATATACCGTTAAAATAAACTTAGCATTCGTTTGTACCAAAAAAAGCAAAATTCTTTTACGATAGCGTAAATTTCAACACTGTTCTACTTTTTTACCAAAACTTAAATTAAAAAAAATGACTAAAAAATTGTTTTTGGGTGTTGTTTTGCTTTCTAGCTTATATGCAACAGCACAGAAAAAACCACTCGACCATTCTGTATATGATGGATGGGAAGCCATTAATGAACGATATATTAGCAATAATGGAAAAGTTGTTGTATACACTGTAAACCCTCAAGAAGGAAATGGAACCTTGTTCATTCAAAATAGTGATGGCAAAAAATTAGTTGAAATTGCAAGAGGCTACAATACAAAAATTACAGAAGACAACCAATTTGTTATCTGTAAAATAAGACCTACCTATGAACAATTAAGAACGGCAAGAATTCAAAAAAAAGTGCCTGCAGATACTCCAAAAGATAGTTTAGCAATTGTAAACCTTTCAACGCTTGCTGTTGAAAAAATTGCTCGTGTAAAAAGCTATAAACTTCCAGAAAAAAGTGGTGCGGTATTAATGTATTTATTAGAAAAAGCAATTATAGATCCTGCAAAACCTGCAACAAGATTAAACCTAGATTCTGCTAGTAGAATAAAAATGATGCTTGCACTTGCAGATAGCTTAACAAAAGCTGCTGATAGCATTAAAAACAAACTGCAAGAGGTTCAAACCAAGGGTCTTGCATCTTTACAACCTGCAAGAAGAGAAACTCCTACTGCTGCTGGTAGAACAAATGCAAGATCAAACGAAGAAACCGTAGAAGAAGGTACAGAATTAGTAATCGTAACTTTAAATAACGGTAAAAAAACTTCTTTTAAGCTTGTAAGCGATTATTACATCAATAAATTAGGGAATGTAAGTATTATAAAAACAACAAAAGCCAACGGTGTCGCCAATTCAAAAGCCGCAGTTATTCAATACAAACCTGTTGAAAAAAGAATTGATACACTTTTGAAAGGATTTAACGATGCAAAAGGCTTTGCTTTTGACGAAGAGGGTAATCAAGTTGCGTTTGTTGCAGAAAGAGATAGCAGTACAAAAGCCTTACAAAAATTTTATGGTCTTTATTATTACACTTTTGGTAATGATACTGCTGTAAAAATAGCAGATCGCTTTACCAAAGGAATGCCAAACAGCTTTTCAGTTGCCGAATTTGGAAATGTACAATTTAGCAATTCAGGGCAAAGATTGTTTTTTGGCACAGCACCTATTCTTCCTCCAAAAGATACTTCACTTCCTGAATTTGAGAGAGTTAGTGTAGATATTTGGCATCATCAAGATGAGGATTTACAAACTGTTCAATTAAAAAATTTAGAACAAATCCTAAGAAGAAGCTTTTTGGCTAGATATGATTTTGAAAAGAAACAAATCATTCAATTGGCTAATGAAAAAATTACTCGTGTTCAACAAACCTATGATGGTGATGGATCTGTATTTTATGGTGGTAGCGATTTTGGCAGACGCATTCAAAGACAATGGACTGGTGGGTCAACCAACGATATTTTTGCTATCAATCCAGTAACGGGTGAAACAAAATTGATTGTGGCTAACTTTAAAGGAAGTACATATCCTTCAACAACAGGACAATTTCTTTTACTATTCGATGAAAAAAAGAAAGCATATAGCTGCTATAATAACAATACACAAAAAATAAATGCGGTAGCTACTGATATTAAATATCCATTGTTTGATACAGAAAATGATGTTCCAGACGATGCCAATGGTTTAGGAATAATGGGTTGGCTAGATAATGATAGTGCAGTATTTGTATATGATGAGTTTGATATTTGGAAAATAAATCCCAACACTTCAACTGGTTCTGTTTCTATTACCAAAGGAATTGGAAGAACAAATAAGCTTACGTTTAGAAATATTATTTTAGACAGAGAAGAAAGAGCCATTAAACCCAATCAACAACTCGTATTTTCTGTATTTAATAATCTTACTAAAGGATCTGGTTTAGTAGGTCATCAAATTAATAATAGCTTTAATCTAAACACTTCTACAGTAACACAAAATTGCAGAATTGCCAATGTTTTTAAGGCTAAAGATGCCAATATTTTAACTATTAGTACAGAAACTGCTGAGAAAAGTGCCGATATACAAACCACTGCTTTGGTAAATGGCAACATTGCTACTTCAAATAGTTTATTTCAACCAAATCCACAACAAGCACAATACAATTGGGTAAAAGCAGAACTATTTAAATGGAAGGCTTATACAGGAAAAGAAACGGAAGGAATTGTGTATAAACCAGAGAATTTTGATCCAAAGAAAAAATATCCGATGATTGTTTATTTCTATGAAAGAAACAATCAAACTTTATATAACTATCAAGCTCCTGCACCTACTCCATCAAGATTAAACATTCCATTTTTTGTGAGTAGAGGGTACGTAGTTTTTGTACCAGATATTTGGTATACAACAGGTAAACCAGGTAAAAGTGCTTTTGATTACATTGTTAGCGGAACAAGAGCTTTAATTAAATTAGGCTACGTTGATAGTGCTAAAATAGGACTTCAAGGACAAAGTTGGGGCGGCTACCAAACTGCACACATTATTACTAGAACCAATTTATATGCAGCTGCATGGGCTGGTGCACCCGTTGTAAATATGTTTAGTGCTTATGGAGGTATTCGTTGGGAAAGCGGAAACAATAGACAATTTCAATACGAAAAAGGACAAAGTAGAATTGGAGCAACTATTTGGGAAAAACCAGATTTGTACATCGAAAATTCGCCTCTATTTCATTTACCAAAAGTAAAAACACCATTGGTTATTATGAGTAATGATGCAGATGGAGCAGTACCTTGGTATCAAGGAATTGAATATTTTACAGCGATGCGTAGATTAAATAAGCCCGTTTGGATGCTCAACTATAATAACGAGGCACACAACTTAATAGAAAGAAAAAACAGAAAAGATATTCAGATAAGAGAACAGCAATTTTTTGATTGGTTATTAAAAGGAGAAAAGCCAGCAAAATGGATTGTAGAAGGTGTTCCTGCGGTAATGAAAGGAAGAGATTGGGGACTCGGAAATTAATTTATAAACCTAGAAAAAAGGCTGAGTTTTATCTCTTAAAAAAGAAAAAAATCTCAATTGAAGTTACATTCAATTGAGATTTTTTTATTCACTATTTCACTAAGTAATTATTGTTTTTGTATCAAAACTGTTTCTGTAAAATTACCATTGGTATATTTTACTGTGTAATTTCCTTTTGGTAAATTGCTAGCATCAATTCTAGATTGATTTGCTTTCAATATCATTTTCTTCACCAAAACTCCTTTTGCATCAAACATTTCTACAATAGCATTTTCTGTAGAAAGACTTGTATTGATTTGAATAAAGAATTGATTTACAAAAGGATTTGGAGCTACTGTAACAGCTAAAGAAGCTGTGTTTTGATGTGCAGATACAATATTTGAGTAAGTAACATTTCCAGAATTATGCTGCAAACGTAAGCGATAAAAGTTGGTTCCTTTTACCGGCTGCTCATCTGTAAATATGTAGTTAGAAGCAATACCTTTTGCAACAATAGTAGCAATTTTGCCAAACGAAATTCCATTAGCACTTCTTTCTACTTCAAATACATCTCCTTTTTCTTCTGCTACTGTATTCCATTGAACTATATTCTTATTACCTATTGCTTTTGCAGTTATCTCAGCAAGTTGAATATCTAAAGCGGTAGCGTTTACACTGTAAAAAGTTAATGTAGAAGAAACTTCATTTGCCAAAATCACTAAATCATTACCAGTTGGAGAATCGCTTGCTTTGATAAACAAAATACCTTCTGCACCATTATCACCACCATAACTTGCTGTGTTACGGGTATTTTTATAATCAACGTAAAGAGGATTAGTTGGATCTGTAATATCATATACTAAACATCCACCAATTCTTTCCAAAGCAATAAAAGCAAATGTTTTACCAGCAATTTGTGCAATGGCAACTCCTTCTGGTTCAGGGCCTTTATCATCACTCCTATTTTTTTGAGTGTTATTGGCATTACTTGCGTTGAACAATGATTTCCAAGTAGGATGTTTGGCAATAATTTGTTCAATTTCATCTTTACTATCCCAAACTAAAACACCAGTATTTGCATTCCAAATAGAGAATGAACGACTACCATATACATGAATTTCATCAAAATCGCCATCACCATCAGTATCACCAGAAGCTTTTGTGATATTCAATCTACCAATATTTGCCTTAATTACATCAGCAAAAGGGAAAGCAGTAGAATCTAATTTATAGCCAACAGAACTTAATCTATCAATCTCAGAGAACCCAGTATATTCTCTAGAATCTCCTTCATTAGCAGTTACAAGATAAGTTTGTCCACCAACTTTATATGAAGCAATTGCATCAGGCATATACAAACCTTTCACTGGCCAATTAGCAATTTGAATATCTGTTCCTTGATCAGATGCATCCAATGCATTTCCTAAAAGAGCATGATTTTTTGTTCCTAATGGTATTAATTCAGTAATTGTTGCCGTAGCAATGTTTAATACAGCTATCGCATTGTTTTCTTGACAAGTAATCCAAGCTGTAGCATCATCATCAGATATAGTAATATATTCAGGTTCAATATCTTGAGCTACTGTAGCATTCAATCCAAATATTCTTATTCCAGCATTTTTTAAAGCAGCTAATTGGCTATTAAAAGCATTAAAACTTGCAGTAGAAACATTAGTATTGGTAACATTTGCAACACCACTACTAATGTCAATGATAGAAACAGAACCTTCAGGATCGTTTGTGTAGGCAGCATTGGGTTCTCCTTCGTTTGCAGTAAATACTTTTGTACCAGCGTGGTTAAATGTAATCATATCTGGCATTGCACCTACCGTAACTGTATTTAAAGAATCACCATTAGTATTTAAAAACAAAACCTTTCCAGGCAATTGTGGATCTAAATTTTCTAATGCTACTGCAACAATGCCATTTTTTACAGCTAAAGAATTAATATTACCATACGGCGTTACAGAAATTGACTTAATTAAACTTGCAGCCGCTGGATTACTGAAATTAACAATATCCAATTTTCTACCGATGGAGTTAACAATGAATAAGCGTTGAGAAACTGGATCATGTGCTACAATTTCAGCAGAATTAGAACCAGCAGCACCATTATTAAAAGATGCAATATGATTTAATTGAATACTGTTTGAGGGAGTTAAAGTTTGTAAATCATCATCTTGAATAAAAACTGTAAAATGATTAACAGATGCTGCAGGCAGTACAATATTTGTAGGATTTACAAAACGAAACATAAAATATTCAGTAGGCTCTTGTAATGCATCGTTGTTAATGGTAATTGCAATAGTATCGTTAACATTATTTGCATTGGCAGGCCATTCAAATTTCAATGAACTTGGAAGTGTAAAATCTTGATTATTCGTCGCTGTTCCAATTGGTATTAACGCAATATCAATACTAGAAGGTAAAGCACCCCCACCTTGTAAATTAGCAATAATATTTAGTGTACTTGTTCCATTTTCATTTATAGTTACTTTACCACCAACAAAACTAACATTTGCATTGGTAGGCGTGAATGATGGTGTGGGATAAATACCAGGTGTAGCTCTTACAACACCACCTGTTGGTTGAGGAATAATCGGATTTTGTGGAACAAACCAATTACTACCCAAATTATTATCACTAGAAATAGAACTTAATTCAAATGAATAACCATAAACACCACTTGGTGCTGTAGGCCATCCATTTGTACCAACAAAATAAGCTACACTATCAATAGTTTGGTCTAATGAATTTCTGATTACCAATATATCATTTGACGAACTTAAACCAGCTGTAAGTAAATAAACAGGTATATTATTAAACGCTGTAGAAGCTGTAGTAGGTGCCGTAGAAAAAACGATACTAGAGCCAGCGGCTAAGCTAATTTCAGGAAAATTTCCACCTGTACCTTCTGCCCACTTTAAACCACCTATATTAATTGGTGTTGTTCCAGCATTATGAACTTCAACCATTTCAATATCATTGGGTGAATGCATAATTTCTGTAATCACCAAATTTGGAATAGAAGCATTAAAAATAGTATTTAATGGAGTTGAGCTCATGGAATTTAATGAAACATCTTGAACACCACTAATCGTCAATGTATAAGGCTGACCATTTATATATGGAGCATGTGTTAAAAAAACTGTATCTCCAGTTAAAGATAAACTAGCCGAACTAACAGATAAAGCAGGATTAAATGAATAATTTGCCAAATTAGTAGCAGAAGCATTGTTGAGTGCTTCACTAAATTTTATAAAAGAAGTTATTGCAGATAAGAAACGCATGTTTTGTGCAATTGGTGCTGTAACATCTCCTGCTATCGAATTTCCTTTGATAGTAACCATATCAAAACGCCAAGTACCACCTGTTGCATAATTACTTGAAGGATTGGATGCAAGATAACTTGTTCCAGCAGGATCGAAAGCTGCAACCACTCTGAAACCTGCATTTGGATTATTGTTTAAACCAGTAATAGAAGAAAGATTAAACGAACGAGGAAACCATGTATCTCCTGCTGTAGTTGCTTCAACTGCAAAATCTACCCAAACGGATGTAGATGCTGTAACATCTGTCGTATATTGAAATTGTAGATGCCTTGGCCCTGTATTGCTGTGTCTTAAATCGAAAGTTACTGATATGGAATTATATCCTACCGTTGATGCACTAAATTGAATACCTGTAGTTTTGTTATTGGTATTTTGTATAGGGAAAGTGGTAATCCCAAATCCTGTGTTATCGATTGTCACTGGATCAGAAGAGCCGTTCCCTGATGTCCCTGATGCAAAAGAAGAAACGGAACCTCCTATTGCATTGATAGTACCTACGCCGATAGAGGCAATTGACGAACCAGTAGAATTACTTGCATCAGCGGGATTTGAATTAAAGTTCCATTGTGTAATTATAGCTTGAGCATGTAAATAGAAGCCTAAAGCCGTACATACAAAACTCAACACAAATCGAGTACAAATTTTAGTCATAACCTCATAAAAATTTAGTCCACAAAAGTGGACGTTCTTTTTACAGTATAGGTTAAGCCATTGTTATTTTGCTATGAACAAAATGTAAACAAATTCCTCCAGTATTAATATAGAGTTACGTTCCACCAACGTTTAAAATCTTCATTTGGTAGTAATTGATTAATTCCCTCTTTAATTGAAAGTTCACCTACTGCATCAACACTATCTGCAATACCACACCAAGGTTCAATACATATAAAGTCAGCATTTTTAGCACTCCAAATTCCCATATAAGAAAAATCATCGTATTCAACCGATAATCCATGTTCATGCAAAGGACTTGCAATTGAAATACAATTAGATTGTAACTCTTTAAACACTAAAGCATCTTTGTAAAATAGCTCTTTTTTTAGAGGCAAAATATTGGAGTGCTGAAAAAATGGAATTGATTCTTTTTCAATAAGTCCTTCTGAAGACAAAGGATAAATACCACAGTTTTCCACTTTATTAAAATGCAAAACATAATCGCTAAAAGTGGTATCATCAGTAATTGGAACTTTAAAAGCAGGATGAGCACCAACAGAAAAATACATAATCTCATTGCTATTATTATGTACATGATATTCAACAATCAGTTTGTTTTGTTGAATAGTATAAGTAATATAGAAATGAAAATCAAATGGATAAAGTTTCTTGGTTTCATCAGTACTTTCTAATAAAAAACAAACCGAAGAAGAAGATTGATTTGCAATTTGAAAAGATAATTCTCTTGCAAATCCATGACGAGATAATCCATATTGCTTTTCTTGGTAAGAATATTGATTGTTCTTTAGTCCTCCAACAATAGGAAATAAAACAGGGCTTTTTTTACCCCAAAACTGAGCATCACCACTCCATAGGTAATCTATTTTTGTTTCAACGTTATAAATACGTTGCAGTTCTGCACCCAATGAAGCTATTGTAACAAAAAGTTGCTCATTAGAAATTGTTATATCCATGATACATGGTTTAAAAAAAACGCTTTAAAGCAAGAGCCTTAAAGCGTTTAAATATAATTTAGATAATGATTAAGCCAACTTTTCTACTTGCATATAATTTAGTTCTACAGGTGTACTTCTACCAAAAATCTTAACTGTAACTTTCAACTTTTTCTTTTCATCATTCACTTCTTCAATTACTCCGTTAAAATCATTAAATGGCCCTTCAATAATTTTAATTGTTTCACCAATAATAAAAGGTTCACTCATACTTCCACCAACCTCATTCATCTCATCTACCTTACCCAACATTTTATTTACTTCACTCTTACGTAAAGAAATAATATTGCCTTTACTTCCCTTACCATCAGTTAAAAAGTGCATTACATTGCTGATGTTACTAATGTGCTGCACAATATCATCCGTCAGTTTACCATCAAATACCTCCAAAAAAATATACCCAGGGTACAAATTTTTCTCACGCATTACTTTTTTTGCATTCTGAACTTTGTATACTTTTTCAGTAGGCAAAAAAACTTGTTTTACAATTTGAGTCCAACCACTTCTACTAATATCCTTATCCAAGTATTCTTTAACGCTGCGTTCTTTTCCACTCACTACCCTTAAAGCATAATATTTGGTATTATCTACAACAGGTACGTCAACAATAGAATTTACAACTTCTTCCATAATAATCTGCTTACTTAAACAATGAGTAAATCAATTTTAACAGCTGATTACTGCTAAAATCCATTAACCAAACCATACCTGTAATAATTACAGTAGCAACCAAAACAATAAGGGTGCTTTGTTGCAATTGTAACCAAGTAGGCCAAGTTACTTTCTCTACCAATTCCTGATAGCTTTCTTTAAAATATGCAGAAATTTTATTCATTAAAACAGTTTTACAATTTAGCAAATGAAGCTAACATGCGTCTGAAAATCTGTAATGTACAATTAATTCGTAAAACTACAAACTATTCATTAGCACGGGCACTAGGATTCGAACCCAGATCAAAGGTTTTGGAGACCCGTATGCTACCGTTGCACCATGCCCGTAAAAGGAATTAGCTAATTAGCAAATTTTGCCAATTAGCTAATTCATAAACCTATTGAAATTCAATAATTACTTAATAATTTCAGTAACCTGACCAGCACCAACTGTTCTACCACCTTCACGGATAGCGAATTTCAAACCTTTTTCCATCGCAATTGGTTGGATAAGTTTTACATTCAAGTTGATGTTATCACCAGGCATAACCATTTCAGTACCTTCAGGTAATGTTACCTCACCAGTAACGTCTGTTGTACGGAAATAGAACTGAGGACGATATTTGTTAAAGAATGGAGTATGACGACCACCTTCTTCTTTAGAAAGTACGTAAACTTCACCTTTAAATTCAGTATGTGGAGTGATTGATTTTGGTTTAACGATAACCATACCACGACGAATATCTTTTTTCTCGATACCACGTAATAATAAACCAGCATTATCACCTGCTTGACCTTCGTCCAATAATTTCTTGAACATTTCAACACCTGTAACAGTAGAAGTAAGTGCAGTTTCCATTAAACCAACGATTTCAACGGCTTCACCCACTTTAATGATACCACGTTCGATACGACCAGTAGCAACTGTACCACGACCAGTGATTGAGAATACATCTTCAACACTCATCAAGAATGGTAAATCAACCGGACGAGGAGGTAGAGGAATGTAACTATCAACAGCAGCCATCAATTCTTCAACTTTAGCAACCCACTGAGCTTCTTCAGCCAAAGCACCTGTTGCAGAACCTTGGATAATTGGTGTATTATCGCCATCAAATCCGTTTTTAGTTAATAATTCACGGATTTCCATTTCTACTAATTCTAGTAATTCAGGATCGTCAACTAAATCAACTTTATTCATGAAAACCACCATACTAGGTACACCTACCTGACGAGCCAACAAGATATGCTCTCTAGTTTGAGGCATAGGACCATCAGTAGCAGCAACTACAAGAATAGCACCGTCCATTTGAGCAGCACCAGTAATCATATTTTTAACGTAGTCAGCGTGACCAGGACAGTCAACGTGAGCATAGTGACGATTATCAGTTTGATATTCTACGTGAGCAGTATTAATGGTAATACCACGTTCTCTTTCTTCAGGAGCACCATCAATCTCATCATACTTTTTAGCCACATTACCCATACCTTTTTTAGATAGGATCATTGTAATGGCCGCTGTTAAAGTAGTTTTTCCGTGATCCACGTGGCCAATGGTACCAATGTTTACGTGAGGTTTATCCCTCTGAAAGCTTTCTTTTGCCATTTTATTTGTTTTTTATTTTGTGTTTTTAAACTGCATGTTCACGGAAACATTCCACAAACCATATTTTAAATAATGTAACGAGCAGAGAAGCTATTTTCAGCAACCGTTGCGTCGCACACTTGTACTTATGTTCTTTTTGCAACTAAATTTAATCAATCATCAAAAAGCTAAAGAACAAAGAGCCGTTGATGAGAATCGAACTCACGACCTCTTCCCTACCAAGGAAGTGCTCTACCCCTGAGCTACAAAGGCTTTTTTCAAAGTCTTATGAGTCAGAGACCAATAAGCCATACACAGAATGACTAGAATGGCTTGTTGACTAAGTGACTAAGATTAGAGCGGAAGACCAGGCTCGAACTGGCCACCTATAGCTTGGAAGGCTATCGCTCTACCAAATGAGCTACTTCCGCTTAAATTGTTTTAAATTTATTTTCAACAAATAAATTTAATCATCAAAGAACTTGTGGGCAGAGTAGGGTTCGAACCTACGTACTCCGGAGAGAACAGATTTACAGTCTGTCGCCTTTAACCACTCGGCCATCTACCCTCACAAAAAGAGCCGAAAACTGGAATCGAACCAGCGACCTACTGATTACAAATCAGTTGCTCTACCAGCTGAGCTATTTCGGCTTTTGTATATTTTAAGAACTAACTCCGTTTTTTCGGGATGGCAAAGGTAATAGAAAAGTTGACTTTACAAAATTTTAGTGCAATTTTTTCAAAGATTTTTTCTTTTTCCTTTTTAACTAGATTAAGGGTGCAAATAAAAGTATTTTTTTAAAATCAAAAAAGTGCGGTGAAAAAAATATTTCTAGTTTAAATTAAGTGAGGTTACTATCGTTTTTTCTAGAATTGATAGAATAAGAAAAATAGCATGATGCATAAAACAATAGTGCATAAAAAAGCCCCTTTTAAAGGGGCTGGTGAATATTTTAGGCAGCAAGTTTTTCTTTTTTTCGCTTAATCTGATTTACGATAGATTCTAAAGCAGCATCAAAAGACTCTTCGAAAGATTTAGTAGATGTTTTTACGAAAAATTCATGTTTTGGTACATGTACTTTTATTTCAACTACCTTATCTTTTATAGTATGTACCACATTATCTAATTTTAAGAATACATCAACTTTTATGATTCTGTCATGGAAAGTGGTTAGTTTTTGCACTTTAGCATTTACATGTTCTACTAATTTGTCGTCGGCATTAAAGTGCACTGTTTGAATGTTTACGTTCATAACGTTTAACGTTTAAGGATTAAAAAATAATGATTTTAAAGAACTTTATGTAACATTAAACCCATAGGCATCTTGAACTTTTATTTGACTACTAATGTACTTTTTTATTTTGATAACATAAAATTAATTTCTAGCTTTTTTAAGGTTCATTTATAAAATATTTTTAGCAGTTGCTTCTTTAACAAAATGACAAAAAATAGACGGAATATATTGTGATGATTATCATTTTTTTAATAACCATAATGAAGTATTTAAAAAGTGTATTTCTTTAAAAGAAAAGTATTTCTACAATTGAACTAAGCTTTAGGGTGTGCATTCTTATACACATTTTTCAATTTTTCTATGGTGTTATGTGTATATACTTGAGTAGCAGCCAAACTACTATGCCCTAATAGTTCTTTTACAGCGTTTAAATCGGCTCCATGATTCATTAAATGTGTAGCAAAAGTGTGGCGTAAAACGTGTGGACTTTTTTTATTGATAGTAGTAATGTAAGACAAATATTTCTTCACAAATGAATACACATTTCTTGGATGTAACGGCTTCCCTTTTTCAGTTACGAATAGTGAATTGCTCGGTTCATCCAGTTGAGGCTTACTTGTAATATAATTTTGAATCTCCTTCATTAAGCTTGGATGTATGGGAATTAATCTTTCTTTATTTCCTTTTCCCAAAACTTTAACTTGCATTTGATAAGCATCTACTTGAACTTCTTGCAAGTGAATCAACTCGCTTAAACGCATACCAGTAGCATAAAATAACTGCATCACTAGTTTTTCCGTTTTCCCTTGCCAATCGTCAGAAAATGTTACATGATTAAATAAGGTATCTATATGATTTTCCTGTACATATTCTGGCAATCGCTTACCAATTTTTGGAGTATTAATGGTAGTCATAGGACTCACAGTAAGTACGCCTGTTTTTAGTTGATACTTAAAAAAAGACTTCAATGTAGAGGCTTTTCGATTGATTGATTTTGCACTTAAATCATCATTTTTTAAAGACGCAAGCCAAGAACGAACGAATGAAGCGGAAATAGTTTGCAAAGAAGGTGCATCAAACTGTTGAATGAGAAAATGGAAAAATTGTTCTAAATCGTTTTGGTAAGATATAATCGTATGGCTAGAATATCTTTTTTCGAATTGAAGATAATCTAAGAAAATTTGAATTTGTGGGTATTGTTGATGAATAGTAGACATAAAAAAGTAGCCTAAGTTAACAACTATAGGCTACTAAATTATATTTGGGAATAAAAGGCTGATTAACCCTCTATTTTTCCACTAGCTAATTGTTGCTTGTAGATTGCTTTTAAAATTTGTCCACGACGAACAACACTTGGTTTAGTGAATGTTTGACGTTCTCTTAACTGCAACAAGGTTTTACTTTTTTCAAACTTCTTTTTGTACTTTTTTAGAGCCTTGTCAATGTTTTCGCAATCTTTTGAATCGATGATAAGCATGGTTTATATACCTCCTTTGGTGAAAAATGAGTGCAAAAATAATAGTTTTAGCGATATTTCCAAATATCAAATTTTTATGGATGCAGTTTCCGTAATAAATTGCAGCATGTTTACAGGAATAATTGAATGTACAGGCACAATTGTAGAGGTCATTTCTTCTAATAATAATCTATCGTTTTGGATAGAATCGCCTTTATCGGCTGGCTTTTCAGTTGATCAAAGTATCAGTCATAATGGTGTTTGCTTAACAGTGGAAGTTGTGAAAGAAAACAGTCATAAAGTAACAGCAATTGAAGAAACATTAAAAAAAACGAACTTACAACACTGGAAAAAAGGGACAGTTGTAAATATTGAACGTTGTATGCCCATGAATGGAAGATTAGATGGCCATATTGTGCAAGGACATGTAGATACAACAGCAATTTGTGAACACATAGAAACCTTAGCTGGTAGTTGGGAATATACTTGCAGGTTCGACAAGCAATTTGCACATTTAGTGATTGAAAAAGGCTCTATTTCAATGAATGGCACAAGCCTTACCTGTTTTAATGTAACTGATAGTAGTTTTACCGTAGCAATTATTCCTTACACCTACGAACATACCAATATTCAATATGTACAACAAGGTGACATTATCAATATTGAATTTGATATAATTGGAAAATATATCAGTAGAATGCACCAATTACAACATAGCTAATGTTCCAAAAAATAAGATTAAATACCTTTTCTATTGCTTGTATTATATTTTTTATTGCAAGCTTTTTATTTATTGGAATGTGTATTTACCTAAGCTTTTTTAATCACCCAAATACAGATGATTATATACTTGGATATAACATTAAAAATTTAGGGTTTTTAGAGTACCAAGAATATATATACAAACATTGGGGAGGCAGATTTTTTACCAATATATTAGGTGCTTTATTTGCACACAATCAATTTTTGTTTCAACATTATTATCTACACACAATTCTGTTAATTATATTTTTCTTTATTTCTAGTTATTTTTTTTTAGAATCGATAAACAGGTGCTGGCTCCATCAATTTTTTAGCTTTTATATCATTGTATCGATAACTATTTTTGCCGACATAACATTAATTTCTTGCCTTCCACAGTTATCAACCGCTTTATTTTGGTTTAGTAGTAGCATTACCTATTTAACTTCTTTGATACTATTATTATGCTTTTTTGGAATTTTAATTAGACTATTAAGATTACAATTACCGCATCGTCAGATTCCATTTTGGTTTTTATTATGGATAAATATTGCAATGCTTTGTGGAACAAACGAAATAGCCGCTCTAATTACAGGTTTCATCTTGCTCATTTTCGCTATTCTTACAAAAAAAACAATCCGCTTTTTTAACCTTATGATGCTTATTACAGCATTTGTATACCTATCATTCTTTCTTTTTTCAACACTTGCACCTGGCAATTCTGAACGCTTAGCTTTATTTGGAGAAAAAAGTATTATTGCCTTTTTTGGAGGAAGTTTTATTAGAACGGTTTACACCTTTTTCAACATTTTTCAATCTCCATTATTTTACTTGTTGGCAATCATCATTTTTTTATTAGGTGTACAATATGGGGGAAATACATTTGTAAAAAAAAGAGGCAAAAATGTATTAACGAATCTAGTTTTATGTTTTACAATTATTGGAATTAGTTTATTCATTTTACACTTACCATTGATGTATCATTCAAATGGTTCTTTACCAGAAAGGGCAACCAATTTATATGTAATGGTTACAGCAATTACAATATTCATGGCTGTATTTTATTCAGGTACACAACTAGAAAATCAAGCTATTGTGCTAATAACTGTTCAGCCAGTAACATATACTTTTTTTCTTGTGGCAATGTCTGTAAGTATATTTTGTAATTCTACAAGCAGAGAGATAATAAAATCAATTATCTCAGCCAAATTATACGACCGTGTTTTAAAGGAACGAACAAACATATTGTCTAATAGTAAACTTAAACAAGTTTCTTTACCCAACTACGACAGTGCTACAACATTTTATTACAACAAAATGTATGGCAATAATCAAAAAGAGTTTTTAAAGCAATTGATTTTACAAAAGCCAACCGCTTTATTTTTTGATGATGATTTAAGTTCTGAGAAAAACATTCAGGAGATAAAAAAATATTATCAGCTAGACAGCATTGTTGTAATACAAAACAAGTGCAATTGATTTTATAATCGAAATTATTGTTGGAGTAACTTTTCTAACGTTCCAGTTTCCTTTACTCTTATTCCCTTTTCTGTTTGATGAACAGTACAACATTCATTGTACAAATCATGCTCAAAATAGAGTATATAATTGTTATGTGCAGCTTCTTGCAAAAAACTATTTTTTTCTTCTAAAGTTATCAAAGGAAACATATCATAACTCATAACATAAGGCAACGGGATATGAGCTACTGAAGGCAACAAATCTGCCATAAACACAATGGTTCTATTATGATATTCAATTTGTGGTAACATCATTGCTTTTGTATGACCATTGGCAAATCGAATTTGCAGTTTCTCTATAATTCCTGAGTGAATGCTTGCAAGTTGATTGTTTTGTAATTCAATAGATGTTAAATCAAAAAAATGTAATTGACCACTTTCTTTTATTGGTAAAATATTTTCTTTTAAGAAAGATGCTTTTTCTCTAGCGTTTGGCTCAGTTGCCCAAAGCCAATGTTGCTGATTAGTCCAAAATTTGGCATTTGGAAAAGCAGGTTTTAATTGTTCATCAACCCTATCAATTGCTCCACCACAATGATCGAAATGTAAGTGAGTGATAATAACATCTGTAACATCATTTTTCGAAAAACCATGTTCTGCCAATGAACTTTCTAAGGTTTTATTTCCAAACATGTAGTAATGAGAAAAAAACTTTGCATCTTGTTTTGTTCCCATGCCTGTATCAATCAATACTAATTTATTTTCATCTTCAATCAACAAACAACGCAAAGCCCAACTACACATATTGTTTTTGTCTGCAGCATTTAGTTTATTCCAAATACTTTTGGGCACAACACCAAACATAGCACCCCCATCTAATTTAAAATTTCCAGCATCAATCGTATATAGTTTCATTGTGCAAGCGATAAAAGTTTACAAATGGAATTTTTTGGTTGTTTGAATGGTTTTTATCAATAAAAATAATCCAATTACAAAAAATGACATTAAGGCTAGGATAGAATTTCGCTGACTACCTCCTGCCAATTCGGTAATGTAGCCATAACTAAACATACCTATAACAATGGCAATTTTTTCTGTAACATCGAAAAAGCTAAAAAATGAAGTAGTATCTTTTGTTTCAGGCATTAATTTGGCGTAGGTGCTTCTACTTAAACTTTGTATGCCACCCATTACAAAACCAACAACAACTGCTAATCCGTAAAATTGATAAATACCATTTTTAGGAATTAAATATCCTGCTATACAACAGCCTATCCAAATAATAACCACAGCACTAAGTACTTGTAAATTGCCAAACTTTGCAGAGAGTCTACTCATAGTAATTGCTCCAGGAATAGCAACTAACTGTATCAATAAAATAGCTATAATTAAATTGTCTACAGGAATATTCAATTCACTTTTTCCATATAAAGTTGCCGCCAACATTACGGTTTGTACACCCATATTGTAGAAGAAAAAAGCTGTTAAATATTTTTTTAGAATGGGTAATTCTTTTAACTGACTAAAAACTTTCTTTAGTTCGATAAATCCATTAGACAAAACATTGTTTTGAGGACGAACAGCAGCAGGTGTTCCATTTGGCAGAATACTCAGTGGTATTTGAGCAAATGCCAACCACCAAACACCTACCAATAAAAAAGATACTTGCAACGATTGTGAAGCGGTTGTAAACCCAAACCACTCTTTTTTAAACAATAAAACAAAACAAATTACTTGTAATAAAACACTACCAATATAACCCATTGTAAAGCCTTTAGCACTTACTTTATCTTGATCTTCTTCAGCAGCTATTTCGGGTAAATAAGAATTATAAAATACCAAACTACTCCAATAACCAATACAAGCAATAACCAATAAAATAATACCTAAACTTACATGTTCACCATCAAAAAAATACAAGCAGCTACAAGCAATACTGCCAATGGTACAGAAAAAACGTAAAAACGACTTTTTATTGCCTTTATAATCTGCTATAGATGATAAAATAGGGCTCATAATTGCCACTACCAAAAAAGCAAAACCGAGAGCATAATTATACAAAGCCGTATTTACAAAACTTCTACCTAAAAAAACAACCTCGTTGTGGTTGGCTTCGTTTTTTGTTACCTCTTCGTAATAAGCAGGAAACATGGTAGATGTTATGACTAAATTGTAAACGCTATTTGCCCAATCGTACATTGACCAAGCATTTACATATTTTTTATTGGCAGTAACCATACAATCGTTTTTAGGGTAACGGTTTTATTTAATAATACCTTGTTGAATCAGTAGCAATACAATAATGCCTACAACAATTCTATAATAGCCAAACAATTTAAATCCATTTTTTTGTAAAAACCCAATAAAAAACTTAATTGCCAATAATGCAACTATATATGCTACAACAGCACCTACACCTAACGTAGAAAAATTTTCTTTCACCAATACTTCTGGATTTTCTTGATACACATCTAACAAACTTTTTGCTGATGCAGCAAACATGGTAGGTACGGCAAGAAAAAATGAAAACTCTGCAGCTAAACTTCTTGTAAGCTTTTGACTCATGCCTCCTATTATTGTAGCTGCACTTCTACTCAAGCCTGGCAAAACAATTGATAATACTTGAAAACAACCGATTAAAAAAGCTTTTGGATAAGTAATATCGGTTTCTTTTTCTAATGAATTTTTAGAAAATAGTTGATCGATAAACAACAGTACTACACCACCTACAATCATTACAATAGCAATAAAAACCAAGTTACTTAATGCAGCATCTATGTGTTTTTTGAGTAGAGCTCCAAAAACCAAGGCAGGCACAACAGCAATAATCAACTTTATGTAAAATACAAACGACTTAAAATCTAAAAACTTCTTCCAATAAATGGTTACCACACTTAAAATAGCTGCCAACTGAATTACTACTTCGAACATTTCTGTAAAAGCATTATTGGCAACACCAATTAATGGGTTGGTAATTTTCATGTGTGCAGTGGAAGAAATAGGTAAAAACTCGGTTAAGCCTTCTACAATAGCGATAATGATTGCTTGTATATAATTCATACTACGAATTTGATGCGGTTATTTTCGATTATTTGTAACAAAAAAAGCGATGAAATTCATCGCTCTTGATTATTTATTTTTTTATTAACTATTCAACTGATTTTGGCTTTTTAAAAATGGCAAAAATTTCTACCAATAAACCAACTATAATTAAAATGGGTGCAACTGTTATTCTTGTTTTGCTATACACAACATTATAATCGAATACATCAGCACTTTCATTTTTTCCTCCACTCATTAAAAACATACCCAATGCTATAATTACACCGCCAATAATCATCCATAAATAATTGTCTTTGGTAAAAAGTGGTTCTAAGGCAGTTGTTTTTTTATCCTTACTCATTCTACTAATGTTTAGGTTGCAATAATAAGCAGTTTCGGTGAAATCTGTTTTTTCTAATTTTATTTTCAGAAACTGTTAATACAAATCGTCTAGTTTCATTTTTAAATACTTCAATACACTTCTGTGGGTGCTGAATAGTGAAATTCCGACACCAATTAATAACATACCACTATATAAAATCATGGTTTGTTTAGTATTATCAATTCCTTTCAATTCTGGAATTTGGTTTTCTAGCCACTGAATCAATGAAAACAATAAAGTAATTGCAATTACACCACTAATTGTTCCGTTAATAATGGCTCTAATATCCATTGGTTTGGCAATAAAACCTCTTGTTGCACCTACCATTTGCATGGTTTTAATTAAAAAACGATTGCTAAACATGGCTAGTCGAATGGTATTGTCGATACTAAAAATTACGACTACACTTAAAATAATAGAGATTACTAAAAATGCCAATCCATAAATTCTGGCTTTTTCATCTAAATTACTCACTAAGCTTTTAGGATATTGTAAATCTGTAATTTGATTACCATAAACTTCCATCAACCCATTCGAAATTTTTTGCAAACTATCTTTATTTACATATTCTGCTTTTGCATAAAAATCAATGCTTTCAGGCAATGGATTAATATCTAAAATAGCTGCCCAATCTTCATTATTTTCTTTATTCCAAATTTGCTTTGCACTTTCTTTGTTAATGTAGGTTACATCTTTTGCATAAGGCTGCTGAGCTATAAATTGTTGAATTTGATTAATGGTGTCTTTATTCAAGGTACGTAAATAAGCACTAAAACGAATATCTTCTTTAAACAAATCACCTGCTTGTTTTACATTTAAAAAAAACCATCCCATAATGCCCATTATAAACAATACCAATGCTACACCAATGATGCTAAAGATATAGTTAGGCTTACTTCTTTTTAAACTTGCTTTTCCTATTGCTGCCATAAGTAAATATGTATATATGGTTGTTAATGGCAAATGTAGCGTAAACACTTACATTTGCAACCACTTTAACGTATAATTGAATCGTTAAAGTATGTGAGATACCAATTTTATATTTGGCAAATTTTAATAACCCAATATTGTGAAAGCAAATTATTTATCAATCATTGCTTGCAAAAAATGAGCAAAATCAGTATAAACACTTGTTACACACAAATATTCAGCAAACATTAATACACATTACCTCGTAGTTTATGGAATACAATTTTGGAGAAATTGAGAAAAAGTGGCAACATAAGTGGGCTAATCAAGAAATTTATAAAGTAAGTAACAATAGCCCAAAACCTAAATATTATGTATTAGATATGTTTCCTTACCCAAGTGGTGCAGGTTTACATGTTGGTCATCCGTTAGGCTACATTGCTAGCGATATTTTTAGTAGATATAAGCGTTTAAAAGGTTTTAATGTATTGCATCCAATGGGTTATGATGCCTTTGGTTTGCCAGCAGAACAATATGCAATTGAACATGGTGTTCATCCGGCTATTTCTACCAAAAACAATATCCAAAATTTTAGAAACCAACTCGATAAAATTGGTTTTTGCTACGATTGGAGCAGAGAAGTAAACACATCTGAACCCAATTATTACAAATGGACACAATGGATTTTCTTACAATTATTTAATAGCTACTACAACCGTTCTGCACAAAAAGCAGAACCGATTACTCAATTGATTCAACAGTTTGAGCAACAAGGTTCTGTTGCAGTTGATGGTCAAAGAAATTCGGTGCCATCATTTTCTGCTGATGAATGGAAAGCATTTGACCCAAAAACACAACAAGCCATTTTAATGGAATTTCGTTTGGCTTATTGTGGTTATGGTGAGGTAAATTGGTGCGAAGCTTTAGGAACTGTGTTGGCAAACGATGAAGTAGTAAATGGTGTAAGTGAAAGAGGTGGGCATCCTGTGGTAAAAAAGAAATTACGTCAATGGTATTTACGCATTACCGAATACGCTGATAGATTGCAAGACGATTTGCAAAAACTAGATTGGAGCGATGCCATGAAAGAAATGCAAACCAATTGGATTGGTAAAAGTTATGGAGCTGAAATTACGTTTACTATTCAATCGGAAAATGAAAATGCTGCTGCTAATGGTTTAACCGTATACACCACAAGACCTGATACCATTTTTGGAGTAGATTTTATGGTGATTGCTCCTGAACATGAATTGGTTGAAACGATTACCACTGCTGAACAAAAAGAAGCTGTTGAAGCCTATATTGCTTACGTAAAAAGTAGAAGCGATAGAGAAAGACAAGCAGAGAAAAAAATTAGCGGTTGTTTTACAGGTGCCTTTGCCATTAATCCATTCGATAATAGAGCTATTCCTATTTGGATAAGTGAATATGTATTGGCAGGTTATGGAACAGGTGCTATTATGGCTGTGCCTTGTGGCGATGAAAGAGATTTAAAATTTGCCAAATATTTTAATATTCCTGTTACCAATATTATTGGTGATGCTTTTAATGGCGAAGAAGCCAACCCTACCAAAGATGCTATTCTAGAAAACAGTGGTTTTTTAAATGGAATGGTTTTACGTGATGCCATTACAGTTGTGATAGATAAACTAGAAGCAATGGGTATTGGTAAAAGAAAGGTAAATTACAAGATGAGAGATGCCGCCTTTAGTAGACAACGCTATTGGGGCGAACCTTTTCCGATTACATGGAAAGATGGCATTGCATCTGCTTTGGATGAAAAAGAATTACCGCTTTTATTACCAGAAGTTGAATCGTATTCACCAGGACCAGAAGGTGAAGGTCCGTTGGCAAATATTCCTGAATGGGTAGCTAAAGAATTAGAAACCAATACCATGCCTGGCTATGCAGGTAGTAGTTGGTATTTTTTACGCTATATGGATCCGCATAACGAAAATGCATTTGTGGATAGAAAAGTAAGTGATTATTGGAATAGTGTTGATTTATACATTGGTGGAACTGAACATGCAGTTGGGCATTTATTGTATAGCCGTATGTGGACAAAAGTGTTGTACGATTTAGGACATTTAGGATTTGATGAACCTTTTAAGAAATTGTTGAACCAAGGGATGATTCAAGGTAGTAGTAGGTTTGTGTATAGAGTTGTAGGAAGTAACCAATTTGTTTCTTTCGGATTAAAAAACAGCTATGAAACCAATGCTTTACATGTTGATGTAAACATTGTTGATGGTGTTGAATTAGATATAGATGCTTTTAGAAAATGGAAGAACGGTCAATTTGAACATGCAGAATTTATTCTAGAAGATGGAAAATACATATGTGGCGTTGAAACGGAAAAAATGTCTAAAACCAAATTCAATACGGTTAATCCCAACGATTTGGTGGAGAAATACGGTGCAGATACTTTTAGAATGTATGAAATGTTTTTAGGTCCTGTTGAACAAAGCAAACCTTGGGATACCAAAGGCATTGAAGGGGTTCATCGGTTTTTGAAAAAATTATGGCGTTTATTTTTTGACGATGTAAAAGGCAAAGTTTGGAACGAATTAGCACCTACAGCAGAAGAACTAAAAATTTTGCATCGTACTATTAAAAAAATTGAAGACGATACTGAACGCTTTAGTTTTAATACAGCAGTTTCCGCATTTATGGTTTGTGTAAATGAACTAAGCGATGTGAAATGTAACAAGAGAGCTATTTTAGAACCATTATTGGTTTTACTTACGCCTTATGCACCACATATTGCAGAAGAATTATGGACTGCTTTGGGTAATACAACAAGTGTAATAGATGCTGCATTTCCTGTTTTTGAAGCCAAATATGTAACAGAAAGCAGTAAAGATTATCCGATCAGCATCAATGGAAAAGTAAGAGCCAATATTACCATTGCCTTAGATGCAGATGAAGCAACTGTTCATGAAATAGTGCTTACAAACGAAACTGTTAAAAAGTGGCTAGAAGGAAATGCTCCTAAAAAAATTGTTTTTGTAAAGGGTAGAATGATTAACGTGGTATTGTAGACAATTATACTCGGCTTTGTTTTGTGAAAACACGAAACAAGGCTGGGCATAAACTAAACCCATGATAGACGTTTTTGGTGAAGGTAATATATAATCTAAAAATAAGTCCTTGCCAAAAGCCATTAAGCTTCTCATTCGATACTGGTACCAATGGCTTTTTTCCTTCGAAATGCTCGCTAGAGTTTTGAAAATAGAGAATTCTTTTTTATTGGTTGGTATGGCGTAGTGAATACTACTCCAAAATGGAATATTTGCCAATAAAAAAATAGTATTGCTATAGGTTTACATTCTCAAGATAACTCAGGAATGTTCTTTTATCAATGTCCTTAAATTCAATATCTTTTTTTTCCCTGAAATATGATTATAAGTACTTCCTATTACTGTTGTTTCACTCTTAAGGTATATCTAAAAACTTCTGTTAACATCTTTAAACTCGAATCTAGTCACATTTAAAAAGGGTTACCATTTTTAAACAGGCTAGTCATTTCATTAGTAACTGTTTGTGAAATTAATATTTCGCTACTTTTAAAATAACAGGTATTTTATCTAAATAACTCTATCTGAAACTTAGGGAAACCTTCCTTTTTCTGTAACGTAAATTTGAAAAAGGTTTCATTATTTGTTTGTTCAAAACTCTTCATGGTTACAAATTAATTCAATAATCAAACTATTCTTTTAGTTCTAGCTGAAGCTCTTCAAGTTCACGCTGCAAATTTTTCTTTATAGTATTGAAATAGATATCCCAATCTTTAATATCGGTTATTGTCTTGAATGTTTCACTTTGCTTAATTGTGATAATTTCATTTTCAAGTATTTTGACTTTCACTCGCAATTTATTTACCGTAGCTCTTAATTTATCTTTATCTGTGAGTTTATCTCCTTTGCTTGTTGAAAGAATACCTTTTTCAAGATTAGCTAATATTTCAGAAACTTTTTGAAGGTCATTTTTTGCATTAGCTTCATTTAACTCTTTGAAAATTTCTTCTGCTTGCTTTTGAATTTCAATTGGTTCATTAGCAAATTTGTCGGGATGGCATAAGACAGTCGCTTTTCGAAATTTCTTTTTTAGTTCTAATTTTTGCTCGTCTGTTATTAAATAGATTTCTTTTTCTTTTTCGATGTCAACTTGTTCACGATACTGTCTTTCGTCATTTTCAGCTTCTTCATATTTCGTTTTGTCGGATTTGTATTTCTGTTTACGTAATCTCAATATATCAAGTATAATATCGCCTAATTCATTGGTATGGCGGTATTGAAATTCAGATAGTATTTTTTCAAGTTCTATCTTTTCATTGTCATACCCATTAAGTTGATTTTCTAAATTCCGAATTTCAAGTTTCAATGCAGCAATTTCAGGGTCTGTCCAAATTGAAAGTTGCTGATTTTTTGAAATGAAATTTTGAATTTTGTTTATTACTAAAGCAAATTCCTCCTTCCTAACTTCTTCAATAATTTCTTGTAAGTCAGAATTAAAATCGTATTCCTTAAGTTTTGAAGTTTCTTTGTTTAATTCCTCAATATCTTCAAGAAGGATATAATTCTTAAGGATTTCCAACCGTTTAATGATTTTGTTTAGTGGAAAAACAATTTCTTCATTTGCAGCATCTGGGTAGTATTGTTTACGGATATTATTGAATTCAGAAATAAACTGTTCGGCTAGTGTCGTGTCATTACTTGTAATGATTACATTCTCGAAATTGCTTTCTGCTTTATAACTCCAGTTGTATGAACCTGTAATTACTGTGCTATAATCAATCACACAGAATTTATTGTGCATTAATTCAGTATCTCCATTACCAATTTTATATACTTTTGATTTGCCCACAAGCAATTGTTCAAAATCAATGGGTTGAAGGCTTCCCATTTTTAGTACAGTTTAAAAGTAGACTTTTTTCATTAG
>JBHYCS010000024.1:0-61890 GCA_051861445.1 Chitinophagaceae bacterium | reverse complement strand
AGCGGCTTAAAGAAGGAAAAAAGAAAGTTGTTTTTGTCATAGAAATCATCGGCAGCAAAAAAGGGTATCAGTTCCCTCCTTCGTCAGGAAGACGAAACCTCAATGTCTTGCTGAGGAACGAAGCATCTCATTCAAAAGTGTTATTAGTTCCTTCCTTTGTCAGGAAAACAAAAATCAACACATCTACCCATGCATCATCTTTTTTGTGAACTTTTTATTTTCAATTTATAAACGCTCACAACTCTGTGAATAATATTTTGTGAAGAAAAAAAACTTCACAGAAAAAAACTTCACAAACTTGTGAAGAAAATTTTGTGAACAAAAAAATATTCACAAGAAAAACTTCACAAAAAATAATTAAGAAAGAAAAGTTTTGTTGGCAGTAATCGGATAGAATTATTTAAGTTTTATATTTTACAGTATCCAAAATGTAACTACCATTATATCAATCGAGAATTTGAGTAATTAAATATGAGTTAGAGTATTGATTTTTTTGAATTATTAAACGTTTAAATGATATTTTTCTGTAAATTGAACCTCCAAAATGAACTTTAGATAGTTGATGCTAAACCAAAACCCAGAACAAATTGCCCGTGATACAATTGATGCTGCATTAGTGCAGTGTGGCTGGATTATTCAGGATAAAACGAAAATTAATTTAAGTGCTGGTTTGGGTGTGGCTGTAAGAGAATACCAAACCAATGTAGGACCAGCCGATTATGTATTGTTTGTAGATAAAAAGCCAGTAGGTATTATTGAAGCCAAACGTGAAGAAGAAGGACATCGTTTATCTGTACATGAAGAACAAACTGAGGGTTATGCAACTGCCAAACTGAAATATGTAGAAAACCAACAAATACTCTTTGGTTATGAAAGCACAGGAGCATTAACCCATTTTACTGATTACCGTGATCCCAAACCAAGGGCAAGAAATGTATTTACCTTTCATCGCCCTGAAACTTTTTTAGAATACACCAGGCAATCAAAATCTTTACGTACAGCATTACAGGATATTCCTGCGTTGCCAACAATAGGGTTACGTGATTGCCAGATTACTGCCATCAACAATTTAGAAGCATCGTTTAAACAGGCAAAGCCAAAAGCTTTAATACAAATGGCTACAGGTAGTGGCAAAACCTTTACTGCCATTACGTTTATTTATCGATTGCTTAAATATGCCAAAGCAAAACGTGTTTTATTTTTAGTAGATACCAAGAATTTGGGTGAACAGGCGGAACAGGAATTCATGAGCTATGTACCCAATGATGACAATAGAAAGTTTACAGAACTGTATGGCGTTACCCGTTTAAAAAGCAGTTTTATACCTGCCGATAATCAGGTGTACATATCTACCATACAACGTATGTACAGCATTTTAAAGGGTACGGAATTGGATGAAAGTGCCGAAGAAGCCAACCCTAATGAATTTATACAGAAAGAACCTGCACCTGTTACTTATACTGAAAAAGTACCCATAGAGTTTTTTGATTTTGTGGTAATTGATGAATGCCATAGAAGCATTTATAATTTATGGAAACAGGTACTCGATTATTTCGATGTGTTTCAAGTGGGTTTAACAGTAACACCCGATAATAGAACTTTTGGTTATTTTAACCAAAACTTGGTAAGTGATTATGGCTATGAAAAAGCGGTAATAGATGGTGTATTGGTGCCTTACAATGTGTTTACAATAGAAACCAAAATAACCAAAGAAGGTAGCAAAATTGCCTTGGGCGAAAGGGTAGATAAAAGAGAACGTTTAACCCGACGAAAGTTTTGGGAAACCGTAGATGAAGATATTGAATACAGAGGCAAGCAACTGGATAACGATGTGGTAAACAAAAGCCAGATACGCACTATTATACGTGCCATGCATGATAGCTTACCTACCATATTTGCCGATAGGGTAGATGAGCAGGGAAAATTTGAAGTACCCAAAACACTCATATTTGCCAAGACCGATTCTCATGCAGAAGACATTATAGAAATTGTACGGGAAGAGTTTGGTGAAGAAAATAAGTTTTGCAAAAAAATTACCTATCGCAGTGAAGAAGATCCTAAAACAGTATTAAGCCAGTTTAGAAACGATTATTATCCACGTATTGCTGTAACGGTTGATATGATTGCTACAGGTACAGATATTCGTCCTTTGGAAGTGCTGGTATTTATGAGAGATGTAAAAAGCCGTAGCTATTACGAGCAAATGAAAGGACGTGGTACACGTACCTGCAGTTTAGAACAATTAAAAGCAACAGGCACACCCAGTGCAAAATTTACCAAAGACCATTTTGTAATTATAGATGCCATTGGTGTAGAACAAAGCCAGAAAACCGATAGCCGACCACTTGAGAAAAAGCCAGGCATAAGTTTAAAAGACTTATTGCAAAATGTGGCAATGGGCAATAAGCAGGAAGATATGCTCACCAGTTTATCCAACCGTTTAATACGATTGGATAAACAAATGAATGATAAAGAAAAAGCCAATTTTGCACAGCAAGCCAATGGCTTTACCATTAACCACGTAGTGAAGGAATTACTGAATGCTTATGACCCTGATACGGTTGAAGGTTTAAGAAGAAAGGTAGAAGTTGAAAATCCAGATGTGTCACCCAATGAAATAGCTAAACTATGCACTGCTCAACATACACAAATAATAGAACAAGCAACCGCTGTATTTAATAACCCCGATTTAAGAAACTATATTGTAGATGTACGTAAAAAATACGACCAAATAATTGATACCATTAACATTGATGAGATTACACAAATAGGTTGGGTGAAAGATGCAGAAGCAGCAGCCAGTTTAACCATTGGCAATTTTACCAGTTGGATAGAACAGCATAAAGACGAAATAACTGCCCTGCAAATATTTTACAGCCAGCCTTACCAACGCAGGCAACTGACCTATAAAATGATTAAAGACCTGTACGAAAAAATTACCACTGAGCAGCCTCTATTAGCACCAAGCCATGTATGGCGTGCTTATGAACAATTGCAACAGGCAGGTGGCACCGCCAAAAACGAATTGATTGCATTGGTAAGCCTGATACGCAAAGTAGCAGATATAGATACCGCATTAACCCCTTACGATAAAACAGTTGACCGCAATTTTCAGCAGTGGATATTGAAGAAGAATGCAGGACAACACAACCTGTTTAATGAAGAACAAATGCAATGGCTACGCATGATAAAAGATTTTGTAGCCAACAGTTTTCATGTAGAGAAAGACGATTTTGAATTAGACCCTTTTAATAAGCAAGGTGGTTTGGGTAAAATGTGGCAATTGTTTGGTGATAAAACCGATGATATTATCAATGAATTGAATGAAATATTGGTAGCGTAACTTGAATTGACAACTTTTGAAAAGTTGTCAATTCGTATAAAAAAACGAAATGGCAAAAGTAGAACATTACCATACCAAATTTGAAGAAGATAGATTTTATCATATCTACAATAGAAGCGTAGATAAAAAACCAATGTTTAAAAATGAAGACAATTATGAATATTTTTTGAAAAAGTACGATGCATATTTATCACCAGTAACTGATACATATGCTTACTGCTTATTGGGAAATCATTTTCATATATTGTTACGTGTAAAGGGAGAATCAGATTTAACAACAGGTTTGACATCAGATTTGACAACTTTCGAAAAGTTGTCAAATCTAAAAACACCAAAACCAGAAAAATCGATACATGATATTGTAAGCCATCAGTTTCGCAAGTTCTTTCAATGTTATGCCATGTCGTTTAATAAGCAACAGGGTAGAACAGGTACATTGTTTCAAACACCATTTAAAAGAGCAATGGTAGAAGATGAATTGTATTTTACTAGATTGATTTATTACATACATGCTAATCCACAACATCATGGATTGATAAACGATTTTAGAGAATGGAAATGGAGTTCCTACAACAGAATATTAATGGATAAACCCAGTAAATTAAATAAAGCAGCTGTATTAGATTGGTTTGGCAATCCAAAAGAATTCATCAAATTTCATGAACTGGTAAGGCAAGAAGGTTTAACTAGTTCTATTTTTATGGAAGATGATTAATTAGAATTACTGGATACCAGATTACCAGAATTGACAACTTTTCAAAAGTTGTCAATTCTATAAACAACGATTACAATTATAAAGCACTAGTGAAAAATGATAAATGAATTACCAAAAATTGAAAATAGCAGGTAGTAAATCAGATTTGACAACTTTTGAGAAAGTTGTCAAATCTAAAATACGATGTACAACATAAACAACGATTACAATTATAAAGCAGTAGTGACAAATGATAAATGAATTACCAAAAGATTGGAAATGGGTGAAGCTAGGAGAGGTATGCCATACAACAAGTGGAGGAACACCTAGTAGGAGAGAAACAAAATATTATAATGGAAATATTCCTTGGGTAAAGTCTGGAGAATTAGATAAAGGAATTATCACAGATACAGAAGAAAAGATTTCGGAAGAAGCGGTAAAAAACTCAAGTGCAAAAATATTTCCTAAAGGAACTTTGCTGATTGCCTTATATGGTGCAACAATTGGCAAACTTGCATTTCTTGGTGTTGATGCTGCAACTAATCAAGCTATTTGTGGTATTTATAAAAATGAAAAAATCGATTCTCATTTTTTATATAACTACCTGTTTTACAAAAAACAAAAATTAGTTAATCAAGGCATTGGAGGAGCACAACCAAATATTAGTCAAACTATTTTAAAAAACTTGGAACTCCCCCTTCCTCCACTAACCACCCAACAAGCCATTGTTACCAAAATAGAAGAATTATTTAGTGAGTTAGACAAAGGCATAGAACAATTAAAAACAGCCCAACAGCAATTAAAAACCTACCGCCAAAGTGTGTTAAAATGGGCATTTGAAGGTAAATTAACCACCAACAGAATTGACAACTTTTCAAAAGTTGTCAATTCTAATGAACAGGATTTGATAAAAAAAGAAATTCTACAATCCTCCAATTCTGAAAATTCTGCTTCAGACAAATGTGAATTGCCAAAGGGATGGAAGTGGGTGAGGTTGGGAGATGTCTGTAATAGAATTCAAGATGGTTCACATTATTCACCTCAGATACAATTTGATGAGCCAGGTGAGAATCGATACAAGTACATAACTGCTAAAAACATTCGAAATGATTATATGGACTTTAGAAAAGTTACTTATGTAGATAAGAGTTTTCATGAATCAATTTATAGTAGATGTAAACCTGAATTTGGAGATGTTCTTTTAACAAAAGATGGTGTAAATACAGGTGATGTTACGTTAAATACTTTACAAGAAGAGTTTTCATTATTATCTAGTGTTTGCTTATTTAAAACTAAAGCTGAATTACTTATTCCATCTTTTTTGAAATACTATATACAAAGCCCTATTGGTAATAAAAATATCATTGGTGATATGTCAGGTACAGCTATTAAAAGAATAGTGTTAAAAAAGATTAAAGCATCAGTGATAGTATTACCACCATATAAAGAACAACATCAAATAGTTCAAGCCATAGAAAGCCGCCTAAGTGTAGCCGATAAAATGGAAGAAAGCATTACCCAAAGCTTGCAACAAAGTGAGGCTTTAAGACAAAGTATTTTAAAGAAGGCGTTTGAGGGGAGGTTGGTGTAACGCAACGTAACAAGAAAACAAGAATTGACAACTTTTTAAAAGTTGTCAATTCTAAACATGAATAATCACAAAAATCAAATAAATCATAGTAAAGACAACATGAGCAACAACAATTCAACCAATACATCCTCCATTGTTTCTAAAGTATGGGCATTTTGCCAAACACTCAGAGATGATGGTGTTGGCTATGGAGATTATTTAGAGCAGTTAACGTATTTATTGTTTTTAAAAATGGCAGATGAGTACAGTAAACCTCCACATAACCGTACAATGCCTATACCCAAAGCCTATAGCTGGGAAACCTTAACTACTAAAAGTGGGGGAGAGTTAGAGCTGCATTACAATACCCTGTTAAGAGAGTTGGGAAAAGAGAAAGGCATTTTGGGGCAAATATTTATAAAGAGCCAAAACAAAATACAAGACCCTGCAAAACTGTATAAACTGATTGCTTTAATAAATGCTGAGCAATGGGTATTAATGGGCGTTAAAGACAAAGGCGATATTTACGAAGGCTTATTAGAAAAAAATGCAGAAGATACCAAGAGTGGGGCAGGGCAGTACTTTACACCAAGACCACTGATAAAGTGCATGGTAGAATGTTTACGTCCACAACCTATGAAAACCATCGCTGACCCAAGTTGTGGTACAGGAGGTTTCTTCTTAGCAGCTTACGATTGGATGACGGAAAACCTGAGTTTAGACAAAGAACAAAAACAGTTTTTAAAATATAGCACTTTTTATGGCAATGAAATTGTAGCAGGCACACGCAGGTTGGCACTCATGAATTTGTTTTTACACAATATTGGAGATATAGATAGTGATACCAGTATATCGCCTAATGATTCATTAATTGCAGCATCCGCAACGCAATACGATTATGTATTGGCCAATCCTCCTTTTGGTAAAAAAAGCAGTATGACTTTTACCAATGAAGCAGGTGAACAGGAGAAAGAAGATTTAACCTATAACCGTCAGGATTTTTGGGTAACTACCAGTAACAAACAATTGAACTTTGTACAGCATATTAAAAGCATGTTGAAAACAACAGGCATGGCTGCTGTGGTATTACCAGATAATGTATTGTTTGAAGGAGGTGCCGGTGAAACAGTAAGAAAGAAATTATTAGAAACTACCGACCTGCATACCATACTACGTTTACCAACAGGTATATTTTATGCCAATGGTGTAAAAGCAAATGTATTGTTTTGGGATGCCAAGCCCAGCAGTAAAGATGCATGGACAAAAGAAGTGTGGGTATATGATTACCGTACCAATGTACACCATACGTTAAAAAAGAATCCACTGAAATTAGAAGACCTGCAGGATTTTATCAATTGCTACAATCCAACCAACAGGCATAAACGTAAAGAAACATTTGATGCTGTCAATAATCCCGATGGGCGTTGGAGAAAATTTAGTTACGATGAAATCATTAGTCGTGACAAGACATCTCTTGACATTACTTGGATAAAAGATAAATCACTTGCTGATCTTGATAACTTGCCTGACCCCGATGAATTGGCATTGGATATTGTAGAAAATTTAGAAGCAGGATTGGAGAGTTTTAAAAGTATTATAAGGCAGTTGAGGAAGTAGCATTGGTTTTAAGAATTGACAACTTTTGGAAAGTTGTCAATTCTTTCTGCCTTATTTTGCCAACAAAAAAAGCAGCCTAATAATTGACTGCTTTTTTCTTTGTTACAACAACAAATGGTTTGCTACACAATAGCGGTTTTTCTAGCCTCAATAGCTGCAATAAAAATATCGCACTCTTCCAATTCTTTTTCCACTCTTGCCAAATCAAATTCTTTGTTTAACAATGCTACTGCACCGTAATCGTCTTTGCGGTCGGTGAGTAGAAATTGTTTTAATTCGGCACGTTTCAGCTTAGCTAACTGCTCATTTTTTAAATCCCCATCGGGTAAGCTGTTTACAATGGTGGTAAGTGCATTTACTTCGGCATTAATGGCAGTGAGTTCTGCATTAATTTCTACCGAATTAGTGCTGTAGGTAGATTGCTGTCTTTCTAACGACAGTTTACGGAAAGCTAAATCGCTTTTCTCTTTGTTTGCAATGCTTAATAATACATCACAATCTGCTTTTGTTGCAATGTTGTTTACGGTGTAAGCCATTTTGATTCGTTTTTTAAATTAAACAATAATTAAATGTAAAAAACAAAATGGGCAGAAAGTAGGCTTCGGTTTTCCTTTAATTAACATTTAAATAAAATGGTATGTTTTTATTAAATTAAAATAAATTAACTATTGTTTAAGCTTGTTTATTTCATTTATCTTATATGCAATACATTTTATTTTTAATAACAACAGTTGCTGTTGAGTCCAATTGTTTTCTTCTAATTTTTTCTGTGCTTTTGCTTTAAAAGCAGCTAAGCAAGCCGCTTCTCTTTCCGATACATTAGAGGACTGTATAGCGTTTGCCAATGCAATAGTAGTAGTAGCTTGTTTGTATTTTAGTTGCATGTTTTGTAGGGCTTGTTCAGCTATCATTTTTTGTTGTTCTTCGGTTTGTAGCAATAGGTTTAGTGACGTTTTCAATGCGTCTTTTTCTAGTTGTGAGGGTGGTTCAACTTTCGGAATAGCCTCAAGTGTAGTAAAAAGTTGTAGTAAAATCATATTTACATCGCTAGGTAACTGCCGTTGATTTGATTCTACCATCGACATCATACTTAATGATATATCTGCGTAGTTCGCCAATTCGGTATTCGATAAACCTAATTTTTGTTTAATTTTTTTAATCAGCTGCATGTGAACATTTTTATTTAAAAATTAAAAATTACACAAATCTGTGAAGAAAAATTTGTGAAGAAAAAAAACTTCACAGAAAAAACTTCACAAACTTGTGAAGAAATTTTTGTGAAGAAAAAAATATTCACAAGAAAAAGTTCACAAAACAAACTGCTGCAAACAAAAGGCAAACTTTATGGAATAAAAAAGCTGCCCTTTTGGAGCAGCCTATATTTTTAAAAGCTATTATTTTAGCATTACTTCTTTCTCTTCTCTTTCAACTTCTTAGCTCCATAACCCACACCAGCAGCAACAAGTAGCGATAAACCACCATCAATTGGTAAATCTACATCTCCACCTGCATCATCAATTTGAGCTTGAACAGATGTGATGGCTACGAATAATATTGCTGAGAAAATAAATGCTGATTTTATAATTTGTTTCATTGCTTTTGAATTGATTGTTGTTAGATAAAATGGGTTGATTCTGTGACTATTGTTTCACCATTTTTTGGTTGATAGTAGTGGTACCATCAGAAATAGTAATCAATTGTATGCCAGCCTTTCTTCCTAGTTGAATGGTGTTTCTACCATTTTGTCCACTTTGTGTGTGCAACAATCTACCTGCCATATCGGTTACACGAATTTCTACTTTGCCAACAGCACCTGTAATCTCTAACTGAGCAACACTACTTTTGTTGATGTTGCCATTCAATAATTTGGCAGTCATTTTACCAGCATTGGTAACATCTATACCTGCTATGTTGCTAGCTGCTTTGTTCAATACCAATTCAAATCTATTTTCTCCGTTGCTAGCAGCATCTGTTGTAATGGCAAACTCATAGTTGCTATTTACTTTTAAAGCAGTTGTAGTGTTTGTAAATGCATCTTTCAGCGATACATTTACTCCCTCTATATTCAAATTCGCTACTTGTAAAGTGTAATTACCTACAGCACCCACAACACCCAAAGGAATGGTTGTTGTTCCAACTAAGTTTCTAGCATCTACTGCTAAGCGATGATGATCAGCAGTAGTTAGGGTATATACATTCAAACCTTCATTCGCCAACTTTTGTAAATCTTTACCATCTGTTCCAGCAGCCGTAGCAGCAGCATCTTGACGAACAAATAGATTATCTAACTGCATTCCATTTTGCAATACACGTAATTCTAAATGTTCAATCGCTTTTTCTGTGCTAAATAAACCTGTAGTAGCAGCATTGGTAGTATTGATATCACTTGTAGAAACAGTATAGCTACTAGCACTACCTGCTTGATAAGCAATTACACCTAAAGTAGGAATAGGCGTAGTAGCAGAGGAACTTAAAACGGTACTCCAAGCACCTGCTTTGGTACGTTGAGCAGTTAAGTTACCACCTTGACTGATTTGATACACATAATAGCTTTTACCAGTACCATTGGTTAAAGCACTGCTGTTAACAGGTGCAGCAAATGGATTACCTACCAAAGTGAAATTACTAGCTGATGGTGTTACCGTAAATGGACTAGCATTTAAAGTACCATTCACACTAAAGGTAAATGCAGAAGGGCCAGCTGAATAGTTTAAACCAGTTACTTCAGAACTTAAACCACGAATAAACAAAGCAAAAGGTGTATTAGCAGTGGTTGAAGAAGCAGTAACATTGTTCCAACCATTGGTTGTACCATTGGTGAAACTACGGACATCGGTTAAGCCACTAGCTCCACTTGGTGTTGTACTAATGGCAATACCATTGGTAGAAGCAAGGCTACTAAAATTTTGTGTAGTGGTAAATGGATAGGCAAACATTCTCCATCCACGTTGACCGATGATGTTTTTTTGAAGCGTAACTGAACCAGAAAGATTACTGTAATTGCCTATTATGCTTCCTGTGGGTGCAATGCGTAACAAGCCACCTGTGGTTAAAGTGCCTGCGGTTAAAGTAAGTTGTTTTGTTACTGAAATTTGATTATTCAGAATTAAATTACTGCTACCGTTTTTAGTTAAATTATTAGTTGATAACGCAAGCGAACCTGCAAAATTTTGTGCATTAGAAATACCGCTTCCAATAAAAACAATATTACTAGCATCGTTCGATAAAATGGATCCGCTATTGAAAGTTAAATCACCATATACATTCAATGTTGCACCTGAAATATCAAGATTAGATGTTGCACCAGATTTTATTAAACTCCTACAATTTGCAGTAGTTCCAGCAGTTACAATAGGATTTCCTGCGGCAATCGTAATGTCATCTACAGAGGAGGGAACAATTCCACAACTCCAATTTCCTGCAGTTGCCCAATTGGAATTCACAGCACCTGTCCAATTATTAGCACTTACATTTAAGGTTGCTGAATTTGTATTTAAATTTCCGCAGCTATTAGAAATGTTGCATCTATAAGTATACCCATTCATCGTAGAATTTGCTCCACTAAGGTTTAAGGTTGCTGTGGTTGCATTGCTATAAATACCTCCATTTGAAATGTTGGTAAACCCTGATCCTGTATTTACTTGCCATTGATAAGATAAACTAGTACCTGAAGCTGTTACTGTAAACGATGTATTGTTAGAAGTACATACCGTTGCATTTGAAGGCTGAGTGCTTATGGTAGGTGCTGTACAAGGTGACGTGTAGTATACACCAATTTTTGTATCAATAAACGCAGTTGCACATCCAGACTGGTAATAACTTAATCGAACCTGACCTGTAAAAGTTGCAGTCCATGAAATTTGACTTTGTTGCCCACAAAAATCATCGTTAAAAGTTATAAGAGTTGTACCTGTTGAGTTATACAAAGAGAGAACAGTATTAATACTGCTATTTTCAGTAAAACAAGTTCTAAAAACATAAGTATTACCTTGTACAACATTAAACAAATAATAATCGCCACCCCATGCTGATGCTGCTGTTTTTTCATTTGCTATTCCTGGTTGAGATGGAATATCAAAACCTGAAAAAAAGCCAGTGTTATTATAATTTCCTGCAGGGCATTGTGCATAGGAAAAATTAATTAAAAATTGCGAAACAATAAGAATAATCAATAGGTAGCCTTTTTGAATCATAGTTACATTTTACTGATGAAAATATCATACACTACCAATTTTTAACATAATTATTAATACTCGAATGAAATGAAATAATAACTGACAGTAAAAAATTAATACTTGTAAAAAAGATTGGCTTTTTAAAATCGATTGTTGGTAAAATGCTAGCAATTATTAATTACACTTTGGCAATTGATATTGATTTTTGAGTAAAGTCTTTTATGTGAATAGTTTTACAGCGAATAGAAAATGCGAAACCGTATGTAAATAGAATTTTATAATAGCAAGTAAATACTTTCCAAAAAGAAATATTTGCTCAAATTACTAACGATAATTAGAAAAGTGTTTTATGTAGTTACTAGAGTTAGATTTCGTAATATTATGTATTCACAGTTTATTCCTTTCTTATACTATTCAAATGTAGAAATGCATTTGTCTAAATTGAAATGAAAAATTTACGATTTATGAAGGCAATCTTTTACTTGTTAATATGTTTGATTAGCTCAACATTGTTTGTAAAAGCACAAGACAATTGTACTTGCGAATTAGCTCCTAAACTAATACCTAACATAATTAGAAATTTTAATGGTGGTAATTTAGATTCGGCAAAGCATTATATCGAGCAATTTGGAAAATCAAAAACCGAGGCTTGCCAAGCAAATTTTTTTGATGGTCTTGCACAGATTGCAATTTCTAAAAAGCAGTATATAATTGCTAGAGACTATTTGAAAAGAGAAGAATTAATCGTTAAAAATTTAAGTTGCGACAATAAGCCTATTATTCGATTTTATAATACCATTTCGAAATATTATTCCGAAATAAATGCTTTAGATAGTACAATTATAGTAGCGTTAAAAATTATTGAATTAGCAGAAAATACAAAGGATAAATATGGTTTAGCAAGGGCTTTAATAAATGCAGGTGCAATATTTAGTCAACTAAAAAATTATTCAAAAGCTAATGAATATTTTCATAAAGCCAACTTAATTGCTAAGCAACAGAAAGATACCACAATGCTTTGTGCATCATTGGTTCGACTATCTGGAAATTATGCAAACTTGTATCGGACTATTAAAAAACCAACGTTTGCTGACTCTTTATTTGTTTACGCAACAGCGGTTATTCAGTTGGCAAGAAATCCACAAGATTTAATTGAATCGATGGATGCTTATAGTAATTTAAGTATGTACTACAGCATCAAGAAAAATTACAAAAAAGCATTGTTATACGCAGATACAATTTTATATAAATGCCCGAGAGCTGTTCATGACTTTGATCGATTTTTATTAAATGCTTTTGAAAGAAAATCTGAGGCTTATTTTGAGTTAAGGAATACTGTAAAGTCACTAGAAATGGCAGACTCAGCCTATTACTATGCAAATTTATTTAACAAACAACTTTCAATTGTGCCGTTAGAACTTGTTTATAAAAATGCAAAAATATTAAATAAACACTCAAAAGCACTTTGGGCATTTGAGCAACTAACTGCTGTAAAAGATTCGATGTTTTCAATCGAAAAAAACAAAATAATTAATGAGCTTGAAAAAAAATATAATCAAGCAAAAAATGAGAAAACAATTATAGAGTTATCACAACAAAGAAAAATTTATTGGCTGTTTATGTTGGTTGCAGTTGCTATTATAGTCATCATTGGCTTTTATTTAAGACAACAAAAACTACATCACAAACAACAGATAATGGAAACAGAGCAAAGGCTAAATAGAGCAAGAATGAATCCGCATTTTTTCTTTAATACACTAGCTTCTTTACAAAGCTTTGCACTTACTGAAACTGACAATATAAACTTAGCTGCAAACATTTCTAAGTTTTCACACATAATGAGAGAAACATTAGAAAGTACATATAAAGATTATGTAACCATAGAACAAGAAATAGATTTTTTAAACGAATACCTCGAACTACAAAGTATTCGTTTCCCACAAAGATTTAGCTATTCCATAAATGCCGATAAATCTTTAGCCATTGATGAACTTCAAATTCCTGCTATGATTATACAACCATTTATTGAAAATGCAATTGAACATGGGTTAAAAGGAATAGATTATAGAGGTGAAATAACCATTTATTTTAAACAAATGAATGAAGAATTAACCATTGAAATAAAAGATAATGGAAGAGGATTAAGTACAGTTACAAAAGACAATGGTGAGCATATTTCAAGAGCAAGTCAAATAATAAAAGATAGAATTTATCTATTAAACATAAAGCTAAAAACGAAAGCAGGGTTTAGTTTAGATAACAATAAAAATGGAAATGGTGTTTTAGTAAAAATACATTTACCACTGCTTTATAAATAAATGAAAATGAAAGTTTTAATCATTGATAATGAATTGCCCATTAGAGAGGGGATGAAAAAAATAGTGGAATCTCTACCGATAAATCAAGCCATTATAGAAGAAGCAGATGGAGTACAATCTGGGCTGCAAAAAATAAATTCCTTTGATCCTGATATCGTTTTCTTAGATGTTGAAATGGAAGATGGAAGCGGTTTTGATTTGTTAAGATTATTAAATAATCCAACCTTTCAATTGGTATTTACTACAGCCCATCAAAAATATGCAATTGAGGCATTTAAGTTTAGTGCAATTGACTATTTGCTGAAACCTGTTAATCCTGAAGAGGTTCAAAAAACTTTTAAAAAAGCGATTCATAATATTCGAAACAAAGATTTAGGAAGCCAATTGGCTATACTAATGAATCAACTATCTTATAAAAACGAAAACGATAAAAAAATTGTGTTGAAAGATATTGAAGCTACCTATTTTATTAAGGTTTCAGATATTCTTTATTGCGAAGCTGAAGGAACTTATACTAAGTTTTATTTTATAAATGCAGAGCCTATTTTAGTTTCAAAAAACTTAAAAGAATACGAAGCAATGCTTGAACCCTTGGGCTTTATACGAACCCACCATAGCTATTTAGCAAATCCTACAAAAATTAAAATGTTTGATAAAACGGATGGAGGTTGTTTAGTATTAGAAGGTGGATTAACAGTGCCAGTATCTCAGCGAAAAAAAGATGCTGTTTTAAATATTTTAGAAGGTCGTATTTAAATAGTTAGCCTAAAATGTAGTAACTTATTTTAAATAATTGCTGGTGATTTTAGCAGGTAAAGAATGTGTTATTTCAGCACAATTATTCTGATCAATCATTCAGAATTTAAAGTTCCAATCATTTGTTCGTTCTAATCGAATATTATTTTCTTTTCAGCATTTACCAATTAGTCACTTTCAACGAATAATATACCTTGTTTGCTGGCTTTAATCGTCTCTATTTTCATGTAACATTTTTTAACTAAAGATTGTTTCATGAAAAAATATTACTCATTCTACTACTTATTACTTGTTTTTCTTTTTTTATTCGTTAGTCAACATTTGTTTGCACAGCCTGGTAATACTTTTACAACCGTTGGTGCTGCAGGGTTTTCAGCAGGCACAGCAGATAATACTGCATTTACGGTATCAAAGAATGATAATAAAATGTTTATGGCTTACCGTGACGGTACCAATGGTGGCAAACTTGTAGTGATGCAGTACAATGGTACTAGTTGGGCTGCATTGGGATCTTCAACTGGTATTTCTGCAGGTGCTGTAAATTATAGTATTGGTATTGCAACCATTAATACTGTTAATGGTGCTGAAGTATATGTTGCTTTTAGTGATGCAAGTCAAAGTAACAAACTTACGATTATGCGTTGGGGTGGTCTCGGTTGGACTAATGAAGGTGCAGCAGGCTCTCAATCATCTGGTGATGCGAGTTCAATACAAATGACTGCTACAAACAATGGAGACTTATTTGTAGCGTATTCAGATTTAGGAAGTGGTGGTAAAGCATTTGTAAAAAAACGTGTTAGTGGTACATGGACGAATATTGCTGGAACAGGTATTTCTGCTGGTATTGCTGATGATATTGATATTGCTTGTGGTAACGATAATCAACCATATATTGTATATAAAGATGGCAATGCATCGGGTAAAGCAACGGTACGAAAATACAATGGTTCTGCTTGGAACACAGTTGGTACTGCAGGTTTTACAAGTGCTGCTGTAAGTGATTGTAGTATTGCTGTAGACAGATTAAATAGACCCAATATTTCATTTAATGACGGAAGCGTTAGTAACAGAGCAACTGTTAGGTATTTTGATGGAACTACTTGGCAAGTACTCGGTTTTGCTGGAATTTCATCTAATGCTGTTGCATACACTAGCTTAACTTTTGACTACGATAACAATGCTTATGTAATTTATAAAGATAATTCTGCAGCCAATAAGGCTACGCTTAAAAAATACAATGGTACAACTTGGACTTCAGTAGTAACAACTGGTTTTAGTGCTGGTGCTGCAGATTTTACGAATATAGAATTTGATACAGATCAAAAAATTTATGTAGGTTACAGAGATGTGAGTTTAAGTAGTAAAGCCATTGTACAACAATTAAGCTGTAATAGCCCAACTACACCAACTATTAATGCTATACAAAATAACTTTACAATTTGTGCTGGAGATGGGATTCTACTGAGCTCAAGTGTAAATCAAAATAATACAACCTATTCTTGGTATCAAATGCTAACTGGCTTTGAAGATGTTGGAGATTTAACTGAATTAAACGATAATAGCACCAATAGTGGTGTTGCTTTCTCTAGTGTAACAGATGCTAGTGGAAATATTTTTGTAGTAAAAATGCAAACTACTGATAGTATGATTGTGGTGAAAAGATTTGCAGGTGGCGTTTGGCAAACTATTGGTGGTGCTGTAGGAAAAAGTGCAGGATTTGCCAACAGAGATGCTACAGATATTGCTTTTGACCCTGATGGAAATTTATATGTGAGTTATATAGATTTTGCGGGTGTAAAATCAGTTGTAGTTAAAAAATTTGTAAGCAATAATTGGGTAAATGTAGGGCCAACAGTAACTGATGGCTACTTAAGTACTTCATTGTATATTAACAGCTATGGTATGATGGCTTTAGCTTCAGGTAAGAAAAATGGATCTTCTTATTATCCAACAGTTTTTGTAAATAACGGTAATGGTTGGATAGAAACGCCAGAGATAAGTACCTCTGAAAGAATCGGAAATATTGATGTTGCCATTGATAGATTAGGTAATGTAATTGTTGGTTTTATTAGTCCTGCTTTTAGCCTTCCTTTATATGATGCTGGTATTCCAAAGGCATACTCTTATAATGGAACAAGTTGGACAAATTTGCCTTTAGGATTAACCGAAAATTCTTATTTCATCAATGTTGCTACTGATAGTGATAATACCTATTACATTAGCACCAACTCATTAGGTACAACGGCTGCACCCAATAACTTAAAAGTGTACGTAATGCGTTCTTTTAATCAGGGTGCTTCATTTACAAATATCGCTCCATCTGATTTATGGAATTCTGCCAATAGAGGACATTCAATTGAACTGGATAATTATGGTATACCATATCTTGGTTACGCAACTTTAGTAGGAGGGATTAGTAAATACAAATTGGTTAAATATGTTTCTGGTGCTTGGGTAAACTTATTTGCAACTGCTGAGAATGCCAATGTAGGACAAATGGACATATTTTTTGACAAAACAAGAAATGCACCCTTGTTGCTGGAAGTGCCATCTACAGCCAATATAAATAAAGCCAATGTATTTAGAATTGAGAAGAAATTTCTTAGTACAGGAGGAACACGTTATACAACCGTTCCTGGCGATTATGTTTTAACAGCTGATGCAGGTTGTAACACACCAATTATATCAGCAGTAGCAACTGTAATTCAATCTTCAGCTACTAATAATTGGACAGGAGCAGTTAGTACAGAATTTAATGATGCTGGTAACTGGAGTTGTGGTAGAATTCCTATTGCAAATGATGATGTAGTAATACCTGCAGGTGCACCACGTTATCCTGTACTATCTGCCACATTATCACCTAGTGTAAGTTTAAAAGGTTTAACCATCGCATCTGGTGCATCAATTACATTAAACGGTCAAACGATAAAAATTGCAGGGAATCTTACTATTCAAGGTACATTAAATGCATCAGCGGCTAATTCTAAAATAGAAATGAACGGAACAAGCAAGCAAACAATCACCGCTATTCTTGCTGAATTCATGAATGTAACAATTAACAATCCACAGAATGTTGAAATTTCGCCTAATCCAAATCGTATAAATGGAACATTAACTTTCTTAAATGGAAAACTAATTGTATTAAGCTCTTTAACGGTGGGAACTATTACAGGCTACAATACAAACAGATATATTGTCTTATCATCTGGCGACAATTCAAATATGCTAAGACAAAATGTACCACCAATAACAACGGTATTTTATCCTATTGGTAACAGTGATACAAGTTATACGCCAGTAGAAGTGAGCCATACAAGCAGTTCAACACCTTCTTTTGCTATAAAAGTATTGAATGCTACTGGGCCATTTACAGGTAGTAATGCTGCTAATTATGTAAACAAACGTTTTCGATTTTCAGCATCTTCTAATACAAAAGATTTTACTTGTACTTTATATTGGAATTCAGTCGATGAAAACAGCAACTTTAATAGAAATGCTTGTGCAATTGTTACTGGTTCTCATGTAAGTCAAAGTGGATATAATGAAGCTACTATTTTAGACCAAACAGCTTCGGCTGCTGCAACTGTAGAAACTGCTACTAGCTTTAGCAGAACAATTAATGGTGTTAGAGATTTAGCAATTACAGGAATTTCTACTACGTTTTATAAAGACATGTACATTACAAGTCAAACAACACTTCTACCAATTCAATTATTAAGTTTCACTGGCAAGTTGATGAATAATTCATCAGCCATATTAAATTGGAAAATCACTACTTCATCTAATCCAAAACAATTTATAATAGAAAAAAGTACTAACGCTCTAGATTATGTTGCTGTTGGCACAATTGAACCAACTATTGCTACCGAGTATGAATTTATTAGTCATCTAACTTCAGTGTCGGGTAATTTATATTATCGCTTGAAAATGATAGATACGGAAGGCAAAATAACTTATAGTTCTATTGTGAAATTTTATATTAGTGGTGGTAGTTTATACATCAAAAACCTTTATCCACAGCCTGTTAAAGGTGAAAAAGTACAGGTGGGTATTTATTCGATTGAAAATACAGATGCAAAACTTGTAGTAACAGATTTAAATGGTAAACTATCTAGCAGTTTAAATATTTACTTGCAAAAAGGCGACAATCAGATTGAGCTTCCAATTGCTAGTTTGCCAAAAGGGTTTTATTTAATAAGGGTTGTGTCAGAAAAACAAATTACCAACACCGTAAAAATGGTGAAAGAGTAATTTTCTCATTAGCTATTCGCCTTTATTCAAAGCCCTTTATATTCTTATAGAGGGCTTCTTTAGGAAAGAGACAATTATAAAAATTTATCATTTTAAATGTTAAATCATAGTCGCTTATTCAAGTCGTTTAAATAATTCTATTCATCAGTTATTTATTGAAGAAGGTCAATTATTAAACTGCCTTCTTGCTAAAAGTATGATGTAGTATATTCAATGTGTCTTTTTTGGGGTTCCTATATAAAGAGTGTATGATTATTATGTAAAAGCTTCCAATTTAATCTGGTATGTATGATTTCTATTGAATCAGATATTGTGTTAGAAAAAAATGAAGTTATATTCATAGACAGTGATTCTGTTTGTAATTTAATTAATTGTTTTATTGTAAATGCCGTTGCAGATGTTTGTAATTCAATTATTTCTACCATTGTTTTCGAAAATAAATCATCTGCAATATCTTACTTGTTCAATAACCAAAAACATACAATCAATCGACTTGTATTTTTGAATATTGTATCTCTAGATGATGATTGGTTTGAGATATTAGATCTCTACCAAAGGGTTGGGGCGTTAGATAAAGTTTACATTCTTAGTGCTGCCATTGATAGTAAATTAAAACAAAAATGTATAAATTATAGTAGTGTAATTGACTACATTGAAAAACCTTTAACAATGGAATTTTTTCATTCAATTGTATCTGTAAAGCGGTCAAAAAGAATATACACCCTTAATAATAGTATTCAATTTCTATAAAAATTAATATTTATTAATTAGTCTGTTTCTATTCTGATTAATACATTGCTGAAAATCCCCTTAAAGTTGTCTTAAAATAAAAATTTTGGTTGATTGATTTACGAATAATTCAACCAAAATTTGTTACCATTTTTTAAAACATGATTTATTTAATAATTAATCTTACATCTTCAGCTTTTAGCCTTATCACTTACAAAAGCAGCAACAACTCATAATCAATCGATAAATACAATCACCCACTTGCATCATTAATTAGAGCGTAAACAGTAGTAAGGATTACTAAAAAGCGAATGCCTTAAACTTGGTTAATTCTTATAAGCCACAATGCTACGTTTGGGTTCGTATCTACTGCTTTAATTACTATCTCCACAATTACATAAGAAAATCTAGCATTGAATAGGTGTTTTGTGAACTTTTTATTTTTGCCTGAAAACGTTCACAACTCCGTGAACAATATTTTGTGAAGAAAAAAAACTTCACAGAAAAAACTTCACAAACTTGTGAAGAAATTTTTGTGAAGAAAAAAATATTCACAAGAAAAAGTTCACAAAACAAACTGCTGCAAACAAAAGGCAAACTTTATGGAATAAAAAAGCTGCCCTTTTGGAGCAGCCTATATTTTTAAAAGCGATTATTCTAGCATTACTTTTTCCTTTTCTCCTTCAACTTCTTAGCTCCATAACCCACACCAGCAGCAACAAGCAGTGATAATCCACCATCAATTGGCAAATCTACATCACCACCTGCATCATCAATTTGTGCCTGAACAGATGTGATGGCTACGAATAATATAGCTGAGAAAATAAATGCTGATTTTATAATTTGTTTCATCTGTATGTTTTTAGTTTTTATCTTTTGTCAGATGGAATTTCGTATAAAAATTTTCATCGCTTTGAATATATAATTGCTCGAAAATTTTTATACTTTCATTTCATCTGTATTTGAATTAATTGTTGTTAGATAAAATTGGTTGATTCAGTGACTATTATTTCACCATTTTTTGGTTAATAGTGGTTGTGCCATCATAAATGGTAATCAATTGTACACCAACCTTTCTTCCCAATTGAATGGTATTTCTACCATTTTGTCCACTTTGTGTATGTAACAATCTACCAGCCATATCAGTTACTCGAATTTCCACCTTACCAGCAGCACCAGCAATCTCTAATTGAGCTATATTATTTCTGTTGATGTTGCTATTCAACCATGTAGCAGTCATTTTACCAGCATTTAAAACATCTACACCAGCTATGTTGCTAGCTGCTTTATTCAATACCAATTCAAATCTATTTTCACCTTTACTAGCAGCATCTGTTGTAATGGTGAAATCGTAGTTATCATTTGCTTTTAAAGGAGTAGTTGTATTTGTAAATGCATCTTTCAACGACACTTCTACTTGATTAATATTCAAATTAGCTACTTGTAATTGATAATTACCTACAGCACCTACAACACCCAAAGGAATAGTTGTTGTTCCAATCAAGTTTCTAGCATCTACTGCTAAGCGATGATTATCAGAAGCAGCAAGGGTATAGAAGTTTAAACCTTCATTGGCCAACTTTTGTAAATCTTTACCATCTGTTCCATTTTCACTACTAGCAGCATCTTGACGAACAAATAGATTGTCTAACTGCATTCCATTTTGCAATACACGTAATTCTAGGTGTTCAATAGCTTTTTCTGTACTAAACAAACCTGTAGTAGCAGCATTGGTAGTATTAATATCACTCGTAGAAACAGTATAACTACTAGCACTACCTGCTTGATAAGCAATCATCCCCAAAGTAGGAATAGGAGTGGTAGCAGAAGAACTCAATACCGTACTCCAAGCACCTGCTTTGATACGTTGAGCATTAACATTAACACCTTGACTGATTTGATATACATAATAGCTTTTACCAGTACCATTGGTTAAGGCACTACTATTTACAGGAGCAGCAAAAGGATTACCTACTAAAGTGAAATTACTAGCTGATGGAGTCACCGTAAATGGACTAGCATTGAGCGTACCATTTACACTAAAGGTAAATGCAGAAGGACCAGCATTGTAATTTAAACCAGTAACCTCACTAGCCAAACCACGAATAAACAAAGCAAACGGTGTATTAGCAGTTGTAGAAGAAGCCGTAACATTGTTCCAACCATTGGTAGTGCCATTGGTAAAACTACGAACATCGGTTAAGCCACTTGCTCCACTTGGTGTGGTACTAATGGCAATGCCATTGGTAGTTGCAAGGCTACTAAAAGTTTGAGTAGTGGTAAATGGATATGCAAACATTCTCCAACCACGTTGACCGATGATGCTTTTTTGAATCGTTACATTACTCACAGCAGCAGCACTTACAAAATTACCTGTTGGTGCCACTACAATGTTGCCATTATTGGTTGTAGACGAAGAAACCGTAACAGTGCTACCATTGCTTACATTCAACGTACTACCAGTATTCACTATTAAATTATTGCAAGTAAAACTACCAGGTGCTGTATTACTAGCAATTACAGCATCTGTTGTTGAATTTGGTGTACCATTACTCCATGAAGTGCCGTTCCAAGTGGTATTGGTAACTGGTGTTGCAGCAGAAATGTCTTCTAAAGAAATACTTCTAAACAATAAGTTTGAAGCATTGGTTGAAGCACCACCAGTTACTTTTAAAGTATAAGCAAACTCTATCTGAGATACTCCTGTATAACCAGCTGTAGGAAATGCTGTAGAAAAACTAATAGAACTTAAATTAAATAATGTTCTTGCAGGAATTGTATAAGCTGAAGTAAGTGAATGGGTAGCAATAACATCACCAGCATAATTTTTAATGGTTACCGTCATAGTACTTATGTCTCTATTTTGACCAGCTGTTCCATTAAAATAAAAAGCCATATTTTTTAATGTAAATGTTTTGCAAGTGCTAGTGCCTTCTGCCTTTATTATAATATTTCCAATACCACTACCATTTGTAGCATTTGTAGAAAAATCTCTCATACAATTTACAAAGTCTGCAACTGCAGCAGGAACAGTGTTATAAGTTGCTGCATTGTTGTTTACAGCAAACTTATCTTGCTGTGTTTTAAATCCAGGGCTATGACTATCGTTGGTTGTAGATACATTTGTAAAATTATAAGTACCATTGGCAGTGCCAGCTTGGGCATTAGCTGTTGCAAATGCAAAAAATAGAAGAATAAATAGGAATAAAAATTTGGTAAAATGTTGCTTCATGATGATTTTTTAATTGATGGCTTAAATAGATTTAGTCGCAATATTTATATTTTAAAAGATTTTCAGCTTTAATTTTAATGAATCTTTTACTCTAAAGGCAACTATACATAAAGCCAATTCAATGCTTCTTTTAAGTACTGAATTGGCTTTATAGTTTTACTTAATTAGGACGAACCGGATATATTCCACTTACTACAATTACATAATTCAAGCCTAAAAATGGTTGCATGTTTGCATATACACCATTACTATTACCTTGTTGGACTATATTTACTGAGCCACCAATTAAGTTTGCATATATATTTAATCCATTAATTGGAGTATTAGGTGCAGCATTATTATAACCCAAAGCTGGCCCTGTTTGTGGTGGATCACCATTGTCTGTAGTTTGAATTGCAGCAAGTGTACTTCCAGGTGTTGGAATTTCAGTAGTAGCTACTGTATTGTTTACTGCAAATGAACCATTTACACTTACTATTGGATTAACCAATTGAGCAGAGTGGGTGTGTGCAATTAGCGTACTATTTTCACTACCACCTTGTTGTGCTAATTTAACAGGTGTTAAATTAGTACCTTGCCCTACACCAATAGGCACTCTTCCTCTTAAGTCTGGTAAAGCAAAAGTTGTTCGCCCATCTCCACCGTAAATATTACCAAATAGTGAATACAGAGCTTGATACTCATTCATTTGTAGAATTTGTCCATTGCAAAACATTAAATCGCTTGGCACCCAACTTAATGACCATAAAAAAATTGAACCTAAATACATGTCTCCCATAATTATTGTTTTTAAAAATTAAAAAGACTTAAATAGCAGCATGTCCTAAACCTGTTATCAAAGCGCAGGCAAGAATTGATTCTGCATCAAATATTCCAAAGTTGGCTCCATCATCATCACTACCATCAGCATTACTTACGTATATATAACCACCATTAGCATTGTTACCCTCTAATTTAATACTGATTCTTGCAGAACCGCCAGACGGAACATTACATTCTTTAAATGGAGGAAAAAGATCGCCTTGAATTGATGTATAACCTGCAACATAATAAGTGGTACCAGCATTGTCAGCAAAGACGATTGTTCCAAACCAATAATCACCAGGCGTCCATTCAGAAGGAACACTTGTCGCAGGTGATACTTGAGTAGGCAATAAATTACTAACATCAACAGCAACATCATATCCACCTAAAGCGATACTTTCGATATCAGGTTCGCTTGCTGAATGATAAATTTTTGCTGATTGGATTGTTTTTCCTGATTCATTAGAAAGCGTTACGCTAATTGGACTTGCCATTATTTTTAGTTTTAAGTTTATCTGCCTACTCTTTTAAGGCTTTTCGGCAATCGCCTTTTTTTATTATTAAGTTTTATTTATTCTCCTTTATTTTCAGTCCAGCATATGTAGCAGCACTTACACCTAGCAATAGCAACTTATTAGTATCAATAATTGGTATTATAGTATTTATACATGCACTAGCTGTGGAGACACAAGATTTAAGTCCTACTGTTACGGTATACATCATCCAAATGCCAATTACGATATTGAAAAGCAATGCTTGAAGTCTATGAATACTCACACCATTTGCATCACTAAGTATGTCTAAAAAAAATCCCTCGCTTTCTTGATTTTGTATAATTGTTGAGGCTGGTTTATTTTGATCTGATGCATCTATTAAAGCTGCTGTTGCAGTAGTAACAGAGGAAATACCTAACAAAATGATTAACGAATCGTCTAATATTGGCAAATTTCCTTTAGTAATAAAAATGGCAATGAAAGAAGAAAGGATAATGATTGTCCACCAAGCTAGCTGCACTCTAGCATAACTATAAGGTTTTTTAATGGCAGTGCTGTTATCTTTCAATAAATTATACTTTGTATTTAGCCATCCAAATAATATGGTTAGCAATAGTAAAATGATGCTAAAGATGATAGAACTTGCTTGCATATAATTTTAATTCAATTACTATTTTTAAAACACTTTCTGTGATGAATCTACTATCACAAGTATTTGAATAGAGGATAAATGGTAACTAAACCAGTTAAAAACGGTAATGAATGGGCTATTTGGGGTATCTAAATTTTTGAAATTCATTTTCTACCTTTAAATTGCAACAATCAACCCTTAGATTTTACATGCAATCAAATCCCATCAGAATCATTATTGTTGAAGATGAGCCCATTTGGGCTATGCAAATCCGTTTATTAGCGGATCAATTTGGTTTTGAAGTTGCTGGTTGTTTTTCTGATTCAGCTTCAGCCATTACGGGTTTATCTACAACAACATTTGACATTGCATTGCTAGATATTGAAATGGATGGAAAAAATGTAGGTATTGAATTGGGTAAATTAATTGCACATTTATACAAAAAACCATTTGTATTTATTACTGGAAGTCTTGATAAACACACTGCACAAGAAGCATTAACTGCTAAACCACAAGCATATTTAACGAAACCTGTTCATGCAACATCATTGTACGTGGCCATTCAGCAAGCATTAGACAATTTTCAGCAAAATACAGTGGCCGTTGTAAATCAGTCTACGAATTCTGTTGCTAGTTTTTTTGTGAAAGTGGGTAATTCATACAAAAAAATTATGTGGAACGACGTGCTTGCATTGGAAAGCGATAAAAAATATACAAAGGTTTACTTAGAAAATCATGTTGATACACATTACTATATTGGAAGCACTTTAACCAAAACCATAGAACATATTATACCCCAAAATTTTATAGATTGTTTTGTACAAATCAATCGTTCTGAGGTAATTAATATAGACTATGTAAAAGAAATAAAATTCAACACCATCATTACTTCTACAAAACAATTTGAAGCATCGGAAGGTTATTTATCCAATGTAAAAAAGCGATTAAACTTTATATAAACATTTATACAATTACACTTCAATTGGCAATTCTACATAAAAACAAGAACCTTTGCCTTCTTCGCTTTCTACCCATATTTTTCCATGATGAGCAGTTATTAATTCTTTGCAGATGGATAACCCAAGTCCAAAGCTTTTTTCACCTGCCGTACCTCTTCTACGAGCTATCGATACTTTTTCAAAAAGACTTTTTTGCATATCTTTCGGAATACCAATTCCCTCGTCTTTTATAGCAAAAATTATATGTTCAATTTCTTGTTTTACGCTTACATAAACATTTGATTGTACATGGCTAAATTTAAGTGCATTCGATACTAAATTATGCAATACTCTTTCTATTTTAGCTTCATCAATGTTTATCACTATATCAATAGTTAGCGGTTGAATTTTTAGTTGTATTTGTTTTTCTTTAGCTTTTGTATCGAACAATAGATAGATTTTTTCTATCAATTTATTTACAGAAAGGCTACTTATTTCCAAACTTTCCTTTTCTGCGTTGTTTTGTAAAAGTTCATTAATAAGGTTCAATGATCGTTCACTTGTTTGTTCAATCATTTTCAAATACATATTTTCTTCTTGAGATTGCTCCAATAAGGTTTTACTTAAAGCAGCAATGCCACTAATTGGGTTTCTGAGGTCGTGTGCTACAACGTTTAAAATTCTATCTTTTTGTTTATTGCTTATTTCTAAATTTCTCAGAGCCTCTTTTGTTTTTTGTTGCTCCTCTTTTATTTCATTGTTAAATTGAATTAATTGATGATTTTGTTTTTTGCTTTTTGTATAATTTTTATAAAGTAGTGAAGCAATGATAGCTACCAATAACAACGCTACTCCACCAATTACTAAATACAATCTATTAATGTTTTTATCTTTTTGCAACAATTGAATTTGTAGTTGCTGTTCTCTATCTTTTAGTTCTTTATTAATATTGGTGGTGTTTATACCAGCTTCCCTTTTTTGAATTGAATCTTTAAAAGCCTCATAATTTTTTTGTGCTGCAAATGCTTGTTTAAATTGATTTGTAGCTTCATAATATTGGTATAAATTTTCTTTATATCCAAGTTCTGCTTTGAGGTTGGCAGCCGTATCTAGCGACTTTCTAAGTTTATTTAACGTTGCAAATGCATCGGTATATAACTTTTGCTGCAATTGTACATTGGCCAATTGATACATACACAATTGAGCATCGCCTAATTCAGATGTTCCCTTTTCGTTTAAGGAAATGGCTTTTTTGTATAAATAAATAGCAGAATCTGGTTGAGATTTTATGTATACTTTAGCAAGGTTTCCAGATCTGACACCCATGTTGATATTGAATCGTTTTTGTTCTTCACTATTCATTTTACGGTTAGCCGGTCTACCTTTTTCCAAAATATTTATAGCTCTTATATAATACATTTTAGCACTATCCAACTCATTCATTTTGGTATAACATAAACCTATATTATCTAAAATTCGTTCTAAACCCCAATATCTTGGGTCTCCTTCTTTGAAACATGTTTCTAATACATGTAACTCTTCTATAAAAGCATCTTTGGCTAATTTGAATTCCTTTTGTTGATACAATACCATTGCATAAGAATCTAGTGGACCAGATTTTGAACAACTGTCTTCTAAATAATTAAGTATTCGTTTTGCTTCAAAAAAATCATTGTAAGCATCGTTATAATTGCCTAGCTTAAATTGTATAATCCCTTTTTGTAAAAGTGCGGCTGAATAGAATTCTGCGGTAAGCTGTTTATTATTAATTTTCTTTAGTACTGTAATATTGCTATCAACATACTTTAATGCAATTTCGTTTTTATTAAGCTCTTTATACATCCACATACAAGCTCCATAATAATATTGCTTATCCCAATTATTAGGCTTTTTTATGCTTCTAAATACTGAATCCATTTGATAAATGGCTTTTTCTAAATTACCACTCGTAATTGCAGCATCAGACAAGTTTAAATAAGGTTTATGTGCATTGTTTTTTTGTTCCAAGTCTTTATTTGAGTCAATCTTGCAAGAATAAATAAATAAAAGGCATAAACTTGAAAAAATAAAGATTGCTTGTTGTTTATTCATAACAATGCTTATTCAACTTACAAAAATTTAACGTAAACTATTTGGCAACTTTTCAAATTTCTAATTGACTATTTGCAATCTGTTTTTATTCAAATGAGTAAACTACTTGTTTGTAAATTTTATTCATACGTTTTAGTAATAACACTCACTTTTTTATTGGGGTCAACTGTTACAATCCAAATCATGTTGTAAACGCTTTCGTCTAAAGCAGGATACTTATTTTCTTTGATTAATAAATTTACTAGGGCAGGAGTAGAGTTTGAATGACCCGCTACTACGATTGTTTGTTGCTGCAATTGTAATAACGAATCTGCCAATGCTGGCAACTTTTTAGGGTCATATAGCTGTATAGTTTTACCAAATTTCTCAGCTAATGGTGTTACGGTAGCAATGGTTCTTGTGTAGTTCGTAGATAAAATTACTGATGGTTGATAATCTTTTAATGCAGCAATTAAACGAACAGCTCTTTTTTTGCCAACCTCACTTAGTGGAGGATTTGCAGCCATCATGGTACTACCTTGTTGTGTGGTATCTTTTTCAGCATGACGAATTAAAATGATGGTCGTATTTTTCTCTTTTTGAGCAAAGCATACATTAATTCCGATTGTACAGAAAAGAATAAAACTTAGAATAAAACGACTCATTTTAAAATGATTTAAGCGTTAAAAATTACAACTTATGTACTAAGGTTTTTTAGGTGGTGGCATTACTGCTTTAGGCTGTTGTTTTGGAACAGTAGCAGGTTGTTTGTCTGGTAAATTACCACTTGGTTTTACAGGTGTTTTTGTATCGGTTGGTGTATTGTTACCAGCAGCAGGTTTTTCCTCTTTTGGAATAATGACTGATTCTGGTGCAATATCTTCAGGCTTAATATCAATGGGTTCATAATCTTTTGAGGTACCATTTCCCATATCTTCTCCTTCTCCTTCTACTTCTGTTGCTGGTGTAATGTTGTTAAAATTATCATAGTTGATATCTGTACTCAACATATCTGGTTTTACAAAACTTGCATTCGGATCAATTCCTACAATATTAGGATCTCTTAACACTTTCTCATAAAAGTATCCATAAATAGGCATTGCCGCTCTTGAACCTTGACCTAAATTGGTAGAGTTGATACGAATAAAACGATCGTCACAGCCAACCCAAGCACCACATAACAATTGTGGCGTATAACCCATAAACCATGCATCGCTATTATCGTTGGTGGTTCCGGTTTTTCCAGCAATTTCCCCTGTTACATCATAGCTCCAAATGCTTCTACCTGTTCCAAATTGCATAACTCCTTGCATCATTTTAATAACAGAATATGCTGTAACATCGCTAATTACTTCTCTTCTTATGGGGGTAAAACTTTGCAAAGTATTTCCGTTTCTATCTTCAATTCTAGCTATAAACATTGGCTTTACATTAAAACCTCTTCCTGGCAACATGCTGTATGCTTGCATCATTTCGTACAAAGAAATTTCACATGCACCAAGTGCAATTGAAGGATTGGGATCTATTTTGGTTTGTAAACCACACTTATTGTTTAAAAAATCTACAAAACGTTTAGCAGAATTATTAGCTGTTCCGTCTAACTGTTTTAAAATATATGCAGTAGCACAGTTCTTAGATTTTGCCAAAGCTTCAGCCATTGGCATACTTGCACCTGTACAAGTTTTTGTAGTTGCAGGTACTAAACCATAACTGCCAAAACTTTGCTGAATATCTTGCACTTGTGTGTTAGGTGTAAAGCCTGCTTCTTCAATTGCCAAGCTGTATAAAAGCGGTTTCATTGTAGAACCTACTTGACGCTTGGTATTAAAATTTACGTGGTCGTATTTAAACGTTTTAAAATCAATTCCACCAACCCATGCTCTTACTTCACCACTTTGAGCATCCATTGCCATAAAACCTGTTTGCAACATTTGACGATGGTATTTGATAGAATCGAATGGAGTCATTACAGTGTCAGTTGTTCTATTATTGTTCCAAGCAAACACTTTCATGCGTACAGGCACTTTAAAGTTTTGCTCAATTTCTTCATCCGATAATCCCTCTTTTTTCAAACTCTTCCAACGATCAGTTTGCTTCATAGCTGCTTCTAACACGTTTTGATGTGTTTTCCAAACTGAACCTGTTTTAATATCATCTTGTACATTGATTACTTTTTGCATGTAGCTCATGTGTTTTGCTACCGCTTCTTCTGCATACAATTGCATTCTTGGATTAATAGTAGTATAAATTTTTAATCCATCTCTGTATAAATCGTAATTATCGCCATTGCTTTTTTGATGCTCTTTACACCATTTTTTCATTTCTTCACCCAAAATCATTCTAAAATAAGGGCCTAAACCTGCCGTTTCGTCTAATTTTTTATAATTTAATTCAATAGGTTTTACTTTTAATTTTTCGTATTCTGCTTGGGATAATGCTCCAAACTCTACCATTCTAGACATTACCAAGTTTCTTCTTTCTTGAGATTGTTTTGGAAAACGACGAGGATTGTAAATACCAGGCCCATTTACCATACCAATTAAAACAGCAGATTCTTCCACATTAATTCTGTCTGGCTCTTTTTGAAAAAATGTTTTCGATGCATTTCTAATTCCATATACATTATCGCTAAAGGCAACCGTATTCAGATAAAGTGTGGCAATTTCTTCTTTGGTAAAATGTTGTTCTAGTTTTACAGCAATAATGCACTCTTTTACTTTTTGTAAACTTCTTAGTAAAAAGTTTTTTGTTCCCCAGTTTTCGGTAAACAAGTTTTTGGCAGTTTGCATGGTAATGGTACTTGCACCACCTTTACTTCCTAAAAATGCAAATGCTCTTAATAAACCCATTCCATCAATACCGCTATGGGTATAAAAGCGTTTGTCTTCTGTGGCAATTAGAGCATTTACTGCATGTTTACTTATGTCTTTATAATCAACATTTACACGATCTTCTAAATAAAACTTACCCATCAATGTGCCATCTTGAGCATATACTTGCGTAGATTGGTTGGCCGTAGGATTTTCAATATCATCGATAGATGGCATTTCTCCCATTAGTCCAAAGTTGGCCATTAAGAGTATTAAAAAAACCAATCCTATTGAGCCAAAAAAGATTCTCCAAAATATTTTTACTGACTTTCTCATGTAACTGATTGTTTCCTTTTTTTACGAATAGATATTTAAATATTACTGCAATGTTTCGTTGTTAGAATTTATCTGGAAAAACTTGATGAATAAATTGCTGGTAATTATTTACTTCTTTATTGCTTTTTAAAAGTGTTAAATTATTGTTGTTGATCATGCTAAAATAATATTTTGCAGCTGGTAACCAAGGAATAATTCTATTTGCAACAGAAGGTTTTACTTGGTCTATATAAGCAATAGCTTCACCAGCATTGTTGAAATTGCTAAACAATAAAAACACATATTCATTGTTAATTTTTTCTATGGCAATATTTATTTTTTGATTATAAAAACGCTCAGCATTAAATCTTGTAAATGCATTTTTAGCTTCGTTTACATACACTTCATCAACTTTATTGAGTACTAAAACCACAAAGTGAGCATCTGTAGGCGTAAATGTAAATCCTTTTGCTTCGTTTGTTACAATAGGTGTATTGTTTAAAATAGGAGTTGTATTTATTAAAGTAGGCAGCTTATTAGCAACTGTATCTTTAACTGTGATGTTTGCTTTTTTATCTTGAACAATAGGAGCTGACTCAACTAAATCTACTCGTTTTTGAATGATTGTATCTTCTTTTCTTGGTTCATTGTAGTTGGTTAAATGTGCCTCAATTTCTTTTCTTCTATACAAAACATCAATCATTGTTTGGGCTTTTAAAGCCAATGCATTTTCTGGAAATTGTTGAATTAATTGTTGTAATACTTGTATAGCTGTGCTGTCTTTTTGTTGTTTGATGTAATAAATAGATTCTATCCATAAAAGCTGTGGTTGCCAATAAGATTTACCTAAGGTTTTATCAGCTGCCTGCTTACTTACTATGGCTTCTTCATAACGACCTTCTATAAATAAATTGTAAATATTTTCGTACGTACTTGTAAGTGTATTGGCTTTTTTCTCTGGCGTATTTTGTAAAAGTTGTTGATACGCTCCATTGGCAAATTGTTGTTGCATAATTGCTTTTACAGAATCTTGTTGTTTGGTTAGTCCAAGTCTAGCATAACAAAATTGAAGGTTATAAAGTGCTTGTTCTTTTCTTTTATCTGTATTGTGTGCCGTTAAAAATTGGTTGTAAGTGGTAATGGCTATTTCATACTCTTTCAAATGGTTTTGGTAAGTAACTGCATTATCAAACAAAGCATCTGCAATTCTTTTTTCAGCAGTTATTTTTTGATCTTCTTGTAAAGGAATGTCTTTCATTAATCCTTCAAAGCTGATGTCTTTTATTGCAGGAGTTTGAACATTATCACTTACAGATTGCAACGAACTTGGAGGAGCATCATCTACATCAGAAACAGCAACTGGACCATTATTTGCAGGCGAATTTTGATTAATATTAGCAAAAACGGCTTGTCTACGCCAATTGTCTACATTGGGTCTTGTTCCCCATTTACTTTTAAACTCAGCATTTCCTTTTTGCTTGATGGATGGGTTGTTAAAATAAAAATCGTTGGGAGAAGCAGTGTTTCCAAAAATATTTACGGTAGTTGGTGCAGTATTGCTTCCATTGATGGGTAAATTATTTTCGCTACCAAAATCAATATTTTCTTCTTCTTTTAAGCCCTCTGCTTTTCTTAGTTTTTTTACTAATTTTCTTACAAAAGCATTTCTTTCTGCCTCAGGCATTTGGGCAATTATTTTTACACTGTCTTCAAAATGAATAACGGTATTGTTTTGCGTAATTATTTTTAAAGCTGTTTTTCTATAAGCAACTCTTTCTTTATCCGCATCTACCAAATTGTCAATAGCAATGCTATCATATGCATTATACGCTTCTTGGTATTTTTTTTGGGAAAAGAATAAATCGCCTAAAAGCGTAAAACTTTTGTTTCGTTGGGTTAAATTATCAGTAGTAGCAGCAATACTTTTTTTAAGTGTATTAATGGCAGCTTTTGTATTCAATTGTTTTTCCTCTAAAATTGCTGCTGCATATAAAATCATATCTCTCTGCTCTTCAAATTTTTCTTTTTTAGCCAATTTGTACAGTTCTTCCAAATTGTTTGATACGATGCTCTCTTTTGTTTGGTTAGCTGTATTTACTAAGTTTAATCGAGCATATACTTCCATTAAAGGATCTGTTGCTAAAGCAACGCTTTTTTCAAAATGTTTTGCAGCATCTGTTTTGTTACCAGCTAATGCATATAATTGTCCACATAAAAAATGCCAACGAGCTCTTTCAGTTCTATTTTCAGCATTATTTAAAGCCTTGTTTAAGTGGCTAGCTGCACTATCATACGATTGTTGTTTGTAATATGCATATGCTAGTATTTCATCAAAATCGGTTTGCAAGCGTTTGGGGAAATTTGCATCTGCTTTTAATAAAGAAAGTAAACCTGATGCTTCTGCAATTTTATCTTGCTCTAACAAGGTTCTTGCTTGCCATAAAAAGCTTTCGTTTCTAACAGGTTCTTTAGTCAAAACTTTAGCAATAGCATTCTTTTTTTCTTTGGTAACAATTGTAAAAACACCGTTTGTGTTGCTTGTATTACTGCCTAATAAAATATCATAGCCATCATCTTTGGGCGACCAAGCGTAATTGATGTATTGGAAAACAAATTTTGCCGAGTCAAAGTCTTTTTTCAATAAATAGGATTTGCCCATCAATAAATATAAATCATCGATCCAAGCGTTCTCGAGGTTATGTAGTAAAATGCCAGCCGTAGTTTTATAGATGATTGAATCTATTTCTAATTTTTCCTCAGCAGTTGCATTTAATGTATAGTTGTAAAAAGGAAGTAGTTGTGTGTAATCGTCTTTAAAAGATAGTTTTGCTTTATTAATAATGGTGTTTACCTTATTATTTGCGTTAAAAAAGTAATTGTAATGCGTAAAGTTGTTTTGAAAAAAACGTTTTGGTGCGGTTAACTTTTTTTCTCCTGTTTTTTCAGCATTCAACCTTCTGTTTTCATACTTTTCTGGCTTTTGTTTTTCAATATCAATAGAAGAACCAGGCTGTGCTGCAACAAATTGAACTGTTGTACAACAGCAAATTGTTGATATAAATAAGTGAATGATAATTTTCATGCGTTTTCTTGCCAAAATCTTAGTTACAAACATAATTTATTTAGCTACATGTAAGGGTAATATTATCTTAAACCATTTGTAAAAATTTGTAATTTAATTATTCATAGGTACAATATTGAAGCTAATTTCAAATTTTAATTCCTCAATCATAAATCATATACCTTTGTTGTTTTAGAAAATATGTCAAAATTAGATACATCCTCTACATTTAAACGATTGCAAAACCGCTATCGGCTTTTGATTATGAATGATGATACCTATGAAGAAGTGGTAACATTCAAGCTAAGCAGGTTAAGCGTTTATATTGCAATGAGCAGCATTTTTGTAGTGTTGGTTAGTTTTACAATTGCACTTATTTCTTTTACGCCTTTAAAATATTACATTCCTGGCTACGGTAGCAGACAAAGCAAATCTGAACTTCAGATTTTAAAAATTAGAACAGATTCTTTGGAGCAAGCAATTGAATATAAAGATCAATATTTAGAAAGTATTAAGAAGGTTTTAACAGGAAATGTAAGCACCAAAAGAGATACTGTGGCTTTAAAAATTCCAAAAGTAGAACGTAGCAACGACTAAGTGAAAAATAATAAACCATTGATGTGGCAATATGTTGGCTTAGCTTTTCAACTATTTGTTTCAGTTGGATTGGCTGCTTATGCAGGTTGGTGGTTAGATGCTTATTTCATTTTTTCTATACCATTGTTTGTGTGGATATTACCCTTGTTGGTAATTATTAGCTTATTAGTTAAAGTAATAAAAGACACATCTTCCTAACAAAAATTTTATATCATAAATATGCAAAAAACATATTTCAGCACCATTTCTACTTTATTAGGTTTATATGTGGCAATCAATACAATTGCCTTTTTTTTAGAGAAACAATTAACGCAATACCACATTAACAATCAAGTGTTAATGGGTTCTAATTTTCTACTTGTATTGGTTTCTTGTTTTAATGTATGGATGCATCGTAAGGCTGCTGAAAACAAAAATCCACATGTATTCAGTAGAAGTGTAATGGGTGGAACTTTTTTAAAATTGATGGTATTTGGGGCTGCTGCCGTTATTTATTTACTCGCTGCTGGCGAAAAAAGAAGTGTGTATGCCATTTTTGTAAGCATGTTTTTATACATTATTTATACTGTTTTGGAAGTAAGAATTACGTTACAGTTGAATCAGAAAAAGTAATATGCCGATAACTGAACATCCCTTACATACATTGGCCAATTATTTACCCGATAATTGTTTTGAACCTGTGGTTCAATATATTCAACATTATAAAATTCATTTAACAGTTACAAGGGTTCGAAAAAGTGTGTTAGGCGATTACAGACATGCAGGTGGTTGGGGCAATCATAAAATTAGCATCAACGGTAACTTAAATAAGTTTGAGTTTTTAATTACCTTTTTACATGAATTGGCACATTTGTTTACCTATGAACAATTTAAAAATAGGGTAGAACCTCATGGTAAAGAATGGAAAACAAACTATAGTAATTTATTGGTAGACTTTGTTCAAAGAAAGGTTTTTCCTACAGATATTGAACAAGCTTTAATAAAATCTATTCAAAATCCTGCAGCAACCGCTAATGGAGAAACAGAACTAATGTTGGTTTTGAAAAAATACAATACACAACAAAAGTTTGGTTTTGTATTGTTAGATCATTTGCCCGATGGGTCTATATTTAAAACGGATAAAGGACGAATTTTTAAGAAAAATGGAAAACGAAGAAAAAGATATGAATGTGTTGAAATAAAAACTGGATTACGATTTTCATTTAGTGGATTGGCAGAAGTGCAATTACTAAGCTCAATAGAATAAAAAAGAACGTCTCATAAAAATAAGACGTTCATCAATTTAAACCCTGCTGCATAAAAAACAGTATTCAGACTTTTTATAACAACTTAGGTTTAATGCAGTTTTTTATTTTTTTACATCATTTTTTATTTTGTGAATAATTGCAGTACCAAAAACGCAAAGGCCACTGTTAAACACAACTAATGCCAAAGTTCCATACAAAAACCAATTGCCTCCATTTGCTTTTTCACTACCTGCATCAATAGCCATGCTTAATCCTGCACCAACTAATATTAAACCTAAAGGCGATAAAATCAGCCATTTTTTATAGTGATTTTCTTGCTTCATATTAAATATTTTAAATAAAATTTATTGAATGAATACTTGAGCAATTTTTCCCCTACTTCCTGCAAGAAAAATAGCATTTCCTTTTTTCGACTTTTCTACCACATGATAACTTTCTGTGCTTATATTTTTCCAGTTTATACCACCATCAATTGAAACATCAATACCACTTGTGCCACAAGCAACCAAAGTAGATGAATTGATAAAAATTACCGACGATTTATACCCTTTTGGTGGTTTTTGAGGAAAATAAAATGTGGGTTTCTTATCTAAATTTATTAATACACAATTACCAGTTGTATCTTTATCTTTTGCAAAATCACCACCAACAACAATAGCTTTTTTATTGAAAACGGCTATTGAATTTGCACCTGTAGATTCTTTGCCCTGTAATATGGGTAAACGAAACCAACGATTATTAAAATTTAATCTCGATTGTTTTCCACCAGTAACAAAAATGCTAGCATTCTTTTTTGGGTATACAATATTGCTTCCACTTGAGGCAAAAAAAGCCTCACCGTCTGCTACTGAATCGATAGCTGAAAAATTCGATTTTAGATTCCATGTTTCACCAAAATCTGTTGTGGTTGCACTAAATAAACAACCATTTATCGGATCACCAATAACCATTCCACTACCTTTCTCATCAAAATCAACAGCGTCTAAAAACATACCTTTAGTAGAATCTTCAAATACTTTTTTCCATGATTGTCCACCATCAATTGTTTTTAAAATAATGGCAGGTTCTGCAATGCCTATAATAATGGCTGTATTGGCATCAAAGGCTTCAATATCTCTAAAATCTCTTTTTTCGTATCCTTTTACGGTTTTCCATTCAAAAGTTTTACCGCCATCAATACTTTTTGCAACTGTTCCATTGCTGCCGCTAGCCCAAATGATTGCATCATTTACTACACTCAATCCCCTTAAACTTACTCGTTTTAAAGAATCTTTCAGTTCAATCTTTATGTTTTGTGCATCGGAAAAATGAAAAAAAATAATTAGTGAAAAGGTGAGAATGTATTTCATAAATCGAGGTGTCTAAATAATTGGTAGAACGGCTGAAAATTACAGCAAACCACAGATATTTTAACAGATTAGTTGTTGAAAAGCGTTTATTTGTTCAAATTGCAGCCTTTTAAAATACGCATAAACAAAAAGTATATGATTCCTTATTGGATGAGCAGAACACAATTGTTATTGGGTGATGAAAAAATTGAAGCTTTAATGAGCAAGCATGTTTTAGTGGTAGGATTGGGTGGAGTAGGTGGTATTTGTGCCGAAATGATAGCTAGAAGTGGAGTAGGAAAAATGACGATTGTAGATGCAGATACAGTAGATTTAAGCAATTGTAATAGACAAATACCAGCTTTGCATTCTGCTGCTGGTAAACTAAAAGCAGAAGTAATGGCAGAGCGATTGAAAGATATTAATCCAAACTTAGAATTAATTGTAAAACCTATTTACATTAAAGAACAAATTACACAAGATTTGTTGGATGAAAGTAAGTACGATTATGCTGTTGACTGTATTGATACATTATCGCCAAAAGTATATTTTATAAAAGCTTGTAAAGATAGAAACATACCAATTGTTACTTCTTTAGGAGCTGGAGGAAAAGTAGATCCTTCTCAAGTAATGGTTACAGATATTTCAAAAACCCATACTTGTACATTGGCAAAATATGTTCGTAAACGCTTAAATGAATTGAATATTAGAAAAGGATTAACAGTTGTTTTTAGTCCAGAACCAATTGATCATGATCGAGTAATTGTTACTGAAAAAGCTTATCCAAAAAAATCTGTGATTGGAACAATTAGTTATATGCCTGCTATTTTTGGTTGCACTGTTGCAAGTGTGGTCATTAGAAACCTTATGAATAACGAGCAAATGGCATAAAATAAGTGTATTTGAAACATTTATTTATTAAAAAATGAACGATAAATGTTGTTGGCGATAATGTAACATAAAGCCTATAATGTAGTGATAACAAGTGTTTCAATATTTTTTTTACAATTAGGCATAATATAAACATTCATTATTTAGTAACCAATCAACTATACAAGCTTGTACATTTGTGTAACAAAACAAAAAGTTCTTACAAATACAAATTGGTCTAATGAAATTGATATTGAGTCAGAGAAATTATGTAGACTAATTCATAACAATAATTTTTGAAGATTTTTCATATGGCAAGCAATCGTTAGAGGTCGTTCCGTTTCTACGGAAGGACCCTTTTTATTTTTAGGAAGTTCTTGCTAGATTCTTCTTAAAAAAAATCCCCTGCTAGTTTAGCAGAGGATTCGTTTCAATACTTTCTAAAGGCACATTACTGTAATCTCTAATTTCGTTATAAACCGTATCCCTTTCAATTGGCGTTCTTTTTACTTGTTTAATTAAATTCACCAATTCTGCCGTACTCATGCTTGGGGTTTGTTCTTCACTGCCAGCCATTGCATAAATTTTTGTGCTATCATCAATTGTTCCATCAATATCATTTACACCAAATCCTAGAGTTAATTGAGCATTTTGTCTGCCCAACATTGGCCAATATGCTTTTACATGTTTAAAATTATCTAAGTACAATCTTGCCACAGCGTAAACTTTCATGTCTTCAATAGTTGTGCTTTCGGCAATATGACTCATTTCATTGTCTTTATTTCTAAATTTCAATGGAATAAATGTGTTGAAACCTCCAGTTTCATCTTGTAATTGTCTCAATCTTTCCATGTGGTCTATTCTGTGCCAAAAACTTTCTACATGTCCATACAACATGGTTGCATTGCTATGCATGCCTAACTGATGTGCTGCTTTATGAATATGTAACCAACCATTTGCATCTACTTTATCTTCGCAAATTTGTGTTCTAATTTCAGGATGAAAAATTTCTGCACCACCACCTGGTAAAGAATCTAAACCTGCTTCATGCACCATTTTCATTCCTTCTTCAACAGAAACTTTTGCTTTTCTAAACATATAATCCAGCTCAACAGGTGTAAAGCCTTTTATATGTAATGAAGGACGATGTGCTTTAATGGCTTTTAACAAATCCATGAAAAAGGTAAGATTCATTTTTGGATGTACACCACCTACAATATGCACTTCTGTAACAGGTTTTCCATCGTAACTTTTTACAATATGCATCATTTGTTCAATACTTAATTCCCATCCTTCTTCTTTATGTGCGTATAAACGAGAATACGAACAAAATTTGCAACTAAATACACAAACGTTGGTAGGTTCTATATGAAAATTTCTATTAAAATACGTTTTATCTCCATGTTTTTGTTCTCTTACATAATTAGCCAAAGCTCCTAAATAAGCCAATGAACCTTTTTCAAATAACAAAACACCATCGTCAAAAGCTAAACGTTCTTGATTCAATATTTTACGACCAATAGCTTGTAAAGCCGCATCTTTTTCATGATTTATAATTTGCTGTATTCCTGTATTCATGTTATATTTTCTATTTATAGTATTCATAACTAACAATTCTTCGATTGCTTAGTTGTGTCAAATGATGTAAATGGCGAAAATAAACAAAATGGTTTTGCAAAAACATGATATTGATTCTTTAATAAATGTTTTCAAATACTTACCAAGCAATTCTAAAACTGTTTAAAAAGTTAATCCTCGTTAATAATTGCTTGAATTGTGTGTAATTTGCAAATCTTCAATCGTATGTATGAATAAAATTATTGTTTTATTGTTTATAGGGTTACAACAGTTGTCTGCACAATCGCCTTTAACGAAAGAAAATAGAAGGCAAATTCAACAAATGGAAGCCAATATTAAAGGTGCAGGGGTAGAAATGATTCAAGATAATGAATGGTTTAATCGATTTAGAGCCGATAGTTTTTTTACACGAGGTTTGGTACAAGCGTTAAAAGTGCCACATTCTTTCGAATATAATTTCGATTCACTACAAACTATTTCTAAACTATATGCTCCTGATAGTAGTTTTAAAATTTTTAGTTGGCAAGTGATGAAAGATTTTGCCTATTTCCGTCAACGAGGAGCCATTCAAATGAAAACAGAAGATGGAAGTTTAAAACTATTTCCATTAATTGATGTATCTGATTTTACAAAAGCCCCCAACGATTCTATCAGAGAAACAAAAAGATGGATTGGTGCTATTTATTATAAGGTTTTACTAAATTATGTTGGTTCTAAAAAAGTGTATACATTATTGGGTTATGACGATAACGGAGCAAGAAGTAATAAAAAATGGATTGAAATTTTAACGTTTAATCAAAATGGATTACCAGAGTTAGGTGGTAGATATTTTCAATACTTAAATGATAGTATTAAACCAAAACAGCCAGCTTTTAGATTTAATGTTGAGTATAAAAAAGATGCAAAAGTGAGAATGAATTATGATGCTGAGGCAGAAATGATTGTGTTTGATCATTTAATTAGCGAAACCAATGAAGTAGAAAACAAATACACTTTAATTCCTGATGGAACGTATGAAGGATTTAAATGGTTAAATGGAAAATGGACACATATTCCTAAAATTGCAAATCTTGCACTTGGTAATGGAAATGCACCGTTAGAAAATCCTTTATTTGATGAAAAAGGAAATATTAATCAGAAAAAAATTGACGAACAAACCAAGAAAAATAAGAAGCAATCACCTGTAGAAACAGAAAATCCGTACAAACTGAACGATAAAAAGAAAAAAGTAGTTAAGCCTGAAGAAAAAGTAGATTATTAACTTAGGGAGACATTTATTTTTGTTTCGTATTCTTCAAGCCCTACTTTTGTAATCTTCTTTGAATTTTTAGGGGAATTAGCTCAGTTGGTAGAGCGTTTGCATGGCATGCAAAAGGTCAGCGGTTCGACTCCGCTATTCTCCACATCAAAAAGCTGAAACCATTGCTATCATTGATTTTCAGCCCTATAACTGTTTTATGGGATTTTTTCCCATAGAACAATTTACATACAAAAACGGCTCAAAAAAGGGGTCGTCACTTTTATAAAAACAGCACATCAGCTCATTTTCAACACTCTTTTCATCCAAATAATAAGTTTTGTGTAAGTTTGAATTATGCGGAAATTATTTTCAATTATTCTAGTCATCTTCATTTCTACAGGCCTTGTAGCTCAAAAAGCTGCTAAAATGGATAAAAATCTTTTTCTTGAAAATTTAATGGCTACACAGCCTCAATTTTTTAAATCGCTAGTTGCTGAAAAAGACCAACTTAGACTTCAAATTGTTTACACACAGATTCATAGAAATAAAAAGAATAAACCCTCCTTTTCGAATTATTATTTCAACCAAAATCCACCTGCATATTTTTATCCTGCAAGTACAGTGAAAATGCCCATTGCTTTTTTAGCATTAGAAAAGTTGAACGAATTAAATATTAGTGGATTAGATATGCATTCAACCATGATTACAGATGCTGCAAATAATTATCAATCTGCTGTATTTACGCATCCAATGGCAAAAGATAGTAGACCAACCATTGCTCATTACATTAAACAAATTTTTTTAGTGAGCGACAACGATGCCTTTAATAGGTTGTATGAATTTTTAGGACAAGAATATATTCAGAAAAAACTGAAAGAAAAAGGATATAGTAACGCTGTAATTCGTCATCGATTACAGATTAGTTTGCCTACAGAACAAAACAGCATTACAAACCCCATTCGATTTTATGATACAAGTGGACGGTTACTATATGAACAACCAGTAACGTATAGCAATGCTGTTTTCACTTCACAGAAAATCAGTTTAGGAAATGGGTTTTATAAAAATGGGAAATTGGTAAATGAACCTTTTGATTTTTCTGAAAAAAACAATGTACTGTTGGCAGATTTACATTCAATGTTACAATCTGTTTTGTTTCCAGAATCAGTGACTGCTAAAAAGAGATTTAAATTAAACACCAACGACTATGCATTTTTAAGAAAATGGATGAGTGCTTATCCTGCTGAAAGCGATTATCCCAATTATCCTTCAGCAGAATATTGGGATACCTACTGTAAATTTTTATTTTATGGAAGTGAAAAAGTAAAACCACAATCGAATATCAAAATATTTAATAAAGTAGGCGATGCTTATGGCTTTTTAACTGATGTTGCATATATAACAGATTCAGTAAACAATGTAGAATTTATGTTAAGTGCAACAATTTTATGTAATAAAGATGGCATGTTTAATGATAATCAATACGATTATGATACGATTGGTTTTCCGTTTATGAAACAATTAGGAAAATTGATGTATGATTACGAGCTAAAAAGAAAAAAACGGAATTAACCAATTTTAATGACATTTGCATAGCTAATACAATAAAAAAAACACAATCACGTTTTTCATTTATATGAATACAAGAAGGTACTTTTCCATTTTAATATGTTTCATCATCATATTTGGTTGTACCAAAGTAATTAATTATTCCACAACAAGTAGCAGCAGTTCTGGCTCTGGAAGTTCAGGTGGAAGTAGTGGTGGTAGTGGCGGTGGCACGAGCAATCCTTCTAATCCATCTTATACACCTCCTGTAAATGGTGGTATCGATACAGGATCATCTTCAACTGGCGTTTTAGATTCATTAAAATTAACAGCAACAAGTTTAACACCTTGTGCAAGTGATAGTGATGTTGTAGAATTTAAAATTACAGCAATCAATATTCCTGCTGGAGTTACTTATGAATGGTATTTTGGAGATGGAAATTTTACCAAATCGGGTAGGCAAACTGAAAGAAATGCTTATAAAAAAGCAGGAAATTATACCATTACAGCAAAAATAAATTTAAGCGGTAAAACCATTGCTGAGCGTACATTGGGTATTTCTACCAATGCTGGTAATGGAAGTGGTTTAACTCCAAGTTTTACTACTGCTTTGTTAAATCCTACTGTTGGAAACAGTTATTCATTTAATAATACATCAACTATAAAAAGTGGTAGAATCGTAAAATTTTTATGGGATTTGGGGGATGGAAGAAAAGACAGCAATACGACAACTGTTTTACATTCTTACACACAAACAAATACAAATCAAAGTTTTCCTGTAAAACTTACTGTAACAAGCGATTTGGGTTGTACTGCAACAGCAACACAAAATGTGAGTGTATTGCCTAAATAAAAATTTACTTAAGAAATTTAAAAAAAAACTCTCTGTTAATGATACAAGCATTTTATTTATGAGAAAAACGTTAATTCTAATAAGTTCTTTCATTTTTCTTATTGCTTGTAGCAAGGTGGTAAATGATACAAACACAAGTAGTAATACAGGTGGAACAGGATCGAACAGCACTATTGTACCGAATATCAAATTTTTTAATGTAATGGATTATGGTGCAGTATCTGTTAAACTGAATAATGTAACAATTGGTAGCACAAGCTTATACAACCCCACCACTTATAGAGTTGGAGTTATTGGATCGAATAATATTTCTATTACTTTTAATAATAATCAGGTTTTAAATCAAACGGTAGATTTATTGGCAGAGAAATATTACTCTTGCTTTTTTTATAGAGTAGGTTTTGATTGGAAAATGTCGTTGGTAAGCGATGATATTACCAATATTGCAACAGGAAAAATAAAAGTTAGAGTGTTAGATTTTAGAACACAAGGATATTTTGATTATGTAAAAGTTAGATTAATTAGTCCTGGCGGCGATCAATTCGATTATGCAAATAGAAATTTCTTAGACCATCACACCTACGATTCTTATGCAAGATTTACAACATTAAACGCGGGAAAATATAATGTAACCGTATTTAATGACACTGCTAACTTAGCTTCAAAAAGAGATTATACAATGGCTTCTGGTTCTGCTTATTCTGTTATTATGACTACTCCTGCCGATAATACAAGAAGTCAAGCTTTATTCAACATTACACCAGATATACAAAAACACTAGTTTTTGGTGCTTGTATGTTTGTTTTTCCAACCAATGAGTACAACACCCACAACAACAATTAAAGTGCCTACTACTTGTAATACCATCATTTTTTCTCCCAAAACAAAATGAGCTTGCAAAATGGTACTCACAGGGCCAATACTTGTAATGATAGAAACATTATTGCTGCCAATTTTTTTCATGGCATTTGAAATTAAAAACGATGGAACCACTGTTGCAACAATGGCTAAAGCAATACCATAACCTATTAGTGATGTAGAAATTTGAAATGTAGATACGTTTTTTGTGATGATGAAATGAAGGAATACACCCATTGTAGCAAATAACATTGCATAAGCGGTATATCTTGTTGAGCCAACTTGTTGCACCAATCTACCTGTTCCTACCAAATAAATAGAATACGTAATGGCACATAAAAAAATCATAAAAGAACCATAAAAGAAGTTGGAATTAGCTTGATCAACTTGTAATTCGGCAAAATATGCCAACCCAATACCAATGTAGGTAAGTATTAGTGCAATTACCTGTTTTTTACTTAAATGACTTTTAAAATAGAAAGTATTAATCAACACAGAAAAAGTTGGATATAAAAACAAAATCAACCTTTCTAAGCCTGCAGAAACATATTGTAGACCAATAAAATCGAATAAACTGCTTAAGTAATATCCCAAAATTCCCAAACATGCAATTTGAAACCACTGTTTATTTGATAGTTTAACAACACCCTCTTTTTGAGACGAAAACCAACCAATAATTAAATAAAATGGCAAAGAAAACAACATACGTAAAAACAAAAGTGTAACTGCATCTACATGTGTAGATTGAAAAGCAAGTTTTACAAGAATAGCTTTTGTAGAAAATAAAATGGCTCCTGAAAGTGCAATAAAAAAACCTACAATACTAATTTGGTGTTTGTGATCATGACTCATGTAAATACAATTCCTACATTATCTGTAAAATATTTTAGCTATTTTACTATTACAAGTTGCAAAGAAACAGAACTTCGTAAGTATAAACTCAATAATTTATAGCATGTCTCTTAAAAAATGCTTTTTTAATGTAATGTTTTGTGTTGTTACACTGAATACTGTGATTGCTCAGCAAAAAATTAGTTTACCCATAGGTGTATTTGATTCAGGAACAGGTGGATTAACTGTTTTACAAGCTATGCTTACTTTAGATGCATTTAACAACATAACTGGAAAAGAAGGTGCAGATGGAAAACCAGATTTTGAGAAAGAATATTTTCAATATTTAGCAGACCAAGCCAATATGCCTTATGGTAATTATGCTGCCGAACAAAAAACAGATTTATTAAAAGAGCATATTTTAAAGAATATGGATTTTTTATTGGGAAAAACCTATTCAACAGTACAGCAGCAACAAACAAAGAGTCCTGTAAAAATGATCGTAATTGCTTGTAATACAGCTACAGCTTATGCTTTAGAAGACATAAAAAAAGTATTACAATCGACTAATACAGGGGTTGCTTGTATTGGTGTAATTGAAGCTGGAGCTAAAGCCGCTTTATTGCAACAGAAAAGAGAAAATGGTACAATTGGCATTTTTGCAACAGCAGGTACTGTAGCTTCTAATGGCTATCCTAGAACATTGCAACGAATGGCAAAATCAATGGGAATTGATTTTGTAGAAACAATTAGTCAAGGGGGTGTTGGTTTGGCAGAAAGCATTGATAGAGATTGGAGTTATTTTGTAGATACTGTATCGGTTGTAAGAACAAGTTATAAAGGACCATCTATTAAAAACACAGTGTATACAATTGATACGAATTTATTAGCAGCATACCATTTCAACCAAACAGCAAATCAAGTTTTATGTGAGTATAATGAGCAAGGAAAATGTTTAGACATGCAATTAAACGATCCTGCAAATTATACAAGATATCATTTAGTTAGCATGTTAGAAAAACTATTGAAAACACCGCAACAAAAGCCTTTGAATACGCTCATTTTAGGTTGTACGCATTATCCATATATGAAAGATACCATTGCTAAAGTGTTACAAGAATTATACAACTTTAAGCAAAATGGACAATACAAATACAGACAATGTTTAAGTGAACAAGTAACATTGATAGATCCAGCAATTGAAACTGCTAAAGAAGCATATGTACAATTGCGTTTACAAAAACTTCAACAAACTATTATCAATCAGCAAACAATGCAAAACCAATTTTTTATTACTGTTCCAAATAAACAATTAACAGAAATAAAACTACAAGAAGATGGTTGGTTTACATACAATTACAAATATGGAAGGGTAGTGGGTGCTCATAAAAATGATGTTGAATTTGTAAAGTTTGACACCAAAAACGTTTCACTTGCAACTTATTTACGCTTCAAGCAAGCATTACCGAATGTATATCGTTTGCTACAACAATCGGTAAAAGGATTATAAAAAAAGAGGCTATTATTTAAAAAATAGCCTCTTTTCTACAATAAATATTTCAGTACATCTATACTAAACACTAACATTAAAATCTCTCAATGCATCATTTAAACTTGTTTTTAAATCGGTACTAGGTTTTCTTGTACCAATAATTAAAGCACAGTTTACATGGTATTCACCTGCTGGAAACTTTTTAGCATAAGTGCCAGGAATTACAACACTTCTTGCAGGAACTCTTCCTTTATATTCAATAGGTTCACTACCACTAACATCAATAATTTTAGTGGATTGTGTCAATACCACATTTGCACCTAAAACTGCTTCTTTTTCTACAATAACACCTTCAACCACAATACTTCTACTTCCTAAAAAACAACCATCTTCAATAATTACGGGGCTAGCTTGTAACGGTTCTAAAACACCACCAATACCAACACCACCACTTAAATGTACACCTTTACCAATTTGTGCACAGCTACCTACAGTAGCCCAAGTATCTACCATGGTTCCTTCATCTACATAAGCACCAATATTTACATAGCTTGGCATTAAAACTACATTTTTACCTAAAAATGCACCATAACGAGCCACTGCATGTGGAACAGCTCTTACACCCATAGATGCATAATCTTTTTTCAACAACATTTTATCGTAAAACTCAAATGGTTCTAGTGTGTAGGTTTTCATTTGCTGAATTCCAAAATACATTAAAATGGCTTGTTTTACCCATTCGTTTACAACCCAACCATTTTCTGTAGGAGATGCAGTACGTAATCTTCCTTTATCTACTTCTTCAATTACCGTTCTTACTGCATCTGCATAAGTAGCTTCTTTTAATAATTCTCTATTGCTCCAAGCAGCCTGAATTAATGCTTGTACATCCATAAGTTTTAAATTTTTGCAAACATAAGCATACCACATTGTTAGAAAAGAGATTATTAACAAAATCAAATGGAATACTTTTGATTCTTAGAAAAATTTTTATTGTAAAATGAAGTATTTTAATCGGCATTCTGTGCAAACTATTTTACTATTTGTGTGTTTTATGTTTAACACAAACGATAATTAAATGCATACAAGTTGGTTATAAATACCTATTTTAGTTGCATCAAGCTAAACGCCAAAACTGTACTTTAATTTATTTTCATGATAGCAACCCAACAATCTGCTTTCTTTCAAAAAATTTTTTCTGAAGAATATTCTTTTAATCAGTTGTTGGCTTCGGGTAAAAATTTAGACGATTTTTGGAAAAAGTTTTTCAGTTCATATGCACATTTAGGAGAAGCTGAAATTTTTGATAGAAGAGCCGATATTCATCGTTTTTTAAAAGAAAACGGTGTTACATACAATATTTACGGAGATCCTGCAGGGTTAAACCGACCTTGGAATTTAGATGTTATTCCCTACATTATTGAGCAACAAGAATGGCTTACAATTGAAAAAGGACTTACACAAAGAGCAGAACTGTTTAACCTTATTTTAAAAGATATTTATGGCGAACAACAACTGATTAAAAAAGGGTTGTTGCCAGTTGAACTTATTTACAATCATCCTGGTTTTTTAAGAGAATGTGCAGGCATTTCAATGCCTTGGAAGCGACATTTAGTGTTGTATTCTGCAGATATTGCTCGTAGCCCTGATGGAAAAATTTGGGTAATTAGCGATCGTTCTCAAGCACCATCTGGTTCAGGTTATGCACTAGAAAACAGAACTGCAATGGCTCGTATTTTACCTGAACTTTTTGCAGATATTAAAGTACAGCAATTATCGCCTTACTTCAACGAATTACAAACTGCTTTCAATGAAATTGCACCTGCAAAACAAAATCCAAGAATTGTTATTTTAACACCTGGACCAAGAAATGAAACCTATTTCGAACATTCTTATCTCTCTTCATTTTTAGGTTATACGTTGGTTCAAGGAGATGATTTGATGGTGAAAGACAATTGTGTTTGGCTAAAAACTATTGGGGGTTTAGAAAAAGTAGATGTTATTTTAAGAAGGGTAGATGATGTGTATTGTGATCCATTAGAATTAAAATCAGATTCTCAATTGGGCGTTGCAGGTTTGTTACAAGCTGTTCGTTCTGGCAATGTAAGTATAGCCAATCCTTTAGGCAGTAGTATCTTAGAAAATCCTGGATTAATTCCTTTTTTACCAGCTATTGCAAAACATTTATTAAACGAACCACTTATTTTACCAACAATTGCTTCTTGGTGGTGTGGCCAACCCAAGGAATTAAATTATGTGTTGAACAATATTCAACATTTAATTATCAAAAGAATTTATAGATATTCTAATTCTAGCTCATCAATAGATGGTTCTAAACTTTCGAAAAACGAATTGAATCAACTAAAAGAAACCATCAAAACACATCCATATTTATATGTTGGACAAGAAAAAGTGTCTTTTGCAACTTCTCCATCATTAAACGATAAAAAAATTCAACCCACCAATGCTTTGTTTCGTAGCTATTTAGTAGGCACCAATGATGGCTATACGGTCATGAAAGGAGGTTTAACTAGAACAACAGGTGATTTATCGAACATATTGATTTCGAATCAGTTGGGTGGAATGAGTAAAGATACTTGGGTAATTAGCAACGATATTGAGCAAGATGTTCATGTTCGTCATCATGCTATACAAGTAGATACAGCACCTGCATACAGCGATACGTTACCAAGTCAAACTGCTGAAAATTTATTTTGGGTGGGCCGTTATGCCGAACGAATTTTAGCAAATGCTCGTTTTCAACGTACAGTAATGCAGTTTTTAACCCAAGGCAATCAGTTACAAGCCAATGATCATATTTTGGCAGAACATAACTTGTTAATGGCTTTAACCCACCATACCTGCACCTATCCTGGTTTTGTGGGAGAAAATAGTGCTGCTAAACTTAAATTTCCTTCCAAAGAATTGGCTTCTATTTTATTTGATGCCAATAGACAAGGCAGTTTGAGTTTTAATTTAACACTTTTTTTAAGAGCTGTAAATGCCGTAAGAGATCATTGGAGTACCGATACTTGGCGTGTATTAAGAACAATGGAAGAAGATTGGCAAAATATTGCAGATAATACACCCAATAGTTTTAAAATGATTACCATGTTGAATCATTTAATTACATCGATGGTGGCATTTATAGGATTGAACAGAGAAAGTATTTCTAGAGAACAAGGTTGGACAATTTTAGATACGGGTAGAAAAATTGAACAAAGTTTATTATTGATAAGTATGCTTAGAGCAACTTTGGTAAATAAACAAGACGATTTAGTAGAATACAATTTACAAGAAGCTGTTTTAAAAAGCAATGAAACGCTTGTTAACTACAGATATAAATATAGAGTGCATATTCAGCTTTCGTTGGTATTAGATTTAATGTTGTTAGACGAAAACAATCCTCGTTCTTTGGCCTATCAAATTACTCGAATAAAAAGGTATTTATCTATTCTTCCTAAAAAACAAAAAGACAACAGTTTATCAGAACATGAACGTTTAATTTTAGAAGCTTACACATTGCTAAAACTTTCAGACAAAGACAGTTTAAGTATGTTAGATAGTAACCTTACAAGTTATCAACAACTAGATACTTTTTTATCGAAAATGTATGCATTGTTATCTGCCATACCAAATGCCATTTCTAAAACCTATTTTAAACATGCACAAACGCAAAAACAATTGTTTACTGCAGCAGACGACATTGTATAAAAACAGGATTATTTTGGAGTAAACAATGGTTTTTAATTTAACATTTTTCGAGATAATTTATGCAATACCGAATTATTCATAAAACAGAATATATTTATCACGAACCCATTAGCATTTGCCACAATGTTGCTCGTTTATTACCTCGTTCTACAACGGTGCAAGATTGCAAAAATGTGTCGGTAAAAATTGACCCTTTACCAGATGTGATGAACGAATTTGAAGATTTTTTTGGCAATAAAGTATTGTATTTTGCTATTCAACGTGAGCATAAAAAACTATCTGTTACCGTAACATCAGATATTGAAAAACAACCTGCTCAAACCTCTTTAGACCTTGAATTATACGGAAATTTACCATGGGAAGAAGTTCGGCAACAACTCTATTTACCTACACTCGAAAATATAGATGCACGTCAATTTGTACCAGAAACACCTATTACTGCATTTAACCATGAAATTATCAATTACACCCTGCAATGTTTTTCAACTGAAAAACCAATGCTAACAGCTGTAAAACAATTGATGCATCAAATATTTACCGACTTTCAGTTTAAACCTGGTTTTACAACCATTGCCACACCTGTATCTGAAGTAATGGCTCAACGAAAAGGTGTTTGTCAAGATTTTGCTCATTTAGCCATTGCTTGTTTACGATCAATTGGTTTACCTGCTAGGTATGTAAGCGGATACATAGAAACCATTCCACCCAAAGGCGTAGAAAAATTAGTGGGTGTAGATGCTTCTCATGCTTGGTTTTCGGTATATATTCCCAATGTTGGTTGGATAGATTTTGATCCTACAAACAATATCATGCCATCAGAACAACACATCACCATAGGATGGGGAAGAGATTACTACGATATTACACCTTTAAAAGGCGTTATCTTAAGCAGTGCTCCACATAAGTTATCGGTTTCAGTTGATGTTCGTAGAAAATAGTTGTTCTATCAACATTTTATTGTCTTAATTTCTAAACTCAACAGCTAATCTTAATGGCTATTTTCTATCTTCGCCATCAATTTTTAAAATATGCCTACAATAGAGTTAACAAGGGTGCAAAACGATTATGGTTTTGAAGCGAAAGACGAATATGGTCATGTAGTGAGAATGGATACAAGCACCGAAAGTGGTGGACAAAACTTTGGAGTTCGTCCTATGCAAATGTTATTAATGGGTTTAGGTGGTTGCAGTGCTATTGATGTAATCATGATTTTAAATAAACAACGCCAAGAAGTTAGAGATTATAAAATGGTAATTAAAGGCGATAGAGAAGCAGGCAAAGAACCTTCTTTATGGAAAGATATTATTATTGAGTTTCACATTTATGGCAATGTAGATCAGGAAAAAGCACAAAAAGCAGTTGATTTATCTTTGGGTAAATATTGTTCTGTTGCTGCTACTTTAATAGGTGCAGGTGCAACTATTACAACTACCACTTTTGTACATCCTTAGTTTTTATTCTTTTTAATATACGTTAAATAATATATCCATACATGTCTTTACATAAACAAACACAGGCAATTAGAATACAAACACCACAGAGTTTTGAAATGGAACATTCTACGCCTTTGTATTTAACAAGCAGTTTTACGTTCGATACAGCAGAAGATATGAGAGCTGCTTTTGCAGACGAAACAGGTGATAACATTTACAGCCGCTATAGCAATCCAACAGTTGATGAGTTTGTAAAAAAAATGTGCATTTTAGAAGGTGCAGAAGCAGGTTTTGCAACAGCAACAGGAATGGCAGCTGTGTTTAATTCAATATTTGCATTGTTAAAAGCAGGCGATCATTTAATTTGTAGTAGTTCTGTTTTTGGTAGCACTTATGCTTTGGCAACCAAATTTTTACCACGTTATGGAATCGAATGTACGTTGGTAGCTGCCAATAAACCGGAAGAATGGGAAGCTGCTGTACAACCAAATACCAAGATGATTTATTTGGAAACACCTACCAATCCTCAATTAGAAGTGATTGATTTAGCTTGGGCTGGAGAATTTTGTAAAAAACACAATCTTATTTTTAATGTAGATAATTGTTTTGCTTCACCAATTCTTCAAAATCCGATTGAGTTTGGAGCCGATATTGTAAGCCATAGTGCTACAAAATGGATTGATGGACAAGGAAGGGTTTTAGGCGGCGTTGTTGTTGGTAGAGCCGATTTAATTAAAGAAATTTATTTGTTTTGTAGAAATACAGGCCCATCAATGAGTCCGTTTAACGCTTGGGTTTTAAGCAAAAGTTTAGAAACCTTAGATGTACGAATTGAACGTCATTGTAGCAATGCATTCACCATTGCATCTGCATTAGAAAAAAATGAAAAAATTGCTTGGGTAAAATATCCTTTTCTACCTTCTCATCCTGAATATCATATTGCCATTAAGCAAATGAAAAAAGGTGGTGGTGTTTTATGTTTTGAATTGAAAGGTGGTATTGAAAGTGGTCGTAAATTTTTAGACGCATTGGAATTATTATCGATGACACCTAATTTAGGTGATACAAGAAGTATCGCTTCTCATCCTGCAAGCACTACACACTCTAAATTAACAGAAGAACAACGTTTATCTGTAGGTATTACACCAGGATTAATTCGTATTTCAGCAGGTTTAGAAAATGTACAAGATATTCTTGCAGATATAGAACAAGCACTTGAAAAATGTTAATTCATTACATCATTATCACTAACGATTTGCTTCCTTAATTCATACATCACTCAATTTTATTCAATACAATTAGTCATGAAGCAACAAGTAGGTTTTATATTCGATATGAATGGAACAATGGTAAATGATATGGCTTACCATGCAAAAGGTTGGTTCGAAATATTAACAAAAGACCTTGGTGCAAACCTTACGTTTGAAGAAGCAAAAAAAGAAATGTATGGGAAAAATAGTGAGCTGTTGGTTCGCATTTTTGGTTCCAATCGTTTTACGGATGAGGAAATGAATTTTTGGTCAATAGAAAAAGAAAAAAGATACCAATCTGCCTATTTTCCACATTTACAATTAATTGATGGTTTAGCTCAATTTTTAGAAGAGGCTTATCAAGCTCAAATACCGATGAGTATTGGTTCTGCAGCTATTCCATTCAACATAAATTTTGTACTCGACAATTTACAACTACACCATTATTTTAAAGCCGTTGTTAGTGCAGATGATGTAGCAATAAGCAAGCCTCATCCTGAAACATTTTTAAAAGCAGCCGAATTAATGCAAGTGCCTGCCAAAAATTGTATTGTGTTTGAAGATGCACCAAAAGGAGTGGAGGCTGCTGCAAATGCAGGAATGCAATGTGTAGTAATTACAACCATGCATCCGAAAGAAGAATTTACGCAGTATAACAATATCATTTCGTTTATTGCAGATTACAATACTTTACAAGTAGGTAACTTTTTATAAATTCAAATAGTATGAAAATAGATAGCCATCAACATTTTTGGCAATTCGATGCCGTAAGAGACAGTTGGATTACCGATGATATGAAAGTAATTCAACGTAGCTTTTTACCCGAAGATTTGCTACCTATTTTACATGCAAATGGTTTTGATGGTTGTGTTACCGTTCAATCAGATCAGTCTGAAAATGAAAATGAGTTTCAGTTAAACAATGCGGTTCATAACGAATTTATCAAAGGCATTGTAGGTTGGGTAAATTTGCAAGCCAATGATATTGAAGAGCGTTTGGCTTTCTACAGTTCTTTTCCTAAAATGAAGGGTTTTAGACATGTATTACAAGGTGAACCTGTAAGAGATTTAATGTTACAGCCTGCTTTTATGAATGGTATTGGTAAATTAGCCCAATATAATTTTACTTATGATATTCTTATTTTCTCCGATCAGTTAGCATATATACCCAAATTTGTAGCGGCTTTTCCCAACCAAAAATTTGTGATTGATCATATTGCAAAACCTGCCATTAAAAACCAAGATATTGCCGATTGGAAAAAAGCAATAGAAGTAGTAGCACAATATCCAAATGTGTATTGTAAAGTTTCAGGCATGGTTACAGAAGCCGATTGGAAAAATTGGAAACCTACCGATTTTACGCCTTATTTAGATGTGGTTACAGCAGCTTTTGGAACAAATAGAATCATGTATGGATCTGATTGGCCGGTTTGCCTTGTAGCAGCAGATTATACACACATGTTGCAAATAGCAAAAGATTACTATCAATCGTTTAGCTTACATGAACAAGATTCAATTTTTGGTGGCAATGCTGTAGAATTTTATCAGCTATAAACCAATTCTTCAATTGTTGTATTTTTTAACCAATCTTTTATTGGTTGCAAATTTTTTACTTCAATTAAGTTATTTAAAGAATGTTTAAAGGTTGAAGTTTCTTGTAGTAAAAAGGGAAGTTGAACCGTATTGTTTGTATGTTGTTGCTGTATGTTTACAAGTAACTGTAGTTGAATAGCGATTGTAGTAAATAACTTTTCTAACAGTGATTCTATATTTTCTGTGTACACTTTTTCTTCTGGTAAAATGTCATTGAATGCAATTACCGTTTTACTGTAACTACACAACCATTCGTTTAACGATGAAATGGTTTGAAATAAATGGTTTAACTGCAAATACAATAGTTGTAAGTGATTATGTAAAGCTGGTAAATATGAATTGGTATTTTGGATAAAAGAAGTACCATCAGCATTCACAACAAATTGCTCTGAGGGAATATTTACTTCTTGCATCCATACATCTATACAGTTTTGCAAAGCTGTTTCTGCGTTTGAAAGCACATGAACACAATTGTTAAATGCAGGAACATCAACTTTCCCTATGCTATGCTCAATTACAAGTTGTTTTAAAACATTTGCAACATTTTGGTAATTGTTGTCTTTTCTTTCCAAATTCACTTTTTCATGTAGCATATACCTATTTGCTTGCACCATATTCATACTGTATGCAAAACCATGTGTACACAAAGCATTTATTTTTTTTGCTTGTTGTAAAACATAAAAAGCAAATGCCGTTGTGTATTGATTACCAGAAAAAATGGCTTGTTCTTCTATAGGTTGTAAAATAAGTGGTTGAATGCCTGCCGCTTCAAAAGCTGCTGTTGCTTGCATTAATTTTCCTGCCATTAATACATTGCCTTCGCCTTTAATTGTTTGTAACAATGCTGTTAATGCAGTTGTATTTTCACTTGCGTGTAAAATAGGAGTAACAGGTATAATATTGTGATTGTATAGATGCAACAATTGCTTTACCGTTTCAATAGAAACGCCACTTTTACCATAGCTTAAACTTTTAATTTTAAAAGCAATCATTAAACGAAGTAAGTTAGAATTACCTGTAAAAATGGATGCAGACTTAGAAGTTGTACCTATTGTATTGGTGAAAAAATGATGATTGTTGGTTAAAGTGGGAACAAAATTTTGGTTTGTTGTAATGTGTTCATGAGCAGTAAATGTTATAGATAGTAATTGTTGGTATTGCAATAAATTTTCTACTTGTTCAAAGTGAAGCCATTTATGATCTAGGGGTAAATAGTTATAACTCATGATACAAATTTTGGACGTACAAAATACGTTGTTTTGGCTTTGAAGCCGCTATTTAAAAAAAACTTCAAAAATGAGTTTGTTTGTGCGAAAAAGATTTCTTTAATTTGCACCCTCTTACAAAACGATCTGGTAGCTCAGCTGGATAGAGCAACTGCCTTCTAAGCAGTAGGTCATTGGTTCGAATCCAATCCGGATCACTAAAAAAAAGCCTTATAATCTGTTGATTGTAAGGCTTTTTTGATTTTGGGGTAAACAATTCACTATTTAAATTTTCGTATTCTAATAATTCTTCTTATTTGGTATAACTCCTCTTATTCCACCTCTTGGTTCAGTTACATCACCTTTGTATCTTGGTATAACATGAATATGGCAATGAAAAATAGTTTGTCCAGCTTCTTTATTGATGTTTATTCCTACATTAAATCCATCGGGATTAAATCTTTTTTGTAATTCATCTTTTACTTTGTTTACCATTATCCAGCAAGCAGTTTGTTCTTTATACGATAAATCAAAATAATTTGCAATCATTCTTTTGGGCATAATTAAAGTATGTCCTTTAGAAACTGGAAATTTATCAAAAAATGAAAATGCAGTTGCACTTTCAAAAAGTAATGTTCTTTCATCCTTATCTATAAAAAAAGGACTAATTTTTTCGTTGCCTTTATTTAGAGTTGTATAATGTTGATACTCATAAATTTCACAACTTTCATTTCTAAATATTGATTTATACGGTAACTTGATATTGCATTGGAATGTTGGTTTTTGATATAATTTATGAACTCTAAAACCCTCATTAACTATATCTCTTCTTACAGCAAAAAAAGCTTTTCCATTCGGTTTTAATAATGCAGATACATTCATTAAAACGTCTACTTGTTCTTCTGGTAACAAAACATTCAAAACATAAAAGCAAATTATTGTATCAAACTTTTTATTAGGATAATTTTTAAAATAAAATGGATCATAACCAGTTATGTCAAATCCTTTTTGATATAATAATTCAACATCTTTACCAAATCCACATCCAAAGTCTAATACAGTTCCTTTTATTAAATTCTGTTGTATCAAGAATTTTGCAGGAAAAGATATTGCAGTTCTTTCTTTTGCTGTAAGGTGACTATATGGGTTTCCTTTTACATTTTCCATTGTTCGTAGCCTCTTATCTCTACTAAATACTTTGAAGTATTTAGTAACTGGTTAAACGCTGTATTTTGCCAATTTTTAAAAGTGTTATTTCCTAATAAAGCTACTTGTATTTCATCTTCAAATCTTTCTTTCTGTGCAGCTAAAATCAATTCCCAGTAATTTATAATAATGTCTTTTTGTTTTGTTATTAATTGTGTAGATGGAATTTTATCTCGTTTACTATTGTTTAAAGTTGGCTGTGCTGGAAGCAAATTCCAAAGGTCATTATTCTTCCAAATTGAAAATGGTATAACGTGGTCAACATCATAGTTTGTTATTTTTTCACCACTCCAAACACATAATACTTCTCCTGTATTTTTTAAAATTGACTTGTATAATTCTTTAGAATCTTCTACATCTCTTTTTGTAATTGGATTTTTAAGAATTTCTTTCAATACAAATTCTTTTTCCAGTTTTACTGTGCTCGTGTTAACAGAAAATTCAGCCCATTTAAATAAAATATTATCAGTTCCACTTATGAAGCTTCCTAAAATTTGGAATGCTTCATAATATTCTTTTGGAATTGTAAAAGAGCCACAGCTATTGATTAACCAATTTGTGTTTTGATTATTTGAATTTTTTAAAGAAGAATTGTTTTGATATTTATAAATTGAATAGAATCCTTTATTTAACGAACTGCCAATATATTGCATTGGATTTTTTACAATATTCATTTTAAGTTCTTTTATAAGCTGATAGAACTCACTATTTATTGCTGGGCTAATTCCTTTAACTCTTAAATCATTATAAAATCCAGATAAGCCATTGTGATTTTTATAATAATGAATGATTGGAATTAGTAGTGTTTGAAATTTTATGTTTGTGTTTTCTCCAATAATTTGAGGAATTTTTACTCCAGCCTCAAAGAAGGGATAGTAGTAAATTATCCACTTTTCTATCAACAGACCTAGTGGAATCTCAACTGTATTTTCTTTAACTAAAATGTATGGTGAGTTGTCTTGAATGATGTCTATTGTTCCTCTTAATAAAGCAAATTTGTAAGTAGATGTTTTCTTATCTCTTTCAATGATTTTGCTAATATTTAAAAACGTTTCACTAGATAGCATTTCTGTTTAATAATTTCTATTAATGAATGAAATTCTAATAATTTTGAATATAAAGTTAACCTCTATTTAATATTACAGTTACTTAATTTATAAACAACTAGCTAATTTTCTGTGGGTATAAAAACTAAATTCATTCAAACAGGTTGAAAATTCTTATAGAGTATACGCTGAATAAATTCAATTGATGATTTTCCAATGGTTATTTCTATCAAATTCTTTATTTCATTCCCCAATTTCCCACTACATTTAATCTAACACAATTCTTCTTATGATGCACTTTGTTACTTGTATTACAGCTATTGCACCAATGCGTTTAGAACCGAATCATCGAGCCGAAATGACGAATCAACTGTTATTAGGTGAAGGTGCAACGGTGATAGATGAACAGGGAGATTTTTATTTATTAAGCTGCAACGGATATACCTACACAGGTTGGTGCCAACAATCGCAACTAGCAATCGTAAACAGTTTACCTGAAACCAATTTGTTTACGATTGATGCCATTTCTACTGTAAACATCAACAACACAATTGCTAGAATAAGTGCAGGAACTCCTTTTTTTACTAATCAACTAAAAGCTAAAAATGTAGAAATTGAGTATTTACCATGTAACACAGTTTCAATTCTTCAACAACCAATTACCGACAGTGCTTTATTAGCAATAGCAGAAACGTACATAAATACCCCTTATTTATGGGGTGGACGATCGATTTTTGGAATTGATTGTAGTGGTTTTGTACAAAAAGTATATCAATTATTAGGTGTTCAATTACCAAGAGATGCTTATCAACAAGCAACAATAGGCGTAGATATTGGCTTTTTAGAAGAAGCAATTTGTGGTGATTTGGCTTTTTTTGATAACGAAGCAGGTATAATTACCCATGTAGGCATTTTAATAAACAGCACTACCATTATTCATGCAGCCGCTTTTGTAAAAAAAGATGTTATCGATCATCTTGGTATCACTTGTTCATTTACCGGAAAAAGAACCCACCGACTAAGAACCATTAAAAGAATTACAACAGTAATTTCTTAATCGATACGAAAATTCTATAAACCAAATCATTTATTCAACACAATTCTAAATGTAGTGCCTTTTCCAAGTTCGCTGTTTAACACAAAAATCTGCCCTTTGTGGTATTGTTCAATAATGCGTTTGGTAAGTGTAAGCCCTAAACCCCAACCTCTTTTTTTGGTAGAAAATCCAGGATTAAACACCTTATCTAAATGGGCTTTTGCAATGCCTTTGCCTGTATCTTTTACATCAATACTTATTTGTGCAGCTGCATCTTTTATACAAATACTAATAGTGCCTTTTCCATCCATTGCATCTAATGCATTTTTCAATAAATTTTCAATTACCCAATCAAATAAGGGTGGAGAAATCAGTGATAAAATATCTTGTTCACCATTAGTATCTAACGTAAATACTACTTTTCCACTAGCTCTTTTTTTAATATAATCAATCATATTGGCAACCTGTTCTACCAAGTTTTTTTCTTCAAGGTTAGGTATGCTGCCTATTTTTCCAAAACGATCGGTAATTAACAATAAACGTTGTACATCTTTTTCAATTTCAGGAACAATTTTTTCATTTCCTTCAATATCCTTCAACATTTCAATCCAACCCTGTAAACTGCTAACAGGTGTGCCTAATTGATGTGCTGTTTCCTTAGCCAAGCCAGCCCAAACCTGATTTTGTGTGCTTTTATAACTTGCTCGTTGAGCTACAACAATAATGATGATAAAAAAAGCTACAATTACAAGTTGAATGATAGGGTAATACTGTACTTCTTTCAACAAATCGCTTTCGCCATAATAATATTTATTGGCAATATAAGGGTTGGTACTAATTACCAAGTTAATAGGAGGGGCATACAACTTAAACTCGGTCAACATTTTTTGCAAATACAGCGAATCTTTTTTAACCAAGTTGCTATCTAAATTTAAATAGTTGTTGGTAATGCTGTCTTTTTCGTTGGTTTCTATTATTGGAATACTTATGTTTTCGCTAGAAATTTTGGTGGCAAGGTTAATGCTTGCTGTATCGTTTGCTGTTAAAATACTACGTTGTGCTTCTACCCAAATAGCTACATTTTTACGCTCTTGTATGGCAATTTTTTTGGCTAAATATTGCGAATAAAAAATAGTACCACTTGCAATAGCAATAGCAATTATAGCCATTACAGTTCTCCAATTTTTCCACTGCATAAACATGTGTGTAAAGTAAAGTATTTATTGTTACTTGTTTTCAATACAAGGCATAAAAAAACAGTTGCGTTTAGTGCAACTGTTTTTTGAATATAATTTATAGAGATAGATTTATCTATAACTAGCTAAACAAGCCACCTTTTTTCAATGTTTTTGTACCTTGACCAATCTTAAAACCATTGTGGTAAATTTCAATTTTGTAATCGCCAATTTGGTATTTTCCATCTTGTTGTTTGTAGTCGAAGCTTACAGGCGTTCGTTTTCCTTGTTCGTAATTTACTTCAACTCTGTTGGTGTAGTTTAGGTCTACAGCATCTCTAGTTCTAAATGTAGTGCCATTGCCTAAAATTTTTCCATCAGGAGCATATACTACAACATAAATTTGTTTTGATCCACTTGGTGCAACTCTGTTTTCATCTAAATCGAACGAAAAACGGAGTAAATCGGCACGTTTAGCAGTAGTTGTTTCTTTTTCTTTTCCGCTACTTTTTAAGTTTACTGCAGCAATAGCAAGGTTAGATGCATGTAGGGTAGATGCTAAATCTTCTACATTTCTTTTTGCCATTTCTGTAGCACTTAAATTCTTCTCTAAGTTTTGCTTTTCTGCTGTTAGGTTTTGTTTGTCAGTACTTAACTGATTGTTTGTAGCGGTAAGCTGTAAGTTTTCACCTTTTAGCTTTTCTAAATCAGCAAATAAGCCATCAATTTTACCGTTTAGTTCAGCAATCATTGCTTTCGCTTCTCTAAGTTCAGCATCGCTAGCATTTTTTTTGTTTAAAATGCCACGAATATTACCTTTTAACTTAATAATTTCTTCATTTTTTACTGCTAAATCGCCTTGTAATTGTGTATTTGTACCCGCTAAAGAATCTAGTTTAGCACTTGCGTCGTTAAATGCTAACTGTATAGAATCTTTAGCATTGGTAATGTCTAAAATTTGAGTGTCTTTAACAATAATGGTTTCTTTGGTTTTACTTTTATCATAAATAATATAACCCCAAGTTCCCAATAATAAAACGGTTAAAATTCCGTAGATTAGTTTTCTATTGTCTTTTGGTGCTTCTTGTTGTGGTGTTGCACTTGGTGTGTAGCTCATAAAAATTGCTTTTTGGGTAAACTAATATAATTGTATTTTAATTATGCTAACTAATTTATTGATTTTAGATATAGAAACAGTACCACAAGTTGCTCATTTTAATTTATTGAACGAAACATGGCAACAACTTTGGTGTGAGAAAATTTCTAAAACCGTGCCAGAAAATACAGCACCTGAAGATAGTTATACGCAACGTGCCGGCATTTTAGCAGAGTTTGGAAAAATAGTTTGTATTTCTACGGCGTTTTTTTACGAAAACAACCAAAAACAGATTTGCTTAAAAATGAAAAGCATTTATGGGCATAACGAAAAAGAAATTTTAACTCAATTTGCTGCATTGTGCAATAAAATGCAGCAGCATAATCCACATTTTCAATTTGCAGGTCATAACATTAAAGAGTTTGATATACCATTTATTGGTCGTCGTTTTTTGATTAATCATTTGCCATTACCAACGTATATGCAACTGCAAGACAAACGACCATGGGATGTAAAAATGTTCGACACATTAAGTTGGTGGAAATTTGGCGACTATAAAAATTTTACTTCTTTGCATTTATTAGCCAATGTTTTAGATATTCCCACTTCAAAATCAGACATTGATGGAAGCATGGTTCAACAAGTATATTACCAAGAAAACAATTTACCACGAATTGTAAATTATTGCCAAAGAGATGTTGTTGTTACTGCCAATATTATTCTTCGTTTTCACAATCAAGAAATACTTACAGAGAATAACATTACCATTGTAGATTAGCCACAAATACAGCAATTGAGTATTTTTTATGTAACCAACATTGTATCATTATTCAGCTGTAGTGGCGTTTTCTATGGTTTTTCCAAATTATTATTGATAGATATAGTTT
>JBHYCS010000023.1:0-61895 GCA_051861445.1 Chitinophagaceae bacterium | reverse complement strand
GAACTTAAAACAAACCTAAAGGTCGCACTCTTGTACTACATCACTTTATTCAACATACAAATCACCAGTATAAATACGCTTCAGAAGCAAACTATTTCTTTCTAAAGAAAATTCTTACCGGCACACCTTTGAAATTAAAATTTTGCCTCAACTGATTTTCTAAATAATTTTTATACGGCATTTTAATATCATCAGGATAATTTGTAAAAAACGCAAACGAAGGCACATGGGTAGGAATTTGAGTAACGAACTTAATTTTAATTGCATTTCCTCTAACAACAGGTGCATGATACGATTCAATTGCTTTTAACATTACCTCGTTTAACTTAGAAGTTGGTATACGTTGTTTCTTGCTCTCATACACTTCTAAAGCCACTTCAATTACTTTAAAAATTCTCGTTTTGTCTTTTGCAGAAATAAATAAAACAGGTACATCTGTAAATGGAGCTATCCTTTTCTTTAATAAAGCTTCGTAATCTCTAGCCGTATTGGTTGTTTTTTCTACTAAATCCCATTTATTTACCAATACAATTACGCCCTTTCCTTTTCTAGCTGCTAAACTAAAAATATTCACGTCTTGAGCCGTAATTCCATTAACTGCATCAATTACAATTAGGCAAACATCAGCTTCGTCAATAGCTCTAATGGCACGTATTACTGAGTAAAATTCTAAGTCTTCTTTTTCTTTAGTCTTCTTTCTAAGTCCTGCAGTATCAATTAAAATAAATTCTTTTTGAAAAAGATTATAATGAGTATGTATTGTATCTCTAGTTGTACCAGCAATGTTGCTTACAATTGTTCTTTCTTCACCAACTAATGCATTCAGTAACGAAGATTTTCCAACGTTTGGCTGACCAATAATAGATATTTTGGGCAACTCTGTTGCTGCTAAAATTGCCTCAGAATCTTCAGCTGTAATTTTTTCAGCAATAGCATCTAGCAATTCTCCTGTACCATTACCACTAATACTACTGATGGTGTAAATTTTTTCAAAACCAAAAGTATAGAACTCTGTTGCATCTAATTCTCTATTGCTGTTATCTACTTTGTTCACAACCACATAAACTGGTTTTGTGCTTTTACGCAACATGTTGGCCATTGCATCGTCTAAATCTGTAATTCCAGTAACTACATCTACCATAAAAATAATGGCATTTGCTTCTTCAATAGCAACCTTTACTTGCTTGCGTATTTCTGTTTCAAAAATATCGTCGCTATTGGGTACAAAACCACCTGTATCAATTAAGTTAAATACCTTTCCATTCCAATCGGCAACTCCATATTGGCGGTCTCTTGTAACCCCACTCATATCGTCTACAATTGCCTTTCTTTGCTCTAAAAAACGGTTAAACAAAGTACTCTTTCCCACATTTGGTCTTCCTACAATTGCTACTGTATATCCAGGCATAATTTTATTAATTTAATTGTGTTCTATGTAAAAATTTTACTAAAAGTTTTTGCTAGTGATAACCATATTCTTTCAATTTCAAATCATTATCTCTCCATTTAGGTTTTACCTTAACAAACAGTTCTAAAAAAATTTTTTGTTGTATGAAATCTTCAATGTCTCTTCTTGCAAGCATACCAATTTTTTTAATCATCGCTCCCCTCTCTCCAATAATAATCGATTTTTGCGTGTCTCTATTTACAATGATATCTGCTTGAATTTTTGTTATCAAATCCCTTTCTTTATACTCGTTAATGATAACAGCAGTGTGGTAAGGTATTTCATCGGAAAATAATTCATAAATTTTTTCCCGAATAATTTCACTCACAAAAAATTTTGTAGGCAAATCGCTTAAATCTTCTTCACTATAAAAAGGCACTCCCTCTGGTAAATCTTGCAGAATAACATCAAGTAATTTTTTTAAATGATTCTGCTGTAATGCCGAAATTTTTACAAGCTGTTTGCAATATTTTTTATTTGTAAAAAAAGCTTCTGCTTCTGCAATTTTCCCATTTTTAGCAATATCAATTTTATTTAACACTACAATTGCAGGAACCCTTAATTTGAGCGATTGAAAAATGGTGTCACATTCTTCGAAATTATCGTTTGCATCTACAATTAACAAGGCTAAATCAGCGTCTTCCAAAGCACTTTTTACAGAACCCATCATTTTTTCATGTAACCTATACTTCGATTCAATTATACCAGGTGTGTCTGAAAAAATAATTTGGTATTCGTTTGGGCTATTTAAAAAAGCCTTAATACGATGCCTAGTTGTTTGCACTTTTGGTGAAACAATAGCCAACTTTTCGCCCATTAATGCATTCAGCAAAGTGCTTTTGCCTGCATTGGGTTTACCAAAAATATTTACAAAGCCTGCTTTCATGTTTATCCAAAAAATGATTGGAAGAAAATTATTTTCAAATGTACTAAAACAACAAAAGCCTTCAGTTGAAGGCTTTTGTTTTCAGTTGCGAGGAGAGGGTTCGAACCTCTGACCTTCGGGTTATGAGCCCGACGAGCTACCGCTGCTCTACCTCGCGGCTTATTTTAATTGGATTGCGAATGTAGAGGTTCTATTTTGAACTACCAAATTTTATTCGTTTTCTGCTCTTCTTTTTACAGAAGCTCCACCGCTGGTATCAATATTTCTGATTAATCCTTCTCCTTTAAAATAAATAGTACTTCCACCACTTGCCTCAGCACTTAGCTCTTTATTTACTCGAACTCTAATGTTAGAAGCTCCACTTGCTTCAATTTTACAGATATCAGATTTTAAATCGTAAGCTTTAATATTACAAGCACCGCTTGCATCAACAATTAATTTTTCTGTTGTACCTGTTATTCTAATATTTGATGCTCCACTTGCATCCATTTTTAAAGTTGTAGTTTTTACTTCACCCATAAAATCGCTGGCACCAGACATTTCAATACGCAATGATGGAACAATAATAGTTTGAGCCGTTTTTACATTACAAGCCCCACTTGCTTCTACACCAGTTAGATTTTTAAACGTAACGTAGGCTTTCATTTTAGTGTTGCCCCAAGATTTCCAATTGATGCCTTTTCCATCGAAAAAAATTTGCAATACTCCATCTTTTACTTCTGTTCTAATACGCTCAATAACATCGTTTGATGAAGCACTAACAGCAACGGCTTCTTCATTTCCTTGTGATAAGTATAAATCAATTGCTCCTGACACTTCAATTGAGGTGAAGTTTTTAAGATTTCTAACTTCTGCATTTGCATCAAATACAATGTTCTTTTCGTTTTGTGCTACAGCAGTGAATAAAGAAAGGATTGAGACACAAAAAAAGAATATTTTCTTCATGATTTAATTGTTTACAGTAGGTTTAACGAGCTATTGCTAAATATGTTACAGTAAGCAAGAATTAATTTTTTATGATAAAAATAAACACCGTATAAGTAAAACACTTTTACTTTGCACAGAATTCCTCGGGGTGCCGAAAAAAATGAGAGCTCCATTTTTTAAAGCTGAGATAATACCCGTAGAACCTGAACAGGGTAATGCCTGCGAAGGGAAGGCGTAATTTTTTTGGTAAAACGTTCTATCCTCTTAGCTACTTTATTTTCCCTGTTCCCAAATTTTTTCAAAATTTTAAAATTAAAAAAATGAAACAATTATTGGGAACAATGGCAACTATATTAGTTTGCCTATTTTCCACAGCTCAATCTGTAAAAGTAACCATTAAAGGTAAAATTGTAGATACAGAAACCAATACTGCTATTGCCGCTGCAACTGTAATAGTTAACAATGTTACGATAGTTGCAAATGATGAAGGAAATTTTACTTTATCGAAATTTAAAAAAGGGATTTATAACATCTCTATTAGTTCAATTGGTTATGTTACGAGCTCATTTTCTATCAATGTAGAAAAAAATGAAACGATTAATTTTTCGCTAAAAAGAAGCGTTCTGTTTTTACAACCTTTAGAGGTAAAATCGATAAGAGCAAGTGATAAAGCTCCGTTTACAAAAACCAATTTAAGTAAAGAGCAATTATTTAAAACGAATGTTGCACAAGATTTGCCTTTTATGCTCAATCAAACACCATCTACAGTTGTGAATTCTGATGCAGGAAATGGAGTTGGTTATACGAACATGACTATTAGAGGGGTGGATGCAACAAGAATAAATGTTACCCTAAATGGTATACCTTATAACGACGCTGAAAGCCAAGGAACATTTTGGGTAAATATGCCAGATTTTACTTCATCGTTGAACTCTATTCAAATACAAAGAGGTGTTGGTACATCGTCGAATGGAACAGGGGCTTTTGGAGCAACAGTAAATTTGAGTACGAATGAGCATAATGAAAAAGCATTCAGTGAAATAAATAATTCTTTTGGCTCGTTCAACACATGGAAACACACTATAAAAGCTGGTACAGGTCTTATTGACAACCACTTTACTGTAGATGCAAGATTGAGTAAAATTTCAAGCGATGGCTTTGTAGATAGAGCTAGTAGCAACCTACAATCTTTTGCTTTATCGGCAGCATATCTAAACAAAAAATCTTCTTTAAGATTCAATATTTTTAACGGTAAAGAAAAAACGTACCAATCTTGGAATGGATTGCCTGAAAATTTACTTACATCCAACAGAACATTCAACTCTGTTGGTACAGAAAAATCAGGAGAACCATATAACAATGAAACTGACAACTATCAACAGAATCATTATCAATTATTTTTCAATCATTCATTTAATCAAAAATTATCTTTAAATACCGCTGCATATTATACTACAGGTGCTGGCTATTATGAACAGTACAAAGCAGACGCTTCTTTTTCTTCGTACAATTTACCCAATGTACAAATTGGTAATACTACTATCACTAGTACTGATTTAGTAAGACAATTATGGCTGAAGAATAAATTTTATGGCCAAATATTTTCTATTCAATACAAAAACAAACAACAACAACTAACACTTGGAGGTGGTTGGAGTACTTATGAAGGTGGACATTTTGGAAAAGTAATATGGGCAAAAACGGGTATTGAAAAAGATTACGAATGGTACAATACACCTGCTATTAAAAAAGACTTCAATACTTATTTAAAATGGGAAACAAAATTGGTTAAAAATGTAGATCTTTTTACAGATATACAATACCGATTTGTTCGACACGAAATGAATGGATTTAGAGACAACAAAAACTTAACGATTGATAGAAAATTCAATTTTATTAATCCAAAAATTGGTGTTACATATACTGTAAACGATTTGCAATTGTATGCTAGTTATGCTATTGGAAATAAAGAACCAAACAGAAACGATTTTGAAGCTGGAACAACAAACCAACCAAAGTCTGAAAGACTAAACAACATTGAATTAGGATTTAGTAGAAAGAATAGCAAGTATCAATACGGCATTAATTTTTACCACATGCAATACAAAAACCAGCTTGTATTAACTGGACAAGTTAACGATGTTGGTGCATATACAAGGGTGAATATACCAAACAGTTATAGAATGGGTATTGAACTACAAGGTAGCTACGTAATAAACAAGTTGATAAATATTAGTGGCAATCTAACGGTGAGTAGAAATAAAATAAAAGCCTTTACCGAGTTTATAGATAGATACAATGCCAATTTTGATTTCATAGGTCAACAAGCGATTAATCATAGAAATAAAGACATTGCATTTGCACCATCCGTAATAAGTGGGTATACTATAAACATTTTACCATTTAAACAAACAGAAATTAGCTTTTTGGGTAAATATGTGGGTAGACAATACCTAGATAACACAGAGAATAAAGCAAGAAGTTTAAATAGTTTTTACACGCAAGACCTTAGAATTATTCAAAGCCTAGGTTCAAAAAAATTGAAGAATTGTAGTGTAATTTTTCAGTTAAACAATGTATTTAATGAGCAATATGAGCCCAATGGATACACGTTTAGTTATATTTATGATGGAGCTTTAACTACTGAAAATTACTTTTATCCAATGGCTGGAGCCAATTTTATGCTAGCATTCAATATTAAATTGTAAAAAGAGAAAGCGTATTTAACGAAAAATTAAAATGGCGGTATCTGAAGCGATACCGCCATTTTAGTATATACGAATAAGTACTAAAAAATTATTGAACAGTAGTTGTTTGAGTACCATTAATTTTTACAGGTGCATTCCCTATTGCTGACTCAATTGTACCAGAAAAATCAAACTTTTGAGCACTTGCTTTTAACAATTTTGTTGATATATCGTACAAAAGAACGGATGTTTTGGTACCTGTTAAATTTTGTTTTACATCCATACCCATCATTTGAACATTACCAACAATGTTTGCAGTTTCATTTACTGTAATTTCCACTTCACTACTTGTTAGTTTCGTAATTGTATAAATGGTTGCAGATTTTGCACCTTCTTTTGAAGTATACTCAGATGTCCATTTAAATAATTCGGCTTTACCCTCAGCCTCGTTAGGTAAAAGAATATCTTGCATTGTTAAAGCCAAGCTATTTTCCATATTAACAGGTGAATTATTATTAGCTGTACTTTTTTTATCAAGACTAATAACGACATCTTCTGACTTGTTTAAAGATTTCAGCATAGGTGCAATCATTGGATTATTTGCAACATCTTTATCGTCAGAATCAAACTTCTGTTCTTGTCCCATACCACTAAAAGAACCTGTAATTTTTTTGATGGTTGCTGAAAATGTGACAGATTTATTATCTACCAATTTGACCTCAGCAGCTGTAGTAGTGGTTCCATTAATTAATATTTCAACATCTTGTCCCATTGCTGAAGTAGTATTGGTAAGTTTTTGAGTGGTTACCAATTGTATTTTTTTGCCGACAGGCAAAGTCACCTGTGCATCTGCAAAAGATGCAAATAAAAATGCAGCTATTACTAAAAATTTTCTTTTCATTTTATTTAATTGTATAACAATGATTCAATAAAAGTTACCAATCTCCACCAGCACCTCCACCTCCACTATCACCGCCACCAAAACCGCCAAATCCGCCACTATCGTTGCTTCCACCTCCAAAACTTCCGCCGCCTCCAAAACCACTTCCACTAAATAGTAAAGGAGTCAATAGATCTAACCCACTGCTTCTTCGATTTCTACCTCCTCCTCCTCTTCCTCCACCAACAATTAGAATAACAATGAACAGAATTACCACAAAAATGATCCAACTATTTCCATCTTTTTTGGAAGATTTGGTTCGTTTAACATTGTACTCACCTACAGCTGCTTTCGAAAGATTATCAATTGCAAGGTCTAATCCTCTGTAGTAATTACCCGTTTTAAAGTTTGGTTTAATATAGGTGTTGATGATGTCTTTTGTAAACACATCGGTGATTGCACCTTCTAATCCATAACCTATTTCTATCCAAATTTTTCTTTCTTGAAGAGAAAAAATAATGAGTATACCATTGTTGGTTTTTTTATTACCAATTTTCCAACTACTAAAAGTGGCTTCTGCAACTTCTTCTATTACTTCATTATTAAGACTTTTAACAGATATGATTGCAATTTGATTAGAAGAGTTGTTGTCTAATGCAACTAATTTCGCCTCTAAAATTTGTTTTTGTTCTGCTGACAAAACGCCAGCAAAATCATTCACCAATTGAGGAGGATTAGATTGGGGTAAAATTTTTTGAGCTTGCAATTGCATAAGCCCAATAAACATGAATAATATAAATAAGAATTGCTTCATTCGATAAATATGATGCGTTCTGTAGAAGTTATAAAAACTTGTGTTTTAGTTGCCAAACACAATATCGTCGGACAATTCGTTGGTATCTGAAACCTTATCGTAAGGAAAATGCTGGTGCAATGCTTCACCAATAGATGTTACAATGCTAGCAATTCCATCGGCATAATCGTTTCTATTGAAATGATGAAGCATCCGTTTTACTTGTTCGTTCCAAAATTCGCTCCCCATTTTTTTATAAATACCTTCATCTGCAAATACAGCTAACTGCCTATCTTTCATAGCAATATAAACCAGAACAGCGTTTCGTTCTTGTGTATTATACATATTTAAGCCATCGAATAATTCGATGGCTCTATCTAAAGCATTTACAAACCGACATTTACTTTCGATATATACTCTTATTTCTCCGCTTGTACGTTGTTCGGCATTTTTTATAGCCGTAACAATGGTGTCTTTTTCATTCGGAGAAAAATAATCAACTGCTTTTTTTCTATACCATTTAAACATGTAAATGAATTACTTAATATTGAATTGAATATCTGGTGCTTTTTCGCTTCCTGCATCTGCTTTATAAAATGCCTTCTCTTTAAAGTTGAAGATATTTGCAAAAATGTTGTTAGGGAAACGAACCACTTTTAAATTGTACGTTTCAACACTACTGTTATAATCTCTACGAGCCACGTTAATTCTATTTTCTGTTCCTTCAATTTGAGTTTGAAAGTCTTGAAAAGCTTTTGTTGTTTTTAAATCAGGATAAGCTTCAGCAACAGCCATTAACCTACCAAAAGCACTTTGTAATTGACCTTGAGCTGCTTGGTATTTTGCCAAAGACTCTGGATCATTGATATCTACTTTTACTTGAGTAGCACTTGCTCTTGCAGCCATAACATCTCTAAGTGTAGATTTTTCGAAGTTTGCAGAACCTTCAATAGTTTTAATTACACTATTGTACAAATCTGTACGACGTTGATAGTTTGTTTCTACATTACTCCAAACTTTTTTAACATCTTGATCTCCTGTTACTAAACCATTGTAACTGTTACAACCACAGCCACCTAATAAAAGTAATAACGCTCCTATAACTATTAGCGTAATTGTTTTTGTGTTCATGTTTTTTTGTTTTACGTTTTAAAGATATAGCAAACCAAGTACCAATTATAATTTTGACGGAATGACAGTTTATGTTTTATCACTAATAGTTTTGTCGGCATGACCTAAATTTTTTGTAGGATTCACTTGATCTCTTACCAATTGTTTCATTTGTTTAATCTCTATAAAGCCGCCAAATTGTTTTCTATCAAAAACTATTTGATGATCTACCAAAACTGTAAACCTTCCATTTATATCGCTTGGTTGTAACATAACACCATGCACATCGTCGTTAAATGTTGTAAGAAACTCTTGAGCCATATATGCAGCTCTTAATAACCAATTACATTTGGGACAATAATGTATTGTAATGGTTGGTTTCATGTTTAAATGGGTTTAAATAAAAAGCCAATTTAAACAAATAAATTGGCTTTTAAAAGTTTGGGAAATTACATGTTTACTCTTGTATTGCAGCAATACCGGGTAAAGATTTTCCTTCAAAGTATTCTAACATTGCACCACCACCTGTGCTCACATAACTTACTTTATCTGCAAATCCGAATTGATTTACAGCTGCTACACTATCACCTCCACCAACAAGGCTAAATGCTCCTTTAGCAGTAGCCTCAGCAATAGCAATAGCTACAGATTTTGTTCCGTGTTGAAATTTTTGCATTTCAAAAACCCCCATTGGTCCATTCCATAAAATGGTTTTAGAACGATGTATAACATTAACAAATTGCTCACAAGCCATTGGCCCAATATCTAAACCCATCCAACCATCTGGCACTTGATTACTAGGTGCTGTTGATGTATTTGCATCGGCAGAAAAATTATCAGCAATGGTACTATCGCTTGGCAAATGAATATTCACACCTTTCTCAGCTGCTTTTTTTAACAATTGATTAGCTGTTTCTAAACGGTCTTCTTCGCATAAACTTTTACCAATACTTCCTCCTTGAGCTTTCATAAAGGTATAAGCCATTCCACCTCCAATAATGATATCTGTAGCTCTTTCTAATAAATTTTCTATGATTAAAATTTTATCAGAAACCTTTGCTCCACCAATAATTGCAGTAAATGGTTTTTCACTTTCATGCATTACTTTTTCTGCACTAGCAACTTCACCATTCATTAACAAACCAAACATTTTTTTATCTGCATCAAAATATTTAGCAATTACGGCTGTACTTGCATGGGCTCTGTGTGCTGTACCAAAAGCATCGTTTACATATACATCACCGAGTTTAGCTAGTTTTTCTGCAAATGCTTCATCACCTTTTTCTTCTTCTGGATAAAATCGTAAATTTTCTAGTAACAATATTTCACCAGGTTGCAAAGCTGCAGAAAGTTCAATAGCTGCATTACCAATACAATCATCAGCAAATTGTACATCAACACCATCTAATAATTCGCTTAAATGCATTACAATGTGCTTTAACGAATATTTTTCTTCTGGTCCACCTTTTGGTCTGCCTAAATGGCTCATTAAGATTACACTACCGCCATCAGCTACTATTTTTTTTATGGTTGGAATAGCAGCTCTCATTCTATTATCGTCTGTAATTGCTAATGTTTGCTTATCTAAAGGCACATTAAAATCTACCCGAATTAATGCTTTTTGCCCTGCAAAATTGTGATTTGAAAACTTGCTCATATTTGTTTGTTTGTGATTATTTTAAGAAAATGGGATATATGGAATAATTTTTTCGAATATAAAACAAAAGCCGAAGAAATAATTCTACGGCTTTGCCTTTATACTAGTTAATACAAATTTGTTGTAACTGTTTTAATGGTATTTTTCTGGTATAATTCATCACAAAATTATTTGCTAATTAAACCGGCAAAATATTTTACTGTACGTACCAATTGGCTTACATAACTCATTTCATTATCGTACCAGCTTACTACTTTCACCAATTGTTTGTCACCAACAGTAATTACTTTAGTTTGAGTTGCATCAAACAAAGAACCATATGTAATACCTACAACATCGCTACTTACAATTTCATCTTCTGTATAACCGAAGCTTTCATTACTTGCTGCTTTCATTACTGCATTTACCTCATCTACAGTTACTTTTTTAGCAACTATAGCTGTTAATTCTGTTACAGAACCTGTAATTACAGGAACACGTTGTGCACTACCATCTAATTTTCCTTTTAATTCTGGCAATACCAATCCAATTGCTTTTGCAGCACCTGTACTGTTTGGAACAATGTTCGCTGCTGCTGCTCTTGCTCTACGCAAATCTCCTTTTGCATGAGGAGCATCTAAAGTGTTTTGATCGTTTGTGTAAGCATGAATAGTAGTCATACTTCCTGCTTCAATAGTAAATGCATTGTTAAGTGCTTGAGCCATTGGAGCCAAACAGTTTGTTGTACAAGAAGCACCACTAATTACCGTTTCTGTACCATCTAAAATTTCGTGGTTTACATTAAATACAACTGTTTTCATTTCACCAGTTGCTGGTGCAGAAATTACTACACGTTTTGCACCTGCAGCGATATGTAATTCAGCTTTTGCTTTATCTGTAAAAAATCCAGTGCTTTCGATAACTACATCAACACCATGTTGACCCCAAGGAATTTGTGCAGGATCTTTTTGTGCATAAATTTTTACTTCATGACCATTAACAAGAATAGCACCTTCTGTTGCAGAAACTTCTGCATTAAAACGACCTTGAGCACTATCGTACTTTAACAAATGTGCCAAAACTGCTGGACTTGTAAGATCGTTAATAGCTACTACTTCTATTCCTTCTAAATTGAAGATTTGACGATATACTAAACGGCCAATACGACCGAATCCATTAATTGCTACCTTAACCATAATAAATGTAATTTAATTTTAATCAATTGTGTTTGGAGCCGCTAAGGTAAAGTAATGTTTAGATAAATGAACATGATAAATAACAGATTTAAATAAGTAGCACAAATAAAATATTTAAAAATTAACAATGAGACAGCTAAAACATGCAGTTTACAAGTGATATAAAAAATTAAACAATATATACAAATTATTCTTTTCAAATAGCCCATTCCTTCAACTTCGTTACTTTTGCCGCATGACCGAAAAAATACTTATTCTAGATTTTGGAAGCCAGTTTACTCAATTAATTGCTCGTTGTGTAAGAGAGGCCAATATTTACTGCGAAATTATTCCATTTAACAAGCATTTTGAGATAGACCCACTGTTAAAAGGTGTTATTTTAAGTGGATCTCCATGTAGTGTAAATGATGCTGAATATCCTACCACAGATATACCTGCAATTGCGGCTAAAGTACCAGTATTGGGTGTTTGTTATGGTGCACAATTAACAGCCAAAGAGTTTGGAGGAAAAGTAGATAAAAGCAATAAAAGAGAATACGGAAGAGCCATTTTAGACACGCAAAAAAACGATGTATTGTTAGAAGGCGTTAGCCAACATACACAGGTTTGGATGAGCCATAGCGATAGCATTGTTGCCTTACCAGAAAACTTTGAAGTGTTAGCAGTTACAGAAAGTATTCCTGTTGCGGCTTTTAAAAAAAATGATGGAATTGGATTTCCATTATACGGCTTACAATTTCATCCAGAGGTATATCATTCTACCGAAGGAAAAACCATTATTCAAAATTTCTTATTAAAAATTTGTGGTTGCAAACAAGATTGGACGCCTGCTTCTTTTGTGCATGAAACAGTAGAGCAACTAAAAGCTCAAATTGGCGATGCTAAAGTAATTATGGCATTAAGTGGTGGTGTTGATAGTACTGTGGCTGCAACATTGGTAAGCAAAGCAATTGGTAAAAACTTATATGGCATTTTTGTAGATAACGGTGTTTTACGTAAAAATGAGTTTGAGCAAGTTTTAGACATTTATAAACAATTAGATTTGAATGTAACAGGCATTGATGCGAAACAATTGTTCTATGATGCATTGAAAGGCAAATCAGATCCTGAAGAGAAAAGAAAAACAATTGGCAAATTATTCATTGATGTATTTCAGCAAGAAGCCGCAAAAGTTGAAGGAGCAACATTTCTTGGTCAAGGTACTATTTATCCTGATGTTATAGAAAGTGCTAGTGTACATGGCCCTTCTGTAACTATTAAATCGCATCACAATGTAGGCGGTTTACCAGAAAAAATGAACTTAAAATTGGTAGAACCATTGCGTTCATTATTTAAAGACGAGGTAAGAAAAGTAGGTTTAGAATTAGGCATTCCTTACGATTTATTGTATCGTCATCCTTTTCCTGGACCAGGTTTGGCAATTAGAATTTTAGGAGAAGTTACTGCAGAAAAAGTAAAATTGCTACAAGATGCAGATGCCTTGTATACAAAAGCACTGAAAGATACCGAACTATACAATAAAGTATGGCAAGCAGGTACTATTTTGTTACCTGTGAAAAGTGTGGGAGTAATGGGAGATGAAAGAACATACGAATACACCGTTGCTTTAAGAGCAGTAACAAGTGTAGATGGAATGACAGCCGATTGGGCTCATTTACCTTACGACTTTTTAGCCAATATTTCGAACGAAATCATTAACAATGTAAGAGGTATTAATCGTGTTGTTTACGATATTAGTAGTAAACCTCCTGCAACTATAGAATGGGAATAATTTAAAAACGTTGTAAGCACTAAAACTTACAACGTTTTTGTTTTATAGAATAACCCAACCAATTATCTATCTTATTATGGGTCCCCCTTTTAAAGCTTGTACTAAAAAAAATGTTACCAAAGCTGCGTAAACAACTGAAAAAGAGATGATGGTGCTTGGTTGTTTTAATACGTAAAATCCTATAATGGGCAATAATTGTAAAGCATGTATACCAAAGAAGTGAGCTATTCTTAAATCACCAAAATGTTTACTCCAATTTACAATTGCAATACCATCAGAGCCATCAGCTGCACCAACAGTATGTGCTAATTTTGCCCCCATTATTCCACCTTCAAAAGAAAAAATTACAAATAATAAAATACCCAATCGAATTCCCCATAAATATCCTTTCTCTATATGTGAAGTATCAGAAATACAAAACTGAAAACCAATAAAACCTGTCCATAAAGTAAGTATAGAAATCGCAATTCCCATTATTGTAAACAAGCTAGCATATAAAGGTGTAGACACATTAAAATGCGATAATCGTCCATTTGCAGCTTGCCAAGTTATGACAACCAATTCTAAAGTCATTACCAACACCACCATTATACTAAATGCATTAACATTTATTGTTGGCAATTCATACATTAACCAAGCCATTGTAAAACAAAAAATTGCTACACTAAAAAAGAATTTCATCGGTTTCAACCAAGCACTAATATTGTTTACCTGAATAGTAGTAGTTTTTATCAGTATACTACATATAAAACCTGCTACTATACATAAAGTACCATACCAAAATAGCAATGCATTTCTTTGCATTAATTGCATTATCCATTCTTTCATAAATGTTTATTCAATAAGGGGGATTAATGAAATTGTTTTTGAATAATCAGTTGCACTAAAACTGAATTCGATATAATAAATCTGGGAAAAAGCCAATTTGGTTTACCTCTCCTACTTGCTTTCTTTCAGCATTGTATCTTCTTAAAAAAATGTTCTTTTGGTTGGTAACATTTTGAAAATCGAGATAAAAAATCTGGCTTCTTTTCTTTTTGCTACTATTTACTCGAATACCAAATTTTGTATCTAATCTAAAGTATCCTTTTAGTTGCTCGCCATTGTAATTATTTTCATTTAAAATTTCTCTATTTGCTGCAATTGAAGCTGCTAAGTTTACAGGTGTTGCATATCTTCCTCCAAGTGTTGTTAGTTTCACATCAAACGTGAAAGCATTTTTTCCGTTTTTACCCGTTTTCCATTCTTTTCCTGCAAGTAAATTGGCTGCATAGCCATAGTTAAATGTTGAGTTTCTTTCTATGCCATCGCTTCCTTTGTATTTTGATTGAAAAATAGAACCTGTAGTAAGTACATAAAAACCTTTGGTTAAAAATTTCTCGATGGTTAATTCAATTCCATAATTTCTACCTGTACCGTTGTTTACCAATCCGGCTTTGTCTGGAAAAGTAAAATCTGCACCTGCATTTAACATACTAAAACCAGATTGAAAACGTTCAACAGGAACATCGAACAAATGCTGATAGTACACTTCTGTTTTATAACGCCAATTGTTTTGGGCTCTTATTTCATATCCCAATACAAAATGATGGGCTTTTGTAAAGTCTAAATCTCTATTGGTTTTATCGGTAAATCCAAGTGAATTAGTGGCTTGAAACAAATACACTGGCAATGGTTGTAATTGTGCATGCAAACCATAATTAAAAAGAATAGTATTGCTATTATTAAGTTGATAACTAACGCCTAAACGTGGCTCTACAATTGATTTTTTATTAAATGTATAATACATTCCATGTAAGCCACCTGTAATAGATAATTGGTTGATTGGTTTTAGTTTAAATTGACTAAACGCCTGTAAAAGTGTACTGTTTCCGTTATAATCTTGTTCTACTTTAAAAGCATCTACACTTGTTCCACCTTCTCTTGATAAAACATTCGATTTTGTTTGAAATGCTTCTGCTACAACTCCATTTCTCCAACTGAGTTTAGCATTTATTTTTGTATTGATAAAAGATGAAAAACGAAGCGTATTGTTTTGATTACGAGAAGAAACAGTGAGCCATCTGTTGGTGTACGTTAATGGTAAAGGATATTGGTATTGATCGAATTCGCTTTTAACAGATGCATAAGAAACTACCGTTCTGATAAAAGATTTTTTTCCAACATCGATGGTGTGTTTTGCTCCAAAAACAAATAGATTGCTTTTTACATCAGCATCTTGGTCTGTTCTACTATAAAAATCTGTTGTATCGGTATCTTTTCCAACAAAATTAATACTACTTATTCCACCCATTCCAAACAAGCTAAACTTACCTGCTTTGGATTTTGCGAATTGAATATTGTATACCCAATCTTGGTATTTAGGAACAGCACTTGTACCTACATTGATTCCTAAACTTTGACCTATTTGAACAAATGAATAGCGATAACCAATCATGTAAGAAGCCCCATTTTTTTGTTTACTTAAAGGGCCTTCTAACATTAATTCTAAACCAGAAAATAAATTCAGTTGTACCGTTTTTTCATGCTTATCAGTATTTCCAGTTCTTAATTGAATATCAAAAACTGCAGCATTTGCATTGCCATACTCTGCCGGAAAAGCTCCTGTATAAAAATCAGATGTTTTTAAAGCATTGGTATTGAGTGCAGAAACAGGACCACCTGTTGTACCAGCTGTTGCAAAATGGTTTGGACTAGCTGTTGGAATACCTTCTAAACGCCAAAGAACACCTGTAGGTGAATTGCCACGTACCACAATATCGTTGCGGCTATCGCTACTTGAAATTACGCCTGCAAAACTACTAACCAATTTAGAAGGATCGTTTCTTCCACCTGCAAAACGAGTAACTTCTTCCATACTAAAACTACGGCTGCTTGAGCCTGCAAACTCATTAGTGGCATTGCCTTTTTTTATTTTGCTAGATGTAACGGTTACATCGTTTAGGGTTTTAATTTCTTGTTCTAAAGCAACGTCTATTATTACTTCTTTACCTGCAGTTACCAATACTTCTGGAATAATTGCTGTTTTATACCCAATCATAGTTACCATAACTGTAACCCTACCACTTGCAATATTTTTTAAAATATACAAACCATTATTGTTAGATATAGTGGTAAATTGTTTTCCGTTAGAAACTGTAATGTTTGCACCAACTAAAGGTTTTTCGCTGGTTTTATCGGTAATAATACCTTTTACTACTTGTGTATTGTTCTGGGCAAAAGAAACAACCCCTACAAAATAAAAACATAAGAATAATAAAACTGATTTCATGCTTGCTATAAATTATTTTCGATGCAAACATGAAATTTCTTTTTTCAATTTTGATTGATAAATATCAATATGCAGCAATGAAGAATATTTATTGATAAATGTCAATGGGCTTGGCAGATTTCTTTTTTCGAATTCTGCTTAAATGTTCTGGAGTAACACCAATATAAGATGCCAACATGTATTGAGGAATTCGTTGTAACAATCTTGATTCGTTGTCAATCATTCGTTGATAACGTTGTTCTGGAGTAAGTAATAACAAAGCATTTGAGCGTTCTGTTATCCAAATAAATAAAATTTCTGCCATTATTCTTCCAAACAATTGATACACAGGAAAATGTTTGTACAAAAACTGCATATCATCGAAACTAAGCATGTGCATTTCTGTATCTTCTAATGCATCTAGATTTTCAAAAGCAGGTTTTCTAGTTAAAAAGCTATCGTAAGCAGAAACGTATTCATTTTCACCAATAAAGCCTGTAGAAATTTCTTTTCCATTTACAACTTTATGAAATCGGCAAAATCCTTTTTCAATGTAATAAACATAGTTGCAAACATCACCTTGCTTTACAATACAATCTCCTTTCTTAAAAGTTTTTACCAGCAATCTTTCTTCTAAAACCATCCATTCTTCATTGGTTAAATGAGGAATAATGTTTTGATAATAAGCTTTAATATTTTGAAACATTCAAAAACGTTTGTTGCACAAACAAATAAAGTCTATTTTCTTGCCAAAGTAAAACTCTTGGTTGCAGTATTGGTTGTAGTACCTTTAGAGTTGAGTGTAATAGTTGCCTTACAAACCACACCTTGCACCAAACCTGTTATTGTGGTTGTAAAGCTATTCGTTGCTAATGTTAGCATTTGATTAAAAACCACACCTTGATCACTTTCTCTTCTTACATCAACAACGGCGTCTATACCTTTACTCGGCATTTTAGATGTTACCGTTACTGTTACATTATGTGTTGCACCTGTTACAGGTTGAAGACTTGTGCCAGGGTCTGGATTTATGGTAAACACAATGTTTTCTTCCACTTCTGCTACAGGTGGTGGGGTGTTTCCGCCACTTGTACTTTTTTTACATCCAATGAAAAAACAAATCAGTGCTAGAAGAAATATAGTTACATATGATTTACCAAATGCTTTCATACAAGTATTTTAAATAATGCTGTTGCAAAATAAAAGATAAATAACGTATTGCCATTTATTTATCATCATTTCAAATTTAACAAATTATTGGTTATAATTAGGAAAATGTTAGAGAAAGTAATTGAACATTAAATAATTGATAAACAAGTACTTCAATTTTCTTTCACGTAAAAGAACAGAAGTAGGAAAACCAAAAACTGCAAAAAGCCGCATTATTTGTTGCAAATAATAATATATTGCAGGTGTGATATTATGTTACAACCATTCAATTAACGCTATGAAATATTTATTTATATATTGCTTTATGCTTTTTTTTATCGGTGCAAAGGCTCAAATTGCCCATAATTCTCACCCAAAAAAAGTTGCTACAGTTTTGCCAGGTGCTTATCAAACTAGTGAATACTTACCGCTTTTAAAAGGAAAAAGAGTAGGCATTTTTGCCAATCACACTGCTACAATTGGTGAAACGCATTTAGTAGATAGCTTACAAAAATTAGGGATTACCATAACCAAAGCATTTGGACCAGAACATGGTTTTAGAGGAACTGCTGATGCTGGTGAAAAAATTGATAATTATATAGACAAAGCCACAGGCATTTCCGTAGTATCGTTGTATGGTAAAAAAAGAAAACCAAATGCCGAAGATTTAAAAGATGTAGACATTTTATTGTTCGATATTCAAGACGTAGGAACACGTTTTTATACATTTATTTCATCGCTACAAGAGTTCATTGAAAGTGCTATTGTATTTAACAAGCCATTGATTGTTTTAGACAGACCTAACCCCAATGGATTTTATGTAGATGGCCCTGTTTTAGATACTGCTTTTAAAAGTTTTGTAGGCATGCAACCTATACCTATTGTTTATGGAATGACAATGGGTGAATATGCCAAAATGCTAATTGGTGAAAAAATGCTTGACTGGAAATATATTCGTAAACAAGACAATCTTACTTCTTTGGGAGAAATGTTGGGCTTTGAAGAGAAAAAAACAAACTTTAAACTTACCGTTGTTAAATGTAAAAACTATAACCACAAAAGCAAGTATATTCTACCCATTAAGCCATCACCTAATTTACCTGATTTGGCTAGTATTTACAACTATGCATCTACTTGTTTTTTTGAGGGAACTGTTTTGAGTGAAGGCAGAGGAACCGACCATCCATTTAGCATTTTTGGTCATCCTGCATTACCCAATAACTTGTTTGCTTTTACACCTACAAGTAGAGATGGAGCAAAAGAACCTAAGCTTAAAAATAAACTTTGTTATGGTTGGAATATTCACCAATCAGATAAAGACGCATTGCAAAACCCACCTACACAAATTCAACTGTCTTATTTATTAAAAGCTTACTCACTTTTTCCAGCTAAAGATTCATTTTTTCTTCAGCCCAAAAGTGGAAAACCAACCGACTTTTTCTTTAACAAACTTGCAGGAAACAGCAATTTGATGGAACAAATAAAAGCAGGTAAAAGCGAACAAGAAATTAGGGCAAGTTGGCAACCTGCAATTGATGCATTTAAGAAAATTAGAAGAAAATATTTGTTGTACACAGATTTTGAGTAACCAATTTAACTGCTATAAATTTCTAGCAATCCATCGGGTAAAACTACATGTACTTCTTTCTTTTTCCGATCAATGCCGTCCATTGTTTCTTCATGAAAAGGAATAAGTGCTTCATTGCCTTTATACGTAATTTTTAGAAGAATTTGATGTGGCTGTTCTATTACTTCTTCAATAATACCAATGGCTTCGCCTTCATTAAATAATTGAAAGCCAAGTAAAGAAATAGGACTGTTATTGCCAGCCAATCTTCTAAAATCAGCATCTAACAACCAAACTTGTTTGCCCACTAATTTTTGAGCTTGTTCTTTAGTTGTAACTGCATCTATTTGTAAATACGTTTCGTCGGTATTTTTTGCTTTTGAAGTTTTTAAAAAGTACGGTAAATAGCTAGCTTTTAATTCTTCTATAAAAATGGCTTCTACACCTTTAAGTACCAATTTTTTACCTAATGCATGTTTTAAAATAAGCTCTCCTTGCACACCAAAAGTGGCTACTATTTTTCCAATATTAATATAATCCATACAATTTAAAATCTAGGTTTAAGATGCAGTTTGTATTGTTTTGTTTTCTTGAAAATAAGCAGTGATTAATTTGGCTTTTGCTAGCCCAATTATGGCTGCAATTTCTGCTTCTGATTTTGTTTGAATATTTTTTACCGACTTAAAAGCCTTTAACAAATCAGTAGCGGTTTGCTTACCAATTCCTTTAATGTCTTCTAATTCGTTTTTAAAAGTTCCTTTGCTACGTTTGTTTCTATGAAAGGTAATTCCAAATCGATGCACTTCGTCTCTAATTCGTCTAATTAGTTTTAAGCTATCGCTATCCCATGGTAATTTCAGCGATTCACTATCACCTGGAAAAAAGATTTCTTCTTCATTTTTTGCCAATCCTACCACTACCATTTTACCCACAATATTCAATTCTTTTATGGCTTCCATGGCACTGCTTAATTGTCCTTTTCCACCATCAATAATTACCAATTGAGGTAACGATTTTTCTTCTGCCAATAATCGTTTATAACGCCTATAAACCACTTCTTTCATCGTGGCAAAATCATTAATGCCTTCAACTGTTTTTACATTGTAATGTCGATAGTTTTTGTTGCTTGGCATTCCATCTAAAAAACAAACCATAGCACTTACAGGATAGCTTCCTTGAAAGTTAGAATTATCGAAGCATTCGATATGAATAGGTGCAACATCCATTTGAAAATATTGCTGCAATTCGTACAATACATTTTTCTTTTCCCAATCAGATTTTCCTTCTAAATGCAATATTTTCTTTTTCCGAATTTCATCTTGATAATAGTTTACATTTTTCAAAGACAAATCCAATAATTTCTTTTTATCGCCTGCTTTTGGTATGGTAATTACACATTCTTGATTGGCAATTTCTACTTCAAAAGGAACAATAATTTCGTTGCTGATACTATTGAATTGCTGCCTTAAATTGTGAATTGCAAAGCTTAATACTTCGGTTTCTGTTTCGTCTAATTGTGTTTCTAATTGAACAGTATGTGTTTGAACGATAGTGCCATTTTGTACCATTAAATAGTTTACATAAGCAATTTGTTCGTCTTTTAAAATCGAAAACACATCTACATTGGTTAAATGTTTGCTTACTATTACGCTTTTAGCTTGGTAATTTTCGAGATGTTCTATTTTTTTACGCATCATTTCTGCCTTTTCAAATTCCATTGAGGCAGCATGAGCTTGCATAGCTGCTTTGTATTTTTGAATAACAGAACCCAAATTTCCCTTCAATAAATCTCTCATTTGTTGAATACCATCGTTGTAATCTTGTAAGGTTTGTAGCCCTTCACATGGTCCTTTACAATTTCCTAAGTGATATTCTAAACAAACCTTAAACTTGCCTTTTTGAATGTTGGCTTCTGTTAAGGGTAGTTTACAAGTACGTAAAGGAATGTATTGTTTAATAAAAGTAATTAGCTCTCTTACCTTTCCTGTTGAAGTAAATGGCCCCAAATATTCTGAACCATCATTGTATTTTGAGCGTGTGAGAAAAATACGAGGAAATGTTTCTTTTTTAATAACGATATAAGGATATGTTTTATCGTCTTTTAGATTGATATTAAACTTGGGCTGATAGGTTTTTATCAATGCATTTTCAAGTAAAAAAGCATCTTGTTCGCTATCTACAATGGTAAACTCTATGGTAGCAACTCGTTGTACCAATTCATGTGTTTTATAACTTGTAAACGCTTTTGAAAAATAAGAACCTACCCGTTTTCTAAGACTTTTTGCTTTGCCAACATATAAAAGTGTATGCGATTCGTCGTAATATTTATAAATACCTGGTTCATGAGGTATTGTATGTGCAATTTGCTGAAATTGTTCTTGTGTCATTTGTAATCTGGCAAAATGGGTTAATACTTTATTCGTTCCAGTTTACATAACGTTGGTTGGTGTACTTTGTTCCTTGTTTTGTAAGAATGGTTGTGGTAATTAAAAAACTTTTACCAGCCTTCCAACTGTATTGTTTGATAATGCTAGAATCTGCATTGTCTTGAATAGATTTTACAAAAATTCGTTTCACTGTATTTTTTTCATTATCTAACAATACATCGATGCTTTTAATGGGTAAATCGGCTCTGTTGGTACTGTAATTTAATGTTACACTTTTTGTAGTTAAATCGTTAAAAGCGTTTTCTACATAAGCACTTCTGATGTTTGTAGAACGAATATCTATTTGGGCAAATTCATTTGCTATAGCGGCAAAATCTTTATTGCCAATAACAGTAGAATCTTTTTGTTGATTGTTATTTGTAAAAATGGAATAAATAAAATAAGGTGTTGTTTGAACTTGTTGAATTTCGTTTTTGAAAAAAGTATGTACATCAAAAAAAGTAGTAGTATCTGCCGTATTTTGTTGAGGCTGTTGTTGGTTTACATTGCTACATGCAACCACAAAGGGCATAACGAATAAAAGCAGTACAGACAATAATTTCATGTTGCAAAACTATCTAATCAATACGTATAAAAATCAAGTAATTGTTTAGAATGGTTGAACAATACCAATTCTTACGCCATAATCCCATCTAAATTCTTTAATCGGATATAAATCGCTGTAGGTAGGTAAATGTTGGTAGCGAATTTGTGGACCAATATAAATTTTCTTACGTTTAAATTGGTAACTAATGTTTACATCTACACTTGAATTGATGTTAAACTGTCTAAAAAATGGTTCTGCATCAGCATAATATTTATAATCGGTAGAAATAATGTAGGCATTTTTATTCAACGTAAGTGTTGGCTGAATAGAAAAGCCGGTATTAATACCAAAACGTTTTCCTTGCAATAATTTTAATTCTATTCCAACAGGAATCGACAATTGATATAGCTTGTTATCTAGCATCGTTTCAATATTTCCTGCATTGTTTCCATATCTTGTATATACAGATAAAGAATCGAGGCGATTGTTTTGAATAATGGCAAAAGTTGCTACACCTGACGATTTAAATGCGTCGATATAGTATTGCCTGATATTGAATTGTAAGCCTGCTTTTATATTAATTATTGGAGAGGCTTCATAAATAAATCCTAGACCAATTTCAGTACCTAAAGCTGGTTTATGACGCACTAAATTGTTTACAGAATTGGTAATATTGGGTGCTAATGGTGCATTAGGATTGGTTGGAATAAAATTGTTTCTTTCTTTATCGTCTTCTAATTTTCTATAGCTAACTGATGGTGTTGTGTATATTTCGTAACTCCATTTTTTGGTAGACGATAGTTTTTTACGAAGTAAGGCGATTTTGCTATTGTTATTTTTCGAGAGTTCTTTCGATTGTAACCGAATATTGTTTACCATTTGATCGGTTTCACGTACAAAAAGTGTGTCTAATTTAGGAACCGCATTTTCTTCTACAACATAAGTTGAATTTGATGCTTGTTCTTGCATATTGCGTTGCAAATTTTGCGTTTGTTGCAACAACAATTCGCTGTATAAGCTAATTTTTTCAGAAGTTTGAGTTGTATTTTGTTTGTCTGTTGAAGTATTGGTTACAACTGCAATTTCATCTTCTTGTGTTGTTTTTGTGTCTGCTGATATTACTGCACTATTAGCAATCTTTTTTTGATGTATATCTGCCAATGTTTTGGCAGTAATATTGGCAATAGCTGTTCTTTTTTCTAAATTATCATTGGTATGTTCTTGAATAGATTGCTGATGCTGTTGTATTTGCAGTTTGTATAAGCTATCTTGAAATTGTAGTTTGGCTAAAATATTTTCTGCAGGATAATTTAAAAGAGTAGTAATTGTTAGTGCACCCACAATTAAAAAAGCAATAATAGAAAGTGCAGGCCAAGATTTTTTGGGTTGAATTTCTTTAGCAATTTTATCCCAAACAGCATCTGAGGGGTATAACTTATGGTTGTTTACCTCATCTTGCAAAAACTGTTCAAATTCTGGTATGTCAAATTCTTCTTTCATGGCATAAATAAATCAACACTACTTTTTAACAATAGCCAATTGATTGAATTTTTTTGAGGGCTGCTCAATAATTTTCTTTTGAATCAAAATATTTTCTAACATCACTTTTGCTCTTGTATATTGGCTTCTGCTTGTGCTTTCTCCAATATCTAATAACTCTCCTACTTCTTTATGGCTATACCCTTCTATAGCATATAAATTTAAAACGGTTCTGTAACCAATAGGTAATAAACGAATACAATCAATTACCTGTTTTGCTTGCATAATAGAGGCAATAGATTCTTCCTTCACCTGCAGATAAAAAGCGTTTTCAATATCAACATGATCGCTGAATTTTTTGTTTCGCTTTAAAAAGTTGATACAAGTATGTACAATAATTCTACGAATCCAACCTTCAAAAGCTCCTTTGTTTTGAAAAGTATGTATTTGAGAAAATACTTTTACCAACCCTTCTTGCAACATGTCTTCAGCATCTTCTCTGTTTTGTGCAAATCGATAGCATACACTCAACATTTTAGAGCTAAATTGATTGTACAATTCTCTTTGTGCAAGTGGATCTTTTTGCAAACAGCCTTTTATTATGGATTCTTCTGTCATGCAGGGGTAATATTTATCCCTCTAAAATAGACAAAAATTAGTTTCAGTTGCTGCTTTTACAATAAAAGAATACAAATTGTTTCACCAAAATGAATACAACAATAGCAAGTACAACTAACTGTCTTCTTTAGAAATATAGGTTATTTATTAAAATTACTGTTTATGAAAGCTAAATAACCATTTTGTGGTTGTTGTTTTGAAAAATGCCACTGAAATGTTGGTTGTTCTTTTGTTCCTTCTAATTGATAGCCCATTGCATTAATACTTACACCAATTACTTTTTTATTGGCATCTCTTTTAAAAACAGCCTTCCCTTGAAAAGCAACAATATTATACACATCTTCGGCTTCTTTTTCTAAAACAGAACTACCAACAGAAGCGTTCATCATTAAACTTCCATTTTCGTACACTACTGTTACTTCTGCAATTACGCTTCCATCAGGAAATTTATATTTTCCTGCTAATTGTGCTGCTGTAGAATCTTGGGCTTGAATAGCCGTTGTAAACAAAATAAATGCTGCTAAAAAACAAATGTATTTCATCATACAAAATAGAATTTCGGTTAAAGAATTTGATTATTCGTGAAAGTAACAAAATAATTGGCATCATTTTTACCAATTGTTCAACATGCATAAAATTATTTATTTCTTCATATTATTATCGCTACTGAGTGCATGTAGCCGTAAAACAGTACCTACCAAAGAGGGGAAAAAAATAGCTACACCACCCAAAATGATTACCACAAAATATACTGCCACAACTGTTTTGCCCAACAAACCAACTTCAACCACATTCAATGCTGTTGCCATAATTGTGATAGATGCTAACGGAAAAATAGTAACGCCTGCCGATAAATTACCTGCAAATGCTCAAGTACATGCTGATTATACTACCATTGCAAGGGCATTTACACCAGAGCAAAAGGCCAATTTAAATTTTAGATATAAAATGATTCCACCAAAAATTATTTATGTATCAGACATATATACCCAAAAAAGTGCTAAAGGCATTTATTGCATTTATAAAAAAAGATTTTGGTATTGGAAAAAACAAGATGGTTTGTTTTATTTAGATGAAGTGTATTACAAATGATTTTTTACCCACCTAAAATTCACTTACACTTATAGCTGCTATTTCTTGAATGGTCGATGAATTATTTTGACTGGTAGCAGCTATATCTTAAGTGGTCGCTGGCTTACCTTAACCGGTAGCAGCTATTTCTTAGGTGGTCGCTGGCTTACCTTAACCGGTAGCAGCTATTTCTTAGGTGGTCGCTGCATTACATTAACTGGTAGCAGCTATTTCTTAGGTGGTCGCTGGCTTATCTTAACTGGTAGCAGCTTTTTCTTGAATGGTCGCTGGCTTATCTTAACCAGTAGTAGCATTTTTTTAACAATGATTAAAATTGAATACTTCGGTATCTTATTTCAACACAGCTTCTGTATTTATCACAACCCTTCATACAATATTGCAGTGCCTTGACCAACACCTACACACATTGTTGCTAAACCATATTTTGATTTTCTACGTTTCATTTCATGTACCAATGTTGTAGAAATTCTTGTTCCACTACAGCCTAATGGATGCCCAATTGCTATACTTCCTCCATTTACATTAATACTGTCATTATTTAGTTCTAAATCTTTAATACAAGCCAATGCTTGTGCAGCAAATGCTTCATTTAATTCTATTAAAGAAATATCTTGAGCCGAAATATTTGCTCTTTTCAATACTTTTTCCGTTGCAGCTACAGGACCAATTCCCATAATAGAAGGGTCTACACCTGCTACAGCCATACTTACCACTCTTGCCATAGGCTGTAGATTGAATAATTTTACAGCTTCTTCACTTGCTAGTAAAACGGCAGCAGCACCATCATTAATACCACTACTATTTCCTGCGGTAACTGTTCCATCTTTTATAAATGCAGGTTTAAGAGCGGCTAGTTTTTCAAGCGATGTTTCTCTTGGGTGTTCATCTTTATCAAACAAAGAAGGTTCTTTATTTTCAGAAATTTCTACAGCCACCATTTCATCATTCCATTTTCCTGTACGAAATGCTGCTGCATATTTTTGTTGCGATTCTACAGCAAAAATATCTTGTGCCTCTCTAGAAATATTCCATTGTTTCGCTACATTTTCTGCCGTTTCTCCCATGCTGTATGGATAATATTGAGCAGCTAATTTTTTATTGGTAAATCGCCAACCAATGGTAGAGTCAAAAGTTTCTATTTTTCTGGCAAAACTGCCTTCACTTTTTGCGGTTACAAACGGAGCCCTTGTCATACTTTCTACACCACCAGCTATATATAGTAATCCTTCCTTACACATAATTGCTCTTGCAGCATCCATAATGGCTTGCATTCCACTTCCACACAATCTATTTACTGTATTTCCTGCCACAGAAACAGGTAATCCAGCCAATAAAGCAGCCATTCTTGCTACATTTCTATTGTCTTCTCCTGCTTGGTTGGCTGCACCAGCAATTACATCTTCCAAAACCGCCCAATCGATAGATTGATTTCTTTCTACTAATTTTTTTATCACAAGTGCCAATAAATCGTCTGGTCTTATGGTACTTAATTTTCCTCCATATCTAGCAATAGGTGTTCTTACGGCATCAATTATATAGGCAGATTGCATATTGTACAGTTTCATTTTCTTAAAATGGCAAACAAATATCTTCCATCAAAAATAAAGATATAATCTCTCCCATTGCTGTAATACCTTTGCCCAATGGCAACACAAAAAAACATTCGTCATTTATCGTTAGATGAATTAACCAATTATTTCGAAAGTATTGGTGAAAAAAAATTTAGAGTAAAGCAGGTACATGAATGGTTATGGCAAAAACATGCCCATAGTTTTGCAGACATGACCAACTTGAGTAAAGACTTAAGAACCAAGTTAGAAGCCGAATTTACACTACCTGCATTGGTGGTAGAAACCAGTCAATATAGTGAAGATGGCACCGTAAAAAGTAGATTTAAAACGGTTGACAATCATTTAATTGAAGGCGTATTAATACCTACAAAAGATAGAAAAACAGCTTGTGTTTCTTCACAAATTGGTTGCAGTTTAAGCTGTAAATTTTGTGCTACAGGTTATATGGAAAAAAGAAGAAACCTTACTTACGATGAAATTTACGACCAAGTTGTTTTAATAAATGAGCAAAGTGAAAAAGTGCATCAAAGCAAGCTTACCAATATTGTTTTTATGGGAATGGGAGAACCATTGCTGAACTATAAAAATGTATTAAAAGCCATAGAACGCATTACCGCTGAAGATGGATTATTTATGAGTCCGAAACGCATAACTGTATCTACAGCAGGTGTTGCAAAGCAAATTAAACATTTGGGCGATGATAAAGTACGTTTTAAACTAGCCTTATCGTTACATGCTGCAAACGATAAAAAGCGTAACGAGATAATGCCGATAAACGAAAGCAACAATATTGAAGCATTAATTGAAGCCTTGAACTATTTTTATAAACAAACAGGTAATGAAATTACGTTTGAATATATTTTGTTTAAAGGTTTTAACGATACCCAAAAGGATGCGGAAGAATTGATAAAAATTTATCGTCAAGTACCAGCAGATTTGGTAAATATTATTGAATACAACACCATTGATGCGTTTAAATTTTACAAACCAGAGGAAGAAGTTGTAAACGAGTTTATGAATTATTTAGATAAAAATAGAGTAAATGCAAGACTACGTAGAAGTAGAGGAAAAGATATTGATGCCGCTTGTGGGCAACTTGCTAATAAAGGATAATCTTAAATAAAACAGTAAATAGTTAATCTAGTAAAGCAGCTAATTGTAACAACTCTTGTTGTTGCAATTCTTCTGCTTGATGGTAATAGCACTTGCTTAATTCTTCTAATAAAATTTGAATAGTACGTTTGTGATTTAATGGCTTGTAATAACTAGGGTGTGGTGCAACATCTATTCGTTTAAAATAGCCTTCAATATCTGCATGTGAATAAGCATTGCCACTAGATGCATCTACAAAAAAGTGAATTTTGTTTTGTGGATGACCAATATATGTATCTGGATTATAATCGGAATGATAAAATGCAATAATGAATTGTTTGGGTATACTGATAATTTTTGCATGAATATCTAGCAGCTCACACATTACTTGGTAAATAATGCCGTTTGTTAACGCATTGCCTTTTTTATTGGCTAAAACTGTATGAATTAAAAATTCTTCTTTTTTATCGTAGGTAACTTCTGCACCTTTTAAATTATAATAGTTGTATAAAATGCTGCTTAAAACGTTGGCTTGTTCTAATGGGGTTAAAAAGCTATTCAATTCAAGCCAAACATTGCGTCTTATTTTTTCAATATCTTGTAATACAGGTGTTGTTAACAAATCTGGTTGCTGAAATTTAGCCACCAATAAAGCACCAAATAATAAATCGTTGTAAGGGCTATTTTTCCATTCTGTAAAATCGTTCACTAAATCGGTAAAGTGCAGCTTGTGTATTAATTTTTCGATACGTTCTTGCACTTCTTCACTCATGGTATTTTCCCAAAGATTTTCCAAATTGGGAATAATTGCTTTTCCAAAATCTACAATTCTATTAGAAACCGTAGAAAATACTTCTTGATCAGGATCATCGATTAGTGTAAAAAGTGCATTAATTTCTTTGGTCTGTTGCATAGCATTGTAAAATTGAAGCAGGTGATTCCGAAAAACAAAATCAATAAACACAAGTACAATACTTCAACGTTCAAACTAAATCAAAAATTATATAACAATGTGCTTTTATTTATTCTACTTGTGTGGAAATGTACAATAGGGTATTGATTTTGTAAACAAACAATGGATTGGTAACTGTTTTTTAAAAATTATTCTATTCTATTAATACAATAAAACAAAGCCATAACGTAAACAGATTGTCATTTTTAAAAATTAACATCCACACTAATTGTATTTGTCCTTATTTTGTGCTTTATTATTGATTAACAAGTATTTATGTCATCAACTTCTTCACTAACGCCAAAGTTTGCTACGCCATCACACTCATCTCTACACAACGAATTAAAAAAACGAGTTCAGCAATATTTTGATGAAAAAGGCATTTTAGCTACCGGCAATCGTAACTTATTTATCAAAGCACTGAGCATGATTGTGGCTTTGGTGTTGGTATATATTCATTTAATTTTTTTTACACCTGTTTGGTATCTTGCCATTTTTGAATGTGTGTTGATGGGTGGTTTAGTTGCTGGAATTGGTTTCAACGTAATGCATGATGGCAGCCATGGTAGCTTTAGCAATAAAAAATTATTGAATAAAATTGCTGCTACTTCTATCAACTTATTAGGTGCAGATCATTTTATGTGGAATATGAAACACAATATGATACATCACTCATACACCAATGTAGCTGGCGTTGATGATGATATTGAAATAGGTGTTTTTATGAGAATGGCACCTACACAAAAAAGATTGAAAATGCATAAGTTTCAACACTTTTACTTTTGGTTTTTGTATATGTTGTTATACATGTTTTGGATGTTTTTTACCGATTACAAAAAATATTTTACCCAAAAAATTGGTAGTATTCGTTTAAAGAAAATGAGTATTAAAAACCATTTAACTTTTTGGAGCGTAAAAGTGTATCATACGGCAGCATTTATTGTAATACCAATTATGATGCTTGGTTGGCTAAATTGGTTGGTTGGCTTTTTAGTAATGAGTATGGTAGCAGGATTTACTTTAAGTATTGTTTTTCAGTTGGCACATACTGTTGAACATACTGCTTTTCCACTTGCAGATGAAACAAGCAATAAACTTCCAGACGAATTTGCAGCACATCAAATAAAAACGACAGCCAATTTTGCTACAAAAAATAAACTAATCAGTTGGTTGGTGGGTGGATTAAATTTTCAAATAGAACATCATTTGTTCCCCAAAATTTCTCATGTACATTACCCTGCAATTAGTGAAATTGTTAAGAATGTTTGCAGAGATTATCAGTTACAATATATTGAATATCCAACTATGCGTAAGGCAGTTTGGGCACATGTTCGTTTTTTAAGAGATTTAGGAAACAACGATTAATAGTAAGCCATTTTGTGTTGTTGACTAAATAAAAAAGCCTTGAAGTGATTACATTTCAAGGCTTTTTGTTGCAATTGATTTAGCGGATATAAAACCAGTAGTCCAAGCATTTTGAAAGTTAAATCCACCTGTAATTCCGTCGATATTCAAAATTTCACCTGCAAAAAATAAATTTTGTTGCTTTTTACTTTCCATTGTATTAACATCAATTTCCTGCACATCAATGCCACCTGCAGTTACAAATTCTTCCTTGAAAGTTGTTTTACCAGAAACAGTACAAGAATAAGCAGTAAGCATGGTTATTAACTTGTTTTGTTGTTGGTTTGTAATATCTGACCAATTCAGTTGTTCAGGAATACCAATTAAGTGAACTAAATATTGCCAAAATCGTTGAGGCAAGCCAAAAGGATTTTTTCCATGTATTTTTTGTGATTTCCATTCCATGCGTATACCTGTCCACTGTTCTCTTAGCAATTGTTCGCTTACATCGCCCAACCAATTAATTAGAATGGTAAATTGGTAGGCTTTTTCCGCCAATTCTCTAGCTGCTAAAGCAGATAATCGAAGTACAGCTGGCCCACTAAAACCCCAATGTGTAATTAAAAAAGGCCCAGACGATAGTAATTTAGAACCTACAATTTTTACCTGAACATTAGAGAAACTAATTCCCATTAACTGTGTAATAGTATTATTAGGAACATTGAAAGTAAACAATGAAGGTACAGGAGCTATGATGGTATGATTAGAAAACTGCAACCAATTGAATTGTTCAAGTTTCGGAAAGCCACCACTAGCAACACATAAAAAATCGGCTTCTAGCGTGTTATCTTTATTACTGAGTTGCCATTTATTATTTAGCCTTTGTATTGTTTCAACGTTGTAATTCGTTACAACATTCACTTTGTATTTATCAGCCTCACTTAATAAGCAATTAATGATTGTTTGAGAACTATCGGTAGTTGGAAACATGCGACCATCGGCCTCCGTTTTTAATTCAACACCCCTTTCGTTAAACCAATCTATTGTATGCTGTGTGTTAAACCAATGAAAAGCTTTTTTTAAAAAACGCTCACCTCTTGGATATTTCTTAACTAAATCTACAATATCAAAACATGCATGTGTAACATTACATCTTCCACCGCCACTAATTTTAACCTTACTTAATAGTTTGCTACTTTTTTCAACGATAGTAACTTTTAAATATGGATTTAACCTTGCTGCGTTTACAGCACAAAAAAAACCTGCTGCACCTCCACCCACAACAACTAAATGAAGCTTTTGTAATTGTTTGGATGCATTTATTACATGCATATAAATGGATGTATTTTTAAAAGGTAATTACTTTTGATGACGTTAAGTGAACATTGGCTTTTTCAGCCGCTTCAATAACACTGTAATCAGACAAGATAAGTGCTTTTCCTTTTTTCACACAAACATCATGTTCAAAATGTACAGAAGGCTTTCCATCTTTTGTTTTAACAGTCCATCCATCTTCATCTGTAAAAACATCTTTCACACCCATATTTATCATAGGTTCTATTGCCAATACAAGATTTTCTTTCAACTTCATACCACTCCCTCTTGTACCATAGTTTGGTACTTGTGGATCTTCATGTAAGCTTCTACCTAACCCATGACCAACCAATTCTCTCACAACACCGTACTTGTGCTTCTTTTCTGTATGTTCTTGAATGGCAAAAGCAATATCACCAATTCTATTGTTTACAATTGCTTTTTCAATACCCTTATATAAACTTTCTTTGGTAACATTTACTAATTGTTGAACGGCATCATCTACTTCACCAACCATAAATGTATAAGCATGATCGCCATGCCATCCTTTTAAAATTACACCAAGATCTATGCTCACAATATCACCATCTTTAATAGGTGTTTTATTCGGAAAACCATGTACCACCACATCGTTTACGCTTGCACAAATATTAAATGGATAGCTACTTTTATAATTGTAAAAAGATGGAACTGCTTGATGATCTTTTACAAATGTTTCACACAATTTGTCTATTTCTAAAGTTGTAACACCTGGTTTAATCATAGCTGCAACTTCAGCTAAAGTTTTACTAACCAATTGTGCTGCATGTTGCATTAAAGCAACCTCAGCATCTGTTTTATAAAAAACCATATTTCTAAAATGACTCATAATTAATAATGTAATAATTAAAACTAAAGATCGATTACATACAAATAAAAAACCTGTTAGAATTACCCAACAGGTTTATATGTATAATTTGAAAAAACAAATTAAATAGCCGAAGTGCTAACGGTATTTTGACGTCCTTGTACTCTACCACTACTCATTAATCCATCGTATTGACGCATTAATAAATAAGTTTCAATTTGTTGTAAAGTATCTAACACAACACCAACCATAATTAATAAACTTGTTCCACCAAAGAAAGTACTAAATCCTTGAGTAACTCCTAAACGTTGAGCAAAACCAGGCATAATACCTACCAATGCTAAAAATATAGCACCAGGTAAAGTAATTTTATCCATAATAGCTCCAATATAATCAGCAGTAGGCTGTCCAGGTTTTACTCCTGGAACAAAACCATTGTTTCTTTTTAAATCTTCTGCAATTTGCTTTGGATTAAAAATTAAAGCTGTGTATAAGAAAGTAAATCCAATTACCATTACAGAGTAAATTACCATGTACCAAAAGTTACTGTGATCACTAAAAATTTGTACAAAACCTTTTGTAGATTCTAAATTAGTAAAAGATACTAAAGTTGGTAAAAACATAATTGCTTGTGCAAAAATAATAGGCATAACACCTGCACTATTTACTTTAACAGGTAAAAACTGCCTTGCTCCACCAAATTGTCTATTACCAATTATTTGTTTAGCATAGTTTACAGGTATTTTCCTAACACCTTGAACTAAGATAATTAATCCCATTATAATAAAGACAAGAATAGCAATCTCAAGTAAAAACTCTAATAAACCACCACCTGCTTTTTCACCTTTGGCTGAAAATTCTTGGATAATCGATTGTGGTAAACGAGCCAAAATACCAACCATAATTATAATAGAAGTACCATTTCCCAAACCCTTATCTTGAATTTTTTCACCCAACCACATTACAAACAAAGTTCCAGCAGTTAATGTGATAATAGTTGAAAATGTAAAGAAAGGAGCATAGGAAGGAATCAATGCTTCTGCATAATTAGGACTTTTCAAGTAGGCTACATAAGCACCAGCTTGAAATATCGTTACAATAATTGTAAGATATCGAGTCCATTGGTTGATTTTTTTTCTACCACTATCTCCTTCTTTTTGAATTTTTTGTAATTGAGGAACAAGAATGCTCATTAATTGCATGAAAATAGAAGCAGAAATGTAAGGCATAATACCTAATGCCAAGATAGATGCTTGTGAGAAAGCCCCACCTGCAAAAGTATCAAACAACCCTAGTAAACCATTGTTAGAAGAAGCTTTTGCAACATCTAACAAATTGGGATTAATACCGGGTAAAACAATATGCGTACCTAAACGGTAAGTAAATACAAATGCAAGGGTTACGATTATTTTGCTACGCAATTCTTCAATCGTCCAAATGTTCTTTAATGTATCTATAAATTTTTTCACTGGAATTACTTGAGTTAAATGTTAAATCCCTAAAACCAAAAAAGACGCATCGTTGATGCGTCTGGCAAATTACGTTAAATTTATTGAATAACTTCAACGCTGCCACCAACAGCTTCAATTGCTTCTTTGGCTTTGGTGCTTAGAGCGTTTACTTTAAATGTCAGCTTTGATTTAAGCTCCCCTGTTCCTAGAACCTTTACTTTGTCAGTTTTACTAATTAAACCATTAATGTAAAGGTGTTCTATTGAAAATTCAGGCAAACTATATTTTTCTTGTAATTGCTCAATTTGACCAAGGTTAAAAACAACATATTCTACACGATTTGGATTTTTAAATCCACGTTTAGGAATACGACGTTGAATTGGCATCTGACCACCTTCATGAGCGTTTTTACGTTGGTAACCAGCTCTTTGTTGACTACCTTTATTACCTTTTGTAGATGTACCACCCTTACCACTAGCCTCACCACGACCAATTCTTTTTTCTTTATGTACTGAACCTTCTGCAGGTTTTAGATTGTGTAATTTCATTTTAATTTGATTTTAAACTTACGGGGTATCAAGCCCCTCGCTGATAGAAATTAAGCTAAAGTTTCAACTTTTACTAAGTGGCTTACTTTATTTACCATACCTAATATTTGAGGTGTTGCTTCAACTTCTTTAGAAGCGTTAACTTTTCTAAGCCCTAATGCAATTAATGTTTGCTTCTGACGCTCAGATCTGTCAATGCCACTTTTAATTTGAGTTATTTTAATCTTAGCCATTGTTACAAATTTTAAACTTGAATATAATTCAAATTTATCCGTTAAATACTTTTGTTAGTTTGATTCCACGAGTTTTTGATACACCAATTGGTTCTCTTAACAAAGCAAGAGCTTTTATAGTTGCTTTAACCACGTTGTGTGGATTTGCAGAACCTAAACTTTTTGCAAGAACGTCAGTAATACCTGCACTCTCTAGAACGGCACGCATGCTACCACCTGCAATTACACCAGCTCCATGTGCAGCAGGTTTAATTAAAACTTTAGCAGCACCAGCTTTAGCTAATTGATCATGAGGGATTGTACCATGATTAATTGGAACTTTAACAAGGTTCTTCTTAGCATCCTCAATTCCCTTAGTAATTGCTTCTTGAACTTCCTTTGCCTTACCCAAACCATGACCAACAACACCACTCTCATTGCCCACAACTACTAGAGCTGAAAAGCTGAAAGTACGTCCACCTTTTGTTGTTTTAACAACACGATTAATGGCAACAACCTTTTCTTTCAACTCAACGTCGCCACCCGCTTTTATTTTATTATCCAGTATTTTAGACATTTATCTAAATATTAATTGTTGTAAAAAGAAATTAAAATTGTAACCCACCTTCTCTTGCACCGTCTGCTACAGATTTGATTCTGCCATGATACAAATTACCACCTCTATCAAAAACACAAGTAAGAATACCTAAATCTTTCGCTTTTTGAGCAATTGCCAAACCAACTAATTTCGATTTCTCTACCTTATTAATTTTCTGGGCACTGATTGCTTTTTCTCTAGATGAAGCTGAAGCTAATGTTACAGAATTATCATCATCAATTAATTGAGCATAGATTTCAGCATTACTTCTAAAAACTGAAAGACGAGGTTTTACAGCAGTTCCAGCAACTTTTTTACGTATACGGAATCTGATTTTTTGTCTTTGAACTAATTTACTATTCATATATAAAGATTTTCAATTTCCGATTCTGCCGGAAATTTTTAACAGAATTATTTACCAGCGGCCTTACCTGCTTTTCTTCTCAATACTTCACCAACATACTTAACACCCTTTCCTTTGTAAGGCTCCGGCTTACGTAAGCTACGTAACTTAGCAGCAACTTGACCAATTAATTGTTTGTCAATACCCTCTAAAGAAATAATAGGGTTTTTACCTTTTTCAGTAACTGTATTAACCTTTAATTCTTTTGGTATTTCGAAGATAATATTATGTGAATATCCTAATGCTAAATCCAAAGTATTGCCAGTGTTTGCTGCCTTATAACCTACACCCACCAACTCTAAATCTTTTTTATACCCTTCAGTGACACCTGTTACCAAGTTATTTACTAAAGAACGATATAAACCATGCATGGCACGGTGACGGATTTGATCAGTAGGTCTTGTAATTAATAACTCATTACCAACAACTTCAGCTTTGATATCTCTATCAATGGGAGTAGATAAAGAACCTTTAGGTCCTTTAACAGTAACAACATTATCTTTTCCTACAGTTATTGTAACGCCTGAAGGTATTACAATTGGCTTTTTTCCAATACGAGACATAGTCGAATAAATTAAAATGAAATGAAAAATCGTTTTCAGCCCCGACTAAAGGCTTAAATTATCGATATATTAACTAATGTAACAAAGAACTTCACCACCAACATTTAAAGCTTTAGCTTGTTTGTCAGTTAAGACACCTTTAGAGGTACTAATAATAGCAACACCCAAGCCATTGATTACTCTTTTGATTTCTGCAGGTTTTGCATATTGACGTAACCCGGGTCTACTTACTCTTTCAAGTGAACGAATAGCAGGTTGCTTACTTGTAGGGTCATATTTCAAAGCTATCTTAATAAGACCTTGCTTAGAATCGTCCTCAAATTTATATTTCAAAATGTAACCTTGCTCATATAAAATTTCGGTCATACGCTTCTTTAAATTAGAAGCTGGTATTTCAACAATTCTATGACCAGCCATTTGAGCATTACGAATCCTTGTTAAAAAATCTGCAATAGGATCAGTTACCATATTATTTTAATTATTCTGTTCAAAAATTAATTGCTTAGTTCCCATGTGGGCTTGAGCATTTTACCAACTCGCTTTTTTAACACCTGGTATTTTACCATTTAAAGCCATATCTCTGAAAATTACACGAGAAATTCCAAAGTATCTCATATAACCTTTTGGGCGACCAGTTAACTGACAACGGTTCTTTAAACGCACAGGAGAAGCGTTTTTAGGAAGTAAATCCAATGCAGTATAATCACCAGCAGCTTTTAAAGCAGCACGTTTTTCTGCAAATTTAGCGACCATTTTTTCACGCTTCCTTTGTCTGGCTTTAATTGATTCTTTTGCCATAAAATATTAGTTATTATCTTTTTTAATGTTTTTGAAAGGCATACCTAACTCTTTCAACAATTCGTACGCTTCTTCGTTAGTCGTAGCAGTAGTTACGAAAGTGATGTCCAATCCAGTAATTTTATTAACCTTGTCAATATCTATTTCTGGAAAAATAATTTGCTCGGTAACTCCTAGAGTATAATTTCCACGACCATCGAAAGCTTTATCGCTAATACCTTTGAAATCACGTACACGTGGTAAAGCAACAGACACCAAACGATCTAAAAATTCGTACATTTTGTCACCACGTAAAGTAACTCTAGCACCAATCGGCATGCCCTTACGTAACTTAAAATTAGAAATATCTTTTTTAGAATATGTTGGAACAGCTTTTTGACCAGTGATTGTATTTAACTCATCTACAGCAACATCTACTAATTTTTTATCAGTAACTGCACCATTAACACCACGGTTAATGCAAATTTTTTGCAATTTAGGAGCTTGCATTACAGTTTTGTAACCAAACTTTTTCATTAAAGCAGGTATAACATCTTTAGAGTATTTATCTGCTAATCTTGGAGTATATTTTACTGTGCTCATTATTTAATTACCTCCCCTGATTTTTTTGCGATACGAACAAGTTTACCATTTTCTCTTGTACGAGAAACTTTAGTTGGACTACCAGTTTTGGCATCCCATAACATAACATTAGATATGCTGATAGAAGCTTCTACCTTTACAATACCGCCTTTTGTGTTTTGTGCACTTGGCTTGGTATGTTTTGTAGCCAACGCTACACCTTCAACTACAACTCTACCCTTCTCAACGATTACTTCTAAAACTTTGCGAGGCTTTTTCAAATCTTTATCATCGCCAGCAATAACTACAACGCTATCGCCTTTTTTGATAATGAATTTGGGTTTAAATCTTGTACTCATTTTGTTACCCTTTTATCTTGTTCTGCGAAATGCAGATAAATATTATTGATATATACTTTTGTTATGCTGAGAATACACTAAAGTACTTCTGGAGCAAGAGATATAATTTTCATGTAACCTTTATCACGTAATTCCCTAGCTACTGGTCCAAAGATACGAGTACCACGAGGATCGTCTGCATTGTTTAATAATACAACAGCATTGTCATCGAAACGTATATAAGAACCATCTTTTCTACGGAGCTTATTCTTAGTACGAACGATTACTGCTTTTGAAACAGTACCCTTTTTAATACCACCAGCTGGAATTGCATCCTTTACTGTAACAACAATTTTATCACCTATTTTAGCATAGTCCTGACCGCTGTTTCCAAGTACTTTAATACAAAGTACTTCTTTAGCACCGCTGTTGTCGGCTACATTTAATCTACTTTCTTGCTGAATCATTTTCTTAAAATTTGAAATTTGAAATTTCAGATTTGATATTCAAAACCAATTGGATTCAAACCTCAAACCCCAAATCAGAAATAATTATTTCGCTTTTTCAATTACTTCTACAAGTCTCCAACGTTTAGTTTTACTAAGTGGACGAGTTTCCATAATTTTAACTATATCACCAATTGTACACTCATTTTTTTCATCATGAGCGTGGAATTTGGTAGTTTTCTTTACGAACTTACCATACATAGGGTGTTTTACTTTTCTTTCTACTGCTACAGTAATGGTTTTAGTCATTTTGTTGCTAGTAACAATACCAACCCTTGTTTTACGCAAATTTCTTTCAACCGTTGTTTCCATTTTATCTGGTTTATTAAGCCAAAGCTCTTTTTGTTAATTCCGTTTTTAAACGGGCAATATCTCTTCTTAAACCACGTATGCTTACAGGATTCTCAAGAGGCGAAATTGCATGTGCAAATTCAAGCTTTCTTAAACGTAAGCTATCTTCTTGAATACGAGCTTTTAAATCGCTCAACTCAAGTGATTTAATTTCTTTATTAAAATCTACTTTCTTAGCCATTTTTTAAAATTTGATAGTACTTATGAAGTGCAATTTTTGTTAGTTGGAATTTAGAATTAAGATTGTAAATCTCTTCTAACAATAAATTTTGTAGCTATTGGAAGTTTTTGAGCTGCTAAGTTCATAGCTTCTTTGGCCACAGTTTCGGTTACACCATCGCACTCAAATATGATACGACCTGGCTCAACTACAGCTGCCCAATATTCTGGGTTACCTTTACCTTTACCCATTCTCACTTCAGCTGGTTTGTGTGTAATGATTTTATCAGGGAAAACTCTAATCCAAACATTACCTTCTCTTTTCATAGCACGTGTCATGCTTTGACGGGCAGCTTCTATTTGACGGTTTGTTAACCAAACTGGCTCTAAAGCTTTCAATGCAAATGAACCAAAGGCAATATAACTACCACGTTTTGCAACCTCACGGATACGCCCTTTTTGTTGCTTTCTATGTTTACTTCTTTTCGGCTGTAACATCTTGATATAATTTGATAACGAGTTAATACAACACTAACTCATATGCTAATTAGCGAATTAATTTCTGCGTTGACCTCTATCTCCACCACCTTGTCTTCTATCACCACCACCTCTACGATCATCTCTTCTATCACCACCTTGTCTTCTATCATCACCGCCTCTACGATCATCTCTTCTATCACTCATATCATTCTTACCACCAACAAAATTAGGATTCAATTCACGTTTACCTAGAACTTCACCTTTACAAATCCAAACCTTAATTCCGATTTTACCATAAACTGTTTGAGCAAAAACGCTTGCATAGTCAATATCCATACGGAAAGTATGTAAAGGGGTTCTACCTTGCTTAATTTCTTCAGAACGAGCAATTTCAGCACCACCTAAACGACCGCTTACTCTTACCTTGATACCTTCTGCACCCATACGTAAAGTAGAAGCTATAGCCATTTTAATAGCTCTTTTGAAGTTGATACGATTTTCGATTTGACGAGCAATTGTATCACCTACAATAGTTGCATCTAATTCTGGACGACGAATTTCAAGAATATTAATTTGAACATCGTCTTTCTTAGTCAACTTTTTCAATTCCTCTTTAATACGGTCTACTTCTCCACCACCTTTACCGATGATGATACCAGGTTTGCTAGTGTGTATTGTTACAATTAATTTACCAAGTGTTCGCTCGATAACAATTCTCGCAATACCACCTTTACTGATACGTGCTGTTAAATAAGTACGGATTTTATTATCCTCTACTAATTTATTTGCGTAATCTTTCTTGTTGGCATACCAGTTACTTTCCCATCCACGGATGATACCTAACCTGTTACCAATCGGATTTGCTTTCTGACCCATATTATGGTTTCAATTAATTTTTTGAATCAACAATTATTGTTACATGGTTACTACGCTTACGAATCTTATAGCCACGACCTTGTGGGGCTGGACGCATACGCTTAATAACACGACCTCCATCAACAAATATAGTTTTAACAACTAAGTTGCTATCGGCAGCACTTGTACCGCTATTTTTCTGTTCCCAATTGCTAATTGCACTTTTTAACAACTTAGCTAGAGGGGCAGCATTGTGCTGTGGATGAAATTCTAAAATAGCCAAGGCTTTTTCCACTTCCATTCCACGAACCACATCAGCAATAAGACGCATCTTACGTGGGCCAGTGGGATAGTTATTTAATTTAGCTAACGCTTCCATTTGATTTTATTTCTAAGTGTAGATTACGCTAAGGCAATCGTAAACAAATTATTTTTTTGAACCAGAATGACCTCTAAAGTTTCTTGTCGGAGAAAACTCTCCTAACTTATGTCCAACCATAAACTCTGTAACGTAAACAGGAATAAACTTATTTCCATTATGAACAGCAAATGTATGTCCTACAAAATCAGGAGTGATAGTACTACGACGACTCCAAGTTTTAACAACACCTTTTTTTGCTTTTCCCTCATTAATATTTGCAACTTTAGTTTCTAAATTTGCATCTACATAAGGACCTTTTTTTATTGAACGAGCCATATTTATTGATTTTCTTGTTTATTTTTCTAATACTAGACTAGAATATTTTAACAATTTCGAATTATTTAGTTAGTTTTTTGCCGTCTCTACGTTGGATAATTAACTTATCGCTACCTTTTCCTTTAGTTCTTGTTTTCTCACCTTTTGCATACTTACCAGTTCTGCTACGAGGATGACCACCAGAAGCCCTACCTTCACCACCACCCATCGGATGATCTACAGGGTTCATGGCAACACCTCTAGTTCTTGGTGTTCTACCTTTCCAACGGTTAACACCAGCTTTACCAGCTTGTTCTAAGTTATGATCGCTATTTGACACAACACCTATTGTAGCGAAACAATTTATTAATAGCTTTCTCAATTCACCACTTGGCATTTTGATAACAGCGTATTTTTCTTCTTTATTGGCTAATTGAGCCGAAGTACCTGCACTTCTTACCAATTTACCACCTTGACCTGGTTGTAACTCAATGTTATGAATCATTGTACCAAGTGGCATATTTTTCATTTGAAGAGCATTTCCAATTTCTGGAGCTACATCATTGCCTGAAACAACTTTTGAACCTACTTGTAATCCTTGTGGAGCAAGGATATATCTTTTTTCACCATCAGCATATTGTACTAAAGCAATAAAAGCAGTACGGTTTGGATCGTATTCTATTGATACAACAGCTGCTTCAACATCGAACTTATTACGTTTGAAATCGATGATACGATATTGTTTTTTATGACCACCACCAATATAACGCATTGAACGTCTACCTTGAGCATTACGTCCACCTGTTTTCTTGATTGGTTCTAATAAGCTTTTCTCAGGCTTATTCGTTGTAATTTCTGCATAAGCATTTCCAATTCTCCAGCGAGTGCCGGCTGTCATTGGTTTGTATTTTTTTAATGCCATTGTTTAAACTTTTATTACGAAATTATCAGCTTCGCTTACTATAATTAAATATTTGCGTATAAATCAATTGTTTCACCTTCCGCTACAGTTACAAGTGCTTTTTTGTAAGAAGGTTTAACACCTTGAATCAAACCAGTTTTAGTTTGACGTGTTTTATTTTTACCAGGAGCAACTGCGGTGTTAACGTCAGTAACAGTTACACCGTAGAATGTTTGTACTGCGTTTTTTATCTCCAATTTATTAGCCTTACGATCTACTTTAAAAGCATATCTACGCAACTTATCTTGTTGAGCGTTTGCCTTCTCTGTTAATATTGGCTTAATTAAAACATCTGTAAGTTTCATGTCAATTCGTTTGAAAATTAGAATTTTGAAAGTTGTCAAAACCTAGATGACTAAACAACGATCAATTTTATCTATGCTTCTGCAACTGTGTTATCTGCAAAAATTTGTACCGCTCCTTCTGTGAAAACCAACACATCGGCATTCATAATTTCGTAAGTATTAATATCTACCAAAAGCGTACTAGTAACATTTGGAACGTTTCTAGTGCTTAAGTAAACATTATCATTATATTCAGGAAGAATAATAATTGATTTCTTGTTAGCTACATTTAGACTACCAAGAATATTAACCAACTGCTTAGTTTTTGGAGTTTCTAAATTCAAATCCTCAACAACAATTATAGCAGCGTCTTTTGCTTTGTAGCTTAGGGCAGATATTTTAGCTAAATCTTTAACCTTGCGATTTAATTTAATATCATAACCATGAGGTTTTGGTCCAAAAATAGTACCACCACCTTTGTATAAAGGGTTACGAATATTACCTTTACGAGCTCCACCTGTTCCTTTTTGCTTGTGAAGTTTACGACTAGCACCATGAACTTCGGCACGAGTTTTAACTTTATGCGTACCAGAACGACGAGCAGCTAAGTATTGTTTAACAGCTAAGTAAACAACGTGATCGTTTGGTTCGATTCCAAAAACATCTTCAGGTAATTCAACTGTTCTACCAGTTTTTTGTCCTTGTATATTTAAAACGTCTATTTGCATTGTCTTCTAAATTAAAATTGATTACTTCTGGATTAAAACGATTGATCCGTTATGACCAGGAACTGATCCACTAACAAGGATGTAATTTTTCTCAGCGAAAATTTTCACCACTTTTAAACCTTTCATTTTTACTCTATCTCCTCCCATACGACCAGCCATTCTCATTCCTTTAAATACACGAGAAGGATAAGAAGAACCACCGATAGAACCTGGAGCTCTTTGACGATCGTGTTGACCGTGGGTAGCTTCTCCAACACCAGAGAAACCATGACGTTTTACAACACCTTGGAAACCCTTTCCTTTTGAAGTACCAACCACTTCAACAGAATCACCTTCAGAAAAGATGTCTAATGAAACAGTTTCACCAATATTTTTATCAATAGAATAATTGCGGAATTCTTTAACGAATCTTTTAGGAGCTGTTTGAGCTTTTGCGTAATGATTAAGCTCGGCTTTTGTAGAATGCTTTTCTTTTTTATCTCCGAAAGCAAGTTGTAGTGCAGTATACCCATCAGTCTCAACAGTTTTAACCTGTGTTACTGTATTAGGAACGGCTTCTATAATGGTGCAAGCAACCTGTTTGCCATCAGCAACAAATATGCTTGTCATACCAATTTTTTTACCAATAATACCTTTCATCTTTTGCGGTTTGTGCCCCGCTGAGGTATAGAGGACATTCTGATGATGATTTTTCAGAATTCAATCCTTGTTTGCTATCGACCTTTTCCTGTGTTTTCTTAGAACAAGAAGGGGAAGTACCGATAGTAAACAAACCTCGAAGGGCCTGTTTATATGTTAAATCAAACTTTATTAAAATTTGAACTTTCAGAGCTTTTTTCTCACTATCGTGATTGAAAGATGAATACTTTAAGATCTATTTTAATGTTTTAAACATTAAAGATTAGGCTTTTATTTCCACTTCTACACCAGAAGGCAAATCTAACTTGCTTAGTGCATCAACTGTTTTTGAAGAAGAAGTGTAAATATCCAATAAGCGTTTGTGCGTAGCTAATTGAAACTGTTCACGACTTTTCTTATTAACATGCGGTGAACGCAAAACAGTAAATATTCTTTTGTGTGTAGGCAAAGGAATAGGTCCTGTAACAACAGCACCTGTACTACGAACTGTTTTCACGATTTTTTCAGCAGACTTATCTACCAAATTATGATCGTAAGATTGTAATTTAATTCTAATTCTCTGAGACATAGCCTAATCCCCATTATTTCGATTTGGGGTTGCAAAAGTAAGGGGATATTTTGAATAGGCAAACATTATTTCAAATTATTTTAAAAAAAAGTGAAAAAATATTTGAACCATCTCCTTTTAATTACTTAAAACCGTTTAAATTGCTATGCAATATCCTATTCCTTTTATGAAAAATAATGCTTGTCTTTTTATTTTTTTATTTACATCATCATTTTGCTTCCTATATTCTTTACATGCTCAACCTTTCGAAAAATTTGAACTAGGTATAAATATATGTGGAGCAGAATTTGGTGAAAAAAATCTTCCTGGAACACTTGGAACAGATTACATTTTTCCTTCCGAAAGGCAAATAGCATATTTTGCAAAAAAAGGTTTTAAAACAATTGTATTACCATTTAAATGGGAAAGAATTCAGCCAAAACTTGGTGAAGAGTTAGACTTAAGCTATGTTACACTCATCAAACAATTTTTATTGGATTGTAAAAAAAACAATGTTCAATCGATTATTACAATGCAAAATTTTGCAAAATATAGGATAGCCGATCAAGAACATTCTTTAGGTTCGAAACAATTGCCTATAGAATTATTTAGTGATGTGTGGAAGCGAATAGCAGGCATTTTTGCTACAGAAAATTCAGTTTGGGGATATGATATTATGAATGAACCTAGAGGTATTTATGGACGAAATTGGTTTAAAGCAGCTCAAAGTGCCATAGATGCAATTCGGATGCATGATACAACTGCTTATGTAATTGTAGACGGTGAAAATGGTTCTTTTTCGTACGAATGGAAATATGACAATGACAAACTGAAAGATTTAAAAGACCAATGGAATAAAGTAATTTATGATGCCCATTGCTACTTCGATTACGATCATTCAGGTAGATACGATAGCACTTATACAAGAAAAATAGACGAAAAAATTGGGATAAAATTTGTTAAGCCCTTTATTGATTGGCTAAAAAAATACAATAAAAGAGGAATAGTTGGAGAATTTGGAATTCCTGCCAATAATGAAAAATGGGAAATGGTGATGCGTAATTTTTTAGACTACTTAAAAGCACAAGGCGTACAAGCAAATTATTGGGCTGCTGGAATTTGGTGGGGTAAATATGCCTTATCTATTGAACCTGAAAACGAGATAGACAAACCACAAATGAAAATATTAGAACACTATTTACCCAAACAGTTTCCTAACTTTTTCCCATTTTTTTGATAGAAATAATATCTTGCCCTGTTGCATCGCCTTGTTCTTGTAGCTTCCCAAAAGCTGCTGCAGTTGCATAATTTACAATTTCTTGAGGTTCGTGGTTGCTATATAAACCATAAATTAATCCTGCCATAAAACAATCTCCACTACCACTTCTATCGATAACACCCTTACATGTAAACTCATTAGAAGGATAATGTTTATTGTTCATATACAAACTTGTATAATAGACTATTTCGTTGGCCACACCGTCAAATCTAAATGTGTTTGCTACTGTGGTACAATTTGGAAAAAGCTGAATAATGCTCTTTGCTGTTTTTTCTGCATGATCTAAATAAGCTGTTTTACTTTTTTTATCATGAATATGTTCGTCAACCTCAATACCTAATAAAGAATTGGCACTCCAAATATTTCCCATAATAACATTACAATATTGTGCTATTGGCGTCATTATTTCTATTGGATTCTTACCATATTTCCACAATCGAGATCTGTAATTTAAATCTAAAGAAACTGTAATTCCCTTTTTAGATGCTGCTTTAACCGCTTCTAAACAAACATCTGCAACATTTTGATTTAATGCTGGACTTATTGCAGTTAAATTGAGCCAAGAAACATCTCTTAATATTTTATCCCAATCTATCATTTTAGGTTTTAGTTCAGAGAAAGAAGAACACTCTCGGTCATAAACCATACTTCCTTTTAAATCTGCTCCTCTTTCTAAAAAATAAATACCAATTCTATTTCCGGTAAAAATAATGGAGGAAGTAAAAATGCCTTTGTATTCTAAATAATCAATTACATGCTTACTCATAAAATTATCGGGCAAAGCAGTACAATACTTTACGGAAATATTCCAACCTGCTAATGCTGTAGCTACGTTGGCTTCTGCCCCACCCATATATAGCATCATTGGGTGTTTTTCGGCCATTTCATCTTCAATTGCTGCAGGAGAAATTCGCAACAACAATTCTCCAAAACAAAGTACTTTTTTCTTATGCATAGCAAAACATTGTAAATGAAAGTTAACACAAATTGATAAAAAAAGCCCCGTTCTTTTCAAAACGAGGCGATACAATTATAATATGTGTCTTGTACTTAAAAACTGACTTCTATGTTCGTTAACGATTGTATTAATAAGAGCTTTATTTTCGTCGTTCATTTTTGCTGCTACTAAAGTTCGAATGGAGAAAGAACGTAAAGCATCTATTACTGATAAAGTACCCTCAGCACTATCTTTTCTTCCTGTAAATGGAAATACATCTGGTCCTCTTTGACATTGACAATTGATGTTTACACGACTCACTTGATTTGTTAAAGGATCTATTAGTTTTGCCAATTCTTCTGCATCGTTACTAAATAAACTTACTTGCTGACCATGTGGAGATTCTACAATATAATCGATTGGTTCTTCTAAATCAGTAAATGGTACTACTGGAATTACAGGGCCAAACTGTTCTTCTCGATACAATTTCATTTTTTTATTTACTGGATACACTATTGCAGGATACACAAAAGATTCTGCAATGGTTCCCCCATGTTCATTAATTACTTTTGCTCCATTTGCAATGGCATCATTAATACATTCTTTTAAATAAGCAGGTTTTGTTGGCTCAGGCAACGGCGTAATTGCAACGTTTTTATCCCAAGGCATTCCTACTTTTAACACACCGACTTCTTTATTTAGCTTTTCTAAAAACACATCTGCTATAGATTCATGAACAAAAATTATTTTTAAAGCAGTACATCGCTGACCATTAAACGATAATGAACCTAAAACTGTTTCTTTTACGGCTGCGTCTAGATTTGCATTTGCTGTAATAATGGCTGCATTTTTAGCATCTAGCCCTAAAATTGCCCTTAGTCTATTTACTTTGGGATGTTGTTTTTTGAGTTCATTGGCTACTTTACTGCTACCAATTAATGTAAGTACATTAATTTTTCCAGTATGCATAATTGGTCCAATAATATTTACACCTCGTCCATAAATAGTATTTACAACACCTTTTGGAAAACAAGTTTGAAAAGCTTTAAGCAAAGGATAATGCAAAAGTGTACCATGCTTTGGTGGTTTAAACAAAATGGTATTACCCATTATTAATGCTGGAATTAAAGTTGTAAAGGTTTCATTAAGGGGATAGTTAAATGGCCCCATACACAAAACGACACCTAATGGTGAACGACGAACCTGAGCAATAATTCCTTGTTCGAATTGAAAACGAGACGATTCTCTATCAATATCTTTTAAAGCATCGATAGTAGCATATATATACTCAACTGTTCTATCAAACTCTTTTACAGAATCTGGATGCGATTTTCCAATTTCCCACATCAATAGTTTTACTACTTCATCTTTTTGCTTTTTCATTTCCACAATAAATTTCTCTACACAAGCAATTCTGTCTGCCAAACTCATTGTTGGCCACTCACCTGCACCATTGTTATATGCAGTTACTGCTGCATACAAACTTTCCATAGCTTCTTTATCGGTACAAATTGGGTATGTACCTATAACTTTTCGTTTTAAACCTTCAGGGGTTTGAATACAAATTGGTGAAACAACAGTATGTGTTGGTCCACTCCATTGTTTCATTTCTCCATTGCTTAAATATTCTTTTTGATGCAGTTCAGCTTGTAAAGCAAAAGCTTCAGGAATATCGGCTTCTTTCAAAAAAAGCGATTCTAAATGTTGTTGCATATTAAGGGTGTTTGTTTGTATAAGTTATGAAATAAACGTAGCTCTCTTCTAAGTCTATATAAAAATATAGGCATAAGATTAGTAATTTACCTTAAAAAAGGTAATTGGAGTAATGCTATAAATGAAAATGAAACTATAGGTCAGTAATCGGTTTGTACTTTGGAACCAATATTTTCATTACAACCCAAGCAATTAAATACGCCAATGCACAAAATGAAAACATAATGGTATATCCTGTTTGAATATGACCAAGACCTTTATAATAATCAAACAAGGCACCGCCTGTTTTAGAAATGATTACGCCACCTAAACCACCTGCCATTCCACCAATACCAACAACAGAACCAACCGCTTTTTTAGGAAACATATCAGAAACTGTTGTAAAAATATTTGCACTCCATGCCTGATGAGCAGACGCACCAATACCGATTAATAAAACTGGAATCCAAAAACTAATTCCACCTAAAGGTTGAGCAATTAATACGATTAAAGGAAACAAAGCAATGATAAGCATTGCTTTCATTCTACCATCATAAGGGGTATATCCTTTATTAATAAAATAAGTAGGAAACCAACCACCACCAATACTTCCAACCATAGTCATACTATATAATACGGTAAGTGGAAATGTAATATCGGTTTTCACCATTCCATATTGAGCTTCTAAATATTTAGGCAACCAAAATAGAAAAAACCACCAAACACCATCAGTCATTAATTTACCAAAAACAAATGCCCAAGTTTGTTTATAACCTAATAACTTAAACCAAGAAACTTTTTCTTGAGGAAGAATAGGAGCTTCAACTTGTTGAGCATCGTCTGAATTAATATAGTCGAACTCTGCTTTAGAAAGTCTTTTTTGTTTTTCGGGTTTTTCATAAAAGAAAGTCCAAAACAAAAGCCAAATAAATCCTACAGCACCAATTACTAAGAATGCAGCTTGCCAACCCCAATGTTTTGCAATCCAAGGCACAGTTAATGGAGCTAGAATGGCTCCAATATTTGCACCAGAATTAAAAATACCTGTAGCAAAAGAACGTTCTTTTTTAGGAAAATATTCTGCTGTTGCTTTGATAGCAGCAGGAAAATTTCCAGCTTCACCAAATCCTAAAACGGCTCTAGAAAGCATAAAACCAGCAATGGAAACAGGAACTGCTCCTAAACCTACCCATGTAAGTAAATTAGCTGTAACTTCTCCAAAAAAAATAGCATAAGCATGCATAATTGCACCTAACGACCATATAATAATTGCCCAAATATATCCCCACTTAGTACCTAATTTGTCAATAATTCTACCTGCAAATAGCATAGAAATTGCGTACACAAATTGAAATACAGAAGTAATATTCGCATAATCAGAATTAGTCCAATTAAATTCTTTTGACAAATCTGGAGCTAATAAACTCAGTACTTGCCTATCTAAATAATTGACTGTTGTAGCAAAAAACAGTAAGGCACAGATAGTCCATCTGTATTTACCGATTGACAAGTTGGATGATTGATTCATGGAGCAATTTGTTAGAAAATGATTAGATGATTGTTTACCTAAAGAACGATTTATGAAAATAATTAGGAAGAATAGAAAACTATATATAAACTATACACCACCAAAAATAGAGAAGCCTCCATCTACACAAATCATAGAGCCAGTTACAAATGCACTTGCATCGCTTAACAGCCAAACCAAGGCACCTTGCAACTCGTCTGGATTGCCAAAACGCTTAAATGGTGTTTGTGTAATTACCTTTTCACCTCTCTCTGTGTAACCACCTTCTTTTTTGGTTAATAAATATCTGTTTTGCTCTGTAAGAAAAAATCCAGGAGCCAATGCATTCATTCTAATGGCATCACCATATCTATTGGCTAACTCTACAGCAAACCATTGGTTGTAACAATCTACAGCTGCTTTTCCCATATTATAACCAAGAACTTTAGTAATGGCACGCTTGCTGTTCATAGAAGAAATGTTAACAATGCTACCTTTTCCTGTTTTAGCAATGGCATCTCCAAATACTTGAGTAGGAATAATGGTACCCCAAAGGTTAATGTCCATTGTTCTACGCATTCCTTCGATACTCATACTAAAAATATCTTGATCTGGTTGCAAAACACCATCTGGCATATTTCCACCTGCTGCGTTTACTAAACCATCAATTTTTCCATAGGCTTGTAATACTTGTTCTTTACAAACTTGTAGTTGAGCTTCGTCCATCACATCTGCTACTAATGCAATTGCATTGCCGCCTTTTGCAACAATGGCTGCTGCTCTTTCTTCTGCTACTTCTTTTTTTCTGCCTAAAATTCCAACAGTTCCTCCTGCCTCTACAATTGCATCTACAAAAGCACCACCTAAAATACCGGTTCCACCAGTTACAACTATTACTTTACCTTCTAAACTGTATTTTTCTAATATATTGCTCATTTGAATGTTTTAATTATTTATGTGAAATATTTTTATAATAAAGTTGCTATTGGAGCAGGATCCATATCTGTGAATTCTTTGTTTTCTCCTGCCATTGCCCAAATAAAGCTGTAATTACCTGTTCCACATCCACAATGAATTCCCCAACTTGGCGAAACAATAGCTTCATTATTTGCAACCACTAAATGTCTTGTTTCTTGTGGTTCTCCCATGAAATGAAAAACTCTTTGATCTGGAGCTACATCAAAATAAAAATAGATTTCACTTCTTCTATCGTGTGTATGCGGTGGTACACTATTCCAAACACTGCCATTTTTAATTTTAGTTACACCCATTACCAATTGGCAACTTTGAATACCATCGTTATGGATGTATTTAATTAACTGTCTTTCATTACAAGTTTCTTTAGCTCCTAATTCTAATGGAGCCGCATCTGTACTTTTTAAAAAAGTTGTTGGATAAGATTGATGAGCAGGTGCAGAAGTTAAGAAAAATATTGCAGGTTGATTGGCATCACCACTTTGAAATGTTACAGACTTTACCCCTCTACCCACATATAAACAATCGTATTTACTTAATACATAAGTAATTCCGTCTGCTACAACTGTTCCATCTCCTCCAACACTAATAATACCTAATTCTCTTCTTTCTAAGAAATATTCACTTTTTAAATTAACATAAGTTGGTAAAGCAATAATATCAGCTATTGGCTTTACCACTCCTGTTACCATTCTATCGTAATGTGTATAAGCTAATTCTATAGCATTATCTTTTTCCAATCCATCTAATAAAAAATTTTCTCGTAATTGTTTTGTTGTATAATTCTTGCAATCGTTAAAATGAACAGCATGAATTGTTTTTAATTGGTTGGTACTCATATTTTTGGCTTTTAATAAACGTGCACACTTAGTACACAAAATAGCAATCAAAGTTATTTTTGAGAAGCCTAAGGTGACTAAAAATTCGAACAAATATTCATTCTTATAAATAAATATTTGCGGAAACGTTTCCGATTTTAGGTTTAAATTGTTTGTTCAATAACTTTAGTTAAATTGCTAACCGTATGGATAAGGTAGATATAAAATCGCTTGCTAAAGAATTAAATATTTCAGTTTCTACAGTTTCAAGAGCATTGAGAGATAGCCATGAAATTAGTAGAGCAACAATAGACCGAGTAAAAGCATTAGCGGAAGAAAGAAATTATCAACCACACCCTTATGCCTCCATTTTAAGAAAAAGTAAAACCAAAACCATTGGCATTATTGTGCCTGAAGTTGCCAATAACTTTTTTGCCAAAGTGTTTAGTGGTATTGAAACAATTGCTCAAGAAAATAAATACCATGCATTGATTTATTTAACACATGATGACTATGAAAAAGAGGTAGCTATTTTAAAACATTTACAGAGTGGAAGAGTAGATGGAGTAATTATGAGTATTGCTTCGAATACAAAACAACACGATCATATTGAAGCATTGATACAAGCGGGTATTCAAATTATTTTTTTTGATAGAATTGGAGAATCGATTGCTACGACTAAAATTACAACCGATGATTTTGAAAGTGCCTACAATGCAACTGTACATTTAATTGAACAAGGTTGTAAAAATATTTTACACATTACAAGGTTTATTCATCATACCAACACCAAATACCGAAAACAAGGATTTATAAAGGCTTGTAGAGATTATCAACTACCAATAGATGACAGTTGGATTTTAGAGTGTAGCAACGAAAATGAAGCTGATGAATTATTGTATAAAAAATTAAATGTAACGAATAAGCCGGATGCTATTTTTTCATCTGTTGAATCACTATCGTTACATCCTTATAAGGTTTGTAAAGAACTAGGCATTCAAATTCCAAAAGATTTAAAGTTGGTAAGTTTCTCAAATATGGATGCAGCGTCTTTATTAGTGCCGGCACTAACAACCATTACACAACCTGCCTTTGAAATTGGTAAAGCAACAGCAAAAGCATTATTAGAAAAAATTGAAAAAAAGAAAAAAAATATTGCCGCAGATGCAGTGATTAAACTTCCGTCGAAACTAATTATCAGGGAATCATCTGTAAATGATTAAATAAAAAATATTTGGGAAAGTAGAGGATTTTTGGGAAAAGATGTAACAATTAAAAAATGTATTTTCAATTTTCCATGCTTTCATCGAAATAAACGGCCAATTTCACAATGCCCTGTTCAAAACAGGCCTGTACCAATTGATGGTGATTATCTACATTAAACATTTGGCATAAAATAGTATTATAATCTTTTACAGTATGTTTACTTATTTGCATGAGTAAAGCAATTTCAGTTAACGACAAACCTGCTGCATTTAGAATAATAAATTCTCGATGCTTGGGTTTTAATTGTGGATATTTTTTTTGAATAATTGTATTTGTCGAAATATTTTGCTGAATTTTTTCTGGATGATTTACCAATAGTTTATCTATAAATAGTTCACCCTTTTGTACTGCGTCTATTGCCAATTGCAAAAGATGGGTATTACCATAATTATCGGCATAAACAATAGATGCTGGAGTTAAGAAATATTTGGTAATAAATGCCGAAGCCCCTTCTGTTATTACATGCGTTACCAATTGTTCATTGGTATGAGAAGATACACCAATCACCTTAATAGTCGGATATTTAAAAGCACAATACATGGTTACCAATAAACCATTTATTCTAGGCATTTTTATATCTAATAGTAAAATATGTGGTAATTTATGTGTAGGTAACACTTGCAATTGTTCAAGCAAATCGTAACCATTTACGGCAACAAGTTGTAGTGTATAACCTAACTGAACTACTTGCTTTATCAATTTTTCTCTTTCTTCAGCGTTATCTTCTGCAATGGCAATAGATAGCATACAATTAACATTTTATCTTTTCACAATTATCTGTACTAAAACAACCGAATCCATAAAAAAGAAATACCCGATTATCATTGAACCAATATGCATTGTATAAACCATTATAACAATGCAATAAACAGAATTTAAAAATACATGAAAATAAATTACATACAATAAAAAACACCCACATTCGTAGGTATTTTAACTTTATTGACTGATTAGGTATTTTACAACCGATTGATTTACAAATAATTATGATGCGAAAATAAAAATACCCACGTTTGTGGGTATTTTTATATAGTTTATTTTTTTATGTTCGAATAATTATACAAATAAGGAAGTACAACTGATTTGTATAATAAGTTAATGGTCAATAACTGTGTGTTATTCGAATGCACATAAAACCAAAGGACGCTGAACAACCAACCCATGGCGATAGACAGGTGAGGGAGAAAATATAATAGAGAATAGAAACTTTTAATTGCGATGATGACCATTTTAACAATTGTTTTTTTCTAAAAAATGAAAAAAAGTTGCTCTTTGATCCTTATGTTTTAATTTAAATATCACTTTAGTTTAACTATAATCAATCTGGGAATTTGTTTAAAAAATTATTTGCACCTGATCAATGCAAAAGGTAACCAACAACCTTGTAAGCTATAGATACAAAATAGTGGAACAATAGAGGTTTTAAATGGGTTAAGCCAAGAGTGCATAAAAATATGTTTGCTTTTATTAAAGCCCCATATAAATAGCTCAATTAAAATGTTGCTAATGTTGGAAGTTTACCTTTTTTATCCTAATAAAAAGGGATGTTGGCTACTCATAAAGCAGTAGGCATATTAAAATTATCATTAACCAAGAGTTTTTTAGCTACGTTTTAAGATTACAAACGTGCAAATAACCATGTTAAAAGCAATTCAATTAGGTCAACAATTGACTAAAAAAGAAATGAAAGAAATTAAAGGGGCTGGGAGTTGTGCGTTTTCTTATCTAGTTGATTTAGGTGGTGGTAGCCAAAGTGAAGCCTTTGGATCAATCACTGTTACAGGAACATGTGCACAACAAATGGCAGCTTGTAAAGCATTTGCAGATGGACTTGCTGTTAAAAAGGGACCAGATGCAGATGTTCATTACGACTCTGGTTGTGACGGATGGGGTCATTAATCATTAAAAGGAAGGCTTTTTGTAATTCAGAAAGCCTTCTGTATTATACTTATAACATTCAAGCTAAAGAATACTAAAATAAACATAAAAAACAATTTATGAGTAAAAAATCATCTGTTAGAATAAAAAAAAATATTCTCATAGTGTATCAGTACATTAACTTATTCTTCTTAGGTTTTCTATTTATATCTTGTAAAGAGCGTTTAGATACTAAAAAAGGGAATCACATAGTATCAACTATTGATACATTTGCGAAAGCAACATCTATTTCTGTGAGGCTTAAACCAAAAACATCACTATTTCTAAATGGATTTGCATACATAAATAACGTACTAAAGTTTGAAAATTTTACAGACAAGGATTCAACAATAACTAAAAGAATTAATATAAAATCGCCAACTTTTTTATATCACTTAGAGACAACAGGCAAAAAAGGAAATGTAGAAAGCAATTGTCAGACATTATTAATTATTCCAGGTGATAGTATTTTAATTGACGATAATTTAAAAGGAATTCACTCAGAAGAAGGCATTACTAAGTTCTTGGATAAAATAATAAGTATCCCCAGAAGAATATACCCTACTCTTATAAACAGTGAGAATGATAATTTTTCACTCGACAGTATAAGCAATTTGTTTTTGAGGAATGATAAAATTATTAAAACTCTTTCTCTTAATGAAAAATATAAAAATGCAATTTCATTGTTTAACTCTGCAATAAGAGATTACTTAAAAAGCAAATTATTACTTAAAAATAGCTTGTCTACGAAAATGCCTGTTGATAGCAAATTAATGGAAGAATTAGTCTCATCCGCAGATGAGATTAATAAAGCCAACATCTTTTTTAAGCAGCAACTATTTTATAACGTTATAACCCTAAATGCTTTGAATTTAAATAATCAGTTAAACATTACTAATATATGGAGTTATTATGATAAAGTTGATAAAAGCATTTCAAAGTATCAATTTTATACAGACTATTTAAACTCCAACTTATTACTAACATATAAGTATCAACCCAAAAAACTTAAAGAAATAGGTAGAATGATTGCCTCATCGAATAATCCTACTTTAGACAGTATTAATTTTTTAGTAACCTATTTAATAATGTCTGAAACCGATTTTGCTAAAGCCAAGGAAAACCTTAATGCCTTTAAAGGAGGCACTTATAAATTCATTTTTAATGATAACAATATAGCCGTAAAAGAGCAAAAAAATATTAAAAACCTAAAAACAACAAATTTATTAGACTTAAAAAATAATGATATAACATTAGAAACGGCTTTAAAAAAACCTAAAATAAAACTATATGTAATTGATGTTTGGGCTACTTGGTGCATACCATGTGTTGCTGAATTTAAGCCACTGCAAAAAGCAAGAGAAAGTTTAAAAGATTTGCCTATAAAATTCATAAGTATTAGTATTGATAAAATGGATGATATTGAGAAATGGAAAAATTCTGCAAGTAAACTTACAAATAAAGCTGATGAACAATTTTTACTCATTGATGCAGAAAGCTCGTCATTCAGATATTTTTTTAATATACAAATGATACCTAGATTTATCGTAATTGACTCTAATGGAAAAGTAATAAATGATGATTTTATTAAACCAAGCAAACCTGATTTTATCAAGTATCTAAAATCATATTTAGCAGAAATCAAATAAGCTACATAGTATGAATCTCTATTTTTCTTTTCTTTCATTACTAAAAGTACCATATAGCGAAAAGTCTATTAGGATTTTCTTCACTACACACCCACATCATCCTAGCATTTTAAGCATTAGCGATTTATTAGATGAGTTTAATATTGAAAATGCAGCTATAAAAGTTGGTAAAGATAATTTTAGCCAAATTCCTACACCATTTATTGCAAAAACGCAATCAAGTGAGGGCGATTATTGTTTAGTTACACAGATAGACCATGCTAACCTTACTTATCAAAACGAAAAGGGCAATATTATAAAGACCAGTTTAGAAAACTTTTTTAGACAATATAGTGGTGTGGTATTGGTTGCAGAAGCAAACGAAAATTCAACCGAACCTAATTATAAAGCCAATAAACAGAACTATTTAAATGAGCACTTAACAATAGCAAGTTTTATTGCAGTTGTACTATCTATTAGTTTTCTCTCATTACTACATCAACAAAATAATAGCTTTTCAATTTTATTGTATTTCATCAAAAGTTTTGGTGTTGCAGTAAGTAGTTTGTTATTGATGCAAAGCTTCAATGCTAATAATCCTTTTATTACAAAACTGTGCAGCAATGCGTCTGGCAATGGTTGCGATAATATTTTAAACTCATCAGCCGCTAAAATATTTAATGGTAAGTTATCTTGGAGTGAGGTTGGCTTTTTCTACTTTACAGCTACTTTAATTGCGTTATCTATCAACCCCACTGCTACAATATTCAATCTGCTAGGCTTACTTAACCTCTTGGCCTTGCCATATACTTTCTACTCAATATACTACCAATACAAAATAGCCAATCAATGGTGCAAGCTATGTCTATCAATACAACTATTGTTGTGGTTAGAATTTGCTACTAATTGTAGTTTATATACTGGTTTTACGTCAGCAAATACTTATACAATACCTGCATTAACAATTGTTGCAGCGTTCGCTTTTGTAATGAGTGTATGGTTTGTTATAAAACCATTTATCACAAAATCATTACTTACCGATAAGCTACAACGTGATGTAAATCAGTTTAAAAAAGATGAAAACATATTTCATACACTGCTTGGTCAGCAGCGTTCTGTAACCAACCTGTTAGAAGAACATAAAATAGTATTTGGCAATTTAAATGCCGCCTTTGAAATCACTTTTGTTTCAAACCCTTATTGTAACCCTTGTGCAGAAATGCACCATAAACTAGAAACACTTTTAATTGAGGAAAGGAAAAATATTAAACTGAATATTATTTATACAGTATCAAGTAATCCTAATGATCCAAAAAATAAAATCATTGGTTCCTTAATTAACCTGTATAAAGCCAAAGGGCAATTGGCAGCAGAAAAAGCCATGACAGATTGGTACAAAAACGGAATTAAAAACAGTGCCCTATGGCAAGAAAAATATGCAATTACCAATGATGATACAATTGCAGAGGAAACAATGGAAGAACATAGGCTTTGGTGCGATGAAAACGAGATTTCTCACACACCCGCTTTGTTCATTAACAATCATCAGTATTTATCAGAATACACACTAAACGACCTTAAACATTTCATCCACTTATCTGCAAAAAACAATTATGCTCAAGCAGTTCCCTTGGTTTAAACAGTTAGAAATAATGGATTGCGGCCCTACTTGTTTAAAAATGGTAGCAGCGTATTATGGCAAAACTCTTTCAATAAAAACCTTACGAGATTACAGTTCATTTGCAAGAGATGGTGTGTCGCTACTTGGCATTGCACAAGCAGCCGAGAAAATAGGCTTTCAAGCAACAGGTTGTAAATTAACCTATGAACAGTTATACAATGAAGCACAATTACCTTGTATTGTACATTGGAATCAGAACCATTTTATTGTAGTTACCAACAAAATAAGTGCTACACAAATTACAGTGGCAGACCCTGCCAATGGTATTATTACATACACAAAACAAGAGTTTTTAAAAAATTGGTTATCAAGTAATACAGTAGAAGGTGACGATGCAGGGATAGCTTTATTGCTAAAACCAACAACTGCATTTCAAGCACTTAAAAACGAGAAAGAAAAGAAACTTGGTTTACAGTCTTTGGGTAAGTACGTAATAGAATACAAACGGTATTTCTTGCAAATTGTTATTTCCTTGCTGCTAGGTTCAGTACTGCAATTACTATTTCCTTTTCTTACCCAAAGCATTGTAGATACTGGTATTAATACTCAAAACCTCAATTACATCTATATTGTTTTATTGGCACAATTGAGCCTTTACATTGGTAAAACCATCATTGAGTTTATCCGAAGCCGTTTATTGTTGTATATCAGTACAAGGATAAATATTTCTATCCTATCCGACTTTTGGATTAAACTAATGAAACTGCCATTATCGTACTTCGATACCAAACAAGTTGGGGATACATTACAACGTATTGGTGACCATAAACGGATTGAGCAGTTTTTGACTTACAATTCCTTATCTACGGTTTTCTCTATTATTAACCTAGTCATTTTCTCTATTGTATTATTAATCTACTCAACGCAAGTATTTTTTATTTTCCTTGTTGGCAGCATTTTATATTTTTTATGGATTGTTCTTTTTCTGCGTTATCGTAGAAAGCTTGATTATAAACGCTTCGATTTGTCGGCTAAAGAAAACAATGTTACCATGCAACTCATTTATGGTATGCAAGAAATTAAAATTAATAATAGCGAACAACTGAAACGCTGGCAATGGGAAGACATACAATCGCAACTCTTCAATCTTAATTTTAAATCATTATCGCTAAGTCAGTACCAGCAAGCAGGTGCATTATTCATAAATGAAGGCAAGAATTTAATTATCACTTTCGTGGTTGCGAAGTTTGTATTAGAGGGGCAATTAACACTTGGTGCAATGCTTGCCATACAAAGTATAGTAGGTCAGTTAAACAGCCCTGTAGAACAATTGATACAGTTTACACAACAAGTGCAGGATGCTAAAATTTCTTTGGAACGGTTAAACGAAATTCATCAATTAGATGATGAAGAAAAGAATGAAAAGCAGTTTGTAAATAATCTTAGCAATCAAAAGGATATTACTTTATCAAACGTTTCATTCACCTATCCCGGTGCAGGTAACGAGGCGGTACTTGATGACATAAATATTACCATCCCAACAAATAAAATTACCGCCATTGTTGGCATGAGTGGTAGTGGCAAAACAACGCTATTAAAATTGCTACAAAGTTTCTATGACAGTTATAAAGGTGACATTAAAATTGGTGAAACATTATTGAGTAATCTAAACCCTCATTACTGGCGTTCGCTTTGTGGCTGTGTAATGCAAGACGGTTATATTTTCAGCGATACTATAGAAAATAATATTGCGGTTGGAGATGAAAATCCTAACTATGAGAAAATAATGCAAGCTTGCAAAACAGCCAATATCTTAAATTTTATAAAAACACTGCCATTGGGTTTAAATACTAAAATTGGTGCTGAAGGCAATGGGGTGAGCCAAGGACAAAAGCAGAGAATATTAATTGCTAGAGCCGTTTACAAAAATCCTGACTTTGTTTTTTTTGATGAAGCAACAAATGCTTTAGATGCAAATAACGAAAAAGTGATAATGGAAAATCTCAAAACTTTTTTTGAAGGTAGAACAGCAATTGTTGTAGCTCATCGCTTAAGTACAGTAAAAAATGCAGACAATATTATTGTATTACATGAAGGTTATGTTGTAGAACAAGGCAAACATGAAGAACTAGTTTTGCAAAAAGGGTATTATTATGACCTTGTAAAAAACCAACTAGAATTAGGTAATTAAACATTTATGCTTGAAAAAAATAAACATTCGCATGGCTTTAACCAACGCTCTTCATTGGTTAAAGAATTGATTTCAACAAAACCCTCATTCATTATTCGTTGGGGTATTAGCATTTTCTTTTTTGTACTGCTAGGGTTGGGTATTGTCTGCTGGTTCATCCAATACCCTGATTTGGTGACTGCAAAAGCAAGGCTAAACAGCGTTAATGCCGCCAAGGAAGTTATTACAAAAACAGAGGGTAAGCTGGTAAAAATAGCCGTAAAAGAGAACGACACGGTACAAAAAGGGCAGCTACTTGGTTATATGGAAAGCTTGGCTCAACCAAATGCCATCTTACAAATCAGCCAACAAATAGATACTATTTGTGCATTCATTAGCCAAAATAAAACAGATAAAATCGTACAGTTTTTTCCTGACTATTCTAATCAACAGCTATTAACCCAATTAGGCGAACTGCAAACCAATTACCAAACATTCATCCAAGCATTCATCACTTTTAAAGACTATTTAAGTAACGGCTTTTACTTACGCAAAAGAAACATGCTAGCCACAGACATGGTTACTATTCAAAAACAAACAAGCATATTGGCAGCGCAAAAAGAATTATTAGAAAAAGACCTTGCGCTGAGCAATGAAACATTTAATGCCAATAAATCTTTGGCAAAAGACAAAGTAATTTCCTCAATGGATTATCGTAATGAGGAAAGTAAGCTGATTTCAAAAAAGTTATCATTACCACAACTTAATGCCTCAATTGTTGCAAACGAAGCACAACAAAATGAGAAGAAAAAGGAAATTGCTGAACTTGAAAACCAAATAACCCTACAAAAAAGTGTGTTTATACAAGCCTTGCAAACCATTAAAAGTCAAGTACAAGCATGGCAGTTTAAATATTTACTAAAGGCTCCAGTTGCTGGTACAGTTTCGTTAACAGGGTTTTTTCAAGAAAACCAAGAAATAAAAAATGGACAAGCTTTATTTTACGTGCAACCTACAAACACTGCCTATTTTGTAGAAATGCTCATACCACAATACAACTTTGGAAAAGTTAAACAAGGGCAGCAAGTATTATTAAAATTTCAGGCCTTTCCTTATGAGCAATATGGTGCTGTGGTTGGTAAAATTGACCATATCAATGCCACACCTTCAGATAGTGGTTATTTGGCAAAAGTCAGTTTGCCAGATGGGTTAGTTACAAATTATAAAACGCCATTGCAGTACCGTAACGGGCTTTTTGCACAAGCAGATATTATTACTGAAAACATGAGACTCTTAGAAAGGTTCTACCATAGTTTCTTCAAGCAAATAAACCGATAATCATGTTTTATTTTACAATTAATTGTGATATAATATTCAAGTATTTTTTAAATTAGCTTAACCAAATTTTTAATATTATGCCAAGTAAATCCGAAACAGGACATGCCAAAAATGTAGCCAATTTTGAAACTTTAATCTCCTTTAGTGTAGGCTATGGTTCAGCTTACAATCCATCTAGAGACGCATTAAAAGTCACCAATCTGCAAACCTTATTAACAGCAGCTAAAGCAGCCATTGCTGATTGTAAAGCAACAGAAACGGCATTTGACAACGCCACCGATGCAAGAAAAGAAGCCTTCTCAACCTTAAAAGCATTAGGAACAAGAGTTGTAAATGCCTTATCTGTTTCAGGTGTTGCTGATAGCGTTGTAGAAGGTGCAAGAAGCATCAACAGAAAACTACAAGGCCAAAGAGCAAACGGTTCTGCAACTGCTGAACCAGTTGCAACAGATGGCAGTTCTTCAAATACAACAACGCTAACCCCCAAAACGGTATCCACCTCACAACA
>JBHYCS010000022.1:0-68554 GCA_051861445.1 Chitinophagaceae bacterium | reverse complement strand
GGAAAACCCTGCATTTCAATAAGTTGAGGTTCTATTTCTCCATTTTTATTGGTGCAAATACCAAAATCAAAAGCAATAAAATGTGCGTAATCGTTTTGATTTGGTACTATAAATTCAGCTGGAATGGCGTTTTTGGTAAGTTCATTAAAATTGGGTTGTGTAATTACATCAACAATGCTTTCACAAGCAGAAAGTATTTTATTGGTAAATGTTTTATCAAAGAAAATGGGTGTTTCCGCAATTCTAAATTCAATAGCATCAGTGTGTTTGCCGTGTAAATCGGTTAAAAATTGTTGGTATTTTTCTGTTGTAAAAGCAGCATTAAATTGTTGTCTGATGCTAGAAACCATAAAGTAAAATTGTATAATTTGTGGCTATAATTATTGTGCTGTTTTTATTTCAGCAACATTTGTTTTCATGGCTGCAATTTGATGATGATTGCCCAAAACAATAATTTTCATTCCTTCAGAAATTACCGTTTCGTACGAAGGATTTATAAAGAATTTACCTGTAACATCTTTTACGCCAATGCAAGTAACGCCTGTACTTTCCCACTCCATAATGTTTTTTAAAGTAGTGTCTCTAATATTTTGGGGTAAACTTTCGTAAGCAATACTTTCAATACTTACACGGTTTCCTTCTTCACTACTTAAATAATCTATAAACTCTATTACATCTGGCCTGCTTACCAATGTAGCCATTTGTATTCCACCAATTTTATCTGGCATAATTACATTGTCTGCACCTGCTTTTTTAAGTTTTGCTACCGATGTAGCTGCAGATGCTCTACTAATAATTTTTAAAGAAGTGTGAAGTGCTCTAGCAGATAAAACAATAAATACATTGTCGGCATCTGTAGGTAAAGTACAAATCAAGCTTTGAGCTCTTTCAATACCAGCTTCAAATAAAACAGAATCAATGGTTGCATCGCCTTTTATAAACAATAAATTGGGGTCTTCTTTTAAATAATTATCAATTAAACTATCTACTTGATCTATTACTACAAATGGAACATTGTGTGCTTTTAATGTTTTTGCTGCTTGTTGTCCGTTTCTTCCAAAACCACAAATAATAACGTGGTTATTTAGTAGTTGAATTGCCTTTACCATTTTTTGGTTTTTAAAGTAAAATGTCATTTCACCACTTGCAATATACTGTGTAAGTCTAGCAAGTGCATATGTAAAAGTTGAAAAAGAAGAGATGATTAAAATAATGTTGAACAATCTGCCTGCATTAGACATATTGTGAATTTCTGAATAGCCAATAGTGGTAATAGTAATTACTGTCATGTAAACAGCATCTAAAAAGTTGTAATGTTCAATAGTCATGAAACCTACAACACCTATTAATATTATAAGCAATATAACGCTAAACCAAAGAATAAGTGGAGAAATCTTTTTCAAACCAAAACTTGTTTATGGGTGAAATTACAATGCTTTATGGGTAAAAGCAAATCCAGATTTATAATTAGGCTTATTAAATACCGATTTTAGTGAATTACTAAGGATAGCCGAATCGAATGTGCCGTCACAATTTCAAAGTTTATAGTACATTCGCTACTTATCATTTAAAAACAATTACTATGAGTTTTTTTGGAAAATTGTTTGGGAAAAAAGAAAAAGAAAGTTTAGACGAAGGCCTCCAAAAAACCAAAGAAGGATTTTTTGCAAAAATTACAAAAGCTATTGCTGGTAAAAGCACTGTTGATGAAGCTGTTTTAGACGATTTAGAAGAGGCTTTGGTAAGTGCTGATGTAGGAATTGATACAACTATTAAAATCATTGAACGTATTGAAAAACGTGTAAAAGCAGATAAATACGTAAATACCTCTGATTTAAATGAAATTTTAAAACAAGAAATTGAGGCTGTTTTAGTAGATGCAGATAATTCTGCGTATAAAAATTTTGATATTCCAGCTGGTAAAAAACCATACATTATTTTAGTAGTTGGTGTAAATGGTGTTGGCAAAACAACCACCATTGGTAAACTTGCTTACAATTATAAAAAAGCAGGGCACCAAGTTTTGTTAGGAGCTGCAGACACTTTTAGAGCAGCAGCTGTAGACCAACTCACCATTTGGAGTGAAAGGGTAGGTGTGCCTATTGTAAAACAAGCAATGGGTAGCGATCCGAGTGCTGTTGCGTTTGATACGGTACAAAGTGCGTTGGCAAAAGGAAGTGAAGTAGTAATTATTGACACTGCTGGTCGATTGCACAACAAAGCCTATCTGATGGATGAGCTAAGTAAAATTAAACGGGTGATTAAAAAAATATTGCCAGATGCACCACATGAAGTGATGTTGGTTTTAGATGGTTCAACTGGGCAAAATGCATTGGAACAAGCTAAACAGTTTACAGCTGCTACAGACGTAAATTCACTAACCATTACTAAATTAGATGGTACAGCTAAAGGTGGTGTTGTGTTGGCAATTGCCAATCAATTCAAAATTCCTGTGAAATTTATTGGTGTTGGTGAAAAAATAAACGATTTATTGGTGTTTGATAAACACGAATTTGTAGATAGCCTTTTTAAAGCAAACGTTTAAATGTCTTTAAATCAATAAATTAAATTGATGTTTATGAAACTAATTTTGTTTTGTGTATCAATAGGATTGTCACTATTTCTACAACCTATTTCCGTTCATGCAGCATGTAATGAGGTAACAGTAGTTAGAAATACCAATCAAGGTTTTGATGCAAATGCTGTTTGTAATGGAATAGTTATCCAACTTACGCCTGCTTTAGGGTTAACAAAAGATCAGGTTTCTAAAATGACGAGTGTTGTTTTATCTTTTTTACAATCAAAATCACAAATTTTACCTTTATTGCAAAAAGATAAATCTGCTTATGATAAAAAGTTCGATGTGATTAGTGGAAATCTAAAAACCAAACTAAATGGTATTTTATTGCAAAGTCAAATGAATACATTCCTTTCTTTAAAACCTTCTACCAATACACCAAATAATATACTTAGTCATTTATTTTATTAGTTGATTGATATCATTTTATAAAACAAAAAGGATGCATACACAGCGGTAGCATCCTTTTGTTTTTTCTAGGGGGTTGAAAGTTAAAGATTTATAAAACGATTACACTCGAAGTTTTATTGAATGTTGAAGTATTTACTTGTACAAAGTATCTACCCTTTGCAACGTTACTAGGTAAAGTAAACGAAAAATTGTTTACGCCTTCAACTGTTGTTATTTGTTGTGTTGAAATTCTTTTTCCAAATGCATCTACAACACTAATTTGTATTTTCTCAGCCTTTTTCTGCGTTAATACTACTTGAATATTTTTATCTACAACAACAGTAGGAAATAATTTAAAGTTGCTATTGGTAATAATGTCTGCATTTATCGATAAAGTATTGCTGTAGCTGATTGATCCTGATTTGTCAATTATTTTCAAGCGATACGTATTTTTCGATTGAATGTTTGCATCTTTAAACGTGTAAGCACTGCCATTGCTTGTATTAGCAGCTTGTACACTACCAATATTTGTCCATTTGTTGTTTAGCTTTTCAATTTCAAATTTTTCAACCTCTTTTTCTGAACTTGTTTTCCATTCTAATTGCACTGCATTATTTTGGATATTACCAGCGAATGCACTTAACTGAACAGGTAAAGTAATGGCAGTTGTATAATTGGCACCACTGTTATCATCGTATCTTAATGTTGCTAGCGATTTGTTTATTTCGGCCTGTGTATTTAATGATGTAGCATTTATGGTACTGGTAAAAATATAATATTTAATGCTTGTTGAACTTGTTGGTGCAGGAATGGTGGCAACAAAACTGGTTCCTGTGCCTGTAGCTTGAATAATATTTGTAGCTGTAGAGCCAGAAAAATCACTTGCAATTCCACTAACATATCTTACCAAAATATTTTCTTCAGCAGAACGAATTCCACTTGTATTGATATTGATGGTAATAGAACCATCAGGATTCACTACTTCACTTGCTCTCGAAACTGTTACGGGTGCATTTGTAGTTCTACCTATATAAAATTTTGCATTAACATTTGTATTGTAACCACAATCATTCATAACAAAAGTATAAAAGCCCTCGGTACTCATGTTTAAACCCATGTCTGTACTACCATTATAAATTAAATCATTGATGCCGTTGATGCTTGCTTGTCCAATTCCTCCAAAAACCCATTTGTTTTGAAAAGGCGTAGCTACTGGACCAGAAATAAATAAAAATCCATTTCCACCTCCACCTGGCATGTTTACAGGCGTTACGTCTCCACCTGTTGTTTTTACATTAATTGTACTTGTCCATTGTCCTCTTCCATCTGTAGGAGTTCCTGTTGTAGCAGCTACTCTTCTGAAAGTTGTGGTTCTGTAGTCGGTACCATAAGGAGTGGTGATGTAAGATTGAAATGAACCTACAATTTGCACTCTCTCTCCACTAAAAATGTTTTGTGCTTTTGTTAATTGTGGAATAAATGCACAAATACTAATCGCAAAAAGTGTAAACGTTTTTTTCATAAAGCAATGTGTTTAATGGTTTGTCATTTAGTTTCGGTGTTAAAAATATAACAATGTGTATAATTTACACAATTTTTCAAAAAAAGAAATAAATTTTTTGTTATTTAAAACAATGTGTATAATTTACACGATATTTCATTACTAAATGTTTGTTTTTATGAAAAAAATCTTTACCCTTTGTGGGCTACTTTCTATCGTTTATTTTTCCCAAGCACAGTACACAACACCAACTGTAAATGGAGCAATCGCATCTAACGAGTATGGCGTTCATACAGATGGACAAAATAAGCAAGACAATTTTTTTGTAACGTGGGATGCTACGAATTTATATGTTGGAATTATAAATGCTAACGTATTTGAAGGAGCTGTGTTTTATTTAGACATTAATCCTGTAACACCTGTTAATGATGGTACAAATGCTAATGGTAGTATTATTGGTTTTAATTATGATGCTACAAGTTTTTTAGAATTGCCTTTTCGTGCTGATTTAGTAGCTTATTTTAAAAATGGTTATAGAGAATACCGATCTGCAAATGGCAGTGGTGGCTGGGGAAGCAATACGGCTGGTTTTGGTTCTTATGCCGATAATAATGGAGCAAATACGAGAGAATTGGCAATTCCTTGGAGTGCTGTTGGCGGTATACCAGCATCTTTCAATTTTTTTGGATATGTAACATCAGGTGGGGGATTTGTTTACAATCAGGTGCCGAATTTAAATAGTGGTGGAGCAATTGGAACAAGTGCTATTTACAGGTACTACAATACAGTTTCTGTTACTACTGATGCTTTGGCTACAAAGCCATTTAGTAGAGCAAGTTTTGCTACTTTATCAAATACTACATTATCAAGTACAGGTTCTTTCTTTGATTTTGCTGTTCAAAGCGGAACTACTACTTTGTCCGCAAATATTACAGCAACAGGCACTGTTACAAATAATGGTACTATTGTAGTTTCACCAACTGGAAATTTTGTTACTTCTGCTGCTGTAAACAATGTAACCATTCAAAAAAGTATTATTGGTCAACGTGGATGGAGAATGTTTGCTTATCCATTTACTACCACTCAAACGTTCAGCAGCCTTGCTTCTACAAATGGCATTGCTATTAACACAACTCCTAGTGTAGCTAGCGGTTTAACTGATGTTCGTAGTTTCACGAATGGTACTACTAGTGGTTGGAATAATGTTTCTGCAAGCAGTACAACGGCTAACGAACCATTTGCATTATTCATTAGAGGTTTAGCTAGTGAGGTAACTGGTTTAAACTATTCTGCTGGTCCTTCGGCATTTACTTTTAGCGTTAATGGTACTTTAAATGCAAGTCCTTTTTCGGTAACGCCATCAGCGACAAATTTTACATTAGTAGGAAACCCATTTGCTGCACCTGTAAACAGTAGTGCTTTAACCAATGGAACTGGTAAAAGTTATTACGTATATCAAATAAGTCAAGGTGTAGATATAAATGCTCAACGTGTGAAGGCAGGTGCTTGGAGCACTGTATTAAGTTCTTCTACTACAACACCAATACCTGCATTGGGTGTTATTGCTTACGAGGCAGGAAGTGCAAGTAGTTACAACATTTCTACATCAGACATTAATACAACCAATGCTGCTACCACAGGTTTATTTGGTCAAGAAAAAGCAATCGAACATCTAGAATTACAAGTATTTCAAAGCGGAATTCAACAAGATAACTTGTTTATTCGTCAAGATGTAGGAAGCAGTGAAAAAGGAAAAGACGGTAAAGATTTACGAAAACTTTCAAACGAAAGTGTGAATTTTTACACGTTAGCTGTTTCGGATAATTATCGTTTAGCAGTAGATGCTAGAAATTTGTATAAGAGTGCTACTACAAATATTCCATTAGGAATAAATGCAGCCGTTGGTAGTTACACTTTAAAAGTTGCGAATAATAATTTATACCAAGCAAAAGTGGCATTAAAGGATAATTTTACTGGAACAACTATCATTTTAAATCAAAATGATACATATAATTTTGAAATTACAGCAGATGCAAATAGTAAAGGAGAAAATAGATTCGAACTTATCGTTAATGCAACTGCTAGTTCAAATGCAACAGCAGATGTAATGGCGATAGCGAAAATGACTGTTCGTTTTGTTAATGGAACAATTCATCATGACGGAAATGTTCGTTTAAAAATTGATGGAGCAGAAGGCAAGGTTCAGATTAGTGTAACTGATATGACTGGTAGAATACTAACTACTCAAATTGGTCAAAATGGTATGAATACTTTACATGTAGGAAATTCTTCAGGAGTAAGAATTGTAACAATTAGTGATGGAACAACTGTTCTTACAGAAAAATTGGTAAAACCATAAATATTTCATTTTTTTAATTAATTACAATCATTTTCTTAAAATAATTTTGATATGAAACAAATCATAAAATCAGCTTTTATTTTTTCAGTAATCTTATTCGTTGCCATTACAACTGTTCATGCTGATATTGGCGATGCTGGCGGTGATGTAGATTTACCAATTGATGGTGGATTGTCTTTACTAGTGGCAGCAGGTGTTGGATATGGTGCCAAAAAACTTAAAGAAAAAAGAAATACAGCTAAGTAGATACCAATTTGTAGTTTAAGATATTCCCCTTTTTTGGGAGAAAATATTAGCTTTTTATATAGAGGCTGTCTCAAAAGTATGAGACAGCCTCTTTTATTTCAGACAGCTGATATAGACCCACCGTCGTTTATGCGATTCTAGAGGCTATAGTTTTATTTATAATACTTCCTCTATTTCTGTTAACGAAACATTATTTGATGATAGAACGTACTACTATTTTTAATAACACAATCGTTTCCGCTGAAATTATTTCAACCTTAAAGCTTTTCTTTTGTTGTTAAAAGCAAGTTTGCTTTACCTTTATCGCATTCAAAGTTTTTTAGAAATTTTTTAAGCATATATTATCTTACAAATTTGTATAGAGTATAGCTTAGAATTTTGTGTAGCAATGAAACAAATATTAAACAAGTTAAATAAATACGTTATAAAATAGTCATCTATATCTTGTTAATAAACATCAATAAACATGGACATACTTAAAGAGAGGTTTAAGGCCAAAGCGGATTTGGCAAACGTTGAAGTTAAAAGCTTAATAAAAGAACATGGTAGCAAAAAAATTGGAGAAGTAACGCTTGCCCAAGTGTACCAAGGTATGAGGGGTATTACTGGTCTTGTTACAGAAACTAGTTTATTAGATGCACAAGAAGGTATTCGATTTAGAGGTTTTACAATTCCTGAGTTACAAGAAAAACTTCCAAAAGCAGATGGTGGAAGCGAGCCTTTACCAGAAGGTTTATTGTATTTAATGTTAATTGGAGAATTACCTACACAGGCTGATGTTGACCATTTAACAAGTGTTTTGCAACGTAGAAGCCATGTGCCAACACATGTTTTTGATACTATTGATGCTTTGCCTCTATCTGCACATCCAATGACCATGTTTGTAACGGGTGTAATGGCCTTACAAACTCAAAGCATTTTTGCAAAAGAATATGCTAAGGGGTTAAATAAAAAAGATTATTGGAGCATTATTTATGATGATGCTCTTGATTTGATAGCCCGTTTGCCTCGTATTGCTGCTTATGTTTATAGAAGAAAATATAAAAATAATGACCACATTCAACCGAATGGTTTACTAGATTGGTCTGGTAATTTGGCACATATGATGGGATATGACAATCAAAGCTTTAACGAATTAATGCGTTTGTACATGACCATTCATGCCGATCATGAAGGCGGAAATGTTTCTGCACACACCACACATTTAGTAGGTAGTGCGTTAAGTGATCCTTATTTAAGTTATGCAGCTGGCATGAACGGTTTAGCAGGTCCATTACATGGGTTGGCAAATCAAGAAGTAATTAAGTGGATTTTTGAAATGCAAGCTCAGTTAGATACAGATTTACCAGCAAGAGAGCAAATAGAAAAGTATGTAAAAGAAACGATTGAAGCAGGTAAAGTAGTGCCAGGTTATGGACATGCTGTATTGAGAAAAACAGACCCAAGATTTACTGCACAAATGGAATTTGGTAAAAAACATATGCCAGAAGATAAATTGTGCCGTACGGTTTGGAATATTTACGAAGTGGTACCACCAATTTTACAATCGTTAGGAAAAATTAAAAATCCTTGGCCAAATGTAGATGCACATAGTGGTGCATTGCTGGTTCATTACGGAATGGTTGAGTATGAATTCTATACCGTTTTATTTGCAGTAAGTAGAGCTTTAGGCGTAATGAGTAGTTTAATTTGGGATAGAGCTTTAGGTTTCCCATTAGAGCGTCCGAAGAGCGTAACTACTGAAGCTGTTAAACTTTGGTTGGAAGGAAAAGAAGAAATTTGGGACTAACATAACTCATAATTGCATCTTTTTAAAGGCTTTCTCAGTTTTGAGGAAGCCTTTTTTATGAAGCATTTTTTTTCAGTGTAAGAACACTTTTTTGTGAATGATCGGTATTTCTATTCATCGTGTAGGTTTTTGTATAACTAGTTTGAATAAGAGTGTTATTGTACGTTGTTTATATTACTTTTAGCAGCCACAAATTTTACACAATGCTGAATAGAATTTCTATAGTACAAGAGTGCGACGTCACTACAGTTGAAAGGTGTACAAATGCTGACTACATGAATAAAAAACTTTTGCTTTTAGTGGGTTTTATGTTTGTATATCTAGTTGCATTTACTCAAAATTATCCCAAGCAAATTGTTGTATCAAAAGATGGATCTGGTAATTATACAACAATTCAGGCTGCTGTTGATGCGTTAAGAGCTTATTCGCCTCAACACAATGTTGTGATTATCAAAAATGGTGTTTACCACGAAAAAGTTACCATTCCTGCTTGGGTTACCAATGTTACATTTAAAGGTGAAAATAAAGATAGTACGGTGGTAGTTTGGGAAGATTTTTCGGGTAAGTTTTTGAATACCGATACAATCATAAGTAAAAGAAAAATGACCACTTTTAATAGCTATACCTTGTATGTGCAAGGAAATGACGTAACGATTGAAAACCTTACAATTAAAAATGCAGCAGGTAGAGTAGGGCAAGCAGTTGCATTGCATGTAGATGGTGATAGATTTTGCATGTACAACTGCAATATTTTAGGTAATCAAGATACATTACTGGCTGCAAATGATGGAAGTAGACAATATTATATTCGCTGCTTTATTGAAGGAACTACCGATTTTATTTTTGGTGGTGCTACTGCCATCTTTGATGCTTGTACTATTCATTGTTTAAGTAATTCTTACATTACAGCGGCATCAACATCTGTATGGCAAAAGTTTGGATTTGTGTTCTTAAACTGTAAAATCACAGCAAGCAATGAATGTACAAAAGAGTTTTTAGGACGACCATGGAGGGCTTTTGCTAAAGTAGTATTTATGAATTGTGATCTTGGAAATCATATTTTACCAGAAGGCTGGCACAATTGGAATAATGCTGAAAATGAATCAACAGCTTTTTTTGCAGAATATAACAATACAGGTGAAGGAGCAAAGACCGATAAACGGGTGAAATGGAGTTATCAACTTTCGGATAAACAAGCTCGGAAATACACCATTCAGCAAATTTTTAAATCTTGGATTCCTGTTTATAACAAGTCTATTTAATACAAAAGACCGTATTTGATTTTGAAAATACGGTCTTAAAGAATCAACTAATTATAAAATAATAAAAGGGTTATCATCCCAATTATCTTTTTGTTTACAACCCATTATTTTTTTCAGATAACAATACCAATGTTTAAGTGTTTGTAACATACTTGTTGCATTTTAATTGTTAGTGAATTGCTGTATTTAAAAATGCCGCTTCAAAAAAATTGAAACGGCATTTTTTATATGTAAAATGTAAACAGCGATTAGTAGCCACCCATGCCACCCATATCAGGTGCACCATGAGCATGAGCTTCTTCTTTCTTAGGTTTATCTGCAATTACACACTCTGTTGTTAACAACATACCTGCAATTGAAGATGCATTTTCTAAAGCTACACGGCTTACTTTAGTTGGGTCAATAACACCAGCTTTAAATAAGTTTTCGTAAACTTCAGTTCTTGCATTAAAGCCAAAGTCAGCTTTACCTTCTCTAATTTTTTGAACAACGATAGAACCGTCGATACCAGCATTTTCAGTTAATGTTCTAATAGGTGCTTCTAAAGCTCTACGAACAATAGCCATACCAGTTTGCTCATCAGCAATTTGACCTTTTACTTTTGGCTCTAAAGCTTCAATAGCTCTAATGTAAGCAACACCACCACCTGGTACAATACCTTCTTCAACAGCAGCTCTTGTAGCAGCTAAAGCATCATCAACTCTGTCTTTCTTCTCTTTCATTTCTACTTCAGTAGCAGCACCAACATACAATACAGCAACACCACCAGCTAATTTTGCTAAACGCTCTTCTAGTTTTTCCTTATCATAGTCAGAAGTAGTTTTTTCAATCTGTTCTTTAATTGATTTTATACGTTCAGCTATATCTTTTTTTGTTCCCTTACCACCTACAATAGTTGTATTTTCTTTATCAATTGTCACTGAAGACGCCTGACCTAAATATGTTATATCTGCGTTTTCTAGTTTAAAGCCTTGATCTTCACTTATATGTATTCCACCAGTCAAAATGGCAATATCAGTTAACATTTCTTTTCTTCTGTCACCAAATCCAGGAGCTTTGACAGCAGCTACTTTAATGGTACCACGTAATTTGTTTACTACCAATGTTGCCAATGCTTCACCTTCTAAATCTTCAGCAATAATTAACAAAGGACGACCACTTTGTGCAACTTTTTCTAAAATGTGTAAGATATCTTTCATTGCAGAAATCTTCTTATCATAAATTAATATGTAAGGATTTTGCAATTCAGTTTCCATTTTTTCGCTATTAGTTACAAAATATGGAGAAATATAACCCCTGTCAAAAACCATTCCTTCCTCTACTTCTAGGTATGTTTCCATTCCTTTAGCTTCTTCAACTTTTTTTGGAGCGTCTTTACCTACTTTTGCAAATGCATCAGCTATTATTTTTCCAATTGTTTCGTCATTGTTTGCAGAAATAGTTGCAACTTGTTGAATTTTTTTTGTATCGTTACCAACAGTTTGAGATTGAGATTTTAAGTTTGCGACTACTAAAGAAACTGCTTTGTCAATTCCACGTTTTAAATCCATAGGATTTGCACCCGCAGCCACCATTTTCAAACCTTCACTAATAATAGATTGAGCTAAAACAGTAGCAGTAGTAGTACCATCACCAGCAATATCAGCGGTTTTGCTTGCTACTTCTTTTACCATTTGAGCACCCATATTTTCAATTGGGTCTTCTAATTCAATTTCTTTTGCTACCGAAACACCATCTTTAGTTACTTGTGGTGCACCAAATTTTTTCTCAATAACCACATTACGTCCTTTAGGACCAAGTGTTACTTTTACAGCGTTAGCTAAAGTATCAACGCCTTTTTTCATTTTATTTCTTGCTTCGATGTCGAAGAAAATTTGTTTTGCCATTTTTATTCAATTAAGAATTAATTATTAGTAATTAAGTTTTTTGTAACCAACTTTTGTACTGCTATTGAGCATCCGTTGCGTCGCACTCTTGTACATCTTGTTCTTTATTCGACATTTAGGAGAACAAAGAATCAAAATGTTCTACTTGTCTTTCTTAGGAACGAAGAATATCATACAACTAACAATCAGTTACTTCCTTCGTCAGCAAGACATTATGCAGACTAAACAATTGCCAAAATATCACTTTCTCTCATGATTAATAAATCTTGACCATCAACAGCTATTTCTGTTCCAGCATATTTGCCATACAATACAGTGTCGCCAACTTTTACAGTCATTGGTTCATCTTTTTTACCAACACCAGCAGCAACAACAACACCACGTTGAGGTTTTTCCTGTGCAGTATCAGGTATAATAATTCCTCCTTTCGTTACAGTTTCAGGAGCAGCTGCTTTTACAATCACTCTATCATGCAAAGGAGTGATTTGAAGTTTTTTTGATGCCATAATTATTAAATTTTAGATTTAATGGTTATTAATTTTCTTCCTAACTAGCCATAATTATGCCAGTGAAAATTATAAGTCAAATTTTCAGTGTTGCTTTCTTTTCGCCTTGTTAATTGTCAGTATTTACAGTATTCATTGGTTTTTATAAACTGACAAAATGTGTAATTATTATTTCTTATCAATAATTCTACTTCAGCTGAAAGCATTTAAACATCGATAATTTTTCTGCTTTTCATCTATCACAATAATTATTTATAAAAAACATTGTTTTCATAAATCCAACTAAATCTGCTTTTCGTAAATGTCATAGAACTGTAAAAAACATTTTCTTTCTTCTATCAAAATCACATTTATGAAAAACAAAAAATGGCAACTCGGATTAAAAATTTTAGGATTTACATTTTTATTATTTGTGGTAACAGTTGCAGTACATGTGTACATGGTAATGCAACCTAAAAAAGTAGACAATGCCACATTAGCAATGGCTCGTTTAGACTTTATGCAGCCTATTACAAAATCAGATTCTGCTAAAGTAACCCAATGGTTATATCAACAAAAAGGTGTGCAATATGTGTTGTGCAATCCTTCATCAAACATTACCGTAATAGGTTTTTATCCAGCACAAATTAATGCATCTACAATAGCTGTTAGTTTAACTAAAAACCTGTCTTACAAAGTAGCTCGTTACATTCCTACAACTGCAGATTTAAATAGTGGTTGTCCCATTATTGTAGAATCTATTGGCAACAAATTATATCGATACATACAATCACATCTTTAATTTTAAAAACCACAATTATGAAAAAAGCAAGTTTTATTGCCATTCTTTGCTGCTTTACAACAGTAGCTATTTTAAACACATCTTGCAAAAAAGATGATGCACCTACAACGGTTACAAAAACCTTGTACGATTCTTTAGGAGGAACAGAAATGGTTGTTGACCCTAGAGCTACAAACACTATGATTGAAAAAGGACGATTAGGTATTCGTTCTGTAGTAGATAGTACTGTGTTTGTAATTGCTGCTGATAGCAGAATTAACAGTTATTTTCAACCTTTGTTAGCAGAAGTTGGTGCAGGAAATTTAACTGGCTTTGCTGCATTAAGCAAAACATTAACCGATTTTTTATGTGTTGGTACAGGAGCTAAGAACTTTACTTACAGCGGTAAAAACATGATTGCAGCTCATGATCCTGCACAAAATGCAAGAATGAATGGTAAAGCCAACAATGCAGCTATGGACGCATTTATTGCAGATGTGGTGGTTGGTGCACAAAAAAATGGCTTACCAAACAATTTAATTGGTAGAGTAGGTGCCGTTTTAGAATCGTTACGCTCACAAGTAGTTCAACGATAATTTACACTCTTTTTTATCATTTAGTCGACCGTTTCAATTTAAATATTGAGGCGGTCGATTTTTTGTGTTTATATTTTATTGCTTTGCAATCTGCTTTTGTAATTGTTGAACCCTATCTTCGCAGCCGAAAATAACAAAAGTTCTTTCTTGAATGATTAGTAGAAGAAATATTAGAGTTAAAGTAATGCAGCTATTATACATGATGGAAGCTGCCATTGAAGACAATGCCATCAAAAATCCAGTTAACGAATTACAGAAGAGTTTCGATAAGAGTAAAGAGCTTTTGGTGTATGTTATTTATTTTTTAACAGAAGTAGCTCGTTATGCTGAAACCGATGCAAGGGTGAAAGCAAACAAACACTTACCTTCTGCCAACGATTTAAATGTAAATACCAAGCTATCTGGAAATAGTTTATTGTGGCAAATTATAGAGTTGCCAACTTTTGCTAAAGCGGTAGAGGAAGTAAATCCAAAACATTTGTTAGATGAATCTGTTTTGAAAAGAATTTATAACCAACTTGTCGAAAGCAATACTTACCAAGCGTACATTTTAGCCCAAAGTAGAGATAAGCAAAACGAAAAAGATATTTTACGATTTATTTTTTCAGATTTAATGCTTCCTGATGAGGTGTTTACATCTCATGTTGAGGAATTATTTAATAACTGGGACGATGATTGTGAGATGATAGAACAGTTGGTAAATGCATTTTTATCGAAACCAAATGCAGCTAATTTTCAGCAAATATTAAGCGACGATAAATGGCAATTTGCTAAAACATTGCTTGTAAGCACATTCAACAAACGACAACATTTACTCGACATCATCAAGCCTAAGCTAAACAATTGGGATGCCGATCGTATTGCGTCTTTAGATATGGTTTTAATGCAAATGGGTTTATGCGAATTTTTGTATTTTGAAACTATACCTACAAAAGTTACCATTAATGAGTATATCGATTTAGCGAAAGCTTATAGTACAGCTCAAAGTGGACAATTTGTAAATGGTATTTTAGACAACATACATAAAGAATTGGTGGCAGAAGATAAATTGAATAAAATAGAATACAAACAAAAAAATAATAAACTTTAAACTTATTTCGTATGAAGTTGCTTTCTTTTTTGTGTTTTGCAAGTATTGCATTTTTCTCTGTTTCTTGTGAAAACGAGACAAGAGTTCAATTAAATGCAGCTGAAGCAGCAGCAGATTCTACCAATTACACAACCGTTCAATGGTTAGATAGTATTGTTTCTTTTGGCAGTATTAACATGGGAGAAACAATTCAAGTAAAGTTTCGTTGCAAAAATACTGGTGATAAACCTTTGGTAATTACCAATGCAAAACCAGGCTGTGGATGCACCGTTGCAGATTATACAAAAGAGCCTATTGCACCGGGTAAAGAAGGTGTGGTAACAGCAGCTTTTGATAGTAAAAAAGCACATGGTGGAACGGTAGAAAAATCGATTATCGTTACTACCAACACATCAAATGGTAAAGAACATTATTTAAAATTTACGGGTGAAGTAAAAGGTGCACCAAGCAACGATAAAATTGTGGTGCCACATGTTGTACCTGAAGAAAAAAAATCATAGCACTATAAACTTTTAAAACAACAATTCATCATTTTTAAACACAAAGTATATGTTTTATTTAAACACAATTTTATTGGCTGGAAATCCACAACAAGGTGGAGGTGGAATGGTACAATTTGTATTAATGGGTGGTATTATTTTAGTATTCTGGTTATTTATGATTCGTCCACAAGCTAAAAAAGCAAAAGAGCAAAAGAAATTTATCGATAACCTTGAAAAAGGTGCTAAAGTAGTTACCATTGCTGGTATTCATGCAACGGTAAATAAAGTAAACGAAGATGGAACTTTGCAAATTGAAGTGAATCCAGGTAGTTATCTTAAAATTGAAAAAAGTGCAATTAGTATGGAATGGTCTGCTGCTATTAACAAGCCAGCAGCTACTAAATAACTTTTTCTATTTATTGGCAATCCCTAACACGTTTTAACTATATGTGTTAGGGATTTTTTTATAGTAAGTGAATAAGATTTATATTTTATAAATCGGTACATTAAAATGTGAAAATGTTGTAACAAAAAACAAACATTAACGTATTGTTTGCTGTTGATTATTTTATCTTCAAAACTTTGTTTGTAACCATCTTTATTTCTTAAACCAGAAAACCCATGAAATTTATTATTGCATCATTATTGCTTTTTCCTGTTCTTGGTTTTGCCGGAACTATTGTAGGAACTGTAAAAGATGCTCAAGGGAATGTATTGGCCTATACTTCTATTTTAATAAAAGGTACAGCTAAAGGCACTACTTCTAATTCTAAGGGAATATATAGCATTTCTGTAGAAAAAGGAAAATACATATTGGTTTGTCAGCATGTTGGTTATCAAACGGTTGAAAAAAATGTAGTGGTAAATAATGATAAAGAAACGGTGGTAGATTTTGTGTTGCAAGACCAACAATATACCATGAATGCAGTAGAAGTGAAAAGTGGTGGTGAAGATCCTGCCTATGCTATTATTAGAAAAGCAATAGAAAAAAGAAAAGACTATGAAAACGAAATTAAGAAGTTTGAATGCCAAGTGTATATAAAAGGACAAATGCAATTACGCAATTACCCTAAAAAGTTTTTTGGTCAAACTGTAGATTTTGAAGATGGAGATACAAGTAAAAGAAAAATCATTTTTTTATCAGAATCAATAGCTAAATACTCGGTTGAAGGCGACAATAGAAAAACAGAAGTAATTTCTACCAAAGTAAGTGGCAGTAGCAATGGTTTTGGGTTTAGCAGTCCACAAATTATATCTTTCTACAACAATATTGTTTCTATTGGTAGCGGTTTAAATCCGAGAGGTTTTGTTTCTCCAATTGCCAATAATGCCCTAAACTTTTACAAGTATAAGTTTATGGGAACATTTTTTGAAAATGGAAAAGAAATTAGTCGTATAAAAGTTATTCCTAAACGTACTTATGAACCGTTGTTTACAGGCTACATTAATATAATAGAAAACGAATGGCGATTGCAAAGTGTAAAACTTACTTTATTAAAAGAACAACAAATGCAATTGTTAGATACATTGAATATTGAACAATTGTATGTACCACTTAAAAATACTTGGGTAATTAAGCAACAAGTAATTTATCCGGCAGGAAAGTTTTTTGGCTTCGACTTTTTTGGAAATTTTTTGCAAGTGTATGATGATATGCAACTAGAACCTGTGTTTAAGAAAAAGTTTTTTGATAATACGGTTTTGAAATTTTACGATAGTTCTAATAAAAAAACAAATGCTTATTGGGATAGCATTCGTCCAATTCCTTTGCTAGAATCTGAGGCAAGAGATTATAAACGAAAAGATAGTTTAGAACAGGTAAGAAAATCGCCCAAATACTTAGATAGCTTAGATAAACGTAGAAATAAAATTACGCTTGGTAAATTGTTTTTAACGGGTCAAAGTTTTGGTCATTCGTATAATAAAACGGATTTGTCTTTTGAGCCTTTGGTTAAATCGTTTAATAGTTACAATACCGTTGAAGGTTATGTTTTAAGTTTATCTGCCACCTTTGCAAAAGAATATGAAGGAAGAAAAAGGCTCTATATTTTTCCAACAATTAGGTATGGATTAAGCAATAAACATTTAAATGGCTACACATCTATTCAGTATAATTTTGGAAAAAAATACTTTAATAGTATTAGTTTTTCAGGTGGGTCTAATGTTTATCAGCTAAATAATGCTGCTCCAATAACCGCTTCAAGCAATACCGTTTCAACGTTGTTTTGGAGAAGTAACTATATGAAAATTTACCAAGCAGGATTTGCAAGAATAAATTATTCAAGAGCGTTTAGTGATGGGTTTACAGTAGTTTCTAGTTTAAAATTTCAAAACCGTCAACCACTAGAAAATACAACCAATTATAGTTTTAGCAATTATAAGAACAGGGCGTTTACCCCTAATTTTCCTGCAGAAATTGCAGGTGGTAATTTTCAACGCCACCAAGCTGTTATTGCTAGTGTATCAGTTTATTGGCGACCAGGTGCAAAATATTTAGAATTACCAGATCGTAAAATAATGTTGGGCTCAAAATATCCTACGTTTAGAATTTCTTTAACCCAAGGTATCAACGGCATTTTAGGTAGTGATGTAGATTATACCAAATGGAAAGTTTCTATTAACGATAACTTGAATCTTAAATTAGGAGGAAGATTTAGTTACAAATTTGAGTGGGGTGGATTTTTAAATGATCGTAAAACATTTACACCAGATTTCACTCATTTTATGGGTAACCAAACTTATCAGGCAAGTAGGTATTTATCAAGCTTTCAATTAATGCCTTATTACCAATTTAGCAATACCAATTCTTTGTATTCAACAGGTCATGTAGAATATCATTTAAATGGATTGTTGACGAATAAAATTCCGGTAATTAAAAAATTAAACTGGTTTTTAGTAGTTGGGGCAAATGGTATGTACATGAATAAAGACGCTTATTTCTACGAAGGATTTATTGGCGTTGAAAATATTTTGAAGGTTATGAGAGTAGATTATTTGCATGGCGTTTCGTCGAAAAGTAATTTAATGACTGGCTTACGTTTTTCTATTCCTTTATTATTCAGCCAGCCAGCAGATAATGAGTAAGTTCAAAATTTAGAATAGGCTCAATAAAGATAAATTGCCGAAAGGCTGCCGGATAGAAGTGGTAGCTGCCTTTTGCAAAAAGGCACTACAAACGAATAGCCGGAACAAAAGCTTAACAAAGTGATGGTGTAGAAAGCCCATCACTTTGTTTATTGATACAAATCTGTAATGTAAAAAATTGTAATTATTCGTATATTTTTACTCGAATTAATAGCATTAATAAAATGGAAGATTTGCGTTATCCTATTGGAAAATATATTCCACAGCCATTTAGTAACCAACAAAAAGAACAGTGGCTTTTAGATGTTCTCTTTTTGCCAAAAGCAGTAGAAATGGCTATTGAAAATTTAGACGAAGCACAATTACAAATGCCTTACAGACCTAATGGATGGACGTTGGTGCAGTTGGTGCATCATATTGCTGATAGCCATTTAAATGCATATACTCGTTTTAAATTGGGTTTAACAGAAGAAAATCCGACAATTAAACCCTACGATGAAAATGCTTGGTCTTTATTGAACGATGTACAAAATGTACCTATTAATGTTTCGATTACACTTTTACATGCAGTTCATGAACGTTGGTATGCTGCTATCAAAAATTTAACCGATGAACAATGGCAGCGAACAGTAGTGCATCCTGAACATGGCAAAACAATGACATTGTATTTTTTATTAGGCATGTATGCATGGCATGGAAAACATCATACAGCACACATTACTTCACTAAAAGAAAGAAATAATTGGTAAATGAGAGATTTAACTTGGAAATTAACCGAATCGAAATATTTGCATAAAGATACTTGGGCAACTATTAGAGTAGATACTTGTGTAAAACCTGATGGTGTGGTTATTACACCTTATTATGTGTACGAATTTCCAGATTGGGTAACTGCTATTGCATTTACAAAAGATGGAAAAATAATTTTAGAAAGGCAATACAGACATGCTTTACAAAAAACCATTTATGAAATACCAGGTGGTTGTGTAGATAAGTCTGATACTAATTATGAAGCCGCTATTGCTAGAGAATTGTTAGAAGAAACAGGCTATCAATTTAAAAAGTTTACGTATTTAGGAACAACATCGGCCAATCCATCTACCAATACCAATATCATGCACATGTATTTAGCATTGGATGGTGAATTAGTACAAGATCAACAATTAGATGCAGGTGAAGATTTAGAAGTGTTATTGGTAAGTGTACAAGAGTTTTTAAAATTATTTGAAGAAGGTGCATTTGTACAAGCCATGCACATGACAGCAATTCATTTAGCTTTAAAAGAATTGGGATGGCTACGCATTCAATTGCCAAAAGTGGATTCGTAAAACGAATATTCGTTTATTGAAAAGATAGTTTCATACATTGAATACTATAGTGAATGAAATTATTTTGTATAATATGTTTTGATGCTCGTACTTTTAATTTGTTAAAACTACTATTTATGAAAAAAACAATCTTAGCGGCTTCGGTGCTGTTATCTTCTTCACTTGTAAAAGCACAAGATATTAATCAAATTTTATCTTCTTCAAAGCAAGATATTAATCGATTTACAAATGAATATTTTAGACCATTTGGTGAAGGCCAAATTTATAACTTATCAAGAGGTTGGTTTAATACTGCAAAAGCTCATAAAAAGCTAGGATTCGATATTTCTGTTCGTGTACAAACGGCTTCTATTCCTTCAGGAAAAGAGAACTTTACATTTAGAAATGCTGATTATCAAACATTAAGATTGTCTGGAACAACAGCAACTAGTGCAAGTTTGCCCACTTTTTTTGGAGGGAACACAGCTCAAAATTTACAAGTTGTAACCACGAATAACAATTTACCTGCTACTGCTACTTTCAAAGCACCTGATGGTGTTGGTGGTGATTTTAAAAAACTTACAGGTAGTGCATTGTTAGTGCCTTTACCAATTGTACAAGTTGGGTTAGGATTAATTAAAAGTACTGATGTAAAGGTTCGTTACCTACCTAAAACAAATATTGGTGATCGCTCAGATATTGGAATAATGGGAGTAGCTGTACAACATGAGTTTTCAAATTATTTGCCATTTATAAAAAAAGTTCCTTTTTTACATTTTGCAGCATTAGCAGGATATTCTAAAATAGATGTGAATTATCGTCCAGAAGTTAAAGGTTCTACCGTTACAAGTAATAATGCATTAACTAAATACAGTATTTCTGCATTTACGGTTCAAGCCATTGCTTCGGCAAAATTAGCTATTTTAGAAGTGTATACTTCTGTAGGCTATAGCAGTGGAAAATCGAATTTAGATATTTTGGGCAATTATAATGTTCAATACACTGTTGGTGGTTCTACTACTATCACTGATCCTGCAACTTTAAGTTTTTCAGGAAGTGGAGTAAATAATACAACAGGTGTTCGCCTTAATTTGGCTTTTTTTAAAATTTATGGCGATTATACTTTTGGTAATTATAAAGGTGCAAGTGCAGGTGTAGCATTTAGTTTTAGATAGCAGATGGGTATATAATTTAAAAGGCTGTTTCAATTTTGAGGCAGCCTTTTTTGTTGCAAAAAAAGCCCTGTGCTTGCACACAAGGCTTAGCTGAAATACCCCAAGAAAACCTAGTTTGAAATATGTTACAAACAATAAAAGGTTTAAAAACGATTTTAAAAAGGATAAGAAAATTAAAACGAGCTATTTATTGTTGAAACCATTGTTTTTTTAATGCAATTTTTATAGCAGCAGTTTTATTGCTTACATGCAATTTTTCATAAATATTGGATATGTGTTTACGAACTGTATGTGGACTTAAAAACAATTTTTCTGCTATTTGATGGTAGTTTAAACCATCTACAATACCATTTAAAATTTCCATTTCTCTAGCTGAAAGAAAATGTTGTTCAACTGTTGTTTCTAGATGGTTTGTTGATGCAGGTGTGTGTGTGCCAGATTTTAACATCAACAAGGTTTTTCGAGCAACTATAGGCGACATTGGTACAGAACCGTCTTCTACTACTTCATAGATAGCATTAATAATTTTAGGAATCTTTTCGTCTTTTAATAGATAGCCACTAGCACCAGCTTTTATTGCATCGAATATTTTTTCTTCTTCACTAAAAACAGTTAGCATTAAAAATTGAATATCTGGATACAGTTCTTTTGCAATTAACACCGTTTCTAAACCATCCATTTGAGGCATCTCAATATCCATTAACACAATTATTGGTCTTTCTGAAATGGCAGTACTTTCCATTTTTTGAAGAAAATCAATACCGTTTTCAGCCGTTAACATCACTTTTACTTTACCCGAATAGTTCAATTGTTCTGCTAAAGAGTTTCTAAGCAATCTTTTGTCATCGACAATTGCAATGGGTATGCATGACATGGATAATTTTTTAAAAGGTTAATGGTGAAAATATCAATCTCCTGTTTTACACTTAATATTTTAAATGTAAATCAATTTCATTTATTTTCAACACAAAATAACCAATAGTAAATACGGTATACAATAACGCATTTGTAGTATTTTATCCTTCAAAAACGATAAATAATTATTTCACTTGTATTTCTTGAGGCGTATAAGCAATAATAACTTTTGCATTTTGACTGTTGTCAGATGTAATTACAATCTCATATCTTTTTTTGCCAGCAGTAATAACCATTAATGCCGTATTTGGTGGAACAACACCCAAATTTTCAGCAACAGTAATCAATTCGTATAAAGGATTTTGTTCGCTCAATTTAATTTCTAAAGTGATAGGGGTGTTGCTTAGTTTGCCTTTATTAATTACAGCAACATTATTATGATATACAGATATAGTATCGTTATCAATTTCTCCATTATCGTAAAAATCTATCCTCACATCTTTATTATCTACAACCAATGTTTTTGCAAGTTGATTGATTCTTGTTTTTAAAATAAGTGGTGTGTCTACCGTTTTTATTTCTTTCGGTAATTCTTTTTCTATATTAATCTCGGCAATTTTTTCTGTTGGTTTATTCTTTTGAACCGTATCAATTATTGTAATTTCCTGCTTTTGTTGAGTTGAGTTCTTTTTTTCGTTGTTGCTAACTATAAATCCTTCTGCACCTGGTTTTAGCAATGGTTTTTTGGTTTGGCCTCTTACTATTTCAGGCTTCTTTGTTTCTGGTTTTATTATTGTTTTCGGTAGAGGCTTTTTAGCAATAGGTTCTTTGACTTTTGGTGAAGTTGTATTAGGAGAGGTTTTGGCAGTTTTAGGTGCTTCTTTTTTTAATAAAAAAGGTTCTTTAACAAAATCGGTTGTTGTAACTTTTTCTAAATAAACAGTTCCACTACCACAATCTGAGTTTTCTGTGTTATTAAAACTTGTATAAGTTCCAGTTAGGGTTTCTGTTTTTCCACTTTTTTTATAATCTAAATAACAAGTCATTAAGCAGGCCTGAGATTGACTACTCATTTTTAGTTCAATCATCTTGTTTTCACTCAAAACCAAACTTTTGTTTTGTTTTTTATAAACGCCTTGCATTCCTGCTTTACCGTAAAATATGGTTGTTTTGTACGAAAATGTTACGCCTTCAACACCGTTGTTTTTAAGGTTGTTTATTTGCACTTCGTATTTATATCTATCTTCTCTGAATTTTCCAGAATAGATGTCAAAATCTTTCTGTAAAAAATAGCCACGCCAAATTCCTGTTAAGTCTTGGGAATAACAAAATGATAGAGAAAATAAAATAATTATAGGGGTAAAAATCCATTTCATAATCTAAACTAACGACGCAAATTAATGTTTGTGTTTTAAATAAACCGTTAAAAGATTTGTGAGTTCCAATTTTTTTGGAATAAAAGAAGTCTTTGCAATCGTTACATTTGCAATCCCTAAAATACGTAGAGGGTAAAAATGTTATGATGAATATACGTTTTCCAGATGGAGCAGTAAGACAATATGAAAGCAATGTTTCTGCTTTAGATATTGCAAAATCAATTAGTGAAGGTTTAGCAAGAAAAGTGCTTGTAGCCAAAGTAAGTAATGAGGTTTGGGATGTTACAAGACCAATAACCGAAGATGCTTCTCTACAATTAATAACGTGGGACGATCAAGAAGGGAAAAATACATTTTGGCATTCTTCTGCTCATTTAATGGCAGAAGCTGTAGAGTCTATGTTTCCTGGTGTAAAATTTTGGGTTGGGCCTGCATTGGAAAAAGGATTTTATTATGATATGGATTTAGGAGATAGAAAATTGTCGGAAGACGATTTGGCTATTTTAGAAAAGAAAATGAATGAGTTGGCGAAAAAGAACAATCCATTCATTAGAAAAGAAATATCAAAAGCAGATGCTACTCTTTATTTCGAAAATAAAGCAGATGAGTACAAACTTGATTTGTTATCGAATTTGAACGATGGAAGCATTACCTTTTATACACAAGGCGATTTTACTGATTTGTGTAGAGGGCCACATATTCCACATACAGGCTTCATCAAAGCAATTAAGTTAACAAGTGTAGCTGGTGCTTATTGGAAAGGCGATGAAAAAAACAAGCAATTAACTCGTTTATATGGTATTACTTTCCCAAACCAAAAAGAGTTAGATGAGTATTTATTCATGCTTGAAGAAGCCAAAAAACGTGATCATAGAAAATTAGGAAAAGAATTAGGCATTTATACCATGAACGATGATATTGGATCTGGATTGGTTTTATGGATGCCAAACGGTACCGTTATTATTGAAGAATTAGAAAAATTAGCCAAAGAAACAGAAGAAGAGGCAGGTTACAAAAGAGTAGTTACACCTCATATTGCAAAGGAAAATTTGTATTTAACTAGTGGACATTTGCCTTATTATGCAGATAGTATGTTCCCTCCAATGGAATTAGATGGAGAAAAATACTATTTAAAAGCAATGAATTGTCCGCATCACCATAAAATTTTTGATGCAGAGTTAAAAAGCTATAGAGATTTACCGTATCGCTTAGCTGAGTATGGTACTTGTTACAGATATGAGCAAAGTGGAGAATTATTTGGGTTAATGCGTGTACGTTGTTTACACATGAACGATGCACATATTTATTGCAGTAAAGAGCAATTTGCACAAGAGTTTAAGGCAGTAAACGAAATGTATTTGAAATACTTTAAAATATTTGGTATTGATAAATACGTAATGCGGTTAAGCTTACACGATCCTGAAAAATTGGGTCAGAAATATGTGAACGAACCTGAATTATGGTTAGAAACTGAGGCTTTGGTAAGAAATGTATTGATAGAAACAGGTGTTCCTTTTGTAGAAGTAAAAGGTGAAGGTGCTTTTTACGGACCAAAAATTGATGTGCAAATTTGGAGTGCAATTGGTAGAGAATTTACGTTAGCTACCAATCAGGTAGATTTTGCTCAATCACGTAGTTTTAAACTATCATTTACCAATCAAAACAACGAGCCAGAAATTCCATTAATTATTCATAGAGCACCTTTAGGTACACATGAACGTTTTATTGGATTTTTATTAGAACATTATGCTGGAAAATTTCCTGTTTGGTTAGCTCCATTACAAGTGAAAATTTTGCCAATTAGCGACAAATATTTAGAATATGCACAAGCAGTAAAAACAGCTTTGCGTAAACATAAGGTTCGTGTAGAAATAGACGAACGTCAAGAAAAGATTGGTAAAAAAATTAGAGAAGCAGAGTTGAACAGAGTGCCATATATGTTGGTGATTGGAGAAAAAGAAGTAGCCGAAAACAAACTATCTATTAGAAGACAAGGAAAAGGAGATGCAGGTCAGCAAACCGTTGATGAATTTGTGAAAAACATTGTTGAAGAAATTTTTGAGAGAAGAAGTGCAGAATAATATATTTTTACACTACAACTGTTTTTTGCTGCATACATTGTAGCTTTATAAAACAGTTGTATCGTAAAGCTTGTTAAATATGATGTTAGTTTAGATGATAGATCTAAAGCACCATTTCAAATATCAAGTTTTGCAATTAAAAACAATAACCAGAAAAACGATAAGTACCAGATGGCTCGTTTTTCGATAACTAATTTTTAACCAAACAAGTTTAATGGCATTACCATTTAAATCAAACAGCGGTGGAGGAGGAAGATTTAATCCCCGTTTTAACAGACAACCCGAACCAGAACATCGTATCAACGAAAGAATTAGAGCTTTACAAGTTCGTTTAGTAGGTGAAAATGTTACTGTAGGAATTTATCCTATTCAAGAAGCATTGAAAATTGCACAGTCTCTTGAACTAGATTTAGTAGAAATTTCACCAAATGCAGATCCTCCTGTTTGTAAAGCAATTGACTATAAAAAGTTTCTTTACGAGAAAAAGCGTAAAGAAAAAGAAATGAAAGCCAATGCTAAACAAAGTGAGGTTAAAGAAGTGCGTTTTACACCAGGAACTGATGATCATGATTTTGATTTTAAAGCAAAACATGCAGAAAAGTTTTTGAAAGAAGGTAACAAGGTTAAAGCTTACGTTCAATTTAAGGGAAGGGCAATCATGTTTAAAGAACGTGGTGAATTAGTTCTTTTAAAATTTGCTGAACGCTTAGCCGATAGCGGTCAACCAGAAAGTTTACCAAAGTTAGAAGGAAAAAGAATGTTCTTGATGCTTACGCCAAAAACAGCAAAAAAGAAAAAAGATTCTGAATAGTAAAATGCCTCGTAATGAGGCATTTTTTATTTCACAATTTCATGAAATACCATTACTTTTGCAGCCCATTTCCCAAAAGGCTCAACAAGTGCTCGTCTGTTCGAGACGCCTGCAGGGTATAATCTTAACAGATTATTTTATGCCAAAAGTAAAAACAAACTCAAGTGCCAAAAAACGTTTTAAAGTAACTGGCACCGGCGAAATCACTTTCCAAAAAGCTTTTAAGCGTCACATTTTAACCAAAAAATCTACAAAGCGTAAACGTGCCTTACGTCAAAAAGGTATGGTAGGACCAGCAAACAAAGATTTTGTGATGCGTTTATTACGTTTAAAATAACCAAGTTTATTTTTAAAATCACTTTGTTCATTTTACTCCAATAATCATCCATTTTTAAAAATCAGTTTGCGTTTTTTTTAGTTAAAATGTGAACTATAAAATTATAAATTATGCCACGTTCAGTAAATGCAGTAGCATCAAGGGCAAGAAGAAAAAGAATTCTTGAACAAGCCAAAGGTTATTATGGTAAACGTAAAAACGTTTATACCGTTGCCAAAAATATAGTTGAAAAAGGTTTAACATACAGTTATGTTGGACGTAAATTAAAAAAACGTGAATACCGTCAACTATGGATTGCACGTATTAATGCAGGTGTAAGAGCTGAAGGATTAACTTACAGCCAATTTATTCATAAGTTAAGCGAAAAGGGTATCGAATTAAATCGTAAAGTACTTGCAGATTTAGCAATGAATAACCCAGAAAGCTTTAAAGCACTTGTAGATTCTGTGAAATAATTTCATACATTACAAGTAATAAATCATAAAAAAGCTGAAGTAATAATGCTTCAGCTTTTTTTATGCATTTACATTTATCAAACTACTATTTTTGCGTTTGTTTTTATGAATAACAAATCTTAATTGAATTTTTATTTAATAAAAAGGGTTTTAAATTTTTGATTTACACTTTTAAACCAAGTTCTTAGATGAACAATACCTACACCTCTTTGGTTGACCAAACCTTTCACTTTCCACAAGAAGGATTTAAAAGAAATGAAGATGGTTATCTTACTTTTAATGATGTAGATGTAAAAGCGTTGATAGATAAATATGGTACGCCTTTAAAGCTTACCTATTTACCTAAAATAGGAATGCAAATAAATAAGGCAAAACAAATGTTTGCCAATGCTTTTAAAAAGCATAAATACGAAGGATCGTATAATTATTGTTATTGTACCAAAAGTTCTCATTTTTCTTTTATTGTAGAAGAAACTTTAAAGCATCAAATACATTTAGAAACTTCATTTGCATACGATATAGAAATTGTAAACCAACTATACAAGCGTAGAAAAATTAACAAAGAAACCTTTGTTATTTGTAACGGTTACAAGCAAAAATCTTACACTTCTCGTATTGCTAGATTAATTAATACTGGCTTTAAAAATGTAATTCCTGTATTAGATAATAAAGAAGAATTACAAGCTTATCGTAAATCGGTAAAGCAACCATTTAAATTAGGTATACGAGTTGCAGCAGAAGAAGAACCAAGTTTTCCTTTTTATACTTCTCGTTTAGGAATTCGTCCAAAAGATATTCTAGAATTTTATGTAGATGAAATTGAAGGATTTGAAGATAAGTTTCAATTAAAAATGCTTCATATTTTTTTAAATAAAGGCATTAAAGATGATATTTATTATTGGAGTGAACTGAATAAAGTCATTAACCTATATTGTCAATTAAAGAAAATTTGTCCTGAATTAGATTCCATCAATATTGGTGGCGGATTTCCGATTAAGCATTCACTAGGTTTTGAATACGACTATCAATTCATGATTAATGAAATTGTTGGTAATATTAAAAATGCTTGTAAAAAAGCAAAAGTGCCGATGCCACATATTTTTACCGAATTTGGAAGTTTTACAGTAGGTGAAAGTATGGCTCATATTTACAGTGTAATTGGTCAAAAAGCTCAAAACGATAGAGAGTGTTGGTATATGATAGATTCTTCTTTTATCACTACTTTGCCTGATACTTGGGGAATTGGAGAAAAGTTTTTGATGTTGCCTATTAATAAATGGGATAATGAATACCAACGGGTTGTTTTAGGTGGTATTACTTGTGATAGCCACGATTATTACGATAGCGAAGAACATATAAATGAAGTGTTTTTACCCAAAGTAACCAATAACTACAAGGGTGAAGAAGAAAGTAATAAAGAACCTTTATACGTTGGCTTTTTTCATACAGGTGCATATCAAGATCAAATTAGTGGTTATGGTGGCATTAAACACTGCTTAATTCCATCTCCTAAACATGTAATTATTGAAAGAGATAAAAATGGTAATTTGGTAGATTGGGTATATGCAAAAGAACAAACGGCACAAAGTATGCTTAAAATACTTGGTTATATTAAATAAGTTTTAACATTAATTAACGTTCTCAATTAGAATCCTCTGAATTTTCAGGGGATTTTTGTTTACATAAATATTTCATCCTTGCAAGTTATCTCTCGTTTTATAAAATTAGTATTGGCAACTTTTTGTACCATTTATGTACAAGCACAAACATTTAAATCAACCGTAGTAAATGCCCAAAACAAACAGCCTATAGCAGATGTAAGTGTATTTATCAGTAATACTTCTGTAGGAACTACAACAGCCTTAAATGGACAATTTGAACTCACTCGTTTTCCATCAGGTAGGTTTGATTTAGTAATTTCTTGTGTTGGCTACGAAACCAAAGTAATAAATACCACAAGCATAGAAATTTTATCTATAAAAATAATAGAACTGCAACCTAAAATAAACCAATTAGATGAAGTAGTTCTAGAGCCTTATGAGAAAAATGGATGGGATAAATGGGGCTCTTTTTTTATAGAACAATTTATTGGTACATCAGATTTTGGTAAACAATGTAAACTACTCAATTCATCTATTGTAAAGTTTAGGTTTAATAAAAAACGTAATATTTTAAATGCTTATGCAGATGAAGCTATATTAATTGAAAATAAAGCACTCGGATATTTAATTAACTATAAACTCACCAATTTTGAGTTTAATTTTTCTACTCGTATTTTTTATTACCAAGGTTATCCATTATTTCAAGAAATGAAATCTACAAGAGCAGGACGTTTAAAAAAATGGCAAGAAAATAGGGTAGATGCTTACAACGGTTCTTTAATGCACTTTATGCGTTCGCTTTACCGAAACAAACTTTTAGAGCAAGGTTTTGAAGTTAGAAAGATTATAAGAAAAGAGAACTTAGAAAAGAAACGGGTACAAACAGTAATGAAAGAATTGATTTTAAATGGTAAGCAAATAAGTATTGGTACAGATGATTCTTCTATGTATTATAAAAATGTAATGAAGCAGCCAAATACGCAAAGTTTTTTGATAAATACCATTATTCCAAGCGATAGTATTGCATTTGCCATAGATTCTGTAACGGTTGGTTTAGAGTTTAAAGACTATTTGCAAATAGTTTATACAAAGAAAAAAGAACCGATAGCTTATGCAGAATATAAAATGCGTAAACAAGTTGATGGATGTGTTTCTGAGATTTATTTACCGAATGCATTAGGCGTAATGGTTTTTGCAAATGGTAGTTATTTTAATGGAATCAATTTAATTACAAGTGAATATTGGGCTTGGTCAGAAAAAATGGGCAATATGCTTCCGCTAGATTATTGGCCAAATAAATAGTTAGATTGAAAAATACATAGCTACACATGCTAAAAGTGTAACAATTATTACAACCATAAACTTGTACTTCTCCCAATAAAATTGTCGCTTTAATTGTTGTTGCTGTAATTCAATATTTGTAGAACTTTCTGGGGAAATTTGCAAAAGAATTGAATGTATAGCAGTTGCCTGTTTATAGGGTAAATATTGAGAACAAAACAATAGGAGTGAAGTAATATTTTGCTTTTGCAAAACTGTGGCATCTGATACTAACAGTGCAATGTTTTGTTTCGATAAAATTTGTAATAAATGGTATTCTATTTTATCAAAATCTAACCGATAAGGGTCTGAAATAGATACCCAATTTTTAAATGATGTTGCTTGTTGAATAATGCCACTAATGGTTATAATTTCTTGTTTAGGAATTTGGGTATAAAAGCGTTTAAAATGATATTCCTGTCTTTTGTGTGGATTCGATAAAACGGAATAAGCTTCTTGTATATTTCTAAATGTATCTTCTGAAATATTTTTATTGCTGTTTACATCAGGATGATATTGTAAAGCAAGTTTTCTATAGGCTTTTTTAATTTCTTCATTTGTAGCCGTTGGGCTTACACCTAAAACTTGATAATAATCTACAGAATGCAAATGAGTGGTTTTAAGGCTTTAAAAATAAAGTAGCAATCGAATGGTTCAAAATAATATTTACCGTATCTACATTTTAGTTTAAAAATATTAAATCCAAACATCATTTTATTTCGTTCATATAGCTGTTTTTAACCAACAAAAAATATCAGTTTATATGAAACAAAAAATGCTAAAATGGTGTGTAGCTTTTGCTGTGGTAGTAAGTTTTACAACTAGCTGTAAAAAAAATGAAACAATGGCAGAAATGCCGATTGCCAAACCAGATGTTGTATTTTATGCAATTACCGATGCAAACCAATTATTAAAGTACAATGCTCAAACTACGAATGCTGCATCTGCAACAGTTAGTATTACAGGCTTGCCTGTTGGTGAAAAGATAATTAGTATCGATTTTAGACCATCAACGGGTGAATTATATGGGCTAGGTAGCACCAGCAGATTGTATACGTTAAATTATGAAACAGGTGCTGCTTTGCCCGTTGGTACAACTACTTTTAGTCCGGCTTTAAATAGTACTGTTGCTAACATAGATTTTAATCCTACTGTTGATAGAATACGTTTGGTTACCAATACAGGACAAAATTTGCGTTTACATCCAGAATTAGGTACAGTAGTAGCAACTGATGGAGCAATTAATGGTGGAACAAATCCTTCTATTTCATCTATTGCATATACAAATAATTTTGCAGGGGCAAGCACTACTGATTTGTATGATATTGATGTAAACTCAAAAAAATTATACAAACAAACACCTCCAAACGATGGTACTTTAGCAGAAGTAGGAACCATTAACGTAAACTTTTCTGGAAAAGGTGGTTTTGATATTAATGCAGATAATTCTGTTATGCTTGCCACTTTAACCGTTGATGGCGTTTCTAAATTATACATGATTAATACCACCGATGCCAAAGCAACGTTTTTGGCAAATATGAGTGTAAACAACATTATCGATATTGCTATTCCAACAAATGCAGTTGCTTACGCTATAGATGAGAACAATAACTTTCAAATATTCAATCCAGTATCATCTACATCAATGCCTATTAATAAAACCATCACAGGTTTAGGTGTTGGAGAAAATATAGTAGGAATTGATTTTAGACCAGCTACGCATCAATTATATGGATTGTCAACTACAGCTTTGGGTGCTGCTCGTTTGTATTCTTTTAATTTAAGTACAGGTGCTGCAACTGCTGTTGGTGGTGGATTTACCATTAATACAAATAGCACCCATTTCGGCTTTGATTTTAATCCAACGGTTGATAGAATAAGAGTTGTAACTAATAGTGGACAAAATTTGAGACTTAATCCGAATGATGGAACTATTGCTGCTACTGATGGTAATTTAAATCCTGGAAGTCCAATGGTTTCAAGTGCTGCATATACCAATAATTTTGTTGGTGCAACTACAACAGTTATGTATGTTACAGATATGGGTAAGTTGTATAGACAAGATCCACCAAACAATGGTACACTTACAGAAATTGGAAGTTTAGGAATAAATGTAGAAGCGGTAAATGGTTTTGATATTGGAGGGAAAACGAATGCAGCTTACGCTATGTTTACTGTTGCAGGAGTTACAAAAGTATACACCATTAATTTGAATACAGGAATGGCAACTGCAGGAATTACGTTTCCAAATAAAGTACGTGCAATGAGTGTTGGATTAGGATTCTAAATACTCATTTTCTTTTAGATAAGCCCAACTTGTTTAACAGCTTGTTGGGCTTTTTTATTAAACCATTTATCCATTTACCTGTCTTAGTTCTTTATTACTAACTCCTATATTTGCACCCTCAAATTAATTAAATGAAAAAAATATACACAGTTTTATCGTTAATTTTAATAACAGCTTCTTCAATAAATGCTCAAAACGATGCTGCTGCTAAGAAGATTTTAGATGGTGTAAGTAGCACAATAAAAAATTATAAAGCCATTACGGCAAATTTTTCTTTAACATCAATTTCTAGTAAAGGAAAAAATAATGGTGTTAAAAGTGGTTTGGTTTCTTTAAAAGGACAGAAATATGTGATGAAGTTGAATAAAGTAGAAATAGTGTGTGATGGAAGTAAAATTTACAACTACGATGGAAATAAAACTGTTACCATTTCAAGCGTAGATGATGCAGGAGCTACTTTAAGTCCACAAATATTGTTGTCTAATTTTTACGATAAAGATTATACTTACAAATTAATTTCTTCTGTTGGTGCGTTTCACGAAATTCAATTATTACCAAACGATAAGCGTAAAAACGTACAGAAGATAAATATTTTTGTAGACAAGTCTAAAAACATGATTACCAAAGCAAAGGTTTTAGATAAAAGCAACAATACTACAGAGTTGTCTATCAGTAATATGAATACAAAAGCGGTTTTAAACGATAATTTATTTTTATTTAATAAAGCAAAATATCCTGCTGATGTAGAAATATTAGATTAAGCATCTACAATCTTCACAAAAAAATCTTCCTGAAATGATATTTTTGGAAGATTTTTTTTATCAAAAATTCCAAAAACGGTGCTGCCGCTTCCTGTCATGCTACTGTATAAAGCACCGTGTTGATACATGGTATCTTTTATTTCTCCAATTACTGGAAAAGCTTCAATAGCAGGCATTTCAAAATCGTTTATCAATACATTTTTCCAAGTTGCAATAGGGTTTTGAACAATAGATTGAATACTTACACTTGGTTGTTTGGGTACAATGCTACTAAAAGCCCAAGCAGTACTGATATGAATTTTTGGGTTTACAATTAAAAAAGAATATGCTGATAAATCTAGTTCAATTGGGGTTAAAATTTCACCCCTACTTGTAGCAAAACAAGGTTTGTTTATAACGAAAAATGGACAATCACTTCCTAGCTGAAGAGCATAGTCTATCATTTTTTGGTTACTAATTTCTAATTGAAATTCTTGTTGAATCAGTTGTAAAGCAAAAGCACCATCTGCACTTCCTCCACCTAATCCTGCACCCATTGGAATAATTTTATGCAAATGCATTTGAATGGATGGCAATTGGGGAAAATCTTTTTTTAATAACTTATATGCTTTTACACAAAGGTTATTGTTTGCATCACCAGCAATACTAAGTCCACTTGAACTGAATTGAATGTCAGTTGATTCAGTTGCATGATAAGCAGAAAGTTGTACAACTTCTAAAATATCAGTTAAAGCAACAGGAACAAAAACTGTTTCTAAATTATGATAGCCATCGGTTCTTTTAGCCGTAATGTGTAAACCTAAATTTATTTTACAATTCGGAAAAACAACCATGTTAGAGAATGATTAAATGAGGCGTTAAGCAATAAGTTTATGGGTATAATATTAGTCTTCTTTGCGTTTATTAATTTCGTCTCTAATTGCAATAGCTCGTATATAATCTTCATTTTCTAAAACCTCATTCAATAAACTTTGTAATTCTTCAATAGAAAGTGTAGAAAGGTTGTCTCTGTTTTCACCTGTTTCTTCAACACCAACTGCTTCGCCTTTTTTCTTTTTTCCACCAGTATCATCCATTAAAATACCTGCATTCTCTAAAATATGTTCGTAGGTATAAATTGGACAAGAAAAACGTACTGCTAAAGCTAAAGCGTCACTAGTTCTACTATCTATTTCTACAGTATCGTGTTCTGTAAAACACACCAATTTCGAATAAAAAATACCTTCTTGTAAATCGCTAATTATAATTTCTTGTAGCTCTACATTAAAAGCATTCATGAAATTTTTCATTAAATCATGTGTTAATGGCCTACTTGGTTGCATATGTTCTAAAGCAACGGCAATTGCTTGGGCTTCAAATCCACCAATAACAATGGGTAAACGACGTAGTCCATTTACTTCTCCCAAAACCACAGCATAAGAATGTGTTTGTGTAATGCTGTGTGATAATGCCACAATTTCCAATTCAATCTTCTTCATATCAAAGCCAAAATTTCGATGTATGTAAATTAGAACAACAAAAATAAGGTGTTATTACATTGATATTGCAACCATTGAAACATATTGATAGAATTAAACAAGAACTGTAGAAATAGCAAGATTGTTGAAGTTATTTCTTGATAGCAATTTTTTTGTTTCACACAGACAAATATTTATTTGATATACGTTTTTTTATGACAATACTGTGTCAATTCTTTTTACTTGAAGATGCACATTTGCACCGTGAAAAAAGGTATCTATATTCTATTGATTCATATTGGTTGTGTAATAAATTCTTTTGCCCAACAAAAAGATACCTTACAAGGTGTTTTAGAAGAAACTGTAGTTACCGCAACAAGAAGTGAACGTAAATTGAGTAATGTTGCTGTTCCTGTTACCATTATTCCTCAAAAAATTATTCAACAATCAGCTTCATTAAGGTTAAATGATATTTTGCAAGAACAAACAGGTTTGTTTTTAACAGCAGGTAGTGGAAGTAATGCTGTAGGTGGTGGAATTTTTGGAAATGGAGTTCAATTGCAAGGCTTAGCACCTGATTATACCATGATTTTGTTAGATGGAGAACCTTTAATTGGTAGACAAGGTGGAGTAATGGATGTGTCGAGATTTGCTGTTGGTAATATTAAAAAAATTGAAATAGTAAAAGGTCCTTCTTCTAGTTTATATGGAAGTGAAGCAATGGGTGGTGTAATTAATTTAATAACCGATCCTTTACAAGGTAAACAAGCCAATATTGGTGTAAGATATGGTTCTTTTGCTACGTCTGATATTTTTACAAGTGGCAACTATAGCAATCAAAAACAAAGCTTGTATTATTTTGCCAATAGAAATGCAAGTAATGGATATGAATTAGATAAAAAATCTCCCGAAAAAACAGCCGATGCATATCATAATTATACGGCTCAGATAAAATACACGTATCGCTTAACCGCTAATACTCAGTTCATTTTTAATAATCGATATTATAATAGTTGGCAAAAAAGTGAGTATGCTGTAAATAGTAATGCAATTAATGTAAGTGGTGGTGCAAAAAATATCGATTATACCCTTAATCCAGTTGTATTACATCAATTTAGTAAAAACATAAAAGGCAGGTTGAGTGTTTTGTATAGCAAATATGCTTATAAGCAAGATTTAAATAATATTGTAAACAATAGCAAATATTACTTCGACAATTTTATTCAAGAATTTTTAAGAGTTGAAAATCTAACAGATTTTACTATTAAAAATCACCAGCTTACAGTTGGTGGTGGTTATACATTGCAAGAGGTAAATACCACTAGATACAAAGAAATTAAGCAACAACATATTTATCATGCATTTGTACAAAACGAATGGAAAGCATTAGAGAAATTACGAGTTATTGCAGGTGTTAGATACGATCATAATACTGATTTTAAAAGTAGATTCAGTCCTAAAATCGCAATGAAATATACCATCAACCAAAACTTTAGTGTTTCAAGTTCGTTTGGTTATGGATTTAAAGCTCCAGATTTTAGACAACTGTACTTAAATTTTGTAAATGCAGCAGGTGATGGTTACAGTTTATACGGAGCTTCAGAATTTTCGATTGCAGAAATGATTCGTCAACAAAATATTGGCTTAGTGGCCCAAATTTTACCAGCAGCATATCAAATAACCACATTAAAACCTGAAATATCTCAAGGCTTGCACATTGGATTACAATTCAAGAATCAAAAAAATCTGCAAGCAGACATAAACCTGTTTAGAAACGATATTGATAATTTAATCAATTATATTCCTGTGGCAACAAATGCAAACGGAACTTCTGTGTTTAGTTATGTAAACATTAATAGAGCTTACACACAAGGAATTGAGGGAAATATTCAATACAAATTATCGTCTAATATTGGCTTAGCCGTTGGATACCAATATTTAGAAACAGCCGATAAACAGTTGTTGAACAATGTTAACAATGGAACTGTTTTTGGCAGAAATGAACAAACAGGTATTGCTTATTTGTTAACTAGAAAAGAATATAGTGGCTTATTAAATAGAAGTAAACACATGGCTAATATTCGATTGTTTTATGAAAATAAAAAAGGTTGGATGGCCTCCATTAGAGGTATGTATAGGAGTAAATGGGGTGTTGTAGACAAAGATGGTAATGGTTTTGCCAACAGAGATGATGAGTTTGCCAATGCAGTAGTTCACGTAAATGCTACTGTATCTAAGAAAATAAAAGATACTTGGTTGTTTCAAGTAGGGGCAAACAATATTTTAAATACGGTAAATGCACAGTATTTACCCAATATACCGGGTGTAAACTTTTTTACATCCATTACACATACGTTTAAATATAACAAAAAATAAAACCATGAAAAAACTATTTATTTGTGCAAGTTTGTTAGTGATTACTTTGTTAAGTTGTAAAAAAGACGATAAACCAACTCCTGCAACCATTGCTACAACAGATTTTTTAGTGTCTGGTGTTAGTGTAGGATCACATGATTTATTTAGTTTCGAAACCAATGCAAGAGTAGCTACCGCTGATAGTGCCACTACAAAATGGGATTTTGGAATGCGTTTCGAAAAGTTTATTTTCAATAGTGGTGCTAGTGGGCCAGGCAATGCAGGTGTAATTATTGTAAACAATACTTTTGAAAGTGTTACTACTGCTCCTGAAACAGGTTATTCTTTAGATACAACAAGAACGAATTTAGCGATTAGAGGAGATCAATGGTATACCTATAATTCTGCTAATAGAACGTTTTCACCTACTGCTGGTAGAACATTTGTTATTAGAACAGCAACTAATAAGTATGCAAAAATGGAGGTAATTAGTGCAGATCCTGCAAATGATAATGGTGATTTAGTAGTGTTTCCAACTCGTCCTACTAAAATCAAATACAAGATAAGATTTGCGTTACAAAGCAATGGTAGAAATTTTTAAAAAACTATCTTCTATTTATATACGAAAGCAGCTATTGGGCTGCTTTTTTTGTGAGAAAATGAACAAAAATATGTTTCCACATTCGCCCTCAAATACTAATATATTAAAGCAGCAAATTTTAGTTTCACAAATAATAATTACTTTTTCATCCTAATCAAATAATAAAATCTAATTTTCATTTCGTTCATAACCTAGATGAATTTATAAATTTTTCAAAATGCAAAAGATTTTTATTGGTTTGTTTACCATAAGCATCATTTTTTTCAATATTGTTTCTGCACAAGTTAAATGGAAAAATGTAGATAGTTTATATGCTCCTTTACCAACAGGAATGCATGTCTATTTTACAAATGATAGTTTAAATGGAGCTCCAAATATTGCTTATTATGTAAGTGCTGATTTGAAAAACACAGATTTAGACTTTACTACAGCTTTAGGAAATGGAAAACGTTTTACACCTTCTGAATATTATACGCAACATCAACAACCCATTGTAGTAGTGAATTGTACTTTTTTTGAGTTTAAGTACAATCAAAATTTAAATATTGTAGTAAAAGATGGGTTGATAAAAGCTCATAATTTAAAAAGCATTGCAAATAAAAAGGACAGTAGCTTTTTTTATGTTACAAGAAGTGCATTGGGAATAGATAAAAAACGAAACGCATCTATCGTTTGGGCTTATACAGATTCGTCGCAAAAATATCCCTATGCATTCGAACGTCCTACACAATCAAAAGGATTTAAAAGTAATCCCAATGTAAATGAAATTGCTTTGCAGCCAAATGGTTCTTCCATTCAATATAAAAAATGGAAAGTGGAAACAGCAGTTGGCGGTGGACCAAGATTATTAAATAATGGAATGATAGAAATTGCCAACAATGAAGAAAGAATGTTTTCAGGAAAAGCAATAGATGATAAACATCCAAGAACTGCAATAGGTTATACAGCCAACAATACTTTGATTATTATGGTAATTCAAGGTAGAGCAAAAGGTATAGCTGATGGCGTTACATTAACCCAAGAAGCTCAATTGTTAAAAGATGTAGGTTGTGTAAATGCTATCAATTTAGATGGTGGTGGTAGCAGTTGCATGCTTGTAAATGGAAAACCTACCATAACTGTTTCTGACAAAGAAGGTCAAAGACCTGTGCCAGCTGTATTTATGATTCAACAAACAAAATAATTATGGAACAATTTTCTTTCTAACTGCGTATAAATAATATGATTCTACCTTGGTTCTTGCCCATGGTGTTTTTCGTAAAAAGGTTAAGCTAGATTTTATAGATGGATTACTCTTGAAACAATTGATGGGTATTTGTTTGCCCAATTCTTCCCAACCAACTGCATCTACCAATTGAGTCAATAGTTTTTCAAGTGTAATACCATGTAATGGATTATTTTTTTGCGATAAGTCTTTGTTGTTTTCCATGCTATTTACTTTCTTTCACCAATTTTCTTAAAATTACCCATTGTTTTAATGCATCTCTAGAGTCGATTGCGGGATAACCCAATACTTTTTTCCCATCACCAAAATTGTTGATTACACCAGATTGTCCACCCACCATTACTCCATTACCCAATGTTACATGATCCGATATACAGGCTCCGCCTCCAATAATTACACCATCACCTAATGTTACAGAACCAGCTAAACCACTACTGCCAGCCATTATGCAACATCTTCCCATTTTGCTATTATGTCCAATTTGTACTAGGTTATCAATTTTACATCCATCACCAACAACAGTAGCACTAAACTTACCTCTATCAATACAGGTAGAAGCTCCAATTTCTACAGCATTACCAATAATTACATTACCAATATGTGGAATTTTTAATAAGCCTTTTCCATCAGGGCTTGGTCTAAATCCAAATCCATCAGCACCAATGGTAACATTAGGATGAATAATACAGTATTTGCCAACTATACAACGTTCTCTAATTACCGTTCCAGACCAAATAGTGGTGCCATCACCAATTACAACATTGTCAAAAATGCAAACGTTTGGATAAATGGTACAATCCTTACCGATTGTTACATCTTTACCAATAAAACAACCTGCACCAATTTTTGTGTTGTTTCCAATGGTTGCCGTAGTGTCAATATTTGCGGTAGGATGAATTGTTTGACTAAAATGTGGACTCGGTGGAGCAAATAAATCTAAAATTTCTGCCATTGCAATATCTGCATTCTGCACTTTTATAAATGCTCTATTTTCACCCGGTTCAATGTTTATATCTTTGCCTACGATAGCTGCACATGCTTTAGATTGTTGCCAAAGAGGTAGATATTTTTTGCTTCCGATAAATGATATATGGTGTTGAAGTGCGTTTTCTAACTGTTCTGGACCAATAATACTTTCATTAGTATTGCCAATTAGTGTTCCTTTGAGGTGGTTGTTGATATCTTCAATTGAAAAAGATTTCATGACTGTAAAATCTGTTGTTTGAATAAAATGTATAGATAAGCAATTTTCTACATAAAAATCAATTAATTGTACGTTTCCTTTTGTAAATGACAATTCCATTTAAAAATAAAACCAGAGACTTTTGGAGCTCTGGTTGTTTTTTACCCCCCGGCAAAAAAACTGATAAATTAAAATATTTAAGCTTAGGTAGCAATCGGATAAACAAACAACCCATATTTAGTTTAAACAACCTATATTTAAACTAAATACAAGTTTGCTAGATTTGGACTTTAAAACGGTTTTCGTTTTAAAATTGAAATAATGTCAATTATTAAATTTGTGATAAAATTATAGGCATTGTACAATTTAAAAAACTGTGTAAAAACGCAGTTTTTTAAAAGAAAGGATTAAATATGGTAGATAAAACAAATCAATTTGGAACTTATTCGAGATCATTTATTACAGATATTCCAGCTGATTTAACCAGCAGCGATGCTATTCTTCTCGATAAAACGATTCAAAAATTTCCAGGAGAGGCAGTATATGTTTATTCTTTTGAAAAAGGGAAAATGATTTATGCATCAGGTTGGGAAGAAGTGGTTGGGTACAAAGACGCTGAAATTTCGATGCTGAAAATTGTAATGATGACGGCACCTGATTTTGCACCATTTGTACATGAAGTAAATGATAAAGCCTTAATGTTTATTCATAAGAAGAAAAAAGATTTGGATAAATATGGATTTATGATTGAACAAAAGAAAATTCATAAAGATGGATCAGAAGTACCCATTGTAGCAAGAGTGGGCATTTTTGAATGTAAAGACGGAAACGTATTATCTATCATTGGCAGATTTCAGGTAAATAGAAATTTGAAGTTTGGTAAAATAATGCGTTATGCTGCTTATGGACCAGAAAAAAATGAATTTGAAGAAGAATTAAACACTACACTTTTTTATAGATATGCTATTTCTGACAAAGAGAAAGAGGCGTTGGCATTGGTTTCTAAAGGATACTCTTTTAAAGAAATTGCTCATCAATTAAATGTGTCGAAATCAGCAATCGAAAAGCGTATTTTACCCTTGTATAAGCGATTTGAAGTAAAAAGTTTAACGCATTTGGTAAGTTTTGCTTACGATAATGATATTTTACCTTAACTCGTTTTTATTAAATGGATTGTTGCTATTTCATGTTCTTTTATTTGTAAAAACTCAGTTAATAGTTGCTTCCATTCTTTTTCAATTTTGGAGTAAGAATCTACAGATGAACCAATAATCCAAATTACTTTTTTTGAGAGAAAAATGTTTTGAATTACATCTTGTTTTCCTGTTTCTACAATAATTTTTTTTACTTGATTTGGTGTAATTAAATCGTAGTTATTAGGCGTTGATGGATGAATGTCATCAATTACCAAGATATCTGCATTCATCCAATTCCACATTTTATTTTCATCTTCATTGGTAGTGGTTAAAGCAATTTCGTACAATTGTTCAAACAATTTAATTGCTGTTGTATACATACAAGATTGATGCAAGATAGAAGCCTCATTTGCCAATGCAACACCTAAAGTAGTTTTGCCTGTTTTATTTGCCCCAATAATCAATAAATTTTTTAAGTTATCTTGTTCTTTAAATTGTGTAACCGTTTTTTTATTAGCCTCACTAATTTCTAAATTCCATTGATTTAACCGAAATTGAAAAGGATAATTTGCGGCTTGTTGATACATTTTAGTGACATACCAAAAACGTGATGGAATAATTAAACATAAAGCAAGAAAACCAAAAAGTATCCATGAGAAAACGTAAGTAGGAGTTGCCACACATGCCATTGCAAAAGCACCTAAAGCAAAAAATAGCAAATCAGTAGCAGTATCATAAACAATATTATTCCAGGGAATGGGAAAAACAGTCGGCTTTTTCTTGTTGCCCAAAAAGGTAAAACCAATAATGGGTTTTACAACATTATACGTTTCAAAAACAATCCAAGCGGCACTAATTATACAGGCAGCCATAAATGATGCATTGGAGAAATATTCTTGAAACCAATTGATGGAATACAATATATATGCAGGAATAAAACCCAATGCAAAATGCCCTGTTTGATTGGCTAGCCAAGCATAGCTTAAAGTGATGCCCCTGTATGAATCTTTGCCAATTAAATCGTAGATTAATTGATTTTTAATTTGTTTAGCAGATATAAATGCCATTACAATCGATTGATAATTCTTTTAAAAATAGTATAGTTTTTTAAATTATTGCATTTCAAAAATTATAGTGTTATTGCAGCCAATCTATTGTTCATCAATTATCTTCGTATAATATGGAGTTTTTAAATGTTCAATCGATACATAAAAATAGCCAGAATGAATTTGGCTTGCACAATATTCAATTTGCCCAACAAAAATTTCAACATCTAGCTATTGTAGGTGAAACAGGTTCTGGAAAAAGTACTTTATTAAAAATCATAGCTGGATTAGAACAACCTGATGCTGGAAACGTTTTTTTTGAAGGCATTAGAGTTCAAGGACCTTATGAAAAGTTAATTCCTGGTCATCCAGGTATTGCTTATTTATCACAATATTTTGAGTTGCCTAATTTTTTACGTGTTGAACAAGTATTGGCATATGCAAATTTACTAACCGATGCAACTGCTAGTAAACTATACGCATTATGTGATATTGAACATTTAATGAAACGCAGAACAGATCAGCTTTCTGGTGGAGAAAAGCAACGCATTGCACTTGCTAGACTTTTATTAACTGCTCCTAAGTTATTGTTACTTGACGAGCCGTTTTCAAATTTTGATGCTATTCATAAACAATCGCTTAAACGAATATTAGAAGCCGTGGCTAATGAATTTGATATATCTATTATTTTAATAGCTCATGATCCTTTAGATATACTTTCATGGGCCGATTACATGTTGGTGATGCAAAACGGAACCATTGTACAAGAGCAAACGCCGGCTTATCTTTATCGCTATCCAATAAACGCTTATGTTGCAGGTTTGTTGGGTAGTTTTCAATTGTTACCTAAATCGTTTTCTTCTTTTTTTAGTGTAGAAAAAAAATGGCATGAATTAGACAATCAACTGTTTATTCGGCCTGATGATTTTATACTTTTGAATGCAAATGAGAGTTCTAATGAAGCCGTTGTACAAAGTATTCAATACTTTGGCAGCTATCAAGTAATTGCTGTTTTACATATACCAACAGGCACGTTAGTAAATATTCAAACACAAGCTAGAAATATAAAAATAGGAGATAGGGTTGCACTTGAAATTTCTAGTTTATAACTTCACCAATTGTTGATTGGCAACCACCTCATTATTTTTTAAAAAGGTAATGAAATAGTTGCCTTTTTGTAGGTTAGCCATTTCTGTAATAGCAATAGTTTGTTGTCCTTGTTTTAAACTCTCTAATTTAGAAAGGAGTTTTTTTCCACTATTATCAGAAACAAGAATTTGTAATTCATCTGCTTTTGAAGAATAAACAGATAAGCTTACTTCTGTTTTAAATGGGTTAGGACTAATTTTATTGATTTCGAATGCAAAAGCTTCAACTTTTACAGATTGAATATTGCTATATGTAGTGGCAGCATCGGTAGAAACGATTTTTAATCTATAATAATTTATTCCATCAAAAGGTGATGCGTCAATTGATTCATAAAACTGAGGTGTATTGCTATTACCTATTGCTTTTACAACAGATAGTTCTGTAAAATGAATGCCATCTTTACTTTTTTCTACCACAAAATGCTTTCCATTCAATTCGTTTGCAGTACTCCATTTTAAAACAACTTTATTTTGCTGTTTGGTTGCAGAAAATTGATTCAATTGAATAGGCAATAAGCTAACGCCATTTACTAAGGTAATATTGGGTTTTGGTGGTGTACTCATTCCTTCACCTAAATAAAAACCTGTGTGTGGAGGTTGGTTATAAGCCACATTTTGCCAGCTAACCGCCAACCTATAGTTGGGGTCATGCATTAATGTATATATTCTATTGGTAGAAGGGATAGTAGTTGTGTATAATAATAATTTTTGATTATCGAAACTGCGTAATAAAATTTCTTCTCTCCAATCACCAAATAAATCTGCTGTTAAACATGGGTTTGCTTTTGTACCATTATTATCATCTGCACTGCCCCATTGAGATTGATACAATGTAATTAATCTGTTTAAACTATTGGTAGAAGGATTCCATTTTTCAAGTTTTGTGCCGTCTAATAGTTCTCTTTGCAAATCAGCATCCCACCAAACTGCATGGTTAAATGTTGGTTTTGTAGTTGCTATTTGCACACCAGTGGCTGTATATAAATTTCCTGCAGAACCCCAGCATTCATAGCCTTTATACCGAGGGTCAATATCGGCAGATAAAGCCCTGCCAATATCTCCAGTTGTAGGAACGCCCCATAAAACAGTTCCTGTAACAGCATCTCTTAAAACCAAACCATTTGTGCCATAACTACTTTGATCTTCTAAGCATTGCCAAACTTCCAATCCTGGTCTGTCAGGGTTAATATCGCTAATATGCATCGCATCTCCATGCCCTAAACCATTGGCAAATAACCTTGTTCCATTACCATTAATAGCACTTGAGCCACTTGTAATTTCATCAATGCCATCGAAGTTTAAATCTGCACCCATTAATTGATGATTGCCTTGTCCATAATGAGCACCGTTACCAGAAGTATTACTATCAAAAGTCCAACGATGAACCAATTGTTTGTTTTTGTAATCCCAAGCTGCTCTTACCATTCTCGTATAATAACCTCTACCCATTACTATGCTTGGATTAATGCCATCGCAATAAGCAACTGTTGCCGTAAATCTATCAACTCTATTTCCATAATTATCGCCCCAATTACTTACTGTTCCTCTAACAGGAATATAAGAAGTGGTATGAACAGCAGCACCAGTTAAACCATCAAAAACAGTTAAATATTCACTACCTGTTAAAACATAACCACTGCTATTTCTGTAATCTGCTAATGGATTACCAATTGTTACTCCTAATCCATCTACAGTTCCATCAGATGTTTTGCAAACCAATTCAGCTTTTCCATCGCTGTCAAAATCGTACACTAAAAATTGAGTGTAATGTGCACCGGCTCTAATATTTCTTCCCAAGTCAATTCTCCAAAGTCTTGTTCCATTCATTTTGTAGCAATCAAAAATTACATTGCCAGTATATCCACCTTGAGAGTTGTCCTTTGCGTTTGTTGGTTCCCATTTTAAAATAATTTCATAAACACCATCACCATCTACATCACCCACACTAGCATCATTTGCATCATAAGTGTAGGCACTATTTCCAGGAGAAGTTCCGCCAGGAGGTTGTTGTAATGGGATTTCTAAAAATTGTTTGGACCAAACATTTGCTGGTAAAGACGCTGAAAATTCAACATTTCCTATAACAGGTTTTACGGTATAAGTTTCGTTAGTTGTTGCATTATCTACAATATTTGTTGTAGCTGTAATAGGTGTAGCATTAATTTTTGTATTGCCTCTGTACACATTAAAAGCAATATTATCAGGGTCTGTGCCCAACATTTTCCAACCAATATATACTTGTGAAGAAGATGTTCTTACGGCTACAACTGCTCTATCCAAATTTTCCATTTTTCGTTGTGCAAAATTTTGTTGCACAATTAAAAACATCATCAGAAAGTACAAGTAATTTTTCTTTTTCATAATGTATGTATATAATATTAAATGGTATTAAAACAAATACTAGTACTATTGTTTTTGTAAGGGGTGAATAGAAGTTGACTTGCCATCATTGATTCTTAAAAAGTAGGCTCCTTTTGATAAAGACTCAATGTTGATGACTACTTTATTGGAACGAATATTCAGTTTTTTGATGAAAACTTTACCCACTGCATCTATAATTTCAATAGATTGAATAGGAGTTGTAAGTTGCTCTATAACAACACTGTTTTGAGCTGGATTTGGGAAAATAGATATAGCCTTAGCAGAATTAACTTGTAATTGTTGAACGTTCGAATAAGTTTTTTGATTGCTTTTATCTACTTCAACTATTCTGTAATATTGTTTACCTGTGGTAAGTGTATAATCTGTAAAAGAATAGTTATTAATGCTGTTAGCGTTGTTGTTGCTTTTTACCATTCCAAGATCTCTAAAATTTGTTCCATCTTCACTTTTTTGAACGATGAAATAATTACTATTTCTTTCAGAAGTAGTAGACCATTGTAAAACAGCCGTATTCTCTTTTTTTGTAGCACTAAATTGGGTAAATGTAACAGCCAGTGTTGTAGGAACATTTGCTTCTAAACTAATGTAATCATACATTAAATGGCTTACCCATAATGAATTAGAAGGCATTGCTAACGTAATGGTATTGTTACCAGCAACAAATCTATTCATCGGAATGAATACTTCTTTATAAGCGTATTTGGCATAATTGGCTTGACGAATAAAAGCATTGCCGTCACCATTATCAGGATAATAACTAGTAAACAAACTGTTTTCGTTATTTACATAAATCCACTGTTGAGCATGGTCGTTGCTTGAATAGGCAATGGTTAACCTAGCATTTCCAGAAGTATTAAAACCTGTTGGTAGCGTAAAATTGAGTCTCCATTTCCACAAATCGCCAGGTGCAAAAGTTGTTGTTGGGTATTTGGTATGAGCATAATTTAATACTGTACTCCAGTTGTTTGAAGCAGTTGCATACTCAATTGGGTTTGGAAAAGAATCTCTGAATTTTCGCTCTACAAATCCTTCACAATAATCAAAGTTGCCGAGTTTGTATTCGTTTGATCTTCTATTAGCAATTCCAATTTCCCAAATAATATCGCCATAACTTCTATCTACTGTTTTAGTTAGTGTTCCTAAGTTGGTTAAGTTACCTTCTGAAACAGTTACATTGTTTAGTCTATATTCACCCACCATGCCATCTACAAAAGCAAATAAAGAATAAGTGCCAGCACGAACATTTGGAATAGTAAAATTCCCATTTGCATCAGACTTAATCCAATAATGATAATGTTTACTTTCAAATTGAAAGTTGCTTGCACCGTCTGATAAATCGGTTACACCAACCCATGCAAAAGCACCGGTGAAACTTGGCTTTTTACTATCAACAACTACAAATTTTCCTGTAATTGAACCTCTTAAACTAGCAGGAGGATAGGCAATCGTATCTTTTACCCATTTGTATGGCCACAATTGTTTCTCAACCTGTTGACGTTCTTTGGCAGCTGCCCAATTTTCGTTGCCGGTAGGTTTATCTGTTAATAAAAGTAAATAAGGACCATACACTTTTGTCCAGCTTGTTAATGTATCTGCAATCATTCCACCATCACCATAATGAACACCATTCATGCATTGGTGAATAATTCCAGCTGCTGCATTGAGGTCTTGATGCATTGGCCCTTCATTATAATATTCAAGATTTGGATTTACACACCAAAGTCCAATGTTATTAATATTACTTGCATGTCCCCAAACAGGATGATCCCAAAAACGAAGACTATACTGGTATTTTCCATCAAATTTACCAGCTCGAACACCGCTTGTTAATTTTACTATTTCAGCTATTCCTGATGCATCGGCATTAGCATAATCTGTTCCAGATGGCATTTCCCAACTTCTTAAAGAATCGGTGTAAATTCTTTCTGCAACATTAATTCCATTGTTTGCTGCTATCCACCAAACTTGTCTCCAACTGCCCATGTCAAATTTTGGATAATTGGGTTTGTGTTCAAGCTTGCTGTATACATAAACACCCATATCGTTTTTCTTCAAGGCATAATGTAATTCAGCATCACAAGGTGTTACATGACCAATTGAAGGTGTGTAAGGTCTTTTAAAAACTATATGTGCTAATGTGTCGGAGTCTTCAACTACTTCATAAGTACAACCCCAAATTGTTTCAAAACCATAAGACGTAGTAAAATCATGATACATGTACTTTTTAGCATCTGTTGATTTATTAGCTACAGTTTCAACACCCTTAAATCTATACGATAATACATTGCCTGTACTTTTTTCAAGTACACATACCAATTGATTTGTTCTTAAAACCACAGTATCTGGGTATTCAGTAATTAAGCTATTTGGGTTTTGTGGTATAGAAACAACCGTATTTGTTCCATTGTAAACAACAGCTAATGTTTTGCCGGGTGAAGTGGTAATTCTACCATCACTCATTAATCCATTCACTTGGGTTCTTTTATCGCCAGCAATTTGTAAGTATCCAATGCCTGTAATTGTAATAATTGCGTTTGTACCAATGGTAAGTGTTGAGCCAACAATTAAGGCTCCTCCAGAAATATTTATTCTAGCTGATAACCCAGTTCCGTTAGCAATACTCATTGTTGTTCCAGAGGTAATACTTCCTCCAAAAAGATGGATGGTTGCATTGCTTCCAGTATTACCAAATCCAATGTTTAATCCATTTCTAGTGCTGTATCTGCCACCATTTATAGTCATGGTGCAACTTCCGTTTCTTCCAATATATCCAATATTTCTACAACTAAAATCTGCACCCGTATTTAGGGTGACTCTTCCATTTAAAGAATCGCTATTCCAAGAATATAAAATACCATTTACGGTAATATTTGCATTTGATGTTGTATTCAAAAAGTTAGCTCTGTAGCTATTTGCCGCATTGCCTCCATTGTGTACCATTTCATTGGGATTACCTGCACCAATTAATAAAGTTTCGGTTTGTGCTAACGCAGCAGTATTGGTAGATGGACTCCAATTACTTGCAGTAAAATAGTTATTGTTAGTACCGCCAACCCAAGTTACAACTTGAGAATGTAGAGATTGCTGAAAAAGTAAAAAGCAAATTAAAGAAACAGCACAACGAAAAAAGACAATTCTTCGGGTAGAAATGGACATACAGCAATCGGTATTTTTTGCTAAATTAAACGCATCGAATTGTGCGTCCATCCTGTTGTATCCTGCTATGATTAATATGTAGTAGGAAAAATAGCTTTGTGTGAAGCAATTATTTATTCACTACTATATGCTTTTAATTTCTCTAAAATACTAACTGATACTTTAAAAATTGAACCATGACGAATGCCTTTTGGTAATTGAATTTCATTGGAAATGTCTGTCCAGTCTTTTAAATCTTTTGAACGGATAGCACCGAATTGATGGTCTCTATATTTATCGAAATAAACAACCCAATCATCGCCAATTTGTACAGGCGTTGGCCCTTCGGCCCAATAGTTTCCTGTTATGGGTTTGCTTGCTTTAGAATATCTTTTCAAAAGCGATTTGCTTGTTGCAATTCTAATATTTTTTTCTGTCGGTGTTTTGGTTTCATCTTTTAAAAACATCACGTATTTATTGCCAATTTTTTGGATACTCGCATCAATGACATTAAACCCTTTATCATACAATAGTTTTGTAGGCGAAAAGTTAATAAAATTTTTTGTAGTAACATAGTACATTCTATGATTGTAGCCAGCGTCGCCAGTAGAATCTGTTTTAGGAAAACGACCTTTTATGGTACTAGCCCAATAAATAACATATTCTTTTTTCTTTTGGTCAAAAAATATTTCAGGAGCCCAAGCATTTCTTGCTCCGTCTTCATGTTTCATAACAGGAATTTCTTTTTGTTCACTCCAATGAATAAGGTCGTATGAAGATGCATAACCAATACTTTTTTCTGTCCAGCTTAATGTCCAAACCATATGAAACTTTCCATCTTCAGCTTCAACAATATTAGGGTCTCTCATTAGTTTATCATTACCAGCAGTTGGTTTTAAAAAGCTTTTGTCATTGTTTAATGCCGTCCATTTGTAGCCGTCTATGCTATAAGCTAAATGCAATCCATCATTGCTTTTTCCTTTGAAATAGCAAAATATAAAAACCTCTTTTTTTTGTGCGTTTGTTATTATCTGAAAAGCGAATACAAAAATTAGAAATGCAATTGTTTTTGTTTTCATAAATGACTGTTTGTGTATAAGGTTGGTAATGCTAATTCGATAAATTTTTAGATTTAATGAAACAGAGGAAAGTGTACTATTTAAGTGTGCAAATAACATTTAAAAAAATTAATTTCAATACAAAACAGGATAGGGCAGGATGATTATTTATTTTATTGATTCTAGAATTGTGTTGTTATTAACGATTCGCACCAATACAAACAAATACTGCTTTATGAAAAAAATCTACCTTTCTTTTGGGGTTAATTATCATGTTTTTCAATCTTCATTTTTCTTCATTTTTTCTTCATTTTTTCTTTTCTTTTTGGTCGCTAACTTGAATGTTTTGGCTCAGCAAACTGGTGATATGCGTGGGCGTCATAATGTAACAGGTGGTAGTATCACTGGTACTACTTTTTTTGAAGTTTATGATGCGTCAACTGGAAGATGGAGTGGGACTTCATCGAATCCGAGCAATTTAACTGCTGGACAAACTTTTACTGTGAGAGATGGAGTAACTCAGACTTGTAACGGTGCTTTAACTTTTGTCTGCAAAATGGTAATTGGTGAAGGCAATGCCGCTGCTGGTGTTGCTACCATTAATGGATCTGGAGTGGTAACAGGAATAACTGTTACTGATCCTGGAAAATTAATTGTGAATCCGTTTATAACTTTTGTTGGTAGTAGTACAACTTTAGCAACAGCATCCGTTTCATCGTTCAAAATTTCTGGATACGAAATTACCAATACAGGTTCTGGCTACACAATAGCAAATGTTCGTATTGGAAACGTATGGACTGCAACTACTGCGTACACATTAAATACCCAAGTAAACAGTGGTGGTAATTTATACACTTGTACCACAGCAGGAACATCTGGAACCATTGCTCCAACAGGAACTGGTAGTGGAATTACAGATGGAACTGCAGTTTGGTCTTATGCAGGTATTGCAGCCACAGCTACAGCAACAATTGGAACAAATACAATTACAAATGCAACTGGTGCAATTACTGCACTAACCATTACAGCTGAAGGTTCAGGTTATATTTCTATGCCTGGAATTACAATAACAGGTGATGGTACAAGTGCAACTGCAAATGCTAGATTAGGGGTTTTATCAGTTTCCATCACCAATGGTGGTGCTGGTTATACAACAGCACCAATGGTTTATTTTGGTTCAGTGTTTCAAGTGGGTAATAATACAACTACACGAACTGTAAATATGAATGGTGGCTTAGAATTTAAAAAAGGTGCAGGATTGTTTACCGGAGGTGTAAATGAAACACTTAATATCAGTGGAGATTTAACGGTTGCTTCTCCTGTATTTGCCTATACGCCACAAACAACTTCTAACGTTTCTACAGCTATTAATTTTACAAAATCTGGAACTTCTATTATTGATGGTCAAGGTTCAATTACTTTTCGAAATACATCTGTATCTGCTAATACAATCCTAAAAGTGAATGCCACTGCTAAATTTGCTGGTACAGTTTCATTGAATTCAACAGGTACAATAGATGCAACACAAGGCATTATTGAGTACATTACGTACACACAAACACCTGTAGCTCAAACCATTGCTAATAATACATTTGTTTCATCAAAAATAAAAGCTTTAACCATAAATAACACATCAGGCGTTACGATTAATCAAGCAATTGAGATTGATTCTTTATTGAAAGTTTCAACAGGAACTTTTACAGTTGGTGCAAACTTAAAAATAAATGATAATGCTTCAGGAAATATTGGAGCTACAGGAATTCTAAATATTACAACAGGTGCTACAAACTTTAATAGTCGTTCAGTATTGTTAGAAAGTAATGTGAGTGGAACTGCATCTATTGCAACTATTGCAGGTACGCTTTCAAACGCAAATAATGTAACAATTCAAAAATTTATTGCAGGGGGTGGTAGTTCTTCTATTGCAGGACCGGCAAATAGTAAAAGAGGATTTCGTTTTCTATCACATCCATTTAGTACATCGGTATCATTAACATCTTTAATGGTTGATGGTGGTGTAGATATAACAGGAGTTGGTGGTGTAGTAAATAGATTTTCTGTAAATACAGGCTCAAATAACCCTTCTGCATTTCGATTTGTCAATGCAGATATAACAGAAAACACAGTTAATGGAATTGCAAATGGTTGGGTAGCTTATACATCTGGAATTGATTCTGGAACAAATGGTACATCTCTTTCTGCAAATAGAATAGAGCAATATAAAGGATTAAGAATTTTATATAGAGGCTCAAAAGGAACAGGATTGGATGGCAACAATTACACAGTTGGTAATGCCTCAATTGGATTTACTGGAAATTTAAATATAGGTACACAAATCATTCCATTGCAATATAACACTACAGCAAGTAGTGGTTGGAACTTAGTAGGAAATCCATATCCTAGCAATGTAAATATGGCTTTGTTAGATGCTACAAGACGCACAAATATTGAAGGTTCGGGTTTTTATGTTTGGAATCCTACTGCTGCAACTAGAGGTGCTTACGAAACAGTTGCATGGGAAAGTGCATATATTTTACCATCTTATGCATCTTTTTTTGTACAAACAAATGCTACCGGTGCTTCATTAGAGTTTAGAGAAACTGATAAAGTAAGTACTGCAGCTACTCAAGCATTGTTTAGTCAATATAATAAGTCAATCCAAATTCAACTGAACAGTGGTAGCATTGTTTGGGATGCATTACATGTTCGATTAAACGCAGCTGCTACAGATGCTAAAGAACAATTAGACGCTGTGAAATTTGCAAATCCCGATATCGATTGGTATACGATTAGTAGTGATACTCATAAGTTAGCAATAGATTCAAGAAAATCGAATAGTAATTTAAGAATTCCTGTAGGTATCAAATGCAATACACCATTGCAACTTACTGCTACAATTACCAATTTACCAGAAAATGACGGTATTCATTCTTTTTATTTAAAAGATAAATATCTAGATAAATTAATCCCTTTAGAAAAAGGTACTGAATATGCATTTTCGGTAACTGTTGATAATGAAAGTAAAGGAGATAATAGATTTGAGTTGTTGGTAGAAGCTACTTCTGGATCAGCTGTCAATGCACCAGTAGATGGATTGAATGATTTATGGTTTAAACTTAAAACCAACGTTATAAGTAATTCGTTTGATGTTCTTGCAAATAATCCATCTACCCAAAAGTTTGTGGTGAAAGTTTTTAATCAATCTGGTCAGTTTGTTGCTCAACATTATTACAGCCAAACCGGAAATAGTCAGTTTAGTATTCCGGCAAATCAGTTGCCTTCAGGAATGTATTTTTTAGAAGTTAGAAATGGTAATTATAATACTATTCTAAAAGCGGTGAAACCATAATCTCCTATTTATAAATCTATTAAAGGTTCAATCATGTTCAAGAAAATATACAGCAAAAAAATAATTGTATTTGTTATCATTTTTTGTATCGCATTTATGCCAACACTTTTGTTTGCACAACCAGGATTTGATGATGACGTAAATGATGTTCCCATTGATGGGGGGCTATCGATTCTGGTAATTGCAGGAGTAGGTTATGGCGTAAAAAGATTGAAAAAAAATCAAATAGAAGTTGACAATTAACACTCTAAAATAAAATTTTATGAAAAAGAAAGTTCTGGTTTTATTAAGTATGGCTTTCATTATAACCAGCTATGTTTCTGGACAAACCGCCTATTATTGGGTTGGAGGTAATGGAACAACAGCTGCTCCCGTTTCATGGGGAAATCAGGCAAGTTGGAATACTTCACCTGATGGAAATGGAACAGCAAGGATAACACCTTCTATAACAGATACATTGATTTTTGATGGATCTGTGCCTAGTTTAGCGAGTAATAAAGTGGTAAACGTATCTGCTGTTAAAGATTCAATCGCTTCTTTACAATTGAGAAATGGAATTACCGTAACAATTGTTACTACTGCTAATGGAAATACTGAGTTAGCTGGCACAGCATCTTACGGTGCTACGGTTGGTGCTTGTGTTATTCCTGTGTATGGTGCCAATATTAGTAAAATTTTTAAACAAGGCGATTTTATTAGTACTACCACTTCGTTTATTAATATGACTCAAATTGTTGGTATTAATGGTACTGATACTTTATATGTAAGTTCAGAAAATGCTCCGCTTTCAAGTGCTAACACCAACTTAAGTATATACAAAGCAACTACAGTGTACATTTTTGGCAATCCAGGTTTTGTTGTTGATGCTACATCAATTTTTAATTTTGGTATAGGAGCTACAACTACCATGAACTCTTTAGTCATTTTTTTGAATGCTGGTGCTACAGGTGAAATTTATGGTCAATTTAACTTTCAACCAAGGGGTGTAGGAGGTAGATTATATGCAACCTCACCTAATTCACTACGGTTTAAACGTGGTTCATCCTGTTTAAACGGAACCAATCATAGTGTTTCAACTAATCCCAATTCGTCAGGTTATGTTTTTGGCAATCCAATGAGTACGGGTTCTTTAGCTGCTGGTAATTTTGTTTTTGTTTCAAATGGAGAAAGTGTTCTTTTCGAAGGAGGTGCAACTTATACACATCCTCAGATTGGCTCAGGGGGTAGTGCTTATCGTATGTTTCCTCCTTTTGGGGTTACTGTAAACTTGGGTTCAACATTTCCATTTACGCCAGTAACAGCTTTCTTACCCAATAGTAACTATGTAATCAACTATGGTAATGCTTATCCACCTTATTTTTATTCTGGACCGAATGTTCGTTTTGGAAATTTAAGATTTGGAGGTGGAGCAGTTCCTATTTCTTCCGCATCTAGAACGAATATGACACTGAACGCTGCAAGAATAGATACGCTTACACTTGCGTCAACAAATTCTGGCGTTTCTGGTGCAAATAATGGTTCTTTCGTACTTTATGGCGGTATTGTAAATAATAATGTTGTGCCAATGAATTTTGGTAACGTTACGCTTGCTGGTAATGCAACACAAACCTTTACAGGTTCTGCTGCTACTAGTTTTACAAACTTATATGTTGCAGATTCGGCTCATTTGAGTTTATCTAGTAATTTGACGGTTACAGGTACAACAGCAATTACGGGAAGATTAACTGCTAATAATTTCTCTTTAGATGGTGCTGCAACAGGTACACTTTCTACAAGCGGCTCTTTTTCTAGAACCTATAAAGGCGATAGAGGTGCATCTGGCTCAATTACAATTACAAGAGGATCTAGAAATATGAATGTTTTTGGAATAGCTACTATACCTATTGGCACAACTGTTAAATGTGTAAATCAACCTTCTTATATTCCTGCTGGAACCGTTATTACGGCCTATTCTTCTGGAGGAAATTACACACTTTCTAATGCTGCTACAATTAGTGATACCGGATATTTGGTTATTGGTGGTATAGCTGATACTTTGGTTATGAATTTTAGTAGTACGCCTGCTACCTTGGCTATTTCTAGTGCAAATGGTGTAGACGGTATTTATAGCAATATGACTACAACAACGTTTGGAGCAAGCAGCTATGTGTTTAATAATCCTACAACAGAACCATTTTCAGGTACTTCAACCAATCCTATTAATATTCATAATTTAGAAGTAAACGCCCCTGTAACTACCAATATTGGCACTGTTAACTTAAATGGTACTTTAACCTTAAATAACATGCTTACTTTAAGACCTTCAGATTCTTTATTCATTAAATCTGGTAACGCAATTGTTGGTTTTGGTAGTAATAAATATGTTGATACAAAAGTCAACACTACTACTGGTGCAAGAGCAGTATTAGGTATCGAAAGATTTGCTACAGAACGTGTGTTTCCTGTTGGAACAAATAGCCATTATTTGCCTGTAATAATTACTCCTGATTCTACTTCTAATTTTCAGGTAACAGCTTTTAACAATGCTACAAACAATGGTTTGCCAAATGGTACAGTTCTATCTTCTGGTCAATTAGATACTGCTGTAAATGCAAATTATGTAATCAATAGAGTTTATCCAACTGCCGATCGCTTTGCAACAATTACATTAGGCTTTCCAAATGCACTAAAAGGAAATACTTTTGCTACGTATACCAATCAAATTGGTATATCAAATTACAATTCAAATGCTTGGACAGCTCCAATTGGTTCTGGTAGCAATACAACAAATACTGCTACAGCTAGTTTCAATACTTTTGGATCATTCTATGTAGTATATAATGCTACTCCAACATTACTTCCTGTAAAATTTGTACAAGTAAATGCTTCGAAGGCTTCAAATGCTACTTTGGTTCAGTGGAAAGTTGCTCAAGAATTAAATGTTGATTATTATGTTGTTGAAAAGTCTTTAAATGGTAATGTGTTTACAACTGTAGGTACCATAGTAGTTGCAACTAGTGCTAATAACTACACATTTAGTGATGTCTCAAATAGTCAAACTGTGTATTATAGAATAAAAAGTGTAGACAAATTAAGTGCTGCTATTGGCTATAGTTCTGTTGTGAAATTAGCATCTATTGCATCAAAACCATTGGTAGAAGTATATCCAAATCCTATTACCAATAAGTTGTTACAAGTTCAATTACAGAATTTGGCTACAGGTAGTCTAGCTATTAGTTTAGTGGGAGTTGATGGTCGTACACATTTCACCAACTTTTTACAATACTATGGTGGAACACAATTACAAACACTACAATTACCAAATACCGTAAAAGCAGGTTGGTATCAATTAGTTGTGAAAGATGGTGTGCATGAAACACTTGTAAAAACAGTGTTGGTAGCACAATAAGTTGAAGTCAATTGTTATTAAACACAAAAGAGGCTGTCTCGTAAATGAAGACAGCCTCTTTTGTATAAATTATTTTCAGAAATTAACTTTTCTTTTTTACAGTAGGTTTAGCTACTTCCTTTGCCTCTATTACTTCTCCATCAATTGTCAATACAGTTGGTGCTGGTTGGTTAGCAAATTTTATGGTTACATTTTTTTTAAAAGTGCCAACAGTAGCAGCATTGTAGGTAACTTTTATACTACCAGATTTACCTTTCATAATAGGTTCTTTCGGATATTCTGGCGTTGTGCAGCCACATTCAGCAGTTGCATTTTCAACAATTACAGGCTTCAACGATGTATTTGAAAAACTAAATACGTAGGTAACTGGTTTGTCTTTTGTTATTTTACCAAAACTGTGTGTTGTCTTAGCAAATTTTACACCCTCTTGTGCCCATGCTGATATGGCACAAAGAATGAAGGCGGCTAATATTATTTTTTTCATCATTACTATTTAATGCATTAATTAATAGTTGGCTTTTTCATTTTTTCTACAACATTATTTACGGGTGCAGAAGTTGCAGGTGGTGTAAATGTTTCGCCTTTAAAAGTTACTTGTTTGGTCATTCCATCATTAAAAAACAAGGTTGCAACTTTTGTGAAAGATCCACTTGACATTCCATTAAAACCTAGTGTTACGCTAATGGTTTCGTTTGGTCCAAACTTTTTGCCTTTTTCATAAATAGGTGTAGTGCATCCACAACCAACTTGTACATTTTCTAAGGTTACAGAATCGGCACTAATATTCTTGATTTCCAACATGTATTTTGTTTCTTTTCCGTAAGGAATTTTTCCAAAATCATAATCTGCATTTTTAAATTCTAGTGTTTTGGCAATGTCTTTCATAACTGTAGGTTGTTGTGCAAACACAATCATTCCCATACAAATAGCGAAAATTGATAAAACTAATTTTTTCATGTCACAAAAATTTATGCGGTAAAAATATTAAATGTATATCACTATTCTATAAAAATTAAGCCATATTTTCATATCGTTTCCTGTTTTCTTTCTTTTTCCTTAAATAGTACATGTTGTTGCATGCGTTTAACTTGTATATAAGTAAAAATGCATTTATGGTCTTTAAATATTTTGGTAAAATACTGCTGCTGAATATTTATTTTTGTTAGATGGAACAATCAATTACCTTGTCTTATAAAGACGATATGCTTTCATACGATGGTTTTAGAAATGAAGTTTTAAACGACTATAAAGTTGCGATGTTTAGTCGTGAAGTGAGTTTATTGGGTAGAAGGGAAGTACTTACTGGTAAAGCAAAATTTGGCATCTTTGGTGATGGTAAAGAATTGGCTCAAATTGCGATGGCTAAGTTTTTTAAACCTGGCGATTTCAGAGCAGGATATTACAGAGATCAAACTTTTATGTTTGCAAGTGGATTGGCTAGTGCGGAACAGTTTTTTGCTCAATTATACGCAGATCCAGATATTAAAAACGAACCATTTAGTGCAGGTAGGCAAATGGTTTCTCATTTTGCTACAAAAAATGTAGATGAAAATGGTTTTTGGTTAGACTTAGCCAATCGTAAAAACATTACATCTGATATGGCTCCTACGGCTTCTCAAATGCCTAGGGCTTTGGGTTTGGCTTTTGCTTCTAAATGTTTTAGAAATTCTCCACATTTACATCGATACGAAAATTTAAGTCACAATGGCAATGAAGTTTGCTTTTGTACCATTGGTGATGCAAGTACAAGTGAAGGGCATTTTTGGGAAGCTGTAAATGCGGCAGGTGTATTACAAGTGCCTTTAGCCATTTTTGTTTGGGACGATGGTTATGGAATTTCGGTTCCAAAATCGCATCAAACCACAAAAGGATCTATTTCTGCGGCTTTAAAAGGAATGCAAAAAATAGATGGAACCAATGGTATACACATTTATAAGGTAAAAGCTTGGGATTATGCAGGCATGTGTGAAGTATTTGAAGAAGGTATTCAAAAAACGAGGGAAACACACACACCTGTTTTGTTTCATGTAGAAGAAGTAACGCAACCTCAAGGTCATAGCACAAGTGGTAGCCATGAACGCTATAAAAGCCCTGAACGTTTACAATGGGAGAGAGATTGGGATTGTATTAAAAAAATGAAAGAATGGATTTTTGAAAATGGAATTGCTAGCGAAGAAGAATTACAAACCATTGAATTAGAAGCAAAACAAGCTGCAAGAGATAGTAAAAATACCGCTTGGACAAATTATTTAACTCCTGTTAAAGAACAAGCTCAAAAAGCCATTTCACTGATTAAAGAATTGGTGGTAAGTGATATGGATACTTATCAATATTTACAAAAAATTTGTGCCGATTTAGATAATAATCAAGAACATTTACGTAGAGATGTAATGCGTATATTGAGCATTGCTATTGATAGTGCACCAAATTCTCCCAATATTGATGCGGTTAAACAATATTATCAATCATTAAAAAATGTAAACAAAAAGTTATACAACAGTTGTTTGTACAATGAAGGACCAAAAAGTATTGCTAGGGTAGAAGAAGTGAAGCCATTCATTACATTTGATGCACCTACTGTAAATGGGTATGAAATATTGAATAAGTATTTTGATGTTTTATTTGCCAATAATCCATTTGTATTTGCTTTTGGTGAAGATGTAGGTATGATTGGTGATGTAAATCAAGGTTTTGCAGGATTACAACAAAAACATGGTGAAAACAGAATTTTTGATACTGGAATTAGAGAGCTAACCATTATGGGACAAGCAATTGGTATGGCTTTAAGAGGATTAAGACCTATTGCTGAAATTCAATATTTAGATTATTTGGTTTATGGCTTACAACCACTTACAGATGATGTAGCAACTTTGCATTTTAGAACCGTTGGTCAACAAAGTTGCCCAGTTATTATCAGAACAAGAGGTCATCGATTAGAAGGTATTTGGCATAGTGGTAGCCCAATGGGTATGATTATAAACGCCTTAAGAGGAATGCATATTTGTGTGCCAAGAAATATGGTTCAAGCTGTAGGTATGTACAATACATTGCTACGAAGCAACGATCCTGCTGTGGTAATTGAATGTTTAAATGGCTATCGCTTAAAGGAAAAAATGCCTGCTAATTTGTTAGATTTTACGGTGCCATTAGGTGTTCCAGAAATTATTCAGCAAGGTGATGATATAACTGTGGTTTCTTACGGATCTACTTTAAGAATTATTCAAGATGCTTCAGAACGATTAGCCAAAGACGGCATTAGTTGTGAAATTATAGATGTACAAACTTTATTGCCGTTTGATATTCATCACATCATTCTTGCATCTTTGAAAAAAACAAACAGAATTATTTTTATTGATGAAGATGTGCCAGGTGGTGCAGCTGCTTACATGTTTAATAAAGTAATGGAAGAACAAGGTGGTTATAAGTGGTTAGATGTTGCTCCTAAAACATTAACTGGACAAGCACATAGACCAGGTTATGGCAGTGATGGCGATTATTTTAGCAAACCAAATGCAGAAGATATTACACAAGCTATTAGAGCAATGGTAAATGAATAAATTACCTATAAACTTTCAAAGTGTATCAATAAAAGAGGCTGCATCTATATAAGATACAGCCTCTTTTAGTTTTTAAGAAAATCCTTTTTCTGGATAAATTGAGGATAGAAAGCCTGCCTCTAACTATTTTCCAATTCCATAATCTTTTCAAACAATTGTTCGTATTCATTTTCAACAATTGCTAAACGTTGTTGAATTTGCTGGTAATTTTTTTCTGTTGCTGCAAACTTATCTGGCGTTTTGTATATTTCTGGATTTGCTAAATCTAACTCTACGGCTTCTTTTTGGCTTTTCAATTGTTCTAATTCTTGCTCAATTTTTTGAAACTTTTTTTGTGCGTTTTTTAGCTCTGTGTTGTCTTTTCGCTGATTGGTTATATTGGTTTCAACTGGCTTTGCTGTAGGAGTTTCTGTTTTTGTTTTGGGTTCTTCTTTCTTTTTTACATCTGCTTTGGCAAGTTTGGCCATTCGTTCTTTCCATTCTAAATATTCGGTGTAGCCGCCTTTAAATTCTTTGATTTCATGGTCAATAATTTCCCAAATTTTATTGGCTGTTTTCGATACAAAAAAACGGTCGTGACTAACTAAAATTAAGCTTCCCTCATATTTGTTTAAAGCATCTGCTAATAACTCTACACTATGCATGTCTAAGTGGTTGGTAGGTTCGTCTAGCATCAAAAAATTGCTTTTGCTTACAATTACTTTTGCTAACGCTACTCTAGCTTTTTCACCACCACTTAATAGTTTAATTTTTTTATCGGTATCATCACCGCTAAACAAAAAACAGCCCAATAAACTTCTCAGTTCTAGTTCCGTTTTTCCACTACCACATTCGAGCATTTCATTTAAAATAGTATTGTTTAAATTCAATGCCTCTAGCTGATGTTGGGCATAAAAACTACTTTCTACATTATGGCCCCAAATTCTATCTCCTTCATAGGTTTCCGTTCCTGCAATAATGCGTAAAACAGTACTTTTTCCTTTACCATTGGCTCCAATCAATGCAATTTTATCACCTCTTTCAATTTCTGCAACCGCACCTTTTACAATTACATTTTCACCAAATTGTTTAGACAAATCTTTCAGTGTTACCAAAACACGACCAGGCTGATTATTTACTTGGAAATTGATTTTTATATTCGGACGCTCAATTTCTACATTCTCTATTCGTTCTATTTTATCCAATCGTTTCATGGCACTTTGTGCTGCCGCTGCTTTGGTAGCTTTGGCTCTAAAACGCTCTATAAATCGTTCTTGTTGACGAATATATTCTTGCTGATTTTCAAAAGCCCGTTGTTGAATTTCTACACGTAAAACCTTTTCTGTTTCGTAATATTCGTAGTTGCCACTGTAAATGTGTAATTGTTGTTGGTAAATTTCTACTATTTTATTGACCATTCGGTTTAAGAAAAACTTGTCATGGCTTACGATAACAACACTTCCTTTATAATTCAATAAATATTTTTCTAACCATTCGATAGATGGTAAATCTAAGTGGTTGGTAGGTTCATCTAACAATAAAACATCTGGCTGTTGCAAAATCATTTTAGCTAATAAAACCCTCATTCTCCAACCACCACTAAACTGTTGGTAAGGTTTGTTGAGTTGTTCGTTTGTAAAACCAAGTCCATGTAAAACCTCTTCTGTTTTGTATTGAATGTTATATCCATCCAATACATCCATTTCATGTAATTTATCGGTGTAGGCAATCAATAGTTTTTCATCTTCCTTTTCTTCGAGTTGTTTGCCAATTTCTTCAATCTCTTTTTCTAATTCTTTTACTCTTTCAAAAGCACCCATTGCCACTTCTAAAATACTGTCATGTGTATCAAAACTTAATAAATCTTGGTGTAAGTAGCCAATTGTGGTATCTCTTCCTTTTTCAACAGTTCCTTTCGATGGTAAATATTGACCTACCAACACTTTTAGTAAGGTAGATTTTCCTGTACCATTATATCCAATTAACCCAATTCTTTCTCCTGGATGAATATGCCAAGTAGCTTCTTCTATAATTACTCTAGCTCCAAATTCAAACGTTACATTTTGTAATCCAATTAACATCTATTTTTTGCATTTTAGGCAGCAAAGGTAATAGTCGATAACAGAAAATAATACTTTTATTGTTTGGTGGATAAATGTCTTCAGTTTCATGTTGTTGCAATGATGTTGGTACACAATTGAGATACCAACATAGGCAGTAAAGCAATAAAACTATCGACCTCATTACCAACTGCATTAACAAATGGTAAATTAGATAATGTTATTATGGGAGATAATAGTGTATCTATAGACTTTAAGAAAACTAGCAAAGCAATTACTTATTCTATAAAACAAAAAGCTGATAATTGGACGATTCAATTTGAACAACCTATAGGGAAGTATAAAACTTGGACCTTAAATGGAAAGCGAATTAAGCCAATACAAAAAGATGATATCTCATATATCCGTATTGCGAATGCATCAGCAAAAATTACATTAACCAATTAATGTTGGTTATTGCTTGTATCTAAACGTATAATGTTTCTGATAACTTTTATAGGGTTTATCAATCCGTCTAAAAGATTGTTTCACCAATGTTTTTACAAATACTGGTTGATTATATTGATTATACGTGTAGCTAATACGATATGTTTCATCTATCGATGAATTAAAATCCTCTGTACTTGTCTCTAGTGTCAACGCATTATTTTGATTGATAAAATACCAACAAAATGCAATATTACCATATCGTCCATCCGTGGTAACGGATAGTTTCTCATTCGCCAATGCATTCGTAATATTCAATAGATTCAATGGGTTGACCATTTGGTCGTATTTTTCATATTTATAAAAACTACGGTCTCTACCACTTCTGCCATAATCATGTTCAGAAATGTCGTCACTGATATTGCTTGTTGAATCATCTTTGTGAAAATTATCAATATAAATATCACTATCACTATATTCATCATCTTTTTTGCTAGGGATATTTACTCTTGTTTCGATTCTACTTTCACTATTGCTTACTGTTCCAATATATTTTAATGTCCATGCTTGCATGCGATTATCAAAATATAATGTGCTGTCGCCAACAAGCTGACCATTTTGGTATAAAAAATACTGGTGCTCATTTAAAACCAAATTCCATTTGTTACCCTTTACATCAAAATCAAACAGAACCAACTTTCTTGAAATTGGGTCCAAGTCCTTTCCATTATATTGAAAAGATTGTTTTTCAATAATTTGCTCAATAGAATTGTTGATTTGTTTTTTTATAATACTAATGACCCGTTTATGTTGATCATATTCAAAAAGCAATTGATTGAAACGTCCTTTAATCGTGTCACTGGTAATGCTTTCTATTAATGGGAGCGCTTTTGCAGAACCTGATTTAGATTGAGCAAAGGTAAATATTGGAATGATGATCAACAGCGTTAAAATATTTTTCATATATGGATGAATCTATAATTATAGGTACTTAAGTGTAAAACGTTTATTGACTTCTGTACCATTGTTAATCTGAACTTTAATATAAACAGGTAGTTTATATTGATTGTATGTATACTTTAAACGAACAGTGGTATCTCGGTCAGAACTTTGTTCATCAAATGTTATGATATAATTTAGAACATTGTTTTGGTTGACAAAATAAAAGCTCATTATTTCAGTGCCTTCTTCACTAGTGTGAAAGGTTATTTTCTCATTACTCAACAATTGTGCAATGTTTAGTTGGTTTAACGGATTTATTTTTGAGTCGTAGGTTGAAAAAGTATAGTATGCGCCATCTCTACCTCTGTTACCATACCGATGTTCCTTTGCTTCATAATTAATATTTAATTGATCTTCTAAATTTAATTGTTCCCTATAGACATTGGGGGCAGAGTAGGGTGGGGTAAAATCATTTTCATGATAAACCTGTTTATTGGTTTGGTGAAATTTGCCAATTCTCGTATCAAACTTTTCTTTTCTCCAATCCCATTTTTGCTCATTCTTTTCATTAAATACCACTAAAACACTGTCTCCAATTCGACGGCCATTTTCCATTAAATAGTAGTTTTCCCAATATGAACGAAGTATCCATTGGTTGGTTTTTTTACTGTGTATATACACAAGATCTTTTCTTACAAAAGGAAGTGTTGCAGTATCTTGGTATTCAAATGTTTGTTTTTCTTGTATTGTTTCAGATGAAAAGTTTCCAATTTTATATGTAATACCAATTACTCTATTGCGCTGATCATAACTGAACACGACTTTGCGATATTTTCCTTTAACCGTATCACTTGTAATACTTTGAAGTAATGGCAGCTTTTTAGGGCCAGCTTTTTTAGATTGTGCTATTAACGTAAAGGGTAAAATTGAAAGAAGCAGTAGTAGTTTCATTTGTATATAATATATTATTTTTTGTATCTAAACGTGATGTTTGATTGATGGTTTTTATAAAATCTTTCCTCTCCTTCAAATACTAACTTAATTTGAGCCTTAGCATAAATGGGTTGTTTAAATGGGTTATAAGTATATTTTAATGTGAAAATACTCTTGAAGGGGGAACTTTGGTCGTTCACTGTTGTGAAATAATTTACGGGATTATTTTGAGTTATGAAATACCAAGAGAAATCTACATTTCCGTAATGCCCTCCTCTAAAGATTTCCCAAAATTGATTGTGGTTTTGAAAATCATTTCCATCATAAAGGCATATTTTTTCATTCACCAATATATTGGCAATATTTAATTGATTCAATGGATTTATCATCGAATCATACTTTAAAAAAGTAAAGTAAGAGCTGCCACCACCGTGATTTGCATATAGGTGCTCAGAAGAATCATAACGAATATTTGATTGGGATGTTAATGTAAATTTATCCATATATATATTTCTGATATCATCCATAGGATCATTACCGGGTTTCATTAAATCCATTTCATGATAAATTTCCTTGCTTGTTTGTTTTAAAAAACCAATTCTTTTTTTAACTTTTTCATCCCAATTTTCACTATCCTCATTTCTTTCTAGTAACAAAGTGCTATCACCAATTTGCTTTCCATTTTCGTATAAAAAATATTGCTCAGCTTTTGATGCTAGATACCATTTTTCGCTATCTGCATTAAATTCATACACTTCAATTTTTCGCAAAAAAGGATTTACTGCATTGCTTACATATTCAAAAGTTTGTTGTCTAATGATTTGTTCAACCGTTGTTTTCTTTTTATTATGACCGCTTGTGATTTTAAATTCTTTATTGGTGATACCAATTACTCTACTGCTTAGATCATAAGAAAACAAAACCTGATAAAACAATCCTTTTACCGTATCACTTGTTATACTTTCAATTAATGGCGGCTTTTTTGAGCTAGATTTTTTTGATTGAGCTATTGCGATGAATGGAATAAATATAAGCAGTAATAATAGTCTTTTCATATAGGTATTGGGAGTTATTTTTGATATCTAAAAGTATAACTCTTTTGATATTTTTTATAAAAGATACCTTCCTTTCTAGTTTCTTCCTTAACTCGAGCTATTGCGAATATGGGTTGTTTGTATTGATTATAAGAATAGCTGAAGCTGTAAATCTGCTTGAAAGGCGAACTCCTTTCATCGGTGCTGATACTTAAGTTCAAAAAATTATTCTGGTTTAAAAAATACCAAGAAATAACAGTGTTACTGTAATTTCCGTTTGTAGTAAGCGATATTTTTTCTGTTGCCAATGCACTAGCAATATTTAGTTGTTTCAATGGGTTCAACATCTTATCATACTTTGTAAAAGTATAATAAGATCCATTGGTTTCTTTCCCAATTATCTCTTCAGAACTTTCGGAGCTTACATTAGATTGAGAAGTTAGTTTGAATTCATCAATATACATTCTAATGCCTCCATTGGGTTCATTGTATGGTCTTGATAGATCTAATTCACTATAAATGCGTTGACTTGTTTGAATTCGTTTATGTCTATTGTTCGGTTTCAAATCTTTCGTTTCAACATCATTATACAACGTAGTATCATAAACTCGCTTTCCATCTTTAAATAAAAAATATTCAACGACATCTATATCTAAATACCATTCCTTATTTGTATCGTCAAATTTATAAAAAGCAAATTTTCTAGCAAAAGGTACAGTTGAATCACCTTTGTATTCAAAATCTTGTTTTTCAGTAATTTGTTCAACTTGTTTATTTATTTTGTTCGAATCAGTTGTTATGATTATTTCCTTTTTGGCTATGCTAATTACTCTATTCCATTTATCATAAGAAAAAGATAATTGATTAAATTTTCCATCAAAAGTGTCACTCGTAATGCTTTCGATTAATGGAGGCTTTGTAGAACTTAATTTTTTGTATTGAGCATTCGCAAATAAAGGAAATATTGCAAGTATTGCTAATATTTTTTTCATGAAGGTATTGGGTTAATTTCTATATCTAAACGTAAATCTTTTTTGATATTTATCAAATAAATAACTTTCCTTTCCCCTCATTACAACCTTTACATTGGCTTTGGCAAAAATGGGCTGTTTAAATTGATTGTACCTGTAATAAAGATTAATAATACCCTTGTAATGTTCAGTATCACCATTATCTACAGTAAATGCTGTTGAATTATTCTGATTAAAAAAATACCAGCTAATTCCTTTTTCTCCATATTGCCCACCTCTAAAAAAAGAAAATGTTTTCTCTTCACTTTTATTTTTACCTCCTCTAAAAGGGAAGCAAATTTTTTCATTCACCAATACACTTGCAATATTTAACTGTTTCAGCGGATTTACCATTGAATCAAATTTTGAAAAAGTATAGTAAGTCGTTTCACCCCATTTAGAACCAGTAAAGTGTCTAGTAGTTTCGTCGCTAATATTCGATGGCGATTCTAGATAAAAACTATTGTAATAATTATTAGGATTTTCGTATTTGTTGGGATTATATGGTGGTCTTAAATCAATTTCATGATAAATTCCATCATCTGTTTGTTCTAGTTTTCCAATAATTTTTTCATTTTCCTCAAGCAATAAAGTACTATCGCCAACTCTATGTCCACTATCATATAAAAAATATTGCTTCTCAGTAAAATCTGTATGCCATTTTTTAGCCATTTTATCGTATACTGAATAGCCTGTTTTTCTTACATACGGCATTGTAGAATTGCCTGTATACTCAAAAATTTGGTTTACTTCATCTTCAATTTTAGTAGTTTGTTTTTTAGCAACTGTTGTGACTTTTAAAATTTTATGGGTAATTCCAATTACTCTATCCTTTTTGTCATAAGAGAACAATACTTGATAAAACTTACCATTAGTGGTTTCACTAGTGATACTTTCAATGAATGGAGGCTTTTTTGAGCTAACTTTTTTCGATTGAGCAATTAAGATGAATGGAAAAATTATAAGCAATATTAAAATTCTTTTCATAAGGGCTACGTAATTGTTATTTATACCTAAACGTAAATTTTTGTGTATACTTTCTAACAAATTTGCCGTTATTATTAAATATCTGTTTCACATCAACAGTGGCATAAATAGGTTGTTGAAAACGATTGTAGGTATAATTAAACTTAAAAATGTATTTGAAATGTTGAGTTTGTTCGTCGGTGGTTACAGTATAGTCTGTATAATTGTTTTGATTGAAAAAATACCAGCAGATGTCAGTTTGGCCATATTGTCCTCCAAATTCTGATGATACTTTTTCATTTGCCAATACGCTTGCAACGTTTAACTGCTTCAATGGGTTTAATCTTGTGTCAAATGCCGAAAAAGTATAGTAAGAGGCTTCGTTACTTCTATTTCCCCAGCGATAAGCTGAAGTTTCATTACCAATATTTAGTTGAGATAATAATGTAAATTCATCAAAATATTTATCAGGAAAACTATATGGTTTAGTTAAGTCTATTTCATGATAAATTCGTTGGGATGTTTGCTGTAATTTTCCAATTCTTTTTTGTGGTTCCGCTGTTTTCCAATCCCATTCTAAGTCTCCTTGCCAATTTTTTAAATACACAGCACTATCACCGATTCGTTTCCCATTTTCATACAAAAAATATAGTTGCTCAATTGATTGTATAACCCATGTTTTTGGATTGTCTTTAGAGGGTTGATAGGAAGTGGTTTTTCGAGAAAAGGGCTGCAACAATGTGTCAGTATATTGAAAAATTTGCTCCTTAATTATGTATTCTTTAAAAGCTCTTTTCTTTTTGGCACCAATTTCAATTTTTATTTCTTTATTGGTAATGGCAATTATTCTATTGTTTGCATCATAAGTAAATAATACCTGATTAAACTTGCCATTACTCGTATCACTTGTAATACTTTGTATAAATGAGGGCTTTAGAGAAACATTTTTTTTTGTTTGAGCAATTGAAATAAATGGAATAAGTACAATTAAGAATTGTATTTTTTTCATAAGGAGCATGTTTAAGGTATTTAGGGGGCTTTTTAGAAAGGCAATATAGTTATTCAATTGTAAACTAGTAATTAATATTGCAGCTACTGGTAAGAATTGTAGCCAAAGAAATTCATAACTTTTCGCCTTTGTTGGTGTTCTTCACTCAGCCATTCGCCGATGTTAGTTTGCCATAGGCTACCAACCTTTAGGTTTGCCCTAATCAATTTTAAATATACTACTACAATTACTACTACTTTCTTTTTTGCTACTTTTTTCTTTGTTAATAATTACAATTTTG
>JBHYCS010000021.1:0-78541 GCA_051861445.1 Chitinophagaceae bacterium | reverse complement strand
AATTAAACATTTTGTCTACTTTTAAACCGTACTGTTTTTGGGGGAGCTTACCAAATCATTTTGTGTTAAATGTGCAAATTCCTGTAAATACCACAGCTACTATTTATTTACCTTTTCAACAAAAAAATACCATTTTGCAAAATGGCAAAATGGTAACAACTTTTCAGAAAAACTTACAACAACAACGTGCAGTTATTAAAGTAGCTTCAGGTAAATATCAATTTGTGGTACAATAATTTTTTAGAATCCTATTTTCTATTGTAAATTATCTAACATATCTTTTGTTAGCTTATCTAAATCGTATTCGGCTTTCCATCCCCAATCTTTATTGGCTACAGAATCATCAATACTTTGTGGCCAGCTATCGGCAATATTTTGACGATAATCAGGTGCATATTTTATCTTAAAATCTGGAATATGTTTTTGTATGGCGTTAGCTATTTCTTTTGGCGAAAAACTTACGCCAGCAATGTTGTAAGATGTTCGTACAGAAATGGTAGATGCATCTGCTTCCATTAAACCAATAGTTGCTTGAATAGCATCTGGCATATACATCATGGGTAAGTATGTATTTTCATTTAAGAAACAGGTGTATTGTTGGTGTTCTTTGGCTTCATGAAAAATTTCAATGGCATAATCGGTTGTTCCTCCACCTGGTGCAGATTTATAACTAATTAATCCTGGATAACGCAAACTTCTCACATCTACACCATATCGTTGATGATAATAGTTGCACCAAAATTCACCTGCATATTTGCTAATTCCATATACAGTAATGGGTTCTATAACGGTTTGTTGTGGACAATTTTGCTTAGGCGATGTTGGGCCAAAAACTGCTATGGAAGAAGGCCAATATACTTTTTTTAATTTCTCTTCTCTTGCAATGTCTAACACGTTTAATAAGCCTTGCATGTTTAAATTCCAAGCAAGATTTGGATTTTTTTCACCTGTTGCTGAAAGAATGGCTGCTAATAAATAAATCTGTGTAATATTTTGCCGAATCACTTGCACATGCAACATTTCTTTATTCATTACATCTAAACTTACATAAGGGCCTGAACCTTTTAGCAATTCATTTTCCTCTCTTAAATCCGAAGCAATTACATTGTTGTTACCATAAATTTTACGCAACGCTAGTGTAAGTTCTACACCTATTTGACCACTTGCACCAATTACTAATATCTTATCTTTTACCATATAATTTCAAAACTAACATTTGTTCGTTAAATTATTACTGTTGCTTAAATAAATTTCAGAATCGAAAATATCATTCTGTAAATTCATTAGTTTCGCCACAAAAAATATGTTACCAAATTTTTTACAAGATTTATTTAAAAACCAATCATATAATCCTAATAACTTCTTTTTAATTGCTGGTCCTTGTGTGGTTGAAAGCGAAGATTTAGTGATGGAAGTGGCAGATAAAGTAAGTAGCATTTGTAAACGACTCGAAATTCCATACGTTTTTAAAGCAAGTTATAGAAAGGCAAATAGAACAAGTGCTCATTCGTTTACAGGATTAGGTGATGAAACGGGGCTTTCATTGATTCAAAAAGTGGGACAAAACTTTCAATTGCCAACTACTTCTGATGTTCATGCACATGATGAGGCTGGTGTTGCCGCAGAATTCATAGATATTTTACAAATACCCGCCTTCTTATGCAGACAAACAGATTTATTACTTGCAGCTGCTGAAACCAATAAAATTGTGAACGTAAAAAAAGGACAATTTTTAAGTGGTCCTTCCATGAAATTTGCTGTAGAAAAAATTCAAAATGCAGGTAATCAAAAAGTAATGCTTACTGAACGTGGTAATACGTTTGGCTATCAAGATTTGGTGGTTGATTACAGAAATATTACTTGGATGAAAGAACAAAATGTGCCGGTAATTATGGATTGCACACACAGTTTACAACAGCCAAATCAAACAAGTGGTGTTACTGGTGGTAACCCTCAACTAATTGGCACTATTGCTAAAGCAGCTATTGCTACTGGTGTTGATGGTTTGTTTATAGAAACGCATCCAAATCCATCGGTTGCCAAAAGTGATGGTGCTAATATGCTATCGTTACATTTATTAGAACCACTGTTAGAACAATTATTAAAAATTAGAAAAGCTGTGGTTTAACCATAAAAAAAGTCTCTCCAAAACTCAATGGAGAGACTTTTTTATAAACAACTGTATTTTAAAACTACATTTTCCACCTTTCAGTAAGCTTGTTTCTCAAAGCTGGTTTTTTACTACGCTGAATGCTCCATAAATTAGCAACAATAAAGCTTTCAGATTTTACTTTAGTTGCTACAGTTTCTTCTACTTGTGTTAATAACTGGTTTAATTGTTCTTTTTCCATCTGTATTATAGACGGCTTTACATCACTGTTCATGATTTATCGTTTTATGTATATTTAAATCTTTAATTCTTGAGCAAAAAAATCAGATGGCAATAAAAAAATCGTTTGAAGTTGGCTTCAGGTAAAATAAAATCCTTTGAAGTTTACTATTTTGCTCAATTGGATTGCAAATGTATAGTAGTACAACTTCATAAAAAACAAATGCCATCATAATGCTTTGTTAATTCATAAATCTCCTACGTTTGCCAAAAATTGACAGCATGTTCGATTATTCAAATAGCAATGTTGAAAAAGTTTCTGTTCACCAAGTTGGTAATAAAAATAATGGCGACTATTTGGTGCTATCTAATTCACCTTTAAATACAAGTAATAGTACTTTGAAGGAGATGCTGCAGCGTTATTTTTTAGCATCGTTTACAACAGATGAATTATACCATTTTACTTTTTCGAACGACGATTTTAAACTAAATCCCTTGTATGTTTTTGCGGATACAATGTTTGATAATAAAGATGTTTTTCATGAAAACTCCATCAATATTGCCAAACATTTATTTGAAGTTTCGTTGCATCCACAAATAAAAGCAGGCGATTTGTTTGTAGCTTATATAACCGACGTTACAGTTGATGGCGAAACAATAGATGCTATTGGCATATTTAAGTCTGAAAATAGACATGCATTTTTAAAATTAGATAGAAATGGTATGGACTTTTCGTTAGTAAACGATGAAGGAATTAATATTGAAAAATTAGACAAAGGATGCTTAATTTTTAATACAGCAAAAGATAGTGGCTATAGAATAGCTGTAATTGATAAACTGAATAAAACAAGTGAAGCACAATATTGGAAAGATCAATTTTTAATATTAAGAACGGTATCAAACGAATTTCAACACACCAAAAACTTCTTAAACATTACTAAAAACTTCATTACCCAACAATTGCCTGAAGATTTTCAGATGGGCAAAACCGATCAAATTGATTTGTTAAACCGGTCGGTTAACTATTTTAAAACACATGAACATTTTGAAAAAGAAGATTTTGAGAAAGAAGTTTTTTTTCATGAAGAAACAATTCAATCGTTTAGAAAATACGACGAAAATTATCGTCAAAACCATGAAGTAGAATTGGCAGATAATTTTATCATTTCTAATCAAGCAGTAAAAAAACAAGCGAAAATTTTTAAAAGCATTTTAAAATTGGATAAAAATTTTCACATTTATATTCACGGAAACAATGATTTAATTGAGCAAGGAACAGAACCCGATGGAAGAAAATATTACAAGATTTATTATAGAGAAGAAAGTTAGATTAAAGATTTGTACTTATCCTTTTTGCTTCAAATTGTCTTTAACGGTATCCCAATATTCTTTACCATAACCTACTAGTATTTCCATATTTTCTGCAATATTTTTTGTGGCTTCAATATACACTCTACAATCGTCGTCCACTACAAATTGAGCATTATTGTTAATTCCTTTTATTCTTGTAATGCCTTTTGCATCGTTAATATATCTAGCAAGTGATTTTTTATAATTCAAGCCATCAATTACATTGTCTTTATTCACAAAAAAAATATACGGATTATCTCCACCCTTATGACAAGCATTTTCCCAAGTTGTTATTTTTCCTTTATACTCTACAATTCTTTGACCTTTTTTTATCGATAACGATGTAAATAAACCCATACCTGCATGTGGAATCGTTGAGGGATGAATAAAGAGTTGCTTCTCTAAAAGTGGCATTTTTTAAGGTGTTGGTAACAGAATTGAAAGATAATTGAAGAAAAACGATGTAGCAAAAAAAATAGTAATAAATATTTGTAGATACGAAATTTATCTTGATAAACTTGCTTTGAAATTAATGATAAAAAAATGCCGATTTGTGATAACAAATCGGCATTAATAAAGGATAGTAATATAGAATAATTATTTTTCGCTAGGTGTTTTCTTTCCTGCATTTAATTTCTCAACCACAGCATCTAATCTTCTTTGCTTGGTTTCTTCTTTTTTAGCTGCTTCAATCCAATTAACATATTCGTTTTGATTGGTAACAGATAATGACGTAAAAAATTCTTTTGCAGATTTATGTTTCTTAAAAATTTTCTCAAGCTCTACAGGAGGAACTACTAATTTTTTATCAAAATCTACTGTTGTTGAAGCGGCACTCGCTTGTTTGGTTTCAACATTTTGAGCTTTTTCTTCAATAATGACAGGTTCAACAATTACAGTTTCAGCTTTTTTAAAACGCATAGCACTCCAAACATGGTCTACCTCTTCTAAAGCTGTTCCTTCATATCCATTATTACACAAAATATCCCAACTACAATCTCTGTTTAAATCGCTTACAATTTTACTTGTATGCTTAGGATAGGCTACCCACAACTTACTATCAGCCCTTAGTGCAGGCAATACTTCTTTTAATATGTTGTTAAGCTGGTTTTGATTAATTGCAAATACAAGTGCAAAATCTACTTTTTTGGTTTTCAAAAGCGGCGTTACATTTTTTGCATATGATAACTTCGCAAATTGTTTTTCTAAAGACGACGGAATTCCTTGAATTAATAAAGATTTCTCGTCTTTCAGTTCTAATTTTTCAAACAAACTTTGATTAGACATGCCTAAATAAATGTTTTTAGGTGATGTGAAAGAGGTGCAAAGGTAAATTAATGTAACCGTAATTATGCAATTTGTAGCATCTATTTTATTTCAAGGTGTATTTTTAACATAAAAAGGTGCAAAAATTGCTTTTTTATTGCTGTTTGTAGTAGTTTGAAAGTATTTCGGGCATAATTTTTTGCAATTGTTCTATTCTTGTTTCATCAGCAGGGTGTGTGCTCATAAACTCAGGAGGTTTTTGTCCAGACCCAACTTTAGACATTCTTTGCCAAAAAGCGATTGATTCTTTAGGATCGTAACCAGCCAATGCCGAAAACATCAATCCTAATTTATCAGCTTCTAATTCGTTTTTTCTACTAAAAGGTAAAATGCCTCCAATTTGGCTACCTAAACCATAAGCATTCATAAACAGATTACGTGTTTCTGCTGGTTTGCTTGATAATGCGGCAGACAGGGCGGCTCCTCCAAATTGTTGAATCATCCCTTGACTCATTCTTTCACTGCCATGTTTTGCTAGTGCATGTGCAATTTCATGCCCCATTACTACAGCTAATGCAGCATCGTTTTGTGTTATTGGTAAAATACCTGTATACACAACAATTTTGCCACCAGGCATGCACCAAGCATTTACTTCATTGCTATTTACTGTATTAATTTCCCAATTATATCCAGCAATTTCATTAGCCAACCCTTTTTCGGAATAATATTTTTTAATTGCATTAATTAACTTGTTTCCAACTCTTTGCACAGCCAATGCATCTTTATTTCCGCTATTTGTGCCAATTACTTTATTGGCACTTAAAAAATTTTTATATTCAGAAGCCGCCATTGTTTGTACTTCTGATTCTGAAATAAGGCTTAATTGCTTTCTTCCAGTAATCGAATTTGTAGCACATTTTTGAAAAACGAATGATACAACAATTGTTGTACACAGCAGTAAAATAGTATGTTTCATATTGAATGCGTAGTTCGCCTTTAATTGTAAGATAATAAGGCAAAAATAGTTAAGAAAGCATGAAGAAAAATATGTAAAACGGAGTATGAAATTATTTCCGTCTTTGTTTACGACGGTCTCTGTACTTCAAAATTGGTACTTTACTTTCTGTTCCCTTTAAAATTCTACTAATATTTTTTTGATGCGTAAGTACAATCATTAAAGCTACCAACACAGCAAAAATTCTATATAAAGGTTCATCTTCATTGAAAATAAATAAGATAAAAACCATGAAGGCAATACCTGCAAGTATAGAACTCAATGATACAAAACGAGTTAAATACAAAACCATTAAAAAGACACCTACACAACATAAAGCCACAATTGGTTGAATAGCTACTGCCATTCCAAAAAGCGTTGCAACACCTTTGCCACCCTTAAAATTTGCCCAAATTGGAAAAATATGACCGATTACAGAAGCTAAACCCAAGCCAATCATAAAATTGGTTCTATGCAGCTCATTATCTAAATAATGTGGTACAAAAATGTATAAAGAAGTAGCAATTACACCTTTAAGCATGTCAACAATCATTACAAAAGTGCCCCATTTTTTTCCTAAAACTCTGTAAGTGTTAGTAGCACCTGCATTGCCGCTACCATAATCTCTAATATCGATATCGAAGAAATATCTGCTTACCCAAACACTAGTAGGTATGGAGCCAATTAAATAGGCTAAAACAATGAGAATCAATTCCTGCATTTATTTCAGTGGTTAAAGTTATTCTTACAAATATACTCGCTGTGTCTGTAAATTCATAATTATTTAACACATTTTTTTAGGTGGTTATGCAGCGAATTTTATAGCTATCCAACTTCCTTTGGTGCAAGTTTCTATATGTTTCCATCCTAAATGAGTGGTTGCAGCTACAATTTCTGACTCATCTTCTTTTAACAAACCGCTTAACAATACCATACCACTTTTAACCACAGATTTTGCCAAAAGCTGCAAATTGTCAAGAATAATATTTTTATTAATATTTGCAATTACAATATCAAATTGCTTATTTGTGGCAGCAGTATCTGCTTTTAATAAATCGATGAACGAAACACTATTTTGGGCAAAATTTTCGGTTGCATTTTCAATACACCAATCGTCATAATCTACTGCTAAAATATTGGTAGCACCCATTTTTGCGGCTAAAATGGCAAGAATACCTGTTCCTGTACCAAAGTCGAATACTGATTTTTCTTTAAAGTTGATATGCTGCATCAATTGCATCATCATATACGTTGTTGCATGATGACCTGTTCCAAAACTCATTTTGGGCGTAATTACAATTTCGTATTCAGTATTTTGGAATGAGGGATGAAAATGAGCCCTAACACCTACAAAATTATCTACTGAAATAGGTTCGAAATTGCTTTCCCATACTTGATTCCAATTTTGTTGTTCAATAATGTTGACGCTACATTTTACTTCAAAATCATGCAGTATTTGCATGGTTTCTGTTTCTTCAAATATGTTTTGTGGTATATAAGCTTTTAAAATGGTTTCGGTTTCTTCAAAACTTTCAAAGTTGAGCTTTAGAAGTTCTGCCATTATTAATTCAGATTCACTTGAATTTTGTATTTCTACTTGTATTTCTATGTATTGCATGTTTAACGAATGATTCTTTTGAGATGAATGATGAAAACTAAAAATAGGTTTATTAAAAAAGAACGAACCAACAATTAGTTGATTCGTTCTTTTTTAATTCAATGAGCAAAATATATTTATTTGCCACTATCTGCTCCCATCGTTTTTCCCATTTCTGGTACTTGAATTTTAGGGGCATTGTAAGCTTTTTCCATTTGTTCTAAACCTTGCAAATAGCTTTCAGCCATTCGTTTTTCTTCTTCCATATTAGCAGCTTTATTGCCTTGTAGCGTATTGTAATACTTAATTTGCTGTTGCAAATCTTTTTTAACAGCAGCAGCAACTTTTGCAGCTAACTCTTTTGCATCGGCACTGTAACATGCTTGTAAATAAATTAAACTAGTACGGTTATGATAATTACCACGACTAACCATTCCGTAAGGATAATTAGACTCATCGATATTTTTATCGGCTTTTACAAGCACTTTTCTTGCTTCTTCTTTTCTTCCTTTTGCGGCTAAATCGCCTGCTAATTCTGCATACGCACCACGAATACTTTGTAAATGACGGCGATTTTCTTCATCAAAATAAACACCTTTAATATCTGCATTACCAAAAGCAAACTTATTCATCATTTTATCCATCGACCAATCCTCATTTACTTCATCATTTTCTACAGGAACCAATCGGTAGCTTAAACCATCTCTACGTATATATTTTCCAAAGCCTAATTCTCCAAATGGAGATGTAAAATAAATAGGACGTTTCCATTTGTTTGCAGCAATAATAGCCAATACAGCTAAGTCGTTTTTAAACAAACTTTGTTTTGGAATATCAAAAACAAGCTCTTTTACTACGCTATCTTTTGCGTTTACTGTTCCATTAGATTTTACCACATTTTCGTCTACAGGAACTGAAACTTTTTGTACAGGGAAAGTGTTTAAAAAGTCGCCATCGCCTCTACTTTGTACTTTCATAGGATCGTCGCTTCCTACATAATTCTTCATTATATCATATAAATCGTAGGCTTTGTTTTCTGGCATTGTTGGCAAAGCTTGAAACGGCACGTAATCTCTTTTTCTACCTTCAATTTGATCAGCAGAATAAATAACATCTATCTTATCACTTTCATTTACTTTATAACGTAGTTGATTAATGTACCAATCTATTCCTAGTAAGCTGTTGTTAATTACACGAACATCTTTTCGTATGCCTTCTACTTCTTGTGCATACCAAAGTGGGTAAGTGTCATTATCCCCAAAAGAAAATAAAATAGCGTTAGGAGCACAACTTTCTAAATAATCTTTTGCCAAATCTCTCGATAATACCTTTTTGCTTCTATCATGATCGTCCCACTCTTGTTGAGCCATTAATACAGGTACAGCAAGTAAACAAATTACGGTAGCTAAAGAGGCTGCTGTAGTTTTAGAAATGGCTTTTGCTATCCAATCTCTTACATTTAAAACGCCTAATCCAATCCAAACTGCAAATGCATAAAAACTGCCCACATAAGCATAGTCACGTTCACGTGGTTGGTAACCTGCTTGATTCAAATAAATTACAATTGCAAACCCAGTAAAAAAGAAAAGTAAGAAGTTGATAAAAGCATCTGCACCTTGCTTTTTAAAATGATATACCAAGCCAATTACACCTAAAATAAAAGGAAGTAAATACAACTTGTTGTGTGCTTTGTTATTTTTTAAACTATCTGGCAAAGCAGATTGGTCACCGTATAAAAGATTGTCTATAAAGCCAATTCCAGTTATCCAGTTTCCGTCTCTTACATTCCCATCAAACATTCCTTGAATATCGTTCTGTTTACCGCTAAAATTCCACATGAAATAACGGATATACATCCAGTTAATTTGATATTGAACAAAGAATCGAATATTGTCTGCCTGTGTTGGTTCTCTGTCATATTTACCATCTTGTGTTTTATTAATCCCCAACATATACGCATAATAATCTGCATGGTTTTGATCGTTGCTAGCATCCCAAACTCTGGTAAATACCATTTTATCTTCAGGCATGTAAACATACTTTCCATCTTTTCCAAGTGAAATGTAACTGTCTTTACCTTTTTGAAATTTCTCTTTTGTTGTTTTATAATCTACTGGTTGAGCAGTAAATTTTTGGCCATATAAAATAGGAAAATCTCCATATTGATCACGACCTAAATAACCCACTAAACTCATTGGATTATCTACATTATACATATCAACCGATGGATCTGCACTACTACGAATCATAGTTGTAATGTAAGTGCTGTATCCTATTAACATAAACGTTACACACCAAAGAGATAAACGCAAGTAAGCCCAACCTTTTTTGGTAGCATAACCCAAACCCCAATAAATTAAGGCTGCTAATAACACAAAGAAAAATGCAAAACCACTGAAAAATGGCAAACCGAAACTGTTAACAAAAATACGATCGAAAGTGCCGGCTAATCCAACACTGTATTGAATTACAGCTACTTGCACAACACCAGTAACAACACAACCAATTAAAAAGAAAATGTACATGCCACCGTAATACGATTTACGAGCTTTATTCAATCCCTCGATAAAGTACAATAAACCAAAAGCAGCCAATGTTCCCAAAATTACCAATCCTGCCAATGTAGAATCGGTAGGAACACCTCTTTCAGGATTTGATTCGCTAGAACCAACAATTAATGCACCAATAAACCCAATTATTCCACCAGCAATTAGTAAACGTATAAACCATTTACGAATTAAAGTATAATTAAACTGTTCTTGCTTTTTGAAATAATACACCATTACAATAGCAGGAATGGTTAATAAATTCAGCAAGTGAACACCAATAGATAAACCCATTAAGAAGAAAATAAACACAATCCATTTATCAGCACCAGGTTTATCTGCTGCATGTTCCCACTTAAGAATAGCCCAAAATACAATCGCTGTAAAAAAAGAACTCATGGCATACACCTCACCCTCTACAGCAGAGTACCAAAAGCTATCGCTAAAAGTATACGCCAAAGCACCTACAATACCTGCACCCATGATACTCCAAACTTCGTATCCGTTTAAAGAAGCATTTACATCTACTTTCACAATTCTACGAGCAAAGTGCGTAATACTCCAAAACAAAAACAAAATTGTAAAGCCACTAGACAAAGCACTCATGATGTTAACAGCTTTTGCCGCTGTATTTCCATCATCACCAAATAAAATAATAAAAAATCTACCTAATAATACAAATAGAGGTGCTCCTGGTGGATGCGGAATTTGTAGTTTAAAACAACTACTTACAAATTCGCCACAATCCCAAAAACTACCGCCAGCTTCGGCAGTTAAAATATAAACGGTACAAGCCACTAAACATACGGCCCAACCAACGATGTTGTTAATCTTGGTAAAATTCATTCGTTAATTTTTTAAACAGGTAGGCAAACATAGTTTATTGATTGCAAAAAGTGAAATGCAGTTTTTGCAATTACGCATCCATTTTATCATATATGCATTCACTAAATAGGCTACACAAACAGCATTAGTCAGAATTTAGCATCATAAACCCAAAATAACCGTAATTATAAATCAACTTTAAAGAATATAAGAAGAAAAATTATATTTTGATTAACAGAATAAATGATTGATTACCAAAGATTGGGCGAATTAAATAAAAATCTCATTCAATTTTATTTACAATCACAAGACCAATCTGTTTCCAAATCAATACAGGTAACAACGGTAACTTTTTGGTTACAAGGAGCAAAAATGATTCGTAAATGCTGACCATCTTTACTAAATCCTTCCACTGCATATTTCTTTTTGCATTCATTCGTTTGTAGCTGGCTTTTTTTATAATTGATCGTTCCGTTTTTAAGAATGTCTATCACTTCAGATTCTGACACTTGACGGCAACTCATTCTACATCTTGCATGTTTGCTGTACAGTATTTGTGTAGGGTTACGATTTAAACCACGTTGTTGAGCAACAACACTTGTTTTTGGGCTTGTATGGGGTTGCTTTTCTTTGGCATTGCATTGTTTAAAAACAAATGCACCAACAGCCAAAATAACAAGCAAAACATAGGGTAAAATTTTATTCATTTTCATACTGAAAAAATGAATGACAATTTAATATATAATAAAAATAGGTGAAACAAGTACAAATCTATAGGATATTTTTTTTGAAAAATCTACTTCATTTCTTAAATTAGAATCGTAAAAATCTACATGTAGTTTTTTTTATTTTTCATCAATTATAATACGTTCTTATGAAAACATTGTCTCAAACATGGTTTGCTGATGGATATATTGATTTTGAATTGAAAAAATATACACTATTGGCCTATTTACAAGAAATTGGAAAATGTTTTAATGCCAATAAATTGTATCCTCAACTGGCAGATGTTATTTTTCACTACAACAATTTGGTAGCATTTAGAGAAAACAAAAAATATTTACAAGAACAATTTCCTAAAAAGCTTACTGGCATTCAAATAGAACAACTACAACTATTGTATGAAAGCATGATTGAAGACGATGATTTGATGAGAGAATTGGAAGATATTATTGAATATGCTACTAAAAAAATGAAAAATACAATTCATGAAGGAACTGAAATTTATGAATTTGTAGAAGAAAAATTGAATATTATACCTGTAGGAATAATGCCTTTAGACCATCAAGAAGGGTATTTCTTTTTGTGTGAAGGGAAAGCAAATAATACATGGGTGTATCAATATAGATTGAGTTTTTTTGAAAAACATGATGCTAAATATAGAGCCATGAAAACAGATTTTATCAACGTTTGGCAACGTAACTATGTAAATACATATACCAATATTAAGGCTGAATTAATAAAGAATAGAAGCAGCTTACCCAATCCTGCTGTGTATGCAGTAGAAACTGATTTAAGTTTTCCATTAGAAGAAACTTTATTACCGATTGCTAAAAGATGTTTAGTACGGTATATTTCTGTAAACGGGTAATGTTTCTTAAGAATAAATAAATGCTAATATTTGATAATGGCTTTTAGTTTACCCCATAATTCATTATCAAAACTTGACAATGCCAATTGAACATTTCCAGCAGATTCACCCATTCTAATCACTACAATTTTTTGTGAAGGAACTACATATATTTTTTGATCGTTTTTTCCCAAAGCGGCATACATATCTGCTGGTGCATTTGGCGTAAGCATTCCTTGAAAAACAAACTGTAGCGTTGGTAACATGTAGTTTGATTTTCCATTTAACCAAGTTAAATAACCATAACTAGGGTTTAGTGTTTGTGAACTATTAATTTGGTTATTAAAATAAGTGGTATCGCTTAAAATTGGAGTTGTATTCCACGTTCCTTTATTCATAAGCAAAAGGCCAAATCTTGCCATACTTCTTGCATTGCTGTATAAAACATTGTTGTACAAACCTGTACGAACCCATAAACCCTTAATACCTGTTGGTGCTGTAATTTTTTCTTGAAAATAAGCATTAAAAGTTTTGCCTGTAGCATTCTCAATAACCTTATCTAATAAAGTATATGCACCATTATGATAAGCCCATCTTGTACCTGCATCTGCTTTGTATTGTAAGCAAGATGGTAATGTACAATCATCGTCTGAAAGGCCATCGTCTAAACCTGTAGTCATGGTTAATTGATGACGAACTGTAATTAGGTTTTCTTTTACCAATGGCGACGATGTAAAGCCTGTTCCTAAATATTTTGAAGATTTATCGTTTATATTCAAACTTCCCTCTTTTTGTGCAATGCCTACTAAAAAACCAGTCATGGTTTTACCGGCAGAAGCCCAATACCAAACACTATCGGCAGTAAATGTTCCAAAGTATTTTTCCAGAATTATTTCACCATTTTTTAAAACAATAAATGCCTTTGTATTTTTTTGCTGCAAATAGGTATATAAATTAGGAATTTCTGTTTCATTCCAACCCAAAGCAGCTGCTGTATTTGTTTGCCAAGTTGTACCAGTTATTGGAGGAAAATAAACGTTAGTTGTTGTAGTTGTATTATTTGGATTAGATGTATTTTTTTTACAAGAAAAAATAAAAAGAGTAAAAAAAGCGAATAGAATACGCATTGTATGGTGGTTTGATGCATAAGACTACGTAAAATATTGAAGGTTTAAGTAGATTCATCAATAAATTTTAATCCATCATCTTCACTCGAATTACTTGAAATGAATAAGCAGGAACTGAAATAGTTAATTGTTTATTTGGAACGGAAATCACAGAATCTTTTGGACTGATTGATGTAGGATTATCTAGTGAATTGGTTTGCAACAAATTATTGCTTTGTAACATAGAAATAGTTGCATTTTTTGCCAATTTTTTAACACCAGAAAATTTTAGTGTTTGTGTACAATCTTTACTTGCTGTGTTTACAATTTTAATACACAATTCTTTGGATTTAAAGTCAATACTTGCTGTAGCATATAAACTATCCTCACCAGCAATTACATTACCATTGTATTCAATCGGAATCACTTGATTGCCTTTATTTAATGAAAACATTTTTTGTACATAGTAATTAGGTGTTCCATACGAACGAAGGTTATCCATCCATATTAAATCAGGAGTCCATTGCCAAGCATCTACATGTGCAAATAGTGGAGCGTAAGAAGCCATGTAAACTACACCAGCATTGCGTTCTAAGCCTGTCATAAATGCAGCTTCAGACAAAGCACAATTCCAGTTATTTCTATTTTCACTACTTGCAATTCCTTTACTTTGAGCAGCATATTCACCAGCAAATACTTTAGATCCATTCAAATTATAACTATCGTATCTTTTTGCATTTTGCCGAAACCAAGCAGGATCTCTATAGTAATGTTCATCTATAATATCTGCATTCATTTTTCGTAGTTCCGTATTTAAATAGTCGAATCTTTCACCAGCATCATCAGTACCTGAACTGTTAATCAACTGTATGGTTGGATATTTTTCTTTGATGGCTTTGGTAAACACTTTTACACGTTCTATATATTGAGGTCCCCAATTTTCGTTACCTATTCCTAAAAACTTCAAGTTAAAAGGTTCAGGATGCCCTAAATCGGCTCTTAATTTTCCCCATTTTGTATTTGTATTTCCATTTGCAAATTCAATTAAATCTAATGCATCTTGTATGTAAGGATCTAAAGCTTCAGCAGCAACAACTTCTGCAGTATTAAATTGACAAGCCATTCCACAATTCAAAATAGGTAATGGTTCTGCACCTATATCTTCTGACATTTGAAAATATTCGAAAAAGCCCAATCCAAAAGTTTGATAATAATCTGGCGTTAATCGATGAGCAAATTCTGTATTCCATCTATTAATCATTACTTCTCTTTCTTCAATTTTTCCTACCGTTTTCTTCCATTGGTATCTATTTACCAAGTCTCTTCCTTCTACAATACATCCACCAGGAAAACGCACAAAACCAGGTTTCATGTCTGCTAATAATTGCACCAGATCAGCTCTTAAGCCTTTGGGTCTTTTCTTCCAAGTATCTTGTGGAAATAATGAAATCATATCTATGTCTACCACCATTTCTCCACTAAAACTAAGTTGAAGTTTGGCTTTAGGCTCAGTGGCATTGGCTGTAAATTGTATATTGTATTGTTTCCATGTAGTATCATTAATTGTTAAGTTCGATGAGGCTATTTTTTCACCCGTATTGGTAACCAATTCTATCGTTACTACACAGTTTTTCCCTTTTTTTAGTTGAGCCCAAATAGAAAAATCGTAGCCATTATTTTGTTTTATTCCCATACCTCTAAAGCCTTCATTAATTAATGTATAAGGTTTGTTTACATTCAAGTTACTAATTCTTGCAAATCTTGGATTTGGGTGATTTTGTTGGTTTCTATTGATAATTAAAATACTACTTCCTGCTTGTCGCAGTTCTTTCCATCCCATTAATGGATTTGCAAATTCGAACGAACGATTTTTTACCAATTCTGCATACAAACCACCATCTGCACCCATATTTATATCTTCAAAAAAAACGCCCCACATGGTAGGCTGTATCAAAGATTTAGGTTCATTTACTTTGATAGTAAATACATTGTTTTGTGCTTGAACATTTAGGATAGAAAAAAGTGAAATGATACAAAATAGCAATTTGAATTTCAACATGACAATAGCAATATTTAGCAGATATTAAAAAATTGTTCGAATGTAAATAAGCAAATGCACAGAAGTATCCTGTACTGTGAGGTAACCAAAATATAGATTTTGTAGCTTGATGTACTGATTTATTTAACTAATGGAATAAATAGCTAGCTGCAAATCATCAGGTTTATTTAAACATATTTGAATTTTGTTAAAAAAAAATTACGAAAAATTCAATTGTATAAAAACTTCACTAATTATAGTATGAATGCCGTTATTTTGCACTCGCAAAAATTAATACGTACAAATCATGCAATTATCTTCTTTATTAGATCGTTTCGCTGAACCGGAAACACTAAAAATGGCCAAATTGGGTCGTGAATTAAGAGCTCAAGGTATCGATGTTATTGACCTTAGCTTGGGTGAACCAGATTTTGATACTCCTCAACACATTAAAGATGCCGCCATTAAAGCTATCAATGACAATTTTAGTCATTACACGCCTGTTTCTGGCTATTTAGATTTAAGAGAAGCCGTTTGTACTAAATTAAAACGTGATAATAATTTAGATTATAAACCAGAAAATATTGTTACATCAACTGGTGCAAAACAAAGTTTAGCCAATGCAATTTTGGCTTTGGTAGATGAAAACGATGAAGTAGTAATTCCTACACCATATTGGGTTACTTATAGTGAATTGGTAAAAATTGCTCGTGGAAAAGTAGTAGAAATTCATTGTGGTTTAGAAACTGGTTTTAAAGTAACGCCTGCACAATTAGAAGCAGCCATTACTCCAAAAACAAAGGTATTCATGTTTTCTTCTCCTTGTAATCCATCAGGAGCGGTTTACAGTAAATCAGAATTAGCTGCTTTGGCAGAAGTGTTTAGAAAATATCCTCAAATTATTATCTTATCAGATGAAATTTATGAGTATATCAACTTTACAGGAGCACATGAAAGCATTGCTCAATTCGATGATTTAAAAGACAGAATTGTATTAATCAATGGTTTAAGTAAAGGCTTTGCTATGACAGGTTGGAGATTAGGATACATTGCTGCTAATACAACAATTGCAAAAGCTTGTGAAAAACTACAAGGTCAATTTACAAGTGGAACATGTTCTATCACTCAAAAGGCAGGTGTAGTTGCTTTAACAACAGACTTAAAGCCAACTTTTGAAATGACAGAAGAATTTACACGTAGAAGAACTAAAACCTTAGAATTGGTAAAAACAATTCCTGGTTTTAAATGCTTTGAACCGGAAGGAGCATTTTACATTTTCCCAGATGTAAGTGCTTATTACGGAAAATCAAATGGTACAGAAACAATTAACAATGCTGTCGATTTTAGTATGTTTTTATTAAACACCGCTCATGTATCTAGTGTAATGGGAGATGCTTTTGGCGAGCCTAATTGCGTACGTTTTTCATTTGCTAACAGTATGCAAAACATTGAAAAAGCTTGGGCAAGAATTGCTGCTGCACTAGCCACTTTAAAATAGTTTTCTTCAATCAATACTTAAAAAAGGATTATTTCTATCAGTAGAAATAATCCTTTTTTGTTTTTTTAATTATCCAAGTATCTACATTTGAAAAAATTAAGCTCATTATGAAATTGGTTTGCCTATTCGTTTTTGCATGTTCATTTAACCAAGTTTTTGCCCAATACTATTTCAACGAAATTGTTGCACAACAACAAAGTGCAGAGCAATACAAATTGATGCGATTAAATAAAATAAAAAAAGTAAACGCCATTAATTATAATTCTAACAATGAAGTAATTGAAAATTTTGAAGTTGAACAAGATATAAGCAACGATGGAAAAAAGATGGTAACTACAACTATTATCAACAAAAGGAAGCAAGTAATTACCAATACTTACACCAACAATTTATTAACCTCTTCTATTCAAGATAATTCAAAAATAATCGTAACTACAAACTATGCTTATAATAGTCAACAACAAATTGCTAGTATTACAACAAGTAGTATAGATACAGCAGTAAATTTTAGCAATATTGAAGTGCATGAATGGGTATATAATCAACAGCAAAAACCTATTCAAATGCGTAAAATTAAAAATGGAAAAGATACTATGATAGTAGCTTTTGTTTTAGACGAAAAAGGAAATGTTGCAGAAGAACAATGGAAGCGAAACAATAAAACAATGGAAACCTTTTACTATTATTATAACGAAAAAAATGCTTTAACCGACGTGGTAAAATATAACTCTTTGGCAAAAAAATTATTGCCAGATTTTGTGTTTGAGTACGATAATAATGGTAGGGTTATAAAAACAATTCAAACTACAAAAGCTGGTAATTACTTAATATGGTTAACCACCTATTTGCCAAACGGACTAAAGCAAGCCGAAGAATGTTTTAACAAACAAAAGCAATTTTCTGGCAAAGTCGTTTACCAATATCAATAAACTACGTAAGAATCATTTTAAATCTTTATTCAATCTCTATAATTTGTTTGGCATGATTTTAACAGGTGGTAATCAAACAAATTTATGATGAAAAAAACAGCAATTCTAACTTTTATTCTTTTTGTAACTATACAAGTAACAAACGCCCAAAATATGAGCAGTAGTTACAAAACCGCTTTAGGCGTAAAAGCATATCCGGGTGCAATTTCAATAAAACACTTCACTAAAAGCAATGTTGCTTTAGAGGGTTTAGGATATTTTCATGAAGATGGAATGAGGCTTACAGGTTTATATGAAATTCACGGCGATATAAACAATGTAGATGGACTAAAATGGTATATAGGACCTGGTGCACATATTGGTGTTTGGAGCGATAAATGGAAAAATAATTACCCAACTAGAAACAATGGAATTGCTATTGGTATTGATGGTGTTTTAGGATTGGATTATAAAATAAAAAACATTCCTTTAAATATTAGTATCGATTGGCAGCCATCTTTTAACCTTATTGGTTATTCTTATTTTGAAGGAGGTTGGGGCGGCTTTGGTATACGTTATGCCTTTTAGTAGCACTTTTTAATTTTATTGTAAAGCCATTTTGAATTATTCAGAATGGCTTTTTTATGTTTTGTAAGTACCAACTAATCTTAGGTTAAACTACATTTGCTTTTATGACATTGCAAGAAAGAGATTTTGCTGTAGTATGGCATCCATTTACTCCACAAAAAGGCCGTAAAGCACCAATACCAATTGTTAAAGGTGAGAAAACATTGTTGTTTGATGAACAAGGAAAAGCCTACATCGACGCAATTAGCAGTTGGTGGGTTACTTTACATGGTCATGCAAATACTTATATTGCTGAAAAAATTTACCAACAAGCACTTACACTAGAACAAGTAATTTTTGCAGGCTTTACACATGAACCTGCTGTAAGTTTGGCTGAACGTTTATTACCTATTTTACCCAATAAATTCGAAAAAATATTTTACAGCGATAATGGAAGTACTGCAACAGAAGTGGCATTAAAAATGGCATTGCAATATTGGTGGAATTTGGACAAACAAAATAAACGAACCAAAATTGTAGCTTTTAAAGATGCATACCATGGTGATACTTTTGGAGCGATGAGTGTAAGCGATAGAAGTGTTTTTACATTGGCATTTCATGATAAATTATTTGAGATAATTGTTATTGATACACCAACCTCAGACAATATTCAACAACTAAAAAATGTTATCCAAAAGCAGGCAGATGAAATAGCAGCGTTTATTTACGAACCGTTGGTACAAGGTGCCGGTGGAATGAAAATATACGATGCTTTGTTGATGGATGAATTATTAACCACCGTTAAACAAAACAATATTATTTGTATTGCAGATGAAGTAATGACTGGTTTTGGCAGAACTGGACAACTATTTGCGTCGAATTATTTACACAATAAACCAGATGTTATTTGCCTAAGTAAAGGATTAACAGGAGGAACAATGGCCTTAGGAGTTACCGCTTGTACTGCTGAAATTTACAATGCGTTTGTAAACGATGATAAATTAAAAACATTTTTTCACGGTCATTCGTTTACAGCCAATCCTTTAGCTTGTACAGCAGCTTTGGCAAGCTTAGATTTATTGCTTCAAACACCAACTTTAACTGCTATTGAAAATATTTCTCAAGCAAACAAAAATTTTGCAGCTACGTTTTTATCAAATAATACTTCATCAGATAACAACATCAAAAATGTTCGTTGTTTAGGAACAATTTTAGCATTTGAAGTGGTGGTAGGGAAAGACGAATATTTAAACAACATAGCTAATGTAATTACTGAAAAAGCCTTGGAAAAAGGTGTGTATATTAGACCTTTAGGGAACACCGTTTATATAATGCCTCCATATTGTATTACTGATGTTGAATTACAAAAAGTATATTCATTCCTAGAAGAACTCATTCAAAATATTTAACCCAATCAATAATCGTTATTGATTTTTCAACAGAAAATAAGTATTATTCTATGAAAATAATTTTAACTGCCGTACTTTCTTTATTACTATTTCATGTGTATGCACAAGACATTCATATTATTCCTCAACCGCAAAAAGTAGAAAAGAAAAAAGGCATTTTTACCATATCTCCAACAACTGTGTTTGTATTCACCGATTCTGGCGAAAAAGCTACTATTAATTTTATAAATGGATACCTAAAACAGTACTATGGCTTTACTTTAAAAACTGTTACAAAAGCAACTACTAATTTTATTGCATTCAGTACTAAAAAAACATTGGTTGCAGCAACTAACGAAGGAAAATATTCATTATTGGTTCAGCCAAAAAATATTGTGATTGAAGGAGATAGTTATGTAGGCACTTTTTATGGTATGCAAACGCTTATTCAATTGCTTCCGCTTAAAAAAGCAAAAGCATTAACAGTTCCTTGTGTTGAAATAGCCGACGAACCAAAGTTTAATTACAGAGGCATGCATTTAGATGTGAGCAGACATTTTTTTTCAGTTGAGTACGTTAAAAAATACATCGATTTTATTGCTCTTCATAAAATGAATTATTTCCATTGGCATTTAACTGATGACCAAGGTTGGAGAATTGAAATAAAAAAATATCCGAAACTTACAAGTGTTGGTGCATTTAGAAATGGAACAACCGTTGGTAGATATCCTGGCACAGGAAATACCCAAAAAACGTATGGCGGATTTTACACGCAAGAAGATATAAAAAGTGTTGTAAAATATGCATCTGAACGATACATTACCATTATTCCAGAAATAGAAATGCCAGGCCATGCATCTGCTGCTATTGCTGCATATCCTGAATTGAGTTGTTTTCCTAAAGAAGATACTAAACATCCTGAAAATGTGGCTTGGTTTGGCAGCGAAAAAGGTAAACAAGTGCAACAAACTTGGGGCATTTTTGAAGATGTATTTTGTCCGTCAGAATTTACATTTAGCTTTATACAAGATGTTTTAACCGAAGTAATGCAACTTTTTCCCAGTAATTATATTCATATTGGTGGCGATGAATGCCCCAAAGAAGCTTGGAAAAAATCAAAGTTTTGTCAAAAATTAATCAAAGAAAAAAGCTTGAAAGATGAACATGGATTACAAAGCTATTTTATACAACGTGTAGAAAAATTTGTAAATAGCAATGGTAAAAAAATAATTGGTTGGGATGAAATTTTAGAAGGAGGATTGGCACCTAATGCAACGGTAATGAGTTGGCGAGGCGAAAAAGGTGGAATTGAAGCGGTACAGCAACAACACCAAGCAATTATGACACCAGGTAGTCACTGCTACTTCGATCATAGTCAAACTAGAAATGAAGATTCTGTTACTATTGGCAGCTATTTACCCGTTGAAAAAGTGTATGCATATAATCCAATTCCAAATGGGTTATCCGCTCAACAAGGAGCTTTAATTGTAGGTGCACAAGGCAATGTTTGGACAGAATACATTACCAATACTTCGAAATTAGAATACATGATTTTCCCTAGAATATCAGCTCTAAGTGAAGCTTTATGGACACAACCAGAAAATAAAAATTGGATGCAGTTTCAAGAAAAACTCATGCAACAGTTTAAGCGTTATCAATTATGGAAAGTAAATTACAGCAAAGCATATTATGATGTTACCGATAGCATTTTACCCACAAAAGACAACAATGGTATTCTTTGGAAATTAGCAACCAACAATCCAAAAGCAAGTATTTACTATTCAATTCGAGGCGATGGATTTAGTGCACCTGCACAACCATACACAAAGCCTATTTTAATTACCAATTATACTACAGCAGCAAGTAGTGTTATGGTAGATGGCAAACCTTTAAAATGGAATTACAAATATTTTGAAGTAAATAAAGCTACTGGTAAAAAAAATACTGTTACAAGCCCACCATCTAGCAGTTATCCTGGTAATGGCGGTATTTTTGGTTTAGTAAATGGCATTACAGCAGAAGAAAAATTCCCATCGGTAGAATGGGTTGGCTGGAATGGAAAAGACCTAGAAGCAACCATTGATTTGGGAAAAATAGATACCATTTCAAAGGTGGTAATGTACAATTTTGAACGCAAACAAAGTTGGATTTATCCAGCCTCTGAGGTAATTATTTCCGCTTCAATCGATGGGATTAATTTCCAGCAATTATATCAAGAAGATTTAACGAAGGATGTTATTTTTCAGAAATTAGGAGGCAAAATAATTGGAGAATTTCCTAAATCAACTTATCGATATGTGAAAATTGTCGTTAAAAATTATGGTAAAATACCAAAGGAAAATGTGGGTGGAGGTAACCCTGCTTGGTTATTTATTGATGAGATTGCAATTCAATAAAATATAATATAATATATTTTTCTTATTATAGTAATTTGCATTTGTAATATGCAAAAAACGAATAGCAATAGTTGCCTTTAGTGCAAAAGCAAAATATCGCTATCTTTGTCCACCCAAAAGTCTATTTTGTATATGAAAAAAGAAAGTACAGAAGATATTGAGCATAATTTAACTGGAGAAGAAGAAGTACAACATGAAGAAAGTGGAAGAAGAAGTTGGTTTAAACGTAGAAAAAAAGGAATTTTAACATCTACAGCCGATAAAAAAGAAACCCCTGAAGGTTTATGGAATAAGTGCCCTGAATGTAATTTTATATCTACTACTACAGATTTAAAAGAAAATTTGTACGTATGTACTAAGTGTAATTACCACCATAGAATTGGCAGCGAAGAATATTACGACATCATTTTTGATGAACAACAATATACCGAACTATTTGACAATATAATTAGTAAAGATTTTTTAAACTTTACCGATCTAAAAAACTATCAAAAAAGATTAGATGAAATTCATTCAAAAACCGACCTAAAGGATAGTATGAGAGTTGCTGTTGGCAAGGTAAATGGAGAAGAGTTGGTGGTAGCTTGTATGGATTTTGAATTTATTGGAGGAAGCCTTGGTAGTGTAATGGGTGAAAAATTTAGTAGAGCAGTAGACTATTGTTTACAACATCAATTACCTTATTTAGTTATCAGTAAAAGTGGTGGTGCAAGAATGATGGAAAGTGCTTTTAGCTTAATGCAGTTAGCAAAAACAAGCGGTAAATTATCTCAACTTGCCGATGCTAAACTTCCTTATTTCTCGTTATTAACAGATCCTACTTTTGGTGGTATTTCTGCGAGTTTTGGCATGTTAGGCGATTTAAATTTTGCAGAACCAGGTGCTCTAATTGGTTTTGCAGGTCCTCGTGTAATTAAAGAAACCATTAAAAAAGATTTACCAGAAGGATTTCAAAGAAGTGAATTTTTGGTAGAACATGGTTTTTTAGATTTTATTGTTGACCGAAAAACACTAAAAGATAAATTAGCATTGTTAATACAGCTTTTTAAAAATTAGTATCATTTTTTTATAGAATTGAGTACGTAGCATTTTGAGAGATTATGGCAAAAGAAATGAACAATAGACAAGCGTATTTTAACTATGCCATAGAGAATAAATATGTTGCAGGTATTGCCTTGTTAGGTACAGAAGTTAAAAGCATTAGAGATGGAAAGGTGAGTTTTAACGATGCTTTTTGTCTTTTCGATAATCACGAACTTTGGCTAAGAGGCATGTATATTGCCGAATATAAATTAGGTACCTCAAATAATCACATTGCTGTACATGACCGCAAATTATTGCTCACCAAAAAAGAACTTAAAAAGTTAGAAGCTATTTTAAAAGAAAGAGGATATACAATTGTTCCTTTAAAAGTATTTTTTACAAAAGAAAACTTGGTGAAAGTTGAAATTGGTGTTGGTAGAGGAAAAAAACTACACGACAAGAGAGAAACCATAAAAGCAAGAGATACTCAAAAAGAAATAAAGCGATATCTGCTTAAATAGTAAGCATTTTTAGTCAGCTATTACACTCACAAACAGAGTTATTTATATCAGTTAGCCCAGAAAATTTTACAAGTAAGTATCTTAGATTAATACACAAAATTTCTACTGATAATTTATTTTTGAATCATTTTAGGGTATAAAAAAGGTAGACAACCTCAGAAAAAGTTGTCTACCTTTTTTATATGTAAAATCTAGATTCATTAAAATCTAAATCCAATACTAAATCCAGCAGCTCTTACGCCAGCCCAAGGACCATCACTATCAATATTGGCTTTTGTAGTAGTTACAGTACCTGTTTTGAAAACGAACGGATTTAAATCAATATTATCTAATTCAGCTTGCAAAGCTTCTCTTTCAGGTTCAGTAATGGTTGAATAATTTGCCACCAAATTACCTGTTCCATGTCCAAAATGCCCCCCAATAATCCAAATATCTAATGTTATTCGTTTGAAAATTTGTTTTTGTAAACCTACCATCAATCCACCACTAGCTGCTGTTAACGATCCGTTGAAAACGGCCGTTTTTGTTGGTGCACCAACAGCTAAGGAATATGTAATAGGTATTGACAAGTCTAAATTTGTATATCTAAAATAAGGTGCTAGATAAATGCCTTTCATTCCTTTTTTAGCATAAAATCTAAATTCTGGCGTAATTGCATAACCACCAATTTTTGAGCCAGCAATATTTATATCTTTATTATTAATTACATCTTTTATATTATTTGCCATAGGAAAATTTCCATTTGGCATATGTCTATAACTAACAGCAAAAGAAACTTTGTTATGAATTAGTTTTTCAAATGTAAAATGGTAGTTGTTAAAAGCCAATGATGAAAGATTAACTTTTAAAATGTTTTTACTACCGATATATTTATTCGATTTACGAGCAATTGTAGCAGTGTCGGAAACTTTTAAAGAATCAGTATTTTGTTGTGCAGACAATAAAACGGGTAATAGGGCAAATAGCAGAAGCGTTTTTTTCATGTAGTTAAGGGTTGTTTTTGCAATTTTGCAAAAGTATTGTTATTTAAGTATTTGTGAAATATCGGCAACAGTTTTATTTTCAAGAATTTTTAAAGTTGCATCTCTCACTTCCTTCATCACATCGCTTAAACCACAGTTTCTTTCATCACAATTCTTGCATTTTTGATAAAAATTTAAACTTACACAAGGCAATAATGCAATTGGTCCTTCTATTAAACGCATAATCTTTGCTAATCGTACATCGCTAGGTCGTTGATTGAAAAAATATCCACCACCTTTTCCTTTTTTACTATCTAGAATGCCTGCTTTTTTCAATTCAAGTAATATATTTTCTAAGAATTTTAGAGGTATATTCTTTTTTTCTGAAATTTCTGCAATTAATATAGGGCCTTCAGCATCTTTTTGTGCTAAATACATGAGTGCTTTAAAAGCATACTGTGTTTTCATAGATAGCATACACGTAGCAAATTTATGTATGCAATTTAGGGTGTAGACAATTATAAAAAACTTTTCTTTATTGATTACTTATTTGTACTTCATAAAAATGATTGACTTAAATGCACACAATGATATAATCAATCAATTTTGATGTGATGAATAATGGATTGAAAAGCTATTTAAAAGGAATTTTTCTACAATTGATATTCAAGTTCAAAACTAACAGTGGTGCCTTTGCCCAACAAACTCTCAATTTTTAATTCGGAGCCAATTTTTAAAATAAAATCTCTAACCAACATTAAACCAACTCCAGATCCTTTTTCGTTGTTTGTGCCAGGTAAGCTGTTGTTTTTACCACCGTTGTATAATTTATTCAATACATCTTCACTCATACCTGTTCCTGAATCAGCTACTGAAACAACCAATCGAGTATCTGAAATAAAATGTGTGGATACTTTTATGCTACCATTTGCAGTAAACTTGCTTGCATTTGATATTAGATTTCGTAAGATAAATTCTATAATATTTTCATCACCAATGATTGATAAAGATTTGGGTATTTCGTTTATTAACTTGTTGTTTTTAATTAGTGTACTAATTGCTAAATTTTTGAAAATAGTTTCTACAACACTAAATAGTAAAATTGGTTTTTTGTCAATATCTGTTTTGTTCATTAAAATGCTACTCCAATCCACCAAATTCGATAGCATATTGATGGTGCTAGAAACTTGTTGATTAATGGTAATCATAAAGTTATTAGCCTGGGTTTCATTCAACATTTTCAAGTCTTTCAATTCAATCACTTGCTTTAGAGAAGTTAACGGGCTTCTAATATCATGTGAAATGATGGAGATGATTTTGTTTTGAATAGCATTTAACTCTTCTAATCTTGTTTTTTGTTGATTTAAGAGTAAAGATTGTGCTTCAATTTCTTTATTTCTTAGTCGTAGTTCGAATAGTTTAATAACCTGTTTTGCCAGTGTTTTTAAAGCTTTTGATTGTTGAGTATCAAGATTTCTAGGAACAGTATCAATTACGCAAAGTGTACCTAATTTAAACCCATTTTTATTTATAAGTGGCATTCCTGCATAAAACCGAATATTGGGATGATCGGTAACCAATGGGTTGTCAAAAAAACGATCATCTTGTGTGGCATCATTTACTGTAAATAAACGATCATCTAAAATGGCATGTGAACAAAACGACACATTTCGATCTGTACTATCAGGATGGCTTAACCCAAATTTTGCTTTGAATATTTGTTGATTTGCATCTATTAACGTAATCAAAGAAATAGGTACATTACATATTTCAGAGGCCAATTCTACAATCTCATTAAAATCTTCTTTGTATTGTGTATTTAATATATCATAGCTATATAGTTCGAGTAATCGTTCTTGTTCATTCTCTGGAATTGTTGCTGCTACCATAACCGCTTTTTGCTTGTATATGCAATTTATTAAAAAATTTGTTGTTTTAAAATAATAATATTTAAAAGGGTTGGCTTCAATTTAATTTCGCTTCTTGTACTATTATAATTACATCTGATTGATTGTAGATAATACTAATTGCTCTGGTTTTAAATATTTAAATTAGCTTTTTATTTGTTTTAACTTTTATTATTGTAAGTTCTTATTGTATGATGGATGAAAAGAAAACAATGTGCTTCTCAAAAAGTCTCTATCTAAATGAGTGTAAATTTCGGTGGTTGTAATGCTTTCATGACCAAGCATTTCTTGTACCGCTCTTAAATCTGCACCGCCTTCTACTAAATGAGTGGCAAAAGAATGTCTAAACGTATGTGGTGAAATATTTTTTGTAATGGTTGCTTTTTTAGCCAAATCTTTAATGATGTAAAATATCATTACTCTGCTCAGTTGCTTTCCTTTATTATTTAAAAAAAGAATGTCTTCGTTATTTTTTTGAATGATTTGGTGTTTTCTTACTTCATTCAAATACAATCTTATGTATTTAATAGCGTCTTTTCCTATGGGTATTAATCTTTCTTTATCACCTTTTCCAATTACTCTAATAAATTCTTCATTAAAAAAAAGACAACTTATTTTCAAATCTATTAATTCAGTAACTCTCAAGCCACAGTTATACATGGTTTCTATAATGGCTTTATTTCTTGTGCCTTCAGGTTTGCTTAAGTCAATGGCTGCAATAATTTTTTCAATTTCTTCAAAGCTCAGTACATCTGGTAATAATCGCTGTGTTTTTGGGGCTTCTAAAAGTGCAGATGGGTCTGTTGAACAAATTTGTTCTATTAAGCAATATTTATAAAATCCTTTTATTCCAGAAATTATTCTTGCCTGTGATGTTGCAGACATACCTAACTCAGAAATCCACTTTACAAACTGTTGTAAATCTATTAACCCTATAGTATTTGGCTGTTTTGTTTGTTGTGTAATGGCTAAAAATTGGGTTAGTTTTTCAATATCTCTTAAATAAGCTTCTACAGAGTGATCGCTTAAAGAACGTTCTAGTTGTAAATACGCTTTAAATCCTTTTTTGTATACATCCCACATGTTTGTAAATATAGCATAACATGAATGGTTTTACACTTGTTTGTGCTATTTGTTAGTGAAATATTTTATATAAAACAATGCCAATTACCAAAGTGTAATATTGTAGATGCTGCCATTGTTGTTTAGCCCTATCACCGAATAAAAATGGATAGATTGCACTAAGTTGAATATTGTGCAAAAAATAGAAATAGTCAACATTTTCTTGTTTACGCAATGCATTTCTTCCACCTGTAATTAATGCATAAGTTATGCTAAATTTATTTCGAATTAAGTGGTCAATTAAAATAATTATGGTAGCAATAACAAGTGGTAAGAGTAGGTATGCCATAAAAAATTGCTCATGGCTATGTAAAACATATTTTCTCAATGCTAAACCAGCTAGTGTTAGTAATGGTCATGAAATGCAAAAATAAAAAATGATGATTTGGTAAGGTTTCTGAAAAAAGAGAATTTATAGTAGATAGTAACTAATTTATCTGCCATAAACCAACAAGTATAAGCACCTAAAATACCTATTAGTTTGAACGATAAAACCATTAACATGCTGGTGATTTCTGTATGATTAGGTGAAAAAGCCAAATAGGTTCTTAGTAAAGCCACTGTAATAAGTGCTAATCCAGTATACTTTACATTAATGAAAGCATGAGCAATATTTTTGTTGTGTTGGCTTAAATAAAAACCAATAAAAAAGAAAATATAACCTCTGTCTTTTGTTTCACCACCTAAATAATTGGTAAACAACCAAGCGATTGCCAAAACTGATAATGTTGCAATAGGTAATTTGGTAAGTAAAAAACGAATAATTGGCAAGAAAACAGCCATTACAAACATGATTTTTAAATACCATAGTTGAAAAGAACTAGGAGCAATAAAAGTGTGATACAATACATCGTACAATCTAAATTCTGTAATGCTTTTGCCAAAAATACCCGAAGCATTTGTAGTATAAAATTGAGTATCGATAACATCGAAAACTACACAAGTAAAAAAACCTATAACAGCTATAATGGCAAATGGAATTAAGATAGTTCTAATTTTTTTAGAAATCAATTCAGTGTAAGAATAGTTATAAGAACTAGCTAATAAATACCCTGAAATAGCCATTAATAATGGGATTCTAAATCTAAACAATGAATTTGAAAAAAAATATTCCGTAAAAGAAATAAAACTTATTGGAGTATCTGCAAATGAAGACGGTGTTTGATATGCAGTACTGATGTTGTAATTGTGTACAAACAGCAATGTAATCATGCATAAAAAACTTACAATCTTAATTTTACTATTGGTGTGCGTACTCATTGCAGATAAAAATTTATACTGCAAATGTGAAAATGATTCTAACAATGCGATATAGAAGATATTCTATCAGAGTATAGAATAATGGATTAGCTTTTTATAGAAATTAACTTACTAAAAAAATACATCTTCAATGAAAAATATTTCAAGCGTTTCGTTTTTGTGTAAGGTTATTGCCACTACATCAAACTGTATTAACAACCATTCTGAATGAATTTGTAGATAAGCCTCTGCTGCTTTTTTTAATCGATTCATTTTTATTTCATCAATACTTTCCTCTGGTTTTCCAAATAATTCATTCGTTCTTGTTTTTACTTCAATAAAATGTAATGTTTTGTTTATGTAAGCGATAATGTCAATTTCTAAATGTTTAAATCGCCAATTTCTTTCTACAATGTTAAAACCTTTGTCAATTAAATAATTTACTGCAATTGTTTCGCCTTTATCGCCAATTTGTTTGCTGTTCATTAGTATATTCGGTTTTTAAAATAAGATTATGCAGTTAACCGGAAAAACTTTTTTTCTAAAAGGAAAGATACAAAACTATGCTTGGGGTGGATTTTCTTTTTTGCCCCAACTGTTGCATTTTAATAATACCGATCAAAAGCCTTGTGCAGAATATTGGATGGGTGCACATCCTTCTGCATCATCTATCATTTCAGACGGTTCTAATGAAGTTGCTTTAAACGATTACATTATCCAAAATCCTTCTGAAACTATCACAGATAAAGTGTTTCAATCATTTGGAGAATTGCCATATTTGTTTAAAATTCTAGATGTAAAAGATATGCTTTCTATTCAAGTTCATCCAACTAAAATAGAAGCAGAAAAGGGCTTTTTAGCCGAAGAAGCTGCAGGAATTCCGATTAATGCTCCTCATAGAAATTATAAAGACAAAAACCATAAACCTGAGGTAATGGTGGCATTAAGTGAGTTTTGGTTGTTGCATGGATTTAAAACAAAAGCTTTGCTCGAAGAAACCCTTGAGCAAATTCAAGAATTTAGTGTGTTAAAATCGTTGTTTAAAAGAGATGGATACAAAGGGCTATATCAATTAGTAATGGAAATGGATCAAACAGATGTAGACAATATGTTGGGTAGTTTGGTAAAAAGAGAATTAGGGCGAAAAAGAAACAATCAACTTACAAAACAAGATCCAGGTTGGTGGGTAAGTAAACTTTTTGAAAACGATGCAGAAGTGAAAAATATTGATAAAGGAATTTTTTCTATCTACTTTTTCAATATTGTAAAAGCAAATCCTGGAGAAGCTGTTTTTCAAGGTGCTGGTATTCCACATGCATATTTAGAAGGACAAAATGTAGAATTAATGGCAAACAGCGATAATGTGTTACGAGGTGGTTTAACGCCAAAACATGTGGATGTTCCTGAGTTGCTAAAACACACTTTGTTTGAAGGTATTGTGCCTAAAATTTTAAAAGGCGACGATATTGGTAATAATGAATGGAATTATCCTTGTCCTGTTCCTGATTTTGCTATCAATAAAATTGCTTTAAATGGAAATAAGCATGCTGCAACTTCTAAATCTTTAGAAATTATTATTGCTACTGAAGGTGGAGCTGTTGTAAATAGCACTAGTAAAAGCTTTGTGCTAAAACAAGGAGAAGCAATTGCCGTTTTACCCAATGAACAATACAGCATTGAAGCTTCGGCTAAATGTACCTTATTCAAAGCGTACATACCCTAATTTGTTATTATTAACAGTCTGAGGATAATACTAGCTATGCTAAATTGTTTTTTTAGCCTTATTTTTGAATTCTTGTAGGGAAAAGCTTGCATATTTAAATAAACGAAAGAATGAAATTGAATAAAAACATTGTACTGTCTTTGCTAGTTTTAGTTATCATATCTGCATTGTACAGAATTGTGCCTAACCGTCCTTTAGGATTTGCTCCACAAATTGCAATTGCATTATTTAGCGGTGCTTTATTTGTACAACAAAAAAAGTGGGCTTTTGCAATGCCTTTACTTTCAATGTTGCTAAGTGATGCTTTATATGAAATGTTATACACTAGTGGTTTAACTACTATTAAAGGTTTTTATAGTGGTCAATGGCAGAATTATTTACTTATTGTTGCAACTACTATTTTTGGATTTGCTGTCAAATCAAATAAAATTACAAGCATTGCCATTGGTGCATTTGCTGCTCCAACGGCTTACTTTATCGTATCTAACTTTTTAGTTTGGATTGGTGGAGGTGGATTTAATAGACCCAAAACAGCAGCAGGATTTGTTCAATGTTATGTAGATGCATTGCCATTTTATGTTGGTAGTTTATTAGGAACAGCCTTTTTTGCCACATTATTATTTGGAGGAATGTATTGGTTGCAAAAAACAGTTGCTAAGCAACAATTAGCTTAAATTTATAACATACATTAATTTCTTAAATCTCAATTTTTCAAAAGAAAATTGAGATTTTTTATTTATGAAAACGTATGCATAAGTTTATAAATTCCATTCAATTAAACCCATTTATCTTCAACTTTTAAATATTAATTCAAATAAGATAATTGTATGCCATTTCAAATGAAGCAAACCATGCGTTGGTATGGACCAAACGACCCTGTTAGTTTATCAGATATTAAACAAGCAGGTTGTAGTGGTGTGGTCACAGCATTGCATCATGTACCCAATGGAACTGTTTGGAGTATTGAAGAAATTACAAAACGGAAAAATGAAGTTGAAGCAGCAGGTTTAGAATGGAAAGTAATTGAAAGCATTCCTGTACATGAACACATAAAAACACAAACTGGTAATTATTTACAATACATTGATAACTACAAGCAAAGCATACAAAATGTAGCATCATGTGGGTTAGAAGTAATTACCTACAATTTTATGCCCGTTTTAGACTGGACAAGAACCGATCTTGCCTATACAGTTGAAGATGGTAGTAAAGCTTTACGATTTGAAAAGGCAGCCTTTGTTGCCTTTGACGCTTTTTTATTAAATAGAAAAGCCGCTTTAACTGAATATTCAAGTGAAGAATTAGAACGTGCCAAAAGCCGTTTAAGCGAAATGAATGAAGAAGAAAAGCAATTGTTAATTAGAAATATTATTGCTGGCTTGCCTGGTAGTGAAGAAAGTTTTACGGTAGAGCAATTTGGCGATGTTTTAAAAACATACGATGGTATCGATGCTAACAAACTTAGAAGTAACTTAATTTATTTTCTACAACAAATTGTTCCTGTAGCAGAAGCTAGTGGTGTTGTTTTAGCTATTCATCCCGATGATCCTCCATATCCTATTTTAGGATTACCAAGAGTGGTAAGCACAGCGTCTGACGTTGATGCTTTAATTAAGGCTGTGCCAAATGTTGCTAATGGTTTATGTTTTTGTACAGGAAGTTATGGTGTAAGACCAGATAATAATTTACCAGACATGGTAAAACAATTTGGTAATCGTATACATTTTATACATTTAAGAAGCACCAAACGCAACGAATGGGGCGATTTTTATGAAGACAATCATTTAGAAGGTGATGTAGATATGTACAGTGTGGTAAAAGAATTGGTAACAGTTATGCAAAATAGAAAAGTAGCTTTGCCAATGCGTCCAGATCATGGACATCAAATGCTCGATGATTTAAAAAAGAAAACCAATCCAGGGTATAGTGCTATTGGAAGATTAAGAGGTTTAGCAGAACTAAGGGGTTTAGAAATGGGAATTGTTAGAAGTTTATTTGCTGAATAAATCTTAAAAAGAGATTCTACAAGTTAAAGTCATCGAAATGAATTTTTTTCGATGACTTTTTTTATCAATCTAACATTACTTTTACCTATGTTTAAATCTGTACTTACATTGTATATTGTAATTTTTGGTTTATATATTTTATTTACGCGTCAACCCGATTTTTTCGACGGAGAAAAAACACCAGCAACTGTTCATTTCCTAGTAGATAGTTCTTCAAAAGAATTACAACCATTTGCTTTTTTTTCTTTATCAAAAAAGCAATATAAAATACCCATACAACAAACGTTTACTCGTTTTACAGAAAATGAAACTGTTCAGTTAATTTACGAAACCGAACATCCTCAAAAAGCGAAATTGTACACCTTTTATGGCTATTGGATTACTTGGCAAGAAATAATAGCATCAATTGTTTTGTGTTTTGTACTCTTTCAAATTGCTGTAGGCATTACCAATAATCCTTCACCAGAATCGTTACAAGAACAACTCAATTATTCGCCTGAAAAAAAGCGAAAATATAATGGATAGTTTTTGTTTATTAAATTATACAATTTCCCTTATTTTTAAAAAAAACTAACTGCAAGTGTCACATCTCGTTGAACGAAAAGAAAAAAATTGTTTAAACTGTAATGCAATTGTTCAAGGCCGATATTGCCATATATGTGGACAAGAAAACGTAGAAATTAAAGAGAGCTTTTTTCACCTTGTAACGCATTTTGTTTATGATGTAACGCATTTTGATAGTAAGTTTTTCTTTACGCTTAAATATTTACTATTCAGGCCTGGCTTTTTAGTAACAGAATACATGAAGGGGAGAAGAAATAGCTATTTAAACCCCATAAAAATGTATGTGTTTACGTCAGCCATTTTCTTCATTATTTTCTTTGGAACAGTAAAGTTTAATGGCATTGAAAATATAGATGCAAATACCATTCGATTGCAGCAAGCAGAAAAAAGTATTTCTTACATCGATAGCTTAATAGGTGATACAAATGATTCTATACGCAAACAAAGTTTGGCAAGTTTAAAATCTGATTATTACGAACGAATTGCTGCCCTTAGAAATAAGAAAATTATTAAAAAAAATGAGGCATTTCGAAAAAGAAATCCAGCACTAAAAGATACACTTTTAACGGCTGAAGATATTCGAGCAAAGTATGAAGTTGAAAATGCCAAGGATAGCATTACCATTTTTAAAAATAGACTGCCATCAAGGCTAAAAAATTTACAAGATTATCGAGACTACCAAAGTAGCTTGCCTAAAGAAAAAAGAGATAATTGGATACAACGAAAATTTGGCGAAAAGTTTTATTCATTGAAAGGTAAGGGAGTATTAAATTTCGTAGATTTTCCCAAACTAATCATGGATAAGTTTGCTCATTCATTTCCTCAAATGTTTTTTATATCTCTACCCATATTTGCACTAGTTCTTCAAATTTTATATGGCAGAAAAAAGTCTTTTTTTTATGTAAACCATCTTATTTTTTCTGTTTATGCATACATTACCACTTTTGTAATAAGCATTGTGTTTTTTTTAATAAGTAAGTTAAATGAATCACTCAATTACTCATTTTTAAATATACTTTCAGGTCTTATTTACCTTGCTAGTTTTTTTCATTTGTACAAAACAATGCGTAATGTGTATTTAGAAAAAAGATTTAAAACCATTGTTAAGTTTATTATTTTAAATGCGGTATCATTTTTTGTAATTATCTTCTTGTCGGTAATATTCTTAGTACTCACTTTCTTTAATGTGTAATTTTAATGTATGCAACAACATTTGTCAGATTCTTTTTTGGCTTTGGTAAAAATAATGGATGAACTAAGAGAAAAATGTCCATGGGATAAAAAGCAAACTATTCATACACTTCGTCCATTAACTATTGAAGAAATGTATGAATTAACCGATGCCATTACTGCCGAAAATTGGCAAGATATTAAAGAAGAGTTAGGCGATGTTATGCTGCATTTATTGTTTTACAGCAAAATAGCTACCGAACAGCAACAATTTACATTGCAAGATGTGTTAGAATCCATTAGTAAAAAGCTTATTCATAGGCATCCACATATTTATGGAAATGTAGAAGTTGCCAACGAAGAAGAAGTGAAAAAAAATTGGGAACAATTAAAACTTCAAGAAAAAGGAAAAGCTAATAAAAGTGTATTGAGCGGTGTTCCAACATCGTTGCCAGCTGTTGTAAAAGCCACTCGAATACAAGAAAAAGCAAAGCAAGTTGGTTTTGAATGGGATAATATTGAAGATGTTTGGAAAAAAGTAGAAGAAGAAATTGGTGAATTAAAATCTGCCATCGAACAACAGAATCAACAACATATTGAAGAAGAGTTTGGCGATGTTTTGTTTAGCTTAATAAACTATGCACGTTTTTTGCAGCTAGATGCAGAAGGCGTTTTAGAAAAAACCAATCAAAAGTTTATCTATCGCTTTCAACAAATTGAAAAAATAGCAAATGCTGAAGGCAAATCACTAACAGATATGTCTTTACAAGAAATGGATGCTATTTGGAATAAGGTTAAACTTTTAAATAAAACAAATTGATACGTTTTATACCCAAAGCAGTTTACAAACATGGGTTTTTACTCATTATTGCTGCTTGGTTATTTACGATTTCGTTTATTGTAAGTAACTATTGGTTGTACAATGCTACACCTCTAAAGGTGAAAAATAAAATTGAAAAAAAAATAGCTTCTACAGAGTTAGAAATTAATGCTTTATTTCAAGATACTAGTTTTATAAAATCGTTGTTAAACGATAGTTCTTTTTCTTCTAAAAGAAAACTCTTCAATAAAAAGTATGGTTTTTATGTGTACACCATCAACGATGTAGGAAGTCCAATTCTTACTTTTTGGAACAATAATCTATTTAGCTTAAGTGCCTCAGAATTGCAATATGAAGATGGAAGTTATAGTAGCATTCATCAAAATGGGCATTTTGAACTGATAAAAAAAACATACAGCATTGGTCAAAAACAAATTGTAGTAGTTGCCATTATTCCTGTTTTGTGGGATTATTTTATAGAAAACAAATACCTACAAAAAGATTTTGAAGGATATGCACAATTAGACGAACAATATGAAATTACAGACTCGCTGCAAGGTCTGCCTGTTACAAATACAAAAGGTAAAAAGCTATTTTATATTAAAGAAAAAGAAGGGCATAATTATGCTGGCTACGATATTTTTACCATACTTCTGCGTTTATTTAGCATTATTCTTTTGGTTTTATTTTTAAATAGAACAGCAGTAGAAGTTGTAAACAATAAAAGTGCAATTAAAGGTTTTTTATTTTTGTTGATAAGTGTTTGTATCATTCGTTTTATAACTTATCAAGCTCCATTTCCTTTTGATTTTTCTAGGCTTGGTTTATTCGATCCATCTATTTATGCATCTAATTTTTTACATCCTTCTTTAGGCGATTTGTTAATCAATAGCATCTTATTGTTTTGGTTGGTTGGCTTCTTTAAGTTTACTGTTTTTGTTGGGCCAATGCCAAATATAAAAACCAAATATTTAGGTAAGTATAGCGGTTTGCAATATGTTTATAATATTCTGTTGCTAGCAGTTTGTTTTATGTTTGCCAATGCTATTGCAAGTTTAGTGGCAGATTCTAAAATTTCATTTGATGTATCTAAATTTTTCAGTTTAAATGTATACAGTGTAATCAGTTTTATCATTCTTGCATTTTTTGTTTTAGCGTTATATCATTTATCGCACATTTTTATTAAACCTTTACTGATCAATGATGTTGCCATTTTTAAGCAAATATTGGTAACATCCGTTGCTGGTTTAATCTACATTAGTATACGACTAGATTCTATTGATGTAGGTATGCATATTGTTGTATTGGTTTGGTGTATTCTATATTTAATTTTATTGCATTTTAGAAAAAAAGATTTCTATTTACCTATCTTAAAATCTACTTTTTTTATTTTTTGGGTTATCTTTTTTTCGTTCTCAATTACACTATTGGTTACCTATGAAAACGCATCGGTTGAATGGGCTCAGCGAAAGAAAATAGCAGAAAGATTAGTACAACAAAACGATCCGAATGGAGAAAATATTTTAAGTATTGCATTGAGTAATGTAGATAATAACATTCTTGTAAAAAACTATGAAAGATTACAGTTCGAATTTGCCAATCATTTTATAAAAGACAGTATTTTAAACGAAAATTTTTCTGGTTATTTAAATAGATTCGAAACAAGCATTTATACCTATAATCATCAATTACAACCTATTCATAACGATGATTCTACATCGTTTAATCAACTTAATCGTTTTACAGAAAATAAATCTACGCTCAACAACATTGCAGGTTTATATGCTTTTGAAACCACAGGTAACGAGCAGCATTATATTTTTAAAAAAGCCATTGTAAAAGCTGATAGTTTATTGGGCTATTTATTTATTCTAGCTAAGCCAAAACCATTTAAAAGTGAAGCTTTATATCCATCACTTTTTAGTCAGGCTCAAGAAACAAATACTAGTGATTATAATACGTATGCTTATGCAGTTTATATCAACAACAAACTTACTAATCAGCAAAACGATTACAATTATCCTTTAGTAATTGATAAAAAAGTAGTAACCCCATTCGATTTTGTGTTGAAAAAAAACAACAACATGAGTGAACTGTGGTTTAATGCAGGAACCAATAAAACAGTTGTTGTAGTAAAAGAAATGAGAACAGTAATAGATGTGGTTACACTATTTGCTTACTTGTTTTTTACAATACTAGTGGTCATTGTTTTTTTTCATGTTTCTAGTTTCTTATTACGCACAAAGTTTAGTAAGCAGGCACTTGTTGCAGCTTTAAAATTGAGCATTCGTTCTCAAATTCATGCTACCATCATATTTGTAAGTATATTTTCTTTTGTAATTATTGGTGCTGCAACTATTACCTTCTTTGTAGATAAATTTAATTCTACCAATCAACAACGACTTTCTAAAACTATTGATGCCGTTGCTGCAGAAATTAGTAATAAACTAACACAAGTACAAACACAGTTATTATTTGATGATGTTGCAACCATTAATGATGTTGGCTTTGGCAGCAATTTTGAAAAAAGAATTTCTGAAGTTGCATCTATTTACAATACCGATATTAATTTTTACAGTTCTAATGGTAGTTTGCTTGCAACCACTCAACGACATATTTATACCAAGCAATTGCTCAATACAAAAATGAATGCAATTGCATTTTATCAATTCAATCATAACAAAACCAATAAAGTCATTCAGCAAGAATACATAGGTAAGCTTAAGTACTTAAGTATTTATACACCTGTAATTGATGAATTGGGCAATGTTTACGGTTATTTAAATATTCCATATCTCAACTCTCAGTTAGAATTAAACAACGAAATTTCTAGCTTTATTGCTACTTTAATTAACTTAAATGCTTTCGTTTTTTTATTAGCTGGTGCAATTGCATTTTTATTAACCGAACGGATTGTTGCTTTATTTGGTGTAATTACCGAAAAAATGAGAGATGTAAATATTGGTAAACACAATGAAGAGATAGCATGGAACAGAAAAGATGAAATTTTGGCTTTGGTAAATGAATACAATACAATGGTGCAAAAGTTAGAAGTAAGTGCTCAAGCTTTGGCAAGAAGTGAACGAGAAGTTGCTTGGAGAGAAATGGCTAGGCAAGTGGCTCATGAAATTAAAAACCCACTTACACCCATGAAATTAAGTATTCAATACTTGCAAAAAGCAATTGATAACAACGCACCTAATACAAAAGAATTATCGCAAAAAGTAGCTCAAACTCTAATTGAGCAAATCGATCAATTGGCAAAAATTGCTGGCGATTTTTCTCAATTTGCAAATATTGGAAACGCAGTTTTAGAATCTGTAAATGTTACCGATGTTTTGTCTACAGTTGTTTACTTGCATAGGCAAGAAGAGGTGGTGCAAATTACACATACTATTGATGATGGTACTTATACAACTGTTGCTGATAAAACGCAGTTAAGTCGGTTATTTACCAATCTTATTAAAAATGCTATCGAAGCAGTTGGTAATCATGAAACATGTGTAATTCAAATTCATCAAAAAAATCAAAACAACGGTATTTATATTTCAATAGCCGATAATGGTAAAGGCATTCCATTAGATGTAATTGACCATATTTTTACGCCAAACTTCACCACCAAAACATCAGGTACAGGCCTAGGATTGGCTATTTGTAAAGGCATTATTGAAAAAATGAAAGGCACTATTCGTTTTCAAACAAACGAATCTTCTGGAACAGTTTTCGAAATTTGGTTGCCTATTATTGAGGCAGAGTAATTTTAAAACCAGTATTAAAAGCTAAAAATTATTTTTATAAGTGTCAATAATACACTTAAATTTGTTTGTATGAAAAACGAAAGCTTTGTCATAGGAGTTGACTACGGAACCGACTCTGTACGTGCTGTTTTAGTAAATGCAGCCAATGGAAACGAAGTGGCTACTTCGGTATTTTATTATCCTCGCTGGAAAAAACAATTGTATTGTAATGCTACGAATAGCCAATTTCGGCAACATCCACTCGATTATATTGAAGGGTTAGAGGCTACTATAACTCAATGCTTGCAAACCGCTGGTAAAGATGTAGCAGCTTTGGTAAAAGCTATTTCTGTCGACACCACTGGTTCAACGCCAATAGCAGTAAACAAACAAGGTGTGCCACTTTCTTTATTGCCAGAATTTGCTGAAAATCCGAATGCAATGTTTGTTTTATGGAAAGATCATACTTCTGTAAAAGAGGCGGCAGAAATAAACGAACATGCAACAAAATACCCCATCAATTATTTGCAATTTGTAGGTGGCATTTATTCTAGTGAATGGTTTTGGGCAAAACTTTTACATGTGTTACGTGTAGATGAGCAAGTAAGAAATCATCTATATTCTTTTGTAGAACATTGTGATTGGATACCTTTTTTGTTAACAGGAGAAAATGATGCTGCAAACATTAAAAGAGGTGTTTGTTCTGCAGGTCACAAAGCATTGTGGGCAAAAGAATTTAATGGATTACCACCTAACGATTTCTTTTCTGCTTTAGATCCTTTATTAGATGGAATTACAGATAGGTTATTTACAGAAACTTATACAGCCGATAAATCGGTAGGAAATTTATCGGAAGAATGGGCAAATAAATTAGGATTATCAACAAATGTATTGGTAGGTGTTGGTGCTTTTGATGCACACATGGGTGCTGTTGGCGGACAAATAGAACCCTACCATCTAAGTAAAGTAATGGGTACTTCTACTTGTGATATGTTGGTGGCTCCTTTAGAAGAAGTGCAATCAAAATTAGTAAAAGGAATTTGTGGTCAAGTGCCTGGTTCAATTATTCCATCCATGATGGGTTTAGAAGCTGGTCAGTCTGCTTTTGGAGATGTATACGCTTGGTTTAGAAATGTACTTAGTTGGTCTATTGAAACTTATATTCATGATTCCGAATTGAAAGAATCGATCATTAATAAAATGATAGCAGACCTGTCTACAGCGGCAGCAAATTTGCCTTTATTGGAAGATGATGAATTGGCAGTTGATTGGTTAAATGGAAGAAGAACACCAGATGCTAACCAACAATTAAAAGGGGCAATATTAAATTTAAACTTAGGATCAGACGCTCCTAGAATATTTAAGGCATTAGTAGAAGCAACCTGTTTTGGTGCAAAAGCAATTGTAGACAGATTTATAGAAGAAGGTATTTCTGTAAAAGGTTTGATAGGCATTGGTGGCGTTGCCAAAAAATCGCCTTACATTATGCAAGTAATGGCTAATGTAATGAATATGCCAATTCGTATTCATAAAAGCGAACAAACTTGTGCTGCTGGTGCAGCTATGTTTGCTGCAACAGTTGCTGGAGTTTATCCTTCTGTTGAAAATGCCATGCAAGCAATGGGACAAGGTTTCGACGCCGTATATTCTCCCAACGCCAATTTGGTAGAATATTATCAAAAACGCTATCAACAATATATACAATTAGGCTCATTTATTCAATCAAAATAATTCGTATGAACAATCCATATCAGCATATTCAACAAGAAGCATACGAAGCCAATATGCAATTACCACAATTGGGTTTGGTTTTATTTACGTTTGGAAATGTAAGTGCTGCAGATAGAAGTTTAGGTGTATTTGCTATAAAACCTAGTGGTGTGGCTTATGAAAATTTGTCGCCTGATAAAATGGTGATTGTTGATTTTGAAGGGAAAACGGTTGCTGGAGATTTAAGACCATCGTCAGATACATTAACCCATGCTGTTTTGTATAAACATTGGGAAGATATTGGTGGTATTGTGCATACTCATTCAACGTATGCAACTGCTTGGGCTCAATCTCAAAGAAATATACCCATTTTTGGAACGACTCATGCCGATTACAATACCGTAGACATTCCTTGTGCTCCTCCAATGAATGATAAAATGATTCAAGGTAATTACGAATATGAAACAGGTTTTCAAATTATGAATCATTTTCAAGAAAAGCAATACAATTATCAGGAAGTTGAAATGGTTTTAGTAGGTAATCATGCTCCGTTTACCTGGGGGAAAAATGCTGCTAAAGCTGTACATAATAGTGCTGTTTTAGAATGTATAGCTAAAATGGCTTTACTAACAGAACAAATTAATCCCAGTGCACCTCGTTTAAAAGATGCACTTATTTCCAAACATTTCGAACGCAAACATGGGCCAAATTCTTATTACGGTCAGTAATATTTACCTGTTTATACTTATTTAAACTTTTAAAAAAAACCATATGAAAAAATACACATCTTTCTTCTTACTTGTGATTGTTACAATAGCATGTAACAATAATACAGCTACAAAAACAGGAACATCTAGTTTTTCAGTTACAGAAAAAAAAATAGGAATTATTGATAGTTCTGTTATTACTGAATATACAATTACCAATCCTGATGGAATGAAAGTAAGTATTATGAATTATGGAGGAACGGTTACCCAACTTTTTACAAAAGATAAAGAGGGTGTTTTTGGCGATGTTATCTTGGGCTACGATTCTTTAACTGGCTTTCTCCAAAAAGGAAATCCATACTTTGGTTGTTTAGTAGGCAGATATGCTAATCGTATTGCAAATGGTAATTTTACAATTGATGGAAAAACGTATCAATTAGCTAAAAACGATAATGGACAAAGTTTACATGGTGGAATTAAAGGCTTTGATAAAGTGGTTTGGAATGTAGAAAAGCAACAAGGTGATAGTAGTTTAAAACTAACTTATTTAAGTAAAGATGGAGAAGAAGGTTATCCAGGAAATGTAAGCATAAGCGTTGTTTACACGTTAAGATCTGATAATGCATTGGCTATTTCTTATGAAGCAGCAACCGATAAAACAACACCTATAAACCTAACCAACCATTGTTATTTTAATTTATCTGCTGGTAAAGATTCAACTATTCTAAACCATAGCTTACAACTTTTAGCAGATGCCTACACGCCTGTAAACGATGTTTTAATTCCTTTGGGTACAATTGATGCAGTAAAAAATACACCAATGGATTTCACAAAACCCAAAACCATTGGTAAAGATATTGCAGCAGTAAAAGGTGGTTACGATCATAATTGGGTATTGAACAAAAAAGATAGTAGTTTAACATTAGCAGCAACGCTTGAGCACACCGCTTCAGGCAGAGTAATGGAAGTATATACTACAGAACCTGGCATACAATTTTATAGTGGTAACTTTTTAAATGGTACATTACAAAATACCAAAAAAGGAGCGAAGTATGTAAAACATGCAGCTTTGTGTTTAGAAACACAACATTTTCCAAATAGTCCAAATCAACCCAATTTTCCATCAACTATTTTAAAACCAGGAGCTGTTTACACACATACATCTGTTTACAAATTTTTAGTTCAATAATTAGTCTGTATTAATGAATTGTAGAATCATAATTACACTACTTTCTTTCTGTATTTTTTATGGAGTAAATGCCCAACAAAGCGATTATGCATATACTGCAATAGATTTTACAAAAGTTAAACTCACAGATAGCTTTTGGTTGCCTCGTATTCAAACCAATCGTTTGGTAACTATTCCTGCCTCATTCGAAAGATGCGAAAGCACAGGAAGGATAAAAAATTTTGTAATGGCGGCAGAAAAAAAAGGAAAATTCTGTACAACTTTTCCTTTCGATGATACTGATATTTATAAAACCATTGAAGCTGCATCTTTTTCACTTGCTAATTATTCCGATAAACGTTTAGAAGCTTATGTAGATTCATTGATTGTACTGATAGAAAAGGCACAGGAAAGTGATGGTTATTTATATACTGCTCGTACTATTAATCCAGCTCAACCTCATTCATGGGCTGGCTTACAACGTTGGGAAAAAGAGAGAGAATTAAGTCATGAGTTATACAATGCAGGTCATTTATACGAAGCTGCAGTTGCACATTACTTGGCAACAAAAAAAACAAGTTTATTGAATATCGCCATTAAAAATGCTAACTTGGTTTGTAGCGTTTTTGGTGAGGGAAAAATGATTGTAGCCCCTGGTCATCAAATTGTTGAAATGGGATTGATAAAATTATTCCGAGTTACCAATCAAATAAAATATCTCGAAACAGCTCGTTTTTTTATTGAATCAAGAGGAAAGTATACATACGATGTAAAAAGTAAAGATCCTTGGAAAAATGGAGCTTATTGGCAAGATCATTTACCTGTAATACAACAAAAAGAAGCAGTTGGCCATGCTGTACGTGCAGGTTATTTATATGCTGCAATGGCCGATATTGCAGCACTGTGTAACGATACTGCAATATCGAAAGCAATTGATGCAATATGGAATAATGTTGTAGAAAAGAAAATATACGTACAAGGCGGTTTAGGTGCTATTGCTAGTGGAGAACGATTTGGCGATAACTATGAATTACCTAATGCTAGTGCTTACAACGAAACTTGTGCTGCAATTGCTGGAGTCTATTGGAATCAGCGAATGTTTTTATTACATGGACAATCTAAATACATTGATGTACTTGAAAAAATATTGTACAATGGTTTAATAGCTGGTGTAGGATTAGATGGTAAATCTTTTTTTTATACCAATGCTATGCAAGTTAAAAATTATCATACAATAAATGGAACAGCAAACGGATTTACAGATGGAAAAGTAGAAGTTACTCGTTCTGGCTGGTTTGATTGTTCTTGTTGCCCCACCAATATTACTCGTTTTTTACCTTCTTTAGCTGGTTATTTATATGCACAAAAAAATGAGTCTATTTATGCCAATTTATTTGCCAATAGTGTTGCCTTTTTTAACATAGCTGGCAAGTCTTTACAAATTCAACAGCAAAATAATTATCCTTGGCAAGGAAATTTATTATTTACAATGCAAACAAAAAATCCACTTTGGTTTAAGTTGCATATTCGAATTCCAGGATGGGCAGTTCAGCAAGCCATTCCATCACAGTTATATCAGTTTCAACAAAAAGATTCTACCGCTATTGTTTGTAAAGTAAATGGAAAAATGGTGACCATAAATGTGGAAAATGGATATGCTATTATTGAAAGAAAATGGATGAATAACGATACTGTTGAGCTAGTTTTACCAATGCCTGTACACACAATTAGCTGCAACAATTTGGTGAGAGATAATATTGGTAAAGTTGCTTTACAACGTGGTCCTTTGGTATATTGTGCAGAATGGGTTGATAACAATGGTAAAACTTCTAACATTATTTTGCCGTCATCAACAAGTTTTTCAACTGCTTTTGAAAAAAATGTATTAAATGGTATACAAACTATTCAAGCAATTGTACCTGTTATCAATATTTCTGATAAAGGAGATGCCATTAACACAAAGCAACAAATTTTTAAAGCCATTCCTTATTATGCTTGGGCAAATAGGGGTAAAGGCGAAATGATGATTTGGTTTCCGCAAACAATAAAAAACATTGACATTATTTCTAAATAAAAAAATATGACTAATTTAAAATCATTAGAAGTTTGGTTTGTAACAGGTAGCCAACATTTGTATGGTGAAGAAACACTAAAGCAAGTTGCAGTAAATGCACAAACAATAGCAGCTTCTCTACATGCTGATGCAGTTATTCCTGTAAGTATTGTTTGGAAACCAACTGTAAAATCAGCAGAAGAAATTTATACAGTTTGTCAAGATGCAAATACCACAAAAAACTGTATTGGTATTATTGCTTGGATGCACACTTTTTCTCCTGCAAAAATGTGGATTGGAGGATTAAAAATTTTACAGAAACCATTGTTACATTTTCATACACAATTCAATAGAGATATTCCTTGGGGAGAAATTGATATGGATTTTATGAATTTAAATCAGTCTGCCCACGGAGATAGAGAATTTGGATTTATGATGAGTAGAATGCGTTTGAATAGAAAAGTAGTAGTTGGTCATTGGCAAGATGCTGAATCTATCGATAAAATTAATATTTGGGCAAGGGCAGCTGCAGGATGGCATGATTGGCAACAAGCAAAATATGTTCGTTTTGGCGATAATATGCGTAATGTAGCCGTAACGGATGGTGATAAAGTTGAAGCAGAATTAAAGTTTGGATATTCTGTAAACACACATGGTATTGGCGATTTGGTACATGTTATAAACCAAATTTCAGATGCTGAAATTGATACTTTGGTGGCAGAATATGCAGATAGTTACACTTTAATGCCTAGCTTATTAAAAGGTGGAGAACAACACCAAAGTTTAAGAGAAGCTGCTAAAATTGAATTGGGGTTATTGGCATTTTTACAAGCAGGAAATTTTAAAGGCTTTACCGATACATTTGAAGATTTACATGGCATGGCACAATTGCCAGGTATTGCAGCTCAACGCTTAATGGGTAAGGGTTATGGATTTGCAGGTGAAGGCGATTGGAAAACGGCAGCTTTGGTAAGAGCTATGAAAGTAATGGGTGCAGGATTAAAAGGTGGTAACTCTTTTATGGAAGATTATACCTATCATTTCAATCCAGACAATCGTTTGGTTTTAGGTGCACACATGCTAGAAATTTGCGAAAGTATTGCCGATGCAAAACCTAGTTGTGAAATTCATCCTTTAGGTATTGGTGGAAAAGCAGATCCTGTTCGTTTGGTTTTTAATAGTGCCCCCGGTCCTGCTTTAAATGCTTCTGTTGTGGATATGGGGAATCGTTTTAGGTTGCTTGTAAATGAAGTTTTGGCTGTTGCACCTTTGCACTCGTTGCCTAAATTACCGGTAGCTAGGGTTTTATGGAAGCCTTATCCAAACATGCATACAGGCTGTGCTTCATGGATTTTAGCAGGTGGTGCTCACCATACTTGTTATAGCCAAAATTTAACAGCCGAGCATTTAGAAGATTTTGCAGAAATGGCGAATATTGAATACGTATTAATTGGAAAAGAAACCACTTTGCATCATTTGAAAAGTGAACTAAGATGGAATGATATGTATTATCAAATAGGTAGATAAATATTTCTTGCAAAAAATATATTTAAGCAAAGTCAGTATTTTAGCTTGACTTTGCTTTTTTATTTTAAAAGAATCATCATGCTGAAAATTGGGTTAACTGGTGGAATTGGTAGTGGTAAAAGCACTGTGGCAGATATATTTAAATGTATGGGTATTCCTGTTTTTGATGCAGATGCAGCTACTAAAAAAATGATGGAAGTTGATGCGACTATAAAATCAAAAATAATTACTGCATTTGGTGAACAATCGTACACAATTGAAGGAAAATTGAATAGACCATTTATTGCCAATATCGTTTTTAAAGATGCAGTACAATTAGAAGTTTTAAACGCAATTACACATCCTGCTGCTATTAATGCTGCAAATATTTGGATGGCTCAACAACAATCTGCTTATGTAGTTAAAGAAGCAGCCCTATTATTTGAAGCAGGAACAGCTGCTAATTTAGATTTTATAATTGGCATAAAAGCCCCTGAAAGCTTACGAATTGCTAGGGTAATGAAACGAGATAATGTAGGAAGACAAGAGGTTTTATATAGAATGAGTAAACAAATTTCTCAAGAAATTAAAATGCGTTTGTGCGATTTTGTAGTTGTAAACGATGAGCAACAATTATTAACTACTCAAGTATTGGCATTGCATGAACAATTACTTTTAAAACTGAGCTAATGGATTTTTTGTGTATGCACATTGCTTATCTGCCACAAATGCTTCTTGTTGTGTAAACTCTGTAATTAAGTTTCCTTTTGAATTGTTGTTTGAGGTGAATACCAAACGATTTTTTTGTAAACTTAATAGTTGTTCCGTATGGTCGGTGTAAGAGAGGGTAAGCATTTTGTTGCGAAAAAACCAACGAAAGTTGGTGGAATTATGTCCAGAACAAGAAAGTTGATTTTCGGTAATAATGCCAGTTCCATTTTTTATAAATGCTAATTCATTGTCTTTTTCGCAAGATTTGATAACCGATTCGTTGGCATCAATTTTATTGTTTTGGTTGTAATCGTAGCCAATATTGGTTAACTTCCAAGTGCTATTGATAAGTGTTTCTATCTCATTTTCTGAAACTGTACTTTTTTCTTGTACTTGCTGTTTACAACTTGTATTTGATAAGAGTAGTAGAACTGATAAAATGGATACACTTGTTTTCATCGCTATTTTTTTACTTTTCTATTGACTCTATTTTGCAGGTTTTTGTTGCAAAAAAATTATTTATTTTGTATTTTATTGCATTGGAACGCATTTTTTATAGAAATGTTACAGGTTTTTGCAATTTTTTGAATAAAGTTGCTAAAGCACAAGAGTGCGACGCCTATGCAGCTGAATAGAATTACAACTGCTGGGTACATAAAATAAATAACTCGAATTGTGTGTGGCCTACAAAGAAAATAGCCATATAAAACGTGCACCTTCTTTACCCCAATCTTTTACGCCTTTGTTTAAATCTACCATTAAGGTTTTCCAAGTGGCTTTTTTACCTTTTTGTATGGGGGCTAATTCTGTTGGTGTGGGTTCTATTAATTCTACTTTTGTAGCAAACCAAGTGGTATACAATCTTGGAATAGCTACTCCTAAAATTAAACCGGGCAAACCTGTAAAACTTTCAGGACCAGAACTTGTAATAATTTGATCGGTGTAAAAAGCTACTACATACACACTATCGTGAATTTTGGTAATTGCTTTTTTACATTCAAAGCCAGCAATGGTACGTGTTTCGTCGGTAATTTTCCAATTCAGTTGTTTTAAACTGTCTCTTAATAAATACGTATTTTCGAATACATCTCTCTGTAAGGAAATGGTATTGGTTTTAAAATCTTTTATAATTATATCGTTTTCAGAAGGTTTGCTGCCCCACAAATATTTTACATCGGTGTTTTCTTTGGCAAGCTTGTAAACACTTTTTTCAGCATTGAATTTTAATACATAAATGTCTGAAACCGATTTAGGTATTTGCTTTTTATATTCTTGAATCCATTGATTATCGCCTTCTTGATCTAGTTGGCTGTGTTGGTTTACTCTTCTTTCGTATTCAACTTTTGCTGCATTAATAAATTGGGTTTGTGCACTGGATGTTGCTGCTAAAAATAGGGCACAAATAATGATGAGGAAACGCATATATAGAGTTTTAATAGTTAAAGGAATTAATTAGATGGTTTACCATTTTTACTAAAATTGTAGATGAGTGTTAGTAAGAAAAACCGTTGAATATTTTGATTGGTTGTTTCTGAAATAACGTTGCTACTGATGTTTCTTGAAACGGACTGATTTTGTTTTAAAATATCATTGCCAGATAATTTTACTTGCCAATTTTCGTCTTTGTCTATCGATTTTTTTACCGATGCATTGATGATAAAAATATCTCGTTGATTGGCAAAAATTGACGTTTTTTCGTACACATTTATTTCTTCTTCTAACGTGATATACCACTTTTTAGGAAGCTTCATGTTTACTTCTCCATACGAATTGTAAGTCCAGTATCTAGTAACAATATTTTTGTTGATAGAAGATGTAGAACGATTGCTATTTGCTCTGATGTTGAAATAAAAATTCAACCATTTATCAGGCCAATAACCCAAGTTAATGCTGTAGCCTAAACGTACATTGTCGGTTGTATTTTTTTGATTATTAATAAAGTTTACAAACCTGCTAATGTTAGGGTTAAAACCAAAGCTGAGGTTCATAGAAGGGGCAACATCAAACCCAAATTGGCTCCACATGTTTCCGTTGTAATTGCCATCAACATTGATGGTTTTGTTTTCTCTTTTTAAAGTAGAATCGTTAAAAACAACAGAAGAACTAATAGCATTGTTAATGGTTGTAAAATTGGCACTCAACCAAATATTTCTGCTTTTGATGATTTTGTAATCAGAGAAATTTAGGCTGAATGTATTTCTAAACTCCTGTTTTAAATTTGGATTACCTACATTGATGTTTAATGGATCAATGTTGTCGATAATGGGTTGAATTTGTAAAATACTTGGGTTTCTTGTAGAGCCATTATAGGTTAATGTAAAACGTTTTTGTTTGGTTGGTGTAAATCCGATGGTTGCTGTTGGTAAAAAATTGGTGAAGCCAACTTTTCTATTAGTGTTATCATTTACATCTGTTTGATTAAATACAACTCTGCCTAAGCCAGAACCAATCGAAAAGTTGAATTTTTTAGCATTGTATCTCAGCGTAAAACCACCATTATTGTTATGTGTGTTAAAAATAAAGTGATTACTTAATGAGTCTACCAAACTTGTAAAATTACCGTTAAAGTCTTTGTTGAAAGTATTTTTCTCAGCATCATTTTTACTATTGGCATATCTATAGTTTAATTCTAAAAAAGTATTTTTCCATAATGGTTCTGTATATGAAACTTTAGCACTAAGGTTTGAGCCTTTTTCAACAGATGGCTTAAACTGATCGGTAACTTCAACGGTGGTAATTGTTCCGAATTTGTTGTAGAATTGGTTGCTTGCATCTAAGTTAAATTCGTTGTTATTATCGGTAAATCCAAAATCGGCATTAACGCTAATGGTTCTTCCTTTTTTCTTAAATCGTTTTCTATAAAAAATATTACTTGTAAGATTTTTATTGTCAGAAATACTAGAAATTGTTTTTTGTGTTTGGTTAATAAAACTTCCATCTAAATTGGTAATTGCTCCTGTGGTTGTTCCTTTGTTGTTAATGTTGGTAATACCTGCATTAAGCGTAGCTTTTAACGAACTTGAACTATCAATTGCAAAATCGTAAACACCTCTAATTCTGTTTCTTTGTTTGTTGCTAACGAAGTTTTTGATCGATGTTTCTATGTAAGCAGTGTCTTCAAATATTTTTTGATCAATGCTTGTTGTTTTACCTTGTACTTCTAATTGGTTAAATTGATAATTACCGTTGAAGTTGTGTTTATCCTTACCCCACTTTTTTGAGAACAATAATCCACCAGTAATTGCACTTGGCAATCCTTGTCCCCAACTAAACTCATCGCCTTCATTATACATGTAAATGCCACCATCGTCGCCAACTTCTGTGTTTGTATTCATATTCCCACCATAGTTGTTTCTATCATTCCAATCTAAGCTTTCAAAACGAGTATTATCGTAAGTAATATAGCCTGCTAATTTTCTTTTTCCTTTAAAAGAATTGGCCATTACTTTTCCTGTTTTGTATTGGTTAAAGTCTGTGCCAGCTTCTGTTTTACCAAAATATCCTTTCTTCTTATCTTCTTTTAATTGTAGATTAATGGTTTTTGTTTTTTCACCATCGTCAATCCCACTAAACACCGCTTGATCGCTTTTTTTGTCATACACCTGCACTTTATCTACAGCATCTGCTCTTAGTGTTTGAGAAACAACAGCAGGGTCATCGCTAAAAAATTCTTCTCCATCTACTAAAATCTTTTCTACTTTTTGCCCTTGTGTGGTAATTTCTCCTTTGCTATTTACTTGAATGCCAGGCATTTTTTTCAATAAATCTTGCACGTTGGCATTTGCCCCAACTCTAAAACTATCTGCTTTGTATTCTGTGGTATCGCCTCTTAATCTGATGGCAGCTACTTTTTGTTGTACAATAACTTCTTCTAATAATTTTGCTTTTAAAATCAATGGTCTACTGCCTAAGTCTTTTTGCTCATTTTCATTTAGTTCAAATACATCTACATAGTCAACATACGATGGATAACTAATTAGCACCATTATTTTTCCAGTTGGTAAATTGTTGATTTCAAAATACCCTTTAGCATCGGTTCTTGTGAATTTTACTAAAATTGAATCAGTAGCTCGTAAAATAGAAACAACTGCATTTCTTAAATTTTCTTTATTACTTGTGTCTACCACATTTCCCTTTATAGAGGCTTGCTGTGCCAAAATGGGTACAGAAAACAGAAAAAATACAATGCATAAGGTTGTTAGCTTGGTCATAAACAGTGTTTATTAAAAAAGTATTAGATTCGATTGGCTGCAAAATCCATAAATTGCATAAGAATAACTAAAATTTTAGTTATAAAATTATGTTAAAAAAAATAATAATTTTATAAAATGCCATCTAAAAAAATTGTATCAACCAATTCAGATACTTCTACAAGAGCAATAAAGCCTAAAAAGGTTGGAAAAAAGATATTAAAAAAATATGAAGACATACATTTTGTAGATGCTGCTCAACCAGTATGGAATTATTCTTTGTTTTCAGAAGAAGATATTAGCAACTTTCAAAATGGAACACATTATAGCTTGTATAAGTATTTTGGAAACAAGCAAATTACGGTTTTAAATACCCAAGGTACCTACTTTGCTGTGTGGGCTCCTAATGCTACTTATGTAAGTGTTACCGGATATTTTAATAATTGGGACAAAACGGCTCATCCATTAAAAGTTCGGTTAGATAAGTCTGGAATTTGGGAAGGATTTATTCCCAATTTGCAACAAGGAGAAGCGTATAAATACCATATTCATGGAGCCAATGATATACGATTAGACAAAGCAGATCCATTTGCTCATTTTTCAGAAAAAAGACCATTTACTGCCTCCATTACTTGGCAAACTAGTTTTGAATGGACTGATGCCATTTGGATGAAAAATAGAAAACAACACAATGCTTTAAACGCTCCATATTCGGTTTATGAAGTGCATTTGGCAAGTTTTATGCGACCAGATAAGCACAATGAAGAAAGCTATAATTCGTACTTGCAAATGGTAGATTTATTGGTGCCGTATGTGCAAGAAATGGGTTTTACACATGTAGAGTTAATGCCCATTATGGAGCATCCTTTTGATGGAAGTTGGGGTTATCAAGGAACGGGTTATTTTGCTCCAACAAGTAGGTTTGGTAATCCACAAGATTTTGCCACTTTAGTAAATGCATTTCATCAAGCAGGTATTGGGGTAATTGTAGATTGGGTTCCTTCTCATTTTCCATACGATGCACATGGATTATTTATGTTTGATGGATCTCATACTTACGAATATGCAGATATGCGTAAAGGCTATCATCCCGATTGGAAGAGTTATATTTTTAATTATAAACGAGGAGAAGTAAAAAGTTTTTTAATTAGTAGTGCTCGTTTTTGGTGCGATCAATTTCATATAGATGGCATTCGTGTAGATGCTGTTAGCAGTATGCTACGATTAGATTATAGCAGAAATGCAGGACAATGGGAGCCCAACGAATTTGGCGGAAATGGAAATATTGAAGCTATTGCATTTATTAAAGATTTGAATGAAACATTGTATCGAGATTTTCCAGATATTCAAACTATTGCTGAAGAAGCAACCGATTGGCCTGGTGTAAGCAAACCCACTTTTGAAGATGGTTTGGGTTTTGGAATGAAATGGATGATGGGTTGGATGCATGATACACTCGACTATTACAAGTTAGATCCTTTATTCAGACAGTTTCATCAAGATAAATTTACATTCAGCATGATGTACTTTAAAGATGAAAACTTTATGTTGCCGCTTAGTCATGATGAAGTTGTACATGGCAAAAGCCCTATGATTTATAAAATGCCAGGTGATGAATGGCAGAAGTTTGCAAATCTTCGTTTACTGTACACATATATGTTTACACATCCTGGTGCTAAGCTTTTGTTTATGGGAAATGAATTTGCAGCTACAAATGAATGGAATTATAAAACAGAATTGCAGTGGGATTTATTAAAACATGTGAGTCATGGTGGTATGAAATATTGTGTACAAAAATTAAATGAGCTATATCGATTTGAACCTGCTTTGTACGAAAAACAATTTGATACAGATGGCTTTGAATGGATTGATTTAAACCATAGAAGTGAAGGCGTAGTTGTGTATAAACGAAAAGGAAATAAACCGAAAGACGATGTGTTGGTGGTTTTAAATATGACTCCTGTAGTAAGAAACGATTGGAAAATATATACGCACAATAAAAAAACTTGGAAAGAAATTTTTAATAGTGATGCAAAAGAATTCTGGGGTACAGGCGATGTTTTCAATACCGAAATAAAAGCTACTTTGGTAGATAAGGCTAGTAAATGCTACGAGTTAAATATTCATTTACCTGCTTTAGGGGGAATTGTATTACGATAAGGTATAATTAAAACAAAAACGGCTGAAATGATTATTATTTCAGCCGTTTTTGTTTGCTGTTATTATTAATAATTTATTCCCAAACCAATGCACTTGCACCTAAAATGGCAGCATCAGATTCTTTTAAATTACTAAACACCAATTGTACTTTATTTTTGAATACTTGGTATAAGTTTTTCTCCATGGCTTCTTTGGTTGGGTTCATAATAAAGCTTCCTGCTTTGGTAAGTCCACCAAATAAAATGATTGCTTGAGGTGAAGAAAACATAATAAAATTAGCCAAGGCTTCTCCTAAAATTTCTCCAGTAAAATCAAAAATTTCTTTTGCAATTGCATCACCTTGTACAGCACATTCGTAAACTGTTTGGCTAGTTATTTCCTCTTCTTTAAAGTTGCGTAAAAGACTTGGGGCGTCAGGTTTTTCTGCTAAAAATTCTATAGCTGTTTGTCTTACGCCTGTAGCAGAAGCATACGCTTCTAGGCAACCTTTACTTCCAGTTGATTTGTGAAGTCTTCCATCGTATCTTACAATTGTATGCCCTAATTCACCAGCAAAACCATCATGACCAACTACCATTTTTCCATCAATCACAATACCACTACCTACACCAGTGCCTAAAGTAATGGTAATAAAATGTTTCATTCCTTTTGCAGCACCATACATCATTTCTCCAACAGCAGCAGCATTTGCATCGTTGGTTAGTGTGGTTTTTAAATCAAATTTTTCAGATATCAAATGAGCAATTGGCACAATTCCTTTCCAATGTAAATTGGCAGCATATTCAATATTTCCTGTGTACACATTTCCATTTGGTGCACCCATTCCAATTCCAGCAATGGCACTGTTACCGCCAACGCTTTCTATCATTGGGTATAATTTTTTGTACAGTTCATCTACAAAAATATTAACGGGCTTTTCGCTTGCAGTTGGTATTCTATCTTGCTCAACTATATTTCCTTCTGGGTCTACAATTCCAAATTTTGTACTTGTGCCACCAATATCAATTCCAATGGCAAATTTCTTGTTTTCAGTTGTGTTCATTTTGTGTTGTTGTTTATAATCTGCTAATCAAAAAATTAATGACCACCTTTTATTGTGCTTCCAAAGTCAATGCCTTGAGCTTTTAAAATACTTTTTGCCTTAATTGCATAGAAAGCCAAATAAGCAAAACATACAATACCAGTAATATAACTAATTTGAATAGTGGTAGCATCTGCTAATATTCCTTGTAACCAACTTATGATTCCTCCACCCATAATCATCATAATTAAAAAACTACTTCCTTGGCTCGTATGCTTTCCTAATCCACTAATTGCTAAAGTAAAAATGCAAGGCCAGAGTGTGCTACAAAATAAACCTACAGAAGTAAAAGCATACACACTAACCATACCAGTTGTTGTCATTCCTATTATAAGGGCTATTATACCTAGTGCAGAAAAAATAAGTAACATTGTTGCTGGATTTCCTTTACTTGCCATATCTGCTGCAATTAGTACAATAATTACAAAAGCGTACACATAAAATGGTTGTAAATTATGCTTTGCAATGGCATTTACCAATAAGAAAACTCCAAATGCTAAATAGGGTGCAATAAATCTAAAAATTTGTTGCTTATTCATGTTGTCAGTAAAAGCTTCTACAGAACCAGTCCATCTGCCTATCATTAAGCTAGCCCAGTATAAAGAAATGTAAGGTGCAATATCTTTTGTTTCAAAACCCAAATTCTTCTCCATGTAAGCAGGTAAGTTACTAGCAGTAGCAACTTCAACACCTACATAAACAAAAATGCCAATCATACCTAAAATTAATTGAGGAAATTGTAAAGCCGATGTTTTATTGGTAATTGCTGCAGAGGCGTCTTGTACAACAATTTCTGGTTTATTTGGTAAAGAAGAAAATTTTAGTAAAACAGCAACTAACAAAAATGCAGCACCTAAAATTAAATATGGAATTTTTACACTTTCAATACTCATTGTTGAATTGGTAGAAGTAGTACTTCCAAAAATGGCAAAGCTTACAATTAATGGACCTATTGTTGTACCAAAATTATTAATACCACCAGCCATTGTTAAGCGTTGAGATCCAGTTGTTATTGGCCCTAAAGCAATTGCTAATGGATTGGCAACTGTTTGCTGTAAAGAAAAACCTAATGCAACTGTAAATAAACCTGCTAGCATTAATGGAAATGAACCCGTATTAGCAGCAGGAATAAATAATAATGTTCCAATTGCAGACAATACTAATCCACTAGCTAAACCATTTTTATATCCAATTTTATTTACTAAATCTTCTTTTAAAACTAAAGAAATACCCATATAAATAAGTGAGCCAACAGTATAGGCTACATAAAAAGCTACAGACACCAATTGGCTCTGACCTTGCGTTAAATTAAATGCTTCCTTGAATACAGGAATTAATATATCGTTGCTTGCAGCAACAAAACCCCAAAAGAAAAAAACAGAGGCTAGGGGAATAAATTGAGCCCAATTAGTTTTTTGATTCATATGCAATGCTTTTTGTTTGTTGTATACGACAAAGTAAACGGATTTATTGTAAAATTCTTTTTTTATAAAGAATTTGCTATAAATAGAATTAACCACTAATTTGTACCGCCTTTAAAACCACAAAATCGTATGGAAATAATTCATGTAAGTGCTGAGTGTTATCCTGTTGCAAAAGCAGGAGGATTAGGTGATGTTGTTGGTGCACTACCCAAATACCAATGCAAAGCTGGTGATTATGCCAAAGTGGTAATGCCTATGTATAAAACCAAGTTTTTGCAAGAAAACGAGTTTACAGTAGACTTTAAAGGAAACGCTTTTTTAGGAAACCAAATATTTACCTACACCATTATTAAAGAAAAGAATAACAAACTTGGCTACGATTTGTATTTGGTAGATATTAATGGATTGTTAGATAGAGAAAAAATATATGGCTACAACGACGACGCTGAGCGTTTTATTGCTTTTCAAATAGCTGTGGTAGAATGGATTAGCAAATGGCAACATCAACCCGATATAATTCATTGCCACGATTATCATGCAGGATTTATTCCTTTTATGCTAAAAAATTGCTACGCTTACAGGCATATTGCATTTATACCTACAGTGCTTACTATTCATAATGCTCAATACCAAGGTTGGATGGGCTGGAATAAAAGTAATTATTTTCCTTCTTGGGATTTGTATAAATGGGGAGATTTAGATTGGAAAAATAACATCAATCCATTGGCAAGTGCTATTAAATGTGCTTGGAAAGTTACTACCGTAAGCCAAAGCTATATGAATGAATTGAGGTATAACAGCAATGGATTAGAACCTTTATTTGAATATGAAAAGGGTAAGTGTTTGGGAATATTGAATGGAATTGATAACGAAGTTTGGAATCCACAAACAGATCCTTTTTTACCCAATAAATACAGTGTAAAAGGTGTTACTGCAGGAAAAAAGAAAAACAAACAATCTATTTGTGAAGAGTTTGGCTTAGATCCTAAAAAGCCATTATTTGTGTTTATTGGAAGATTGGTAGGAGAAAAAGCAGCCGATATTTTACCTAATGCATTTAAAAATGTATTGTATCATCAAGCCGGCAAAGCCTCTTACTTAATTTTAGGTAGTGGAGAAAAACAAATAGAAAAAGAACTTTCAGAAATAGATGCAATGTATCCGAACGATTATAAATCTGTTATTGGATATAACGAAGCATTAAGCCATCGTTTATATGCAGCAGCAGATTTTTTATTAATGCCAAGTAGGGTAGAACCATGTGGATTAAATCAATTGTATGCGTTACGTTATGGTACTATTCCAATGGTTAGAAGCACTGGTGGTTTACAAGATACTGTTGTAGATATGGGAGATTGGGAAGGTTTTGGAATACGATTTAACAATGCCACAGTTGAAGACATTGCTCATGCCATTTATAGAGGCATATCTGTTTTTGACGACAAAAAGCATTTAGAGTGGATGCGTAAGTTTATGATGCAAATAGACCATAGTTGGGAAAGTGTTATTCAACAATACAAAGAGGTTTACATGAGTCTAAAATGATGCACATTTGATTTGAAATATAAAATTTCGAAAAAAAATTATGGTAATATTATGTTTACTCTTAACTTACACTTTCATAAAAAAGCTTGCTAATATTAGCCTCAATTTTATAACCTTCTAATTATATGGTACCTCTTGGTAAATCTGTTATTGCAGTTATTTTAGGCGGTGGAGCTGGCAGTAGATTATATCCACTTACTGCATCTCGTTCAAAACCTGCTGTTCCTGTTGCTGGTAAATATCGCTTGGTTGATATTCCCATTAGCAATTGTATGAACAGTGGAATTAATAGAATGTTTGTGTTAACACAATTCAATTCTGCTTCTTTAAACAAGCATATAAAAAATACTTATCACTTTAGTGCTTTTAGTACAGGCTTTGTAGATATTTTGGCTGCAGAACAAACGCCTGATAATCCAGGATGGTTTCAAGGAACAGCAGACGCTGTAAGACAATCTTTAAGACATATTTCAAACTTAGATTTTGAATATATTTTGATTTTAAGTGGCGACCAATTGTATCAAATGGATTTTTTGGAAATGATTGGGGCTCACAAACAAAAAGGTGCTGATATTTCTATTGCAACCATTCCTGTACATGCAAATGATGCTACAGAGTTTGGTATTTTAAAGAAAGACGAAGAAGATTATATCTCTTCATTTATTGAAAAACCAAAGCTTGATGTATTGAGTGAGTGGGTAAGTGATACTGGTGCTGATATGCAACAACAAGGTCGTAACTACTTGGCATCGATGGGTATTTATATTTTTAATAAATCTGTATTAAATGCTTTGTTGAAAGATCATCATCCAAATGCTACAGATTTTGGTAAAGAAATTATTCCAGATGCTATCAAAAATTATAAAGTAGCTAGTTTTCAATACGATGGATATTGGACTGATATTGGAAATATTGCATCTTTTTACGAAGCAAATCTTGCATTAACCCAAGAAATACCATTGTTTAATTTATTTGATAATAGCAATGTGGTTTACACAAGGGCAAGAATGTTGCCACCTGCAAAAATTAGTGGCACAACTCTTGAAAAAACATTAATTGCAGAAGGTTCAATTATTAATGCTAGTCGATTAGATTATTGTGTTGTAGGCATTCGTTCTAGAATTGGCTACGGCACAACTGTAGTAAGTAGTTACATTATGGGTAACGATTATTACGAAACCTTAGAGGTAATGCATGAAAATGTACAGAAAGGAATTCCTAAAATTGGAATTGGAGAACGTTGTTATATTAAAGATGCCATTATCGATAAAAATTGTCGTATAGGAAATGATGTACGTATTAATGGCGGTAAACATTTAGAAAATACAGATCATCCATTATACACAATCAAAGAAGGAATCGTGGTTGTAAAAAAAGGAGCCATTTTGCCAGACGGTTTTGTTATCTAAAAAACATTTTCTAACATCCTACTTATTAGGATGTTTTTTTCTACTATTTTTGTAACGTGTACAATTTACACATTTAAACATAAACGATTGCTATGGCTGCCCCATCATCTAGTTTTACATCACAAGCTGCAACCGCAAAACCAAAACTTTCTGTTGCACAAATTTTTACCATGAGTTTTGGCTTTTTAGGAATTCAGTTCGGATTTGCTCTACAAAACGGAAATACAAGTAGAATCTTAAGGTCTTATGGAGCCGATGTTGAACAACTACCCATGTTTTGGATTGTTGCTCCTTTAGTTGGTATGATTGTTCAACCATTAATTGGTCATTATAGCGATAAAACTTGGAACAAATTAGGTCGTAGAAAACCATATTTTCTTACAGGTGCACTTTTATCGTCTATTGCATTGGTGTTTTTACCCAATTCAGGTTCTTTAGCAGGTATTGTTCCAGCCTTATGGATTGGTGCAGGAATGGTAATGATTATGGATGCGTCTTTTAATGTGGCAATGGAGCCTTTTAGGGCTTTAGTAGCAGATAATTTACCCGATAGCCAACGAACAATGGGCTTTTCTATACAAACTTTTTTAATTGGTTTAGGTGCAGTTGTAGGGTCGGCTTTACCAGAAATATTACAGAATTACGGATTTAGTTTAGATGCTGGAAAAGATGGTGTTGCAGACAATATTAAATATGCTTTTTACATTGGTGCTGCTGTGTTTATGTTGGCCATTTTGGTTACCATTTTTTTCTCAAAAGAATATCCACCAAAAGAATACGAACAATATCATGGTAAAAACGAAGCAGCTGAAAAAGCAGGTTTAAGTGAAATTATAACTGACTTTTTTAAAATGCCAAAAACCATGCGTCAATTGGGATTGGTGCAGTTTTTTTCTTGGTTTGCTCTGTTTAGTATGTGGGTTTTTACTACCGATGCTGTGGCAACACATGTGTATGGCTTATCGGGTGAATACAGTAAATCTGTAGCTTACAATGAAGCTGGCAATAAAGTAGGTACAGCATTTGGCGTATACAATTTTGTGGCTATGTTATATGCTTTATTGCTTCCTACAATTGCAAGATTTATTGGTAGAAGAGCTACACATGCCTTTTCTTTAATAGCTGGTGGAATTGGCTTAATCTCTATCTATTTTATCAAAGATCCTGAGATGTTAAAGTTTTCTATGGTAGGTGTAGGGCTTGCTTGGGCAAGTATTTTAGCCATGCCGTATGTAATATTATCTGGCTCAATTCCTCCTGGTAAACTGGGAATTTATATGGGTATTTTCAACTTCTTCATTACACTTCCTCAAATTATAAATGGATTGCTAGGTGGTTGGATTGTAAAGCATTTATACAATGGTCAACCCATTTATGCAGTTGTGCTTGCAGGCTTTTTTATGATTTGTGCAGCCATTAGTTGTCTCTTTGTATACGATGTTGCCGACATACGTTTAAAAAAATAATTTTCAATTCAGTTTTATCATTTATTCTTTTCTTATGAAAAATATTTCGTTGTTAGTACTTTGTTTTGTTGTTACTTTTTTACATGCTCAATCTGTTAAAATTCAACCGACAAATTGGTGGGTTGGAATGAAATGGAATAAAGTACAACTTTTAATAAAAGGCGATGCAGACTTTTTTAATCAGCAAACGGTTCGTGTAAATTATGCTGGTGTTAAAATAGAGAAAGTTCATCGTTTAGATAATGGAAAATATATGGCTGTTGATGTTTCTATTGCTGCTTCCACAAAACCCGGTGATGTGTATTTTGAGTTTATAGAAAAAGGAAAAGTAAATAAAGTAAAATGGTCGTTACAAGCTAGAAGAAAAGGTAACGGAACCAATTTTGCAAAAGGTGTTACTTCTGAAGACTTTATATATTTTTTAATGCCTGACAGATTTAGTAATGGAGATGTTACCAACGATAGAATTGCAGGCATGAGAGATCAAACATTGAATAGAGATTCTATTTATCACCGTCATGGTGGCGATTTGCAAGGAATTATTAATCATTTAGACTATATTCAAAGCCTTGGTGCAACAGCATTATGGCTTACTCCCGTTTTAGAAAACGATATGCCCAATAGAACAGAACATGGCTATGCATTTACCGATCATTATTCTATTGAGCCAAGATTTGGTGGATCGTCTGCTTACAAAAAACTAAGTGATGAACTTCACAAAAGAGGTATGAAGCTAATTCAAGATGCTGTGTACAACCATGTTGGTAGCTATCATTTTACGTTTACTGAACAGCCAACCAAAGATTGGTATCATCAATGGCCAAAATATACTGGTACAAGTTTTAAAGATCAGCCCATTTTTGACCCTTATGGTTCTAAAAAAGATAGTAAAATAACTGTTGATGGTTGGTTTACACCACAAATGCCAGACCTAAATCAAAACAATCCTTATGTTGTAAATTATTTAATTCAACATGCCATTTGGTGTGTAGAAGAATTTGCTTTAGATGGATGGAGAATTGATACATACATATACAATGATTTGCCTTTTATGAACAAGTGCAATGCTGCTTTGCTAAAAGAATATCCTTCTTTAACTATGTTTGGTGAAACTTGGGTAAACGGTGTTATTAATCAAAGCTATTTTGTAGAAAATACTATTCAAATTCCTTTCAAAAGTAATTTACAAGGAGCAACTGATTTTCAAACTTTATTTAGTGGTATTCAACCTGCCATGAACGAAAAATTTGGTTGGAATGATGGTGTAAATAAATTATACACCACATTAGCCCAAGATTTTGTGTACAAAAATCCGATGCGTAATGTTATTTTTCTCGATAACCATGATATGACTCGTTTTTTCAGCTATGTAAGAGAAGATGTAGAAAAACAAAAAATGGGAATTACATGGTTGTTGACTTGTAGAGGAATTCCGCAACTATATTATGGTACAGAAATATTAATGAAAGGTGAAAGTAATCCTGATGGTTGGGTTCGATTAGATTTTGCAGGTGGTTGGAATGGCGATAAAAAAAATGCATTTACTGGTGAAGGACTAACAACAGCTGAAAAAGATGTTTTAGATCTTACCAAAAAGCTAGGGATGTTTAGAAAAAACAGTGCTGCCTTAAAGTCTGGAAAAATGATGCAGTATTTGCCTGAAAACGGTTTGTATGTTTATTTTAGATACACCAATTCAGAAACGGTAATGTGTGTAATGAATACAGCAGAAAATGAACAAACAGTTGATTTTAATAAATATACCGAAAGAACAAATGGTTTTACAGTGGCTGAAGATGTGGTTAGTGGCAAAAAATATGGAAAATCATTTGCCATTCCTGCTAAAAAAATGTGGGTGCTTCGTTTAAAAAACGACTAGTGTTTATTGAAGATTAAAGCATTGTAAATATTACTTTTGCAGCTATGTCTGCAGAAAAAATTATTTCAGATTTACAGAAAAAAAATTACAAACCAGTTTACTGGTTAGAAGGTGAGGAGTCGTACTTTATTGATGAAGTAATGACATATGCAGAGCATAAAATTTTATCTGAAAGCGAAGCCAGCTTTAACTTATCTATTTTTTATGGACGAGATGCTAACTGGGCAGATGTTGTAAATGCTTGCAAACGTTACCCCATGTTTGCAGAATATCAGGTGGTGTTGTTAAAAGAAGCACAACACATGAAAGATTTAGATAAGTTAGAAAGCTATATCGAAAATCCGCTGTCTTCTACACTTTTTTTTGTAAGCCATAAAGAAAAAAAAATTGATGGAAGAGGAAAGCTTGCCAAAGTTTTAAAAACTAAAGGCGAACTTTTAACTACCAAAAAGTTGTATGATAATCAATTGCCAGATTGGGCAAATGCCATGATTCAAAAACATGGATTATCTATTCAGCAAAAGGCATTGATGTTATTGGTAGAACATGTAGGTAACGATTTAAGTAGATTACAAAATGAAATTGAAAAGCTTACTGTAAATCTTAACGGTAGAAAATCGATAACAGAAGATGATATTGAAAAGTACATTGGTGTAAGTAAGGAATACAACGTATTTGAGCTACAAGATGCATTGGGTAAAAAAAACTTAGCAAAAGCAATTAAGATTAATCAATATTTTGCTGCCAATCCAAAAGCAACGCCTATACAATTAACCTTACCTGCACTCTATAATTATTTCAGCAAAGTGTATATGGTTTTTGGAGTTCAAAGCAACGATGAAAAAATAATTGCAAGTACTTTAGGGTTATCGCCCTTTTTTGTAAAAGATTATATTCAATCTGCAAAAGTATATGGTCAACAAGGTATTGAACGTGTATTGCTTTTATTGCACGAATACAATTTACGAAGTATTGGTATTAACGATGCAGGAACAGAACATGCCGACTTAATGAAAGAATTAATTGTGAAAATGACATCTTAATAGTTGCAAATTATCGTTGCTTTTGTACAATTACGTCGTACACATCTGCATAACTACTACCAATTGGTATTTCTTTTCCCGAAACTTGTAATTTAGTTCTGCTATATTTTTCAATTTTTGATAATGGAATAATATAAGAACGATGTACACGTACAAATTCTTTTGATGGTAATTTTTCTGCAATACTTTTCAGAGTCATTAAGGTTAAAACAGGCGTTGGTTTAATGTAAATTTTAATATAATCGTCTAATGCTTCTACCAAATCAATATCTTTTAAATTAATCTTCATCATTTCATAATTCACCTTCACAAAAATGGAGCTTAAGTTAACTTCTTGAGATGATAAAAATTCAACATATTCTTTAGCCTTGTAGGTAGCTTTTAAAAATCGTTCAAATTCAAAAGGTTTTAGTAAGTAGTCGATTGCATCTACGTTAAATCCATCAACAGCAAAATCTTTAAAAGCTGTTGTAAATATTACTTGAGGTTTATTGTTGGGCAAACTTTTATAAAACTGTAATCCATTTATATCAGGCATTTGTATATCTAAAAAAATAAGATCTATTGTGTTGTTTTTTAAATAGTTGAATGCTTCATCTGGGTTTGTAAATGTTTTCTTCAATTCAACAAACTGAATTTTTTCACAATGTTTAATAATCAATTGTAGAGCCAATGGTTCGTCGTCTAGTGCAATTGCAGTAATCATTATAGTTCAATGTGTAAGGTTACAGAATAGGTTGATTGTTGATTTTCTATGTTCAACTCATGTTTGTTTGGATACAATAATGCCAATCTTCTTTTCACATTGTTAATTCCAATTCCTGTGGTTTCTTGTAAGTTGTTTTCAGAAGTTACAATATGGTTAATGGCAGTAAATGTTAATTGATTGCCTATGCATTTCAATTGAATATCAATCGATGAGTTTTCTTTTGTGCTCACACCGTATTTAAATGCATTTTCAACAAATGAGATAAATAAAAGTGGAGCAATCATTTTATTATTCGCCATTCCTTCAACCAAAAAGTTAACTTTTACCTTTTCGGTTAAACGAACCATTTGTAAATCGATATAGTTTTGAATAAACACAATTTCCTGTTCTAATGTCACAACATTACTTTGTGCATCAGATAAAATATACCGCATAATTGCAGATAACTTTAATATAGATGGAGCCGTTTGTTGGCTTTCTACTACTGCTAATGAATAAATATTATTAAGGGTATTGAAAAAGAAATGAGGATTTATTTGCGATTTTAAAAATGATAATTCCGTGTTCAATTTTTCGGTTTCTACTTCTTTTTTAGTGGCCTCACTTTTAAACCATTGTTGAATTACAGTAATGCAAGTGCCAATTGCGAAAACGAGAAAAAATATTACATACGAGCCTGGAAAAAAGGTAAACCTGTTTCTCCCTTTTCTGAAATTTGATTTTTTAGAAGTTTTGTTAAGAGACTTTACAGAGTCTAATGGAGCTTCTATTTTGTCGAATTTGGGTTCTATGCTTGGCTTAAAATAGCCGTTGCCAAATTTTGGTGTTTCTATGGCATTTGCAATAAATTTAGGAACAGTTGAGAAAATGATAAAACTTGCAGCAATTAGTAAAAAGTATTGCAGCCATTTCTTCTGCAATAAAAAAAAGGGGATGAGCAAAAGTGTATTTAAATAATAAAATACAACAATAAAAGTACCACTTAAAAGCATAAACGATTTAAAATGCAAACTCATTTCAAATCCACTTTTTACGGGTGGCTGAAAAATAAAAGGGATTAATAAAAAACATGTCCAAACAGCAATATGAATAATAATTGTTAGTGGACGTTTAAGTTTATGCTTCAAGAGATTTCATTTGTTCAAATGTAGGTTTGTAAAGCAACTGCCTACTCATATTTTGGGTAAATGAAAAGCGTAAGTCGGTGAATAATTTAATACGATTCTGATTCGTTCGGAAAATTTTCTTTTTTTACATCATCAATATAGTTAGTAACCGCATCGTTAATTTGTTGTTGTAAGTTTAAATATTGACGTAAAAAACGGGGTTTAAAACTATTATTTATGCCAAGCATATCATGCATTACTAAAACTTGACCATCACAGTATTTTCCTGCACCAATACCAATGGTAGGAATATGAATTTGGGTAGAAATTTCTTTTGCAAGTACAGCAGGAATTTTTTCTAACACAACAGCAAAACAACCTGCTTCTTCAAGTAAAGCGATATCTTTTTTCAGCGTTAAAGCTTCTGCTTCTTCTTTTGCTCTTACAGTGTATGTGCCAAATTGATTAATACTTTGAGGTGTTAAACCCAAATGCCCCATTACAGGAATTCCAGCATTTACAATTTTTTTAATACTGTCTATTACATTTTCTCCACCCTCTAGTTTTACAGCATGTGCACCTGTTTCTTTCATAATTCTAACTGCAGATGCCAATGCAATCTCAGAGTTAGATTGATAACTGCCAAAAGGCATATCTACAACTACAAAACTTCTACTAACAGCTTTCATTACACATTGTGCATGGTAAATCATATGGTCTAATGTAATGGGTAATGTAGTTTCATTTCCTGCCATTACATTGCTAGCACTGTCACCAACTAAAATAATGTCTATACCAGCCTCATCAAAAATTTTTGCAAAAGAATAATCATATGCTGTAAGCATAGAAATTTTTTCTCCACTACTCTTCATTTTCAAAAGCGTATTGGTTGTTATTTTTTTTATTTCTTTATGTAAAGACATAGTTGTTGTTTTTTGTAGAATAATTTTCTGTTGCAAAAATCAGATTTAAAACGAACCAAGTTCTGTGTACAAATTTTTTATTAAGCCATCTGCTAATCCAATTTTTGGAACATGAATTTCTTCAATATCGGCCCATTTCATCACATTCATATAAATTAATAAAGCAGGTACAATTACATCTGCCCTATCTTCTCTAAGTTTATAAATACGGGTTAATTCTTCAACAGAATAGCTACTCAATTCTTTATGGAAATCTCTTAAAAGTTGTAGCGACAATGGTTTCCCTTCTTTTTTCTTACTAAGAGAAAAAATTTTGTTGATGTTGCCGCCACTTCCGATGGCTTTTATAGGTAAGTTGGTTTTGGTATTTTGTTTCAAGTGCGTTCTCATTTCGTCCCAAACTGTATCATGTACCAAACCTTTCAATAATCGAATAGTGCCAATGTTAAAGCTTTCTCTATACTTCATTGTGTTGTCGGTAAAAAAAGTTAACTCAGTACTACCACCACCAACGTCGATGTATAAATAGGCATAATTGCTATCTAAGTCTTCAGCAATATGCGTTTGATTAATCATAGTAGCTTCTTTATCGCCGCTAATTATCTCAATTTCTATTCCTGTTTCTAGCTTTACTTTTTTAATAATATCAATGCTGTTTTTGGCATCTCTCATAGCACTTGTAGCACAAGCCCTTACATGTTCTACACCATATGCTTTTAGTAAATGACTATAAGCTTTCATGGTTTCTAATATCATGATTCTTTTGGGCTTGCTAATTTCACCTGTTTCAAAAACGTCAAAACCTAGCCTAAGCGGAACACGTATTAAATTTATTTTATTGAATTGAGGTTCTCCTGATTCTTGCTTTACAACATCGGTTATCAATAATCTTGCTGCATTACTACCAATATCAATTGCTGCTAGTCTCAACTTTTTTTACCGTTTTTTGGTGGAGGTATAAATACGTTTCTATTTGGGAGCGTATTTTCTTTTTACCGCCGAAAGATACATAGTTATTACTAAGTTCATTGTTTAGAATACGAGCCTTAACGTTATCGCTTAATTGAATGTTAATAATATCCTTCAATTCTTGCTTTATTTCTGGATTTGTAATAGGTATTGCAGCTTCTATTCTATGGTCAAGATTACGTACCATCCAATCGGCAGAAGAAATGTATATTTTTTCTTTTCCCCCATTATTAAAAATAATTACTCTAGCATGTTCTAAATATTCATCAACAATGCTAATTGCTTTAATAGGATGTTTAAACTTTTTGTTTTCAATCATTGCACAAAAAATTCCTCTTACAATTAGTTGAATTTTTACGCCTGCCATGGCTGCTTGGTACAATTTATCCATTAAAATGGCATCACTTATAGAGTTTACTTTTAAAATAACAGAAGCTTCTTTGCCTGATTTTGCCAATTTTATTTCTCTATCAATTTGTAATTCAAATTCTTTACGCATAGAAAGTGGACAAATAAGCAAGGTTTTGCAAAGTCTTAATTGTGCTATACCGGCCTTCCAATTTTCGAGATACCTGAAAATTCTATTGATATCTGCCATTACATTTCTGTTCGATGTAAGCAAACAATGATCGCTATAAACCTTTGCAGTTCTTTCGTTTAAGTTACCTGTACTTACAAAGCCATATTGAATAATTCTGCTTCCAACTCTTTTTTTAATGATGCATAGCTTGGCATGTATTTTCATTTTCGGAACTCCCAATAGTACTTTTACGCCTTCTTCTTCTAAAATTTTTTTCCATTCTAAATTGGCTTCTTCATCAAAACGGGCTTTTAACTCAAGCATTACCACTACTTCTTTTCCATTTCTTGCAGCATTAATGAGTGCATTGATTACTTTAGAATTTGGGGCTAATCGATACGCTGTAATTTTAATGGAAGTAACATCAGGGTCCATTGCTGCTTCTCTCAATAAATCTATCACACTGTTGAATGAATGATAGGGAAAATTGAGTAAAATATCTTGTTTAATAATGACATCTGTAACTCTAACTGAGTTTGACAATGCAGGATGTGTAATGGAATTTCTTCTAGTACTCTTTGTGTTAAATACATCTGGAAAATCCATAAAATGTCTAAAATTATGAATTCTTCCACCTGGTATAATATTGCTTTTTCTAGATAAGCTTAGCCTACGAATAAGATACTCTAATAGTCCTGCATCCATTTCTTTATCGTACACAAAACGAACTGGTTTCCCTTTTCGTCTATTCTTTAGTCCTTTCTCCATTTTCTCTACAAACGTGGTACTAACATCGTTGTCTATATCAATTTCAGCGTCTTTTGTTACTTTAAAAACATGTGCGTCAAAGTAGTCGTAATCGAAGTAAGAAAAAATATTGGGTAAATTAAATCTAATCACATCTTCCAATAAAATTATATTCTGTTCACCAGCTTTTGAGGGTAATAATACAAAACGACCAACAGCTTTAGCAGGAATTTCAATCAACGCATATTTTTGATCGTAAGCATTGTCTTTTTTACGCATCACAATTCCTAAATAAATGCTTTTATCTCTTAAATAAGGTAATTGAGGAAGTGTTTCAATCATTAAAGGTATTACATTGCTTCGTACTTGTTCGTCGAAGAAATGTTTTACAAAATCTTTTTGTGTTTTGGTAAGTGATTTTTCAGTGATAATTGAAATTTTTTCTTTTTTCAATTCCTTTAAAATTCCTTCCCAAATTCTATTAAATTCATTTTGTTGGCGTAAAACAATGGTTTGAATTTGATCTAATATACTTTGAGGGTCATCTTCCATGTGCATGTTTAGTCGCTTTCTTTTTTCAGAAAACTCTAACATGCGTTTTAGTGTAGCCACACGTACTCTAAAAAATTCATCACTATTATTTGAAAAAATACCTAAAAAACGAATTCTTTCTTTTAATGGAACAGTGCTGTCATTTGCTTCTTGTAGTACTCTTGCATTAAAACTTAACCAACTAATATCTCTTTGAATAAATTGCTTTTTGTTCATACCGGTTCTGTAATTCCTGCTTCAAATATAATCTTTGTATTTTTGTAGGAATGTTAAGTTTAGGCAATTATTAAACTTCGATGCATAAAAAAAGCAGCATAAAATGCTGCTTTTTTTATGCAATAAAATATCTATATGATTAAAAAATATTTTTAGGATTTCTAACCTTGTTTTTATACTTGTAACTTCTTCCGGGTGAAGAATAAAAATCTAAGTCTCTACCCAATTGTATCGCATCTAATCTAAACATTGCTCTAATTTGGAAAGTATAGAAAAAATCTTTCTTTTTAGGATTTCCTCTTGGTTGGCTAAAGTTTACAGGTTTACCATCAATTTCGTATTGTCTGTAATTTAATAAAAGTGCTTGAGTTTGCCCTGCATTTATAAACTCTTGTGGAGCGATGTAGGTTGTACTTACATCGTCTAAATAATCAGTAAATGTATTTCTAAAAGAAAATTCTGTACCAATACTTATGGTTTCAGAAATTTCATACTTAATACCCAATCCATACTGAAAATTCATTTGGGTTAGCTTATATTTTCTGTCATCATACAATCCACTAGGTAGATTTTGTCCTTCGGTGCCTAATGGTTGTAGTTTTACTTTTTCACCATTGGCATCTATAGTCGTTGGGTTGAATTTATAAATACCTGGTCCTGCAAAAATATAAGGTACAATTGAATATTCCGTATTGTTAACAAAATCGTATTCAGCTAAAAATGCAACTTCAAAAACATTAGATTTAAAACTCAGGTTTCTATCTCTTAAATCTTTTCTCGAAGCATATTTATCGTCACCTTGAATACCCAAGTGTGTAAAATTTATTCTTCCTCTAAGTTGTTCTAATATATCGTAGCTCGCTCCTAAACTAATAGCAGGGGATGTTTGTTGAAAAACAGGAGCACCTTGTACCAAATCGCCCAAATAAGCACTCAAACCTAGCCCTGTACTTAATCTAACTCTTTGTGCGTAAACGTTAGAATTGATGGTGCAAAATACTGCCAAAAAAAATAAAACAGTAATAAAACGCGTAGAAGTGTTTTTCATCATAATAGTGATATTATGACAAATGTACAGTAAAATCATAAAAATACCCCAAAAAAGGGGTATGAATTTTGTGTGAATATATTTTTATCGTATAAGAAACCGTTATTGAGGGATTTGTTTTCCTGAAATAACGAATATTACAAAATAATTTGTTTCTCTACCATTACTTTTCTTAGGTTGATTAATCCATATCTCATTCTACCCAAACAAGTATTAATACTGCTATTGGTAATGTCTGCAATTTCTTTAAAGCTCATGCCTGCAAAGTGGCGTAATACAATTACTTCTCTCTGTTCTTCCGGTAAAAAGTCTAACATTCTTCTTACTTTGTCATGTGTTTGTTGAGTTGTAATTCTAGTATCTGCAGTATCTCCAACATCACCAATAAATTCAAAAACATCTTTATCATCGCTGGCTACAAAATGCGTCTTGTTTACTTTTCTAAAATAGTCAACACATAAGTTGTGAGCAATTCTTAATGCCCAAGGTAAAAATTTACCTTCTTCATTGTATCGATTCGATCTTAATGTATCTATTATTTTAATAAACACCTCTTGAAACAAATCTTCTGCTAGGTATTTGTCTTTTACCAAAAAAAGAATGGAAGAATAAATTTTGTCTTTATAACGATGTACAAGCACTTCTAAACCAGAAGTATCTCCTTTTTGAAAAACATCAATAAGTTGCGTGTCGGTTGCTTGAGCAAACGTTTTCATAGCCAATAGGTTTTTGGTAATGGGTAAAAAAATCTGTAGGATATTGGATGATAATAGCAGCAGTTTATGCAAACGCTATTTTATTTAACGTAATATTAGGAATGTTATTTTGTGTAAAATAAAAAAAATGATAGTTGTTGAAAACTACTATTTAAGGTGCGGAGTTGTTCACAAAAAATGCGACTTTCAGAGCGGCATTTTAATAACGAATATGGTTGTGTTTTTATTTTGTAAGTAGGGCATTATCCTAATTTTATTTTCATTTATTTATTTCTTAAACTTAAGTACTACTAATGTGTTTATATTGCCAATGATTATGGCAAATTCTACCCAAAAAAAATCTAAATCATCTGCTGAATTACAAGATGGTATTGTAGTTACAGGTGCTAAAACCCACAATTTAAAAAACGTAACTGTAACGTTTCCTCGTAATCAATTTATTGTAGTTACAGGCGTGAGTGGTAGTGGAAAATCTTCGTTAACAATTGATACGCTTTTTGCAGAAGGTCAACGTAGATATGCAGAAAGTTTAAGTGCATATGCTAGGCAATTTATGGCTAGAATGGTAAAGCCAGATGTAGATTATATAAGAGGTCTTTGTCCTGCAATTGCCATAGAGCAAAAAGTAATTACTCGTACGCCAAGAAGTACAGTTGGAAGTATGACTGAGATTTACGATTATCTACGATTGCTGTATGCTCGAATTGGTAAAACAATTTCTCCAATTAGTGGTAAAATTGTTCAGAAAGATGATGTGGAAGATGTTGTAAAATCTATTCAACATTTTGATGTTGGTACTAAAGTTCAAATAATTGTTCCATTTCGATTACACGTAAAAAGAGAAATACGAGAAGAGTTAAATATTTTAATTGCAAAAGGATTTAGTCGATTAGCAATTGCTGAAAGTGCCGAAAACAAAGCCTTAAAGCCCTATCGTTTAGAAGAATTATTAGAATTATCAGATAAAGAATTGAAAGAAAAATTTGGTTCAAAACAATTATCTAATGCTTTTTTATTGGTAGATAGAATTGTTGTGAAAGCTTTTGACGAAGACGATTTACATCGACTTACAGATTCGGTTTCTACTGCCTTTTATGAAGGAGAAGGTGAAATGTTGTTAGAGGTTAATGGTAATGAACGCTATCATTTTAGTAACAAGTTCGAATTAGATGGAATTCAATTTGAAGAACCCGTACCAAATCTTTTTTCATTCAACAATCCTTATGGTGCTTGTCCGACCTGTGAAGGTTTTGGTCAAGTTTTGGGTATTGATGAAGATTTAGTAATACCAAACAAAAGACTAAGTGTTTACGATGGTGCTATTGCACCTTGGAAAGGCGATAAAATGGTTTGGTGGAAAGATCAATTTATGGCAGCAGCAGCTAGTTTTAAATTTCCTATTCACAAGCCTATTGTAGATTTAACTAAAGAACAATACAAGTTAATATGGACAGGTAATCAATATGTTCAAGGATTAAACGATTTTTTTAAAGAAGTAGAAGCCAATTTATATAAAGTTCAATATCGAGTTTTACTGAGTAGATATAGAGGTAGAACAAAATGTCCAGAATGTGAAGGATATCGTTTAAGAAAAGAAGCTTTATACGTTCAAGTGCATCAAAAAAATATAGGCGAATTGTGTGAAATGCAAGTGAAAGATTTAAAAGCTTGGTTTAATGCGATAGAAATATCAGAACATGATGCTCAAGTAGCGAAAAGAATTTTAATAGAATTGCATCAACGTATTCAAACCTTAATAGATGTAGGTTTAGGGTATCTTTCTTTAAATCGATTAGCCAATACTTTAAGTGGTGGCGAAAGTCAGCGAATACAATTAACAAGAAGTTTAGGAAGCAACCTAACCAATTCTTTATACATTCTTGATGAGCCTTCAATTGGTTTACATAGCAGAGATACTGAAAAATTAATTGGTGTTCTTAAATCTTTAAAGGCATTAGGCAACACAGTTGTTGTAGTAGAGCATGATGAAATGATGATGCATGAAGCCGATTATATCATTGATATGGGACCCTTGGCTTCTCATTTAGGAGGAGAAGTTGTGGCTGCTGGAAATTATAAAGAATTGATTGCTAATCCGAATAGTTTAACTGGAAAATATTTAAGTGGAACACTATCAATTGAAGCTCCAAAAAATAGTAGAAAATGGACACGCAGTATTACTGTTCAAGGTGCAATGCAAAATAATTTGAAAGATATTCAAGTTCAATTTCCATTAAACGTTTTATGTGTAGTTACAGGTGTAAGTGGTAGTGGAAAAACAACACTTGTAAAGCAAATTTTGTACCCTGCATTACAAAAAATAAAGGGTGAAATGGCTGAAAAAGTTGGTCTTCATAGAGCTTTAATTGGAGATATTGAATATTTATCACAAATAGAATTGGTAGATCAAAATCCAATAGGAAAATCTTCTAGAAGCAATCCTATAACTTATATAAAAGCTTACGACGAAATAAGAGATCTATATGCAAAACAACCTTTATCTAAAATTCGTGGCTTTATGCCCAAACATTTTTCTTTTAATGTAGATGGAGGAAGATGCGATGCTTGTAAAGGTGAAGGCGAACAAATTGTAGAAATGCAGTTTTTAGCCGATGTGCATCTTACATGCGAAGTTTGTGGCGGAAAAAGATTTAAGGAAGAAGTAATAGAAGTTACATATAAAAATAAAAGTATTTACGATGTTTTAGAAATGAGTGTAGATGAGGCAATTGATTTTTTTAAGGATGAAAAGAATTTAGTAAAAGCCATTCAGCCATTGCAAGATGTGGGATTAGGATATGTAAAATTGGGACAATCATCTAATACATTAAGCGGTGGTGAAGCACAAAGGGTTAAGTTAGCTAGTTTTTTAGGAAAAGGAAAAGGTGCAGGCAATATGCTATTTATTTTTGATGAGCCTACAACAGGTTTACATTTTCATGACATCAAAAAACTATTGGCTTCTTTTAACGCTTTAATAGAACAAGGTCATTCTTTAATAGTGATTGAACACAATACAGATGTAATTAAAAGTGCCGATTGGGTAATTGATCTTGGTCCAGAGGCAGGTGATGCTGGTGGAAATTTAGTGTTTGCAGGCGTTCCATCAGATTTAAAAAAAGTAAAAGAAAGTCATACAGGTAAATACTTGTAAATTATTTTTCAAGTATTGTTCGTATCTGATATTTGCATTAAAATAGCCTATTTTATCAATTTTATTCCATAATAATCGGTTATTTGGTCTCATGTGTATTCCCTTTTCCTCTAAATTTGCAACGATTCAATTTTATATATGAGGCCAATTCAAATGGTAGATACCAAAAACCAGTATCTTAAAATAAAAACCGAAGTAGATGCAGCTATTGCAGAAGTTTTAGATAGTGCAGCATATATTGGAGGTAAATTTGTTCAATCTTTTACACAATCGCTTAATAACTACATAGGTACAAAACATACGATTACATGTGCCAATGGTACTGATGCTTTACAAATAGCCATGATGGCTCTAGACTTGCAACCTGGTGATGAAGTTATTACACCTTCTTTTACATATATTGCTACAACAGAAGTAGTGGCTTTATTGAGATTAAAACCTGTTTTTGTAGAAGTAGATAAAGATACATTTTGTATTGATGTAGAGGCTATAAAAAAAGCAATTACCCCAAAAACAAAAGCAATTGTTCCCGTTCATTTGTATGGTCATGCTGCAAATATGGAAGCTATCATGCAAATTGCCGAAGAGCATAATTTATATGTAATTGAAGATAATGCACAAGCAATTGGTTGCGACTATACTTTTAATAATGGCACTGTAAAGAAGACTGGAAGTATTGGGCATATTGGCTGTACATCTTTTTATCCAAGTAAAAATTTAGGGGCATTTGGTGATGGTGGAGCCATTTTTACCAATGATGATGTATTGGCTGAGAAAATGAAAAAAATTGCCAATCATGGACAAAGCGTTCGTTATTATCATGATGTTGTAGGTTGTAATTCAAGACTCGATGCTATTCAAGCTGCTCTTTTAGATATAAAAATTAAACATTTAGATAGTTATATTGAGGCAAGAAATAATGCAGCATCATTTTACAATGCAGCTTTTCAAAATCATCCTGCTATTCAAATACCACAAATAGCTAGTTATTCCAATCACGTTTTTCATCAATATACTTTAATCTTAAATGGAGTAGATAGAGACGCTTTAAATACACAATTAGCGGCTTTAAAAATTCCATCAATGATTTATTATCCTGTTCCTGGTCATAAACAGAAAATGTTTGCATCTTTTGGCTTAAGTGAAACCGATTTACCAACTACTGATTGGTTAACAGAAAGAGTTATTTCGTTGCCCATGCATACAGAATTAGAAACAGAACAGTTAGAATTTATTACATCCAACATCTTAAACATCATAAACAACTAACACATGAAAATTGCAGTAGTAGGTACAGGTTACGTAGGTTTAGTATCAGGAACTTGTTTTGCAGAAACAGGTAACAAAGTAACTTGTATTGATATTGACCAAAAAAAAGTTACTAAACTTTCTAGCGGAGAAATTACTATTTACGAACCTGGTTTGGAGAAAATTTTTCTAAGAAATCTGCATGAGGGTCGTTTGAAATTTACAACCAACTTAGCAGAAGGAATTAAAGATGCTGCAATTATATTTTTAGCATTGCCAACACCTCCAGGTGCAGATGGTAGTGCAGACTTAAAATATGTGTTAGGTGTAGCTAGTGATTTGGGAAAAATAATGACCGATTATAAAGTAATTGTAGATAAAAGTACGGTTCCTGTTGGAACAGCAGAAAAAGTGCATGCTGCAATTGCTGCTAATTATAAAGGTGAATTTGATGTGGTTAGTAATCCTGAATTTTTACGTGAAGGCGTTGCTGTAGACGATTTTATGAAGCCAGATAGAGTTGTTATTGGAACAACTTCTGAAAGAGCTAAAAAGGTAATGGGAGAATTGTATGCACCATATGTGCGTCAAGGAAATCCGGTGATTTTTATGGATGAAAAAAGTGCAGAATTAACCAAATATGCTGCAAATTCATTCTTAGCAACCAAAATTTCTTTCATGAACGAAATTGCACAATTGTGTGAACGTTTGGGTGCTGATGTAGACATGGTTCGTAGAGGAATTGGTAGCGATGATAGAATTGGTAAGCGCTTCTTATTTCCAGGAATAGGCTATGGTGGAAGTTGCTTTCCTAAAGATGTGCAAGCATTAATAAAATCGGCTGAAGAAGTTGGATACGATTTTCAAATTCTAAAATCAGTTGAAGAAGTAAACGAAGCTCAAAAATTGCACTTGATTCCTAAAATTAAAGCTTACTTTAATAACGATATTCAAGGAAAACATTTTGCCTTATGGGGTCTTGCATTTAAACCAAATACAGATGATATTAGAGAGGCACCAGCATTATATTTAATAGATGCTTTAACCGCTGCAGGTGCTACTGTTACTGCTTTTGACCCTGAAGCAATGCCAAATGTTAAAGGTGTAATTGGTGATAAAATAACTTATGTAGATACACAATATGAGGCTTTGCAAAAAGCAGATGCACTGATTATTGCTACAGAATGGGCAGAATTTAGAACACCAGATTTTGAAATGATGGAAGCTAGATTAAATGCTAAAGTTATTTTCGATGGTAGAAATTTATTCGATTCAAAACAAATTAGAGAACAAGGATATCATTACGAAAGTATTGGTCGTCCATAATTTCTAATCATTTACATCAATACACAATTAATAATATTATGAGTTTAAAAAGAGTTTTAGTAACAGGTGCTGCAGGTTTTTTAGGTTCTCACTTATGTGATCGTTTTATAAAAGAAGGTTACCACGTAATTGGTATGGATAATTTAATTACGGGTGACCTAAAAAATATTGAACATCTTTTTCCGTTAGAACAATTCGAATTTTATCATCATGATGTTTCTAAATACATTCATATTCCTGGAGATTTAGATTATATTTTACATTTTGCTTCTCCAGCTAGCCCAATTGATTATCTTAAAATTCCTATTCAAACTTTAAAAGTAGGGTCTTTAGGTACACACAATTGTTTAGGATTGGCAAAAGCAAAAAAAGCTAGAATTTTAGTAGCGTCTACCAGTGAAATTTATGGAGATCCAATAGTTCATCCTCAAACAGAAGAATATTGGGGTAATGTAAATCCTATTGGTCCAAGAGGCGTTTATGATGAAGCAAAGCGTTTTCAAGAAGCAATTACCATGGCTTATCATACTTTTCATGGTGTTGAAACCAGAATTGTACGCATATTTAATACTTATGGTCCTAAAATGCGTTTAAACGATGGTAGAGCTTTGCCTGCATTTATTGGTCAAGCTTTAAGAGGGGAAGATTTAACCGTTTTTGGTGATGGTAGTCAAACACGTAGTTTTTGCTATGTTGATGATTTAATCGAAGGTATTTATCGTTTGTTATTAAGCGATTATACTTTACCTGTAAACATTGGAAATCCGAATGAAATTACGTTATTAGAATTTGCAGAAGAAGTTTTAAAATTAACAGGTTCTTCCGTAAAAATTGCATTTAAAGATTTACCAAAAGACGATCCAAAACAACGTAGACCAGATATTACAAAAGCAAAAGAAATTTTGAATTGGGAGCCTAAAGTGGGTAGAGCAGAAGGCTTGAAGAAAACCTACGAATACTTTAAATCTTTACCTGAAGAAGAGTGGCGTAAACAACCAAAAGAATTTGTAAGCAATAAATAATCAAAATTTTCGTTTTTAATATTATTGACGAATGAATAGGGCTAAGCGATTTACTTTCGTAGCCCTATTTTTAATTTATACCATTTTATATGCAAAAACCACTGATTGTTATTACAGGTAAAAATGGACAGCTTGGTTGGGAATTTCAACAAATACAAGCTCATTATCAGCATTTGTATCAATTTTTGTTTACAGGAAGAGAAGATTTAGATTTAAATAATCCTGCATCTGTTGCACCTTTTTTTGAAAAATATCAACCACAATATTTTATTAATTGTGCTGCTTATACACAAGTAGATAAAGCTGAAACCGACCAATCAGCTGCATTTGCTGTAAATGCAGAAAGTGTTGGAGAAATTGCAAAAGCTTGTGCAGCTATTAATTGCACATTAATTACTATTTCTACAGATTATGTTTTTAATGGATTAGGAACTGCTCCTTATTTACCAAATCAAGCTACAGAACCCATTAATTATTATGGATTTAGTAAGCAAAAAGGAGAGGAGTTTGCAAGAATAAATAATAAAAAAACAATTGTAATTCGTACTTCTTGGGTGTATAGCACACATGGTAACAATTTTGTAAAAACCATGTTGCGTTTGATGAAAGAAAGACCAAGTTTAAATGTTGTTGGTGATCAAGTTGGTGCTCCAACTTATGCAGCAGATTTGGCAGCAGCCATTATGCAAATGATTTATCAACTAGAAAATGGAAATCGTTATTATGGAATTTATCATTATAGTAATGATGCTTGTATTTCTTGGTATGAATTTGCAGTTGCTATTAAAGAAATGGCTCAATTAAATTGTGAGGTTTCGGCTATTCCATCAAGTGCTTATCCTACACCTGCAAAAAGACCCAATTATTCAGTTTTAGACAAATCGTCGATTCAAAAAGATTTTGGTGTATCGATTGTTGATTGGAAAGAAAGTTTGCAAAAGTGTATGCAACAATTATTGGTAAATGCTTAATGGTAGAATGTTTTTTGTTGAATAAAGAATCAACTGTACAAGAGTGCGACCTTTAGGTTTGTTTTAAGTTCTTTGATAGATTAGTTATTA
>JBHYCS010000020.1:0-94728 GCA_051861445.1 Chitinophagaceae bacterium | reverse complement strand
GAACTTAAAACAAACCTAAAGGTCGCACTCTTGTACTACATCACTTTATTCAACAAAAAAACCACCTAAATTTGGTGGCTCAACAATATTATATAGTTAAAAAGAAAGAGGATACATCAACTGTATCCTCTTTTCAAATAAACATATGCATCAACTACTTACCTATTAAATCACCTAATTCAATGTTTAAACGTGCATATACAAAACGACCATTAAAGCCGAATTGGTTTGCGTTAAATAAAAATCTACCTCTATTAGATAAATCTCTTGCTGCTGCATAACCACCTGATGTTTTTTGACCCGGTGAAGTACTTAATGCTGTTGGACCAACTGGATTTGCATATACAACAGAAGGAAGATTACGTTGATCTACAAAAATTTGGTCAGGATAAATATCAAACAAATTATTTGCACCAACTGATATGCTACAAGTTTTGTAAAAACGATAAGTTAATACAATATCGCTTACAATTTTTGCACTAAAGGTTTGATCAGTTTCAAAAGCTGCGTCATTAAAATATACACCGCTTGCATTTCTAGCCCTTGGATCTGCTTGGTTTATTGTTTGTATTTCACCAAATCTTACAACACGTAGCATTGCACTAAACTTATTGTAATTAGCAGTACCAGTAAGTACAATTTTATCTTGTGGTTGTGCTACTTCAATACGAGAACGTTGTTGCCTATCGAACAAAAGATTTTGAAAATCTTGTGCTGGATCAGCATTAGGATTGGTTTTGCTAGGATTATTGGCAATATCATCGATTACCCTGTTGGTATTGGTACCTTCTACCTTGTTTTTATTAAAATTGGCAGCTAATGAAATATTACCATTTAATTTACCTGCTTTGTATTTCTGTGTTAAAACTACATCCAAACCCGTTGTTCTAGTATTTACAGCATTGGTCCAAAACTGAAGACTAGAAACCGAAGCGTCTACATTATTAGCAACCAATATTTGATTTATTCTTGGGTTACTACTACTTCTAGCAAACTGAGTACTTAATACAATTCTATTATTTATTTCAATATTATAAGCATCAACTGTAAATGTGGTGTTTTTGCCAAGTTTACCAACAATACCTAGTGTATAGCCGAAAGAATACTCAGGCGTTAAGTCATTAATTCCAAAAGCATTTTTAACAATAGGATTGTTATTATTTGCGGTTAAAACCGTAGTAGGAACGCCTAATACAAACTGTGTACTTTGATTCTGAAAATACCTTTGTTGTAAAGAAGGAGCCCTAAAGCCTGTACTAACAGAAGTTCTAAATGCAAAATTATCAGTAAAATCATACTTTAAAGCCAATTTTAAACCACTACCTGCATAGCTACTATTTTGTTCGCTGTAATTTTCGTAACGGCCAGCTGCTCCAAAGGTTACTTTCTTTCTTGTATACTCTAAATCTACATATGCAGCAGTTACATTACGCTTTGCTTGAACAGCATCTGATGGTTGAAAACCAGGAAAAACTTGTGCACCTGGTGCCGTTAAATTGCCTGGGAAAGCAGGTGTTGGATTTATCACTTGACCAGTTGGAGTATAAGTAATAGATGGAACTGTAAATGTTCTTCCACTTGTAGCACCAAAATAAGAATTTAGTTCGCCGTTTCTTATTCTGTAATTTTCTGTTCTACGCTCTAATCCAAAAGCTACGTTTAAATTATTATCATTACCTAAATCAAACCTTTTACTAGCATCTGCATTGAAGGTATTTTGATTGAATTTGATTTTACCTGCTTTAAATTCTGTTTGAGGATTGTTATTGGCTGCCAATGATGCGTTACCAGAATTTTTAATGATAAATTCTACACTATTTTCTCCAAATGTGTTACTAACATCTATATTCCATCCACCCCATTCTGTTTTAATGCCTGCTAAAACCGAAATATCGTTGATGATGGTTGTAATTTGAGGCAAAAATCCGTTTGCATAAAAACGGCTACCACTTGCTGTTATAGGTTGTTGGTTCCAAGAATTGGGGTTACGGCTAAATCCACTTGCCAAACCATCTCTTGTACTTCCACCTGCAGTTACATACACTTCCGTTTTACTATTTAGTTTATAACCAGCATTAGCAAATGCTCCAATATTATCAGCAGCACTGTTACCTGCTACTATATTTTGCAGATTGTACCCATTGCTGTTTACCAAAGCTTTATCTTGATCTATTAACCATCTACGCCAAACATCTGTATTTACACCTGTAGGAGCAGCCGGAAATGCACCACCATTACCTAAATATACTAATGGAATATTATCGAAACCACTTCTGTTACTTTGTGTACGAGTTAAATATTGGAAACTTCCTGTTATGTAATATTTCTCATTGGCAATTCCTCCAACAATATCTATTTGTTTATTTACACCATCGGTAATACTTATTGGGCTTCTTCTAGCAATGGGCATAGTTGTCATGTTTTGACCTCCCATTACACCAATATTTAATCCCTTATATTTTTTCTTCAATACTATATTTATAACACCTGCAATAGCATCTGATCCGTATTGAGCAGCTGCACCATCTCTTAATATTTCTATTCTTTCAATAGCGGCTGCAGGTATAGCATTCATATCTGTACCAACAGAGCCTCTACCCACTGTACCATTTATATTTACTAAAGCAGTATTATGCCTGCGTTTACCATTTAACAATACTAAAGTTTGATCTGGCCCTAAACCACGTAAACCAGCTGGGTCTATATGGTCTGTTCCGTCTGAAATTGTTTGTCTAGCAGATTGAAATGACGGAGCTGCATAAGTAAGCATTTGCGTCACATCTGCTTGTGCAAAATTTCGGATTTCTTTAGTACTAACTACATCTACAGGAACTGGTGTAGTTGTAACAGAACGTGGACTTCTATTTCGAGAGCCTACAACCGTAATTTCACTTAAATCGTTTGATTCGGTTAAAATAGCTTCAGCAGTTGTAGTTGTGCCAGCTGTTACTTTCACTTTAATTTTTTCGGTTGTTGATCCCACAAAAGAAACCACTAGTGTGTAAGTTCCTGTTGGAAGACTTAACGTAAATTTACCGTTGTTATCGGCAATAACATTAGCATTTCTTCCCTCCACTTTTACAGTAGCTCCGGCAAGGCTACTACCTTTTGAAGATTTTACAATACCAGTTACTGTACCTGTATTTTGTGCCATCGTTTGCACAAATACAAATAATAAAAAACAGAAGGCTAATAGTACATATTTTCTCATTGCATTTTATTTAAGTGATGAATATAAGTTTAAAATCTTGAAAAATGCTTAAAATAGGCTTATAACTTACAACTATCGTGTATAAATTCTACAATATTAGTAGATTAATGGGGACAATAAAAACCTCTTAAAAAGAGGTTTTTACTTTTATTGAAACGCTTCTTTTACTCTTTCAAAAAAGCTCTTATTGTTTTTATCTGGCTTTGGTTTGAAGTTGTTACTATTACTTAATTTTTCTAGTAAATTTCTTTCTTCGCTACTTAAATCTTGAGGTGTCCAAACGTTTACATACACCAATTGATCGCCTCTTTGATAACCCTGAACTTCCGGAAATCCTTTTCCCTTTAATCTAAATATTTTACCGCTTTGTGTGCCAGCAGGAATTTTAATTTTAGCTCTTCCATCAATAGTAGGTACTTCAGCATTGGTTCCAAAAGCAGCTTCAGGAAAAGAAATGTATAAATCGTAGGCAACATTTAAACCATCACGTTGCAATTCTGCATGTTGTTCTTCTTCAATTTGTATAATTAAATCGCCAAAAGCACCACCACGTTCACCCGCATTTCCTTTTCCACTCATACTTAATTGCATTCCCTCTTGAACGCCTGCAGGAATATCAATGCTAATAGTTTCTTCCCCAAACACTCTACCTTCTCCCCTACAACTTCCACATTTTGCTGTTACGGTTTGCCCTTCACCATTACAACTAGGGCAAGTAGTAACCGTTTGCATTTGACCTAAAAATGTACTCGTAACCCTTTTTACTTGGCCGCTTCCACCACAGGTTCTACAAGATTGTACACTACTTTTATCTTTTGCTCCACTTCCATCACATGTATTACAAATAACGTTTTTCTTAACTTTTACGTTTTTGGTAACACCTTTTGCAATTTCTTCAAAAGTTAATTTCATTTTTATACGCAAGTTGCTACCTCTTTGTCCTCTTGCTCTTCCTCCACTTGCACTACTTCTACCTCTGCCTCCGCCAAAAAAACTACCAAACGCATCATCGCCAAAAATATCGCCGAATTGGCTAAAAATATCATCCATATTGCTAGCACCTCTTCCACCACCGCCCATTCCTGGACCAAATGCTTGATGACCGTATCTATCGTATTTCGCTTTTTTGTCGGCATCACTCAATATTTCATAAGCTTCTGCTGCTTCTTTAAACTTGTCTTCTGCTGCTTTATCACCTGGATTTCTATCAGGATGATATTGCATGGCCACTTTTCGGTAGGCTTTTTTAATTTCATCGGCAGAAGCAGATTTACTTACGCCTAATATTTCATAAAAATCTCTTTTCATAACATCTTGCCTACAAAAGGCAACCATTTATTTCGTTAAAAATTTCGAAGGCACACGAATAATTATACGCCCAATAACTAATTACCTACAACCACTTTTGCAAAACGTATAATTTTATCATTTAAGTAATAGCCTTTGGTAACTTCATCTAACACTTTACCTTTTAAATCTTCTGTTGGTGCAGGAATTTCTGTAATGGCTTCATGCTTTTCTACATCAAATTCAGTGTGTATACTTTCCATTGCTTTTACGCCTTTGGCTTGTAAACTGCTACGTAATTTGTTAAACACCAATTGAATGCCTTCTTTTTGCACCGTAATATCAGCGGTTCCACCCAATTGTTTTTCTGCTCTATCACAATCATCTAATACATCTAAAAGACTTACAACAATGTCTTTACCAGCTGTTTGTATTAATTCTATGCGTTCTTTTGCAGTGCGTCTTTTAAAATTCTCAAACTCTGCCATTAAACGCAGATATTTATCTTTTTGCTCTTGAATTTCATTTTTTAATTTCTCAACTTCTGATTCTTCTGAAACAGGTTCGTTTAAATGTGTAGATCCTGCTGCATTTTCGTCAGCATTGATATCCATATCGTTGGTAACATTGTCGGTAGATTCTAATATTTCTTTTTCTTCCATAGTACGTTAATTGTAATGCCTTACTCATCAATTTTTTTGCCATGCAAAGAAAATGGAAAAATTGGCAGTTGAATGAAAATAAAATTCGTAGTCGCAATTTTCTATAGTAAAGCTGAATAAAGATGTATTTGCAGAAAAAATAGCCCCGATGGCAGGCAAGTAGCCCACAGGTGAAGGTTTGTGTAAGGGATTTGTGCCGAGGACTACAGCCGTACAGCGGGACAACAGTTGCATAGCAATTCAAAAGATTGGCTACCGATTTATTATTTATGAATAGCCGCTTCAACCCTACATTTGCCAAATGATAAAAGTGTTTTTAAAAAGAAAGATTGCTGCAAGAATTGCCAACGGACATCCTTGGATTTATAATAATGAGATTGAAAAAATAGATGGTGAGGTTGTTGCTGGTAGCATTGTAGACGTTTTTTATCATGATAAAAAATGGGTTGGCAGAGGCTATATAAATCCTCAATCGTTGATAATGGTGCGTTTGCTTACTAGGAAACAAGAAGAAATTAACGATGTTTTTTTTCACAATAAAATTTGGCAAGCATGGCAATATCGACAACGTTTAGGCTACACCGAAAATTGTAGATTGGTTTTTGGCGAAGCCGATTATTTGCCTGCATTAATTATTGACAAATTCAACGACTACTTTGTAATTCAAACCTTATCGTATGGAATTGATGTTTGGAAAAATGCAATAGTAAAGGCACTTGTTTCGATTTTTAATCCTAAGGGAATTTACGAACGAAACGATGTTCCTGTTAGAGATTTGGAAGGTTTACCACAACAAAAAGGTTTTTTACACAATACTTTCGATACCAATATTGTTATTCGAGAAAATGGATTACAATTTCATGTAGATATTGAGAATGGACAAAAAACGGGCTACTTTTTAGATCAACAAGATAATAGAAGAGCTATTGAGCCTATTTGCAAAAATGCTGATGTATTAGGTGCATTTACGTACACAGGTACTTTTGAAATTCATGCTGCTAAATATGGTGCTAAAAGCGTTTTAGGAATTGATATTAGCGAACAAGCGGTTGACATTGCCAATAAAAATGCTGCTCTAAACAACTTAGATGCTATTTGCAAATTTGAAGCAATGAATGCATTTGATGCTTTAAAACAATGGGATAAAGAAGAAAAGTTGTATGATGTTGTAATGCTTGATCCTCCGGCATTTACAAAAAGCAGAGAAAGCATTCATAAAGCGGTAACTGGATATAAAGAAATTAACCTGAGAGGAATGAAATTGGTGAAAAATGGCGGTTTTTTGGTTACAAGTAGCTGTACCAATTTGGTGAATCCTGAATTGTTTTTACAAACGATTGATGCAGCGGCAAAAGATGCAAAAAAGAGAATTAGACAAGTAACATTTAAGGCTCAAGCTAGCGATCATCCAATAATTTGGGGAATGGAAAATACCAATTACTTAAAATTCTTGATTGTTGAAGTTACAAACCGCTAACATTAATTGGCGGTTTTTTTCATGAAGAAGAATGGTTATTTTACAACCTGAAACTTTCCACTTTCTACAATATTTCCAGCTTGATCTCTTAGTTGAAAAACGTATAGACCTCTATAAAAGGTTTCTAAAGAAAAGGAAAGCTTGTTTGCTGTTACTGCTTGGTTTATCATTCTTTTTCCTAAGAAGTTAAACACTTGAATATTGTAGGTTTTATCTGTTCCTTTAAACTCGAAATTAATAACAGCACTTGCAGGATTAGGATAGAAACGTGCCACTTTTACCATTCCATCACCTACACCTTCTCCAGCACTAGCGTGTATACTAGCGATAGTGAATAATGTTAGTAAAAGCAATGTGTAGCATTTCTTCATAAAATAAATATAGCCATTATGTTTTAGTAAGAATAACTTTTGTGCAAATAAAACCCAAAAAAAATGTAAAAATGAGATTTTGAGAAAAAATTCTACCAATGTTACTATAAAAAAGCAGACTTTACCACTTAAATAAAGTCTGCTTTTTATCTGCAATTCAATTTATTATAAAGCTGCTAAAGTAGTTTGAATAGCTTCAAAACTTGGCAAATCGCCTGGAGTTGCACATATTTCAGCATATTTTACGGTACCTTCTGCATCAATTACAAAAGCTGCACGTTTGCTTACACCTTGCATTCCAAAAGCTGGGAAAGTTTCGTATAACACATCAAAAGCTTTTGATGCATCTTTATTAAAATCGCTTAATAATGGAAAGTTTAAATTTTGTTCTTTCTTAAACTTGTCTAAAGTAAACAAGCTATCTACAGAAATACCTAATACAGTTGCATTGGTATTGTTGTAGGTTGCAATATTGTCTCTAACATTACACAATTCTGCAGTACAAACACCTGTAAATGCTAAAGGAAAAAACAACAATACTACGTTTTTACCTTGTAATGAAGATAGTGTTACTTGGTTTTTATCACTATCAAATAATGTAAAATCTGGAGCCTTTTGGCCAACTACAATGCTCATGATATTTAAAATTTAGGTGGTGAAATTAGCGATAAACAAACGATTTTAATTTTCGTATTTAGAAAAGAGATGAAATTGTTTTAGTCATAGACTACTATATTTTCTACGCTTCTGCAATTTTATTACGAATAGCATACGTAACCAATCCAATTCTAGAAACTACATTTAGTTTTTTACATAAAACATCTCTATAATTATCTACGGTTTTTACACTTACGCCTAATTGATTGGCGATTTCTTTGTGTGTAAGTTCTGTACACATTAATTGCAAAATTTCCTTTTCTTTATCGGATAAGTAAACGGGTGCTTTAGGTGCGTTACCTTCTTTTTGCAACTCTAATAATAATTTTCCAGTAATAAAATCGGTGTAATAAAATCCTTTTTCTGTTACTGCAAGTATGGCTTCTTCTAAATGTTCTGGAGCAATATCTTTACTTAAATAACCTCTAACTCCTAATTTAAGCATTTGAATAACACTTTCTTCACGTTCAATCATGCTAATGATTAATACTTTAATGTTGGGAAAATGCTCATTTAACCACATTACTGTTTCGTAACCATTTCTACCAGGCATGTTTAAATCTAGAATAATTAAATCTGGTGTTTTATTGGTAGTTTGAAGTTGTGCTATTAAATCGTTGCCATTGGTTGCTTCAATGACTACTTTAAACCTTCCATCCAGTGCATCAATTAAAGAAATAAGACCTTTCCTAAACAACTCATGATCGTCTGTAACAGCTATTTCTACAGTTTTTTCAGGCATAATGATTAGGGAAAAATTTGCCAAATATATGTAGTAAACCTACAATGTTAACGAATAAATTATAGCTAAATTAATTATATCTTATAGCTATTTAGTTTACGGCTAGCTATAAGATGAACAACAAAATAAATTTTACGCTTAAATAAAATGAAAATCGAGTTTTCTAATGATACCACCTTTTTATTTGTATTTCAGAAAACAATTTATGGATTGTAGGCATATACTACCTCATAAGATGCATGTTTTAGAGCAGGAATTGTTTGTCCAATCTTAAGATTTTTAGCTTGAGGTGTTGGCTCACAAACTGAATATTGCTGTCCATTATACATAATAGGGTTACCCAAAGGTGTATCAAATTTTACAGCAACAGTTACATGTGTTGGATAAGCAATGGCAATCATAGGCAAATTGTAAATTTCTTTTACCAAGAAAAAGAAGAGTGCAGCTCTATCTTCACAATCGCTAAAATTATTAAGCAAAGTTTGCTCTGGCGTTAATCTTTTTTCTTTTCCGTACAATTTCGTATCGGTTTCAAAAGCAAAGGCATAGCGTGTAAAATGCATTAAATAATCTACGCCTTTTGCTTGTGACATCTTTTTTACTTGTTCTTTTAGCAATGGAATTAATGATGTATACGTAACATTACTCATTGGAACATTAAAATAACTTTCGAAATCAACAACAGGATAATTGGTAAAAAATTTTTCGACCTGACTATTTACCATCAATTTAAAATGATAGGCTTTTTGCTTGTAATCGAACTGTACATTTTTTACAGAATAAGATTCAGGCTTAAAACTAGGTAACTTTTTTACTCGATAAGAAAATGACTGTGTTGCCTCTGGAACATCGATTAACAAAGGCAAAAACTGCTCTTTAGTAAAATCTATTTCTTGATAATCGTGGTAATTTAAACATACGTATTGCTTACCGTTTCTAAAATGATACGGTATATTCATGATATTTTCATCGCTTTGAACGTAGAATAATAGTCGGTCGTTTTTAATACTCAGTGCTGAAGCATAGCCAGATTTAGATAATAAAAACCATTTGTACAATGTGTAATATTGGTAATTTTTTTGTTTAGAACAAATGGCTTCTGCTGCATAACGTATTAGCTGATAAAACAGCCAATCTTCTAACTCATTTTGTTGTTTGTAATTTAAAAGCGATTGAATGAAGGGTTGATATTGACTATTGTTTACTTGATTGAAAAAACGATAAACACTTTCTGATGTAAAACGATCATCTTCTTGTACCATCATTGTTTGGTTGATGGGTAATAAAACAGTATCTCCACAAAAAAGAATGCTGATTTGTGGATGATTTTGCTGACCAGAAATGGGTTGAAAACCAAGTATGGTTGGTAAGCAAAAGATGAGTATGATACGTTTTAATAACAATTAAATTATTTTCAATAAAGTTATTAAAACTTAACAATAAGATAATATTAATTTTTTGGAAGCAATATAACCGACTGTTGTAAACAAAAAAGCCCTTCATTTTTAAGTTGAAAGGCTTTACAGAGAAAATAGAGCAATTAAAATTTTAAATGTCTTACTGTGGCTCCGTTATTAATTAATTGTTTTAACGAATCGATGCCAATTTTTAAATGTCGATCTACAAACTGAGAGGTTACTTTTTTATCACTAGCTTCTGTTTTTACACCATCAGGAACCATAGGAGAATCACTCACCAACAACAACGCTCCCGTTGGAATATGATTGTAAAAACCAACTGTAAAAATGGTAGCCGTTTCCATATCAATAGCATAAGCCCTAACACGTTTTAAATGCTCTTTAAATACATCGTCGTGTTCCCAAACTCTACGATTGGTGGTATATACAGTGCCTGTCCAATAATCTGTATTATAATCACGTATGGTTGTAGAAATGGCTTTTTGTAAAGCAAAAGCTGGCATTGCAGGTACTTCTGGCGGCAAATAATCGTTGCTAGTTCCTTCTCCTCTAATGGCAGCAATAGGCAATACTAAATCACCAATTTTATTCCGCTTTTTCAAGCCACCACATTTTCCTAAAAATAACACTGCCTTTGGTTCAATAGCACTTAGCAAATCCATTACTGTTGCTGCACCTGGACTACCCATTCCAAAATTAATGATGGTAATTCCATTAGCTGTAGCACATTGAAATGGTCTATCTTTTCCAATTACTTCTACTTTATTCCATTTAGCAAATAGATTTACATAATTAATAAAGTTGGTAAGTAAAATATATTTACCAAAATTTTCTAACTGTTCACCCGTATATCTGGGTAGCCAATTGTTTACAATTTCTTCTTTCGTTTTCATATAGATGTATCATTTAAGTAAATCAATTAATTTAATGGGTAACGATAAAAATAAACCTTTTATTTTTATTGAATGATAAAAGTTAATTATCCGCCTTTTGCACTTAAGATAAAACAAGCAAATGATAAGGATTTGATTTTTGATGAAATAAGAAAAAAATGGCTCATTATTACACCTGAAGAATGGGTTCGGCAAAATTTTATTCAATATTTAATACAAGAAAAAAAATATCCACCCTCATTAATTGCTGTTGAAAAAACAATTGTATTAAATGGATTAAAAAAAAGGTGTGATATTATTATTTATAAGGCAGAAAAACCTTGGATGATTGTAGAATGTAAAGAACAAAATGTACCACTTTCTGAAAAAACGATACAACAAATTTTGCAATACAATAGTGCATTACCGTCTACTTATTTAGTAATTACAAATGGAAATAGTTGTTATGGTTGGCAAATTCATCCACAAATAAGCATGATAGCAGAAATTCCGTTTTATTAGTTTTAGAAGAATGAAAACTTTAGAAAATAAAAAAACGCCGAAAAATGTATCGGCGTTTTTTTATTGTTAGTTATTTAAATAAATTATGGTTGAAGTGTCATATCTAGTGTAGCTGTTATACCATTTTCTGTAACAGTTGTTTTTAATTTTATAATATTACTAGAAATTTCAACAACATCTAATTGTTCACCGTCTAAATTAAATTTAGTTTCATTTGATTCCAATTTCCAAGTTCCATTGTCTACTATGTTTGGATCAGATGGATCACATTTTGTTGCACCTTCTTCTACACTATAAGTTCCCGCAGTTGTAAATTTGATTACATTATCTAACTCACATGTAGGCATTCCTTGCAATTGATCTAATAATACTACAGAACCAAGACTAACTTTTAAATTCGTAACTCTCCAAGATTTAGAGGTTATAATGCTTGTTTTGCTAGAATTAGACGAAGGTGATGCACTATCTTTTTTACATCCAACAAATGCAAATAAAAGCAATGCTACTAGGGTGTAAATCTGACATTTAGTTTTCATATTAAATATTTTAACGAAAATAAAGAAATATTCTAAATATCTATCAATTGTGTAAGATTTCTAATTTTATTTGGCAAATTCAGTTACAAAACCCTTTTCATCTACAACATATTGAAGTCCACGTATCGTGATATTTTTTTTATTATCAAAATTGGAAAAATCTGTAACAGCTGGTGCATCTGAAAAATACAATCCTCCTTTTGTACGATAAGCAATGGTTGCATAATCTGTATTTACGCCCAATCCTTTTCCACTAATAATTACATGAACAGGTTTTTGAATTTTGTTTACCAATTCTATATCTCTTGCAAATGCCCAATTATCTGCTATCATCACCACATTTTCGCAAGTAGAACATTGCTGTAAACCTTTAATAATGGCTTCAACCGGATTTTCAGGGCTATCTCCACCATCTCCTTTATCCATTGTTGCTAGCATTAATTTACCAACTTGCTGAACACTTGTAAACGGTTCTCCATAAATTCCACCTGTTTCTCCTATTGTTTTTAGTCGAAGTGATTTTCTATCTCCATCATTAAAACAAACCACATATTTTACAAACTCAGCAGTTCCACTGTCTTTCAAAATGTGTAATAGCTGAGCATTATAAGGTGTCATACTGGCTGTAACATCGGCAACAATTAAAGTATTGGGTAATTGATGTTGCTTAAAAAAATTCAATATAGTTGAATCTCTAAAACTAATCGGTACAGGTTTAGGAGCAATAACTGCAACTGCATTTTTATCATTACTTTTTTCGATTAAAACAAATAGTGAGTCTTTTTTAGAATAATATCTTTTCTCAAAAGGCTCTAACATATTGTTGTATAAAAGTTGTTGAGTTGATAGTTTTAAGATAGAATCAGTAGGTTCTGAATTGTATACAACAGTTTTTGCATCGGCAAAAACGCCTTTAATTCTCCGATTATTCCATTTTCTAATACCTGTATTTGGCTCTTTTACAAGAATAACCACAGGCTTTACAGGTTGTTTTTCTACAACAGGTGGAACAAACTTTGCCAATTCTTCCATTTCACTTTTTCTTTCTAAATCGGTAATTGGAATGCGATAATTGATAACAAAACCATGCAACATTTTTTCAGCACTTGCCCTATCTTTTCCATTGGTTTGGCGAACAATTTTCCAACGAATTTGATAAGGATTTTGGAGAAAAGGCAATGTTTGCCGTAATAACTGAAACCGTCTTTTATTTAAGTTTTTGAGTGATTGTTGTGCAGGAAAATCGGTAAAAACCAAATCGATAGAAAAAATATCAGCATTGTGTAGCTCTTTGAAAATTTGTGGCGTATCAATATACAAAGCTCTTGCATACTGAACTTTTAACAATAAACTTTTATTGTTAATGGTTGGCTGCTCATAAACAGGAATTTTTACAATTCGATTGTTTAAGATAGAATCAATAAATCGGTCAGATTGTGCAATGCTTTCATTGGACAAGAATATCCAAAAAAACAAACAAAATAAATAATTGACCAACTTTTTCATGGTACAAATTAAAAAGAAAATCACATTCATAAATAATAGATGTAATTTTCTTTTTAATCTGGTAAGCATTATGCTTTTAAACTAGCCACCAATTGAATATATTGTTCCATAGCACTTTCTTTGGTAATGCCTTTTAATTTTGCCCAAGCTTCGTGTTTAAATTTTGCTACAAAATCGAAAGGATTTGATGGACCACTTTCTGTAGTATCGCCTTCAGTAGCCTGTTTGTACAGCGAATACAATTGTAATAAAATATCGTTAGATGGCTTTTCTGTAAGCGTTTTACTGTTTGCCACAGCTTCTAAAAATTGTTGTTCTAAACTCATTGGTTTTGTATTTAATAATTAATTTGAATTGTTTTGTTATAAGCCGTATTTACCCACCCTCTCATTACTTTTTTAATCACATAATGATGCAAAAAATTGTCTTGCACCAAATTATTCATTACCCAATTACTTAAACTTGGATGTTTTAAATAGAATTGATGCGATTTAATTTCTCCTTCCAAACTTTTAAAAATAGATGTGCTATAATTGGCAAAATCGGTTTCGGAAAATCGGTTATTATCAATCGCTTTTTTAATAAAGTGTGCAGCAAAATATCCAGTTTTCATGCCGTTGCCAATTCCTTCACCATTACTTGGTGTAATCATAGATGCAGCATCACCAACCAATAACCAACCATCACCTACTACTTTTCTTTTTCTCGATGCCAATGGCAAACCCCAACCTTGCATAGGTTCTATTGCTTTTGCATGAGCAAATCTTGCTGCTACAGCTTTGTCGTTTTCAATGATATCGGTAAAAACCTGTTTAACATTTATTTTTTGTTTTGCAGCAATTTCACTTAATACTCCATATCCTACATTACACTCTCCATTAGCCATCGGAAAAATCCAGAAATAACTCATAGGAATATTTTTGGGAAAATAAAACTCTAATAAATTATCTGGATGCAAACCTTGTACATTGGTAAAATATTGACGAACAGAACCTGCATAATGTTGCCTATTTATTTTTCTTTCACCCAAATGTTTCAAAACAACAGAATGATCGCCATCTGCACCAACTAGCATTTTGCATTCAATTAATAAATCTCCTTGATCGTCAGTAGCATACAATTTCCAAGTATCGCCTTCTTTTACAATAGTGTTTACAGTTGTTTTTTGTTTAAATGTGGCAAAATTGGCATCGATTTTATTTACTAAAAAAGCATCGAAATGAAATCGTTTCGATACAAAAAATGGACAATTTTGATTGGTAGAATTATTGGTAGGCTTTAAAGAGAAATCAATATTTTTTCCACTTGGTTTTATAGAACGAATTCCCCAAGAAGGTAAAAAATGTTCATGCAAAGGCAATTCTTCGGCTACAATATTTTTATCAATATGATTCAGCATTCTTACAGTAACACAATCCAATCCATCACCACAAACTTTTGTTCGTGGAAAAGTAGCCGCATCTACAATTACATGTTCAACGTTTAATTTACTTAAGAATATAGAAGTTGTAGCACCGGCTGGTCCAGCACCAATTATACATACTTTTGTTTGAATGTGTCTTGTAATCACTTGATGGATTTTGTGCTATTGCAAACTTTGCAATTCTTTTACTGCTTCTGCCTTCATTGTTGCATCATCGGCTGTTCTAACAGGCAATTTGCTCATTTTGCTCAACACTTCAATTTGTTTTGCAGGTCTATTATTTTCTTTATATGCCTTATTCAAATAATAATAGTTCAACATAAAATAAGGCTCGTATTGCTTACATTTTTCCATATAAATGATGGCACTGTCTAATTCAGCAGCAGGCAAACCACCATACAATAATTTTACAGCTGTTTTTTTATAACCAGCTAAGTTTACCATTTCGTAATGCCATCTACCCAATGTAAAGTTTGCTTTTCCATGATTTGGATTAATGGCTAAAGCCTTATCTGCAAACAACTTTGTATCTTTTACAAAGGCTACAATTTTTTTGTTTTCAGTTTCGATTTCAGTCATTTTACCACTTGCCATTGCCATTGCATAATTAGCATCAGCATTATTTACATCACTAGAAATAGCCCTTTTTGCAAAAGCCAAAGCAGATTCGTATTGTAAACGTTTATCATTTTTATTTTCTATTCTTGCACCGATAGCACAACTTAATTCTGCAGCTTTTACCAATGCTTTTACATTATTTGGTTCAAGCGTTAATACTTGTTTGTATTTGTCTAATGCTTCATTTTCTTTTAATGAACGTTCTAAATTTTCGGCTTCTTTTAGCAAAACCAACGATTCTTGTGCTTGCAAACTGCAAAAACAAAAACTTAAGCAGATAAAAACGAATGCTTTCATATATGTTTATAGATTTCTTTTAAGAAAATAAGATACCGCTACTGAACCATTAAAATTGGGTATTGGTGGATTGATTTTTTTTAGATGAACAGATACTTCTTGAGCTAAAGAAAATTGTGCCAAAATTTTTTCTGCAATATCCATTACAATTGTTTCTAATAAAGGAGTTGCAATTTGCATACGCTGTTGAATGAGTTCAAAAACCTCAGCATAATTAATGGTTTGTTCTATTTCTTGAACAAATTGTGCAGGTATATATTTTATTTCTGCATTTACCTCAAAATAATTACCGTTTAGTTTTTCAAAATCGTACAAACCATGGTAAGCAAAAAAAGTAACGTTATTGAGGTAAATAGATAGCATAGACGGATTTGCTGTGGTAAATTTTATAATTTTCGAACTCTTCCTGCACCTTTATATCTAGCTTTCCAATATTTATCGTCCATATCTGTAATGGTAACGCCTCCACTCGTAGAGGCATGAACAAATTTATTATTGGCTACATAAATTCCTACGTGTGAAATTGCTCTACCTGATGTTTGAAAAAATACTAAATCGCCTTCTTTTAAATCGTCAATAGAAATTTTTTCGCTGTTGTTAAATTGTTCTTGAGCTGTTCTTGGCAATTGAATTCCATAAACATTTTTCATAATTTCTACTGAAAACGCAGAACAATCAATGCAGTTCTTGGTGCTTCCACCTAAGCAATATCTTGTTCCCCACCATTCATCAATTCTTGCTAATAAGGGTAAATTATTTAAAGTTTCTACATTGGTATTGATAACAATTGCATATTTTAATTGCAACCAATCGGCTTTTTCAATATTGCTAGTTCTACTATCTACTTTTGCATATTCGGTTGATGTTTTTTTAAGTCCACTTGTTTTATGTTTAGAGGTAATTACGCTGCCAGGTTTTACCTCAATTCCATCGATAAACTCTGGCTTTTTTGCAGTTTTCTTTTTGGTAGCTGCTGTTGTTGAAGAGCCGTCTTTAGTGGTAATTTTACGCAACGATTTACAACTTGCCAACAATGCAACAAGCCCAATAATGGTGGTAAATAATTGAAAAGTTTTTATCATTAGCTGCAAAATAACTTTCCTACTTTGTTTTACCCAAATTACTGTACAACTTTTTACAATTCTTTTTAAAGCTACTAATTTGTGGATAAGTGGGCATACAAAAAAAGGCTTTTGTTACAGATATTCGTAGGCTCAACTTTTGACTATTAATAGCAGAAATTGGATGTGTTTAAATTGCGTTTTTTGTTGAATAATGTACAAAAAGTACAAGAGTGCGACGCAACGGCGGCTGAATAGAATTACAAAAGTTGGTTTCATAAAAAAGAAAAGATTACTATGTGTCAATTTTCGCATTTACATGTTCATACACAATATTCTTTGTTAGATGGTGCTGCTGCTATTGATGGTTTGTATAAAAAAGCAGCAAAACACAATATGCCTGCTTTGGCAATTACAGATCATGGAAATATGTTTGGGGCTTTTGAATTTGTGGCTCAAGCTTGGAAGAATACAAAAGTGGTGGGAAAAGATACTAATGGAAAAGACATTTTAGAACCTACCATAAAACCAATTGTTGGTTGTGAGTTTTATGTGGTAAAAGATAGACATCAAAAAACGTTTTCGAAAGAATTGAAAGATGAACGTTTTCACCAAGTATTGTTGGCAAAAAATAAAATTGGCTATCAAAATTTGGTGAAGCTAACCTCTTTGGGTTTTATTGAAGGCATGTACAGTAAATATCCAAGAATTGATAAGGAATTAATTGAAAAATACCACGAAGGCTTAATTGCTACTACTTGTTGTATTGGTGCTTATGTACCTCAAACCATTTTAAATAAAGGCGAAGAAGCGGCTGAAGCTGAATTTAAATGGTGGTTAGATTTGTTTGGCGAAGATTATTATATAGAAATTCAACGCCATGAAATTAAGGAGCAAGAAGTAATTAATAACACACTTTTAAAGTTTGCAAAAAAACACAATGTGCATGTAATTGCTACCAACGATAGCCATTATGTAGATCAGGAAGATTCGAATGCTCATGATATTTTATTGTGTATAAATACAGGTGAAAAACAAGCTACTCCTGGCTTTGATGATTTTGTGAATGATGATGCAATTGTAAAAAACAGACGATTTAAATTTCCAAATAATCAGTTTTATTTTAAGTCGCCAGACGAAATGAAACAACTCTTTCATGATATTCCTGAAAGTATAGATAATACCAACAGAATTGTAGATAAGGTTGAGGTTTTGAATTTGAAGAAAGATATTTTGCTACCCAATTTTCCGATTCCTCAGGCATTTAAAGTTCATACAGATGATACGCTTAACCAATGGGAATTTTTAAAACATATTACGTATGAAGGGGCAAAAATGCGATACACCGATATTAGCCCTGAAGCACAAGAACGTATAGACTTTGAGCTAAACACCATTAAAATAATGGGTTTTGCTGGTTACTTTTTAATTGTAAGCGACTTTATTAAAGCAGGTAGAGATATGGGTGTTTTTGTAGGACCTGGTCGTGGTTCTGCTGCTGGTTCTGTGGTTGCTTATTGTATTGGCATTACCAATATTGACCCAATTAAATACAATTTACTATTTGAGCGTTTTTTAAATCCAGATCGAAAATCGATGCCAGATATTGATACCGATTTTGATGATGAAGGCAGGCAAAGAGTGATTGACTATGTTGTTCAGAAATATGGAAAAGAACAAGTAGCACAAATTATTACGTACGGTACAATGGCTGCAAAAAGCAGTATTAAAGATGTTGCTAGAGTAATGGATTTGCCATTGAGTGAAAGTAATATGCTTGCCAAATTGGTACCTGATAAACCTGGCACCGATTTAGGAAGGGTTTTAAAAGCTCCACTAACAAAAAAAGATGGCGAAAAAAGCTTAGAAGAAAAAGAAGGTTTACAAGCAGAAGACTTAGAAAATGTAAAGCAACTCAGGGAAATTTATAACGGCACCGATTTAAGAGCCAAAGTTTTAAAAGAAGCAGAACGCTTAGAAGGAAGCGTGAGAAATACAGGTATTCATGCAGCAGGAATTATTATTGCCCCTAAAGATTTAACCGAATTATTACCTGTTTCTATAGCAAAAGATTCGCCTTTATGGGTTACACAAATTCAAGGAAATGTTATTGAAGAAGCAGGTGTAATTAAGATGGACTTTTTGGGTTTAAAAACCTTATCGATTTTAAAAACTGCACTTGAACTCATCAAACAAAATCATGGAATTGACATTGAAATAGACAATATTCCATTAGATGATGCTGCAACTTTTGAATTGTATCAACGAGGAGAAACCAATGCCACATTTCAATTTGAAAGTGTGGGCATGCAAAAATATTTACGTGAATTAAAACCTGATAAATTTGGCGATTTAATTGCCATGAATGCCTTGTACAGACCAGGACCAATTGCTTATATTCCTACATTTATTGAACGCAAAATGGGTAGAGAAGCCATTAGCTACGATGTTCCTGACATGGAAGAACATTTGCAAGAAACCTACGGTATTACGGTTTATCAAGAACAGGTAATGCTTTTATCGCAAAAATTAGCTGGTTTTTCAAAAGGCGATGCCGACGTTTTGCGTAAAGCAATGGGTAAAAAACAAAAAGCTGTACTAGATAAAATGAAAGCCCAATTTATTAGTGGTGCCACTGCAAAAGGGCATCCTGCTGATAAATTAGAAAAAATTTGGACAGACTGGGAAGCTTTTGCTCAATATGCATTTAATAAATCACACTCCACTTGTTATGCGTTTGTGGCTTACCAAACAGCCTATTTAAAAGCACATTATCCTAGCGAATACATGGCTGCTGTACTAAATCATGCTGGTAGCATTGAAAAAATTACATTTTTTATGGAAGAATGTAAACGCATGGGATTGAAAGTTTTAGGGCCAGATGTAAACGAATCTTTAAAAGGCTTTGCTGTAAATAGTAAAGGGGAAATTCGTTTTGGATTGGGTGGATTAAAAGGTGCTGGTGATGCTGCTGTTGATACCATTATTGAAGAAAGAAAAAAGAATGGTTTATATAAAGATGTTTTTGACTTTAGTAAACGCTTAGTCGGAAGAAATGTAAACAAAAAATCGTTGGAAAGTATTGCCTACAGTGGTGGCTTTGATTGTTTTCCAGAATTACACCGAGCTCAATATTTTTATATTGCTGAAGGCGAAAAACTATCTGGCTTAGAAAAAATTATTGCTTACGGACAAGCACAACAAACTGCTAAAACAGGTAGTAGCAATACATTATTTGGTGATTTTGCTACTGAAATGAATGTTCCTACACCCAAAATAGCACCTTGTGAACAATGGGGTTTAACCGAAAAATTAGACCATGAAAAAGATGTAACAGGCATGTTTATGAGTGGGCATCCATTAGATAATTTTAAGTTTGAAATGAAGTATTATGGAATTATACAATTAAGCGATTTTAACGAAGTAAAAGACAATCCTGCTTTAATGCAATCTAATGCTGGTAAGCCTTTTAGAATTGCAGGATTGGTAACTGATGCACAACATAGAACTACAAAAACAGGTAGAAACTTTGGTATTTTAACGCTAGAAGATTTTAGTGGTAAAACAGAAATTGCTTTGTGGAGCGATGATTATATGAGGTTTAAAGATTATTTAGATAAAGGGAAAAATGTATTGGTTAATGGCTTTTTTAAAGCTTCTTGGAAAGCTGATAGCTACGAGTTTAAAGTAAGTAGTATAAACTTATTAGAAACAGCAAAACAAAACCTAACAAAATCGATAGAAATTGGCTTACACCCTTCTGCTGTATCAGCAGAATTTGTATCGTTTATGAGTAATAATGTGATGCAAAATCCGGGAAAATCTACCTTAAAATTTACCATCAACGAGCCTAGAGAACAAATTAAAATCAATTTATTTACTAGTGAAAAGGGCTTTACCATGAACGATGATATGGCTCAATTTTTATTGAATAATATTGATATTGATGTACAAGTAGGGTTGGTTGGAAGTTAAAAATTTGTATTGAAAATTGTATTACGATACCTCATTTTTCTATGGCAGCTAATATTGATTGGTCTAAATTATCGGTTTTAATATAATTAGCTACAATCTGTTCATTAGCTTTTTAGGATGTCTTTTTTGATGAAAAACAGCCATGATGATTACGTTTTGCTCAATCAAATAGACTATGAAAAGTTATAGCATCAGAATTTTAACCTTCCTACCCCTTAAACCCAAATTTATTCTTCGCTATTTTTGTATTTATATTAAATATTGTTCCTCATTGTTTTTGCTTATGTTTAATATTTTTTTCCAAATTTTATTCCTTGTGAATATACTTATATAAAACCTCATGTCGTATGAAGTTACTTTTGAGTGCTAATCTTCATCAATTGAAGATTCTTTTAAGTTTAGCAGCTTTTCAACAAACCCTTTATCATCTTGATCTGATATTTTAAAGGGTTTCTCCCCAGAATTAAAATAAGTTTCTAAATAATTAAGTAAGATTTTTTTAAGTCGATTTACGTTGTTATCATCAAATTCTGTATTAGCAAGTTTTGTCTCAAATATTTTCCAGTTAGGAAATATTTGTACTATAAATGGCTCTAGTACTAGATTTCCATTATAATGAATCTGCGATGAACGAAGTAATATTTTTGTATATCCTTTCAAACCATCATCATTAGATAACAAATAGTTTTTAAACCTTTTACATGCTGGAGGGAAACGCACCACATATAGATTTTCTATTCTATAATCATTTAAGTAAAAATATTCAATAGTTTTATTAGGATTATTAGGATTAGAATTAAGATAATTGTCAAAAAGTTTGTAAATCAAGTTTCTCAATTCCTTACCCTTAAGAAAAAAGCCACTTTCTATTATCGCATTTTCTCGTATACCCTTTAAAAATTGAAAAGCTAATGAAGCCCGAGTAAAAGAATCAATTGACTCTTCTTCAAAAATTGAACAAATAAACTCTTTGTGACGCTCATTAATTGATTTAAAATATTTTTTTTGATTTCTTTGCCAATTAAGGTAAATCAGTCTTCTAACCTGTTCAAACCAAGGTGATCTAGGTGTAGCAATCCTTAATAATATTACTGTAAATTTTCTTAGTGAATCCGAATCTTGAAAGTCGTTTAAATTTGAAATTATTTGATATAGCTCATTTTCTTTACCCTCTGCAATCCATTTATTAAATGTTTGTATAATATCATCTATACTTTTTTGTAAAGTTTCATTAAACTCATGAAATGAAATTAGATTAAAAAGATGGTACGAAAAATAGATATAAAAATTATGAGGATATAACAGCTTTCTTTGATTTTTTAGTGGATGATTATTAAAAAGAAAAACCAAAGCACTTTCTAAAGCATCTCTGTCTTTTTCCGGTAATTGATTTTTGAAAAGTTCCCAATTTTCATTTTTGAGGATTAATTGATTCGGTTTATCAAACTCAGTTTTAAGGATACTTTTATTTCGAATATTGTTATATAATTCCATGTTTTTATTTCTGATTAATTCAAGTATCAGCAAGTCGTGAATGTCAGCTTCATCCTTGAGGATATTAAAAGCTATCTTAAAAGAATTACAAAACCGCTTTAAGTCTCTAACATTATCAAGCATTTTTTCTAAAATTGTTTCATAAGTAAAATATGATAAAATAAATTCAGCAGCTTGATCATCTGTATTTTCATACAAAGTTTGTAGAGCTAGATCAATTTTATCCCTGTCCGCTTGGGAGAGGTCTGGAGTGCACAAGTTTTTTTTTATTTCACCTATGAGGCTGTTTTTTTTAAAGGCTGGCAACGTTATAGTTAATTGAAATACTTTTTTTAAGTATTCTTCTTCATTAAAAAAATCCTTTGTATTCTTTAACACATTAACAATATAATTTTGGTCAAGCCCAACAATAAAGAAAGTATTTGCAAAATTTGCGGTATTTCTGATAATACGTAAAATTTCCATAACTTCTTTGCCTGTCAGCCTATCTACATCATCAATAAAAACTACAATTCTTTTTGATGTTGCTTTGATCGATTCATTAATTGTATTGTATTTATCTTGTATGTCATCATTTTGAAACCAACTACCGATTAATGCATCAACAAATTTCAAGTGAGTTTCACTTGCAGGTTTTAGAATGCGATTGGAATAATCATTAATTGTTCCAGTAATAGACTGATTGTATGGCTTTAACTTATTTGAAAAAGCTTTGAAGAACTCGTCTATGATTGAATCAGTTTTATTTACCCTCCATGGATTAAATTCAAATATTATATTTTCATTGTCTTTTTCAAGAATCGTTTTTAATCTTTTTAAAAAATCACTTTTTCCAGTACCCCAATCACCAATTACTCCGATTGCAAATGAGCTGTCGGAGGATGTATGTAAAATGTGTTTTGCTACTGAAATTGCATAATTAGTTCTTTCATATATATCCTCATACATATGGACTGATGTAGAATCATCTATCAATGAAAATTTTGTTGGCTTTTTTGTTAAAGGATTCATGTATGCCTTATAAGTGAACAGTAGTGGTAAAATACTTATTAAAAAAACAGAGGCATAAGTAGTGTTTGTAAAAAAATGGGAAAAATGATAAAATTTATAAAGATTACTATTTTTAATAAAGATTATATAAAGAACTGTAATACTAAAACCAAAAAGAAGAGAGTTAGTTGTAGGAAGTAAGTGTTTATATAGTTGTCTAAAGAAAAAAGAGAGCGAAACAAAAGCAATTGATATAAAAACAAAGTCAACTCCTAAATTCTTAGGGCATGTAGAGAGAATAGGAGTTACTAAAATAAAATTAAAAAACTGTTGTAATGGTTTGTGAAATAAAATAATTACAGCAATAAAAACAAAAAGCCAACAAAAAATATAAAAGTTAAACTCTTTAAAATATAACGAAAAATTTAGTTTAGACCAGTCAGTATACCATTTACTTATTTTAAATCGTTGTACCTTTTTCTTTTCATCCATTTTATAAATTTTGTTATTGATTGAAGTAATTGCTTAGCATTTAATACGACGCTTGTATTTATTCATCAGACAATTCATAATCATCAAAGCCTAATGATTTTTGCAACTGATAATACAATTCTATCTTTTCTTCTTTCGATAGTTTTAATGCATCTTCTATAAAAGTGCTCATATTGCAATTTTTATAAAATTAAGATTTATAAATGAATTTAATGAGCCATTTTGATTTCGTTTTTTTGTTTTTAGGTAGCTTACAATCATTGAATTTTATCTACTTTTTTAAAAAGTAACTATTCAAATACATATACCAACAAAAAAGACCGCAACTATTGCAGTCTTTTTTTTATTATATAAACATCAAACTAAATTACGCCAATGGATTTCTTCTTGTAGGAATTACCATTTGTTCATCTTCACTTAAATACACCCAAAAATCGTGTAATTCGTAAATATCACCAGGTACTTTTGTTCCACCCTCTTCGTTTGGACGCTCATATGAGCCTAAAATATTGCCGTTGTATTTAATTTCTGATAATTTTTTTTCTAAAGTAAGTGTTTTGAATTGTTCAATTGTCATCTTTCCGCTTTTTTGTGGAGGTAAAAATATGTAAAATGTGGTTACTATGGTTTGTTTTGCTACAATAGATTTCTAGCTTTAATTTCTAAGTATTTATTAATGGCATTTACTGTTAAATCTTTTGGTGCTGTAAGTATCGTATTTATACCAACAATATTTAATTCTTTTACAATTTGCCGCTTTTCATAATCAAATTGTTCTGCTATTGCTTTGTTAAATACATCTTCTACTTTCTGCACATTTGCATCTAGTAATTGTTGAAGCGTCGTATTTTTAAAAAATACAGTAATTAATAAATGCTGTGAAGCAATTTTTTTCAAGTAAGGCAATTGTCTACGCATTCCGCTCAAACTCTCAAAATTGGTAAACAACACAATCAAACTTCGTTGTGTAACCTTTGTTTTTAAGTGGCTATATAATTTTTCAAAATCAGTTTCTAAATACTTGGTTTTTTGGTTGTACAAAGCATCAATAATCAATTGCATTTGCAATGCTTTTTTATCGGCTTTTACATGAGTGCCCATCGTATCGGAGAAAGTTACTAATCCAGCTTTATCTTGCTTCATAAGAGCAATATTGCTGAGTACTAAAGATGCATTGATAGAATAATCTAACAAACTCAAACCATCAAAAGGCATTTTCATAATTCTACCTTTATCGATAATGCAATACACTTGTTGGCTTTTTTCATCACTATACGTATTCACCATTAATTGTCCACGCCTTGCAGTTGCTTGCCAATTGAGTGTTCTATAATCATCTCCTTGAACATATTCTTTAATTTGTTCAAATTCCATACTGTGTCCAAAACGTCGAACTTTTTTAATACCGGCTTCGCTTAAACGATTACTGATAGCCATCAATTGATATTGCCGTAGTTGCAGGTAAGATGGATATACAGGCACATCAATAGTTGCTTGTATAATATGTCTTTTTTTAAGCAGCGAAAAAATTCCATTTACATACACTAGAATATGACCAAAATTGTATAATCCTCTTTTTAAAGGACGCAATTGATAGTGAATAGATTGTTGTTGTTGCGGCTCTAAACGAGTGTAAAAACAAACATTTCTATTCTGGAATTGGTGTGGAATTTCATCGATAATTTCTACAGAAACAGTATTACCATATGTACTAACAATGCTTATTTGTATATTATTTTCATCGCCATTACTTAATCTTTCTGCCAAAAAACGTTGTGCAGTGATTGGATTTTTGGGTAAAAAAAGAAACCAATAATCTACCAACAATAACACTATTAAAACAACAACAGACAACTCAGGAATATAGCCCATCCATGCTAAAAAAAATTTACATAAAAACAAAAAAATACATAGGCAAATGGCCATGTACAATTTGTTTGTACCAAATAAAGGAGCGATATAATTTTTAAAAAAATGCATTCAATACATGAATAAACGATCTGAAAAAATGAACCGATAATTGTTTTAACGTGGCACTTCTACCTTTTTAATAATGGAAGCAATTACTTGATTGGTTGTTACACCTTCCATTTCTTTTTCTGGTGTTAAAATAATACGATGACACAATACAGGGTGTAAAACAGTGATTACATCGTCAGGCGTAACAAAATCTCGTCCTTGCATAGCTGCAAAAGCTTTTGATGCTTTCAACACGGCTACACTTGCCCTTGGTGAAGCACCTAAAAAAAGCGATTTATTGTTGCGTGTTTCTTGAATTAAGGTGGCTATAAATTGCAATACTTTTTCTTCGATATGAATTTTTGAAACCAATAAACGAAACGATTGAACCATAGCTGCATTTAAAATCGGCTGAACTTCTGTTGTAAAATGGGTAGTAATGCCTTTATCTGCATGTTGCAAAATCAATAGTTCTTCATTGATATCAGGATATCCAACTTCAATTTTAAACAAAAATCTGTCTAATTGTGCTTCTGGTAAACGGTAAGTTCCTTCTTGTTCTACTGGGTTTTGGGTGGCCAAAACAATAAAAGGTTCGTCCATTTTATAAGTTATCCCATCACTCGTTACTTGCTTTTCTTCCATTACTTCAAACAAAGCTGCTTGGGTTTTTGCAGGAGAACGATTAATTTCATCTATTAAAACAATATTGCTAAAAATGGGGCCTTTTTTATAGGTAAATGCATTCGTTTGTGGATTAAAAACATTTGTTCCCAATACATCGCTTGGCATTAAATCGGGTGTAAATTGAATACGATTAAATGGTACATCTATACAACGAGCAATGAGTTTTGCAGCCAAGGTTTTAGCTACACCTGGCACACCCTCAATTAATACATGCCCTTCTGCTAAAATAGCAGTTAATAATAGATCGATCATCATATGCTGACCTACCAACACTTTTCCAATTTCACTTTTTATTTGTTGCACTGTTGTTTGTAAGTGTGAAACATCTATTCTTTCTTCCATAATATTGATGATTGTATTTTTAAATTGGATTATTTGGTTTGTTTGTAAAACTCGTCAATTTGTTGGGTTATCTTTAGCAGAACCTCATTCGAAATTTTAGACTGCTCAACTAAAGGAATATACTTAATTATTGTTTGAATTGAGCTAGCTTCTACATTTGCTTTTTTAGACAAAGAAGCCACAAACGCTTCATTTACATTTTCTGTACTGATGTGAAAGCGATTTCTAACAAATTCTAACCAAAACTGCAATCGCTTTTTTGCAATACTATTATTGTCTTTTTGATTGTAATATAATCCTGCTATTGTTTTTACAAAATCTAATGTAGCGTTTGAAAGCGGCTCAATAATGGGAATAATTCTTTGCACTCGTTTTCCATTAAAAAAAACAAATAATAGCATTCCAATAACAGACAGCCAAAGTACCCAACGCAAAACTGAATGATCTAAGAAAAAACGCAAAGGTGTTTGAGCACCAGACCTACCAAGTTTAGCATATTCATCCCAATAAATTGTTTCGGTTTCTTTGGGTAAAAAACTTAAAACGGTAGCAGTATACTGGGCATTTTTTTGATACAATAAAAAATAATTCGAAAACACAATGGGTGTAGCATGAATGTAAAAAACACCTTTTCCCATTTTTATTTGAATAAAGTTGGGTTTATTGCTGCTGTTTACCCCTAAAATGGTTGTTGGATTTTTATTTTTTAGAGAATCAAAATAGGCATGTGATTCTAATTTATTACCTAAGTCGTAATAAGATGTAGTGTCTGTTACTAAAGGTGAAACAAAGCGATAGGCACTCTTTTTGGATTGTACAAAAACTTCTTCATCCATATGAACGCCAAGTGTATCTGATAAATTATCGCTGATAGAGAATGTACTTAACAAAACTGAATTACCATTGCTTACAAAACGCACCAATTCGTTTACATCAAAGTCTGAAAAATTTAATGAAGGCCCTAGCAACAAATAAGCCGTATTGTTTACACTGTTGTTGTGCAATCTATTGTAAACAGGCTCTCTATAACTACCAATACTTGCTTTAGAAAAAATATTGCTCAATTGGTCGTATAAAACATATCCTCCTAATGGATTTTTATCTGCTTTTTGCAGTGTTAAATTCCAATTGATGGGCTTAGGTTTATAAATATTGGCAATAATGTATACAACTAGTAAAAAACAAGTACCAATTGTAAAGAATCTATAACTTTTCATCTGCTACAGCTTTTCTTTAAATTGGTGAAACAATAGTTGAATTTGAAGAAATTGCTCTTTTTCTAGCAATGTTTCTCCATACCATACATAATCGAAATGATGTGTTAATTGCACAAACATATCATTAGCTGAGTGCGTTTTCATTTCGGCTAAATAAGCAGTATTGGTTTTGTTTAACTGCCATTGAATGAGGCCTTTATCTGCTAATTGTTTTAACGTTTGTAAATACAATAAACGTGTAGCTAATCTATAATTTTCTTGCTCAATTGCTTGTTGAATGGCCGATTCAAAATGAATAGTATGAATATTATCGTCAGTTACAGTATAAACAATTTGTTCTGTTGCATTTCTACCAAACATACTGGTTCTGTTCATTTTCGTAATCTTCCAAACAAACAGACCAATTAATGCAATAGCTAGTAAAAACAACGTAATATTTACAGTTGTTCTTCCACTTTTAGTAGCTAAAATATCGTCGATAAACTGCCAAAATAATCGCCAAAATTTATCCCATAAAGATTCTTCTTGTACAACAACTTTATCGTAATTAAAATCTTTATCGTTTTTATACTTATTGATATCTATACTTCTAATAACTATTTTTTCCAAACTATCTTTTTCAACCACGTTCGATTGTGCCCAACAAAATTGAGCACAAACAATCATCATTAAAACTGTAAATAAATAACGCATTAATATTGCTCTTCGGTTTCTGTATTTGTTGTGGTTTGATTACCCAGCGTATCTATTCTACTCATTAATCCATCACCATCTTGAATTTCTACCAAGTTGTAGTATTGTAAAGCAACAGAAACAAAGAATATGATATACATCAATTGACTAAAAATATTGAGAATACCACTAACAATACCGATTGTTTTAGATAAATCTCCTCCAGTTGAAAAATAAGAGGCAGTTCCTGCAATTGCACCTACAATTACCGAAATGATAGATGAACTTACAAAGTAAATGAGATAAGCAATGATATACACACCAAAAGATGCCCAAAAATTATCTTTTATGATCTGAAAACAACGACTAATTGCCGTACCTAAAGATGCATCTTCTATTACAAAAACAAGATTAATTGGTGCAAACACAACCAACAACCAAATGCCTGGTAACAAACAAAAAACCGAACCAATAATAACCAAAATTCCAATGACGATACTATAGAAGAAAACAGATACTAAATAGGGCAAAGTATTTTTCCAAACAGCATCAACCGTTGGCGATTCGTTGCCATTGGCTACATATAATTTCATGTAAACGGCTAATAATATTCGAATTACTAACCAACTTAAAACTGATAAAAAAATCAGTAGAAAATATATTGGTGAAAAAATACGCTGAAATGGATCTTCTACCCTATCCTCAACATTGTATGAGCCAGATTGAAACTGTTTTAACAATCCAGATAAAGAATCGTCTTGATAAATTCCACCTAAAATTCCAGCAGCTAAAATAAAAAAGCCGCCAATCAATAAAAATGCTCTTAAAAGAGGCTTAAATTCTTGCTTTATAAATGCAAATGTGTCATTAAAAATTTCACCGAAATCTCTAATTTTTCTTAATTCAATTTTTTGTTCCACCATAGAAGTAAGTTTTGATTGTTGTTGTTAAATGAATATTCTTCGCTTTGTATATGTTCAATTTTTTTAGCCAATTTTATTGGATACCATATAAAATACCAACCTATAAATAACAGAGAAATTACCAATATACCTATGCTTAGCCAGATGGGCATTTCTGTGTGTTTGGTTACAAAACCTTCTAAAAAAGCAGCGGCTAAAAACATAGGCACCAATCCAAACACTATTTTAAATCCATCTTTACCAGCTTTTAATACACTTTGCATTCTTGTAAATGTTTTGGGAAACAATAAACTATTGCCTAGAATGAGACCAGAGGCTCCAGCTATAATGATGCTCCACAATTCTAATGTGCCGTGAATAAATACTACTAAAATAAATTGTGTACCCAAGCCTTTTGCTATAAAAAAATATTGAAAAGAGCCCATCATTACACCATTAGAAAATAGCATGTAAATTGTACCTACAGAAACAAATATGCCCATTATATACGCTATAAACGCCACTCTAATATTATTAAATGCTATAGAAAAAAACATATCTACACTGTCTTGTTTATATACACCAAAAGGATCACCTTTTTCTATGTTTTCAGTAGTCATATTTACATAGGAATCGCCTAAAATTAACCTTACAAAATTTTCGTCGTATTTAGCACTTAAAGCCCCCATTAAACAAAACACTAAAAAAAACAAAAATGAGTACAGAAAAAAACGATGATATTGTTTGAATAAAAAGGGTAATTCGTATTGCCAAAACCACCAAACACGACTATTTTTATCTTTTTTGTTTACATAAATTTTTTGGTGAAATGAAGCAGCCAAACCATTTAAATATTTTACGGTTGTGCTTTTGGGGTAAAATGTTTTGGCATAGCTTAAATCGTCGCTTAGTTCAATAAACTTTTCAGCAAGTTCATCGGCAGAAATATTGTTTTTAGCAGCTATTTCGTACTGCTTCCATTTATCAGCATTTTGTTTTAAAAAAAGAGATTCTCTCATGGAGATTAAATATAATAACTAAAAATAGTGTATGATTGCGTACAAAAACAAATAATTTAAAAATATTGTTACTTAATTTTATAAAATGAGCACAATTTCTATTACCACACCACAAAATATTGAAGTAGAATACGATTTAGCAAGCTTGGGCGAAAGAGTAGTTGGTTTTATTTTAGATCGCTTAATTGTAATTGCTTATGTAGTAGGAATGATTATGTTTATTGGCTTTAGCGATTTGAAAAATTTTGTTCAAAACAACCTTTGGCTAACCGTTTTTTTGGTAATTCCTGTTTTCTTTTACCATGTGCTTTGTGAAGTTTTTTTAAATGGACAATCATTTGGAAAACGAATAATGAAAATGAAGGTCGTAAGCATCAGAGGAAATGAACCAACTTTAAGCCAATATTTAATGCGTTGGATTTTTAGAATTGTAGACTTTAATCTTTTTTCTCCAACCATTGCATTAATCGTTGTTGCAATTACTAAAAATAATCAACGTGTTGGTGATCTTGTTGCAGGTACAACTTTGGTAAAAACGATTGCAAGAACAAAACTTGAAGACACACTATTTGTAGAAGAAATTGGAGAAAACTACGAGCCCAACTATCCTGAAGTTGTAGATTTAAAAGATAGCGATATGCAGTTGATAAAAGAAATTTTAAACAATATTCAAAAAAGTGGAAACACGATGTTGGCTGTGCAGGCAATGTATAAGATTGAACAAATGATTGGTATTAAAAGCAAACATGAACCGGTAACATTTTTATACACCATTTTACTAGATTACAACCATTTAACAAGTAAAGAAAAATAAACTAAAAGCCATTTAAGAAACCATTAAACTACAACCTCTAATATCGCTGTTGTCAACTCTTCCTAAAACTTCAAAGCTTCCATCTTCGTACACAATGCCTGCATCTTCAGTAGCTATAAAGCAACAACTATAGATGTTGGCTAAATCAATTATGTTTAAAATTCCTCTTCCAAAAGGTTTTACAGTAAGTGGGTCTTCTTCGTCTCTCACTACTACTTTCATCCAAGGAGGACATTCAAAACGACCATTTCCTTTTGAATAAGCTTGGCTTAACAATTCTGTCATTCCATATTCTGAATGAATGGCATTAACACCCCATTTCGATTTTAAAATATCATGTACTTCATTTCTTACCAACTCTCTCCTCCTTCCTTTCATACCACCTGTTTCCATAATGGTTGTATGTTGTAGTTGAAAAGAATATTGTTCTGCAAAATCTAATAAAGCATAAGTTACACCGATTAATAATGTTGGTTGTTTTTTTGCTTCTAATGCTTGTAAAACAGCTGCTAAATCTGCAATGTTGTGTAAATAAAATCCACTTTTGGGATGATTAGAAAGTTTTATCAAACGATCGACCATTACTACTAAAGATGAATTGTTTCGTTCTAAATAAGAGGGTAACAATCCTAAAATACACCATTGTCTAGCGTCTCCATAAAATTGACGAAAAGCTTTTAAAAAACTTTGTTCATAAATAGCAATGTCTTTTACTAAATGCTTGCTATTGATGGTATTTGTAGTTCCACTACTTTCAAAAATTACTCTTGCTGTAAATTCTGTGGTAACAATAGAATGGGTTTTGAAAAATGAAATAGGTAAAAAAGGAATATTGGTAATTTCTTGTGCAATATTGGTTTGCTTTAAACCTAATAGAGTGCACCATTGTTGATATATTGGATTCTGTTGAAACTGAAACTGAAAACAATCATTTGCCAATTGGCAAAAATTTTGCTCATTAACTGAAAAAATATTGTTAAGGATAGTAGATTGCACTAGATAGTGTTAAAATAGTTTAGTTAAATTTGACAACATTAAAGTAAAATATGAAAACAAAAATATGGATCGTACTTTTTATTGCAACAGTTATCTTCAGTTGTAATAAAGATAAATACACAACAAAACCACAATTAACATTAAAAAGTGTTAGCAGTACATCTGTTATTCAAAATGAAAATCTACGTTTTGAAATTGAATTTACAGATAAAGAAGGTGATGTAATTGATACTTTGTATTTGGATACAGAATCGAGACTTACAAACTGCCCAAATCCACCTAGCAACAAAACATTTTATCCAATTCCTGCTTTTAATGCAACTAAAAATCAAAAAGGAATTTTTGAAATAAACTTTAGAGTAGGTACTGACTTTCAGGTTTGTCAAAATAGAAATGATACACTCAGGTTTAAATTTTGCTTAAAAGATAAAGCTAAAAACTTAAGTGATACGCTTATTTCACCTGCAATTGCAATAGCAAGATAGCGGTGTTGTATTTGCAAAAATGTATGCAAGCCATATTATTTGGCAATTATTTTTACGGTTTCTGTGCTGTTTTTCTTTCTATTGAAACAGCTTTTCATTTAGGTATTTTTAGCTATTTACCATTTTTATATTATCTACTTATTTTTTTAGTAACAGTTGTTTATTACACAAAAGCATATTTACAAACTCAAAATAATGCTGTAGATAATCAACGGATTGCTTGGTATCAACAAAACAAAAAATACATTCAGTTTACCCAAAAAATGTATGTTTTTATAAGCATTATATTCATGGGTTTTATTGGATTTAAAACACACAATCAGTGGACTCAAATACCCTTTCTTCTTTTGAGTTTTGTAATAATGACAGCTATTACAGCTTTTTTTTACTATGGTATCGAAAGAAGTTCTACGGTACACAACATCAGAACAATCGGATTTATTAAACCGTTTATTATTGGTTTTGTATGGTCGAGCATCGTTACCATTTTTCCAATACTAATTGCCATATTGCATGGATATTCTTCGTCAACAATTCATCTTTCTACTTATTTTTTATTTATCCAAAATGGCATGTTTATTTCTGTTCTTTGTATTATGTTCGATATTAAAGATTATGCTGCAGACTATAACATGCAATTAAAAACTTTTGTAGTAAGAATTGGATTAAGAAAAACTATTTTCACCATCATCATACCACTTATTGTTGTGGGATTTTTAGCAAATTCGATCTTCAGTTTTACCCAATCATTTTCTATTTCAATCACCGTTATAAACTGTATTCCTTTTATATTGTTAACAATTGTTGCACTTTCTTTGCAGCAACGTAAATCTATTCTCTATTATCTTGCAATTATTGACGGATTAATGTTGGTAAAAGCATTATTGGGCATTTTTGCATTCACTTGTATAAATTAAAAAAAATGGCAAAAGAAAAAAAATCTTCTAGTACCAAAAAAGAAGCAGAAAAAACAAAGCCGGTTGTTAATGCAACATCATTGGCTTTTTTAAAAGAGTATATCAATACACCATCGCCTGTTGGTTTTGAAAGTGGTGGACAAAAACTTTGGCTCAACTACATAAAGCCATTTGTAGATACTTATTTTACCGATCCTTATGGTACAGCTGTTGGCGTTATTAATCCAGATGCTCCTTTTAAAGTAGTAATTGAAGCTCATTGTGATGAAATTAGTTGGTTTGTAAACTACATTAATGCAGAAGGTTTAATTTATTTAAAAAGAAATGGAGGTGTAGACCATCAAATTGCTCCAGCCATGCGTGTACTAATTCATGGAAAAAAAGGAGCTGTAAAAGCTGTTTTTGGATGGCCTGCCATTCACACAAGATTGGGTGGAAGCGAAAAAGAACAACAACCAAAAGTGGAAAATCTTTGCTTAGACTGTGGAGCAAGAAGTAAAAAAGAAGTGGAAGAATTGGGTATTCATGTGGGTGCTGTAGTTACTTATCAAGATGGGTTTGATGAATTAGCCAACGGTTTTTACATTGGAAGAGCAATGGATAATAGAATTGGTGGATTTATGATTGCAGAAGTTGCTCGTTTATTAAAAGAAAACAAACAAAAATTACCTTTTGGTTTATATGTTGTAAATGCAGTACAAGAAGAAATTGGTTTACGTGGTGCTGAAATGATTGCCCGTAGAATAAAACCTAACGTTGCTATTATTACCGACGTTACACATGACACACAAACACCAATGATTAATAAAATAATTGAAGGTGATGTTGCATGTGGTAAAGGCCCTTCACCTTGTTACGGACCTGCTGTTCACAATAAATTGTTGCAATTGGTGCAAGATGTAGCTGAAAAGAAAAACATTCCATTACAAATGCGTACGGTAAGTAGAAGTACAGGTACAGATACCGATAGCTTTGCTTACGCAAATGATGGATGCCCAAGTGTATTAATCTCTATTCCATTACGTTATATGCATACAACTGTTGAAATGTTACATAAAGATGATATTGATAGCACCATTAGATTAATGTATGAAACGCTGCTAACGCTTACTCCTAAAACCAACCTAAGCTACTTGTAATTTTCGATTTATAAGTAGATTTCATAAACGAGGCTATCACATTTGTCAAATATTGATAGCCTCGTTTTTATTTCGATGTATATAGATAAAGTCTATAAGTTTTGTTTATAAATTAACTATTATTAGCCATTTATCATTGAAACACTTGATTCCAAGAATTCTTATTGGCTATATGATTGAATTATTGATAAATTAGCACAACCAAAAAACTGTCTTAACGAAATAAAAGTCAATACCATGAAAAAAGTAGCTATCAGTTCTGTAGTTGGGGGAATCATCATTTTTGTATGGCAAGTATTTTCGTATAATGTATTTCATTTACATAGAGATACCCAAAAATATACGCCTCAACAAGATAGTATTTTAAAACTATTGAATGAAAATTTGCAAGAGGAAGGGCAATATCTATTACCAACTGTGCCCTTGATTTCAACGCCTAAAGAACAACAACGCTTAAAAGATGCACAAGAAGGAAGACCTTGGGCTGAAATTGTGTATCATAAAAACTATACTGGAGATATTATTGGTAGAATTATTATTAGCTTACTTACCAATATTGTAATGGTGGGTTTACTATCATGGATTTTCTCAAAAATGGAAGGTTGGGGGTTATTTACTTTTTTTGTTTCATCGGTTTTTGTAGGATTAATTGTATTTATGAATACATCTGTAACCAATAGAATCTGGAACGAATCGTTTGGTTTAACAGCCGATTTAATAGACGCTGTTGTTGGTTGGGGGCTTGTTGGTTTATGGATGGGCGGCTATTTGGGAGTAAAACCTAAGAAATAAACATTGATTGTCTTTTATAAAATAAAGGTGCATTAAACACAGATTAATGCACCTTTATTTTTTGAACAAATTGGTATAAACAGTATCGTTACTTTTTACTTCAAACCAATTAAAACTTGCTATATTATTACTTACTACACCATTAGCAGTTGCATACATGGCATAAATAGTACCTACAAAGCCTCCAGCTACTTCTGTACTTAAAAAACGAGCGTCTACATTGTTTTGTAATAAAAGCCATTGATGTTGTTGAACTGCATAATAAAAACTATAGTAGTTACCATTGGCTTCTATTTTAAAATAAATGGGGTGTGATAAAGGAACGTTGATTGTACAACTTTTTAGTAATTCTTGTTGTTTATTTTGTTTTGTTACTGCACTTTTCCAAAGTTGAATAGTTGGTTTTTGATTAACGATTGTTTTGCATAAAAAATAATAATGTTGTTCATTTTGAAACGCTAGCAGACCAGCTTGCTCGTTTTCTGAAGATGGATTAAAACGCATTGAAGTGGCAACATAACCCTTTAAATGTGGCTGCCTAAATCCAATAAATGATGGATTACTTGTTTCATTGCAAGTAATAGATTGTAGTTGAATATCTAGTTTTCCTTGTTGAATATGATACCATTTATTAAAAACAGTTCTTAAAAAAGGTATCGATGGTTGAGTGTAGAAGAATTAAAATCGTCTCTAAACAAATAATTACCATTAAATGGTTCAATATCTTTTTTTCGTTTACTTACTATCGGATATTGATATTGTATTTCTTCAAAATTTGGATTAATAATTGGCCAACCATCTTTCCATTCAACAGGAGCCATAAACGTCTCTCTTCCTGTATTCACAAAATTTTTCTCATACGGTCTACATCCTAAAAAAACAGCCCACCAATTGCCTTGATTATCTTCTACAAAATCTGCATGTCCTGTAGTTGTAATCGGATTTTTTCTATCCTTATCTAAATGTCGTTGTGTTAAAATCGGATTTTTTTCAAACGAAACAAATGGTTCATTCAAATCTTTTGTTCTAAATACAACTTCTGAATGATTAAAGCCTGTTCCTCCTTCAGCACAAATTAAGTAGTACCAATTATCTTTTTTAAACAAATGTGGCCCTTCTATCCAAACAGTTTTTTTAGCCATATCTGTTCCTCCATTTATAATAATTTTATTATCACTAATTACCTTTAATTGTTTGTAATCAAATGCATTGATACGAATAGTTCTATGACCATCGTGTTTTGAAATATTATCAGGAGGAATACTGTTGTAAAGAATATATGCTTTGTCATTTTCATCAAAAAAAAGTGATGGATCGATGCCGTTAATTTCTGGTAGCCAAACAGGATTACTCCATGGGCCTTTAGGATTGGTAGCCGTAATTACAAAATTGCCACCTTTATCTATAAGTGTGCATACAATATAAAAAACACCTTTATGATAAGTTATAGCAGGTGCAAATAATCCTCTAGAAACACCTGCACCTTTTAAATTCAGCTGTTCAGGTCTGTTTAAAGCAGATCCTATTTGTTGCCAGTTTACCAAATCGTTGCTATGAAAAATAGGTAATCCTGGATAATATGCAAAGGAAGAATTAACCAAATAATAGTCTTTTCCAGCTTTGCAAATAGAAGGATCTGGATAAAAACCTGAAAGTATTGGATTAACAAAATATTGCGACAGCAAATGACTGTAAGAACCCAGAAAAAAAATGAAAAAAATGAATTGCTTTATCATATTAAAGCCAAATTTTTAGCAATTGCAAATTCAACACCACGTAATTCTGCCAAGCCTTTTAACCTACCAATTGCAGAATATCCGGGATAAGTTTGTTTGTTTAAATCGTCTAACATTTGATGCCCATGATCTGGACGCATGGGTAAGCTTACATTTCTTCTTTTCATTATTTGTAGTGCTTCTTTAATTATGGCATACATATCTACATCTCCTTCTAAATGATTGGCTTCATAAAAATTACCATCACCATCATTTTTGGTATTACGTAGATGTAAAAAATGAATATTATCGCAAAATTTTTGCATCATCTTCAATACGTTATTATCTTTTCTTGCACCTAAAGAACCTGTACAAAAACACAATCCATTTGCTGGTGATGGTACTGCTAACAGTAATTCTTCTAAATCTTTTTCCGTACTTACGATTCTTGGTAATCCCAAAACAGAGTATGGTGGATCATCTGGATGAATAGCCATTTTAAGTCCCAATTCTTCTGCAACAGGTATTATTTTTTCAAGAAAATAGTATAAATTTTCTTTTAACTGCAATGCATCAATATTAGCATACTGCTGTAACGCATCAATTATCGATTCTCTTGTAAAAGCCTCACTGCTACCGGGTAAACCCAATAAACAATTGCTCATTAACGTATCTTTTTCAGCTTCTGTCATCGATATAAATTTGTCTGTAGCAAGAGCCACTTCTTCGGCAGAATAATCTTCAATTGCATTAGCCCGTTTTAGCAAAAACAAATCAAATACTATAAATGCAAGCCGTTCAAAATAAAGTGCTTTACTTCTGTTGGGTAATGTATAGCTAACATTTGTTCTAACCCAATCTAAAATGGGCATAAAATTGTAAGTAACTACTTTTAAACCACAAGCAGCTACATTACGTAAACTTTGCTGGTAGTTTTGAATATGTTGTAAATAATTACCCGTTTGTTGTTTAATAGCTTCGCTAACGGGTAGGCTTTCTATTACCTTCCACTCAAGTCCAACAGATTCAATTTCTGCTATTCGTTGTTGAATTGCTTCAATAGTCCATATTTCTCCAACAGGAATTTGATGCAAAGCAGTTACAACTTCTGTACATCCAGCTTGGCGAATATCCCATAAACTAACTGGATCGGTTGGCCCAAACCAACGCATTGTTTGTGTCATCATAATATTTTATTATAAAGGCTATTCACCAAAAAGATGAATAGCCATGGATAAGAAAAGATAAACAGCTAAAATATTATTCTACTCAATATTAAATATCTCTATTATTGATTTTTCAATGCTTCTAGAATAGCTGTATAAGCTGGCTTCCTTTTAAAATTGCCATCATAGAATAAAGGAAACTCTGTTCCATTTCTAAATCTCCAACTAGAGTTATCATGCACACCCCAAATAGTAATACCTGCACGTTGAGCTTTTGGCACATATTTTAAATACATGTCTACTACAAATTTTGCCATTTTTGCTTGATACGCTTGTAGTTGTGGCGTTGCAGTTCCAGCTGCACTTGTTAAAACCGTAGCAATATCTAATTCTGTAATACGAATTTTTAAACCTGTAGCTCCTAATTTTTTAAACATATCTTCAATTGTGCCATAATTGGTATTCCAGTTAATATGCATTTGAGTGCCAATGCCATCTACTTTAGCACCTTTTGCTCTTATTTCATTTACATATGCTATTAAAGAGTCTAATTTTCTAGGATTTGTTTCTAAATTAAAATCATTTATAAATAAATCGGCTGCAGGATCGGCTGTTCTAGCATAGTTAAATGCTTTTAAACCAAAATCTCTTCCTAAATAATTACTCCAAACAAACCATCCATTATCTGGTATACCATTGGTGGCTGTTTGTGGCGTATTGTTGTTGTTTCTGATTTCACCGTTTTCTGTAAACATTTCATTTACAACATCCCAAGCCTTAATTCTATTTTTATATCTATTCACCATGTTAGAAACATAGGTTTGAAGTGCTTCGTCTACTTTTGCAGTTACACTTGCTCCTGATGGTGCTGTAATTACTTCTTTTACGCTTACATCATCAATTAAATAGGTATTGGCAGATTGACCTAAATCGAATAAAAAAGTAGTAGAAGCTATTGAAGCTGTAATTGTCCAAGTAACTTGTTGCCATGTAGTTCCAATAGTTTGATCTCCTTGATATTGTGGTGCAGTTGGTCCTGTTGATAATCGAATAGAACCGCCTGCTGTAGTAGATCTTACCCAATATGAAATAGTGTATTGCCTACCTGGTACTGTTGTAAAAGCAGCACTTGAAACTTGCACTCTCCACTGACTACCAGCATAACCGATTGGGTTTACTACTTTCATTGCTGTGGTTCCAGTTCTTACTTCACTTGTTGTTGTGGTTGCAGTAATTGTAGAAGTTCCAGCAGGATTACCAGTATTAAAAACAGACCAATTGGTAAGACCATTTTCAAAACCAGGATTAGAAAGTAATTCTGCAGCAGCTGGTACAGTAATTCCAGAAAATTGACGTAAATAATCGCCTCTTTGCTGAGAATGCCATGCAAGTACATGTCCATAAATAGCAGTACCTGCAGGAACTGCATTTAACAATGCGTCTGCTTGGGCATAATTATATGTTCCATTAGATTGTACGATTGAGCTATGCTTCATTTCGTTTTCGAAAGTGAATGAATTAAAATCTCTATCAGCAACTAATGTGTAAGTTGCATTTACGCCATACAAGCCTCTATTTATGGCTACTCCCATTGGAAATTGTGCTGCATTTTTTAAAGCAATGGCCGTATCAGCAGCGAAATTTCCTTCTGAAAGTGTATTGATGTAAGGATCTTTTTGACATGACACTATAAACAGTGACATTACAAGTGATAATTTTAGAATTTGAAATTTCATATACTTAATTTTATTAAATTAATAACCTGGATTTTGATATTTTGCTTTGTCAGGATCGTTGGTATTGTTCAATTGACTTAATGGAATTGGTCTTAATGCATGAAAAGGTTGAATTCGAGAAGCTCCATCCGTATTGTACAAACGAACTCTTTCAATCAATTTACCTCTAACAGCTAAATCAGGCCAACGATTCGATTCTCCACATAGCTCTCTTGTTCTTTCGTCTAAAATAAAATCGAGTGTTACATCGGCAGCAGAAACTACTCGTATATTGTTAAATCTTGCAGTAATTTCAGCAGTAGATAAGCCTTGTCTAAACGCAGCTCTTTGTTTCAAAACATTGATATACGTTACTGCATCTGCCCCTCTACCAATGTTAATAGCAGCTTCAGCAGCTAACAAATAAGTTTCACTTAATTTACATATAGGAAAAGGACGAGAACCCGTAAAATTGGGATCTAGCTTATTCGGATCTTCATACTTACTTAAACTTGGATACATATTTCTTGTAACTGCTGCATCTACTGTACCACCAATAAAATAAAATTCTCTTGGTGCAATTACACGATAAGGTTTTAATCTTGGGCCTACTGGCAATACACCATTTAATGAATCTGCAATTCTATTGGTAAGTGCCATTATAAAAGCGGTATCTACATTTGCTGTAAAACCACCACCAGTTACAGATGCTATATATGTTGTTCTAAAAGAGCCTTCATATCTACTATCATTCACTTTATCTGCAAATGCAACATTGTATAACCAAGGTGTGGGGCAAAATCTCCTAATAGGTCGTCCATATAATACTGTTCTAGTACCTACAGGTTGTGTTGCAGAAGAATTTAATGGAGCTCTAACAGCCGTGTAATCACCACAAAAATCATTTGCTGCATCTACCCCTTTGCCACCACCAATACTATTTTCCGTTCCTACTTCATTTGCTCCAAAATTGCCAGGTATTCTTTCTGCTGAAAATAAAATTTCAGAATTGTAATCATTTCCTGGAGCATGAACTCTAGCAAAATCTTGTTGTAATGCAACACCATACTTGGTTTGATTATTCAATAGTTCTGTTGCAGCCGTAAATGCATTTTGAAAATCGGTTGGTTGCTTGGCTGTTGAATAAGCCCTGTGGATATATGCTTTTGCTAATAAATGAAAGGCTGCAGATTTAGATAATCTAAATGCATTTGTTGGTCTTGTATCTGGTAAGTTTTGTGTTGCAAAAATTAAATCGTCGATAATTACTTGATAATTTTTTACGAATAATTGATCAACAGGTAGTCTGTTGAAGCCCTGAAACGGATTACGATTAAATTTTAATTCGCCACTGCCTAAATCTACTGGTACAGCTCCAAAATATTGTACTAAATTTAAGTAATAGTAAGCCCTTAAACAGCGTACTTCTGCTAAAAATCTATTTCTTTCAGCATCTGAAATGGGTACTTCTGGAGCAAATTCTACCAATCCATTGGCAATATTAATGTTGTTAAAACTTCTATTCCATGGGGTTAAAATTGAGCCATTGCCATTGTCTAAAGTGTATTGCCCCATAGCTAAGAAATCTTGTGTACCACCTGCTCCGTTTCTTGGTTGTTCAGCATAAGTCCATTCATCGGTACCTACACTACTCAATGCAACAGCACCTTCTGGCCCGTATATAAAACGTAATCCAGAATATAAAGCAACAATACCAGATTGAAAACCAGAAGTTGTTTTAAAAAAGTCTGCTGTAAATACTGTGTAAGGGTTTTCTTCCAATTTTTTGGAACACGAATTCACAAGTATAATACTTGCCAAAAGTGTTGTTATAATAAATTTATTTTTCATTTTTTATTATTTTAAATTTTACGAGTTGAATTAGAATGTTTTAATCTTCTATATCCATCATTTTTATAAAGTAATGTTTGCTCCAAAAGTGAAAGTGCGTCTTTGTGGTGTAGCTAAACCAATAGTAACTGCACCATTTCCACCACCTCTGATATTACCAGGATTTGAAACACCTTGGTTTCCTTGACCTGTTCCTTCAGGATCGATACCAGTTTGGTTGTAATAAGGTGAAAACAGAATAGCAACGTTATCTATAGTAGCATATACCCTTGCATTTTGAATTTTCATTTTCTTCAATATACTTGCAGGTAAATTGTAGCCTAGATTAATACTTCTAATTTTTAAGAATGATGCATCGTAATAACCAAGCGTTGACCATGCTGTACTTTGTGGACTAATTACAGATTGTGGCATTGGAAACCAGTTGGTTGGATTTGTAGGAGTCCAATAATCTACTTTTAAACTATTTCTTCTACCATCCATAATTGTTAAAAACGCAGCATTTGGTTGATGAACTTGACTAATTAATGTACCACCAAAACGTGCATAAAACACCGTTGAAAAATCAAAATTCTTGTAGGTTATTCTTTGAGTCATACCACCTTGAATACTTGCATCACCATTACCAATAATATGTTGATCTGCTGTATTAATGATTCCATCTGGCTTACCATCAGCTGCACCACCATAATCTAACAATTTGATTTGACCTGGACGAGCACCAAATTTTGCCGCTTCGGCTGCTTCAGAAATTTGCCAAATACCTAACTTTTGATAATCCCAAATTGCTGATAATGGATAACCAACATGTAATTGATTACCAATATCACGAGTAATATTGTTACTTAAACGGAGCACTTTATTTCTATTGAAGAATAAGTTAAAATCGGTACTCCAACGAAAATCTTTAGTGGTGTAGTTGATTGATGACAACGACAACTCAAAACCCTTGTTTTCTATTTTACCAACATTGGTTTGAAATGCACCCGCTACACCAGAAGTAACAGGAAGGGTAACATTGTATAAAACATCATCTGTTTGTGCATTATAATACTCTATAGAACCAGTTATTCTATTCTTAAAAAAACCAAAATCGATACCTAAGTTTAACGTATTTGTAAATTCCCATCTTAAATTAGGATTGGGTAAGTTCACTAAGTTATAACCAGTAATTATTGTAGGACCAAAATTGTATCGAATAATATTTCCACCTGTATTTCCTGCTGCTAACCCATTATTGTTACTTACAAGCCCTAAAGATGCGTAAGGTGCAATTGCTTGGTTAGATGTTTTTCCCCAACCAGCTCGTAAACGTAATGTGCTGATTTCTTTTACATTTTTTAAAAATGATTCGTTATCTATATTCCAACCAGCTGAAATTGCAGGGTACGTAAAATAATTATTTCCTTTTGCCAATCTAGAAGACCCATCAATTCTACCTGTTAAGGTTAAAAGATATTTATCATCAAAACTATAATTTAGTCTAGCCATGTAGGAGATTAATGCCCATCTACTTTCGCCACCACCTATAGAAGTATTGGTTCCGTTAATAGGTGTAGAAAGTGATAAATTATACCATTGTACAAAATCTTCTGTTATCGAATCTTTTTGAACAAAATTGTCGAAAGATTGATTTTCTTGGATACTGTATAATCCTGTGAAATTTATTTTGTGCTTTTTTATTGTTTTATCAAAATAAATTAGGTTTTCGAGTGTATAGCCCCATGTTTCTCCATTCGAAACACGAGCAATGTTTCCTTGTGCAGGTCTAAAATAACTAGGGTTATTGGGTTGGTCAGAACCTCTAAATTGTGCCCCATGTTGCTGAGCATAATTTAATCCAAAGTTTACACGGTAACGTAGTCCTTTTATAAATTCTATTTCACCATAAAAGTTATTAATTGTTCTTAATCTTCTAACTCTATCAACCCATCTATTTTCGCCACCGTTTCTTAATAAAAGAGGCGTATATCTATCAGAGCCATTCAAATCATCAATATTTCCTGCAGGATAAAGATTTAAACTTCCATCGGCATTGTAAGGCGATGTTAAAGGCGTTAATGCAATATTTCTAAACATAGATGAACCAGAAACAAATTGAGAACCACCATTAAGGCTGAGTGAGTTTAAAGTGTTTAATCCAATTTTAATTCTTGAACCAATTTTGGTATCAATGGTTCCTCTCACGTTATATCTGGTAAAATCTTCTCCAGGTAATGCAGATGTTTCTTTAAAATAATTGCCACCAATAGAGTAAGTGGTATTATTAGAGCCACCAGAAACACTAATATTATGATCAGAACGTAATGAATTATTGTACATTAAATCTTGCCAATTTGTATTTGTTCCTTTTGCAATTCCATCAAGTTCGGCTTGTAAATATCCTTGCCCCCATGGAGAAATATTTCTCATTGCTTGATATTCTGCTGCATTAAAAACAGGATAAGGATTGGCTACTTTACCTATTCCATGATAGCCATTATACGAAACCCTAGCTTCACCATTTTTGCCCTTTTTGGTACTAACTATAATTACACCGTTGGCTCCACGACTTCCATAAATTGCTGTTGCAGATGCATCTTTCAATATATCAATCGAAGCAATATCATTCGGATTTAAATCAGCTAAACTTCCCTCCCATGGAATTCCATCTACCACAAAAAGCGGATCATTAGAACCAGTGATTGATCTTGCACCTCTAATTCTTATTAAAGTACCTGCACCTGGCTGATTACCAACAGTTTGTACTTCCAAACCAGCTGCCCTACCTTGTAAAGCTTGTTGAACGTTTGCAACAGGAACCTCTCTCAATGCTTTTTCACTTACCGAAACAACAGCACCTGTTACATCTTTTTTTCGTTGTGTTCCATAACCTACAACTACTACTGTTTCTAAATCATTTTTAACAGATGTTAGTACAATATTTATGTTAGTTACACTTTCAACTTTTACCTCTTTCGATTCAAATCCTATAAAAGAGAAAACCAGTGTTGACCCTTTCGCTACTTCTATCGTATAATTTCCATTTTCATCAGTTACAACATTCGATCTTTGTCCTTTAATAAAAACCGAAACAGAAGACAATGCCCTATTATCTTCAGCAATAACCCTACCTACAATTTTTAATTTTTCTTGACTAAGTGCTAAAAATGGATACACCATTACACAGAATGCTACCAACAGTAGTTTCAAATAGTTACCACTATTGGTATTGAATGAAAAAAAAGTTTGGTTGACGAACTTTTTGTGTGAAAAAATTTTCATAAGGCTTGTTTGTTAATATTCGTAATAAATGTTGTGTGTTGTGGAATTAAATTTTAGCTGCTATTTAATTGGTAGAAGGCAACAAAAGAGTACCAAATAATTAAATAACAATGGTTGGGAACGCTGAAATTGGGTGCGTTGATGGATAGTCTAATTGGCTGCATGAATAATCGTTTTTTGTTTTGGCAAGGATGCAGATGCTAGTTTGACAAATCGAATATAGGAAAGTTTTTCAAAATTGCAACCGATTGCAATTTTTTTTTTGAAAAAATCGGTTTTCCTTTGTAAAAACAAAAAAATGTCTGAAGAAAAAGAGATTACCATTTACGATATAGCAGAGTACTTAGACATTTCTGCCACTACGGTAAGCAGAGGATTAAAAGACCATCCAAACATTAATAAGAATACCAAAAAGAAAATATTTGAAGCGGCCAAAGCATTAGGTTATCGATCTAACATGTTTGCAAGCAGCCTAAGAAGCAAGCGTACCAATACTATTGGCGTTATTGTACCCAAATTAAATAGCTATTTTATGGCTTCGGTTCTTGCAGGAATGGAAGACGCTGCAAGCAGAGAAAACTACAATCTTATTATTAGCCAATCGCTTGAAAGTGTTGAAAAAGAAAAAGCAAACGCCAATACCATGTTTAACAAACGAGTAGATGGACTATTGGTTTCTCTTGCTTTTGATACAGATGGAATTAGTCATTTCGAACAATTCATCAACAAAGGCATTCCTATTATTTTCTTCGACAGATCTTTTCAACACAACGACTGCATTAGTATTGTAATAGACAACTACAAAGCCGCCTATTCTATTACTGAACACTTGATACAACAAGGGTGCAAACGTATTTTACATTTAGGCGGAAATACATTGAGAAATGTGTATGAAGAACGGTTAAAAGGTTACAAACAAGCACTGAAAGACAATCACTTAAAGATTGAAGAAAAATTAATTTATACAAGTAACTTAACCGAAGAAGCTGGTTCAAAAGCAGGCGAATACATATTAGGATTGAAAGAAAAACCCGATGGTGTTTTTGCAGCCAACGACACTTCTGCAGCTCATTGTATGATTAAACTTTTAGAAGCAGGTATAGATATTCCAAATGAAATTGCATTTGCAGGCTTTAACAACGACCCCATTAGTAAAATAATAAAACCCAACCTTACCACCATTAATTATCCTGGCTATGCAGTAGGAGAATTAGCTGTAAACAACCTTATTAATCATTTAAATGGCATTACAAATATTAAGCACACCAATACCATCCTTTTAAGATCAGATTTAATAATTAGAGAATCTTCACTTAAAAAGAAAAATTTGTAATTCACTTTTTTTTGCGATTTTTACGCAACCGATTGCAAAAAAAGAGATGAAACAAAAGAAAGAAGTTACTATTTACGACATCGCTCAAAAGCTAGATATTTCATCGGCAACAGTAAGCCGTGGCTTGCAAGATCATCCTGCAATAAATAAAAATACCCGTAAGAAAATAAAAGATGCCGCCAAAGAATTAGGCTATAGACACAACAATTTCGCAAGCAATTTACGCAAGCAAAAAACCAATACTATTGGTGTAATGGTTCATGAATTAAACAGTAACTTCATTACATCGGTTCTTGCTGGCATTGAAAAGGTTACCACAGAAGCCAATTACGATATTATTATTGCTCACTCTTCTGAAAACTATGAAAAAGAAGTTGCAAACGCTAACAACTTATTTCATAAAAGAGTAGATGGAATTATTGCTTCACTTTCTTTCAACACCAAAAATCTTGAACATTTTAAACAATTTGAAGATAGAGCTATTCCAATTATATTTTTTGACCGTGTTGAAGAAAAACACGATTACACAAAAGTAATTATTGATAATTATAAATGCGGTTATCAGGCTACACAGCATTTGATAGAACAGGGTTGCAAAAAAATTGTTTTGGTTACTGCAAATCAAAAAAGAAATGTTTACGCACAAAGGTATAAAGGCTATGTAGATGCACTGTTTGATAACAATATTCCATTGGATAAAAGCTTGATTCTGATAAAAGATTTAAGTGAGCAATGTGGTGTAGAAGCTGCAAAAGAAATAGTACAAATGAATCCACTTCCTGATGGAGCTTTTATAACAAACGATTTTTCTGCCGCTGTATGCATGCAAACCTTAAAAGAGTTTGGGGTAAAAATTCCTGAAGACATCGCCATTGTTGGGTTTAACAACGATTCTATTAGCAAAATTGTAGAACCGCAGTTAACCACCATTCATTATCCAGGTACAGATATGGGCGAAATAGCCGCCATTAATTTAGTAAACCATTTAAAAGGAATTTCTAACATTCAGCATACACAAACCATTGTGATTCGTTCAGAATTAATTGTTAGAAATTCTTCGTTAAAAAAATAATATCGTATGAAAAAAATCATTCTTTTTTTATCTATAATTATTTGCATTAGTCAAAACACATTTGCCGAAAATGGCTATGATTTATGGTTACGATACAAAACCATTCAGAACAAAAACCTACTTCAACAGTATTCACAACAAATAAACTTGATTTATCTCGAAAACAATACAGCAACACATACCATAATTCAACAAGAGTTAACAAAAGGATTAGGTGGATTATTGCATAAAAAAATTCAGTTTACAAACAATATTTCAAAGGCCGACATTGTATTCTCTACCATACAACAATCAACAAAACTCAATACACAAGAGGGGTTTAGCATTGTTACACAAAAAAATATTTTCAAAAAACAAATACTTATTCAATCAAAATCGAACATTGGTTTACTCTACGCAACGTTTCACTTTTTACGATTATTACAAACAGAACAATCAATAGAGTTGCTTCATATTGTTAGCAATCCTTCCAATAACTTACGCATTTTAAACCATTGGGATAACTTAAATAGGTATGTAGAACGAGGCTATTCAGGTATTTCCATTTTCAATTGGCATACATTACCCAATTATATCGACCAACGCTACATTGATTATGCAAGAGCAAATGCTTCTATTGGAATAAATGGCACTGTTTTAACCAATGTAAATGCAAATGCTATTGTACTTACAAAAGATTATTTGATAAAAGTAAAAGCATTAGCTGATGTGTTTAGACCTTATGGAATAAAAGTGTACCTAACTGCAAGATTCTCTGCTCCTATTGAAATTGGTGGCTTAGCAACTGCAGACCCTTTAAACGAAAATGTTCGAAATTGGTGGAATAATAAAGCAAAAGAAATTTACGACTTAATTCCAGATTTTGGTGGCTTTTTGGTTAAAGCAAATAGTGAAGGTCAGCCGGGTCCACAAAATTACAATAGAACCCATGTAGATGGAGCAAATATGTTGGCAAATGCAGTAGCAAAATTTGGTGGTATTATTATGTGGCGTGCATTTGTATATAGCCATGAAACAGCTGAAGATCGCTTTAAACAAGCTTATAACGAGTTTACGCCATTAGATGGAAAATTTCATAAAAACGTGTTGGTTCAAGTAAAAAATGGACCAATCGATTTTCAACCAAGAGAACCATTTCATCCACTTTTTGGTGCCATGCCTAAAACACCTTTAATGATGGAGTTTCAACTAACTCAAGAATATCTTGGTCAAGCCACACACCTAGTATATCAAGCACCTATGTTTAAAGAAATTTTATCTACTGATACGTATACTAATGGCAAAGGAACAACGATTGATAAGATTATACAAGGTACTATTAACAATCATACAATTAATGGTATTGCTGGCGTTGCCAATATTGGCAACGATATCAATTGGTGTGGACATCCTTTTGCACAAGCCAATTGGTATGCCTTTGGCAGATTGGCTTGGAATCATGAATTAACAGCAGAAAATATTGCAGAAGAATGGATTGTACAAACATTTACACAAAATAAAAACAGTAGAAAACCAATACTTGAAATGATGATGCATTCTTACGAAGTAATGGTAAAATATATGACACCATTGGGTTTGCATCACATAATGGGAAACGGACATCATTATGGTCCACTTCCTTGGGGAAATTCATTGGAAAGAGCCGATTGGAATCCTGTGTATTATCATAAAGCCGATGAATATGGAGTTGGATTTGATAGAACCATTAGTGGAAGCAATGCACTATCACAATATGCACCATTAGTACAAGCACAATGGAAAGATAGCAATAGCTGTGATGATAAATATTTGTTGTGGTTTCATCATGTAAGTTGGAATCATCGTATGAAAACAGGCAGAACCCTATGGGAAGAAATGTGCCATCAATACAACGAAGGTGTATTGGAAGTAAAAACTATGCAACAACAATGGCTATCGCTACAAAATAGTATTGATGCAGAACGATTTGAACAAGTAAAACAGTTTTTACAAATTCAATACGAAGAAGCAGTTTGGTGGAAAGATGCTTGTTTACTATACTTTCAAACATTTTCTAAAATGCCTATTCCATCAAATTATAGTCGGCCTAAACATTCACTTGAAACATATAAAAACTACAAATTTCCGTACGCCCCTGGTAATGGAAATTAAGTTCACCATTCACACCCAAATCAAAAAATAAAGTTCACATGATGATAAAAGGAAAAAAAACTGCAATTGTTACAGGTGGTGCTTCTGGCATTGGTTTAGCCATTGCAGCCTGTTTTGTAAATGCTGGTATAGAAACCATCATTATTGGAAGAGATGAGCAAAAATTGGCTGCTGCACAAAAGAAATTAGGAAAAAAATGTTACACAGTTGCATTCGATTTAAACAATCTTGCTACTATTCCTAACTTAGTAAAAGACTTGTATAAACAATATGGAAACATAGATATTTTGGTAAATAATGCAGGAATAAATGGTAAAAAAGATTTGATAGAAGTAACAGATCAAGACTTTTTACAAATTATGCATACCAATGTAAACGCCATGTTTGCATTATCAAGAGAAGTAATTAAACGTATGCTAAAAAAGAAAAAAGGAAGCATTATTAATATAAGTTCAATGGCTTCTCAATATGGCATTCCTAAGGTAATTGCATACACAGCATCTAAAAGTGCAATAGAAGGTATGACAAGAGCAATGGCTGTAGAACTTTCTCCCAATGGCATTCGTGTAAACTGCATTGCTCCTGGATTTATTGCTACAGATATGAGTGCAAAAGCTCTAAACAACGATGCAGAACGGAAGGCAAAAGTTTTTGGCAGAACACCAATGGGCTTCATGGGCAATCCGTCTGATATTGGTGATGCCGCCTTGTTTTTAGCAACAGATGCCTCTAAATATATTACAGGTGTTGTGTTACCTGTAGACGGAGGTAATTCAATTGGGTTTTAAACTTATGTACAATCATTATTAATCATTACAAATACGAATGATGCTTGTAGTTAAATACTGTTTATTAATTGTGTGCATATTTACCGCTACCAGTTCATTAAGAGCTGAAGTAAAACTTCCTCAATTGGTGAGCGATAGTATGGTATTGCAACGTGATCAACCCATTAAAATTTGGGGCTGGGCAAAAGCCAACGAAAAGGTGACTGTATATTTTAACTATAAAAAATATAATACAAAAGCAAATGAAAAAGGCAATTGGCAAGTATATTTTCCACCAACAAAAGCAGGTGGTCCATACAACATTAACATTGTTGCTAGTAATACCATTTTACTGAAAGAAGTACTGTTTGGCGATGTTTGGTTTTGTAGCGGACAAAGCAATATGGTGCATCAAATGAACATACATGATGTTACGTATGCCAAAGACATTAACAATGCTAACTATCCACAAATTCGGCAGTTTTTAGTTCCAACAGCAACAGATTTACAACTTCCTCAAAACAACATTCGTAACGGACATTGGATAGCTGCTGTAGGCAATAATGTGCGGCCATTTTCTGCTGTAGCTTTTTTCTTTGCAAAAAAATTATTTCAACAATACCAAGTACCAATTGGCATTATTAATGCAAGTGTTGGTGGCACTCCTATTGAAGCTTGGATAAGCGAAAATGGATTACAAAATATTAACTACTTCGATAGCATTATTCAACAAAACAAAGACACTAACTATGTTCATAAACGCATTTTAGCTAGTAACATACCGGCTTCAAAAGAACTAAAAGATGCTGGCTTATTGAGTGAAATAAAATGGTTTAGTAAAGCATATCAACCTAAAAATTGGCGTTCAATACATATTCCAGGTTATTGGGAAGATCAAGGAATAAAAGATTTAAATGGAGTTGTTTGGTATAGAAAAGAAATAGAAATTCCTACATCTATTAGTGAAAAGGAAGCAAAGATATTTTTAGGAAGAATTGTTGATGCTGATGAATTGTATATAAATGGTAAACTTGTAGCAAACACTACTTATCAATATCCTCAACGTAGGTATACAATTCCAAAAGGATGGCTACATACTGGTAAAAACACTTTGGTAATTCGGGTAACCAATTATACAAATAAAGGTGGATTTGTGCCAGACAAACCCTACTATTTATGTACAGAAAAAGATACCATCGATATCAAAGGAACATGGCAATATAAAGTGGGTGAAGTGTTTACTCCATTTAACAATGCTACCAACAATAACTTTTCTCTTCAAAACCAACCAACTGCTTTGTTTAATGCAATGGTAGCCCCATGTACCAATTACGCAATAAAAGGAATTTGTTGGTATCAAGGCGAAAGCAATACTTCAAAACCACAAACCTATACACAATTACTTACGTCTTTAATTCAAGATTGGCGTAAACATTGGCATACAGATAGTTTACCATTTTTATACGTACAATTACCAGGCTTTATGGAATTCAATTATTTACCATCTGAAAGCAACTGGGCTTTGTTACGAGAAGCACAACTAAAAACTTTGTCTGCAAGCCATACAGCAATGGTTACTGCTATCGATTTAGGTGAATGGAACGACATTCATCCTGATAATAAAAAAGATGTGGGTGAACGTTTGGCTTTAGCCGCTCAAAAAATGGCTTATCAAGAAAACATTGTTTATAGCGGTCCTATTTATCAATCGCATCAAATAAATCAGCATAAAATAGTGCTTTCATTTTCACATGTTGGCAAAGGCTTAATAAGCAAAGATTTAGAACCTTTAGCTGAATTTGCCATTGCTGGCAGCGATAAAAAGTTTGTATGGGCAAATGCAAAAATTGTAGGCAATACGGTGGTAGTTTGGAATGATACCATTCAGCATCCGATGTATGTACGATATGCTTGGGCCGATAATCCTGTAAATCCAAATTTATACAATCAGGAAGGCTTGCCAGCTTCTCCTTTTAGAACGGACAACTAAATATGTACAAAGAATTTTTAACAACTATTTTTTGTGTTACCATTTGTTTACAACACAACATTGCACAAATTACTAAAGCTTGGAAAGGTAAAAAATGTGCAGTTGTACTAACGTATGACGATGCTATAAACGAACATTTAGACAATGCTATACCCATTTTAGACCGCCTGAATTTAAAAGCTAGTTTTTATATAACTGCATATTCAAGTGCCGTAGAAAAACGATTAAATGAATGGAGAAACATTGCAAAGAATGGGCATGAATTGGGCAACCACTCATTATTTCATCCTTGTGAAGGAAATAAACCAGGCAGATCGTTTGTTACAGATAAATACAATTTAAATAACTACTCTATTAAACGAATGATTGATGAAATAAGAATGACCAACATCTTCTTACAAGCATTAGATCAATCAACTGAAAGAACATTTGCATTTACATGTGGAGATATGAAAATTAAAGATTCTTCATTTATTCAACCACTACAAAAAGATTTTATTGCTGCAAGAGCTGTTAGAAATGAAATGCACAAAATTGAAGATATAAACGTGTACAATATCGATTGTTTTATGGTAAATAATCATACAGCAAATCAAATGATTACGTGGACTAACAAAGCCATCGAAACAAATTCTTTATTGGTAATTCTTTTTCATGGTGTTGGTGGTGGAAATGGCTTAAATGTTGAATTACAAGAACACAAAAGGTTTCTTGAATATTTGAAACAACAAGAAAACAATATTTGGATAGCACCTTTAATTGAAGTGGCAAAGCATGTAAAAGAATGGCAAAAAATAAACAAACAATAAACTCGTATAAAACAATTAGCATCTTTTATAGAATAAATAATGAATTGATACTTAGACCCTATAGAAACAAAATGATAATTATTTAAATAAACCTTATGAAAAAAAAATTACTGAAATGTTGGTTCATACTTACAACTATCCTATTGCTTGCAAGCTGTGTAAGTAATAAGCCAACAAACAAACAATTGGTACAGCCATTAAAAAAAGTATTTAAAAAAGACTTTTTAATTGGCACAGCTTTAAATGCTTCACAAATTGAAGAAAAAGAACCCAATGCTGCCTTATTGGTACCTCAACAGTTTAATACTGTTACACCAGAAAACATTATGAAATGTGAGATCATTCATCCTGAATGGAATACATACAATTTCGATTTAGCCAATAAATATGTGGCTTATGGCAAAAAGCATAAAATGTTTGTAGTTGGGCATACACTTATTTGGCACAGTCAACTTTCTCGTTTTGTACAAAAAATAAATAGCAGCGATTCTTTATTACAGTTTATGACCAATCATATCAACACAATAGCATCTAGATATGTTGGAAAAGTAGATGGATGGGATGTTGTAAATGAAGCTTTAAATGAAGATGGAACCATGCGTAAATCTATTTTTTTGCAAAAACTTGGCGATGATTATGTTACCAAAGCTTTTGAATTGGCAGAAAAAGCCGCACCAAATACAGAATTGTACTATAACGATTATAACAACGAACAACCACTAAAACGAGCTGGAACAATTGCACTTATTAAAAAAATTCAAGCAAAAGGTGTTCGAATTGATGGTGTAGGTATTCAAGGACATTGGCATTTAAATAAAATTCCATTCAAAGAAATTGAAGAAAGTATTCTTGCATACGCAGCTTTAGGATTGAAAGTAATGATTACTGAATTAGATATTGAAGTATTACAAAGAAACTTTAGTGGTGCAGATGTAAATCAAAAAATGGATAACAACCCTACTTTAAATCCTTATACCAAAGGCATTCCAAACGAAATACAAGAGCAATTGGCATCAGATTATGAAAAGTTGTTTAAACTCTTTTTAAAACACAAAGACAAAATTTCTAGGATTACTTTTTGGGGTGTTAACGATGCACAATCTTGGCTAAACGATTGGCCAATTAGAGGTAGAACAAATTATCCTTTGTTATTCGATAGAGCTTTTCAACCAAAGCCTGCTTATTTCAGTGTTATCAAAACAAAAACCAAGTCATAAGCTAATTACCATTTTTTCACTACTCATTTTTTATGTATGAATACAAACAATCAACAACTATCTATTTTAGAAAAAGTAGGTTATAGCTTGGGCGATTTGGCAGCCAATTTAATCTTCCAAACCTTAATGACTTTTCTTGCATATTTCTATACCGATGTGTATAAAATTCCTGCCGGTAGTGCAAGTGCCATTATATTTATTGGTGGCTTTTTCGGTGCATTTTTCAATATTATCATGGGGGCAATTGCAGACAGAACAAATACAAGATGGGGTAAATTTAGACCTTGGATTTTATGGACATCAATACCCTTTGGTGTAATTGCTTTGTTGGCTTTTTCTACTCCAAATTTTAGTGCAAATGGTAAGCTTGTATATGCATTGGTTACCTATTTTTTTTTAGTGATTATTTATTCTGCCAACAATTTGCCTTACTCAGCATTAAGCGGTGTTATTACTGGCGATATGAAACAAAGAAACAGCCTTTCTGCCTATCGTTTTGTGGCAGTTATGGTGGCACAATTCATCATTCAATCGCTATTATTACCGTTAGTGCTTTCTGTTGGTCATGGAGATAAAGCAATTGGTTTTGAAAAAGTAATGTTGTTTTTTTCTATTACTGGTGTTGTTTGTTTTATCATTACTTTTTTAACTACGAAAGAAAGAATTACACCTGCACAAACAGAGAAATCGTCTATACGTACCGATTTAAAAGATTTATCGTTAAACAAGCCTTGGGTAATTATGCTATTGCTTACCATTTTGGTGTTTATAACATTGGCACTAAAAGGGGGCATGTATATTTATTATTTTAAGTACTATCTAAACGAATCTGCTCAAGCTACTTTTTTAGAAAACATTGGTTTCAATAGATTTATTGTTGGTTTAAATCATACTGTTACAAGTATGGGTTTGGGTAAATTTCAATGGCCAGAAGATGCTCCAACATCGGCTAATAGTTTGTTTAATGCAGGAGGAATTGTAATGATGATTGTAGGTATTATGTTTTCTAAACCATTAGCTGATAAATTTGGTAAACGAAACATTTTTGGTATTTTCTTAACCCTTTCTGCTTTCTGCTTAATTCTATTTAACTTTTATGCTCAAACAGCCATTGCTATTGTTTTTATCACCCAAATTCTACATGGGTTTTTCTATGGTGTTACCATTCCTTTATTATGGGCAATGATTGCAGATGTAGCAGATTATAGCGAATGGAAAAACAATAGAAGAGCTACAGCTATTATTTTTTCTGCAATGATTTTTGGATTAAAAATTGGCTTAAGCATTGGCGGTGCTTTAGGTGCTGCATTGTTATCTAGCTATGGTTATGTTGCCGAATCTACTGCACAAACTGAAGAAACAATTGCTGGCATTAAAATGTCTGTAAGCATTTACCCTGGAATCATTTTTATTTTGGGAGCTATACTGCTTGTTCGTTACGAAATCAACAAAACAATGGAAACCATTATTGAAAAAGATTTGAAAGAAAGAAGAAACTAAAAATTACACTAAATAATTCTTATTATGCCTGAAGAAGCAATAAACCATATCAATTTTACAGAATTACAAGAGAAAGCCATTAGCAAACCATTGGTTACGAACATTTATACTGCCGACCCATCTGCTCATGTATTTGATGAAAAAATTTATATTTATCCGTCTCATGATATTGATGCAGGTGATGCTTTCGATGATTTAGGTAGCCATTTTGCTATGGAAGATTATCATGTTTTTTCTATGGAAAATCTGAACAGTGAAACCATAGATCATGGAGTTGCTTTACATGTAAAAGATGTTGCTTGGGCCGAAAAGCAAATGTGGGCTCCTGATGCAGCAGAAAAAAATGGAACCTATTTTTTATTTTTTCCAGCAAAAGATTATATAGGCATTTTTAGAATTGGCGTTGCTACAAGCAAAAACCCTACTGGTCCATTTTTGCCACAACCCTTACCTATTAATAATAGTTTTTCTATCGATCCGGCTGTTTTCAAAAATACAGACGGCAATTACTATATGTATTTTGGAGGCATTTGGGGCGGTCAATTGCAACGTTGGAGAAATGGATCTTTTAATAACGAACAGCCTGAAAGTCCATATGCTTTTTTACCCAATGATAATGAACCTGCATTGTGTGCCAAAGTAGCCAAGCTAACAGATAATTTGTTAGAATTTGCTGAAGTACCAAAAGATGTAATAATTCTTGATGAAAATCATCAACCACTTTTGCAAGGCGATACCAATCGTAGATTTTTTGAAGCATCTTGGATGCATTGTTACAATGGAAAGTATTATTTCTCGTACTCAACAGGTGATACACATTTTATTTGTTATGCCATCGGCGATAATCCATATGGACCTTTCGTTTATCAAGGAAAAATTTTAGAGCCAGTAGTTGGTTGGACAACCCATCATTCTATTTGTTCATTCAACAACAAATGGTATTTATTTTACCACGATTCTTCTTTATCGAATGGCGTAACACATTTAAGATCAATTAAAGTAACTGAAATTATTCATAAAGAAAATGGAGAAATTGAAACCATTTTACCTTATAAACAATAGTTTTAACCGTTAATTCATCACCCACACAAAAGAGTGTTTTTAACTACACTTGTTTCGTAAATTAAACAGAATTATTGTAACCTCATACTTCAATTGTAAACGTTTATTTGCTATGAAAAATATACTTATTGCTGCACTTTTATTTACCATACTTGAAGTAAATGCCCAAGACTACAAATCGTTTCCTATGTGGAATCATCAACTTCCTATTGAACAGCGAGTACAAGATGTAGTAAGTAGATTAACATTAGAAGAAAAAGTAGCTCAAATGTTAAATGCAACACCTGCTATACCTAGACTAGGTATTTTACCATACGATTGGTGGAATGAAGTATTACATGGTGTTGCTAGAACTCCTTTTAAAACAACTGTTTTTCCTCAAGCTATTGCTATGGCTGCAACATGGGATACTGCTTCTTTGTTTAAAATGGCCGATTATTCTGCTACAGAAGGAAGAGCAATTTACAACAAAGCCATTGCAACAGGAAGAACCAATGAACGCTATGTAGGCTTAACTTATTGGACACCCAATATCAATATTTTTAGAGACCCACGTTGGGGTCGTGGACAAGAAACCTATGGTGAAGATCCTTTTTTAACTGCAACAATGGGTAAAGCATTTGTACATGGCTTACAAGGAAACGATCCTACTTATTTAAAAGCCGCTGCTTGTGCCAAACATTTTGCCGTACATAGTGGGCCAGAACCATCAAGACATGCAGATAATTTTAATCCATCTACTTACGATTTGTGGGATACCTATTTGCCAGCATTTAAAGAACTAATTGTAAATGCTAAAGTAGCAGGTGTAATGTGTGCTTATAATGCTGTAAACACCCAACCTTGCTGTGGCAACGATTTATTGATGAATGATATTTTACGTAAACGATGGAAATTTACAGGCTATGTAACAAGTGATTGTTGGGCTATCGACGATTTTTTTAAATATCATAAAACACATAAAGATGCCACAGCGGCTGCTGTAGATGCCGTTATTCATGGAACAGATGTAGAATGTGGTGTTACCGTATATAAAACCTTAGTAGATGCCGTTAAAAACAATTTAATTAAAGAAGAACAACTAGATATTTCTTTAAAACGGTTGTTCACAATTCGATACCGATTAGGCATGTTCGATCCGCCATCAAAAGTAAAATATGCACAAGTAAACGAATCGGTTTTAGAATCGGCACCACACAAAGCCCACGCCCTTAAAATGGCACAACAAAGCATTGTATTACTTAAAAACGAAAATCAAACTTTACCCCTTCAAAAAACAATTAAAAAAATAGCCATTGTTGGGCCCAATGCAGATAATGCCATATCGGTTTTAGGAAACTATAATGGAATACCATCAGAAATAGTAACTGTGGTAAAAGGCATTCAAAACAAACTCGGTAAAAACACAGAAATTATTTACGAAAAAGCCATCAATTTTACCAATGACACTTTGTTGCAATACCAAAACATAGAAGATATTTATACTTACAATGGCAAACCTGGCGTTTTAGCTGAATATTTTGCCAACGAACAATTAAGTGGTAATCCTATTGTTTCACAAATCGAAAAATCGATTGATCATTTTTGGCCAGAAGGACAAGCACCTTTTCCCAATATGAGTGCTACCAACTATTCTGCTCGTTATAAAACAACCATTACCGCAGAAAAAGATGATACTTTAAACTTTGAAGTAGAAGCGAATGACGGCTTTAAAGTTTGGGTAAATGATAGCATGGTAGTAAATGTGTGGGAAAGAAATAGATGGGGCAGCAAATTTTTTACGCTTCCGATAAAAAAAGGGAATAATTACAATGTTGTATTAGCGTTTCGTCAAGGTGGAGGCAATGCATCTGTAAAACTACAAGCAGGAAAGTATGTAAAAACAAATATGTATGCCCTTGCTAACCGTTTGAAAGATGTAGATGCAATTGTATTTGTAGGCGGCATTTCTCCACAACTTGAAGGAGAAGAAATGCCTGTAAATGCTGTTGGATTTTCTGGTGGAGATAGAACAAGCATTCTGCTGCCAACAGTACAAACCAATTTACTAAAAGCACTTCAACAAACTGGAAAACCTGTGGTTTTTGTAATGATGACTGGTAGTGCAATTGCAATTCCATGGGAAGCTGAAAATATACCTGCAATTGTAAATGCTTGGTATGGTGGACAAAGTGCAGGAACAGCTATAGCAGATGTATTGTTTGGTGATTACAATCCTGCTGGAAGACTGCCTGTAACTTTTTATAAAAGCGATGCAGACCTTCCAGGTTTTAGCGATTATTCTATGAAAAATAGAACCTACAGATATTTTACAGGACAAGCCCTTTACCCTTTTGGATATGGATTGAGTTACACCCATTTCACCTATTCACAACTACAATTACCTAAAACCGTACAAAAAGGAAAATCTATAAAACTTTCAGTTACCATTACTAATACAGGAAAAATGGATGGAGAAGAAGTAGCACAAGTATATGTTTCGCATCAAAACTCAAAAATACATGCACCTTTGAAAGCTTTGAAGGGATTTAAACGTTTACACTTGAAAAAAGGTGAACAAAAAACGATTTTATTTACTCTAAATACTACTGATTTATCAATTGTAGACACAAATGGAAATCTTATACAACCAAATGGTAAAATACAAATTAGTGTTGGTGGAACTCAACCAAATACACATTTAGAAGCTACTTCAAATGTTTTACAAAAAGAGTTAACCGTTTTATGATTTTTTGTAAAAATGAAGTAGATTTTATCAGCAATTTAAGCAAATACTATACAGAAATAGCAGTTTGTATTTGCTTGAATTGTATTGTATGATTTTCACGTTATCTCGAAGAGCCCAATTACTTGTTGAATCAATAAAAAGTGGCAATTCAAAATTATAAGAACATTGTTTCCTCTAACATCTATATAAGACCATTTTTATTTATTTTATAACACCATGTAAACTTCCCCCTTTAGCAAAAAGTTTATCAATTCTTTTTTCTACTTCTGGCACTTTTTCTACAGGTGGTGCATGGTGAGGTTTTATTCTGGCATCAATTACCATTGGTCCATTGCAACCCCAATGTTTGTGTAAAATAAATTCATCAATTCCATAAATATCATGACTAGGATTGCTTCTAGTATAAGTAACCCATAAATAGTTGCCTAAACGATTTGCTACGAATTCACTATCATCACAAATAATCAATTGTACCACACCTTCTAATGTACTTAACTGGTGCTTACATTGTTCATTTAAAACCTGTATTTCTGCTGCTGCTGTTTGGTTAGTTGTAAACTTATTGGTTTGTAAAGCAATCACACCAGGCATTACCAATTTTGGTTTTGTAAAATGTTGTAGTTCGTATAAACAACTTGGTATTTCTGTGCATAATTCTCTTACTTTTTCACCATAAGCTGCAAACACTACTTTGCTACCGCTATTTAAACCAGTTCCACTATAATCTAAAGTATCAATGGTTGTATTGGTGTAAAAATGAATATCTCTTTGTAAATGAATTCTCTCGAAAATATAGGTTAAATAAGGCAGAATATGATGGGTAGTTAATTGATTGGTATCATCTGCTGTAATGTATAAAAACTTAGCTAAACTAAGCTGACCTGTTCCTAAAACATGATTGGCAATGGTTAATAACTCTGCTGGTTGTTTGGTAGGTGTGTATGGTGTGTAACGTTCACTACCAATTGCCAATAATAATGGATGCACACCTGCTGCATCAACAGCATGTACTTCTTTTAAACCAGGTACTTCTTGTGGAATGGCAGCACCAGTAAGTTCATGAATTAATTCACCGAAACTAGTATCTTCTTGTGGAGGACGACCAACAACTGTAAATGGCCAAATGGCATTTTTTTTAGCATACACTTTATGCACTTTCATCAACGGAAAATCGTGTTGCAAAGAATAATAGCCTAAATGATCGCCAAAAGGCCCCTCAGGTTTATTCTCATTTGGATACACTTCTCCTGTAATTACAAAATCAGCATCGGTACTTACAGCAAAGCCACCTTTATAAGCATAACGAAAACGTCTGCCACCTAAAACACCTGCAAAAGTCATTTCGCTAATTCCTTCAGGCAAAGGCATTACAGCCGATAAAGTATGAGAAGGAGGCCCACCAACAAAACAACTTACTTTCAATGGCTGCCCTTTTTTATTTGCTTTTGTTTGATGAACGCCAATGCCTCTATGCAATTGATAATGCAAACCAATTTCTTTGTTTAATTCGTACTCATTACCCGTTAATTGAATACGATACATGCCTAAATTGGCCTTCATAATTCCTGGAGCATCAATATCTTCTGTATATACTTGAGGAAGTGTTACAAAAGCTCCTCCATCCATTGGCCAATGGTGAATAAGCGGTAAATCTTGTATAGCAATTTCTTGATCGAAAACAGGCTTTGAAATTGGATTTTTCAGTGGCAAGGCTTTTAAAGCTGCAAAGCCTGCTTGTATATTTCGAAAAGGATGTTTAAGAGCTTCAATAGGATTACCTTTTAATTGAATGAGTTGTTGCACCAATTGAAACGTATCTCTAAAAATAAACTTGCTTCTATCTAGTGTACCAAAAATATTAGATGCTGCTCTAAAACGAGAACCTTTTACATTTTCGAATAAAATGGCAGGTCCTTTTGCTTCATACATTCGTAAATGAATAGCTGCCATTTCTAAATATGGATCTACTTCTTCTTTTACACGAACTAAATGATTATTTTTTTCTAAATCGAGTAAACAAGCTTCTAAGTTTTTATATGCCATACCTAAGTAAACAAACGCTTTTGTAAAAAGGTTGATAAATGAAGATACATTGTAAAAGCAGTTGATTATTAACGTCCAAAAAAGTAATCTTCTTAAACAAGATTATCTAAATAGTCTTGCAATTCCATTTCACTTTTATATAAAACTTCTCTTGCTTTACTTCCTAAATTAGGACCAACTATTCCTGCTGCTTCTAATTGATCCATCAAACGCCCTGCTCTATTATAGCCTAATTTCATTCTACGTTGTATTAATGATGTGCTGCCCATTTGGTTTTGTACAATTAATCTTGCTGCATCTTCAAACAAAGGATCTCTACTACTACTATCAAAATCTTTATTGGTTTCCAACTCTTTTTCATCAACATATTCTGGCAATAAAAATGCTTGTGGATATCCTTTTTGATCGCCAATAAATTCACAAACGCCCTCTACTTCTGGTGTATCTACAAACGCACATTGCAAACGAGTAATTTCACCATTATAGCTAATCAACATATCTCCTTTACCAATCAGTTGTTCCGCTCCACCTGCATCTAAAATAGTTCTACTATCAATTTTCGAAGAAACCTTAAATGCTATTCTTGCAGGGAAATTGGCTTTAATTGTACCCGTAATAATGTTTACAGATGGACGTTGCGTTGCAATAATTAAATGTATACCAATAGCTCTTGCCAACTGTGCCAAACGTGCAATGGGCATTTCTACTTCTTTGCCAGCAGTCATAATTAAATCGGCAAATTCATCAACTACCAACACAATAAACGGTAAATATTGATGTCCTTTTTGTGGATTTAATCGTCTATTGGTAAATTTTTCGTTGTATTCCTTTATATTTCTACAGCCAGCCTCTTTTAATAAATCGTATCGATTATCCATTTCAATACACAAAGCATTCAGTGTGTTTACTACTTTTTTGGTATCGGTAATAATGCTTTCATCTTCACCCGGTAATTTGGCTAAAAAGTGTTTTTCAATTACTCTATATAAACTTAATTCTACTTTTTTAGGGTCTACCAACACAAACTTTAATTGTGATGGATGTTTTTTGTAGAGTAATGAAACCAATATGGCATTTAAACCAACCGATTTACCTTGACCCGTTGCACCTGCCATTAACAAGTGAGGCATGGTTGCCAAGTCTACAATAAAGTTTTCGTTGTCAATTTTTTTACCAATTGCAATAGGTAGCGAAAACGTACTATTTACAAATTTTTCAGACGATAGTAAGGTTTTCATACTTACTACCGATTTTCGAACGTTTGGCACTTCTATACCAATGGTTCCTTTACCAGGAATAGGGGCAATAATACGAATGCCTAAAGCCGCTAAACTTAAAGCAATATCATCTTCTAAGTTTTTAATTCTGCTAATTCTTACACCTGGTGCTGGTACAATTTCGTATAAAGTAACCGTTGGTCCTACCGTTGCTGCAATACGCTGTATAGCTATATCATAGTTTTTAAGCGTACTAATAATTTGGTTTTTATTGGCTTCTAATTCTGCAGGATCATGAACAATTTTTTCGCTACCATGTGTTTCTAATAAATCTATCGGTGGATTTTTATAGTCTTTTAAATCTAAGGTTGCATCGTAATTAGTGGCTAAAGTTTGTCTTGGCACAACAGCACTAGTTGGCACATCTTCTTCCTCTTCATCATCTATCGGCTCATTAATTTCTAATTCCATATCGTCTTCCAATTCATCCAATACATCATCATCCTCATTCGAATGTGTGAATTCTTTTGTATCAATATCTTCTTTAATCGGTTCACTATTAGAAACAATTTCAAAAACAGGATTTTCAGCAACAGGTGTAGGCATTATTACCGATACATGAGCAACGGGCATTTCTGGTATTGGTAAAACTTGTTCTTCTGCAACAGTTTCAGGAATAGGCAACGATTCATCAATAAATAATTTGCCACCCATTTCATCGTTTTGAATTAGGTCTTCCTTTTCTGTTACATCAAATTCTGTTAATGGATTTTGATACATTGGTGCAATGGGTTCTACAATGTCAGGCATTGTTTTTCCACCTTCTTTCAGCTTGTTTTTACTCAAGGGCAGTTCAGGTTCTTTTTCTACTAATTGCATCGATTCATCGCCAGAATTATCCCATTCACCATATACTTTTTGCTCATCATCAACAAAATTTTCGCCTCCAACTCCTACAGGTTTTTTCTCAACAACTTGCTTTTCTTGTTTATCAAACAAATGAAATTCTGGCCATTTAAACGTAGGATTAAAACGCCAAATAACATAACTAAACACAGCTGTAAACAATAAAAATCCTGTTCCTACCCTACCAATCCATTTTACAAACCAATTGCTTAATAATTCACCAACTGCACCACCAAAACTAAAGCCTGACCCAACACTTACAAATGCAGCAGCCATACTTAACAAAACCAAACCAATAACCACATATCTTAAATTACGACTAAGATTAAATACTTTTTTACCAAACAATAAATTAATCCCTAAAACAAAAAATGAAGTACAAAACAAATAAGCCGCAATTCCAAAACCTTTATAAATAAAAATATGGGCTACATACGCACCTAAAACACCTAATAAATTGGTAACACGAACATCGTCGGTAGCAAAAATTTTAATGCCAAATTGATACACTTTATCCTGATCTTCTTGCCAAGTAAACATGTACGATGTAAATGCAATAAACAAGAAGAGAGCCATTAATAATGCAGAAGCACCTGCTATTTTGGTGGTACGCTCATCTTTTACCACTTCGGTAACGGTAACTTCAACCTCTTTGTCAGGTGCTAATTCCTCAGGACTTGGAGGCGGTGGTGGGGTATTCTTTTTTAAGCGATTTGCCATAGTAACAAATATACAATTTGCAAAGAACGAGGATTATTTTTAACCCAGCATGTGGATTTCTTATCAGCAGCAGTGGCGTCGCACTCTTGTACGTGGATAACTCTATGGAGCAGATGGATGAAGTTTGCACATTACAGATACTCTACACCTTCATCTAATCATCACATCAATATGCGATTGCATTACTTTCTAAATTTTTAGACATTTGCTTCATAAACCTGAAAATTGAACTCTATGCGTAAACTTTTCTACTTTTCTTTGCTTTCTATTCTTACTTTTTATAGCTGTTCGCCTGTAAAAATTGCGATTTCTAATCCAAATTGGAATGAAAGAGAAGAGCTTTCTGTAAAAGGTCGTCAAGGGTTTATGCTAAACCAAAAACTTTCTTTTGGTGAGTTTGCAACCAATAAAGTAAACCGTTCTTGGACAAAAGGAAGCGGTTGGACATGGAGTATTCCTGTACAAAACGATTGGGTTGAAAGCCTTAACCAAACCTATGTTCAAAAAAAACAAACCATTCGTTTTAACTTAAAAGATTCTTCTGACAATGAAAGTGAGGTTACCGCATTTTCAAAAGCCAATTGGACAGATATTACCATTGGCAACAACCCTAACAGTGTTGTAAATATTATTGGCGATTTATTACGAATAGGCGATAATGGCAGTAATATTTTTGCAGTAAGAATTGTTCCGGGTAAAAATCAACAACCTTGGGAAATGGTGATTGATAATAATGCTGCTCAAATAAATGCCAAAACCTATACAGGCATGCTTGCTAAAAGCAAATTCGATTATTACAGTATTGTACCTGTTTACCTTTTAAAAAACAAACAAGGCAAACCCGTTGCATTGCCTTTTGGTGGCTCGGTAGGCTATGAATTTAGAAATATGAGTGGCAAAACTGTTGCAGCCGTTTCTTTAATTGATAGAGGATTGGTGTATTTTGATACTACAGATACCGACGAAAAATTTTTAATTGCCAATGCTATAGCTGCATTGCTGCTACAAGAGCAATTAAACTAAATACTTGTTTGTATTGATTGTAAAGCATGAAGTTTACGTAAATAGTCAAACTGTAAATCTTCATGCAATAGTAAAATCAATTTACTTATTTTACTTAGTTGTGTTTGCAATAGTTTATACACCACTTGGTTTTTAGGTTTAGCCAACCCTGTTGCTTGTAATTGCTCACAATAATGTAATAAAATAGATACTTCTACTTCTTTTGAGCCTGCAAACTTTATTTGCTTATTGGCAATACGTAAAATTTTACGCAATGTTTTTTTAGCAAAATAAATATGCGATGTATTTATTTCTGTAAACAATTCATCAATAGCATTGCACACATTTTCTATGTAGGCTTCTTGATGGTGGGCATCAAACAATAAATAGCCTACTAATTCTTTGTTTTCTTTTTTATATTTTATGAGTCGCAAACACAATTCTTGCAACTGCTTAGGCGATAAATAGCTTAATTCTTGTTTTATTTCTTGAACGCTAGCTGCTTTCATCTTGTTTGTAAATAGAGTTTCAATGAGCAATTAAACAAGATATTTTTTAAAGCATTCAATGGTTCTTTCCCAAGAGAGTTTAGCTGCTGCTTCGTTGTAACGAGCTGCTGAAGTATCGTTATGAAACGCATGATTTACGCCCTCATATACAAATAATTGGTAGTTCACATTGTTCTTTTTCAAAGCTTCTTCATAAGCCGGAATTCCTGCATTTATACGTTCGTCTAAACCGCCATAATGCAACAAGATGGCTGCTTTTATTTTTGATACCTCCTCTGCTTGTGGTTGTCTGCCATAATAAGCAACTGCTGCTTTTAATTGTGGCATATTCACGGCTAAATTATTCGCCATTGCACCACCCCAACAAAAACCTACGCATCCCATTTTACCATTACTATCGTTTCTAGTTTGGGCATACTCAAATGCTTTTATAAAGTTTTGAAGGGTTTGCTTAGGATCTAGCTTTGCAAATTGAGCCCTTATTTCATCGTCGTTGGTGGGTAAAGTTCCTAATGCAGCCAAAGCATTGGGTGCAATGGCTAAAAAACCTGCTTTTGCTACCCTTCTTGCCACATCTTCAATATGGGCATTTAATCCTCTATTTTCATGAATTACAATTACAGTTGCATATTTTCCAGGAGTTTTTGGTCTAGCTACATAGGCCTGCATTTCACAGTTGTCGCCAGCATATTTTATGTTTTCTGTAAATAAATTATCATCTTCAAAGGCTACCGTTGCAGCTTGTGCATAATTGTTTTCTAGCAAAGGCAATAAACTCATGGCTGCTGCTGTTCCACCTGCTAAAACTGCTAAACGTTTTAAAAAATCCGTACGTTTCAATGGTTTGTGGGTGTATTCGTCGTACAGATTTATAATATCTTGATTCATAAAATAACTATTTTATTTTTTTTGATAATAACCAATTGCCTTCGCTTAATTTTTAAAAACTAATTCATTCAATAAAGCAACAAAAAGTGATACGTATTCCTGTTTTAGTTTAATCGTTGTATCTATAACATTCCTTTTTCTATGTCTGAGATTGAAAAATGCCACTCAAACATGCAACTATCCCTGTTTAAGATACATGAATGCCTGTTGTACATACATTATCGAATCTTTAAGATTCATTAATTCCTCTTCAACATCCATTATTCGATGTTTTAGATAGAAAAATGCCTCTCAAACATGCAATTTGTCATTCAAAATAGCAATATCCTATCTAAAACACGCAATTTGTCATGCCGATTATCCATTTTTCCATTATCTCCATTTATCCATACAACACATTCGTACAACTACTCAGGAATTACCAATTTATTGTTGTTCTTATTTACATCTGCTAAACGCTGAGTAGGGTCTATTTCTATACTTTTTAAATCTTTAATACTTCTTGTTGTAGCAAAACTATATTGAGGATGCGTCCACTTCCATTCAGGATGCACCGTTCTAGGCAACTGATTTTCAGCTATTTTTTCACCATACATTAAATCTAATGGTATGTAATGCATTTCTTGGCTACCATCTTTAAACGTTAATAACACATCAATTGGCATTGGCATTTTACCAACACGTTTAATGGTAATTTTGGTTTTGTTGCCATCTACATTAATATCATCAACTGCATAATCAATGGTTTTGGTTGTATAAACCCAATACTCTTTATACCATTGCAATGTAATGCCACTCACCTTTTCAGCCACACGAATAAAATCGTTGGCATTCGGGTGTTTAAATTTCCACTCATTGTAATAAGCCAATAAAATTTTATTACGAATACTATCACTCACAATATAGCCGAGCTGAGATAAAAAAGTAGCTCCTTTGCTGTATGCTGCACTACTGTAGGCATAATTGGTATTAAAATGATCGGCATGAGTAGTCATTGGTTCTTCAAAATTGCTTTTTGCCAATCTAAAATAGCTTTCGTAGCTACCATTTTGATTTAATGGTAATTGTGTTTTACTACGTTCTATATTTTTGGCAACCGCAGCTTTTGCAGCATCGCTAATAAACGGTGACTGCATTGCCCAAGTTTGATTGTAATAAGCAGAAACTTCACTTTCAGCAAAGCTTGTAAAGCCTTCATCCATCCATCCAAATAAACTTTCATTGGTTCCTAAAATATGTTGATACCAACTGTGCATCCACTCATGAAATACAGTACCTAAGCCACTATTTTTCAACAATGTTGCCATAGCATATTCCATTCCACCATCTCCACCTTGAATAAATGAATACTGAGGGTAAGGATATTTACCATATTTACGCTCAATAAAAGGCATTACTTTTTCGGCAGCCCACAATACATTGTTCCAAGCACTATCTGCACTTGCATCTTTTGCTTTGTAAAAAGCATGCAATACGGTGCTTCCTACTTTTTTAGAAATATGTTTATAAGCAGTATCAGCAGCCCATACAAAATCATGAATATTCTCTCCCTTAAAATTCCAGTTTATTTTATTGGTAGTAATGGTAGGCACTTTTACGCCAGCAGCTTCGTAACCAAAACCAATTGAATTTGCATTTTGCAACACACCTGTAGCAGCAACCATGTATTGCTTATCAATGCTAATGTTTACATCATAATCGCCCCAAACACCATAAAACTCTCTAGCAATATATGGGTTTGCATTCCATCCTTGATAATCGTATTCCACCACTTTAGGATACCATTGGCTCATGCTGTATTGTATACCTTCGGCATTATCTCGTCCACTTCTACGAATTTGTTTAGGTACTTGAGCCTCAAAAACCACTTCAATCAAAGTTTTTGTTTTAGGCAAAATAGGCTGAGCAAGCACCACTTCTAAAATAGTTTCATGTTCTTTTATGGTTTGTTCTACACCATTCACTTTTACCGATTTTACTTTTTGATAGCCTATTTCATCAGCATTCAGTCCACTAATTCTATCTTTTACACGAGCATCCCAATCTTGAACAGGGTTGCCATTTCTATCCGTTCCTAAAACTGTTTTACCCAATTCTTTACTTCTTACATCCATGCTACTATTGGGCTGAAAAGCATTCCAATACAAATGAAGAAATACTTTACGTAACGTATCAGGAGCATTATTCCAATAATCAATTTTTTCAACACCCGTAAATTGATGTTTACGAACATCCATATTTACAGCAATATTGTATTTTATCTTTTGCTGCCATCTATCAGATTGAGCCATTGCCACAATAGCATTCAACAAAAGCAAAACAGAAACAATTGTTCTTACAAAAATTGATTTACGCATATTCATCGAAAACATTTTAGTTTATCTGCACAATGTATTAAAACGGTTTGAAAATAAAAAACACTGTAGTATTAATAGAACATTCATTCTCTAAGCGGTAAACAAGTAGGGGCTGTAAACATGGGTACTGTGTTCAACAGTTGTACCAGCTATCCGTTACAAATCCGGCACAAAAGCCAAGCACAAGGCTGCACCGTGTTTTCCACTACTATCTGGCAGCCCATCAGCTATAGAAATCCTATTCGGCAGAAGCTAAAGCATTAGTGTTTGGTAAGTATAAAAAAATAAAAAAAGGTCGGCATAAACATGCCAACCTTTCTTAAACCAACTTTACAGCTAGTTCGTTATTATTAAACTAGAAAACGATACCTTATTTAGCTACTACAAATCTTGCACTAGTTCTTCCCTCAGTTGTTGCAATTTGTAATTGATAATTACCAGCTTGTAAACCAATAACACTAAAAGATACTTGATTGGTTCCTTTCTGTAATTGCTTTTGAATGGTTTTAACCACTTTACCCGACATATCTACAATAGCAATTGAAGATGCACCAGTTTTAGTAGCTTCTATTTGAGCATTTAGCTGCGATTTTACAACGTTACCAAACAACACCAACTGTTGAATATTGGTTTTGTTTTGAAGTAAAATAACAGAAGAACGAGTGTATTTACCGTCTTTATCTACTTGTTTTAAACGATAGTAGTTGTTAGCTGCTAAATTTTTAGATTCAGAGAAAGAGTATGTATTAGATGCATTTTCACCAGCTGCTACAAATCCGATAGTAGAAAAGTCGCTTCCGTTAAAAGACTTTTCAATTTCAAAACCTTTGTTATTGATTTCGTTATCTGTTTTCCAAGTTAAAGAAGCTATACCATCTTTAATAGAACCAGCAAAAGAAGATAGGGAAACAGGTAATAAACTTGGAGATTGAGTTGCTTCTATTCCATTATTTGTTGACAAATAAAAAGCTGTAAAAGTATTATCATTATTTACTTTAAATGATAAATCGCCAGTTCCATTTGTATTGGCTGTATAAAATGTTAACGTACCAAGAGAATCTTCACCAAAATTAGTAATTGCTAATTCGTCTGTAACATCTAAAACTCTGAATTTAGTTCCTGCAGTACTATTATTACCACCTGCAAAAGACAATAATTTTTTATTATTTAAATTTAGCAATTTCATACCTCCATAACCTAAAGAAGCTTGTCCCACACCTGTACCATCTGGTATTGATAATGCAACTGAAGCGGAAGTACCATTTACAGTAATTCTTCTTGCATTAAAACCACCTCCTTTTATCCATAGATCTGAGTTAAGGTCGTTAGAAATAGGTTCAATAGTACGGTTAGCCCACTGACCACTTGCAACGGTTGGCAAGTTTATGGTTTTATTTACCGTAAAATCAAGGCCATTTGTTGTATTTAATACATAAATATTAATAGAATTTGCTGGAGCAGGAGAAGCTGCCATAGCAGAACCTGATGTATAAAAGATAGTATTGGCACCTGTACCAGAAATACCAAAAGCGTCACCACATCTTTCAGTTACAGCAAATTCAGCACATTTTGTTGGAGTTGCACTTCGATTTGCCCATCTATAAATTTTAACAGGATTTGATATAGCAGTTGAAAGAGATAAACCATAAATTACACCATCGGCATCAACTCGAATTTTATTAAATTTAAAAGCTTCTGTTCCTAATCCTGATAAACTTAGCGTTCCTTCTTCTGCACCAGTTGCAGGATTAATGACAGCAATACGGTCGTTTCTATTAGCAACAAATAATTTATCTTCAACTTGACTATAAGCTAAACTAGTAGTGTTGTTTGCTTGCGGATAACTTGATGCTGGAGGTATCATAGTTCCATTTCCTTGAAACCAAGTATAAGGTCCTGTATTTACAGCAACGCCTGAAGTAGTTTGTGTATTTGCATTTACTTGCCATAATGAAGTAAATTGTGCATTTACAAAATTAGTAATCACAAATGCTAAGAAGAATAGGTACATTTTTTTCATAAAGCAGAAAGATTAATTAGTTAATAATATTTTTTTAAAAGTATTGATACTTTTTTAATAAATAAAATTATTTTTCTAAAAAATTGCTAGCTTAAAATCAACTAAAAAATAGATGTATATAAATAAAAAAGGCTATCCTTTTATAAGATAGCCTTTCGAAAGAAATTATGATAAAAAATTAGTGCACTTGAATGGTTTTTACATTTGGTGAAATGATTAACCTTCCACTTGTTTTTGCAACCACTTCTTCTATTGTAACATTTGGAGCAATTTCTGTAAGTAGAAAACCATTTTCAGTAATTTCAAGAACTGCCAATTCGGTTACTACTTTTTTAACGCAGCCTAAACCTGTTAATGGCAAAGTACACTGTGGCAACAATTTACTTTCGCCTTTTGGATTGGTGTGCATCATGGCAACAATAATGTTTTTAGCACTCGCAACTAAATCCATTGCTCCCCCCATTCCTTTTACCATTTTACCAGGAATTTTCCAATTAGCAATATCGCCGTTATCGCTTACTTCCATGGCACCTAAAACTGTTAAATCTATTTTTCCAGCTCTAATCATTCCAAAACTTTCAGCACTATCAAAAAATGCAGCACCATTAATAGTAGTTACGGTTTCTTTGCCTGCATTAATTAAATCTGCATTTATATTTTCTGCTGTAGGATATGGTCCCATTCCTAAAATTCCATTTTCACTTTGGAAAACAACAGTTATGTCTTTAGGCACATAATTAGCAACCAAGGTAGGTATACCAATACCTAAATTTACATACATACCATCTTTTAATTCTTGGGCAATTCGTTTTGCAATACCATATTTATCAAGCATAATCGTTGTAATTTTTGGTGAAGAAAGGAGAAGAAGAAATATTACAGTTGCACTGTTTTTTTCTCAATTCGTTTTTCATAATTTTTTCCTTGAAAAATTCGATGAACATAAATTCCTGCCACATCAACCTCATCTGGATCAATTTCACCAGGTTTTACCAATTCCTCTACTTCTACAATAGTAATATCGGCTGCTTTTGCCATAGAGGTAGAGAAGTTTCTAGTTGCTTTTCTAAAAACCAAATTACCCATTGTATCGCCTTTCCATGCTTTTATTAATGCAAAGCTTGCATGTAAAGCAAATTCCATTAGATACATTTTACCATTAAATTCTCTTGATTCTTTTCCTATGGCTACTTCGGTTCCATAACCTGCAGGTGTAAAAAAAGCAGGAATACCCATTGCTGCCATTTGAATACGGGTAGCCAATGTTCCTTGAGGAATTAATTCTACTTCAAGTTCACCACTCAACAATTGCCTTTCAAACTCTGCATTTTCACCCACATAACTACTCATCATTTTATCTATTTGCTTCGTTTTTAATAGCAATCCCAATCCAAAATCGTCTACACCAGCATTGTTTGAAATACAGGTTAAATGCTTAATTTCTTTGTTTACCAAGGCCTGAATACAGTTTTCAGGAATTCCATTCAATCCAAAACCACCAAGCATAATTGTGGATCCATCTTCAATATCAAAAATGGCAGATGTAGCATCTGTAAATACTTTATTCATACGGCATTATTTAGAGAAGAAATATTATTTGGCAATCGTTTTTTTCAAGGCAATAGAGTCTTGTATATTTTTTATTCTTGAGCCATAATTTTCCACCGAATCTATCAATATTTTTAATTCAGTAGGATGCATTTGATAGTAATTATAGCTATTATAGAATTGTTTTTTAGTGATTTTATATTTCTCAAAAATTTGATTGTATAACTGGGTGTTTTTCTGTTTTAATCTAGCTGTAGAATCGGTAATTGCTGTTTGATTAAACCATTCATCGGCTGTTAATAAATCCCACATAATGGGTTTCATTTCGTTGATTGGTAAAATATCTTTTTCAGTATTGCAAGAAAAAAAAACAAACATTAATACGATTAACAACTTTGTGTATTGTTTACTCATTTTAATTCATCTTTATAACGTTGAGCATTGTTAATATCTACAGCAACCAACAGTTCAACTACTTTTTGTTTTACATCAGATGGTGCTTTTTTAAATAATCCAATCCATTCCAATTCTCTATTTTGCAAGAAAAACTGTACAATAAATGTATTTGGATATTCTTTGTTAAATGCATGTAGCTGTTGTAGGGCTTGTACAATATTGGTTCTTGCCTCGGTTTCGTTTTGTGCCATTCTATCTAAACCTGATCTAAAGTAAGCATATACAACATCGTGAAAAATATTGTATCTATTATTAATAAGGTTTTCATTTAACCAATATCTATTTCTTAATCCATCAAACAATTTCCAACCGGTAATATTCCCTGCTTCTGGTGCATTGTTCACAATATTTTGTGCTTTTTGAAAATATTTATCACCACCTTTTGGAGCAAAAGAATCATAATCTAAACCTAGAATGGTATACACATAAAATGCAAAACAGGCAGATAAATTTCCGATTAATGGATCAGCACCTTGAATTCTATTCTCATTAAATTCTATGGGCTGAAATTCGATGTATTTAAACGTAATTTCTGCATCTTGAAAATTTACCAAAGCAGATTGATAAGCACTGCCATAAACGGGTCTCGCTGCCTGAATGATGAGAGAAGCCTTGTAAACATTGGTTTCTACAATACTTTCTATGTTTAATAAAAAGCCACATTCAATTTTTTCATTTGCCTTAAATGCATCGGAAGTCCACTTTCTATTATTTATAAAGTTGGTTAATTGATTTTGTAGGGTTACAAACACTTTTCTATCTACAGTAGTGTTTACTCTACTAGCATTAACGGTAACTTTTGCTTTTATTTCTTGAGCATTGCTTGCCAAAGAAATTGCTAATAAGCACAAGCACACATAAACTGGTTTGATGAATCTATACATTAACTTGAGTATAAATATATGATACAATATCTTCAGCTACTTCTTTCTTAGATTTTAAATCGAAAGCTATTTTTTCTCCTGATTTAGATAAAATGGTAATTTTATTGGTATCGAATTTAAATCCAGCTTGCTTATCGTGTAATGAATTTAGAATAATACAATCTGCGTTTTTTCGAACCAATTTATCCAAGGCATTCTCTACTTCATTGTTGGTTTCTAAAGCAAACCCAGCCAAAAACTGATGTTCTTTTTTTTGTTTTCCCAATTCAAATAAAATATCGTTTGTTTTTTCAAGATGAATTGTAAAATCGTCGGCTTTTTTCTTAATTTTTTCAGTTGCAACTAAGTTTGGTTTGTAATCAGCTACTGCTGCACTCATAATAGCAATATCAACTTCTTGGAAAATATTATTACAAGCTTCAAACATTTCTGCCGCACTTGTTACATCTACCTTTTTAATATTATTGTAAGCTAATTTTTCAGCTGTTGGTCCAGTTACAAGTTTTACATCGGCTCCTTGCAAATACATGGTTTCTGCCAAAGCAAATCCCATTTTACCTGATGAATGATTACCTATAAAACGCACTGGATCTATTGCTTCATAGGTTGGGCCAGCAGTAATTAATACTTTTTTGTTTTGAAAAAATGTTTGCCTGAAAAAATTTTCTATTATAAATGTTAGAATTTCTTCTGGTTCTGCCATTCTGCCTTCACCAAATAAACCACTTGCTAACTCTCCATTTTGAACACTAATTACTTGATTACCATTGTTAATAATGGATTGAATATTTTTTTTTGTTGTGGGATGCCACCACATATCTTCATCCATTGCTGGTGCTACTACGACAGGACAAGTAGCAGATAAATAAGTTGCCATTAATAGATTATCGCAAAAGCCATTTGCCATTTTTGCTAAAGAATTACAAGACAATGGAGCAATTAAAAAAACATCTGCCCAACGACCTAATTGAACATGATTTGCCCATTCATCGTTTGTAGATAAATCTTGTAGAACCTTATTCTTAGAAAGTGTTGATAATACCAAAGGAGATACAAAGTCTGCAGCTGCTTTAGTAGTAATTACCTTTACTTCTGCTCCTGCTTTTACCAGTAACCTCACCAATAAAATAGCTTTATAAGCTGCTATACTACCTGTAACACCTAACAGTATTTTTTTTCCTTGCAACATAATTTTAAAATTAACAAAAAACGACAGTACAAAGACTGTCGTTTTTAAATGTTATTGAGGAAAAACTTATCTGAATAAGTCGTTCTCGTTATTTTTTCTGTAGTAGATTTTAGATTCCATAAATTCTTGAGTAGCCAAAATAGCAGGATTAGGCATACGCTCATAAGCTCTAGAAATTTCTATTTGCTCTTTGTTTTCATGAATTTCTTCTAAACTGTCTGTATGACTAGCAAATTCTTCCAATTTATTATGCAATTCTTCTCTTAAAGAAATATTGATTTGATTGGCTCTTCTTGCAACAATAGAAATTGATTCATACAAATTACCAGTTTTAGCCTTAATATCAATTAAGCTTTTTGTTTCAACAACTGCTGGTATATTACTGCTATTAAAATGTCTTTTTAGCTTGCTCATTTGGTTATTTTTTTTAAATAGTTATTGGTCTGTAATTTATATTTATTTACTTCTTCGCTGTATTTACTATCAACGAAACGCTCTTTAAAATCTGAGCATTCAGATAATACCTTTTCAAAACGCTCTTTTTGCTTCTCTTCATAGCTCATTTCAGCATATTTGAAGTAAGATTTAATTACTAAAAGCTTATATTCATCACTACGTTTTGAATCTGGAAAGTTTTCAGAAACGGTAGTAAATGCAATTGCTGCTGCTTTATATAAACCCAAATTATAGTATAAATCTGCACTCTTAAACTCTTTTAATTCTAATTTTTCTCTGCATAAATCCATCAATTCGTTTGCCTCTTTAATTTTAGAAGAGGAAGGATGCGTATTGATGAAAGCTTGTAGTAAACCTATAGCTTTAGTAGTATTTGTTTGATCTAGTTCAACTTTTGGAGATTGCTTGTAAAAAGTATAAGCCCTCATATACTCACACTCCTCTGTGTGTGTACTAGATGGAAAAGTTTCAGTAAACGTTTTAAACAAATTTTCTGCGTTAATGTAGTCTTTTTGGTAATAATAACTATACGCTAATTTGTAATATAAGTCTTCATAACGAACTGTTCCACGTATGAAAGGAGACACTTCTTCATACAATTGTTGAGCAAAAATGTATTTTTTAGCTGCATAATATTCATCAGCTTTTTTGTATTTATACTCATAATCTTTACTCTTTTGCACCTTTGCAAATTTTGATGCACAAGAAGTAAATGCTAGAATAAAAATAAAAGGAACAATAAATCTAAACATAATGGATTGCGAAATTAGCTATTTTGTAGCAAATAAAGAACTAAGTTAAAAATATAGCAAATTGTAACGGTTAATTATAACATAAAAAAGGTTGTTTCAAAAATTTGAAACAACCTTTTAGATTTATTGGAAATGAAATTATCCTTTAGATTTTAAATTTGGATGAGGAGCTGGTACAGAGTTTGGACCATCTTCAGTTGTTCCTTGTAAATCTACAGTGTTAGAATCTCCATCTTGACCATATACAAATATGATTCTAGATTCAGAGATACCTTGTTTTTCAATTAAATATTTTTTAACTGCATTTACTTTATCGAAGCTTAACTGTTGAGATGCTTTACTAGAAGCACCGTAACCAATTAATTTAATTTTACAACTAGGATTAGCATTTAATTGAGCGGCTGCAGAAGCAAGTACTAATTCAGCATCTTTAGAAAGTCTTGCACCACTCTTAAATTGAACACTTGGTAAGCTACCAATATTGCAATTTAATTTTTCGCCATAAGTAGCAATTGTTTCTTTAATTTTAGAAATTTCGTCTTTTACTTCTTTGCAGCAAGATGGTTCAGGTGCAGTACCAATACCATCAGCATTTACAGGAAACCATTTTCCAGGAGTAATTGGTTCTTTATCTCTAAAATCAGGAACACCATCTCCATCTGTATCTTTAGCAACACCTCTTTGATCTACAGGAGCTCCTGCTGGAGTGTTTGGCTCTAAATCGAATTGGTCTGTAATTCCATCACCATCAGCATCAGGTAAAACTGGTTTTGGCAATTTCATGTGTTTAGGTGCGTTAACCTCATTATAGATATAATTATTTGGGTTAATCCACCAAAGAGGTTCTGTTCTTTTTTTGCCACTAGTTTTAGACTGAGCAAAAGAGCCTGCTGCTACAAAAGCAACTAAAGCTATTATTAATAAAAATTTCTTATTCATTGTAATTAATTATAAAATTGATGAAATGTGTAATAAAATGATGAAACTAATTTCTAGTTACCTAAATTAAAATTGAATCTTAAGCTAGTAAAACTATAAACATCACCTTTTCCACCGCCTGCAGCACCGTCTAAATAATCATAACCAGTAGCCATTGCAGTAAAACGTTGTTCTAAACCTAAATTAAACTTAGGACTAACTTTAAATGCTACACCAGCACCATAGCTAAAGCCATGTAATAAAGTCCATCCTCTTCTTCTGTTAACCTCTGCACCACCAAAAGTTCCGATAATTTGATCGGTTGTGTTAAATAAACCTTGACCATAGAAAGTTCTATAGGATCCATTGGCTTGTTTTTGTAAAACTTTAGTAGCTATTAAGTTGTAACCTCCAAGCAAATAAACATTTGTTTTAGGATTACCACGATTGAAACTAATTGTGTTTAGAGAAACGATTAAATCTAAAGCACCAGAATGTAACCAGTTTCTAAATTCCTGCTGTTGAAATCTTAAGTTATTAGTTGGTTTTCCATATTGATATCCACCGAAATAACCAGCTCTTACAGAGAATGTATGATTAATTGCTTTTCTTAATGTTAAAGCACCACCAATTCCTGGCTTTCCTTTTACATCACCTGTGATAGCAGAATATCCAGTAGCTACGCCAAATTCCCAAGCATTACGTGGCTTTGGAGGATAAGGATATTTGTTTTGTAAAAATTCGTTGTATTGAGGCATGCTCTTTACAGGAACTTTTGAAGAATCTTTCCAATCCCAACCCCAATCGGTAGATTGTGCAAATGTGGCAGCTTGTAATAAGAATAAAGCAGCCACTAATAGAGTGTACTTTTTGATTACCATAATTATTGTTTAAGAAGTTATATAACAAGTGTCATAAAATCCGTGCCAAAAGTATGTAAACGAATTCAAATACCAAATTCAAATTCATCTACAGACATTTTTTCTACATAAAAACGAAATTTTTTCTGATTTATTTTAGACTAATTATCTATGAACGGTGCTATCTTGCACAACTATATATGACTTTAGCAAAAAAAATTATATCAAAAGAATTAGAACAGTTTGAGATTCACTTTAGAGAAGCTGTTAGAAGCAGAGTTCCGTTATTAGACAGAATTATGCAATATATAGTAAAGAGAAAGGGCAAACAGCTTAGACCAATGTTTGTGCTTTTAAGTGCAAAATTGGGGGGAGATATTGCAGATCCTAGTTATAGAGCGGCTTCTTTAGTAGAATTATTACATACTGCAACGTTGGTTCATGATGATGTTGTAGACGAAGCAGATGAAAGACGTGGATTTTTTAGTATTAATGCTTTATGGAAAAATAAAATTGCCGTAATCGTTGGTGATTATTTGTTATCTAAAGGCTTGTTACTTTCTTTAAATAATAAAGACCATCTTATTTTAGAAATTCTTTCTGAAGCGATTAAATTAATGAGTGAGGGAGAATTATTACAACTTGAAAAAGCTAGAAAGCTAAACTTAGACGAATCTATTTACTACGAAATCATTAGAGGAAAAACAGCTTCTTTGCTCGCTGCTTGCTGTGCTGCTGGTGCTGCTTCTACATTTGAAGATAAAGCAGCTATTGAAAAAATGAGGCTTTTTGGAGAAAAAGTAGGTATGGCTTTTCAAATAAAAGACGATTTATTTGATTATGGCACTGCTAATATTGGAAAACCAACTGGTAACGATATCAAAGAAAAAAAATTAACCTTACCACTCATTTATGTTTTAAATAATTGTGATAAAGCCACCAGAAAAAAAATTATTTACATCATTAAAAATGAAAATACCCAAAAAGACAAAGTGGCATTTGTATTGGAAGAAGTAACTAAATGGGGTGGAATTAGCTATGCTACCAATAAAATGTTTGCATTTAGAGATGAAGCACTTGCTATTTTACACGAATTTGAAGAATCTGATACAAGAAACGCACTGGAAGAATTAGTGAGATATACCACTGATAGAGCATACTAGTTGTATACGACTGCCGATTAGCGAAACAAACGTACAAGTGAGTGACACAACGGCGGCAGAGAAAAGATATATTGTTGATTACATCATTTTTTTGATTTTACTGCATGCAAAAACGTTGGACAATAATACCTACAAATGAAACTCAGGCAAATGCATTGCAAGCATCACTAAACATAAATGCTACTATTTGTAAAATATTGGTTCAACGATCGATTGATGAATTTGAAAAAGCAAAACAATTTTTTAGACCAAAGTTAGACATGTTGCATAGCCCTTGGCTAATGAAGGACATGCAAAAAGCTGTTGACAGAATTGTTACTGCTTTTAACAATGAAGAAAAAATACTTGTTTTTGGTGATTATGATGTGGATGGAACAACGAGTGTTGCAAGTATGTATCAATTTTTGAAACAAATTTATACGCATGTAGATTTTTATATTCCACACAGATATAAAGAGGGCTATGGTGTAAGCAAGGCTGGAATTGACTTTGCAAAATCAGAAGGAATTACTTTGATTATATCTTTAGATTGTGGTATAAAAAGTGTGGAACTGATTGATTATGCCAATAACCTTGACATTGATTTTATTGTTTGCGATCATCATTTACCCGATGCTGTTATTCCAAATGCAGTAGCAATATTAAATGCAAAACAAAAAGATTGTCCCTACCCTTTTAAAGAATTGTGTGGCTGTGGTGTTGGCTTTAAACTCATGCAAGCATTGGCTGAAACGCTGCATTTACCAGATTCTTCGTATTTAAATTATATTGATTTAGTTGCTGTAGCAATTGCCGCAGACATTGTACCAATTGTTGATGAGAACAGAGTTTTGGCTTTTTATGGCCTTAAAAAAGTTAACGAAAACCCTTGTGCTGGAATTAAAGCTTTGATGGAATTAGCCGCTGTAAAAAAAGAAATGCAAATTACCAATCTTGTATTTGTAATTGCACCAAGAATTAACGCAGCTGGAAGAATGGATGACGCCAAAAAAGCAGTTCAATTGTTTATAGAACAAGATGCTACTAAAGCTATAGAAATAGCTAAAATGCTGCATTTGGATAATATGGATAGAAAAGAAGCTGATAGTACCATTACTGAAGAAGCTTTAAACTTAATTAATGACAATGAAGCATTAAAAAATAGAAAATCTACCGTTGTATATCAACCACATTGGCATAAAGGAGTTGTAGGAATTGTTGCAAGTAGATTAATTGAAACTTTTTACAGACCAACAATTGTACTCACTAAAAGTGGTGATATAGTTGCTGGAAGTGCTAGAAGTGTGAATGGATTTAATATATACGAAGCCATTCATGCCTGTAAAGATTATTTATTGGGTTATGGTGGTCATTTTGCAGCAGCAGGTATGACGCTTTTACCAGAAAATGTTCAAGCTTTTGCAGATGCATTTGAAATTGAAGTAGCGAATACTATTTCAACAGATTCTTTAACGCCTGAAATAATTATTGATGCAGAATTAAAGTTTGCAGAAATTACACCTAGTTTTTACAACATCATCAATCAAATGGAGCCATTTGGGCCAGAAAACATGCGTCCTGTATTTATAACTCGTAAAGTAATGGATACTGGTTTTAGTAAAATTGTAAAAGAACAACATGTTCGTTTTTTGGTAAAACAACAAAACATTACTTTTTCTGGAATTGGATTTAATTTGGCTCACAAATTTCACTTATTGCAAATGAATGAACCTGTAGATATTGTGTATACGATTGAAATGAATGAATGGAACAATGAAAGTAACCTTCAATTAAGAATTATTGATGTTCAACTTTCTTTTGCTTAGATTTATTCTTCTTTAAAATTAAACAGTGTGGCAGTAAATACACCACTCTCTCTTTTCTTAAAAATTACATCCCAATTGCCTTTATATCTCAATATTTTAGGAACGATTAGATGATTAAAACGAGTCATTTCTACTTCCATTGTTACATCAAAATCGTACACACCCGCTTTATAGCTTAAAGAATAATTTCGAGCCAACACTTCTAGCGTTTTTATATCAAACCAAGTTGTCATTTCATCTACAACAACATTGTCTTTTTTAAATAACCCAAGATTGTCTTTTGGTTTGATTGAAAATAGATAACAATTGCTGCCTTTGTATTCTACAATGTCTAATTTGTAATCGTATATTTTGTGGGCATTTTCATCGTATAAATCTAGTTTATCGCCAATAAAAGGTATGCCTTTTATTTTTTTTCCAGGATTAAAAAACAACATTTTTAATTGTTCTTTATGTTTATCTATGCCCTTTTTATTGCTTGTAGAAATTTGACTTTTACTCACAATATTATCTTCTCCACAAATAGTTCCTTTTGTAAAAAATAAGCTAGCGTACAACTCACCTGTTAAGTAATTAAAGTTGTTTTTACTATCGAAAAAATCTCCTGTTATTGCTTCTTCTAACACATTCATTGTTCTACAACCATTTTTCCGAATTTGCTGGGTTTTACTAAACAAAGAGGCTTTTACAGCATTTTTTTTATCCATCATTTTTATGTCGTTATATGATGTATAATTTAAAATGCGTAGGTTTTTAAATGCTTTATAAAAAGTAGTATCGTCTTTTATTTGTTGCAATACTTTTTTGTAATCGAAGTTGTTTCTTACAAATACTTCTGGTAATGATAGTTTTCTATTGTCAATAATAATGGTGGTATCTTGAGCCTTTAATTTGCCAAAGAAATGAATGCATATAAAAAAAAAGAAGATACCTTTTTTCATGTTTATTTAGCAAAGCTCATTTTATAATCTACCTTAATTTTTCCCTTTGTAATATCGTTCAACTTGCTTTGTAACATTTTTTTACGAAGTGGTTTTAGGTAATCGATAAATAATTTCCCTTCGATATGATCGTATTCGTGTAAAATTACTCTTGCAGTAATGCCTGTAAATGTTTTGGTGTGAGGTTGAAAGTTTTTATCTAGATAAGATAGTACAACAGTTTCTTGTCTGTATACATCTTCACGTATTTTAGGAATAGATAAGCACCCTTCATTATAAGGCCATTCTTTACCAGAAAGTTCTACAATTTTTGCGTTTATAAATACTTCTTTTATGCCAGGTTCATCGCTATACAAACCTTTATCTTCTTCATCTTGATTATCGAAAATTTGTTTACTATCTACTACAAACAAACGAATGTCTTTATTAATTTGTGGTGCTGCCAAACCCACACCATTACTACTATACATGGTTTCCCACATATCGGCAATTAGTTTTTTTAACTCTGGATATTCAGGTGTTATTTCAGTTGCTACCTTTCTTAATACAGGATTGCCAAAGGCTACTATTGGTAAAATCATACTTAATAAAAATTCTTATACCTAAAAGGAATTCGATAATAAATAATAAACAAATATAAGTGAATGCTGTAAGAAGCAATTTTTAACTAATAATGCCTAAATATTCTTGCAACAACATGGTTGCAGCAACTTGATCGATATTGGCTTTTACTTGACGGTCTTTTTTTTTCATACCCATTTGAACCATTGCCTTAGATGCATTTTTCGAAGAGTAACGTTCATCTACTGTTTTTACAGGTATGTGTGGAAACTCTTTTTGTAAACGTTTAATAGCAGCTAAAACCAACGGTGTAGCATGTGTTGGAGAATCGTCTAAATTGAGGGGCAAACCAATGAGTATTAGTTCAACAGTTTCTGCTTGAAAATATTTTTGTAAAAATGTAAATAGCTGTTTGGTATCTACTGTTTCTAATGCAGTTGCAATAATTTGCAACGGATCTGTAACAGCTATTCCTGTTCTTTTTGCACCATAATCTAAACAAATAATTCTTGCCAAAATTTATAATTTAAAACCGTAAGCTAATCGAATTGCTATTTGTTTGGTAGTTTCAAAAGCTGTAAAATCTTCGTACTTAACTGCCAAATCGATAGATTTAAATGAATATCCTGCTGAAGGCGACCAAATAAATGAAGAACCTGCATTTTTAGAAACACCTAACCCTGCACCAACTTCACCAGCAAAATAGAAGTGTTTATTTACAAAAGATTTTAAACCCAATTTAACAGGCACATACGAAAAACTACGGATTGTTTTATCTGTGTCTAAAAAATGGGTGAACCCTGTTGTAAATATAAACGAGGTATTTTCAGCAACACCTTTTTGAAAACGAGCATCTGCACCTAATACTAATCCATACACATTCGTAGTAGCAGCACCTGCAGAAACACCAACCCCCATTCTCCAAGATTTTTGTGCATGTAAAGCATTAAAAAAGCACATTAAAATGGTAGTAACAAACAAAAATTTTGTACAATATTTCATCATTTAATTTTTTAGTTTAACAACAATAAATCTGCAATAACCAATATTGCAAAAACCACGCTAGCTATTCCGTTAGCGGTCATAAATGCAATATTTACTTTGCTTAAATCGTTCGGTTTTACAATTGAATGCTGATAAATTAACATTCCCATAAAAAATAAAACCCCTAACCAATACATCCAACTAAAAGCTCCAACAAATCCTGCACCTACAATAAACAAAGCACTGAATACATGCAATAATTCACTTACCAATAAAGCCTTTTTTTTACCCAAAACTGCTGGTATTGAATATAATTTTTGTGATTGATCGAAGTCTATATCTTGTAAGGCAAAAATGATATCAAAACCGCTTACCCAAAATACTACAGCAAAAGAAAATAGAATGGGTAACCAAGCAAAAACACCTGTAACAGCTAAATACGCTCCTATGGGTGCTAATGACAACCCAATGCCTAAAACCAAATGACAAAGTGCTGTAAAGCGTTTGGTATAACTATAGAATAAAATAACAAATAAAGCAACTGGACTTAACGCAAAACAAAGGGAATTGATAAAATAACAAGCCACAATAAATACAAAACAATTGATGATTACAAAACGTAAAGCACTGTTTGCAGATATAATGCCTGCAGGAATTTCTCTAATGGCCGTTCTAGGATTTTTAGCATCAAAACTTCTGTCTAAATATCGGTTAAAAGCCATTGCTGCTGAACGAGCCGTTATCATACAAATAATTACTAAAAATAATGGAACACCAATACTGAATATAGGCTGCATTCCTGTTATCAATTGATGCTTAAAAGAGTTATTGGTAAAAGCATCTCCACTTTTTTTAAGTGCTAGAAAAAAGCCAATAATTGCAAAAGGCATTGCAAAAATGGTATGTGAAAATTTTACAAGCGATAAATAATTCTTAATAATCGTCATTCAAACTAAAGTATAAATTGAATTTACAAACCTAAATAGAATTTGTTGTTTATCTGTAGGCACACATAAATAAAGAACCAAAGCTATTTGTTTAAGAATAAAGGTTCACTTAATTTCCATAAAACAATGCCAGCTGCAACGCTAATGTTTAAAGAATGTTTTGTGCCTAATTGTGGAATTTCTATAAATGCGTCACAAAAAGGCAATAATTCAGCATCTACTCCTTCTACTTCATTTCCAAAAATTACGGCTACTTTTTCGGTTCCAGAAACATCAAATTTTTCTAACGAAATACTATTTTCAACTTGTTCAATTGCATAAATAGCATATCCCCTACTTTTTAAATCTTGAATTGCATCTATTGTTTTTTCATAGTACAACCAATCTACCGTTTCAGTTGCACCCAATGCTGTTTTATGAATATCTCTATGTGGTGGTTGAGGTGTGTAGCCGCATAAACAAATTGCCTCCATTAAAAAAGCATCGGCAGTTCTAAAAACACTACCTACATTGTGCATGCTTCTAATATTATCTAAAACAACTACAATATTATTTTTAGTGGCTTGTTTAAATTCTGAAACCGATTTACGGCTCAATTCATCCATGCTTAACTTTCTCATGAGGCAAATATAATATTGACAAAATTTTAAAAACATATTAATTGTATTTACACTTTAATTATATTCGATTAACCAAAACTTATAATTATGTATAATATTAGCTCTGCTATGGGAATTTTTGAACTATTAATCATTTTTACAATTGTTCCTTTCTTTTTACTGTTGATTGTTTCTAAATGGATTATCTATAAAAAAGCAGGGAAAGAAGGTTGGGAAAGCATTATTCCTATTTATAGTAGTTATGTTTTATTAAAAATTGCTGGTAAACCAGGTTGGTGGTTATTTTTATTCTTAATTCCATTAGTAAATGTGATTTTTTATATAATGACAATTCATGCACTATCTAAAAGCTTTGGCAAAAATGAAGGTTTTACTATTGGATTAATTTTATTGGGTTTTATTTTCTACCCAATGCTTGCATTTGGCAACGCTACTTACACAGATCCAAACCAATAATAAGAATAACTTTAGGCGTAGCATTTTATGTGCTTTAATTTGTTAGAAGATTTTTGAATTGAAGAGATTCAAAAATCTTTTTTATTTGTGAATACTTTTCCACAATCTATAATGGCAGTTCGTTTGCAATAAAGGGTAGGTTTATATTTGTCGCCATGGCTAAATCTACATCTGAAACACCATTAATGCAGCAACACAGGGCTATCAAACAAAAATATCCTGATGCTATTTTACTGTTTAGAGTAGGCGATTTTTATGAAACTTTTGGTGATGATGCTGTAAAAGCTGCTCATGTTTTAGGCATAACATTAACCAAAAGAAATAATGGCGACGAAAATAGTAGTCAGCTTGCTGGCTTTCCTCATCATGCATTAGACACCTATTTGCATAAATTGGTAAAAGCAGGTTACAGAGTAGCCATTTGTGACCAATTAGAAGATCCAAAACAAGCAAAAGGTATTGTAAAAAGGGGTGTTACAGAACTAGTTACGCCAGGTGTTGCAACCAACGATAAATTGCTAGAACACAATAGCAACAACTTTTTAGCAGCCATTCATTTTACAGAAACCGATGGTTTTGGAATTGCATTTTTAGACATTAGTACAGGAGAATTTTTTGTAGCAGAAGGCAATGCAGAATATGTAGATAAACTATTGCAAAGTCTAAAACCTGCTGAAGTTATTTTTCAGCGTAGTTTTCAGAAACAGTTTAAAGAAATATTTGGCAATAAATTTTTCACCTACACAATGGATGCTTGGCTGTTCGAAGAGGCTTTTGCAACCGAGAGTTTGTTGAAACATTTTCAAACACATTCTTTAAAAGGTTTTGGTATTGAACACATGCATAAAAGCATTGTGGCAGCAGGTGCAATTTTGTATTATTTAAAAGAAACCGAACATCCTAATCTACAACATATTACAGCCATTCAAAGAATGGAAAAAGATGATTTTTTGTGGATGGATAAATTTACCATTAGAAATTTAGAGCTTTTAGGTAATGGAAATAATGAGGGAAATTATTTATTAAAAGTATTAGACAATACTGTTAGTCCAATGGGTGCAAGATTACTGAGAAGATGGACTGTACTGCCTTTGAAAGACCTAGATAAAATAAATAACCGATTAGAGGCTGTTGAATTTTTAGTTTCAGAATCAGACTTAAGAAAACAACTTGCCACAGCTATTAAACAATGTGGTGATGTTGAACGATTGGTAAGTAAACTTCCATTGAAAAAAATTAATCCAAGAGAGGTTTTACAAATAGCAAAAGGACTTCAATTAACCGAACAAATTAAACTGCAACTTAGCCAAAGTAAAAATTCGTATTTAAAAAGATTGGCCGATGGTTTAAATCCATGCTTGTTTATTGTTGAAAAAATCATCAATGAGTTAAATGAAAACCCTCCTATTGCTATTAATAAAGGTTTAGTGTTTAAAAGTGGCGTTCATGCTGATTTAGACGATTTGAGAAATATTGCCAATGGAGGCAAAGAATATTTACAAAATATTCAACAAAGAGAAGCAGAAATTACAGGCATTTCTTCATTAAAAATTAGCTTCAATAATGTTTTTGGTTACTATTTAGAAGTTACCAATATTCATAAAAATAAAGTTCCTGAAACGTGGATACGTAAGCAAACACTTGCCAATGCAGAACGATATATTACTCCTGAATTAAAAGAATACGAAGAAAAAATTACTGGTGCAGAAGATAAAATATTGGCTATTGAACAATGGTTGTACGATCAATTGCTGATTGCTTTGCAAGATTATATTGCTCCTATTCAGGTGAATGGAAATATTTTAGCTACCATCGATTGTTTGGTTTGTTTTTCAGAAAATGCGGTTCAATTCAATTATAAAAAACCTACTGTACATAATGAACTCGATTTAGATTTGAAAGAAAGCAGACATCCAGTTATTGAAAGAAATTTACCAGTTGGTGAAAGCTACATTACCAACGATATTTATCTATCGCCTCAAGATCAACAAATTATTATTTTAACGGGGCCAAATATGAGTGGTAAAAGTGCTATTCTTAGGCAAACCGCTTTAATTACTTTAATGGCACACATGGGTAGTTTTGTACCTGCAGATGCTGCAAAAATTCCTTTAACAGATAAAATATTTACAAGAGTTGGTGCTAGTGATAATTTAAGTGGTGGCGAAAGTACTTTTATGGTTGAAATGAACGAAACCGCTAGCATTATCAACAACATATCTCAACGTAGCCTTATTTTATTGGATGAAATTGGTAGAGGAACTTCAACTTACGATGGTATTTCTATTGCTTGGAGCATTGTAGAATTTTTACATCAATCGCCTCATTCTCCCAAAACCCTATTTGCTACACATTATCATGAGTTGAATGAATTAGAAGAGAAATTAACAACTGTAAAAAACTACCACGTTACCAATAAAGAAATTGGCAACAAAATTATTTTTCTACGAAAATTAGCAGCCGGAGGAAGCACACATAGCTTTGGTATTCATGTAGCAAAAATGGCCGGAATGCCACCATCTTTAATTAACCGAGCCAACGATATTTTAAAACAGCTAGAAGAAAGTAGAGAACAAAAACCAAACGATTCGGTAGATGCTGATACGTCTATGGCTAATCACCATCACCTAGATAAAGCAGTAAAAAACTTAACTGCACCAAAGGTTCAGCTGTCTATTTTCGATGCTCATTCTCAAACATTTAATGATATTAGAAATGCTTTAGCTGCTGTAGATATTAATAGATTAACACCTGTAGAAGCTTTGCTAAAACTGCAAGAAATAAAAGAGAAAATAAAGTAGTTGTAATTGGCTATTTGGTTAAAAAACTTCGCCACCAATAACCAGAATTTTTTATGGTACGTAATTGCGTTTTAAAATCTACATGCACCAAACCAAAACGGGCTTTGTAACCTTCACTCCACTCAAAATTATCCATTAAAGTCCAAGCAAAATATCCTTTAATGTTCACACCTTCTTGTTTTGCTTTTAATGCTGCTTGCAAATAGTCTTGAAAGTATTGAATACGTGCAGCATCGTTTACCACACCATGTACCAATTCATCTTTAAAACAAGCACCACCTTCACTAATAATAATTTCTTTAACAGTTCCATACAGCCAAAAACGCTTAATCATTCTATAAAAACTTTCTGCATTAATTTCCCAACCCATTGCTGTGTGTGGCACTTTACGTGTTACCGCTTTTACTTCACTTGCTTGAACATAAGGAATGAGTGGATTGTGTTTTACAGTAAGAGCAAAATAGTTTTGTATACCAATAAAATCGAAGTTAAACGTAAGCCTTTCTGTGTATTTCCAAGCTTTGTTATAAATCTGTAGTTTATCTAACAATGCAAAGCCCTCTTCTTGTGGATAGCCTCTGCCTAAAGTAGGTTCTATAAACAATCTATTGAGTAAAATATCGGTGCGTTTAGCCGCCAAAATATCTGCTTCTTTATTAGAATAAGGCATTACTTCACTACAAGAAAAACTAGTGCCAATATGTGCTTTAGCAACTTCGCTTCTAATAATTCTACCACCTTCTGCTTGAGCCATTGCTGCATTATGAACAGCCGGTAAAAAATAATCCAATCCCATTTTTCCAGGTGCATGTTTACCCAACATATAACCTAAACTTGTAAAACCCATTGGTTCATTCAATACAATCCAATTTTTTACCTTATCGCCAAATTCATTGGTACAAACAGTAACAAAACGGGTAAACCATTTTAGCAATTGGTGACTAGCCCATCCTCCTTCTTTTTCTAAGGCATACGGCAAATCCCAATGATACAGCGTAACATAAGGCACTAAACCCAACTGCAAACATTCGTCTATTAATTTATGGTAAAATGCAATTCCCTCTTTATTTACACGTCCTATTCCTTCGGGTAAAATTCTACTCCAAGAAATCGAGAATCTAAAAACTTTAAATCCTAATGCTTTTGCTAACAGCAAATCGTCTTTATATCTGTAATAAAAATCACAAGCATGATATGGCTTTTCACCACCTTTTATTTTTCCAGATTTTCTTGCAAAAACATCCCAAATAGATAATCCTCTTCCATCAATATTGTACGCTCCTTCATTTTGAGCGGCAGCAATAGCAACACCCCATAAAAAATCTTTTCCAAACTGCTGTGCCGATAGTAATTGCTGCATTCCAATATTGTTTACACAAAATTCATGATATTCAGGTTAACAGTACATTAATCAATTGTTATTAAAAAACAATTTTTATAGCTCAGCATTAGTACATGTTTCAGCATTGTACCCGCTTTTCGTTGCAAGTCCTCACAAAGCAAAGCTTTGTTCCGGGCTTTCCACTTCAATCGGGGCTAATTTTCAACGATAGAATTTTTTGCTAGGCAAAAGAAAAAATAAATAAATTAATATCTAAAACAGAAGATTAATTAATAGAAGACAATTATTTTTCTACTCATTTAAACGAGATCATACAAAACTTTTTTGGCAACTCGAATATTTAAGGCTCAGTTTTTACAATCCATTCCTTCAAAATTCCATTCAACTGTTTCTATGCAAAAAGATTATGTAAAAGTAGAAAAGTTAATAGGGCTTTTATTTTCAATAAAATGAAAAAAAATAATATCAGCATTGTATATTATCAATTATTTTAGTATGAAATAATTTCTCATGAACAACATAAAGTTGCCAGAAAATCTTTTGAAAATATTTAATTCAATTATTCCCGTTGATGAACTATTAATAGCTGCAATTGAAAAAACATTGCACTATAAAAAAATAACTAAACATGATATACTGTTAAAACAAGGACAGGTAAGTAAATACATTTATTTTATTGAGAAAGGTTTAATAAGAAGTTATTATAATGAAGGAGATACTGAAGTAACCACTTGGTTTATGAAAGAAACTGACTTGATAATTTCTGTTAAAAGTTTTTTTATGCAAGTAGAAACTGTAGAAACCTTGCAAGCATTGGAAGATTGTGAATTGTATTTTATTTCATTTGAAAGCATGCATCATTTATATAAACAATTTAACTCTTTTAATACAATAGGTAGGGTGCTTACTCAACATTATTATATGCTTAGTGAAGAAAGATTGTTGCATATAAGAAAGAAGGATGCATTAGAAAAATATAAGCATTTATTAATTCATCATCCAGAAATTGTATTAAGAAGTCCACTAAAATATATAGCTTCTTATTTAGGCATAACAATAGAAACCCTTAGTAGATTAAGAGCAAAGCGAATTTGATATATATCAAATTAATCATAAAAAAGGGTGCATACATTTATTTTACAAAAAAGATAATTATGCAAAAAGCCTTTACTAAACTAACAAAAATTCTTTTATTATTTGCTATTACAATGGTAAGTTGTAAAAAACAACAAGTAAACTTTAATAGTGAAAATTCTTTAGTACAACTAGAAAATCAGTTCTTTGAAATTCAAACAATTGAAGATACTGACATAAAAAATTTCGCCTTAGCTATAAAGGAAAGAAATGAAAAAGAACACTTCTTAGATAAGTTTGTTAAAAAAAATGGATATATATTATGGAATAGAAGTGAAAAATTAGTTACACCTAATGGAGTATTGAGCTATTTACCTTTCAGAAAAAGTAATGAAAATGAAGTTAGTGGTTTTGTTATTGCAAGAAGAGAAAATGCTACCAACAGTTTTAGCTTTGATGTATTTACTAAACATAATTTGGAAAAATATGGTTATGAGAAAAGAAAAGCAGGAAAGTTAAATGCTAAAGATGTGCAACTTATTATTAACAACTTTAATTTTAAAATTTACAGCAAAACTAAATTTAAAATAACTGATATTAGGTTAATACCTGAAAACCAAAGATTGAAATTGAAGCATCATTTAGAATTAGACAAATTATATGGAATAATTAAAGTAAATGATAATACTAGTTACCAAGAAACTGTTTTTAGTCAAACCGGAAGTTTTTGTTTTACTCAAATTGTGGAAACTGAAATTTGGTATGACCCTGATGGTGAAGATGATCTTTGTGATTGTAGTGGCAATGAGTATTACTTATACACAGAGTACGAGTATGTGCAAGTTTGCTACGATGCAGGAGGTGGCGGTGGTTCAGGTGGAGGTTCAAGTAGTGGTGGCGGTGGTAATTATGGAGGTGGAGGATTTGGTGACGAACAAGAAGACCCTAATATGCCACCACCAAACACGCCTATTGGAATACAACCACCTAGTAACGCACTTATTGTAAATGCCGATGACGATTTTTTTGAAGAAGCCCCAGCAGATAGGGTAGTGAATTTGCAAAAAATGTTGAATTGTTTTAACAATATACCCAATGCAGGTGCAACCTATGAAGTAAAACTTTGTGTAGATATACCCAACAATAACAATCCTGATGAACTTTGGAACATGAGTGATAGAGCAGGGCATGTATTTTTAGCAATTACCAAAACAAATGGTATCCAAAGTATTACCCAAAATATTGGGTTTTATCCTGAAACTACTAGAAAAGCCGCAAGTTTTGGTACAACAAATAGTGCTATTGTAGATGATGGAAATCCTCAAAAAAGACATGAATTTGATGCAAGCATTATAATGCCGAATATTTCACAATCAGATTTTCAAAGTGTATTAAACCAAATGATATTAAAAAGCCAAGAACAGTATGATTTAAATAATTATAACTGTGCCCATTTTGCGTTAGATGTTTTAAATATCATTAGACCTTCAAACAGCATAGCATCAAAACCAAAATCGGCTTGGTATTATATTCCAATTGCCTCTTACGATGTGGTGTATTTTAATGAAAGCCCTGCTGGCTTATATCATACCCTTCAAAAAATGAAAAACAACAATCACCCTGAAGCAAATAATATAAGTTTAACCCATTCTCAGAAAGCTAACACTAGTAAGGGGGAGTGTAATTAAATTAAATACTGTACTTATGATAGAAAAAAATAGCAAAAAAAGAAAAATAGTAATTGCATCTTGTATTTTCTTATTCATACTAATCTTAAATATTCCACCATTAAATTACATAGTAAGAATAATTGAACGAGATAACAAATATTATTCTTACTCAACCCTAGATGACTCAACAACATTCTTTTTTGAGCATGGGATGGATCCAGAAGAATTAGTTTACTTCAAATGGAAAAGATTAGGAAAATTAACTACTGAAAAACCACTGTATAGAAACTTCGCTATAAACCCTTTAGCCTTTTGGCGTTGGAAAGATTATTTTTTTGATGAACGTTACACATTGCCTTACATCAGTAGAGAGGATGTAATTGCAAATGCCAGAAAAAAAGGAAAATAAAGTAATGGGTAAGCTAAGTAGATATATAGTGGCAGTTTTTTGCTTTTTATTGGTAGTAAATATTCCACCATTAAATTATATAATAAGGATGATTGAACGATACATTTTATGTCTAAGCCAACCAAAAAGAAATAAATATATAAGCAAAAGCCCACCTATTTACGTCATTTGAGCTTTTGCTTATCTAAGAAATAGCTTCTACCAAACATTATGTGGCTTATAATCGTCGTATTTATTCCCCATTATAAAACCTAGTAAAATTTCATGCGTACCCTTTGTAAAAGTGTTTAGTTTAGAAGTTGTTATGTCGTAAGAATAACCAATATTAATACTGTGATTTAAGTTTACTCCCAACATTCCAGCAAATCCATCGCTTTTTCTGAAGCTTGCACCCACCCACATTACGTCTAAATATTGCATTTTAACATTTACATCAACACCTAAAGGCAAGGGGCTAACAGAACGTAGCATTACACTAGGCAATAAGATTAAATCATCATTCAAATAAAATCGATAACCAGCTTGGGCAAATATGTGTGGAATTAATTTACCACTTTGTAGCTGTACACCTCCATTTTCAGAAAAGCTTAGTTGCTGAGGAATAATTTGTTGAGCTGCAATTCCTACAAAATAATCTCTCGAATACAACCATAAACCTGCACTAATATCTGGTTTAATTCTATTTAATATTTGGCTGTTTCCAACTGCAGGATCAATAGGATTATCAAAACTTAATTTATCTGTATTTAAACTCATTTGGCTAAATCCTGCACTGATACCAAAAGACAAATTGGTAGTGTTGCTCAAATTTAAATGATATGCATACGAACCATAAGCAGCAAATCTATTTAGTGGTCCTGTTCTGTCGTTGATTACCGTAAATCCTACACCATGGTGAGGATCAGCAGGCTCATATGATTCAAGCATTACATTTCTTCCTCTTGGCTTAAAAGTAGTTGGGTTATTCCTTTCGACATCATACAAACGCTTCGATAAAGGAGTATGTATGGTAAAATAAGTGGTTACAGGTGCATCTTGTAAACCAACCCACTGCATTCTATGGCTTAGTTTAATGTCGGTATAATTTTCAATACCAGCAACTGCTGGATTTACTAAAAAATTATTTAAAATATATTGTGTGTAATAAGGTCTTTGCTGTGCTTTTACTTTCATTCCAAATAAAAACAAACTACATATAGCAATAAAAATACGCATGTTAACATCTCTATTTAATATTACTTTAAGACATAAACCTAAAGTAATTGTGTTTGTAAACTAAAGCTAATTGTTATTTTCTATTTACAACTACCTTTTAACGAATAATTGTTACGGAACCATTAATGGGTTGTCTTCCATTTT
>JBHYCS010000019.1:0-95996 GCA_051861445.1 Chitinophagaceae bacterium | reverse complement strand
TTAACTAATGAAAAAAGTCTACTTTTAAACTGTACTAAAAATGGGAGGCCTTCAACAGGACCAATTAATTATCAAATAGCAAAAGTATATTTTCAAAAAAATAATTTTGATTCAGCCTTAATATGCTTAGAAAAAGCACATGGAAATTATTGTACAGACGAATTACATATTTTTTGGGGCGATTGTTTATTACAAAAGGATAGACTAAATGAGGCTATTGTACAATATGAAACAGCAACTAATATAGTACCTTCAAAATTTGGCAATAAAATAAAATTGCTAAATGGATATCTAATCATGAAAGATTCGCTAAATGCAACCAAAATTGCAAAAGATATTATTAGTTTTCCTGAAAAAGTTCCTTCATCTAAATCAAAATATTATAAATCACAGGCTGCTATTTTTTTGAATAAATGAGTGTGTTCAATTTTAAATTAAATCGAGGTTCTATAAACAAATGAAAAGCCTTACATTCTATATTTTGAAAATGGAATATGTAAAATAACTTTTGTTCCCAAAGCTTCTCCATAAACAGATTCTTTATCAATAATCATGAGTGAAATGGCATTTTTTAATCCCTTATTTAAGATTTCTAATCTTTTTTGATTGGCACTTAGTGCAAATGATTGGTGTTTTTTTTGTTTAAACTTTTGCAGTTCACTGCTTTTCTTTCTTCCAATGCCGTTATCGTCGATAGTAACCGTAATGCCGTTTTCAGAACGTTTAAAATCAATCAACAATAATCGATTATTCCTTTTGTGCAACAAACCATGTTTAATGGCATTTTCTACATAAGGTTGTATAAGCATACTTGGTACAAACGTAGTATCGGAGCTAATTGCTTCATCAATTGTTAGTTGATATTGTAACTTGTCTTCAAAACGAATTTTTTCTAATTCTAAGTATAGCTCTAATGAACGAATTTCATCGGTAAGGCTTACAATATCTTTATTACTCATTTCTAAAATCATTCGAGTAAGCTCAGAAAATTTACTTAAGTAGGCAGATGCATTTTCTTTATCGTTGGTATAGATATAAGATTGAATGGTATTTAATGCATTAAATACAAAATGTGGATTCATTTGAGATTTTATTGCAGACAACATACTTCTTTGTAAGGCTTCTTCTAACTGTAATTTTTCTGATACTAGTTGGTTATTTTGTTCAATTGTCTTAATTCTAAATTTAAAGTAAGTGTATACTATTACCATTGCCAAAATAACCAGTAAAGCCACAAACCAAAACTGTTTATAAAATGGGGCTTGTATAAAAAAATTAAACTCTAATGGTGCCTTACTAATAATTCCATCTTCATTAATAGCTCTGATAACGAGTTGATAACTACCTGCTGCTAACGATGGCAAGCTTAACGTTCTATTCTGTTTTTCAAGCGTTATCCAATTTCCATTGTTTACCCGATATTGTGCAATTGCATTGTTGTTGGCTTTGAAGGATAGTAAAGAAAAATTAATTTCAATTGAATTATCATTTGCAGAAAATACAATATTGGGTTGGTAATTAATTTTATGTTGATTAACAAAAAAACTGTTCAAATGCAGTAATGGAGGCACATTATTAATAGACGGTTGATATGCATCAAACACCACTAAACCATCTACGGTTGCTAAATACACTTTTTCATTTAACACCACAATATCTTTTATCTCAGATTTAGGCAAACCATCGCTGTTGTTGTAAAGTGTGACTTTTTTTGTGATAAGATCTAATTTTTGAAGTTCAGCATCGCTAACCATCCATACAGCATTGTTATAAACATGCATTTTATAAATGGTGTTACTTAATAAATTATTACTGGTGTTAAACTGTGTTTTTACTTGTAATTGATTTATCAATATTAATCCTTCATTTAAGGTAGCAGCATATAAAACTCCATTATACAATTGAAGTTGTGTAGCATAAATTTTTTTTCCCTTATTGAATATTTCGCCACTGCTTTTGGGAGAATAATAAAATAATCCTTCTGTTGTTGCTGTGTATAAAATAGAATCTGTAGAATTAAATAGAACAGATCTTCCTCTCACCAACGACTTTGCCAAAAAAACAACATTTGGATAAGACGACAACCTGTAATACTCCTTTAACCAATTAGGAAACGCAGCTTTTGAATCTTTTAATTTTAGTAAAATGGTTCCGTGTGAAATAGATATTGCATAAACACCATCAGTTATCTTCGTAACAGCCTTACCAGATAAATCTAACTCCTGAATTTTTTTATTATTTTTTTCAATAACAATTCTATTGGTACAAATAATATTTATTCTTTCTTTTTTATCATGAAATACATGTACCACTTCATGGTTGGTAGCATTGGTATATATGGTTTTATAAGTAGAATTTTTATAGTTATATCTTATTAAACTATTACTAGCAGTGCCTGCAATAAACTCATTAGCAGCTTTATCAACGGTAAACGATGTAATATTAGCAGGGAAATTATATTCTCTAATTCTTAAATCAGGAACAATTAAAATACCTTTATTAATTGTTCCAAATAACAAATTGTGTTCTCTATCTTCTAATACTGTAGCTATACTTGTATTTTTAAAAAAACAAAATCCATTGTATTTTGGATTCATCCGTCTATCAAAACAATAGGCACCTGTGCTTGTACTTACCCAAACTTCGTTGTTTATCAATTGAACATTTTGTATAAATAAATTAGGAGGAAAACGTAGTAAAGGAACTATTTTGTTTGAATCGAATTTGTAAACATTACGGTCTCCAGATTTTGCAAATCCGAAAAATAAACTATCAATTTTTTGAAAATAAAAAATATTTGGCAGTTGCTCTTGATATGTATGCAACGTAGCTTCTTGTGCACCTACAAAACGCAGAATACTTTGGTTTACATAAGAATATGCAGTATCACCAACATAACATATATTGTTTAAAAATTTAATTTTAGGTATATGAATAATGGTTAGTCGTTTAGTTTGCAAATCATAAATTCGATTCTTATTTAAATGAAAAGAATAAAGAGCATTTTTTCGATAAATACCAATCGGCAAAAAGAAGCCTAACGAACTCATTTTCTTTTCTAATATCAAACTATCATTATTTACATAATAAAAATTACCAGCAAAATCTTGACTCCAAACCTGCTGATTCGCTACAAGCAGGCTTGATAATGAACGCCCTTGTTGATTATTAGTAGAAAAATTTTTAAACACATTGCCATCGTACTTACTCATTCCTTTATCATGCCCTATCCATAAAAAACCATTTGCATCTTGCACAATGCTATAAATAGTATTAGAAGGCAAGCCATTTAAGTTATTGATTGATCTATATACAGGATCTTGTGCATTTACAAAACCTCCAAACCACATATATAAAACCAGTATAAGCAATAGTTTATGCATAATGACTTGTATCTAATACAAAGTAACAGAATAGATTCTTTTATAAACAGTATTTCATGAACTGATAATCGGTATTCATAAAACAGTTGTCGATGTTAATAAAACTAAGAGATTGTAATTTTTAAAATAAAATATGTTTGTGATTGATTTTAAACAATTAAAAGTTTTAAATCAGGGGTTTTCAGCAACAACAACTTAGTCGCTGCTATTCTTGGCAGCGGCTTTTTTATTTATTATACATGAATTAATCAATATCAATCCACACGGTTTAAGGATAATGCATTTAGTGTTCTATTTTTGAAACATGAAGCAATTATCATTTTTACCATATAGTTTACTCAGTGGTTTCTTTTTGGCAGCTGGTTGGCCAATGTTTCCAAGCACATTTTTTTTGTTTATTGCTTTTGTGCCCTTACTTATTCTTGCAGAAAAAACTTCAAAAGCAACTACCTTCTTTTTACACAGTTTTATTGCCACACTTATTTGGAATGTTGCTTCAACTTGGTGGATTTGGAATAGTACAGATATAGGAAGCGTGGTAGCCATTGTAGCAAACAGTTTGCTTATGTGTTTGCCATTAAGGCTATATTTTAGCATTCAACAAAAACAAAACAAATTTGTAGCCGCTGTAGCATTTATAAGTTTATGGATGTTGTTTGAATACATTCACTTAAACTGGCAATTGAGTTGGCCTTGGCTAAGTATTGGCAATGCTTTTGCTAGCCAAACAAATTGGATTCAGTGGTACGAATATACTGGCATTGCTGGCGGAACTATTTGGGTTTTAATTACAAATATTTTTGTAAAAAACGTATACGATTGTTGGCAACAAAAACAGGCTATTACTACATCTATTGCAAAAGCTGTATTGATAATAATTGTACCAATTGCACTATCGTATTTAATTAAACCATCCATCACAACAACAAATAAACTAGACAATGTAGTAATTGTTCAGCCGAATATTGATCCATATCAAAAATTCAATGAAGCAAATGCAAGTACACAAATTGCTCAATTAATCCAACTTTCAAATCAATATATAGATAGTAATACAAAACTTACAATATGGCCAGAAACGGCACTTAGCGTTGTTACAAGAGAGAACGAAATTAGCAGCAATGTATATTATCAACCTGTAATAAACCTCGTACAACAACACCAAAACAACAGTATCATTACTGGCATTGAAACTTATAAACAATATGGTTTCGAAAAAGGTAGCAAAACAGCAAGAAAAGCAAGTGATGGCAGCTTTTACGATGTTTTTAATGCTGCTGCTAGATTGAGTAATAACGATTCTATAAGCTTATATAATAAAAGCAAATTAGTACCTGGTGTTGAAAGTATGCCTACATTTTTAAATTTTTTAGGTAGCATTTTTGAACAATTTGGAGGAACTACGGGTGGTTATGGAAGAAGTGATAGTAGCACCGTTTTTACATCTAAAAACAATCCTTATAAAGTTGCTCCTGTTATATGCTATGAAAGTATTTATGGCGAGTATGTTAGTACTTATATAAAAAAAGGTGCCAACATAATTACCATTATTACCAACGATGGTTGGTGGGGAAATACACCTGGTCATCAACAACACTTGGCATATGCACAATTAAGAGCAATTGAAACAAGACGATGGATTGCTAGAAGTGCCAATACTGGAATTAGTGCCGTAATTAATAATGTGGGAGAAATTGTAATTACTGAAAAATGGGATACTGCTGGTGTTTTAAAAGCTGCAATTCCTACAAATGACGCTTTAACTTTTTATGTACAATATGGCGATTATTTATACAAAATATTTAGTTTAATTGGTGTTGCACTAATTACATTTCAACTAATACTTTGGCTTTCAAAAAAAGTAAGAAAGTAGTATGAGCGAACAAAAAAATTTGTATTTCAACTATAAAAATACTTCTAGTTATTATGCCATTAATGGCACTGGAGAACCTATCGTTTTTTTACATGGCTTTGGATTGAATAGCCAAATTTGGATGCATCAGGTAGAAGCTTTATCAAACTGCTACACATGTATTCTAATCGATTTACCTGGCTTTGGAAAATCAACAATTAATGAACAAGATTATACTTACAATGACTCAAAAAATCTTGATTCGTTATCTTTCTATGCAGATTGGTTATCGGCTTTTTTAGCATTTTTAGATCTTAAAAACTACACTATTGTAGCACATAGTCTTGGTGGATATATTACTTTAGAATTTGCTGCAACAAATATATCAGATTTAAAAGGTTTGGTTCTTATTCATTCATCTTGCTTTGCTGATGATGATTTTAAAAAAACAACTAGAAGAAAAACAATAGATTTTATTAAAAAATATGGAGCAAAAAAATTTATTACCTATACAACTCCTCATCTAATATCTACACAAACAAAACTTAATTCAGTAAATAATCTATCCATTCTAAAGTTTACACAAGTAAGTGCAAACGATGATGCCTGTATTCATTACACAAATGCAATTATGAATCGAAAAAACACTAGTAAAGTGTTACTACAATTAAACATAGACGTTTGTATCATTGCTGGCAAAGAAGACAACATTACGCCATTATCTGAAGTTATTCAACAAGTTTATCTTCCCAAATGTTGTTATTTTCATGTACTTTTAAATGTAGCTCATTTAGGCATGCTAGAACAACCCAACACCGTAAATAAAATATTACTTCAATATATAAATAGATAGCCATTGAAATTATCTGTAATGATAGTGGTTTTGTTGTTTGTTTCATTACAAACAAATGCACGTCATATTGCAGGTGGTGAATTGTATTATGAATGGTTAGGCAACGGTTCTACAGCAAACACATATCAGTACAGAATTACCCTTCGATTATTTAGAACCTGTGATTCTAATGGGCCTCAATTAATTGGAGAAATTGTTAATGTAGGTATTTATGCAGGCAATTCTTTAGTTAATACACTCAATTTACGTTTACAGGGTAGAATAGAAACCATTACTTTAAATACAGCATCATTTGCTTGTTTAGCTGGTAGAGTTAGTGTTTGCTACGAATACGGAACTTGGAGCTCAACGATAGATTTACCAATTAATCAAGCTGGTTATACTTTAAGTAGAACAGGATGTTGTAGAATAGAAAACATAAGTAATATTTTTGCTGAAAGAACTACAGGTGCAACGTATGCCACTAAAATTCCTGGCACAAACAGCCTTCCTTCTCCACAACACAATAGCAGTCCTAAATTTTTTTTAAGAGACACTGCATTGGTTTGTTCTAACAAACAATTCATATTAGATTTTAGTGCCGAAGATGAAGATAAAGACTCTTTGAGTTATAGTTTTTGTGAGGCATATAATGGTTTAAATAGCAATACAAATTCTGTTCCTATAGTTGCTCCAACCAATCCTTTAAATTATGTAGCACCTTTTAGTGGAGCAGAACCATTAGGTAATCAAGTTACGATCAATCCAACAACTGGAATTATTAGTGGTACTGCACCAAGCACAGGTGCTTATGTGGTAAATGTTTGTATTACAGAATGGAGAAATGGTGTGCCAATTAGTGAGCATAGAAAAGATTTTATTTTAAGCGTTCAAGACTGTGATTTAATAGAAGCAAATTTGCCTGACAGTATTATTAATTGTGACAACTTTAATGTTTACTTCGAAAACGGCTCTACGTCTAGTAGTATTATTGGTTATTTATGGCAATTTGGAGATCCACTTTCTACCATTGATAGTTCTACAGCTCCTACATTTACCTACACTTATAAAGATACTGGAACGTTTAAAACACGTCTAACTATTTTTGGACCTAGAGGTTGTGAAGGAGTAGATAGTACAACTGTAATTGTTTACCCAGGATTTAAGGCAGATTTTAGTGTTAAAGGTAGTTGTATTCAATCTCCGTTTGTATTTACAGATGCCTCATCGAATAGATATGGAAACATCAATTATAGGCTTTGGAATTTTGGAGAACCAACGATTAATAATGATACTTCTACCCAAAAAAATCCTACCTATTTATACAAAAACTTAGGCACATTTACAGCTACCCAAATTATTCGATCAGATAAAGGATGTATAGACACAGCAAGTATGCAAGTTGTGGTTTCACAAAAACCATTGATTCAATTTCCGTTTAAAGATACACTCATTTGTAGTGTAGACACATTGCCATTAATGGCAAATATTAATGGCACAGGCGTTTGGTCGCCTAATTACAATATTTCAAACACACAAATAACCAATCCATTTGTTTATCCTAAAAAAACAACTACCTATGTACTTTCCGTACAAGAAAATACCTGCTTTGGTAGCGATTCATTAACGGTAAGAGTTGTTGACTCCATTACGGTAAAACTTGGAATAGATACCGTCATTTGTAAAACAGATACCATACGTTTACGGCCAATTAGTGAAGGATTAAGATATGTTTGGACAAGCAGCGACCAAACAAATATTTCACCCATAAAAAATCCATTTGTAACACCATCCAACCATCAAACAAGATACATTGTACAGGCATTTTTAGGAAATGTTTGTACAGCAAAAGACACCATAAATGTTACGGCTATTCCTTATCCTCTAGCTAAACTAGGAAACGATGCAGCAATTTGTTTTGGCAATAGATATTTATTAAATGCTAATCTTGTAGGCTCCTCATTTAATTGGCAACCTACTCAATCCTTAATTAATTTTAACACACCTAATCCTATTGCTGGCCCATCAAAAACCACTACTTATATTTTTACAGTTTTTGATACATTGGGTTGTCCTAAACCTAGTAGAGATAGCATTCTTATCACTGTAATTCCAATTATTAATATTGATGCAGGAAGAGACACTTCTGTGGTTATCAATCAACCTTTACAACTGTTTGCTCATTCGTCTGATGATTCTAGCAACTTTACTTTTTTATGGAGTCCTTCAACAGGATTAAATGCAACCAATGTTAGAAACCCAATTGCAACTTTAGGAAATGGAATTGATTCGATAAGATATACGATTAAAGTTTCTACACCAGAAGGATGTAATGCTGAGGACAATATTCTAGTAAGAGTTTTTAAAACTCAACCCGATATATTTGTTCCTACCGGATTTTCTCCTAATGAAGATGGTAAAAATGATGTTCTAAAACCTATACCAGTTGGCATTGTTCAGCTAAACTACTTTACTATTTTCAATAGATGGGGGCAATCTATTTTTACAACCAAACAAATAGGAAGTGGTTGGGATGGCACTTTAAACGGCATTAAACAACCTAGTGGAACCTACGTTTTTATTACTGAAGGATTAGATTATTTAGGTAAAAAAATCACCAAAAAAGGAACAGTAGTTTTAATTAGATAGCTATAAAAAAACTTCAACAGATTTTTTGAATATCATTCATCAATCTGTTGAAGTTGCATACATAGTTTGGAAAAATACTTATTGAACTCTTGCTGAAAAATCTATTTCAATATCTGTTTCTCCTTTTGTAATAGGATCGTTTGCTGCTTTAATTCCTGGCTTGTGTTTTAACACAACTTTTACCGTTCCTGCTGTTGCATTTGCAGCACCGGTAGTCCAAGTACTTGTTGTACCTAAAGGTAAATTTTTGGAATCTACATTCAAGTTAGAAACGTTAATATTTACATTAGCAGGTACATAATAAAACTGATGATCATCTGCTTCATCCACTACTTCTAACGTAATATCTTCTGCTGGTGTAACACTTTCATTCAACAATTTTACAGCCATAGTGTAAGATTTTGATGGAGCCAAAACTATTTGCTGATTTAAACTTGGGGCAGCTCCACCTGCACCATCAACATCTTTAAAAGTGTATGTAAGTACATTGCTTGCATTACCCACTTCTGTAAATCGTAATTGAACAGTAGTAATTAATTCTTCTTCATTTTCAGGAGCTTTATCATCTTTTTTACATGCAGTAAAAAAAGTTCCTACAAACAACATTCCCATTAAAAACTTACTAGCTTGCTTTTTCATTTGTCTACATTTTTATAATTGATTAAATAAAAGAATTGACTACGATTTATTAAACAATGGAATTTTTACTTTAAGTCCAACATTAGTACCCATTTCATCTGCATAATATCTAAATGCATTTAAGTATTCTCTGTAAACGGTATTGAATAAATTGGAGATTGTTATTGTAAAATGTATGGGCGTATTTTCTTTTACCTTATACACCGCTCCTGTTTCAATGCCTACTAAAAAATAAGCAGGTGGTGGTGCTAAATAATCTGACTCCATTGTGGTAACACCATTTTTAGTAACTGGAATATTACCTGTTTGTGGTACTCTTGTTTGCTGTAAAACGTTGGTTATACTCCATTTTGCATAACCATCATTGATACGTTTAGAATTACTAAAATTGTACTGCAATGCATTTTCAAACCTGTCAGCAGGCATTTGAATCATCCACTCTTTTGTAGTTCTATTTTTTGCCCTAACAATTGTAGCTTTTCCACTCCATCCAAAATGGCTACTAATATCATAGCTTACACTTGCATCAATACCATACATAAAAATGTTTGCTTGTGCATATTTAAATGTTGGAAAAGCTCCACGTATGGTTAATTCAGGCGGATTTACAGGATACAGATAAATAAAATCGTCAATTTTTTTATAATACACAGCTATATCAGCAGACCAACGCTTTTTTTGAATGGTAAAATTCGCCATTACACTATTGGCTCTTTCTGCTTGTAAACTGCTATCACCCTTTTCTATTCTTGCAGCCCCATGATGCAATCCATCACTATACAATTCATTAACCTGTGGTGCTCGCCAAGCCGAAGATGCATTAGCTGTAAATTGTGTTCCTTCTGCTATTTGATAAGAAACACCCATATTTCCAGAAAAACTGCTATAAGTTTGATTGGTATATAAGCGACCTAAATTGCTATTGGTATTGAAAATGGAACGATTATCGAATCGAATTCCTACTTCTGCTAACCACTTTTTACGCGTATATTTTTCTACTATAAAAGCCCCTACATTTAATGCTTCATAATTGGGAATAAACAACCGATATTGATAACTATTTTGCTGATAACTACCAGTAATGCCTACACTACCTTTTACATGATGAGTAGATGTATGATCCCAAACAATATCAGTAGCTAAAGTTGAAATATTTAAATCTAATTGAGGATCATTTGAACTGCTTTGAAAACGTTTTTTATCAAATTCTCTACGCCAATTGTTTTGAAAAGAAACAATAGCATTTAGCTTACCCAAACTGCCTGTAAGTGTATGTGCTTTTAATTTTAAAAGTTGATGTTGTACATTTTGATAAGGTCTATCTATTGCATAACTAAAGCCAACATTTTTAATATAATCTGGCGGTTGATTGCTACTAATTGCTGTTAATAAATCTGTTACATTTCCAATATGTGAGCCTGAGAAAATAGCTAGTTTGGTACTGAAAAAACTATAAAATATTTCAACTGCAGATTTTTGTTTTTGAAGAGCTGCTGCTACAGAAAAATTAATTTCTTGATTGCCTGAGTTATCTAACCAATAGTTGGGTGTTCTTGCATTTCCCCCTCTTTTTATAGTGTTTTGAAGCCTCCAACTAAAAGCAGGATATTTTTTTGAATTGCCATCAATAATAGCAGAAAAAACACCTTGTCGGTTATTCGAAAATCCTACTAAGTTTATTTCTCCACCTATTCCTGGTACTGTTCTTAAGAGTTTAGGTTCTACCAAAACCACACCACCAATAGCATCTGCACCATATTTGATAGCACTTGCACCTTTTATTACAGATAATCGATTGGCAATAAAGGGGTCAATTTCAGGTGCATGTTCGCTACCCCATTGTTGCCCTTCTTGTCGTATTCCATTATTCAATATTAAAACCCTATTGCTATGTAATCCGTGTATAATTGGCTTATAAATATTAGCCCCTGTTTGCAATACATTTACACCAGCTATTTTTTGTAATGCTTCACCCAAACTAGTTCCTCTTGTGGCATCTAAAGCTTTTTGCTTTAATTCGGTTAAAATTTGTGTTCCTTTAGCAGCAACAGTTCCATTTACAACTACACCTTCTAATTCATTTACAGTATGAGGAAGAGCAAAATTTTGAGCAGTATTGTTGTTGATGTGTACGTGGTTAACGATTGTACCACAATGTATATGTTGAATACTTATGTTATAATTTCCTTTACAAATTTCTGTAAGCCTGTAGTTGCCATTTTTATCTGAAACAACTTTTTTATTCAATTCAACGATTGCAATAACTGCATTTTCTAGCGGCTTTTTGGTATCAGCATCTGTAATTTTTCCCGATAAAACTATATTACACTGTGCCTTTGCAGACACCTGTATAATGCATATTACCAATATGCAAACTAAAAATCGATATGATAATCTTTGTAACAACGTTGCAAATATAGAGATAATTCCATTTTTTCATCATTGTTGCAAAAAATTAGATTGAATTATTTGATGGGTGGAAATAAAAATGAAACAATTGGCTTCGAAAAGGCTACCAAAAATTAATGTTTTGGTTTTATTGGCTTAACAATAGCATAACACAAACAAAATAGTTTTGGTATTCAGTTTAGTTCATAGCAAAAAGTACAGTAGATTTTCTCATGCCACAGCCGCTGTTTTTACAGGGGCTTTTTTAATGCACAAATATGTGGGATTGAATTTGTAGAAAAATTGAAAAGCTTAGTCTTTTCTGCCTTCTAGCGTAAAACCAATGGTAGTGCCAACGTCTATTTTACTCCGAACATGCATGGTTTGCTTGTGTGCTTCAATAATGTGTTTACAAATGGCTAACCCTAAACCAGTGCCACCAACATCTCTGCTTCTGCCTCTATCGGTTCGGTAAAATCGTTCAAATATTCTTGACAAATGTTCTTCTGCAATACCAATTCCATCATCACTAAATTCTATCAACACATTTTTTTCATCAATTTTATAAATACTTGCAATAATATGGCCACCAAACTTTCCGTATTTTGTTGCATTTTCAACAAGGTTATTAATTACCTGTCTAATTTTTTCTTTGTCGGCAAATACAACAATTGGGTTTTCGCATCCTTTTTTAAATCCAACACTTATTTTTTTATCATGTGTTTTAATCGACAATGCTTCAAAAACATCTTTTATCAATTCTTGGATAATAAAATTTTCTTTGTATAAAGGTTGTTCGCCACTTTCTAATTTCGAAATTTCATCTAAGTCTTCTACAAGATTTACCATTCTATCTACATTTCTTGCAGCATTTTCTAAAAACTTTATATTTACCGAAGGGTTATCTAAAGCACCGCCTAAAAGGGTATCTACATAACCTTGAATAGCAAAAATGGGGGTTTTAAATTCATGTGCTAAATTTTGTAAAAACTCTTTACGATAGGCTTCATTATTCTTTAAGATTTCTATTTCTGCACTACGTTGAACAGCCCATCTTTCTACATCTTCACTTACTTCGTCGATACTTTTTTTGGGTAAAATATATTTAAAATAAGTTTCTTCTCGTTTGTTGGCTTTTGTTTGATAAATAAATTTGTAAATGATTTTTATTTTTCTATAAATAAACCATTCTAATACAAAACCAATTAAAAAATAGCTGCCAATAAATATTACTATAGTAGCAATTGCTGCAAACCAAATATTGGGTTCAAGTAATAAAAAAGACAATCCAACCGGCAAAGACAACAACAATGCTGTAAGTGCAGATAACTGCTTGGGAGAAAGATTTTTTGTTTTAAACATTACGGCTAAAGATACAAGAATAAAAAGCTGTCTTTTGTTTTTACAATATATTTTTATTCTTGGTAGTTGTATTACATTTCAAACTTGTAGCCAACGCCTTTTACAGTTGTAATACAATCTATGTTGAGTTTTTGTCTAATTTTTCGAATGTGTACATCAATGGTTCTGTCTCCAACAATCACATCGCTTCCCCAAACTTGAGATAGAATTTCATTTCTTAAAAAAACACGTCCTGGTCTTGAACCTAATAAATACAATAGTTCAAATTCTTTTTTCGCTAAAATAACTTCTACGTTATCGATAGTTACAATAAATTTTACAGGATCTATAGCAATGTTTCCTACTGTGATTGTTTTACCTTCTACTTTGGTAATTCTTCTAAACAAAGCATTTACCCTGCTTGTAAGTACTTTAGGGCTAATAGGCTTGCTTACATAATCGTCAGCACCTGTTTCTAGTCCTTTTATTTCAGAAGCTTCATCGCTTAATGCGGTTAAAAATATGATGAGTGTTTCTTGAAATTGAGGTAAACTTCTTAAAATTGAACAAGCTTCAATACCTGTTTTTTTAGGCATCATGATGTCTAAAATAATCAAATCTGGCAAAAGCGTCTTGGCTTTTTCAATTGCCTCGTTACCATCTTTGGCTGTATGTATTTCGTAGCCTTCTTTTGTAAGATTGTATCCTATTATTTCTAAAATATCTGGCTCGTCGTCTGCTATTAAAATACGTTTTACTTTACCTTCCATGTTAACATTAAGTTTACACAAAAATAACTTTCTGTAAGTGCAACTTACTACAATAGATGCATTATGTAATTGTTAAGTATCGTTTTTAAATTGTTTAACTTTCAATTGTTATTGGCAGTATTTTTGTTTTTACCCCTTTATTATGAAGAAAATTGCTGTTTTGCTATTGCTTATTGCTTGTCTTCAAACGCTTGTTTATAGTCAGGCCGAAATAATGATGCCAAAAATTCCATTCATGCGTCAATTATTTCATGCAAATATTGATGAAGCTCAAAAACGAATTACACAACTTTCACCCAACAGAGATAGCCTATTTTCTCCTTCCTCAGATGAAAGTATCAATTATCAATTACACCAAATTGTAAAAGTTCGAATCAATAATATTCAAGCAAATATTGAACTAGACTCTACCTTATCTGAAAACGATAAATTTATTTGGTTAAGAGCTACAGAAAATCTACTGAACGATTTTGTTTCATCGTATCAATATAAAAATATTCAAGGTGTTTTGTTGGGTGATTTAATTATTGCTTTTGAAGAAGGATTAAGTAAACTAAAAAATAAAGAATCAATTGCCAGTATCATTTATGAAAACGATGGAGAAATTGGCAGTATTTTATTAAACAATATTCTGTTTAAAAATTTGCCTCAAGTTAAATACTGTAAAGATTTGCTGGTATTGAAATTATGCCAACGAAACCCTAATAGAATTTTAAAAATATTAACCGTTTATCCTGATGTATTTTTTGCAGATAGTTTAATAAAAATTGTTGCATATAAAAACCAAGAAGAGCTATATAATTACGCTGCAACGCCCAATGCATTAGGACAAAAAATTCAATCGGTGAATGATCCGTTGGTAAAAACAATTGGTTTATTGGCATATATGAAAACGGGTAGAATGTATTTTCCTTTTTTAGATGAATTGTATACCAAAAGAATGCAAATGGATGAAATTACTAGAGTAATTAACCAACCAGAAAACTATTTTAAACTATTGGTAAAAGCCCAAATTGTATATGGAGAAAGATTGTTAAAAGGCGATACACCATTGGTTCATACCGTTTTAACCAATAAACTAAAAGATAAAGCAATTGACATTTACATTGATACTATTAATGCATTGCATGATGAGAAATCAGATGTTGTACGTTTTAAAAAAGTAGAATCGTTAACTCCTCAAGAATTGTATTACCTCTGTGTTTTAGGCGAAGAAGAAATTTATACCAGTAGCTATTTGGGTTTATACAAAAGAATATTCGAAAGAATGCGTACGACTAGATCTGATAGTTTATTGCAATCCGTTCATTTTCATTTATACAAAAAATTTTTAAAAATGGCTGCTGGTTTTAACCAGTTAGATGATTTTTTAAATAAAATGAATGCCAACGAAGCAGATAATATTATGAGAAGTTTCGTTGATAATTTGGCAGTAAAAAATACGCTTGAAGATGCTGTAGATGTTGCAGATTCGTATGCAAGTATTACCAATGTAAAATTAAAGAAACTCATTATTCAACAAATTCAGAAAAACCTTTCAAACGAAGCAAATAACAAACGAACAACCACCATTTACCACATTTTAAATACCATTTTTTTATCGATGGATAGTAGTAATAAAATTAATCTTACTACTACTTTAGGCATTAACCCAGTTTTTGAAATGCCCAACAAACTACTTTTAGCCGATAACAAACGTATAGTTGTGCAACAATTTTTTTATGGCGATAAAGATGGAAACAATGTGTTTAATGCCTTTGTGTCGAAGTTTAGAAATTCGAATTGGAGTATTGCTTTAAAACCAGAATGGGTAGAAGTAAAATCCACAAAAGGAACACCTATTAGTATTTTTGCCAATCGTCCTCTCGACGAAACAAAAGATTTAGATGCACAAGCACAACTTAACCTTACCAATTATTTAGATTCGCTAGAACTTTCACCAACTATTGTAATTCATAGAGGACATAGTTATTACGTAAAATCTACCATTCAACAAATTGCACCAACTGCAAAAATTATTTTATTAGGCAGTTGTGGTGGCTATCAAAGTTTAAATAAAGTATTACAAATTTGTCCAGAAGCACATATTATTTCATCTAAACAAGTTGGCACAGGCGTTATTAATCAAGGTATGATTATAACTATGATGGAACAATTAAGAATGGGCAAAAATTTAAACTGGCCAGCTTTATGGAAAAGCTTTGCAGTGATGTTTGGCAATTCTAAAAACAAAGAACAATTCGACGATTATGTGCCACCTCATAAAAATTTAGGTGCTATTTTTATCATGGCTTATGATAAAGCCATTCAAGCATCTGTAAATTAATGTTTAGCCAAACTTTTCGTTTATGCAAATTGCCAATGTAATATCCGTTTTAGAACAAATTGCCCCTTCTTCTTATCAAGAAAGTTACGATAATGCAGGTTTAATAACAGGTAATTCTCAATGGCAATGTAGTGGTATCATTTGCTCATTAGACGCTACTGAAGCAGTAATTGAAGAAGCAATACAAAAAAATTGCAATCTGGTAATTGCCCATCATCCTATAGTATTTAGTGGAATAAAAAAATTAAATGGGAAAAACTATATCGAAAAAGCAGTGATTAAAGCCATAAAAAACGATATAGCTATTTACGCAATTCACACCAATTTAGACAATGTGTTAGATGGTGTTAACAAAGCAATTGCTGAAAAAATAGGTTTGGTGAATGTAGAAATTCTTGCTCCGAAAGCCAATTTGCTTACCAAATTATATACTTATGTGCCTTTTGGCTATGTAGACCAAGTAAGAGATGCTATTTTTAATGTAGGTGGTGGAAATATTGGTAATTACAATGAGTGTAGTTTTTCAGCTGAAGGCATTGGTACTTTTAAGGCAAATAAAAACGCTTCGCCATTTGTGGGAGAAATAGAAAAAAGACACGAGGAAAGGGAAATGAAGCTAGAAATTGTTTTTCCAACATATCTTCAAAACAAAGTTGTGCAAGCTTTAAAAGAAACACATCCGTATGAAGAAGTTGCATACGATTTAGTACCTCTTTTAAATGTGCATGAACAGGTTGGAAGCGGTGTTATTGGCAATCTTGAAAACCCAATGAATGAAATAGATTTTTTAAATAATTTAAAACAAACATTTGGTTTACAGGTAATTAAACATACCAATTTGTTTAATAAAACAATTGAAAAAGTAGCCATTTGTGGTGGTGCAGGTAGCTTTTTAATTAAGAATGCCATTGCTGCAAAAGCAGATATTTATATTACAGCTGACGTAAAATATCATGAATTTTTTGATGCAAATGATCAAATTGTAATTGCCGATATTGGACATTGGGAAAGCGAACAGTTTACTACAAATTTATTAATTCACGTTTTACAATCTAAATTTCCTACTTTTGCCGTCCTTAAAAGTGAGGTAATTACAAATCCTGTACGTTATTTTTTATAGTTTGCTGTAGTTGTAAATGCAAAAAGTAAGCTCTAAAATTTAGTCTAAAGCAAATTTGTAATTGTAAATACATTTAAATCGTATACAAATTATGGCCGCAGTTAAAGATTATTCTGTTGAAGAAAAATTAGTTGGCTTGGTAAAGCTTCAGAAAATTGATAGTAAATTAGATGAAATTCAAATTCTGAAAGGCGAATTACCGATGGAAGTTAGTGATCTTGAAGATGAAATTCAAGGTTTACATGCTCGTAGAACTCGTATCGAAGAAGAAATTAATGGCATTACCGAATTTATTGAAAGTAAAAAAAATGCAATCAAAGAAGGGGAAGCCACTTTAGCTAAATACGAAAAACAAACCGACAACGTTAAGAATAGCCGTGAGTTTGAAGCCCTTAATAAAGAAATAGAAATGTTGCAGTTAGAAAATAAACTAGCTGAAAAACATATACGTGATGCCAACGAAGAATTGGCTGATAAAGCAAAAGCTTTAGACGCTTCAAAAAAACAAATCGCAGTAAAAGAAGGCGTTTTAAACCACAAGAAAAGTGAGTTAGAGAAAATTATTGCAGATACAGAAAAAGAAGAAATACAATTTAGAAAAATTTCTGATGTAGCTAGAAGTACAGTAGATGAGCGTTTATTGTATAGCTACGATCGTATTCGTAAAAACTATAGAAATGGCTTAGCAGTTGTTGCTGTAGAAAGAGATGCTTGTGGCGGTTGTTTCAATGCAATTCCACCACAACGTCAAAGCGAAATTCGTTTACACAAAAAAGTAATCGTTTGTGAAAACTGTGGAAGAATTTTAGTTGATGCCGATTTAAACGATAGCGTTGAAGTAAAATAATTACAGGTTAATTTAATTACAAAATATATAAAAAAGAGCTGCATATTGTAGCTCTTTTTTATTTTCGAAAAATGATGAAAAAAATAGTTGTTTTCGTTTGTGTATTTGCCGCTATTTATTCTGCAAAAGCAGAAAAAGTATACGAATTTAATAGCACCTGCCAACAAGCATATCAAGAAATTACCAAATTGAAATTAGAACATGGATTGGCATTGATTGAAAAAGCCAAACAACAAAATCCAGATAATTTAATTCCGATTGTTTTAGAAAACTACATAGACCTTTTTACACTATTTTTTAGTGAAGATGCAGTTGAATATGCGAAAAAAAAACCGATTATTCTCGAACGAATTAAACAGTTAGAACAAGGTCAGCAAAACTCACCTTTTTATAAATTTTCATTAAGCATTGTTTATCTACAAAAAGCAATTATTCAAATAAAGTTTGTAGAATATTGGAAAGCTAGTTGGGATATTAGAAAAGCGTATCAATTAATTAAAGAAAATAAAAAATCGTTTCCCACATTTTCACCCAACGATTTAATTTTTGGTAGCCTTCAAACAGTTATTGCAACTATACCTAGTGGCTATACTTTTTTTGCCAGCTTATTAGGGTTAAATGGTTCTGTAGCAGAAGGAATGCGTACATTAAAAAACTTTACCAATAGCAACGATCCGTATGCAAGATTAATGAGCAACGAAAGTGCATTTATTTATTGTTATTTATTGTTTCATGTAGAAAATAAAAAAAATGAAGTTTTCACGTTCATTCAATCAAAAAAATTAGACTTAGTAAACAATCATCCATTGGCATTTATGGCAGCAAATCTTGCCAAAAATAACAAACAACCTGAATTTGCTAAATCAATCATTCTAAACAGAAATAAATCTCCTGAGTATTTACAACTTGCTATTTGGGATTATGAAATGGCTTTTATAAAACTGCATCATTTAGAAACACAAGAAGCCATAAAATATTTCGAAAATTATTTATCGAAGTTTAAAGGTAAATTTTATGTAAAAGATTGCTATTTAAAATTGAGTTGGTGTTATTATTTACAAGGCAATGTACAAGCTGCAGAAATTGCTAGAGCCAATATTTTAAAAAAAGGTTCTACCGATACCGATGCTGATAAACAGGCACTGAAAGATGCAAAAGCAGCCGTTTGGCCCAATGCTTTACTTTTAAAAGCTAGAATGTTAAGTGATGGCGGTTATTACAACGAAGCATTGAATTTATTGGCCGGAAAAACAACACAACATTTTAGTAAACCAGAAGAAAAATTAGAATTTACATATCGTTTGGCTCGTATATACGACGATACAAATAAACCCAATGAAGCCATAGAACACTATCAAGAAGCCATACGATTGGGTGTAGAAAGAAAAGAATATTATGCAGCAAGATCGGCCTTACAAATTGCAGAAATTCTAGAGAAACAAAACAAAAAGCAACAAGCTATTGTTTACTTTGAACAATGCTTAGCCATGAAAGATCATGAATATAAAAACTCATTAGATCAAAAAGCAAAAGCAGGAATAGCAAGATGTAAAGGTGAATAAACGAAATCAATCAACCTAATTTCATTACCTTACAAAACACTTATTTTGCAATAAAAACAAGCATTTATTCTGAGCAATTTTAAACTTCTACAATGCTTCAAAAACTACATATACAGAACTACGCTATTATTGATGAAATTGAAATAAACTTTTCTTCAGAATTAAATATTATTACCGGAGAAACAGGTGCAGGTAAAAGCATTTTAATGGGTGCCTTAAACCTAATTTTAGGAGAAAGAGCCGATACAAGTTTTTTAAAGAACAATAGCAAAAAATGCTTCATAGAAGGTTTTTTCAAGGTAGAAGAAAAAAAGGCTATTCAACAATTTTTACAAGAAGCAGAATTAGAAGCAGAAGGTGAATTAGTGATTAGAAGAGAGATTGCCACCAATGGAAAATCGAGAGCTTTTGTAAACGATACACCTGTTACTTTACAGCAACTAAAAAGCCTTGCAGCCTTGTTGGTAGATTTACACCAACAATTTGATACCCTTACACTTGGTGAAGAAGATTTTCAACGACAAGTAATTGATGCCTTAGCAAATAACCAAGATTTGCTTGCTACTTATCAACAACAATTTAAACAATGGCAGCTTGCAAGTAAACAATTACTCAGCTTACAAAACCAAAAAAATAATTTTCAAAAAGAAGCCGATTATCACCAATTTTTATATGACGAACTTAAGGAAGCAGCATTACAAGAAAACGAGCTAGAAGATGCAGAAAACGAGTTGCAATTGCTTAGTAATAGTGAAGGCATAAAAACTACTCTAACCAAAACCTATTTTGAATTAAAAGAAAGTGAACAGCCTATTACTGTTACTATTAAACAACTTATTAATCATTTAAATCAATATACCCATATTCAATCTGATGTGTCATCTATTGTAGAACGTTTACAATCGGTAAATATAGAATTACAAGATATAGCCAACGAAGTAGAAAGAATAAATGATAGTATTTATTTTGATGAAAAAAGAATTGAATCAATTAACGAAAAACTGGCACTAGGATATAAATTACTTAAAAAACATGGTGTAAAAACCACAGCCGAATTATTACACATTCAATCTAATTTAGAGCAGCAATTGCAAGCAGTTTTAAATATAGATGATGCCATTGCCAACAAAGAAAAAGAAGTAGCTCAAAGTTTGCAAATAGCTACAAAAACAGCACAACAAATACATCAAAAACGAGCTGCACAAGCCATACCTTTTGCCAATGCAGTAAACAACTTATTGCACCAAGTAGGAATGCCAAATGCAAGCGTAAAAGTAAACATCATCGAAACTGAACTACATATTTTTGGTTGCAACGAAATTGAGTTTTTATTCGATGCCAATAAAAGCAACCGTTTTGAGCCTATCAGAAAAGTAGCAAGTGGTGGTGAACTTAGTAGATTAATGCTGTGTATAAAAAGCCTTGTTGCCAAAAGCGTTGATTTACCTACACTTATTTTCGATGAAATAGACACAGGCATTAGTGGTGAAGCTGCTAAACAAGTAGGCATCATTATGAAAAACTTGGCAATCAATAGGCAAATTATTTGCATTACACATCAACCACAAATTGCAGGCAAAGCCAATACCCATTTCTTTGTATATAAAGAAGTGGATAGCAATGGCATTAAGACCAATGTAAAAATACTTTCACAAAACGAACGTATTACCGCAATTGCTCAAATGCTTAGTGGCGAAAAGCCTACTGCAGCAGCTTTAGAAAATGCCAGAGAAATGGTGATGGAATAACCACTTTTATTTAAAAGGGTTACTCCATTTTGCATCGGTATAAACATTTGAGCCAGTTAAGGTTTTCATAAAAGCAATCAATGCATTTTTTTCATCAATGGTCAGTTGTAGTTTTTGACCAACTCCATTGTTCCTTAATCTTGGGTCTAATCTATTATTACCTAGTGGTGCAGCAATATCATTGTAATGATTAATTACTTGCAGTAAGTTGGTAAACGCACCATTGTGCATCATCGGCGTATTTGGTTGCCCAGAAGCATTTAATAAATCTCTTAAACTCGGTGCTCTTGTATTGGTTAAATCTGTTAAATTATTCGAGTTTAGAACACCAATTACACCATTGTTTCCACTATTAGGTGCAACATCAAACTCTGGTGCATTGTGGCAGGCGTTACAGCCTGCACCACCACCAATTCTAATACCATTATTATCGAAAACAGGAGCTTGTGTAAATAAGTTTTTACCTGCATTTTCCTCTGTACTAAAATTTGGGAAATTAGCATTTGGATTGTTTACTGCTGCCCTTCCTACATCGTATTTGCTATCAAAGCTTTGAATACTTCTTATAAACTGTGCCAAACATTCTTGCAATTTTTGTTCTGTAATATCTGCATTACCATAAGCAAACGTAAACAACTGCTGATAGTAATTTATACCTTTTAATTTGGTAATTAATGCAGCTAAATTAGGTCTACCATTGGTTCCGCTAAAACCCATTTCTGCATGGTCTTGTATGGGCTGTGTAGTTTGTGCTTCTAAAGTAGCAGCTCTTTCGTCCCAAAAAAATCTGGTTTCAACGGCAAATCTGCTATTTACCAATCGCATCGAGTGTCTACCTGTTACACCTCCACTTACGCCTTTACTTGGTGTTGCAGTATCGCCAAAAGCAAGACTTTGTTTATGACAACTAGCACAAGAAATTGAATTATCGATACTTAAATTTTTATCATAAAACAAAACCCTACCAATTGTTGCTTTTTCGTTGGTAATGGCATTACCTGCAGTATTATCTTTTATAATATAGGCTGGCTTTGCTTGTGAAGCGTAGTTAGCAAGACTAGATAAATTAATAGCTGAACCAAAAGTTGGCGTTAAATAATCTATTGCAGCAGCTACCGCCTCTTTTTTAGAGCATTGTACAAAAACAAACGTACTAGCTACAAGTAAAGTAATACAAATGAGTTGCTTTTTCATATGGTTTAGAGGTTAAATGCGTTTAGGAAATTAAGAACATTTTGCAATAAGAAGTCGTTTTCAGAAAAAACCTTCGATTCATTTTAAAATAATTAGTTTAATACTTGAAGGATACTACTTTAAAAAAAATTGTGTAACAAGGTAGCAAAGCCTACTTTTGGCATCTTTAAAAATGCAATCTTTAAATTTATTGCTATGGCATATAACTTATTAAAAGGCAAACGTGGAATTATTACAGGTGCCTTAGACGAAAACTCTATTGCTTGGAAAGTTGCTGAAAAAGCACATGAAGAGGGAGCAACTTTTGTATTAACCAATGCACCTATTGCCATGAGAATGGGTGAAATAAATAAGCTGGCAGAAAAAACAAATAGCCAAATTATTCCTGCCGATGCAACAAGTATAGAAGACTTAACCAAACTATTTACAGAATCGCAAGAAGTGTTGGGTGGCAAAATAGATTTTGTATTGCACTCTATTGGTATGAGTGTAAATATTCGTAAAAAAGTGCCTTATGCAGAAAGCAATTACGATTATTTTATGAAAGGAATTGATGTAAGTGCAATGAGTTTTCATAAAATGCTTGCAGTAGCCAAAAAATTAGACGCTATTAACGAATGGGGAAGCGTAGTTGCATTAACCTACATGGCAGCACAACGTACCTATCCATTTTATACCGATATGGCCGATATAAAAGCTATGTTAGAAAGCATTGCTCGTAGTTTTGGCTATCATTATGGAGTAGATAAAAAAGTACGTATTAATACCGTTTCTCAATCGCCTACAAAAACAACTGCAGGTACAGGTATTAAAGGCTTTGGCGACTTTTTCGATTATGCCGATGCTATTGCACCTTTAGGTAATGCTTCTGCTGAAGATTGTGCTAACTACTGTATTACATTGTTTAGCGATTTAACCAAAATGGTAACCATGCAAAATTTGTTTCATGATGGTGGCTACAGCACTACAGGTGTTAGCAATGCTGTTATGCAAAAGTTCGGTATTGAATAATTCATTTTTTATGTAACCAGCTTTTTGTTCGCTGTTCAGCAGTTGTTGCGTCGCACTCTTGTACGTTTTAATTCGCTATGCAGCTTTTTATAAACACCCAATAATAGCGTTTATTTTTTGTAGTTTAAATACATGAAAAATCTATTATTGGGTTCTTTTATTTTTACATTATTAAAATAACTAGCCATGCCATTTATAGAATACGTTGGTTTATTTGGTGCTTTTTTAAGTGCTATTACATTTATACCACAAGTATTACATGCATACAAAACAAAAAGCGTAGGCGACCTCAGTTGGGGTATGTTATGGATTGTTTTTTTAAGCGTAATTGTATGGTTGGTGTATGGTATTTATTTGCAACTGTTACCTGTAATTATTGCCAATAGTGTTATCTTAATTTTATCGGCAATGCTTATATATTTTAAGTTTACTTTTCCTACAAAAAAATAAAAGCTCCATATTGTTATATCGTTTAGTCTAGCCCTGATGGCAGTGAAAACCCCGCTGAAGCATTTGTGCTTTGGTTTTGTGGCGGAGTTGAAACGTACAGCAGGAAACAGTTGCTGAAATACATACAACAGTTTATGCTACTTATAATACACACATAAAAAAGGGCGGTAACAAAAAATAGTTACCGCCCTTTTAAGTTTTATTGATATTGATTAATGAGCAATATCATCATGATGTTCTGTTTCTAATTTTGGTTCGTTTAATTGAACAGGCTTGCTACTCGATTTTCGCATTTTCATGTTTAACAACTCTACCAAAAAGGAGAATGCCATAGCAAAATAAATGTAGTTTTTAAGATGCAATTGTTCTGCTGTATGATGATCCCAACCTTCTATTAAAAGGCTTAAACCAATCATTACCAAAAAGCTCATGGCCAACATTTTAATGGTTGGATGTTTGGTAATAAATGCTGCAATTGCAGGACTAAATAAAAACATTACTGCCATAGCTATTACAACGGCAGCAATCATAATTTCTAAATGTTTTGCTGTTCCACCAGCTGTAATAATGCTATCGAAACTAAATACCATGTCAATAAGCAAAATTTGTACAATTGCTTTGCCAAAAGTGAGTGTTTGTTGTTTTCCAAAATTGGCTTCATCTGCTGCACCTTCTAGCTTGTGGTGAATTTCTACTACTGTTTTATAAATTAAAAATAATCCACCTACCAACATTACAATACTTGCCAAATCGAATCCTTTACCATAAATTGTAAATAAACTTTTACCTTTTTGTGCCAATAACCAACTTAAACCCAATAATAAAATGGTACGAGAAGTAATACCAGTAATCATCCAAGACAATCTTGCTTTTGGCTGTAAAGCTTTTGGCAATTTGTTCATGATAATAGATACGAATATTACATTATCGATACCTAAAACCACTTCTAAAATTACCAATACTAAAAAACTAATAACGCTTTCTGAGGTAAATAAATGTTCCATAAATGATTAAATATTTACAAATATAATTGCTGTGATTGAATGATGTGTAGTAACATCATAACTATAGTGTTTATTTATGAATATGATATCGCTATTTCTTCTACTCTACATTACCGAATGCTTACTTAAACTGCTTTTTATTGACTGTTATTATCAAAAATCCATTTTAAAGAATTATTAAACCCGAGCTTATTTTAAATTTTGTTGCTTACACCATTCTAACATTTGAGGATACAGCGTAGTAATTGTTTCGCCTTCTTTTCTTGAAGTGTATAATGTATTTAATTGCTTGTAAAAATCTGCAAATCGATAATATTTTCTTCTTGCAACCATTAGATTATTTCTTGACTTTTCAATCACTACTTGATCTGCACTTGTGTAGTTTAGATTGGTATACAACAAGTAAACAGCATGTGTCATATACTCGTTAAAAACTTTATATCCACTTCCATAAAATTTGCCATCACCGTTGGATTTAATCCATTTAGCCCTATTGCTGCCACCCATTATTTGGTTTACTTCTTTTTTATATTGATCGCTTACAGGATTAACATAATTATGATCTATTTCAGTAAAAACGGTACCCGTAAATATGCCAGCTATTTGAGTGTTTGTGTAAAATCTTGTATCATAATAAGAAGCATCACTCACCCACATAGTTGATGTTTTATTTCCTTTGAATTTAAAATTTCGGGTAAAATGTGTTGAATGCATCAAAGGACTGATGATAATATTAAATTGATTGTATTTTGAAGGAAACTCAGTTTCTAACCATTGTTGAATTTTAGAAACATTAAGTTTGATTTTAGAATCTTCTAATACTGCTTGATAATACAATTTATGGCTATCATAAAACGCCTGAAAATTAGAAGCTTTGGCAAATTCTTCCATTCTCTTTCTGCTAACACTGTTGAAACTATACATTATCCATGAAAAAATGGAAATCGCTTATTACGTGCTACTTCATTTTCTACAATACTTGTATTGTAAGCTTTTAAAAGATTATAAATGTATCGACCTTGACTTTTACGAAAATGCTTATTTAAGTCGATTATAAGTTGATGATTTTTATATGCTGAAAAGTAATTGATAACTTCTTTGTAATAAGCGCTAGAAGTATCAATAACAAGGTAATAAAGGTTTGTATTGTTTGAATAATTATTGGTATCGATTAGTGCAAAACTAATTTGCATTAATTCGTATGCAGCAGGTGTTTCGAAAAATGTTTTCTTATCTATTACTTCTACAGAGCTATCCTTTATATGTTGTGCAAAAGACACTGTATTGTATAAACTTACAACAATAAAAAGAATGAATACTTGTATGCTTTTGTACATCATATTATATATTTTTTGTTTAAAATAGCAATCAACTTCAACCCTTACAACTGTAAATAGTTGCAAATATTTTTTACAATAGCTGGTCCTTGATACACAAAGCCTGTCCATACTTGTACTAAAGACGCACCTGCTTGTAGTTTTTCTTTTGCATCTTCACCTGTTTCAATTCCACCACTTGCAATAATTGGAATTTGACCATTGGTTTTTGCTGCTAAATAAGCTACTACTTCTGTACTTCTTTTTTGTACAGGTTTACCGCTTAAACCACCCATTCCTATTGCTTCTACAGTAGATTGTGTTGTTTTTAAATTACTTCGATCGATGGTTGTGTTGGTAGCAACTAATCCATTGAGTTGAACTTCAAATGCAAGGTCTACAATATCGTTTAATTGTTCTGTTGTAAGGTCTGGTGCTATTTTTAGCAATAATGGTTTGGGTTGTTGTTTGGATTGATTGATACGTTGCAGGTTGCCTAGAATTTTTCGTAAAGAATCTTTTTCTTGCAAAGCCCTCAAACCTGGTGTATTGGGGCTGCTTACATTTACTACAAAATAATCTACAACATCAAACAGTTCGGTAAAGCATATTTCATAATCTTTCCAAGCATCATCGTTTTCAGTAACTTTATTTTTACCAATATTTCCACCAATAATTAAGCTAGTGTTTCTTTTTTTCCATTGACTGAGTCTGTTTTTAATTACCGCAACTCCATCGTTGTTAAAGCCCATTCTGTTAATCAAGGCTCTATCTTTAGGCAACCGAAACAATCTAGGTAAATCGTTGCCTTTTTGAGGTTTTGGTGTTACAGTTCCTATTTCTACAAAACCAAAACCAAGTGCTTCTAGTTCGTTTAAATACTTTGCATTTTTATCGAAACCTGCACCTAAACCAACAGGATTTTTAAATTTTAATCCGAATAATTCTTGCTGAATAGATGTGTTATTCGGTTGAAATTGGTGTTGAATAATTGTTTTTACAATGCCAATATTACAAGCATATTTTAACCAATTCATACTAAAATAATGCACTTTTTCTGGCGAAAACCAAAATAAAATAGATCGAATAATTGTGTACATAGTTTGCAAATAACCCAACTTTATAGGAGAAGATGAAATATGGTTTTAAACCAATTGTTAATTAAAAAAGCCATCAAATACTTTAATTGCAATTGATGGCTTTATCTATTTTATAAACTACTTTTTTATAAAAACAATCCTATTAAATAAAAGAAAATACCTGCCATTAACGCAGAAATAGGAATAGTAATAATCCAAGCCCATAATAAATTTACGGTAACACCCCAACGTACGGCACTTAAACGCTTTGTAGCACCAACACCAATAATGGCACCTGTAATAGTATGAGTTGTTGAAACAGGAATTTTAAAATATTCGGTTAAGTACAATGTTATTGCTCCAGCAGTTTCAGCAGCCACACCTTCTAATGGAGAAACTTTGGTAATTTTTGTTCCCATTGTTTTTACAATTTTCCATCCACCACTTAGTGTTCCTAAAGCAATGGCTAAAAAGCTGCAAAAAGGCACCCAAGGATATTCTACTACAAACTGATTAAAGTCTAGTGTTCTACCCAATTTACCTTCATAATAAATTACCGCTGCACCAATAATACCCATTACTTTTTGAGCATCGTTGCCACCATGTCCTAAACTAAATGCAGCACTAGAAACCAACTGTAAACGTTTAAACCAGTTTTCTGCTTTATACGGATTACTCCGTTTACATATATGCACTATGAGTATAGTAATAAAAAAGGCAATGAACATACCAATTAATGGAGCAAGAAATATGAACAAAAATGTAGGAACCACTTTTACGTAGTTAATTACATCTACTTGTCCATTTCCAAAAGCACCAGCATTAGCTAAAGCAGCACCAATAAAACCACCCATTAAAGTATGAGATGAACTAGAAGGAATACCAAACCACCAAGTAATTAAATTCCAAGTAATAGCAGCCAAAATACCTGCAAGCAAAACTTGCAACGTTATAAATTCAGGGTTTACCCATTTTGCTACTGTGTTACCAATACCAAATTCTTTGTGTATGTATTTTGAAATAAAGAATGCTGCAAAATTAAAAACAGCTGCCCACAATACTGCTTGAAATGGTGTAAGTACTTTGGTTGAAACAATTGTTGCAATTGAGTTTGCAGAATCGTGAAAACCATTGATATAATCGAAAATAAATGCTAAAACAATTATAAGCACCAATAATGTAAACATAAAATGTTGTTTTGGAGATTTGAACAGAAACCTACTTTTAGAATACTAGAAAAAGTAGATTGATCTCAAATAAATTAAGCATACTTAATAATGATAGACTCAATTACATTGGCTGCATCTTCGCATTTATCGGTTGCAATTTCCATAGCTTGATAAATTTCTCTTTTCTTAATTACTTCTTTAGCATCTGGTTCTGTTTGAAACAACATTTCAATAGACATATCAAAAACGTCATCTGCTTGGTTTTCGATGCTATTTACTTTTACCAAAGATTCTGTCATTTGGCGTAAATTTTTCATATCTCTTAATCCATAAACAACAGTTCTAATTTCTTTACAACCTTGTTCTATCAAATCAGCCATTTTTTGAATACCACTATCGTTTGGATTAATGTTGTAGAAATTAATTTTTTTAGCAGAACTATAAATATAATCACAAATATCATCGAGAGAAGTAGCTAAATAGTGAATATCTTCTCTATCGAACGGTGTAATAAAATTTCTACCTAATTCGGTAAATAACTTATGTGTATGGTCATCGTTTCTATGCTCTAAATCTTCAATTTGTTTGATTAATGGAACACGTTTGTCTCTATCAGGCTCAGCAACCACTTTTTTTAATTGCGATCCCATTTCAACTACTGTATCTGCTACTTGTTCAAACAATTCGTAGAATACCTTATTCTTAGGCATGAAAATTTTACCAATACTATTCAATCCCATGTTAAAAAATTTGGAGCAAAAGTAAGATTATTGGTATGCGAAAAATGCAGCTTCTAGTTGGTAACAATTTGATAACATAGTGGTTTTTATGTCATATTATATTTGCAGAATGTTAAAAAATTATTATCAAGTTAATTTGTAGTTGCTGCTGCATTTATAGTTTCAATAGTTTGAATGCACAATTTTTGATGGATGTAATTGATACTAGTAGAACACAAAACGAAAACGCACACATATATTTTTATAAAAAATATGATCGCTTTAGAATTACAGGTTATTTACAGCCACAATTTCAAATAATTGAAAGTAAAGGAGCTAAGAGCTATAATGGTGGTGATTTTTTGAAAAATACCAATAATCGATTCATGCTTAGACGTGGACGATTACGCTTTGATTACGGGAGATTTAATGACTCAAATGAATTAGTATTGGAATTTTATTTTCAGATTGATGGTACAGAAAGAGGTTTGGTAACGAGAGATTTTTGGGGAAGATATTTTGAGAATAAATACAAGCTATTTGCCATTACAACAGGCATTTTTGCCAGACCATTTGGTTATGAACTAAACTTATCATCATCAGATAGAGAAAGCCCTGAAAGAGGTAGAATGTCGCAAATTTTAATGCGTACAGAACGAGATATTGGTGCAATGATTTCGATTGAACCTAGAAAAAAAGACCACCCTTTACGGATGTTGAAATTAGATTTTGGCTTTTTTAATGGTCAAGGATTACCTGCAACAGCCGATTACGATTCGTTTAAAGATTTTATAAGTAGGCTAAGAGTAAAGCCAATTACAATTGCCGAAAATATTCAACTAAGTGCTGGATTATCGTACCTAAATGGTGGACATTTTCAAAATACAAAATATACTTACAGCACTATTTTAAACAACAATATTGCAAGTATAAAAATAGATTCTAACCAAACCAATGTAGGTAGAAAATCGCCACGAGTTTATTCTGGTGCAGATATGCAATTGGTTTTTAAACATAAACATTCTACTACTGAATTGAGAGCGGAATATTGGAAAGGAACACAAACTGCTACTGCAACCACATCTGAAACACCTTTTGCTCTTTTAACAGAACCGTATTATGTAAGACAATTTGATGGTGCTTATTTCTATCTACTACATACCATTCAGCAAAAACATCAATTCGGAGTTAAACTAGATTGGTACGATCCTAACACGTTGGTTACTGGAAAACAAATAGGACAAACAGGAAGTTTATTTACAGAAGCCGATATAAAGTATACCACATTGGGTTTAGGATATACTCGTTTTATAAACGAAAACTTAAAAATGATTTTCTGGTACGAGTTTGTAAAAAATGAAACTACATTGTTGAACAACTATACAAGCGATGTACTAGACAATGTATTTACTTGTAGATTTCAATATCGATTTTAGCCAGCCCAACCTTCTCTATCTAAACTTCTATAGTGAATAGCTTCGGCTAAATGTTCTGCTTTAATGTTTGGGCTTTGTGCTAAATCAGCAATTGTACGAGATACTTTTAAAATTCGATCGTACGCTCTTGCAGATAAGTTTAATTTTTCCATTGCTCTCTTAAGTAGGTTTTCTCCAATATTGTCTATCACACAAATTTCTCTTAACTGCTTACTACTCATCTGAGCATTTGCATAAATACCTTCATTGGCAGCATATCTTTCAGCTTGAATTGCTCTAGCTTTTATAACTCTTTCTCTAATTATTTCCGACGATTCGCCTTTTGTTACTTTGCTCAATTCGCTAAATACAACTGGCGTAACTTCTACATGTAAATCAATTCTATCTAATAATGGTCCTGATATTTTATTGAGATATTTTTGAACAGCACCTGGTGGACAAGTACATTCTTTTTCTGGATGATTGTAAAAGCCACAAGGACAAGGATTCATGCTTGCAATCAGCATAAAATTGGCAGGAAAGTCTAAAGCTACTTTTGCTCTAGAAATGGTTACACGCCTTTCTTCCATTGGTTGACGCATTACTTCTAAAACTGTTCTTTTAAACTCTGGTAATTCATCTAAAAATAAAACACCATTATGAGCCAAAGAAATTTCACCTGGCTGAGGAACACCACCACCACCTACCAAAGCAGCATCACTTACTGTATGGTGTGGACTACGAAATGGACGTTTACTAATTAAAGATGCATTTTCTGGCAATTTACCTGCCACACTATGAATTTTTGTAGTTTCTAATGCTTCTTGCAAACTCAATGGTGGCAAAATAGTAGGTAAGCGTTTTGCCAACATGGTTTTGCCTGCACCTGGAGGTCCAATTAAAATAGCATTATGACCACCGGCTGCTGCAATTTCTAATGCTCGTTTAATGTTTTCTTGTCCTTTTACATCGGTAAAATCGAATTCGAACTGATATTGATTATTAAAAAATTCTTCTCTTGTATTTACATCTACTGGAGAAAGTTGTTTTTTGCCATTTAAAAAATCGATGACTTCGGTAAAATGTTCAACACCAAATACTTCAATATTATTCACCATTCCAGCTTCTCGGGCATTTGCTTTTGGAACAATCAATCCTTTATAGCCATCTTTACGAGCTTGAATTGCAATTGGTAACGCACCTTTTATGGGATGAATACTTCCATCTAAACTTAATTCACCCATCATTACATAATCTTTCAGTTTTTCAGGTTCATGTAATTGATCTGATGCACCCAAAACCCCCACAGCCATTGGCAAATCAAAAGCAGAGCCGCTTTTTTTAATATCTGCAGGCGCCATATTGATTACCAACTTTGTACGTGGCATGGTGTAGCCATTGGTTTTTATAGCACTTTCTATGCGTTGAATACTTTCTTTAACTGCATTATCTGGTAAACCAACAATATAGTATTTTAAATCGCCACCACTAATATTTACTTCAATAGTTATAGCAATAGCTTCAACACCATAAACTGCACTCCCAAATGTTTTTACCAACATATCTACTAGCGTATTTATTAAATGATATTAGGGTAAATATATGTAGTTTTTTTATCAATAGATATGTTGAAAAATAGAAAAGCCAGCTCAAGGCTGGCTTTTTCACTACTATATGATGTTATACAATAAAATTAGGCTTTCATTAAATCTACACTTCTATTGATGAAATTGGTAAGATCGGCTCCTTTTAATAAACCTTGAGAAAGCAAAGCTAAATCTGCTAAATTTCTCACTTGTTTTTCTTGTTTCTCAATATCTGATTCATTTAATAAACTACTATAAATTGGGTGATTACCATTTACAGTAAGCGTAACCTCATCAGGCATTTGTGCATAAAATGCTGTCATTCCACCTCCTGCTGCACCCATATCTTTCATTCTACGCATAAATTCTGGACGAGTAGCAACCACTGGTGCTGTATTGTTTACCAAGCCTTTTACCTCAACAGTTATATGCATGTCATTTGCAGGAAACTCAAACATTTTTTTCAAACGTTCTGTATCATCTTTGCTTAATACACAATCGCTATTTTCTTGTTTATCAATAAGATTGTCTACAATATCTGCATCTACTCTTGTAAAGCTTACATTTTCCCACTTCATTTCCATGTGGTTAATAAATGCAGCATCTACCAATGTTTCAGCTTTTACAACAATATATCCTTTTGCTACACAAGCTTGTATATAAGCATCTTGTTGAACAGGATTGGTGGTATAAATAATTACGTGTTTACCATCTTTGTTTTTTTGTAATGCTTCAGTTGCTGTTTTGTATTCATCCAACGTAAAGAACTTCTTTTCCGTTGCATTTTCCATTACCAAAAACTTGTTTGCTTTTTCTAAAAACTTGTCGTCAGTCATCATTCCATATTTCACAAACAAGCCCAAGCTTTCCCATTTATCTTCAAAAGATTCTCTTTCATTTCTAAATAGTTCATCTAATTTATCAGCTACTTTTTTGGTAATATGTGCATTTATTTTACGCACATTCGGATCTCCTTGTAAGTAGCTTCTGCTAACGTTTAATGGAATATCTGGACTATCAATTACACCTTGTAACAACATTAGAAATTCAGGAACAATTTCCTTTACTTCATCTGTTACAAACACTTGATTGCTATATAATTGAATTTTATCTTTCTGAATTTCGTAGCTCTGTTTAATTTTAGGGAAGTATAAAATACCTGTTAAATTAAATGGATAATCTACATTTAAATGAATCCAAAACAAAGGTGTTTCGTTAAACGGATATAACTCTTTATAAAAGTTTTCGTAATCTTCTTTTGTTAATTCACTTGGCTTTTTTACCCAAATTGGATTGGTATTATTAATGCTTTTTTCTGCTTCAGCATCTTCTTTTTTCTCTTCTGCTACATCTGTAAAATAAATTGGTATAGGTAAAAATTTACAAAACTTGTTTAATACAGATTTTATTTTGCTAGCCTCTAAAAACTCCTTACTATCTTCATTAATGTGTAAAATGATTTTAGTTCCACGGTCTTTTTTCTCTACTTCATACAACTCAAATTCAGGGCTACCATCACAACTCCAATATACTGTTGGTACTTCTACATTGTGGCTTTGCGAAATTACTTCAACCTTTTCAGCCACCATAAAGGCACTATAAAAACCTAAACCAAAATGCCCGATAATATTGGCATCTTTATACTTGGTTAAAAATTCTTCTGCACCACTAAAAGCTACTTGATTTAAGTATTTATCAACTTCTTCTTTCGTCATCCCAACACCACGATCACTAAACGTTAATGTTTTTTCTTTCGCATCTAAAATCACGTCTATTCGCAATTCTCCTAAATCGCCTTTTGCTTCTCCTAAAGAAGACAAAGTTTTTACTTTTTGTGTAGCATCAGTAGCATTACTAATTAATTCACGTAAAAAAATATCGTGTTCACTGTACAAGAATTTCTTGATAATCGGGAAAATGTTTTCCGTATTTACCCGTATCTGTCCTTTTTGCATAACTAGTAAGTTTATTTGTTTTAATGTTTTGAATAAGAATAAAAATAGAATTAAAGCTATTTTCTTATTGAAGAGCAAACACAGTACCATGTAAATTAACACTGACAGGTTGACAATAAAAAAGCCTGCTTCGTGTTAAAGAAGCAGGCTTTAAATATGATATAATTGTATTGTTAATTACCAACAATTTTTACATTATCAATCTGCCAGGTTGTTGTTTTATCTGACGTTGTACCTGTAGGATCTGCACCTTCATATTTAAAGGCAACATAGATAGTGCCTGAATAGCTATTTAAACTAATGTTTCCAGATTGTGTGAAATTGGTTGGATATCCACTAGCTAATCCTGCTGAAAGTGTAGCGGAATTGGTAATATCCGTCCAAGTAACACCAGCTGCCCATGGATTGCCTGTACCAGTGTAATTGGTTGAAACCAATACTTTCAACGTTGCACCGTTTGCAAATCCTGCTTTTGTTTCAAAAGTCAAAACCTCATTCGTTGTTGTATTTAGGTTTACACCTCTAGTTACCAACCAAGATGTTACTATATTAGCCGCACTGTTAAAAGCTGTTACTTGTGCATATTTATTACTACTAAAAGTCGCAGCTCTAAATTTAACAGTGCTAACTTCTGCCCCATTAAACCAATTTGCCAAGCTGATATCTGAGTTAGCAGTTGTACTTTCAAAGTTTTCGTCTAGCAAAGTACTTCCACCTCCACCACCTGAACCAGAACCACCAACAATATCAGTTAGATTACGAATTCCAATTTGGTTGGTTGTGTTAAATCTGCTAACAATAGCTGTTAATGTAGTAACAGTACCTGTAGGATAGGCTGTGTTTTGGAAAGTAGCTCCTGAACGCGTAAAATGAGTAATTGTTCCTGATGCATCTGTAATTGTTGTGCTTCCATTGCTACCCCAAGTTCCTGAAACACCAGCAGTAATAGTAACATTAGATAGAGTAACCAAAGTAGATTCCCATGTATCAATATTGGTGTTAATCAACGCATTTGTTGTAACTCTTGGTGTAATGGTTTTACCTGAACTAATTAATGTTGCATTTGCTAAAGGCAATGTTGCTACTTGTGTAACACCACTAAATTTATCGATAGTTGCACCAGTGATATTTACGTCGATTGAATCGCCTACATTAAATGAATGTGCAGCTTCGAAACGCACTACAACTCCTGCTAAACCATTTCCTTGCTGCAATACTAAATTTTGTGTTTGCACATTTGCCCCTACTCTATCTGAGATAACAATACCAGTAATACGTCTATTTGCAGGAGCAGCAACTGCACTACCTGTATACAATGCTCTAACATCAGCTGTATTAATTAAAGTAGTAGGGCCTTGACCACAACGGCTGCCATAAAACTTCATATCGCTTGTATCTCTAATTATTAACTGTTTAGTAGGATTACTATTAAACCCAGCATTTGAAGCAAATACAGTGTAAATAGCTGTTAAAGTACCATTACCTTGTGGTAATCTTTGTCCGGCAAAATTTGCATAACCACTTGTACGAACAATAATGTTACTAGATGCACCGGCACAGCTTTGTGTATTGATATTTTGTGTAGCCTTACTTGTTGATGTGTCTGCAAAAGTTTTACCCATATCAGCTGAAGTAACCTGATAGTTTTCTAGTTGAATCAACATACTTTGAAAATCGTTATTCAACTGAGCTATTGTAACCACTTTTGGTGCAGGTGGCGTACCCAATTTTCCTCTTTTTACATAATTATCAATTAATATTCCTGGAATGCCAGAAACAGAAGGAGCACCATTGATAACAGCTCGTACACATAATTTAATCATACCACTTTCGTTAGCAACGTATAAACCTTTACAAACAACAAACACTTCTCTACCTAACGGATAACTATTGTATAAACCTGTAGCATCTAATTGCAAAGCAATACCAGCAGTTGTATCTTGAATGTAAATTTCTTTGTAAATATTTCCACTTTTGTCGTTTGCTACTACTTGACCAGAAATAATAATGTCAGTAGTAATTTCATTAAATACTCCATATCCCGTACTTAATGCTCTTAGTTGTTTAATAGTAGTATTGGCTGTAACTCCAGGATCGGTATATACTGGTGGTTCATCAAACTTTTTATTACAAGAGGTAATAACGAAAGCAGCTAAAAATGCTGTAAGAATAGAGCCGAAAAAAAGGAGACTTTTATTTTTCATGTGTGTGAAGATTATCTTTAAATAAATTAGTTAGTACGTAGAATTACACTAAAGAAATAGTTGGTTCCAAAAGCATAGTATAATACTGGTGGAAACTTATTTACATTTCTATCTGCATAATCGAATCGTAACTGCTCAAAACCGCCAGTGTTAATGTTTTTATTATTGAGTAAATTATTTACACCTAAGTTAAATACAAGAAATGTATTTTGTTTGAAACCCCATTTTTTAGGGAATTTGTACGAATAACCACAAAAGAAATCTAAGGTATATTGAGGTTTAAAACGAGTTTGTGCTAAGATTTCTTTCCATTCTTTACTATCGTTTGTTAAACCAGTTACAGCAGATTCTGAACGACGAATTGGGTTGATATCTAACCACATTTGATCAAAATAATTAGCTGTTAACCCAGCAAACCAATATTTTGGACTACGATATTGCACGCCTAAACTATATGCTTCTTGTGGTGTGTTACCAACTCTAAAATTTTGAGAGTAAATTGTCGTTTGATCTAAGACTGCTGCATCATTATCTCTGGTAACAATTGCTTGTTGACGACTATTGTAATAATATCTTCCTACAGCAGCAGCACCGTTTAAAGTAACATTAGGCAGCACTTTTGCTTCAAAACCCAATTCTCCACCAAAATGTAGTTTATCAATATTACTTAAACTGTAGTTTACGAAGTTGCGATATTCTTCATGGTAGAATGTTAGCACATTCATTTGGTTTTGAAATTCAGTATAATAACCAGATAATCTCAATTTAAGTTTTGGAGCATTTAAAATGTATCCTCCTTCTACAGTATGTATGTTTTCACTAGTAACATTATCTTGAGTTACGTGTCTTGTACGTGGAGAAATAAACACATTATCGAAATAAGGAGCTCTAGTAATTGCTGCTCCATTTAAGTAAAAATAGTTTCTACCATCTACCTTATAAGTAACGCCTGCTTTAACGTTGTAATTATTGAAATTAAACACTTCTGACTTTCCTGCTGAGTTGTTTACAAACAATCCATTGGTAACTCTACTAAATCTCCAGAAACGTGTATTTGAAAATTCACCACCAACAAAAAAATCAACCTTATCTAATTTCACTACAAACTGTGCCCAAGTAGCAGCTCTATTTACAGTAATATCATAATCGTAGCCAAACTTATCGCCCTTATACAATAAACGATTAGGTCTGCTCGTATCGTTTTGAGCAGCTATTGGATTGCTAGCAAAATCTCTTTCTGCAAACTGATTTAAGTCTACATAAAATTGTCCACCCAATAAATCATTGATTCTTTTAAAATAATTATTCTTTTGTGATTGATACGATGCTCCTGCTGTCATTTCAACATCGTTGTTAATACGTTTATTAAACACCGTATTAAAGTTGATGCGTTGTGTATAAATTGCTCTATCCTCTACAATGTATCTTGAACGTCTACCAGTAACATCGTTTCCTTGAATACCGTTTACGTTTTTAATTGTCTCGTTGCTATTATAATTGGCTTCATACAATTTATTCCAGTTAATTTGAATAAGTGAGGGATTATTTCTAATAGCTTCATCCATTTGTTGTATAAAACGAGGATCAGTTTGATAGCTTGGCAAATAACGATAATAAGCAGGACGAGGATCAGCTGAATTATACCAGTCTAAAGCAGTAGTTGCTCTTTCACCAAAAGAGTAACCAACAGCTGTTACTAAATTGCTGCTATTGCTTAATCTAAAATCATGTGTTAAAATAATATATGGTTGGTGGGTTTTGGCAACATTGGCATTGCGTTTTTTACCATTTTGATAGCCCCAACTAGGATTGTAATAATTTGTTCCTGCTAAGTCCATTAATTCTTGTACAGCACCACCTTGTCTTCCTGTTTCAGTAGGTGCACCAAATGCTACTAATGAAAGCAAGTGATTTTGTTTTATTTTTTTATCTATTCCTACAAAATAACTAAATCCATTGTAGTAAGTACCAGGCACATAACCTTCATTTGCACCTCTAAAGCTTCCAGCAAATACAAAAGCCCAACCTTTTTTGCTTACCCCTGTTCCATGATACACATTTACACGATGTGTGTAAGCCCTATTACTTAATGCATAACTAACTTGTGTTTGCTTGCGTTGTTTACTAGCTCTAGAGTCTATACTTGTACTACTTCCAATATCGCCGATATTAAATGTATTGTAACGTAGACCAATTGCTAAATCTCTATTACGCATTACATCGTTTAAGCCACCCCATAAGCCAAAAGGTGTAAAACCATTGTCTAAATTATCCATAGGAATACCATTCATAAATGTGGCATTCAAATCGTTATCGTAACCTCTCATTCTGAAACGAGCTGGACTAAAATTAAAAGATGCAGCAGCAAAAAATGCATCACGACCAGCAGTTAAAACAGATGATATATTTTGAGAATTACCATCTCCAAAATCATTATCATCTAAAGAAACAGTTGGAATATTGTCTAATAAATTTTCTTTTAATTCATCTAATAAGGCACTATCAATATTTTTACGAACAGTATCTTTTTTGTTGTTGATTTGTGCAAATCCTACATTACACAAGAGTAGTAGCACTACTACAAAAGGCAACAATAATCTCATAAGCTAATTTTAAAACGAACAACAAAAATAAGCAGTAAATTGCTACGTTTATAAATATTACACAACTGGTAACCTTTTTTTAATACAAATTTCCAACACGTTACGTTAAATTACACCCTTATTTTTGTTCAACAACCTGATATATGAGAAAATTGCTTTTTATTATTCTAACAATACCTCTAACTACTTTTTCGCAAGAAAAACAAAATTTTAAAGTGGCGGTTATTGGTTTTTATAACTTAGAAAACTTCTACGATACAATAGATAACCCGATAGTTAACGACGATGAATTTACACCAAAAGGAGTTCGTAGTTATAACACTGCTATTTACTATAACAAGATTGATAAGCTAGCAAGCGTAATTAATCAAATGGGTACTGAACTAAATATTGGCGGTGTAAACATTAGAAATACAGATGGCCCTGCAATTTTAGGAGTTGCAGAAATTGAAAATGATACCGTTTTAAATGATTTGGTAAAACATGCCTCTATTAAAAGAAGAAACTATAAGATTGTACATTATGATAGTAGAGATGCCAGAGGTGTAGATGTTGCATTGTTATACAACCCTAAATATTTTACCCCAGAAGAAAGCAAGGCGTTATTTGTAGCATTGCCAGGAAATAGTAAAGACAGCTATTTTACAAGAGATGTTTTATGGGTAAAAGGAAAATTAGATGGCGAAACAATACACGTATTTGTAAATCACTGGCCAAGTAGATTAGGCGGTGAAGAAAGAAGTGCACCAGCAAGAGCGGCGGCGGCGGCTGTTTGCAAGATTAAAATGGATGAAATAATAAAGCAAGATCCAAATGCCAAAATTATAATTATGGGTGATTTAAACGACGATCCGATAAACGAAAGCATTACAAGAGTTTTAAAAGCAAAGGGAAGAATAGAGGATGTGCAACCAAGTGGATTATTTAACCCATGGACAGAATTATATAAAAAAGGAATTGGCACATTGGGCTATCAAGATGCATGGGGTTTGTTTGACCAAATTATTATAAGCCATGCTTTTTTAGACAAAAAACAAGATGGTTTCTTTTATTTTAAACAACAAATTTTTAATAAAGAATTTTTGGTAGAAAATACAGGCAGATATAAAGGATACCCTATGCGTACTTGGGATGGTATGAGCTATAGAGGTGGCTACAGCGATCACTTTCCAACATTTTTGGTGATGCTCAAAAAAACAAAAACAAACTAGTTGATTAATGGCAGGGAATTACTTTCTCTGCCATATTTGTTAATTGTGGACTTACATAAGGAATATTCAAATTCAAGCCACGTAAAATAAGTAAGACAGCCATAGCTGCTATGAAAAATGGAATTGATTGCTTCATTAAATTGCGTACACGAATATTGATTAAAAACCCGAAATAACTCAATGATAACATGGTTGGTAAAGTGCCTATGCCAAAGGCTGCCATAAAACCAACACCTCCTTCAACACTGCCAACAGCCATAGCACCAGTTACAGCAAAATATACCATTCCACATGGTAATAACCCGTTTAATATCCCTACCATAAACATTCCAAATACATGTTTTTGCTGAATATAGACAGCAATATTATTTTCTAAGAATCGATGAAAGATTTGTATAAAACGAAATGTACTTTTTGATTTAAGATGACTAGTGGATAAAAGAGTATACACTAAAATAGCAACACCTAAAATAACAGAAATTACCTGCTGAAATCCGCCAATAAAAAATTGCTTTCCTACGAATCCAAAAAATAATCCTAACAATGCATACATACAAACTCTACCCAAGTTGTATGCTACTATTCCTAATAATTTAAGATGTGAAGGAAGATAATGAACAGGTAAAGAAAAGGCAATAGCACCACACATACCTACACAATGAAAACTACTGATAAAGCCAATAGTTAAGCCTGTTAATATTTGTGGTAAAACATCCATATACAATAGCAACATCTGATTTATAAAACAACAATTTCTTTTTCTATGTAATACGGTTTAGCACCTACACTCCAATTTATCTTTAGCTGGTAAATACCTTTTTGTATGTTGGCTTTTAAAATAGATTGACTAGCATTTTCATTTACATTAAGCGACAATTTTTTATCGTTTCTAGCGTCTGTTTTACAATACAACCACAGGTTTCCTTGTACAGACAATCCCTTCATTTCTTTAGGAAGTTGAATCAACAGTGCGTCTGTATTTTGGCTTACTTCAATACTGCTTAGCGTAGATGCATTGGTAACGCCATCAATTTTATCTTGAAAACGCAATTCGTCTTTGTAATAATCTTTACTCACCAAATCAAATCGAGTATTTATAGCACTATAGACCATTACAGCCATTAATACCATAAAAGCAATGAATGAAAGTAGTAAAATATTACCCCAACTAAAATGTTTTTGATTGTCTTTATTTTGAACAAATGTTTCTAACGTACTCATAATTTAGTTTTAAAACTTAAAGAACTTATTCATGAACAGGTCCTAAAAAATTGGTTTTAATGGTGGTAATTTTTGTATTGTTTTCGTATAAGCCTAAAACAATTTCTGTTTTTCGTTCTTGTATAGTAGTATTAGGCAAAACGATAAAAAAAGAGCCAGAGCCTTGTCCTTCCTTTGCAACAGAAATATAAGACTTACCAATAACTTCAACAATACCTTTTCCGTTTTCAAGCCTAATGGTGAGTGGCACATTATTCATGGTTTTATTGGCCACTTTAATATTGTATAAATTAGAGATACTATCTTTTCCCCTCAGCTGAAATAAAATACCAGGCGTACGCATAATGGTAGCATCAATATCTTTTCTCGACATTAATAAAAAGCTAAGAATGGTAAGCACTACAGCACACAAAGCTGTATACAGCTTCATTCTTGTTGTGTATTGTAAAGGATCACCATTGGCAATACTATTTTCAGATGCATATCTTATTAAACCTTTTGGCTTACCAATTTTATCCATAATGTTATCACAAGCATCAATACAGGCTGTGCAACCAACACATTCCATTTGAACGCCATTTCGTATATCTATTCCTGTTGGACAAACCTTTACACATTGATGACAATCGATACAATCGCCAAAAGTTTGAGATTGTTTTTTGTCTAATCCTCGTGGTTCACCACGTTTATAATCGTAAGCAACAATCATTGAATTTTTATCGAGTAAAACACTTTGTAATCTACCATAAGGGCAAACAACTGTGCAAGCTTGTTCTCTAAAAAATGCATATACAGCATAAAATACAGCGGAAAAAATTAGGATGGCAGAAAAGCCTGCTAAATGATTAGAAACAGGCTCTATAATAATTTTCTCAAGCTCTCTAATTCCAATAATGTATGCTAAAAAAAAGTTTGCAATTATAAAAGACAATACATAAAAAGCTATGTGTTTAAATGCAACTTTTATTATTTTTTTACTTGTCCAAGGTGCTGCTTTAAGTTGGCGTTGTGCAGGAGCATCACCCATAATTATAAACTCAATTTTACGAAACATCATTTCCATAAAATTGGTTTGTGGGCAAGCCCATCCACAAAATAGTCTTCCAAAAACAGCGGTGAACAAAATGATAAAAAACACAAATGTTACCATGGTTATTCCGAAGATAAAAAAATCTTGTGGCCAAAATATTTTACCAAAAATGATAAACTTAGCTTGTGGAATATTGAATAAAAAAAGGGGCTGGTGATTCCATTGTACAAAGGGTAATCCAAAAAAAACAATAAAATACAAATAGCTTAACCAAGTACGAATTCGATAGAACTTTCCTTTGGGTTTATATGCATAAATCCATTTCCTTTTTCCACGCTCATCTACCGTTGCAATTCTATCTCTGAATGCTTCGGTTTCAACTTCATTAATATGTTCTACGTTACTAATCATGATAGATAATACAGCTATTTAAAAGATGCTGTTGCATTTTTTTTATCTGCTACTTTTTGTTGTGTTGAATCTGCTATTGCAGGAACATTATCTTCTAATACGCCTTGCGGCTCTTTACCTTTTGCTGGCTTTGTACCTTGTAAGGTTTTTACATAACTTGCCAATTGAGCCAGTTGAATTGGTGAATAATCATCCTTCCAACTCTTCATTCCTTTTTCTGGCCAACCATATTTTAGTGTTTTGAAAATAGATTTTAAATCGCCACCATGTAACCAATAATTATCGGTTAAATTAGGACCTACGGAACCGCCACCATCTGCTAAATGACAAGCAGTACAAACAGATTGAAATATTTTTTTACCAGATTCTATACCAGATGCATCTAACATTACTACAGAATTTTCATCTACATTACTAGCAGCTTTTAATAAATAGGCTTCTTTTTCAGCAGCAGCATTGGTAAGTGCTACTTCTAATTCTTCTTTGCTAGATAAAGCCGTATGAGAAACATGAAAACGCCATAAATAAATACCTGCAAATAGCACACATACATAAAAACCATATAACCACCAAGGAGGTAAACGATTATCTAATTCTCTAATACCATCGTAATTGTGTCCTAAATCAATAGCAGCTTCTTCTTTAATCGGTTTTACACTATTCAACTTATCCCACCAAATTTTACCCCAATCAATTTTTGGTTTTTGAACAACATTCGTTGCTACTTGTGTACTTGTTTCTACTTCTTTTTTAAGCAGTAAGTGAAGATTGTAGAGTAACGCAAATAAGATAATAATTTCTAAAGCAATAACGCTAATTAAAGTAAAAAAGGTAGTGTATGCTAAGCCACCTACATCTGTGGTTTTCGCTACTTCCGTGGTTGCATCTTGTGCCCATGAACTTGTTGACATGAATAAACAAACAAACGCAATGAAGCTACTCGTAACAATACTTGATTTTTTTGATTGCTCATCTTTATATCGTTGTACATACACTTGTGCAGCACCAAGTACTACAAAAGCCAGAAGACCAATAATTAAGGCAAGTGCAGCAATAATAATAACAAGTGTTTGTGCTAAAGGGTTAGACATAGATGAGGGTTTAGGGCCTTGAGCAAATAGCATGTTGGGTATTATAATTATACATAACAACACAGCTAACCCTTTGCACAAACTATATTTTTTTGAAATCTGCATAAAATAATTTGTTTATCGGTTTAAAGGAATATTACTTATTTCATCAATCATTTTTTTATCTGCTTTTAACGCCCAAACGGTCATTAAAACAAAGAATGTAAAGAAGATAAAAAAAGATGCTAGAGCATAAATATCAATACCACTGATGCTTTCTAAATAATGAATGAATTTCATATTGATTACCTCTTTTAAAAGGATTTATTTTAAATTATTGAAATAAATAGTTAAGGCTTTACAGCTGCAGTTGTAGGTAATTTAATATCTGTACCAATACGTTGTAAATACGCTATAAGTGCTACTATTTCTGCATTTGAGTGTACCTGTAATTGATCTTTTTGCAAGCTTGCCTTTATTAAATTTGCTTGTTTTTGCAAATCTGCATTTGCTTGTAAATCATAATCTTTTGGATATGGCACACCTAAAGTTTGCATTGCTCTAATTTTTGCACCAGTAACACTTGTATCAATCTTATTATCGAACAACCAACCGTATGAAGGCATTACACTACCAGGACTCATACTTTGTGGTTCAAGCATATGATTGTAGTGCCAACTATCTGGATATTTTCCACCCAATCTTGCTAAGTCTGGACCCGTTCTTTTACTACCCCATTGAAAAGGATGATCATAAATAAACTCGCCTGCTTTACTATACTCACCATAACGAGCAACTTCATCTCTAAATGGCCTTACCATTTGTGAGTGACAAGTATAGCAGCCCTCTCTTATATAAATATCTCTTCCTTGTAACTCTAAAGGTGTATATGGTTTTACGGCACTAATTGTTGGTATATTACTCTTTATTAAAAAAGTAGGAACTAATTCTAAAACACCACCAATAGCTACAGCCACTAAACTAAATACCAACATCTGTAGTGGTCTTTCTTCAATCCAACGATGCCAATATTGTTTACCATGTGTTTGCACCTCTTTGTTTAATGGTGCTGCTTCTGCTGCTTCATTTGCCACTAATTCACCTGCTTTTACTGTTTTCACAATATTATATATCATGATAAACACACCAGCTAAATACAAAGTACCCCCTAAACTTCTAGTAACATACATAGGTAAAATATGTGTTACTGTTTCTAAAAACTGAAATTTTAATTGTCCTTCTGGTGTAAAGTTTTTCCACATTAATGCTTGTGTAAAACCAGCCCAATACAATGGAATTGCATATAAAACAATACCGATAGTTCCAATCCAAAAGTGAGTAGTAGCAAGCTTTTTAGAGTATAATGGAGTATTGAAAATTTTAGGAATTAGCCAATACAAAATGGCAAAAGTTAAAAACCCATTCCAACCCAATGCACCTACATGAACGTGTGCAACAATCCAATCAGTATAGTGTGCTATCGCGTTTACATTTTTCAAACTCAATAATGGCCCTTCGAAAGTAGACATACCATAACAAGTGATTGCAACAACCATAAATTTAAGAATAGGATCTTCTCTTACTTTATCCCAAGCACCTCTTAAAGTAAATAAACCATTTAACATACCACCCCAACTTGGTGCAATCAACATAATACTAAATACGGTACCTAAACTTTGAGCCCAATCTGGTAAAGCAGTGTATAACAAATGGTGAGGGCCAGCCCATATATAGATAAATATTAAAGCCCAAAAATGAATGATAGATAAACGATAACTATATACTGGCCTATTTGCTGCTTTTGGCAGAAAGTAATACATGATGCCTAAATAAGGGGTAGTTAAAAAGAATGCAACAGCATTATGACCGTACCACCATTGTACCAATGCATCTTGAACACCAGCATACCAACTATAACTCTTTAATGCAGAAAATGGAATTTCAAAAGAATTTACAATGTGCAACATTGCAACAGTAACCCATGTAGCTATGTAAAACCAAATAGCAACATACAAATGGCTTTCTCTACGTTTAATAATTGTGCCAAACATATTTACACCAAAAATTACCCAAACTAAAGTAATGGCTATATCAATTGGCCATTCTAATTCGGCATATTCTTTACCAGTTGTATAACCTGCTAATAAAGTAATTGCAGCCGCAACAATGATAGATTGCCAGCCCCAAAAATGAATTTTACTAAGGGTATCACTAAACATTCTTGCTTTACATAAACGTTGCAATGAATAATAAACCCCCATAAAAATTCCATTACCAACGAAAGCAAAAATAACAGCGTTGGTATGCACTGGTCTAACTCTACCAAAAGTGGTAGGAGCAAAATTAAAATTAGCTGCAGGATAAAACATTTGTATAGATGCTAGCAATCCTGCCAACATACCTACAACAGCCCACAACATGGTAGCATAAGCAAACCATTTAACTACCTTATTGTCGTAATAAAACTTTTCTACTTGCATACGAATAAATTGGTGTTTAAGAAGAGTAAGAATTGGTTATTTGTAAATAAAAAATTTAGAATTATTCTTTAGGCTTATCATCAAAAAGCATACGAATAGGAGCCCCTTCATCATCATTATATTGACCTGTTTTTACAGACCATATAAATGCAATTAGAAATAATACGGCTACGCTTATACTAGCAATTAATAAAAGGATAATAACACTCATACATATACTTTCAGGATTCAAAAGTATTTGTAGCTAAAAAAGTATACTATGACAATACTCAACAGATAAGATGATTTTTATCATGTTTTATAAAGTACTATCAAACAAAACGGGTACAAGCAATTAGCTTATACCCGTTTATTCCTTAGGGGCAGTGATATTTCATATACAAAGCAAAGGCAGAGGTCTCAAATTAAAGTGTACGAGCAACGAAACGAATGGGCTTTTTTTGTTCACTTACTTTTTCTCTTAACAAATCATGCATGGTTAATACACCCAAATATTGATTTTCATAAAACACTACTAGATACCTGGTTTTATACATATCCATCATTTCTAAACATATATCACTAGAGTCTGTAGCTTCTACAACAGGACAATCTAAACGCATCATTTCTTTTACCAAGGTAGTATCAGAATGCCTGCCTTGTAATATGCCATTTTGTGTATAATCTTTTTCTCCTAAAATACCTACAAACTTACCATTGTCCATTACAACAACATAACTTAAATTTTCAGAACGCATTACAGCAAGAGCATGTATAACTGTATCAGACGAAGTAACTGTATTGTTTGCAACAGCTTTTGTATTCAGTATTTCTTGTGCGGTTTTCATAATAATAATTTAAGTGTGTATTTGAATAGGTTAAACCAATCGAAGTTTACGAGCTACTAAGTTGCTAACGCCAAATGTTACCAACAATATACTTAAACTACTTGCTGGCATTAAAATAGCTGCAATCATTGGAGATAGTACACCTTGAACAGCAAAATACAAGCCAACAATATTGTATACAATAGAAATAACAAAAGCAGCCATTACTATTTTCTTATTCCACTTACTCATTGTTAAAAATTGTATCAATTGTGGCAACTTATTTGCTTCAATAATTCCGTCGCTTGCAGGTGTAAAATTGTTTGTATTTTCTGCAACTGCAATACCAACATTTGCTTGTTTTAAAGCACCTGCATCATTTAATCCATCACCAATCATTAATACTTTTTTACCTTGCTGTTGTAAACGCTCAATTGCTTGTAGCTTATAAATCGGTTGTTGTTGAAACAATAGTGTAGCAGACTTACCCAATAGTGCTTGTAAATATTTTTTCTCACCATCATTATCGCCACTTAAAATAGAAACAGGATAATATTGTTGCAGTTGTTTTAATAATGCTTGAATATGATTTCGATATTGATTGTGGATGATAAACCTTCCCTCTACTTTTCCTTCAATTGCCACATAAACAGCTGTTTCTGATTCTGTTTCTGCAGATTGATTCAATATAAATTGTTTAGATCCTAAAGCGATATAATCATCATTTACAAATCCTTCAATACCACTACCTGCAAATGTTTTAAAAGCTATTACTGGTAAGGCTTCTTGTTGTTGTAAAAAACTACATATGGCTTTACTTAATGGATGTGTAGAATAAGATGCTAAAGAAGCGATTTTATGTTTTGCATTGTTCGATAATATATTGCCTTCATAAACAATTGTTTGCTGCTCTCTTTTGGTTAATGTACCTGTTTTGTCGAATACAATATGGTTAATATTTGCAAGTGCTTCTATTGTTTGTGCGTTTCTCAAATACAATTTATTGCTACTTAAAATGCGTAAGATATTGCCATTGGTAAACGTATTACTCAGCAACAATGCACAAGGACAAGCAATGATTAATACAGCTGTAATAGCAGGCCACATCAGTTCACTATTATTGAAATACCAAAATGTTCCTGCAGCAATTGCAATCAATAAAACAATCCAAGTGAAGTATTTACTTAATAAATGAACAAACGAATCAGTAGATGTATTTTTATCTTGTTGTAAAGCATCGTTGTTCCAAAGCTTTGTAAGATAGCTTTGGGCAACCTCTTTTATCACTAAAATTTCAATATTACCACCTACTTGCTTTCCACCAGCATATACAATTTCACCCATTTCTTTTACTACAGGTATACTTTCACCAGTTACAAAACTATAATCTATCAATGCTTTCCCTCTTGTAATTATTCCATCAGTGGGTATCAACTCTTCTTGATGAATGAGTAAGGTATCATTTAGTTGAATATCGGGTAAGCTTACTATTGTTTGCTTTTGATTGTTTATTCTTGTAACTGCTATTGGAAAATAAGCTGTATAATCTCTTTCAAAATTAAGCTGCTCATAGGTTTTATCTTGCAACACTCTTCCTACCAACATAAAAAAAACAATACCACTCATGCTATCAAAATAGCCGCTACCACTATTGGTAATTACTTCAAAAACACTTCTACAAAAAGTAACAATAATGGCTAAAACTATTGGAGCATCAATATTTAAAAAGCGGTGTTTTAAACCCTTCCATGCACTTATATAAAACTCAGATGCACTATAAAAAAATACTGGTAAACTAAGTAATACATTTAAGTATCTAAAAACAAAACTTAGCTGTTGCTCTTTAGCGTCTATACCCAAATATTCAGGAAAGCTAAACAACATTATATTGGCAAAACAAAAACCTGCAACACCTAATTTGTAAATTTTAGATTTGTTTATGAATGTTTTTTTATTACCCAATTGTTGCAAACTAATATATGGCTCATAACCAATACTAGTCAGTATTTCAGCTACTTCTTTTAACGAAACTTGTTGGTGATTAAAAATTACATCTACCTCTTTTTTATTAAAGTTTACCTTACTGCTAATAATTGCATTTTGAATATGATGCAAGTTTTCTAACAACCATAAACAACTGCTACAATGTATTTGTGGCAAGTAAAAAGTAATATGCGTTTGTTCTCCATTTTTAAAACTAATTAATTGCTGAATAATAGATGCATCTTCTAAAAAGGAAAACTTATTTTCTCTAACTTTTATGCGTTGGTTTATTCCTGGATTTTTGCTCAATGTATAATAATCGCACAAGCCTGTTTTATTCAATATTTCGTACACCATTTTGCAGCCATCGCAACAAAAACTTTTTTCAGCTACCTGTATAGTAGTGTGTGTACATTCTTCTCCACAATGAAAACATTGTGTGTGTGTTGCTATTGCACTTTTATTTACCATTAGAATTGCCTTTTATTTGGTGTGAAACTTCTTTGGTATGATGAATTTTAGGATATAAAAAGTTTTGCTCAATATGTATCCATTGTAAAATCATATTTTCTAATTGAAAAAACTCGTTGATACAGGCTTTCCACTCTACACTACAATGATTAGGAACATTGTAATTATTAAGAATATGCCGTAACTTCTGGGTTATGTTAATGACTACTTGATGTGTTTTAAATACGCTTTCTACAACCTTACTATCTAAACAACCACATTGCTGACGTGTTAAATTTTTACATTTCTTTTTAATACACATAAACAAAATACCAGACTCTTTTAAAAAAATATGTGTTAGCTCATCTCTTAATTTATGAAAAAGAAGGTCTACCAATTCAGAACTTGTAGATGAACCGGATCTTTGTTGTGGATGCTCGGTTAAATATTGATCGATAGCCATACAAGATTTATTAATACTTGCATGGTATTTTAATTCGATAAATTCACAAACGCCCTCTAACGTAAGTGCATTGCTACTCAATGAATCTAATTGTGATAACATACGGACGCTGATTTGAGTGCAAATTAGTCTGTAGCTTTTGGCTTATTTATGACCTTACTCAATCAAAAACATGACTTTTGTCATGTTTTGCATCTTTTAGTTAGTTTTTTCAATTCATATCATAAAAAAAGCTACTCAATTGAGTAGCTTCATCGAAATAATAAAAAACCAAAAATATTTAGTCTTGTAAATTAGCAGTTTGTAACAAAGCCTTTGGCTTTAGTATTTTAATTTTTTTACCGTCTAATTCCACCATTCCATCTTTTTTAAATTCAGACAATAAACGGATTGTGCTTTCTGTAGCAGTGCCTACTAAATTGGCAATTTCTTCTCTAGACAATCGTACACTTAGTGTTACGCCATCAGATTCAAAACCGTAGGTTTCTTTAATAAATAAAAGGGTTTCGGCCAAACGTTCTCTTACAGGTTTTTGTGCTAAATGGGTAAGTTTTACCTCTGCCTTATGTAATTCATTACTCAACAACTTCATCATTTCAAAAGCCAAGCCTGCATCTTGCTTTAAAATTACAATAAACAAATCTTTAGGTATAAAACACACTTGTGTATCTTCTAATGCAATGGCACTTGCACTGTATCGTTCTCCACTTAGCAATGCTCTGTAGCCTAAAACATCGCCACCTTTTAGCAATCGTATAATTTGTTCTTTTCCATCATCACCCAAACGACTTAGTTTAATTTTTCCGTCATTAATGCAAAAAACACCGAAAGGATGTGAACCTTCATTAAAAATGGTTTGCCCTTTTCGGTAAATATTACTTACTTTCTGATCATTAATCTTATCTAAAAACTCATGTTTGGTTTTGCAAATGATAGAGGTTTGACTCTGTTTGCAAGTTTGGCAGGTTTCTGAAACAAAAAATTCCTTCATGTAGTAAAATTAATCTTGCAAAGGCGGTTTATAGAGAGTTGTTTAATTAAATACCGACAATCGTAAAACAAAAATGAGGGGTTAAATTTTATAGTTGTTTTTACTTCTCTCTAAAATATCACCATATTTGCACTTTCTTAATAGCAATCATGGTTAAATAATGCATTGTCAAAAATAACCATACAAATAGCTTTACGCAATGAGCGACGAAATTAAACATGAATGTGGCCTAGCATACATTCGTTTACGCAAACCTTTTTCCTACTATTTACAACAATATGGTTCGGTAACTTTTGGGCTAAACAAGCTGTACTTATTGATGGAAAAACAGCACAATCGTGGTCAAGATGGAGCAGGAATTGCCTCTGTAAAATTGAATGTTGAACCCGGTTATCCGTTTTTATCAAGATTACGTAGCAATGCTCAACAACCTATTGCAGATATTTTCTTTAAAATTGGTCAAGAAGTTCAAGAACTTGAAAAATACCAACCTGATATAAAAAATCATCCCGGATTAATGAAAGGTCATGTGCCATATTTGGGCGAATTATTATTGGGGCATTTACGTTATGGCACACAAGGCAAAAACAATGTAGAATTTTGCCATCCATTTATCAAAAGAAACACTCAACCAGGTAGAAATTTAGCCTTAGCAGGTAATTTTAATTTGGTAAATACAGATGAACTGTACGATTTACTAAATATTAATCCGGGTGAATTTCAAAAACAAAGCGATTTAGCTGCAATGATGGAAGTAATTCATCATTTTTTAGTGAAAGCTGATGAGCAAAATCCCAATAAAGCCGACATTGTTTCTGTATTACAAAAAGCCGTTCCATTATTTGATGGTGGCTATACTATTGGTGGATTGATAGGTAATGGACATAGTTTTGTGATGAGAGATGCACACGGGATAAGACCAGCTTATTATTACATTAATGATGAAGTAATTGTTGCAGCAAGTGAACGTGCATCGATAAGAACTACATTTAATGTGGGGGAAAACGAAGTGCTTGAATTAATGCCAGGTACTGCACTTATTGTAGATGATGAAGGCAATTACAGCATTGAAAAAATATTAGAACCAAAAGAAAGACGTGCTTGTAGCTTTGAACGCATTTATTTTAGCAGAGGTAGCGATGAAAAAATTTATAGAGAACGTATTGCTTTGGGCTATCATTTAAGCAAACGTGTTTTAGAAGATATTAACTACGATCTTAAAAATGCAATTTTCTCTTACATTCCTAATACAGCAGAAGTTGCTTTTTATGGTTTGGTAAAAGGGATGGAAGATTATTTAAACCAAATAAAAGTACAGCGTATTTTAAGTTGGGGAAATGATATTACCGAAGAGAAATTGCAAGAAATGATTACGCGTAAAATACGCCAAGAAAAAATTGCAATTAAAGATGTTAAGCTAAGAACATTTATTACGCAAGATGATAACCGTAACGAAATGGTGCAGCATGTGTACGATGTAACTTATGGCACTGTTCGTAATTATGAAGATACATTAATTGTAATAGATGATAGTATTGTACGTGGTACTACTTTAAAAGAAAGTATTGTACGTATGTTGGGTAGATTAAAGCCTAAAAAAATTATCATTGTTTCGTCTGCACCACAAATTAGATATCCTGATTGTTATGGAATTGACATGAGCAAACTAGGCGATTTTATTGCATTTAAAGCAGCCATAGAATTATTAAAAGATAAAGGCTTAGAACATATATTGGTAGAGGCACAAGAAAAAATTAAAGAGTTACAACGGACCAATCAATTACATACAGAAAACGTAGTTCGACAAATTTATAAGCCTTTTACCACAGAAGAAATATCTATTAAAATTGCCGAGCTCATTACACCACCTGAAACACAATTTCCAATTCAGGTAATTTATCAAACAATAGAAGATTTACATGATAGTTGCCCTACCAACACAGGTGATTGGTATTTTACTGGTAATTATCCTACACCGGGTGGAAACAGGGTTTGTAATAAAGCCTTTTTAAATTATATGGAGGGAAAAAATGTTCGTGGATATTAAATAAACACACATTTTATGAAGCAATTGTTGCTGATACGTCATGCAAAAAGTAGTTGGTCAATGAATGGCTTGCCAGATTTTGAACGACCATTAAATGAACGAGGTCATAACGATGCTCCAAACATGGCAAAACGTTTGTTGAATAAACAAATAAACATTGATGCATTTGTAAGTAGTACTGCTAACAGAGCTTTTACAACAGCTACTTATTTTTATGAAGCATATAAAAGCAAATTTCAACAGATACCACCTATTGTAGGTATCAAAGAATTGTATCATGCTCCTGCAAGCATTTTTTATCAGCAAATTGAGTTGTTCAATAATCATTTTCAATCAGTTGCAGTATTTGCTCACAACCCTGGCATTACAGAATTTGTAAATGAACTTACAGAAGTAACTATAGACAATATGCCTACCTGTAGTATTTTTGCAGTAGGAGTAAATATTTCTGATTGGGCTGATTTTGCTAATGCAGAAAAGAAGTTTTTATTTTTTGATTATCCGAAGAATTTGGAAAAATAAACTGCTTACTTTTTATATATAAAGCTAGGTATTGGCATTTATAAATTCAATTGCAGTGTTTTCATCTATTTCTATTGCCATTTCTACTGCTTGCTTTGCAATTTCTAGTAAATGCTTTGATTGCTTACGTAGTTGAAAACTTTGTTGAATGAGTGAGGCGATTTGTTGTTGTGTAGGCATGGCTAAAAGTGGAATTATTACTTTTCTTATTTCGTCTATTCGCCAATGTTGAATTATAGAGCCACCACAATCTCTTTCTGCTTGTAATTGTACTACAGGGCTATTTAAAACCAATGTTAAATAATCAGGTAAAATAACATTCGTGTCTATCACTTGTAAATGCAATAATGCACTTGAAGTAATTGCTTTCATATCTTCTTCAACCTTATAGGCTAAACCTACACTACCATCTTTTGTAAGTAGAATAGTATCTTTTAAGGGGAAAAGTGTTTCAATACTATATAACTTTTCATCTAAATAGATATCTGGTTCTGATAACTCTAACTTAGAGATATTAGAAACTCTTAAAAATGGAATACCTGTTTCTTGGTAGGCATCTGAGCCTGGTTCAATTGATTTCTTGATATTTACAAAGGAATCTAAGCTACCAGATTCATTACCACCAAAACTGGCAACTTGCATTATGGCTTCATACTTAGGCTGATAATATTCTGCATCTAATCTGCCACTTTTAGCAAAGCTTTCTTTGAAAGATTTATTGTTGATGGCAACACCTTTGGTTTGCCATAACGTTTCTGTAATGCCTAGTTCTTGTAGAAGTAATTGTTCAGCATTGTTCAAAATTTTATCAGCGTTTATTAAGCAGTTGTAAGAAGAAGAAACAATATTAGAAATCTGATTTTGTAGTAAATTATTTAAGATTGGGAGTTTTAATTTTTCAATACATTCAATGCCAAGATTTCTCTGTCGAATACCTTTGGCAAGTCTTTCTAATTGCTCTCTGCAATATTTATTAGAGAGTATACAATAGAATACCTGTTCATTTACAAAAGCTGATTGAAAGTCTTTTAAATAAATTCTAGCAACTCGTTGATTCCAAGTTGATGCAATTGAGTCAGAAAAAAATATTTGGACTTTCCCAACGTCTGGAGGATCGCCTGTTAAAGTCATTAAAATATCACTAGCATTTAAAAGTCTTCCATTCTGTGAGTTAAATTCTTCCCTAGTGAGGTAACTCCAATTTGTGTTATTTCTTTTATTCGTTACATCGCCAATTTTGGCTATTCTAATTCCTTGCTCAATTGGCTCCTCTGAAAAACTCTCAGAGGAATACGCCCTACCATTTTCGTAGTCGGCAACTTCGAAGAATGGAACAGTAAGAATTTTATTTAGACATGATTCTACAGTCAGAAAACGCTTACCGAAATATTCTGCTTCAATTCGATAGTCAATTATTTCTTGAAGTGCTTTGAAATTAACCTCTACAACTTCTAGCCCTTCTAACAATGCCTTGTATTTGGCTTCGTTAAAAGGGCTTAGGCGAAAAAACTTAATCGTTCTTTCTTAGCAAATTCTATAAAAGCTTCTGCAATTCCATCAGGTGTTAGCTGTTCAGTAGTATCATCATCGTATTCATTAATGGTTGCAAATAAATCATGATATACAATGGGGTGTCCATGTTGGTCTGCAATTGCATCTTTTTCTATGGTGGTGGTTTGTCCAATCAATGCATTACCGTACTGACGGTTATTGTCATCCTGAGGAACGCTGTCATCCTGAGGAACGAAGGATCTACCAATTTCATCAGATGCTTCCTTCGTCAGCATGACATTGCCATCATCAGATGCTTCCTTCGTAAGCATGACAGCGTTATGCTGCTTTTTCCAAAACAATTTATCGCCACTATTATTTTTACCTTCTAATTGTTGAGTAGCGAAAAAAATGTTGTAATCATCTGTTTTTGGGCATAATACATCATCCCATTTTTGACAAAACAATACACTGGTTTTAGTGCCTGTATGTGGCTTAAATGTATTGCCATGTAAGCCTACTACTGCCAATATTCTACAATGCTCTGCAATAAAATCTCGTATGTATTTATCACTACTATTGTTAAATCTACCTTGTGGTAATACTATCGCCATACGACCACCAGGTTTTAAAAAATTAAGATTACGTTCTATAAATAAAATATCTCTACCAACTGCTGGTGAAGCTTTACCATTTTTCATGGCTAATTCATACCGGCTAAGTATTTGGCTTTCTTTTATATCACCTGCAAATGGTGGGTTTGCCATAAGTACATCAAAATTGAAGTACATAAAATCGTTGCCGTTTTTGGTTGTTTGTCTTAACTTTTTTAAGCGTTTAAACCCATCTAAATAATGTTCCCAGCTGTCTTCTTCTACGGTGTTTTTCCAGCGGCTAAAATCGAGTGTATTTAAGTGTAGTACATTGGTTTGTCCATCACCTGCTATTAGGTTTAGGGTTCTGCCAACCCGTACTGCTTTTTCATCAAAATCAATAGCAAATACTTTTTCTACTACATAATCTTTACAATATTGCGGTTTGTCTTGTGCTGTAAATAAGTGACTTATTTTTTTACCCTTCTTTTTAAACATTTGTTTCCACACATGCATTACTGCGTGTACAGGAAAACCCGAACTACCTGCTGCAGTATCAATTACATAATCTTCTTCTGTAGGATTCATCATTTTTACACACATATCTATTACATATCGTGGTGTAAAATATTGTCCTTTTTCTCCTTTACTACTTTTACCAATTAAGTATTCAAAAGCTTCATCAACAACATCTAAGTTGCTATTAAATAGTTTTACGGTTTCTAAAGAACTTACACAGATAGATAAATGCGATGGTGTTAAATTCAGTTTAGCATTTGTTTCAAAAACACCATCCCACTTTTTATTGGCACGGTCGAACAATAGTTGAATCTTTTCTTTTAATTCTGCATCACTTAAACCTGTGTTTCTAAATTCAAGATTTCTGCTTTCATCATTAGCACCTAAATATTCGTCGTACAACTTTGCAAAAATGAGTTTAAATACTTCTTCAAATACATCTACGCCTGCATTTGCCAACACCTCATTTTCCATTTCTTGCACTAAGTCTTTTAAGCTTTTACCGCTTTCTTTCAACTTATCTTCACGTACCAAATCTGCCATTTTAAAAGGGCGTTGTAATATATCTTCTAGCTTTTCTGTGGCTTTTGGTATTTCAGGTATGTCTTCAAAATAGTTAGGGTTTTTACGGTGATGATATGTAATGCTTTCACCATTTGTCCATACACCCATTGTTGCACCTGTACCATGGCAATAACTTTTTAATTGATCTCTTCCATCTTTTGCTTTTGGCTTTTTTACTTCTACTAAAATATATGCAACATTGGGGTCAAGCTTATCCATGATAACAATGTCGGCTCGTTTAGTTTCACGACCAAAGTTTACAGGATACTCAAGCTTCATTCTATTTGTTGAATATTGATAATGGTTAATGAGTTTATACAAGTATAATTGCCTTACCACTTCTTCTGGAGTAAGCTTTATTTCTTTAAAACGAACCTGACAATAGAAATAAGGTTCAATACCTTTTTTAGTTTCTTTTTCTTTGATATTGGCTTCAATAAAATCAATTTCTTGTTTAGAAAAAAGCGATAAACTATAAGCTGAATTTTGAAGAATATCTATCAGGTTCATAAGCGATTGATTTGATTGCTTATGTTTCAGAAATAGAATTTCAAGAGAAGATAGGTGCAAAAAAATAGGTGCAATCCTTCGCTTGAAATTCTACATCAGAAGGGCACCTAGGAGAGCCGCAAGAGAATAGAATACAGCAAAAGGATGCACCCTTTCGGATGCATCGCTAGTACTGTTTCTCTCTCTTTTAAAATTTCCTAGGTTTTATCTGATGAGAAACGTAAGCAACGCTATGCGTTAATTAATATGTTTTATTGATGGCAAATCTAAAGTAAATAGTTATTGTTTATTAACTTTATTAAATATGAATAGAACAACTTTTATAAAAAATATTTTAGCATTGGGTGGATTGGCTTTTATACCCAAACAATTTATTAAAGAATATAAGAAATTTTACTTACTTCAATGTTTTGTTGCAGGTTTTAGATTTGGAAAGGGAATGGATTTATTAGAAAACATGAAAGAAGGTGACATGTTAGAGTTGGTAAGAGAACCTAACAACGAATTTGACAATTGTGCCATAGCACTACATTGGAATAAGCAAAAAATTGGTTACATACCACGTTCAGAAAACGAGATATTGAGTAAACTTTTAGATGCAAATGCTTTAGAATTAATGGCAGAAATAGCCATACTAAAAAAAGATACAAAACCTTGGGAGAATGTTTTTGCAGCCATTTATTTTTTGAAAGAATCTAATGATGCAGTTTTGGCAAATGCTGCATACTTAACTGTTTTAGATACTCCACATTATCGTAGTTATAAACAAAGCAACGATGTAATTAAACGAGTAACTTGGAGTAATTTAAATGATAAAAACGTATTCGTAGAAAATGACACCGATTGGTATCATTATTTTGAAACCTATTATCCCAATGATAGAATTTACGATATTTTACATAATGATGACTTTACTACTTACAACAACATAGAATATGGAAAAGATGGAAACGAGTATTTACTTGTAAATAAAAAAAGAATCCCGAAAGAATTTAAACTAAAGAATATAATTAATGAAGCCGAACAAATTTGTGGTGAATTAAATGAGTTGTTTAATGAAGATGGCTATATAGTTATGACCACAAAAGAAGCAGAAGCACTAGTTCCTAAAATAAACAAATTAGTACACGTTACTGATAAGCTTGGTCAACATTATATAGAAATGTGTTTCTAATAATATAGCTGATACAATCTAAAAAAAACGAGGCTGTTATATCCACTATAACAGCCTCGTTTCCCTTCTAAACAAGTATTTACTCCTTAATGGTTGTATTCATTACGGGCTTATCGAATTCCCATTCTTTTTTATCTAATTTTTTACTATTTGGATAAACTTCATCACAAGTAGCTCCTTCATACAATCTACCATCTTTCATTACAAATTTTATTGTATTGGTATGGCGAATATTCTCTAGCGGATTTTTATCTAAAATCAATAAATCGGCAAGTTTTCCAGACTCAATGCTACCTAAATCTTTGTCTAATCCTAATCCTATTGCACCATGAATGGTTGCCACTTTTAAAGCATCAATTGTACGCATACCACCGCTTTGCATACTCCACAATTCCCAATGATAGCCCAAACCTTGAAACTCTCCATGGCTACCAACACCTGCTAATCCACCCATTTCTACAAATTGTTTCATATTTTTTGCATGTTTCTGAAACACATGTTCTTCTGGCATAAACCAACCTGCACCTAATCGTCTTGTTTTTGCAGCCAATTCATCATACGCAAAAAAGTGTTGCACTTTTTTATCATGATATGGGTTTTCAGTTGCCCAATAATAATTTTCTGCAAAAGGTCCACCATAAGATACCAATAAAGTTGGTGTAACTATTGTTTTAGACTGAGTAATAAATGTAAACACATCTTTATACAATGGATAAATCGGCAATGCATGTTCATGACCGGGATAACCATCTAGTATTTGTGTCATATCTAATTTAAAATCTAAACCGCCTTCTGTTGTTGGCATCATGTTTTGATTTTTTGCCGCTTGAATAATCCATTGGCGTTGTTTTCTATTACCGGTTAAATACATTTTAATGTATTTTGTTTGGAAATATTTGCTGTATTGTTTTAATACACTTTCTGCTTGTGTAGAATCTTTAATGTTGTAAAACCAATATCCTACACCAGGACCAGTAGAGTAAATTCTTGGGCCCGCCATCATACCTGCATCTACCATATCACTGTAAGTAAGTACGTCTGTAGTTGCGGTTTGTGGATCTCTTGTTGTAGTAACACCATACGCTAAATTGGTAGCATAAATCCATATTTGATTTTTATGAATTCCCCAATTAGGCCACATATGTGCATGTGGGTCTACAAATCCTGGAACAATTGTTTTACCTGATACATTTATTACTTTTGCTCCTGCAGGTACAGATAGTTTTTTAGCAACAGCTTTAATACGATTATTTTCAATTAAAACATCACCATTTTCTATCACTTCATCACCTTTCATGGTAATTATTCTTGCACCACGTAGCATTACTATACCTGAAGGTGTTGCTTTCTTAAAATATACTTTTACCTGATTTTCTATTGCTTTATACGTAGCTTCTTCTTTTGCTATATTCTTTTTTGCAGTAGTGTCTTTTGCAGCAATAGAATCTTTAATTTTCTTTTCAGCATCGGCTTGTTTTTTTAATAATGTATCAGCCATTAAACGTGCTGTAGAATCTTCAATACGTTTTGCATTTATTTTCTTCGCTTCTTTAACACTATCCTCAAAAAATTGAGCATAAGTTACATCGTATGTAAAATGGGTATTGCCTAAACTAAAGTGAACATTTTTTCCATCTTGCTGCCAATAAGGAAATTCCCCTCCAAACTCAGTTAATTTCTTAGCAGGAAAGTCTGCATTATTTGCATCTGCAACGGATATATTTTCAAGCTTACCCGTTTCAGGAACCGTTACTACATAAATATCATTGTTTACTTGTACCAATGCTTTATCACCTGTTGGAGCAATTGTTATCCAAGAGGCAGGTGTAGGCTTACTCATTTCTCTTTCCTTATCTAATTCATGATTTTCAATTAAAATACATTTCATGCTTTCAGGGTCTGGTCTTCCCTTAACTGATGGTATAGAACCGTAAGTAGTAATGCCTGTAAAATGTAGAACTTTCTTTTCATCAGTTCCATCCCATTTTATAGAAATTAAATCGCCATTACCATTGGTTAAATAAATTCGTTCAGGCTGATTTTTAATAAAATGTGGATTGTAACGATTTAATGATTTATCAATGATTTTAGTGGTGCCACCGTTGACAGCAATCCAAATAATTTCTTCTTCATTACCATCATAACCTGGTCCATACGATTCTTTAAATACCCTTGCACTACTTCTTAAACAAACAATTTTATCACCAGCAGGATTGTATACCAAATGCTGATACAATCCTTTTTGAGTAGTAAGTTGTTGAACAGCATTTGTAGTTAAATTAACAGTATAAATATCTCCACCATCGGCAGACCAAGTGCTAAATGCAATAGTATTTCCATCAGGACTCCAAGTGGGTTGGGCTTCTGTAAAATCGTTGTTGGTAACACGTTTTGGTGTTCCATTCGGATAATCCATTACATACAATCTATTCAATGCAGTAAAGGCTAATTTCTTTCCATTAGGTGAAGGAATAGCATCTCTAATTTGAGTTGCTAATTGAAATGCAGTATCTGAAATAGGATATTTAAAATTGAGTTGAGGACCTAATTCCATTTTTACATCTACATCAATGGGAATTTCTTGTATGCCACTTCCATCAATAGCAATTTTTTGAATTTTACCACCAAAAGCAGCCAATACATATTTGCTATCAGGCGTAAAAGACATTGCTGGTAAAACGCCCAATGGTGCAATAGATTCTTGCTCATCTCTTTGAACAGGATAAGCCAACCATTTTTCTTCACTAGTTTGTAAATTTCGAATCACCAAGCCAGTTTTATCTTCGTATCTTGTACCATATACCAACCATTTTCCATCTTTAGAAAGTGTAGGTGTAAATGCACTTCCATATCTTGAAGTGATAGTAGTTGTTTTAGCATTATTTCTATCGTACAAACCAATTTGATATTGTGGTAATTGAGCATTGTAATTCCAGGCACCCATTCTTGCAGAATAGTATACTTTCTTGCCATCTGCACTTACAGCAGGATCAATCGTTTTTAAACCTGCAGGTGCTTCTATTAACTGTGTGCCACTACCTCCTTTTTTATGTACCATAAATAATTTCGGAAGTCTACGCCCTTTTGAATAAATAATGTATTCACCATCAGGCGTCCAACAAGCACTCGGAAAATGTTGGTTTTGATCGAAAGTTAATTGAACTGTATCTTTTTTTTCTGTATCAATATACCAAAGATTATCTGCTCCACTTCTATCAGAAATAAACAGAATTTTTTTACCATCGGGGCTAAATCTTGGATGCACATCGTAAGATAATCCTTTCGTTACAACAGTAGCTTTTCCACCGTTAGCAGGCATTGTATAAATATCACCCATCAAATCAAAAACAATTGTTTTACCATCAGCACTCATATCTACACTCATCCAAGAACCTTCTTTTGCATTGAATTGAATTGTTCTACTTGGTTTTAAAGGTAAATTTTTATAAACGGTGTATTGATGCGTATCTTTTTTAGCTGTGCTATCAGCAAAAAGAGGTGTTTTAAAAATAGCGGTGTTTTTTTGAATAGCCGTAATTGTAGCAATAGCAGCTACACCAAAACCAATTACTAGGGTTAGTGAATTTCTCATAAGTACATTTTTGGAAAACCGAAAGTTATTAATAAGTATTGAGTAAACAGAAGATTTGGAAAAGAAATTGAAAAAGGTAATTCTACAATGTGGTAGATAAAGTAGAATAGATGAGGGGATAAAATCAACTAAAAATGCGGAGAGTAAGAGATTCGAACTCTTGATACAGTTTCCCGTATACACACTTTCCAGGCGTGCTCCTTCAACCACTCGGACAACTCTCCTTTTATTAAGGGCAGCAAAAGTAACGGTTCGGCACTAATTCTTCAATAAAAAATCAATATTTAAAAAGGCGTTGTGCATTAGTAGTTGTAATAGCAGCAACCTCTTCTACACTACATTGTTTTGCTTCTGCAACTTTGGCTACAATGTATTTTAAATAACTGCTTTCATTTCTTTTACCTCTAAACGGCACAGGTGATAAATAAGGTGCATCGGTTTCTAGCACCAAATGTTCCAATCCAATTTTTGCAATTACTTCTGGCAGTCCTGCGTTTTTATAGGTAATCACACCACCAATTCCTAATAAAAACCCGAGGTCTATAATTTGTTTTGCACTTTCGTAACTACCACTAAAACAATGAAAAATACCTTTAACGCCTTTGTTTGCAAAAAGCTTTACTGCATTAATGGTTTCTTGCATGGCGTTTCTGGTATGAATTACAATGGGTAATTGTTTCTCTAAAGCCCATTGCATTTGTTGTTCAAAAGCCTCGTATTGTTGGTTTGTAAACGTTTTATCCCAATAAAAATCTAAACCAATTTCTCCAACAGCAGCAAATGAGCGTTGTTGTAATTGTTGATGAACAATATCAAGTTCTTCTTTATAGTTTTCTTTTACATAGCAAGGATGTAAACCCATCATAGCTATACACTCGTTGGGAAATTTTTTTTCTAAAGCAAGCATAGCTTCTAACGATTCGCTATCAATTGCTGGTAAATAAAATTTGGTAACGCCTTCTGCTTTTGCTTGTTCAATTACGGCATCTATATCTTGATTAAACTCTTCTGCATATAAATGGCAATGTGTATCTATAATGGTCATGTTGCAAATTTTAAAATTTTTTATGCCCTTTACACAATAAAAAATATTTAGCTATTGGAAAATAAAAAACAATCGGTACACGTTTTAATATCTCGAACTATAACAACAACTAAAATTAAAGGCACATTAGTAAGGAATTAAGATTGTAAAGACTGTTTTCATAGGGTACGGATTAAATGGGCTGAGGTTTCTACCTCGGCCTTTGTTGTTTATGCATTTATAGCATGAAACTGATAGTCTAAATTGCTGAAATGTTCTAACATTTTTGGTAATGCATATTGCAATTTTTGAAACGCTTTTTCGCTATCATGAAACACAACTATACTACCACTAGTTGTATTTTTAAGTACATTATCTAAACACTTTTCATTGGATAATGAAATGTCGAAATCACCACTTAAAACCGACCACATTATCGGAGAAAAAGTTTGAGCATTTATATAAGGTGGTATTGTAATTTCTTTAATTTGAGATTTTGTAATTCTACCATAAGGTGGTCGAAACAAATTAGATTGAATAAAATTAGCCGCCCATAAAATATCTTTTACATAGGTATACGTATCTGTTTGCCAACCATTTAAATGATGTTGTGTATGGTTACCAACGGCATGTTGATTAGCGATGATTTCTTGATAAATAGATGGATGTTTTTTTACATTTTTCCCAATACAAAAAAAAGTTGCTTTTGCTCTGTATTGGTTTAGTACATCTAACACAAAAGGTGTAGCTTCAGGATGTGGACCATCATCGAAAGTGAGATAAATAATTTTTTCACTTGTTTCAATATGCCAAGTTAGTTGTGGATATAAAGCTTTAAGCCACCAAGGAGTTTTTACCAAATACATGTTACAAATGTAAGCATGTTGCTATTGAGTTAATATGCTACCAAATGAAAAGTTTTATGTTGATAAATGTATTGTTTACCGTGTTTTTGTACATAATTTTTCTGTTGTTCTTCACTCGAAAAAACAAGATTGGCAAATGTATTCAGTTGTTTGTACGTTGCTACAGGTTTATTCCCTTTTATAATGGCAGCATAAGACCAACTTTTAACCAACTTATCAAAAAATTGTACAGTAAGTGTTGTACTTGCAAATACCTCACAACTAATAATTGCAGAATCGGTAATAGCTATAAAGCCAGCAAATAAACTATCAGATACCTTCATTTTTTGCTGAAAAAAATTCGTGTAGCTAGTGTCTATTTTTGTTGTATCGTTAAATACTTGTAAATAAGGCCATGTGGTAATTACAGCATCACTATTAGGCAATCTGTATTCAATTTCTTTCCAAATATATTGTTGCTGATTGGTGCTATCCATTGTTTTTTTTAACCAAGCATCTGCATTTCCTGCATACGAAAATGTGGTAGCTTTTTTATCCCAACGTCCTCGTTCAATACAGTACACACTTAAAAATTCATCTTGTTGTTTAGGAGCCAAAATTTTACTTTCTGCAATTATTCTATCTTGCTTTCCTCCTTTTAACATATCGCCTTGTTGTAGTACAATGTGATTATTGCTTTTATTGCTAATTTGTAATGTACGTACGTCGGCATCACCATTATAATACCATTCTTTTATATGTACTTTTCCTTCTTTCATGGCTTGTTGTAAGCTGATTAATCGGGGAAAATTAGAAGACTGATTATCAAAAAATGTTTGCTTAAATCGAATAGGAATTAATTGCAGGTTTTTATGCGTCCATGCACTATCAAACTCAATTAAAATATTGGGATATGTTAATTGAGAAAATAGACATGTGCTGTTAACTAGAAATATAATACCAAATACAAAACGCATAACAAATACATTAAACAAAAAAGGATGTTTTGCTTATAAAAACAGAACATCCAATTAAAATAATTTAGTGCAACATGGGTTTATTTACACAGCACCACCATTTACTACATTCACTAATTCATCATGAATTTTTCCGTTTGAAGCAATGATATGTGGTTGATAAGGACTGTAATAATTATTTGCGAAATCGGTTACTTTACCGCCAGCTTCTTCTACCATTAAAAAACCAGCTGCACTATCCCAAGCTTGTAGTTTATGTTCGTAAAAACCATCAAATCGTCCTGCAGCAACCCAACATAAATCAATAGCCGCACTTCCTAAACGCCTTACAGGAACACCTTTTCGAATAAATTTTTCAAAAATTTGTAAGGGTCCATTTTCTGCATCTAAATAGGTGTATGGAAATCCTGTAACCAAACAGCTATTGATCAATTCTGTTTTATTGCTTACATGAATTTTTTTATCGTTGAGTGTGGCACCAAATCCTTTTTGAGCGAAAAAAAACTCACCAATAAATGGATTGTAAACAGCCCCCATTTCCATTTTACCATTTTTCTCAATTCCAATACTTACACAACAAATAGGTATACCATTGGCATAATTTACAGTACCATCAATCGGATCAATAATCCATTTATAAGTGCTGTCTTGAATAATTTCTCCTGCTTCCTCACTTAATATAAAATGATCGGGAAAATTTGCTTTGATTATGCTAAAAATAGCTTCTTCACTTTTATGGTCAACCTCTGTAACCAAATTATTAATACCTTCTTTATTAGAGATTGTAAATTGTTTATCAAAATAAGATTTCATGATGGCGGCACCAGCCATTGTAGCCTCTATAAGTGTTTGTTTTAGTGTCATGTGGCAAATATAAGCAGCTATAAAACCTTTGTTTAAACAAATTATCCATTTATTGTTTTACTTTTCACCCATTAACAATAAAACGCTTCGGTTGTAAACCATATGCAGCTTTCTATTATTATAGTAAATTATAATGTAAAATATTTTGTAGAGCAATGTTTACATAGTGTTGCAAAAGCTATTAAAAATATTAATGCAGAAGTATTTGTGGTAGATAATCAATCAAGTGATAATAGCATTACTTATTTACAACCACTTTTTCCTTGGGTTCAATTTATTGTTAACGATGCTAATATTGGTTTTGGCAAAGCCAATAATTTGGCTATCCAAAAAAGCAAAGGTGAGTATGTATTGCTACTAAATCCTGATACATTAGTTACTGAAGATTGCTTTGAACAGTGTATTTCTTTTTTTAGTACGCAACCAAATTGTGGTGCTGTGGGTGTAAAAATGATTGATGGTAGTGGCACATTTTTACCCGAAAGCAAAAGAGCTTTTCCTAACCCAATGGTTTCATTTTTCAAAATCGTTGGCTTATCAAGTATTTTCAAAAAATCAAGATTATTCAACAAATATGCATTGGGATATTTAAATGAAAATGAAATACACGAAGTAGATGTATTAGCAGGTGCATTTATGATGATTAAAAGAGCTGCCATTGACCTATGCAAAGGATTTGATGAAGATTTTTTTATGTATGGAGAAGATATTGACCTAAGCTATAGAATTCAACAAGCAGGATTTAAAAATTACTATTTAGGCAATGTAAACATTATTCATTTTAAAGGGGAAAGCACTAAAAAAGGTAGTTTAAACTATGTAAAATTGTTTTATTCTGCTATGAGCATTTTTGTAAACAAACACTACAAAGGCTCAGCAGCTACCATTTTTGTAATGCTATTAAATATTGCTATTTTCTTCAAAGCAATTACATCACTTATAAAATCATTTTTTGTAAAAATTGGAATGCCACTTTTTGATGCTGCACTTATTTTATTAGCATTAAACGGAACCGCTTTTGTTTGGATACAATATGTACGAAATGGTGTTCCTTTTATGCAAAGCACCGTAAACATTACCCTTTTTTCGTTTACTGCAATTATGCTTATTGCTGCTGCAATAACAGGCATCTACGATAATTTATATAAACCTTCAAAAGCATTCTTTGCCAGTTTTGCAGGTATTGTAACCATGATAGCTGTTTACGCATTATTACCAGAAACGCTTCGATTTTCAAGAGGTGTAATTGTAATTGGTGGGTTTATGGCCTCATTATTTGTGTATTGTAGTAGATATATTTTATTACAATTACAACTAATTCCACCTTCTTATCAAGCCAATTATTTACCAGCAACCATTGTTGTGGGCAATGAAAAAAGTTTTCAGCAAGTATCGCATGTTTATAAACAAACTGGCACTAATGATAGCATTATTGGTAGAATTGGAAATAATAAAAATGAAAAAAATACAATTGGAGAAATTAACAACTTGCAGGAAATTATTAAAGAGCTAGCAGTAAACGAGATTGTTTTTTGTTTAGATGAATGGTCTTTAACCCATGTGATTCATTGGATACAACAACAAAATAGCATACACTTTCGATTTTTTGCAAGTAATAGCAAAAGCATTGTTGGTAGCGATGATAAATCTGCATCTGGAAAAATTTATGCCTACGAAAACGATTTTGCAATAGCAAGACCTTACGAAAAAAGAATGAAAAGGTTGGTAGATATTGTTGTAAGTCTCCTGTTAATAATTTGTTTTCCACTAAACATATTCATAATAAAAAAACCAATTGCTGCCTTTGTATTTGCATGTAAAGTATTGATGGGTAAATGTACATGGGTAGGTTATGCAAACGCAAATAGCAAACAATCGCTTCCCCCCATTTTACCAAATAAACTAACAGTTTTAGGGCTAGCAGAAAAAGCGAGTCAACATATATCAACACAAGCATTGCAGCAGTTAAATATGCGTTATGCAAAACACTACGAGTTTTGGGTAGATATAAAAATTATTTTTAAAAATTATAGTCACTTAGGAGGCTGATAGCTACGTAGTTATAAATATAAAAGCCTGCGTATTTTTGCAACTTTTAGTTTAGCTTCGTTTAAACCTTTATAAAAACTTAACATTAGCGATGGCCATATTCGATATAAAAGTGCCTATTAGTATTTCAAAAGCGTTGGGTTTACCAGAAAGAAATCCTAGAAGTCTACAATTAAAGGTGCTTAAAAAGCTTTTACGAAGAGCCAGATTTACAGAATTTGGACAACAATATCGTTTCGACGAAATATTGTTGAGCAAGCATGTTGGTAAAAAATTTCAAGAAATAGTTCCCACATATAACTACAATAAAATTTACAAACAATGGTGGCATAAAACACTAGAAGGTGTGCCAGATGTTTGTTGGCCAGGAAAAGTAAAATATTACGCACTTTCTTCTGGCACTTCTGAATCGTCTAGTAAATATATTCCCATTACGAACGATATGCTTAGAGGCAATAAAGTAGCCATGATAAAGCAATTGTTAGGATTGAGAAATTATGAAGATTTACCTGTAAAATCGTTAAGTAAAGGTTGGCTTACTTTGGGTGGAAGCACAGAGCTTGAAAAATCTTCTGCTGGTTACTATGCTGGCGATTTAAGCGGTATTACGGCTAAAAAATCTCCATTTTGGTTTCAGCCATTTTATAAGCCTGGAAAAAAAATTGCCAAAGAAAAAGATTGGAATAAAAAACTAGAAGAAATTGTAGAAAAAGCACCAGAATGGGATATTAGTTTTTTGGTAGGTGTGCCTGCATGGATTCAGATGTGCATGGAAATGATTATTAAACGCTACAACCTAAATACCATTCATGATATTTGGCCTAACCTTACATTTTTTGTACATGGTGGTGTAAGTTTTGAACCCTATAAAAAAAGTTTCGAAAAGCTTTTAGGTAAACCACTTATTTATATTGAAACCTATTTGGCTAGTGAAGGTTTTATTGCTTATCAGGCAACAAAAAATGCCAAAGGCATGAAGCTTATTTTAAATGAGCACATCTTTTTTGAATTTGTGCCTTTTGATGATAAAAATTTTGATGCCGATGGTGAAATGGTAGAACAACCAGAAGCTTATATGATTCATGAAGTAGAAGAAGGTAAAGATTATGCTTTGCTCATGAGCACTTCTGCAGGCACTTGGCGTTATTTAATTGGTGACACCATACGATTTATTGATGCTAAAAAATGTGAAATCATTATTACTGGAAGAACCAAACATTTCTTAAGTTTAGTAGGTGAACATTTAAGTGTAGACAATATGAATAAAGCCATTCAAATTGCTACCGAAAAATTAAATATTTCAATTCCAGAATTTACAGTTGCAGGTGTTCCGTTTGGTAGCTTTTTTGCACATGAATGGTATGTTGCTTGTGATGATAAAGTAGATAAAGACGAATTAAAATCTATGATTGACAACAGTTTAAAAAAGCTAAACGACGATTATGCCGTTGAACGAAAAAGTGCCCTAAAAGATATTTTTGTGCATGTGTTATCGGAACAACAGTTTATGGATTTCATGAAACAAAGAGGAAAAATGGGCGGACAACATAAATTTCCTAGAGTTTTAAAAGGAAAAATGTTACAAGATTGGCAACAATTTTTACAATCAGCAACCGTTGAATAATCTCTCAACAAATTAAAAAAATTGTTGTCGTATATTTATTTGCAAAGTATAGTATAAATTTTACAATGTTTTATGGTGAATAAAGTTAACTTTAGAACATTGTTCCATATAAATTAATATATCTGTAAATAAGTGAACCTACCAGCAATAAAACATAGTGTAGCAAGTTTTTGGTTTTTACTAGTTCAATATTCCTCTATTGAAAGAAAAATATTCAATACAATTACTTTATTGGTTGGTTTTCTGTTTTTAGTTGGTATAAATGCATGTAATACCCATTATTCAGAACTTTCTATGGGTTCAAAACAAACTTCTGACAGCCTTTTTACAAAGGTTAAAAAAATAATGGAAACAGCTGATGCAGAAACAATTAACAAATTAACCGACAGTATATTTTATAGTATTCCTAATAAAACTGTTTTCGATTATATTACATTTTACAACATAAAATCGTATGCTAACGAAACAACACAAGATTATAATTTAAACCTTAGATATGCCGATTCTGGCATTGCATTAATATACAAAGCAAAACTCAATAAAATATTACCAGTAGAATTAGCAAAGTTTTTAGCAAGAAGAGGCGACGCACATTTTAGACTAAAAAATTATGCTGCCTCTTACGACGACTTGTTTAAAGCCATTCAAATTGCCAAAGCATACTCAGACAATTGTGGCATTATGAATGTAGGCTATAGCATTAGTATGATATTGTACAAGCAGCAACAATACAAAAGCTCAGCCCATTACTTTATAGAAAGTTTAAAATACTTAGATCAATGTAGTGACGACGATTTGGGTGTTTTGTACAAGAAACAAGAGATTTTAGACAATATTGGGCTGTGTTATTTTAAAATAGCTAAATACGATAGTGCATATTATTATTTTAAAGCTGCCTCAGATTTTGTAGATGTTGAAAAAAATAATTTAGCAAAAAATAAACAAGCTAGCTTACTAAGATATGCTACTTCAAAGGGTGTTATTTTGGGTAACATGGCTAAAATTTTTGTGCAAAAAAATCAATTAGATACTGCAACCATTTTGTACAAACAAGCAATTGCATTTCATCAAATAGGAGGAAAAGATTTTAATGATGAACAAATATGCCGATCACAATTAATTCAGGTTTATTATAAAATGAACCAGCCAAAATTAATGTGGCAAAACCTAGAAGTTTTACAAAATGCATTACCCAATATAAAAGATAAAATATTGTTGATGGAATTTGAGCGGCTAATGTATTGCTATTATACATTAGAAAAAAACGATTCAAAAGCTTTACTACACTTAACCAATTACACAAAAAAACGAGATACGTTAGAAGCAAACAAATTAAGATCTATTCAACCAGATATTGTTAAGGAATTTAAAGACAAGGAGCAAGAATATAAAATTGATTCATTAGAAAAGAATAACGAATTAAATACCCTTTATCTATATGTTGCTGCATTGTGTGCTGTATTTGCCATTATTGTAATTTTTCTCGTTTATAAAAATTATTTAAAAACGAAAGAAATTAACCTACAAATTAATCAACAGAAAGAAGCATTGCAAAAAGCCAACATTGAAAAAGATAGAATTTTACACGTTGTTGCCCATGATTTACGTAATCCTATTGGTGCAATACTTGGATTCATGAATTTATTAATCGCTAAAAAAGAATTTGCCGAATCTGAAACAAGAATTATTGATGCTGTAAAAAAAGCAGCAAATCAATCTTTAGAATTAATCAACGATTTGCTTGTTGCCAATCATCCACAAGAGCAGGTAATTCAACTTAAAAAAACAGAAATAGCCATCAGCAATCTTATTGAAACTGCAATAGAACAAGTGTTGTTTAAAGCAAATTCAAAACAGCAAAACATTGTATTCGACAATGGTTTAGAGAATATAAAATTGAATGTTGATGCCGATAAAATAATTAGAGTATTTACAAATGTTATAGACAATGCCATTAAGTTTAGCGACACAAAAGCTACTATTCAAATACTTGCTAAAAACCTAGAACAACAAGTTGAAATTCGTATTATAGACGAAGGCATTGGCTTACCATCAACAAACACAGATTTTACAAATAATATAAGTAACCTAGAAAAAAGAATAGGAACAAATGGAGAAAAATCTGTTGGTTTAGGTTTAACCATTTGTAAACAAATTATGGAAGCACATGGTGGTAGTTTACAGTTAAATGCCAACTCTTCAAAAGGTGCTACAGTAATTATTTATTTACCCATTTTATAGCGATTGCTATTTCATTTTTCTATCCTCAAGCATTTCAAACATATTTATGACTTACAAGCATTTATTTTTCGATTTAGACCATACACTTTGGGATTTTGAAACCAATTCAAAAGAAACCATACAAGAGCTGTTTTATCAATATCAATTAAAAGAAAGAGGAGTAGCAGATTTTGATTCTTTTTTTAACCATTATACCATTCATAACCATCGTTTATGGGATAGATATACCAAAGGTTTTATAAAACAAGATGAATTGAGATGGAAAAGAATGTGGCTTACTTTATTGGAATATAAAATTGCTGATGAACCATTGTCCAGAAAATTAGCCGTAGAATTCTTAGAATTACTTCCTACTAAAAAAAGTGTTTTTCCTTACACTTACGAAATATTAGATTACTTAAAAACAAAAAACTATCAACTCCATTTAATTACCAATGGTTTTGAAGCAGTTCAGCACCACAAACTCATGAATAGTAATCTAAAACCATACTTTCAACAGGTAATTACCTCAGAAGCTAGCAATAGCATTAAGCCACAAAAAGAAATTTTTGATTATGCTTTACAAAAAGCAAAAGCAACTACAAAAGAAAGCATCATGATTGGAGACAATTTAGACGCTGACATTCAAGGTGGAAAGAATGCCGGTTTAGATACCATTTTTGTAAACCATATCAATGCAATTCCACACGTAAAACCAACGTATGAAATAAAGCATTTACAAGAGTTAGAACAAATTTTTTAAAACTGAAGTTTACTAGATAATCGCTTTAATTCAATTTCGGCCAACTTAGCTGCGTAGCTTAAATTAATTAAGCGATAACCTGCTTCTTCAAAACTTCTTTGTGCTTCTCTTACCTCTACAATTGTGGCTTGTGCCAATTGAAAACGTTGTAAGGTTAAGTTTACCAATTGTTGCGATAAAGTAAAAGTAAGTTGTTGCGTTTCTATTTGTTGCAAGTTATTTTTATAGGCTTCGTAGGTTCGTACAATTGTTGCAGAAAAATCTTGCAATAATCTGTCTTTTTGTAAGTTAGCTGTTTGTGTATTAATAGCAGCCGTTTTCTGTTGACGTTTAAATGCACCACCATTGTATAAAGGCAAACCAACACCTACAGAAACAAACGGTCCATATGATTGATTCAGTAGCAATTGTCCACCTGTACTTTGGTTTCTATTGTAGTTTGTTCCTAAGTTTGCTCTTACAGATGGTTGTCTTAAAGCTGCGGTTTCTTTTTCTAATAATTCATTGATAACAACTTGTTGTTTTGCCGCCAATACTTCTGGATTTTGCTGCACAAATTTTAATACTGAATCTAAAGCCACACGTCTATCTACAACAATGGTATCTTTTATTACTACAGATGAATCTGTATTCACATTCATCGATGCAAGCAAGGCAACGGTAGCTTGTTTTAACACCAACTCCTGTGCTTGATAATCTTGTAAACGTGTATTTACATCAATTTGAGCTTGAAAAACATCTGCATCATTAGCCAGTCCTACCGATTTTCTGGTGTCAATAATTTCTAATCGTTTCTTTGAAACATCAATACTTTGTAACGTCGTTTTTAAATAACTAGTTTGTCTTACTACATCAAAATAACGAAGCATTACTGTAGCAACCGTATTTTGAATTTGGGCATTTAGCTGCTGTTCACTCAGTTGCTGTAAAGCTTCTAATCTTTTTTTAGTGGTTACAACTCTATATCCATTGTACAAAAGCATGGTTGCTGTTACGTTTCCATTTAAATTATTACTTGCAGCACCATTTCGTTGAATTTTTGTACCCGTATTTAATTGTTGATTAATATTTACTACCGATTCTTGATCGGTAATTGTACCTGTTATAGTTGGTAAACCACCGGCTACACCAATATGGTTGTTAACCGTATTTAACTCTACTGTATTTTTTGCAATTTGTATATCAAAGTTTTTTTGTAATGCTGTATTAATTGCTTTTTCAAGTGTTAGTATCTGCTGTCCAAATCCTACACTTACCGTACAAATACACACTACCAATAGTAAATAAACTTGCCTCATAGCGGTGAAGATATTTATTCAAATAGCATAAAAGTGCAGCATTTATATCAACGGTTCAAATTATTGGCGATAAAATATATTTATGATGGATAGAAAATAAAACCTAACAATCGTTAGTTTTTAAACTAGTTCTACTTAACTTTGAAAATCCCAAATAACAATTTTATGCAGGTACATGATTTTGAACATCAATTTGTAAAAAAAATTGAAGAAGAAATTAAGATAGAGCCAAAAGATTGGATGCCTGATCAATATCGTAAAACATTAATCCGCCAAATTAGCCAACATGCACATAGTGAGGTTGTAGGTATGTTACCAGAGGGAAATTGGATAACAAGAGCTCCAACTTTACAGCGTAAAGCTATTTTATTAGCAAAAGTACAAGACGAGGCTGGTCATGGTTTATACTTATATAGTGCTGCTGAAACATTAGGAATTAGTAGAGAAGAAATGTACCAACAATTACATACAGGCAAAGCCAAATATTCGTCTATATTCAATTATCCAACACTTACATGGGCTGATATTGGTGTAATTGGTTGGTTGGTAGATGGAGCTGCAATCATGAATCAAGTTCCATTATGTCGTTGTTCTTATGGCCCTTATGCAAGAGCAATGGTTAGAATTTGTAAAGAAGAAAGTTTTCATCAACGTCAAGGTTTTGAAATTTTGCTTACACTTAGTAAAGGTACAGATGCACAAAGAAAAATGTGTCAAGATGCTATTAATAGATGGTGGTGGCCCAGTTTAATGATGTTTGGCCCTAATGACGATGAAAGCCCAAATACCATAGCAAGTATGCAATGGAAAATTAAACGATTTACAAATGATGAATTAAGACAAAAGTTTGTTGACGTTTGTGCTGAGCAAGTAAAAATCTTAGGTATGACTTTACCCGATAAAGATTTAAAATGGAATAATGAAAAGCAGCATTATGACTATGGAAATATTAATTGGGAAGAATTTTGGAATGTGGTAAATGGTAATGGTCCGTGTAATGCAGAAAGACTAAAAACAAGAGTAAATGCTTGGGAAAATGGAGAATGGGTAAGAAAAGCTGCAATTGCTCATGCAACTAAAAAGAAAAACAAACAGTCTGCTAATGCAGCCTAAATATGAGGAGAGTTCAACTAGACCTCTAACAGTACTTGCTTGCTACAACTCTCCTGCCTTTATAACAATAAAGCCCTCTGATTTTGGGGGCTTTTTAAACCGAAAAAATACCGTATGCAATCAGAAAACGAATGGCCACTTTGGGAAGTTTTTATACGAAGTAAACAAGGTTTAGATCATAAACATGTAGGAAGCTTACATGCAACCGATGCACAAATGGCATTAACAAATGCAAGAGATGTGTATACGAGAAGAATGGAGGGAATAAGTATTTGGGTTGTTGAAAGCAAGTATATTCATGCATCTAACCCTGATGAAGCTACCTCTCTATTTGAGCCTGCAAATGATAAGGTATATCGACATCCAACCTTTTACAATTTACCAGAAAACATAACACACATGTAAGGTTCTATACGTGATTTAAACCATTTAGCCATATGCAAAATTTTGATTTGCTTCTATTATCATCTGTTGAAACACAAAAGCTACTTGTGTTGGCAGACACATCTCTCATAATGGCTCAAAGATTAAGCGAATGGTGTGGTCATGCACCAATTTTAGAGCAAGATATTGCCATTAGTAACATTGCTTTAGATTATCTTGGTCAGGCAAGAAATTGGTATCAACTCATTGCAAAAACGCTAAACGAAAGGGAAGGTACAAATACACATACAGAAGATACTTTGGCTTATTTAAGAGATGTAACTGACTTTAAAAACTTGTTGCTTGTAGAACTTCCAAATAATAATTGGGCATATACGATTGCTAGAATTTTTTTCATCAGTATTTATCAACATCATTTTTATACACAACTACTTACTCATACAGATTCAAACATTGCAGCCATTGCAGAAAAATCAATTAAAGAACTAAATTATCATGTACAATGGAGTGGTGATTGGATGATTCGATTAGGTGATGGAACAGATGAAAGCAAACAAAAAATGGTGGAAGCAGTTAACAATTGGTGGAGTTATACAGGAGAATTTTTTGAAGAAAAATTACATGCAATGTTTGGCACAAATGCAACTATTCTAGAACAACAATGGATGGCAAAAACAAAAGCAATTTTTGAAGAAGCTACGTTACACATTCCTGAAAATAAATGGATGCAAACTGGTGGAATAGAAGGAAAACATACCGAACATTTAGGATTTATTTTAGCAGAAATGCAGTTTTTACAAAAAACATATCCAAATGCAACTTGGTAATTCAAAAAATAAATGCAACAATGGTAGATATGCTTTCGATTGATGAACAAATAAATAAAGTATGGCATATTTTACAAACAATTCATGATCCTGAAATACCTGTAATCTCTATTATTGATCTTGGAATTGTGAGAAAAGTAGAATTAATACCATCAACAAATACTATACAAATTGGTATAACACCAACTTACTCAGGATGCCCTGCTATTGATGCCATCAAGTTTCAAATTAGATTATCAATGCTAGAAAACAACATTGATAATTTTTCTATAGAACAAATATTAAGTCCTGCTTGGACTACCCATTGGATTACTGAAAAAGGCAAACAACAAATGCTAGCTTATGGCATTGCTCCTCCTGTAAATCAAAATTATTTTGAAAATAATGTATTGGTTGAAAATATTGCTTGCCCACAATGTACTTCCACCAATACAATATTAGTTTCACAATTTGGCTCTACTGCTTGTAAAGCTTTATATAAATGCAACAATTGTTTAGAACCATTTGATTATTTTAAATGCCATTAACTCAACCATAAACAAATCAACACATGTCGTTTATACTTTCAGAAATAAAAAATAATATCTGTTTCATAACCTTGAACAGACCAGAAAAAATGAATGCCTTTAATAAAGAAATGGCATTTCAACTGCAAGCAATTTTAGACGACGCAAGTGAAAATAAAATGGTGCGTTGCATCGTTATTACAGGTGCAGGAAAAGCATTTTCTGCTGGTCAAGATTTGGGTGAATTAATTGGTGAAAATCCACCAAGTTTTAATGAAATTCTTTCTAAACATTACAATCCAATTGTTACTAAAATTTTCAACAATCAAAAACCTATCATTGCAATTGTAAGTGGTGTTGCTGCTGGTGCAGGTGCCAATATTGCACTATGCTGTGATATTGTGTTAGCAGCTGAATCTGCCACATTTATTCAAGCTTTTAGCAAAATAGGATTAATACCAGATAGTGGTGGCACTTACTTTTTACCCCGTTTAATTGGCTATCAAAAAGCAAGTGCTTTAATGCTTACAGGCGATAAGGTTACTGCTACAGAAGCAGAAAAAATGGGAATGATTTACAAGTGCGTTCCTGATTTTGAATTACAGGAAACAAGTTTAGAATTAGCTACTCGAATAGCTGCAATGCCAACCAAAAGTTTATCGTTGATAAAAAAAGCCCTTCATGCAAGTCTTGAAAATAACTTAGAAAATCAATTACAAATAGAAGACCAGCTACAACAAATTGCAGCTAATTCAGCCGATTATCAAGAAGGTGTTCAATCATTCATCGAAAAAAGAAAACCAAATTTTAAGGGCTTTTAAATTGTTGCTTTGCTGTTATGATTTATCAATTCAAAGAGTTTATTCCAATTATTCATCCATCTGCATTTATTCATCCACAAGCAGCCGTAACAGGCAATGTAGTTATTGGAGAAAATGTATACATAGGCCCTTTTGCAGCCATTAGAGGCGATTGGGGTAAAATAATTATTGAAAATGGCTGTAATGTGCAAGAAAATTGTACCATTCATATGTTTCCTGGAACAACAGTTTTACTAAAAGAAAATGCACATATTGGTCATGGTGCTGTTATACATGGAGCTACAATTGGTTACAATACTCTAGTTGGTATGAATAGTGTGATAATGGATGATGTGATAATAGGAAATGAATGTATTATAGGAGCATTGTCTATGATTAAAGCAAACGAACATTTTGAAGATAGAAGTTTAATAGTAGGCAATCCAGCAAAAAAAATTAAAGATGTTAGCGATGACATGATTGAATGGAAAACAAAAGGAACAGAATTATACCAAAGCTTACCTGCCACAATGCATACAAATTGGAAAATTTGTGAGCCATTAAGCCAAGCTAAAAATGAAAATACAAACTTAGATGAAAGCTATTTAGCATGGCATAAAAACAAGCAACAGCAATAAGCCCCTAAACTGTTACTTTTGCAATTGCTTATTTATACATTTAAACTTCATTTCGTACGTGTCTGATAGAAATAGCTTTATAGATTATATCCGCATTTTTGCCAAAAGCGGTCATGGCGGTGCTGGTCAAACCCATTTTATGCGTAATAAACTTACAGCCATGGGTGGACCAGATGGTGGAGATGGTGGCAGAGGTGGTCATATTATTCTACGTGGAAATGCAAACCTTTGGACACTACTACATTTGAGATATTACAAAAACGTTTTAGCTCAAAATGGTGAAAATGGAAGTAAAAACAACTGTACAGGAAAAGATGGTGAAGACATTATTTTAGAAGTGCCGCTTGGCACAATTGCTAGAGATGAAGAAACAGATGAAATTGAAGCAGAGGTTTTAGAACATGGACAAGAAATTGTTTGGTTAAGAGGTGGAAGAGGTGGTTGGGGAAATCAACATTTTGCAACACCCACCAATCAAGCTCCAGAACACTCACAACCTGGAGAACCTGGTGTTGAAGGATATAAGAATTTAGAATTGAAAGTATTGGCAGATGTAGGTTTGGTTGGTTTTCCAAATGCAGGAAAATCTACTTTACTCTCTGTAATTACAGCTGCAAAACCCAAAATTGCCAACTATGCTTTTACAACACTAATTCCACAATTAGGCATGGTTGAATATAGAGATGGAAAAAGTTTTTGTGTGGCAGATTTACCCGGAATTATAGAAGGTGCAGCAGAAGGTAAAGGTTTAGGCCATCGCTTTTTAAGACATATAGAAAGAAATGCTTGCTTATTATTTTTGATTCCTGCCGACAGCAATGATCATAAGAAAGAATTTGATATTCTTATGAATGAGTTGGAAGAATACAACCCTGAAATGCTTCAAAAAGATATTGTAATTGCAGTAAGCAAAAGCGATATGCTAGATGATGAATTAAAAGATGCTATTAGCAAAGAATTACCTGAAAATATTCCACACTATTTTATTTCATCAGTTACAAATAAAGGTTTGGTAGAGTTAAAAGATGCTCTTTGGGAGGTTTTAAATAAACCCATTTAAATTTAATTAATACATAAGTTTAGGCTCTTTTTACACCTAAACTTGAAGCTGTACGGCTTTGTTAACGAATTATGTCGTAACCGTTTGCGTAAAATTTGCGTAAAACTAGGGTTACTTTATTTCACACTGTGGTATTAACTATTGTAAGCAGGTTAAAAAAACCATAATCACACACTCCAACGAATGTTTGCCTGCACAATGAAAAGCCTCCTGCTTTCAAATGTTTTTGATTACGTAATTACACATTTTACTCTAACTGTTTTGCTTGGTGTATGAATCAAAATTTTTTATAAAATTTTAAATCAAACAGTTATGAAACACAACACAGTAAGTACAATCGTAAAAAATGCTTTTTTAGTAAACATATTCATAGTAAGCTTATTTTTTGCTACTCAAGTACAAGCAAGCAACTACAGCTTTAACAATACAAAAGATGAGTTGGTAGATTCTACAAAAACAAACAATAAACTAGAAGTAAAATATTTAGGTTATACAAATGAAGGGTTAGAATTTGACGTAAAGTTTAACAATGTAAAAGGTTCTGAATTTGCATTTGTAATTAAAGATGAAAACGGAGACGTTTTATATGATAAAGATTTTACCAATAAAGTGTTTACTAAAAAAGTACAAATACCACAAGTTGAGGACTACAAAAAATTAACCTTCAGCATTATTTCTTATAAAGACAAAGCAATTTCTTCTAAAGAAATTATAATCAACTCTAGATATGTTGAAGATTTGCTAGTAAAAATTAATTAATCATAGTTTGAAAAGCATTTTGAGTGATTTTGCTAAGAGGCTGTTCTTTTGAAAAGAAACAGCCTTTTTTTTGAAATTATTCGTTGTAATAATTTCAATAACTCTAGTAATATTTCGATTTATCTACATTAAATCTTAATCACCATAACCAGCTTTTTTTGTTTCTTTTTTACCTTGCTGCATATCTTTTTTTATTTGTGCTAAAGCTGCTTTTTGTTCGGCTCTTTCTTTTTTATTCTTTGGTTTATAACCAGGTTGTGTAAGTGCTAATAGTTTTTCTGCACCAATTGGTTGTCCATATTGTTTTGAACCAGAACAAGATACCAATAGAAAGAAGAGAAAACCAATGAGCAATTGAAAATTTGAATTATTGTGTAATCGCATGTTATTGATTATTTAAAGTATTATTAGGTGCCTCATTGTAGGGTTGAAACCAACTTGCATATTTAATATAATTGTTAGCAATCCTATCTATTTCTCCATGAATTAATTCTTGCGAAATATCTTTTACTTTTTTAGCAGGTACACCTGCATAAATGCTACCAGCTTCTACCACCGTTCCTTCTAAAACTACAGCACCAGCGGCTATTATAGAGTTACTGTGTACAATACATTTATCCATTACAATTGCTCCCATACCAATTAAAACATTATCATGAATAGTGCATCCATGTACTAAAGCATTGTGTCCAATAGATACATTATTTCCAATAACAGTAGCATTTTTTAAATAGGTACAATGTATAACAGCACCATCTTGAATGTTTACTTTGTTACCCATTGTAATAAAATTTACATCTCCTCTAATTACGGCATTAAACCATACACTACAATCGTTTCCCATTACCACATCTCCTGCAATTGCTGCATTAGGTGCTACAAAACAGTTATTGCCTAATTGAGGATGCTTTTCGTTTACAGTTAATATCCAAGCCATTTTGTTGAAAATTTATTTCATTCAAATATCTCATTTTCTTTTATCAATTTTGTAAATGAAATGATGAAAGCAATAAACGACAATAGAAAATTTTTTTTACAGCATATTGCTCAAACGTCTGATGCACCCATAAACTTAGAAATGGTAAAAGCAGAAGGCATTTATATTTATGATGTAAATAATAAGCAATACATAGATATGATTAGTGGCTTTAGTGTTGCAAATATTGGTCACAGCCATCCAAAAGTTATAGCAGCAGTTAAAGAGCAAGCAGAAAAATACATGCATTTAATTGTGTATGGAGAATATATTCAGCAGCCACAAGTACAATACGCAAAACTTTTAGTTGAACATTTACCTCAATCGCTCAATTGTGTATACTTTACCAATAGTGGTGCAGAAGCTACAGAAGGAGCTATGAAGTTGGCTAAAAGAGTTACGAATAGAAGTAAAATCATTGCTTTTAATAAAGCATATCATGGAAGCACTCAAGGTGCATTAAGTGTAATGGGTGATGAATATTTTAGGAATGCATACAGACCATTATTACCCAATATTGATCATTTCGATTATAATAGTTGGGATGTAATAGATGCTATTGATAAAGAAACGGCTTGTGTAATTATGGAAACGGTGCAAGCAGAATCTGGAATTGTAAAACCAAATAAAGATTGGATACAAGCTATTCGTAAAAAATGCGACGAATGTTGTGTTTTGTTAATTGCAGATGAAATTCAAGCAGGCTTTGGAAGAACAGGAACCTTGTGGGCATTTGAACAATACAATTTTGTACCCGATATTTTATTACTTGGTAAAGCACTTGGTGGAGGTATGCCATTGGGTGCTTTTATTGCGGATAAGGCATTGATGCATACACTAACTTATAATCCTGTTTTAGGGCATATTACAACATTTGGTGGGCATCCAGTAAGTTGTGCAGCAGGAATGGCAGCGTTTCAAGTTTTGTTAACCGAAGCCAATATTTCAAGTATCACAGTAAAAGAAAATATCTTAAAGAAAGAATTGCAACATAAAGCTATCAAAAGCATAAGAACTGCAGGTTTATGGATGGCTATTGAATTTGACAGCTATGAAACCAATATTGCAGTCATTAAAAAATGTATTAAAAATGGATTGATCACCGACTTTTTTCTGTTCAATAATACAAGTATGCGTATCGCTCCTCCATTAATTATTACGGAAGAAGAACTTAAAAAAATGTGCAGCTTAATTATACAGAGTATCAATGAAGTTGTGCACTAACTTCTTTTTCTTTTCTTAGTATTTGTTTGGTTAAATTGTAAATAACTTGGTAAAATACTACGTTCTTCTAGATAAGGTTTTTGGTATTCAACATAATAAATTTGTAGTAAAATTAAAAAGTAAGAAATAATTAATGGACCAAAAATTAATCCAGTAATTCCAAAAAAATCTAACCCAATTATTACCCCTAATACAGTAACAATCGGATGAACATCTGCCATTTTTTTTGCCAATAAAAATCGAATTACATTATCGCTTAAGGCAATTACCAAAAAGCCCCAACCTATTGTAAACGCTCCTTGCCAAATATGATGTGTTACAAAAAGGTATACACAAACAGGCATCCAAATAAGGCTTGCACCAACAATAGGTATGATAGATGCTAATCCTGTAATGATTGACCAAAACCCTGCTTCATCTAACCCTACAATTCTATATCCAATATAAGATAAAATGCCTTGTGCTACTGCAATTGCAGGTACACCAACAGCATTGCTAAATGTTTGTGCTTTTAATTCGTTACCAAACATTTCTATTTTACTTCGCTTAAAGGGTAAATAAAGTATAATGGCAGCCTCCATTCTATTGGTTTTTTGTATCATGAAATACAAAAAGAAATACATCATACTTATGGTAGTAAAAAAGTTAAATCCACTGTTTACTACAGACGATAAAATATCGGTTGCAAACTTTTGAATTTTATTTAAATTTTGAGTCGTAATTAAATTAATATCAAACCGCTGTTGCACTGTTTCCCCAAAATGTTTAATTGGGTCTATAATGATATTTGGATGCTGTGCAACACTTACCACTTTACCATACAACAGTGTAGCAATTAAGCCAACCGGTAATAAAATGATAAAGAAAGAAATAACAATAATTAAAGCAGCAATTGACCCTTTCCCCCATTCTTTTCTTAATAAATAATTAATTAATGGTTTACTTAAAACATAAAACATAATGGCAGCTAAAAAGGCTGTAGCAAACTGAATTAAAGTCCACAACAATAGTAGCCCAAATAAAATAATCACCACTAAAAAAACATGCTTATTCAGTTTGTAATCTTGTCTATTTTCCATGTTATTGTATTTGGCTTTATTATTGTAAGTTAGCTATATAAAAGTATTACAATAATATTATTAAAAAGTGGTTATGAATAACAATCAAAAATTTATTGGTGGTTTACTATTAGGTGCAGCAGCAGGTGCTGTAATTGCATTGTTTTTAAAAAGCGATAAAGGAAAAGAGCTGATTTCAGAAGTGAAAGATGCAGCAAATTCATTTGGAAACAATGTTAAAAATAAAGTAGACAATATAGATGATGATATAGATACTTTAATTGCAAAAGGAAAAGCCTACCTAGAAGAGTTACAACAAAAGAAAGCCTCACAAAACAATGCTTAAACCATGCAAGTAAACGCTACAGAGCAAGATAATTTCTTTAACGAAAGCAAACAGCAATTACAACAATATATTCAACAAAAATTATCATTGTTTAAAATGCAATTGGTTGAAAAAATGTCAACCCTAATTGCACTTTTATGTACTGGATTATGCATTGCATTGCTTGTATTTTTTATATTGTTGTTTGTAAGTATTATGGCAGGATATTTTTTTGCATCCGTTTTTGATAGTTTATATATAGGCTTTGCTATTGTTACAAGTTTTTATGTGGTTTTGCTAGGTATTGTATTAAAGTTAAAAAACAAATTCATTATGCCTTTTATTGCCGATTTGATAGTAAAAGTTGTTTATGAAAGCACAACCAACAATAGCGATAACCATGCACAGTAATACAAACATACAAACGCTTAAACAGTTACAAACTGCAATACAAACAACAAAAAAGCAGGTACAAATTAGTGAAGCAGCATTATACAATTGTTGGCAAAAATTACCTACCGAAATAGCAAAAACGACTATTAGCAGTTTAATTCCTGCAATAATAAACCAAAGCATTGCCAACAAATTATATCACACAGCTATTAAAAGTATATTTCAACTATTTATCAATAGTAGTAATAGTGCCATTAAACAAACCATTATATCTGCTATCAAACATGTTGGTATAGCTACACTTTTAAAAGCTATCATTAAAGTTTTTGTAAAACCTTAAACACCTTCAATACAAGGCACTTCCATTCTACAAAAACGGCTGTATAATTTTTCGTATAACGGTACAATGTTTACAATGTCAAAGCCTTTAGCATGTGCATAAGCAGCCTCTTTCATAACTGCAAGTTTTTCATCATCTTTCAAAATATCTATAGCAAAATTGCTCATGGCATTTACATCACCAACATTGGCCATAAAACCTGTAATATTTTGCACATTTATTTCTGGCAATCCACCAGCATTGGTACTTACAACCACATTTTTTGCAGCCATTGCCTCTAAAGCAGCTAATCCAAAACTTTCATATTCACTAGGCAATAAAAATAAATCGCTAACAGCCAATATTTCTTCAATTTGTTCTTGTTTTCCTAAAAAACGAACATCATCTACAATTCCCAATTCTCTTGCTAATTCTTCACATACATGTCTTTCAGGACCATCACCTACCATTAATAGTTTGGCTGGTAATACTTTACGCACATTTGCAAAAACGTACATTACATCATTTACACGTTTTACCTTTCGAAAATTACTAGCATGTACTAAAATTTTTTCTCCATTTGGTGCAATTACTTTTCTAAAAGCATCAATTGGTTTTATATTAAATCTTGCAACATCTACAAAGTTGGTAATTACTTCTATTTCTTTAGTGATGGCAAAACTATTATACGTTTCTTGACGCAAATTTTCAGATACAGCCGTAATTGCATCGCTTTCATTAATAGAAAAAGTAACAACAGGTTCATACGTTTTATCTTTTCCTACCAAAGTAATATCAGTTCCATGCAAAGTGGTAATTACAGGTACATTTCTACCCAATTTCTGCTTAATAATTTGTTTGGCCATAAAAGCCGCCGATGCATGTGGAATAGCATAATGTACATGCAATAAATCTAAATCATAATTCATAATTACATCAACCATCGAACTAGCCAATGCAATTTCATAAGGTGGATAATCGAACAAAGGATAGGTAGGCACTCTTACTTCATGATAAAAAATATTGGTATTAAACACATTCAATCTTACTGGCTGTTGATAGGTAATAAAATGTACCTGATGCCCTTTATCGGCCAAAGCTTTACCTAGTTCTGTAGCCAAAACACCGCTACCACCAAACGTAGGATAGCAAACAATACCTATTTTCATACTCTTTTTTTTATTTTGTAGTCAGCATTTTATCTCTGTTCAGCTTCAGTGGCGTCGCACTCTTGTACTGTAGAACATCCATCAACAAAAAGCCGAGATAAAATACTTCAAACCGTTGAAACAAAATGTTACTAAATAACCATTTTATTCAAAATCTAAACGAAGTAACAACTAATTTGTGAGCTAGTTCATCCAATCATCATTTATACATGATTTCGTAACATCAATCCAATTATCTTTATTGCAATAGAATTTTACCAAAACACATCATTCAACATGAAAAAATTACTGCTTTTAGTTTTTTGTTTACCCCTAATTGTTTCAGCACAAAATCAAGATTCGCTTTTCATCAAACAAATTAGCGATGAAATAATGCGTAACGGAAAAGCTTACGAATGGCTAAAACAACTTACAAAAAATATTGGTGGCAGATTAGCAGGTTCACCACAATTTGCACAAGCTGTAGTATGGGGCAAAAAAACATTAGAAACTACAGGAGCCGATAAAGTGTATTTACAAGAATGTATGATGCCACATTGGATACGTGGTGGTAAAGATGTAATAAATATTGTTTCAGTAAACGGTAAAAAGCAATTGAAATCTCTAGATGCTTTAGCACTAGGCAACTCTATTGGAACAGGTAAAAAAGGAATTACTACACAAGTAATCGCAATTAATAATTTTAACGAATTAGAACTTTTAAAAGATAAAATAAAAGATAAAATTGTATTCTTCAATTATCCATTTAACCCAACATATATTTCTCCAGGAAAATCTTATGGAGAAGCAGGAGCTTACAGACGTGGTGGTCCAAGCCGTGCTGCTAAATATGGTGCTGTAGCTGTACTTACCAGATCATTAACAGAAGCTACAGACAATCATCCTCATACAGGTTCTACAAGTTATAACGATAGTTTTCCTAAAATTCCTGCAGCAGCATTGGGTTTACAAGATGCTGATTATTTATACAATTTATGTAAGCAATCTACCAATGTTCAAATTTCATTTACCACAAACGGTCAATTTTTACCCGATACAATTGGTCATAATGTAATTGCAGAAATTACAGGCACTGAATTTCCCAATCAATACATAACTGTTGGTGGACATTTAGATAGTTGGGATGTTAATGAAGGTGCACATGACGATGGTGCAGGCGTTGTTCATACCATGGAAATTGTAAGAACATTAAAAACATTAGGTTATAAACCCAAACACAGCATTCGCTTTGTATTATTTGCCAATGAAGAAAATGGATTAAGAGGTGGCAACAAATACGCTGAAGAAGCAGCTAAAAATAAAGAAGAACACATTTTTGCACTTGAAAGTGATGCAGGTGGTTTTACACCTAGAGGTTTTGGTTGTACCATGAGCGATGCTCAACTAAAAAAGTTACAATCTTGGATTCCTTTGTTAAAACCTTATGGCACCGATAATATTACGAATGGTGGAGGTGGTGCAGATATTGGTCCTTTAGCAAAAACATTTAAAACACCATTAGCAGGATTAACACCAGATGGTCAACGTTATTTTGACTTACACCATGCAAGAACAGATGTTTTTGAAAATGTAAACAAAAGAGAATTGCATTTAGGTGCTGTAAATATGGCTGCTCTTATTTATTTAATTGATAAATATGGATTGTAATTTTTTAGTGTAACATTACAATTATGAATACAGGCAAAATACTAAAAACTACAGCTGCAATTGTTATTATATCGCTATTGATTTTTATTTATTGGAAATACTTTTTTGTGTATGCAGAAGGTACAAAAGCAGGGCAATTAAATACCTTTCAAAAAAAGGGTTTTGTGTTTAAAACTTGGGAAGGGAAATTAATTCAAAGTGGTTTTAGAGCAAACGTTCAAAGCAACGAATTTGATTTTAGTGTGTTAGACGAAAAAATTGCTAAAAAGCTATTAGAAAATTCTGGCAAAGAAGTAGAACTTCACTATCAACGCTATTTAGGCACTTTACCTTGGCGTGGAAACAATGCCTACATTGTAGATAGCATTTATGCTATCAAAAATCAAAATGGAGAAAGCGTAATTAGTCCGAAATAAATGATGTTATGCCAGCAATAAAAAAATAGCCAATCGTTTGTGAATGTCTATTGTTTCTTGTTTCCATTGTGCAATTGTTTTAGTTGTAATAAACTCTGTACTAGCGGTAATATCAACAGCAATACAAAGCTGTGTAGTTGATTTACAGGTTTGTAACAACTCTTTTATTAGTTGATTATTTCTGTAGGGTGTTTCTATAAATATTTGTGTACAATTAGTTTTGCTCGATTCGTTTTCTAATTGTTTAATAGCAAGTTTTCTTTCATTAGCTTCAATGGGTAAATAGCCATTAAACTTAAATTGCTGTCCACTCATTCCACTAGCCATTAATGCCAGCAATATAGAATTAGGCCCAACAAAAGGCTTTACAATTGCCCCCAATTGTTGGGCTTTATTTACCAAAATTTGCCCAGGATCAGCAACACAAGGACATCCAGCTTCACTTATAATAGCAATATTTTTTCCAGCTTGTAATGCATTTATAAAATTAGAAATTACTTGTTCCTCTGCCTTATGAATAGTATGCCATTCATAATTATCAATAACCATTTCTTTCCATAAACGCTTTAAATATCTACGGGTTGTTTTCTCGTTTTCTACAAAAAATACAGTGCAATTTTTTACCGCATCTACTACATACGATGGAATAGTTTGTATTGCATCTTCATGCAAAAAAGTTGGAATTAAATAAACGCTACCTATTGCCATTGTACAATTTTAGAATAAAGGCTACTTTATTTACCCATAACTGCAATCATGCTAATTTCTACATTTACATTTTTGGGTAATCCTTTAACGGCTACCGTTTCTCTTGCAGGATAATCGGCTGTAAAATAAGAACCATACACTTCATTTACTTGAGCAAATAATGCCATATCACTTAAGAAAATAGTTGTTTTAACCACATTGCTAAATGTTGCTCCTGCTTCTGTAAGAATGGCTTGCAAATTTTGCATTACCAACGTAGTTTCTTCTTGAATGGTATCCATTTTTAAATTACCAGTTGCAGGGTCTATAGCAACTTGACCACTAATAAATAACCAATCACCAGCTCTAACTGCTTGATTATAAGGGCCAATAGGTGCAGGTGCATTATTTGTATTGATAATTTGCTTATTCATTGTAGTAAAATTAGACTGGCAAATAAATCTATTTCCTTCATATCACCAACCTAAATTTGCCAAAACTTTTATTTGCACATGCATATTGCCATTATTGCTTTACCACATCAACAAAAAATCGTTTTATCGAAACCAATTGATAACGCTGTACAATTGAGTTGGATTGATTCTTTCACCGATGTGGTTGCAGATGCTTACATTAGTTTGCTTAATACTGAAAGCGAAACAAATTCGTTTAAGCATTTAGATAAACCTGTTTTTATTCATTCACTTACACAACTTTCTGCTCATTTACCCCCAAATTATATTCGAATAAATGCATGGAATACTTTTTTAGAAAGAGAAACCATTGAAATGGTTTTTGATAAATCGATGCAAAAAAGTGTTGATATAATTACGCAGTTATTAGGATGGAAATATGTAAACTGTGCTGATAATTATGGAATGATTGGAGCAAGAATAGTGAGTATGATTATTAATGAAGCCTATTTTGCACTATCTGAAAATGTAAGTAGCAAAGAAGAAATAGATATTGCTATGCGTTTAGGAACCAACTATCCGTTTGGACCATTTGAATGGGCTGAAAAAATTGGTATCAACAACGTAGTTCAACTACTTAATAAATTGAGTGAAGAAAATAAAATGTATTTACCAGCTACTGCATTTATTGCCGCAAATAATAAACTTGTATAAATAATTATGGCTATTATTTTAAACATAGATACATCAACCGAATTTGCTAGTGTTGCTTTGTCAAAAGATAGAGAAATAGTTGGCTTTACATCGCATGAACATCAGAAAAATCATGGTGCTTTTTTACAACCAGCCATTCAACAAATTTGTAAAGATGCAGGCATTGAAATACAGCAAATACAAGCTGTTGCAGTAGCAAACGGACCAGGAAGTTATACAGGTTTAAGAATAGGATTATCATCTGCAAAAGGACTTTGTTATGCTTTAAATATTCCATTAATTACTGTTAGCACTTTACAAGTAATTGCAAAAGCAGCTATTGATAACTGCAACGAAAATGCATTAGCCAATAACGTATTATTTTGCCCAATGATAGACGCTAGAAGAATGGAAGTTTTTAAAGGCATTTACGATAAAAACCTACATATTGTAGAAGAAGAAAAACCATTCATTATTTCAGAAACTAGTTTTTTAGAACAATTAAATTCTAATAAAATAATTTTTTGTGGTAACGGTAGCGAAAAAATAAAAACGATAATTACGCATCAAAATGCGGTATATTCTTCTATCCAACACAATGCAAAACACCTTGCTATTTTGGCAGATAACCATTACAAAAAGGAAGCATTTTCAGATCTATCATATACCGAACCTACCTATTTGAAAGCCTTTTTTACAGGTTAAACAAATACAAAAAGATTAAAGAATAAATTTTATTTACATATTTTATCGAACATATTGAAGTATTTATTACTTTTATGCCGGAAACAATTTTTTAACCCCCTAATTTTTTTTAAATGACACAAACTACCCCTTCTTCGCTGTCTTTAAGCAACGGCGAAACATTTGTGAAGATTGACTTTGTTCAATCGAAGAAAGCAGCTGCAATTTTAAGAGCTATTAACCACAAGTTGAGACAACAAATGTTGAAACTTTTGAATGACTCTAAAAAAATGACAGTTACTGAAGTGTATGTAAAACTTCGTATTGAACAATCAGTTGCTTCACAGCATTTAGCAATTTTACGTCGTGCAAACATCGTTAGCACTAAAAGAGAAGGTAAATTTATCTTCTATAGTGTAAACTATGAGCGTCTTGCAGAAGTAACAAAATATGTTGAGGATTTAGTTGCATAGTTTTAAATAACTATACAAGTAAAGTGTATAAACAATTTTCGGTGTATTAATATGCACAGCTTTTAAAAAAGTGAAAATGTTTATACACTTTTTTATTTGCAAAAAACAATAAACATGACGTTCTGCCATTTATACAAATTGTGGCTTAATGGTTGATTATTGTAAAAATTTTAAATCAACTTGAGATGTTTGTACAACAATTATATACTGCTTGCATTAGTGAAGCTGCTTATTATATAGAAAGTAATGGTATTGCTGCTGTAATAGATCCATTAAGAGATATAGATGCCTACATACAACTTGCTGCTGATAGAAAAGCAACCATTAAATATATTTTCGAAACACATTTTCATGCCGATTTTGTAAGTGGTCATTTAGATTTAGCAGCTGCAACAGGTGCTACAATTGTATTTGGCCCAAATACTCGTACTAAATACAATGTGTATGTAGCAAACGATTCTGAAACTTTTAGTTTGGGCAATTGTACCATTCAAGTTTTACATACACCTGGCCACACGATAGAAAGTAGCTGCTATTTACTAAAAGATGAATCAGGAAAAGATCATGCAATTTTTACAGGAGACACTTTGTTTGTAGGAGATGTAGGCAGACCAGATTTATCGCAAGAAGATGGAGAAAATACAGTAACTACTTTGGCAACATTGTTATACAATAGTTTACAATCGAAAATTATTCCATTGGCAGATGATGTATTGGTATATCCTGCTCATGGTGCAGGTAGTAGTTGTGGCAAAAATATTGGCTCTGCTACATTTAGTACCATTGGTGAGCAAAAGCAAAACAACTACGCTTTACAAGAACAAACAGTAGAATTGTTTATTAAAGCTGTTACAGAAGGTTTACAAAATGCCCCCGTTTATTTTCCTATTAATGCCAAAATGAATAAAGAAGGATATGTGGCTTTACAAACAATCATAGATAAAGGTTTACAAGCATTATCGATTGACACATTTAAAGAAAAAATAGAATCAGAAAACTGCATTATTGTAGATACTAGACCAGCATCTATATTTATTGATGGCTTTGTACCAGATTCTATTTTTATAGGCTTAGAAGGCAGATTTGCAGAATGGGCTGGCAGTATTTTACCCTTTGATAAATCGTTGTTATTGATTACAGAATCAGGAAAAGAAAAAGAAACAATTACCAGATTAGCAAGAGTAGGATTTGATAAAATTGAAGGATTTTTAGATGGTGGATTTGACACTTGGAAAAACAAGAATTTGCCAATAGACCTATTAATTGAAGTAGAAGTAGATGAACTTGCCATGGATATTCCTTTTGACGATAACTTAATTGTAGTAGATGTTAGAAAAGAAGTAGAACATGCAGAAGGTCACTTAAAACAATCGATTAATATTCCATTAGAAGAAATGATAGATCCTGCAAGTATGGTAAACTTAGACGATAATCACAACATTTATTTACACTGTGCAGGTGGATATAGAAGTGTAATTGCAGCATCATTATTAAAAAGACAAGGCATTCATAACATCAGAAATATTATGGGTGGATGGAAAGCGATAACAGAATTAAAAGAAAAATTTACGATTGAAAAAACGGAAGCTGCTCTTAACTAATTAAATACTTTAACCTTTCAACTGTGTTTTTAATTGTGTTTTTGAATAACAAATTGTTCATCGTAACTTGTTGCATCCATCAAAATATACTTACCAATATTATTAATAGTCATTTCGTCTAAAACATCTACCAAGTGCTTGTAGGCAGACGATTCTAGTGGTTTTATACAAACAATCATTTCACTTATTGAACCATATTTTTCAGCAATTTCTTTTTGCCTTTGTTGAATAATTGTTCGAATTCCACTGGCTGAATACGAAGTAGGTTGCATACTATGAGTTTGATTACCCATATAGTAAAACACCTCATTTTCACCTAATATGAGTTGTAGCGTTTTTGATGCTGAAATGGTTAGTGAATCCTTTACTTTTTCATTAGTCGGCACAACCACACCCATGGCTTTTGATTCGGAAAGCGTAGTTGTAAAAATGAAAAATGTAATTAACAGAAACCCCAAATCTACCATTGGGGTTAAATCTACTTTGGTAGATTTTTTAACGCTGCAACGAACGCCATGTTTCTTAGCTGAATTATTTACTTGAATATCTGTCATACAACTGTTTTATAAAACAGATGTGTAGATTTTATTTTTCCATAAAAACCTAGCAACTAATTTTTGCAACACGAGTTGCATGTCGTCCACCTTCAAAGGCTGTGGTCATAAAGGTTTCAATCATTTGTATAGCTGCTTCTAAAGAAACAAATCTTGCAGGAATGCAAATGATGTTGGCATTATTATGCAATCGAACCAATTTAGCTACTTCATTTTCCCAACATAATCCAGCTCTTATTCCCTGATGTTTATTAGCCGTAATAGCAACACCATTTGCACTACCACAAAATAGAATACCAAAAGCAGATTCACCATTTTCAACGCTACTTGCTGTAGGGTGTGCAAAATCAGGATAATCAACGCTATCGGTATTGTATGTACCAAAATCTTTTACCAAAAATCCTTTATTTAGCAACCATTCTTTAACTACATTTTTATATTCAATTCCAGCATGGTCGCAACCAATAGCAATTAACTTTTGTACATCAAAAACAACGTTCATATTTTTAAATTATCTGCAAATAAAAGTAAAAATGTAAATACACTAAGCCTCTACCCAACCCCAATTTTCACCAGTTTGTATTCTTCTCAATTGCATTGGCGTAATTCCGAATTGTTTGGCTATCATTTTTAAACGAGTAGTTCTTTTTCTATCAAACAAAATTTTCTTAATTATTCTTACTTTACTCTCTGTAAGCTTGTAGCCTCTTTTGGCTAATTCTTCTGCTGTTGCATTACGAATATTATTCTTGACAATGTGTTCTGATTGATTGATATGCTCTGTTTTTTCTTCAAGCGTTACCCATTTTAAATTAGTAGCTACGTTGTTTAGTTTATTATGATCTTTGTGTATTACGTACTTGTGATCTTCTGATGGTTTTTGAAGAAAATGTGTGGCCACTAAACGATGCAGCAACATATGGCATGGTTTATTTTTTTGCTTATAACGCCAAATTTTATAGCCTTCTTCATGCATAGATAAACCCATAACAATGCCATCTTTTTCGATGTCTGAAAAAAAGCTAATCAGCCTTCCAAAACTTGTTACTGCATATTTTCTTGTAAGATCTGGTATTTCTAAAATTCGTACTTCTTCGGTAGGAAAAATTTTCACAACTTGTTGATCGCCATTTTTACCGCTAGCACCTTTACGTGGTTTACTAAAAATACGATTCAGCATATTTTGTTTATATACACCTTCTGTAACCCACTTTAAGTTATCAACTTGATTGTTATTTATATCACCATCTATATGGATAATGCAATTGCTATCTTCTGTAGGCTTAGGTAAAAAATGAGTAGCTACTTCAACGCTCACAACTCTATTTGTATTTTTTCCATTGATACGAATGGAGAACCTTGGTTGACGCTTATCGTTGTTTTGTGTTTTTAACAAAGAGCCATTTTCTATATCATCAATAAATGTTGCAATACGCCCTAAATTAGAAACAGCATATTGCTTTGTTAAGTTGGCCTCTGGAAGCTGAATGACGGCCCATTTTTCATTTGGTAAAAAGGATAATTTTTTCAAAGTAGGGGGAATTTGAGTAAGAGAATACACAAATATACTCATCCTACTGATTTTCGAGTAGATTTTAGACATACTGTGTTTAGATTGAAATAACGAGTAAAGTATTATCTTTCGTTTCATTTATATAAGAAAACATGTTAACGGCTTTATTAAAAGGATTAGGATTGGGCTTTTTATTAGCCATATCGATGGGACCAATAATTTTTGCAATCATTAAGCAGAGTATAGCCAATGGCCATAAGGCTGGATATGCATTTATAATCGGCGTTTCTCTTAGTGATATTTCGGTAGTTTTTATTTGTAATGTTTTTACCAATCTTTTCGAAGCTGCATTAAAACATCAAACGATTATTGCTATTGTAGGAAGTATTTTTTTATTAATAGCTGGTATTTATACTTTCTTTTTTAAGAAGGAACAATTGTATGAAGATGATGTATTAAAGAAACAATATAGAAAGAGAGATTATGTGGCTATTGCAATGGGAGGGTTTTTTATGAACATATTAAACCCTGGCATTTTTTTGTTTTGGTTGCTTTGGAGTACTACTATACTAGCAGACTCATTAACCCATGAAAATCCATTTCAATACAGACTTATTGTGTACATCACTTGCTTGGTATTTGTATTTATTTCAGATGTATTAAAAGTACAATTATCAAACATACTCAGACCCAAATTAACCACTAGAAACATGCACCACATTAACCAACTTTCTGGCTTAATTTTAATTGGTTTTGGCGTAGGATTGTTTTTAAAAGAAGTAGTTTTAGATAAATAAAATTGGTTTTACGAATTCGCTTTTTTAACCTCGATTAATGAAAGTGTTGCAGCCACAACGGCATATGATGGTGCAAGAATCCATCCGATAAACGGAAGAAAATGCATGATATAAAAAACCAAACCGTTACCAATTGCTAACCCCTTGTGTGAACCAATAAAAAAAATACTTTCTGTAGCAGTTTTTTTATTACGTTCCATACTATAGTCTAACATGGAGAAACCATAATAATAACACTCAATTAATAAGCCCATAAAAGGTGTTAACCAACCTACAACAGGCACAATACTTAAAATTAAAATAGAGAAACTATAAACACTTTGCCAAATGGCATTTCTTCCAGCAATACGTATACCTCTAAAAATATCTTTTGCCAACTGAATAAAACTAAAAGGGAAATCTTTACCCTCTAAAATAGCTTCTGTTTTTTCGCTCAAATATGCAAAAATGGGTGAACCAATAATTAAAAAAATAAACTTAAAAAAAGAGAAGTAGAACAACATCATGGCTATCCATAAAATGAAAGTGCCAAAGGTGAATAGAAACCCTAGAAAACCACTGTTGATTGTATCGAGCCAGTTTTTTAATCCTGTTTTTAAACTAAGCCATTCTATAAAACTATTGGCAGTTTGACCAAAATAGTACATACTTATCATGAATAAGATAGTATACAAAATACCTGGAATTAAAATCCACTTCCACAATTGGTGATGTTTGATAAACTGGTGAGCTCTGTAGTAAGCTTGTATAGATATAATGATTTCTTTTAGCACAATAACGGGGTATTTTAATTGTGCAAGTTACCTGATTTTGTATGAATAAAGAAAGAGAGTATTAATGCTAGATTATTAAAATAAAATATTAGTTGTGTATGAAAAAAGTAGAATAATCCATACAATATTGATGAAAATATAAAAGGCCATCTCAAAATTGAAACAGCCTTTTATTTTGATAGATGTTTATTTACGCTTATCGGCTACTTTTTTCATTCCATAACCAATGCCAGCAGCTAC
>JBHYCS010000018.1:93661-96208 GCA_051861445.1 Chitinophagaceae bacterium | reverse complement strand
AAACTTGATAATCTCCCGTTGATCCGCCTGACCATAAATACGTCGTCTGGCTATATAATCGAATTGAAATAAAAAATAATAGCAATAAAAAAAATTGCTTCATAAATCATAGTTTTTAAAATTATAAAGTTTTGAACTATAAATGCTAACTAAGCGTTATGAGTAAGTTTTTAGTCAAATGCAGATTTGTAGAGCATAACAATCATTATTAATATTCAAAAAGCAAACCTTTAGATAATAACTAAAATGTAATAAGCAAAAAGAATTGAAGTGGATAGACAAACAAAGAGTAAAATACCCTAACTGTAGGCTTATGCATTTTACTTCAACATAAATTGAAAACTAAAACTTAAACTGAGTGAATACAATACGCATTTTCGAATATTATATTCATAATAATATATCATTTTTAAAGCTAAATAATTGATTAAAATCTTATTCACAATCAACTGAATAGGAACTGCCGAATTAAATAATGAATGGTGGTGTATAAAACACAAAACAAACTTTTTTAGTTAATTATTTATGTTTCATAATAAAGAAGGCTGAATCAAATACACTTAACAAAGCATTTAAAATCAAGAATGCAATATTTACTTTCAATTTTATTATCTCGTAAAAGAAAAATTAAATCCAATTGATTCAATAAAGTACTGTATAATTTCCAAAACGAATATATAATCTTTGCAATAGATACACTTTATTGTTAAAACTATTCGTTATGATTAATAACATGTAGTTTATTAATATTTATTTTGAAAAAATATTTTGATCATTGTATGCAACAAACCATTGCAAATTATCTGAATGAATTAGAAGAACAACTCCGATTTATTAGTTTAGAAACAAACGAACCAATAAAACAAGCTGAAACATCAATATTGGTTATTCTGAAATCAATCGAAAAATTAAAGTCATTTATTATCAAACATAAATTTCGTAATCAAGAAGAAGAAATCATATTCTTTAAAAAAACAAAACCACAATTCGTTTCAAAACTAATCTACCACAATAAAATATATAAAATTGAAAAACAAAAGCCTTATGGTGGTGAAAACATCTTAAAAGAATATTTCAACAATGAGCTCTATTCTTTAAAAAAATTTTTCGATAAAAATTTAGACTTTTATAAATACTATCGTACTCAAAGCAACTATTTAGATTATAAATACTTTGTAAGAGGCAAGCACGACATTAAGTTAAGCCTTGATAGTTTTTTCTTTGAAACAGATTATAGGTTTAGCACTAGTCACGATTTTAAAGTAGCTACAATCATTGCGAACGATCAGTTACAAGTTTATCTCGAAACCGAATTGGCAAACATCGATAAAAGAAAAGTAAAAATGAACACCAATACCGAATATTCGCAGAAGTCGACTATTAAATGGACTGGCTCTAAAGCCTCTTTAATAGAATTAATGTACGCTTTTCATGCAGATGGCTCATTCAACCATGGCAACGTAGAAGTCAAGCAGATAGCGGAATTCATTGAAAATTCATTTGGTATAGAGTTAGGTCAATATAGCCGTACTTTTCTTGAACTGAGATCACGTAAAACAGGTAGAACAAAATATTTAGATGGTCTAAAAACAAAACTTATAAAACGAATGGATGAAGCCGACGATTTGATTTAATTGCTATACACCTTTATAACATTGAACTTTAAAAAAATCTTCCACAACTTGTGAATGGCTTGTGAAAAAAAATCAACCATTTCATATCTTTTTGCATCATACTAAATTTTTAAAGTATGGCTATAAACATTGTAACAAAAGAAGACCTAACAGAATTCAGACATCAATTACTAGATGATTTAAAAAACATCATCCACTCTAAGACTCCAAAGCAAAAACAATGGCTTAAAAGCAGTGAAGTTCGTAAGCTTTTAAAAATCTCACCAGGCACATTACAAAATCTTCGCATCAACGGAACGCTATCTTTTACAAAAATAGGCTCCATCATTTACTACAACTATGAAGACATCGAAGCTGTTTTAAGCAGTAATAAAACTTCTTAAAAACATTGCATTCATCGCCATCGTGGCGTAAAAAAAAATTGCGTTCGTTACCCTCGTTGCATCGTGGCGTGAAACAAAAATCATTGCGTTCGTTGCCCTCGTTGCATCGTTGCGTGAAACAAAAAACTTTGCGTTCGTTGCCCTCGTTGTATCGTTGCGTGAAACAAAAAACATTGCGTTCGTTGCCCTCGTTGCATCGTTGCGTGAAACAAAAAATATTGCGTTCGTTGCCCTCATTGCATCGTGGCGTGAAACAAAAATCATTGCGTTCGTTGCCCTCGTTGCATCGTTGCGTGAAACAAAAAACTTTGCGTTCGTTGCCCTCGTTGTATCGTTGCGTGAAACAAAAAACATTGCGTTCGTTGCCCTCGTTGCATCGTTGCGTGAAACAAAAAACTTTGCGTTCGTTGCCCTCGTTGTATCGTTGCGTGAAACAAAAAACATTGCGTTCGTTGCCCTCGTTGCATCGTTGCGTGAAACAAAAAATATTGCGTTCGTTGCCCTCATTGCATCGTGGCGTGAAACAAAAA
>JBHYCS010000018.1:0-93561 GCA_051861445.1 Chitinophagaceae bacterium | reverse complement strand
TTGCGTGAAACAAAAAACATTGCGTTCGTTGCCCTCGTTGCATCGTTGCGTGAAATAAAACTAAAAAAATGAATTACATAAAACACCTTGCAAGCTTTTTTGAAAAAGTTGCTACAGATGAAAGGCTCAACCCTACACATGTGAGCATGTATGTTTCCTTATTTCAATTTTGGAATGCAAATCGTTTTCAAAATCCAATAAGTATTTCCAGAAATGAGCTAATGAAAGTCAGTAAAATCAGTGCCAAAGCCACCTACCACAAATGTATGAAAGAGTTAAATGAATGGCAGTACCTTAAATACAAACCATCCTACAATCCATTCAAAGGAAGCCTTGTGTACTTGTTCAATTTCAGTACAGGTGAGATAGCAAAAAATGAACCACCTAACTTGTTCAGTAATAGTACAGGTAATGAACAAGCATTAGTAGCACACCATACTAAAATCGAAACAAGTGCTGAACAAGCACAAGAGCCTTATATAAACATATATAAACATAATAAACAAAACATAGTAAACAAGGATAAGCAAGCAAAAAATATCATTCTGAACGAAAGTGAAGGAACTAATCAAAAGCCAAAAGAAAAAAGTTCCGCCAAAAAAGAAAAGTTGCGTCAAAAGAAAAAGAATATCATCCTGAGCGACAGCGAAGGAACTTCCGCTGTCATCCTGAGGAACGAAGTATCTGCCGCTGTCATCCTGAGGAACGAAGGATCTAACCCAAACCTTCAACAAGTCCAAGAATACTTTGCTTCGCAAAAATTCCCTGCCATCGAAGCAGAAAAATTCTACAACTATTTTCAAAGCAATGGATGGCTTGTTGGTGGCAAAACAATAATGAAAGATTGGCAAGCTTCTGCAAAAAACTGGTTGCTTAACGCAAACAAGTTTACAGTGAAAAATAATAGAATGCATATAGCAAAACATCTACACACCCAACAAAATAAAAACTATAACGAGCCACTTTAAACCTTTGCGTTCGTTCTATTCTTTGCATCGTTGCGTGAAATACTATGAGTTATTTAACCATTCAATCAAAATACAATTATCAAGAAGCTTGGCAATGGCTGCAACAAAAAGGCAATGAAGTTCACGGCCAAAAATTTCAATTATACCAAGAAGATAAACCTACCATTTACCTACTATTTTGCTACTTTTTGCAAGACGAGTTAGCAGCCCAACAACTAAACATTGATTTAAACAAAGGCGTTTTATTAACTGGACCAGTAGGATGTGGTAAAACAACACTAATCAACTTGATGCGATTTTTTATACAAAACGAAAGTCAAAAGTTCATTACAAAACCTTGTAGAGACATTAGTTTCGAGTTCATCCAAGATGGCTTTTCAATCATTCATAAATATAGCAAAGGCAATTTGTACGATTATATACCACGTACATTTTGTTTCGATGATTTAGGCACAGAAAGCAGCTTAAAATACTACGGAAATGAATGCAATGTAATGGCAGAAATACTATTAAGTCGGTACGATTTATTTGTTTCTAAAAATCTACTAACACACCTAACTACAAACCTTTCAGCCAGTGAAATAGAAGAAATCTATGGCAATAGAATAAGAAGCAGACTAAGAGAGATGTTTAATCTTATTGCATTCGACAAGGCTTCAACAGACAAGAGGAAATAGTTATAAGTTCAATAAGTTAGTCCCCAAATTACATGTATTAGTTCTTACCAGAAACAGTTCTATCAGTCAGTATCTTTACAAAAAGCGGTCTGTATGTATTTAAATAAAATCCACTTAATAAATATTCGTTCATTCAAGAATGCAGAATTGTATCTATCTAAGTCAATAAATTTATTGGTTGGAAACAATAATTCTGGTAAATCAACTATTATCAAATCTATATACAAACTACAAAATCCTAATAGTCTTGGTATAGATGATATCAGAAAATTAAATCAAAACGGTAGAATTTTTCTAGAAGTTCATGATGTTTCAGAAATCGAAATTGAAATATTCAAATTAAGTTTAGATGAACATATCGCAGAAAATAAAATGCCTATTACAGATAAGTTAATGGCAATTTTTGGAATTTACACAGACATATTTGAAAGCAAAAAATCGCAAGAAGCACTAATAACAAATCTCTACGACAAACACGAATTTGATGATTCTGGTAAAGTAAAAGTTTATGATGATACTGGCAATGAAGTTCCATTTACAACTTTTAGATCCTTGCCAAAGGACGAAACAAAAAGTAACTTCATTTATCCCTTTTTCTCAAAGCGTAAAACAGGGTATTATAGCAATAATCAATTAGGTGCAAAAGAGGCTTATTATGTAGGCGAAGATTTAAGAAATATAACTTCAAAAGTTCAAAAGTTATCAAACCCATCACACCCCAAACATCAAAAATTCGTTAGCCTTCTTAGAGAAATACTTGGTTTCAGTGTAGGCGTAATACCTCAATCTGATAATCAATCAAACACTGGGATATTTGTAAACGATACTTCTGTTATTCCTATTGATAGTATGGGCGAAGGTGTTGTTAATATCATAGGCTTAATTGTTATGCTATTAACAGAAGATAGAAAGCTATATTTAATAGAAGAAGTAGAGAATGACATTCACCCAAAAGCTTTAAAGAAACTTCTGGAATTAATTATTGAAAAGTCGGCTAATAATCAGTTCGTTATTTCTACGCATTCTAATATTGTTCTTAAGTATTTGGGAATTGAATCTTCTAAAATATTTCAAATCAAATGGCAACCTTTTGAAAAAAAATTAGATGATAATCTCCCCACATCTGTCATCAATCATCTTTCAAATAAGCCTCAAGAAAAATTACAACTACTAGAAGACTTAGGCTATGATATTTTTGATTTTGATTTGTACAAATCATATTTAATCCTAGAGGAGTCATCGGCTGAAACTTTAATAAAGGATTTTTTGATTCCAATGTTTTGTCCTAGCTTAAAAGATAAAATAAAAACAGTTGCTGCATCTGGCGTAAATGATGTAACCCCACGCTTTCACGACTTTTTACGTCTTTTCGTATTCATTCATCAAAATCCAGTTTATGCTTCACGTGCATGGATTATCGTAGATGGGGATGAATCGGGAATCAAAACAATTGAAAGTTTAAAGTCTAAATTCCCTTCTTGGCCTTCTAACCATTTCACAAATTTGTCAAAACATAATATTGAAGAGTTCTATCCTGAAAAATTTCAGCAAGAGTTTACAACTATTTTAAAAGAAAAGAATAAAAACAAGAAACGTGATTTAAAAATACAGTTCAACAAAATAGTATTTGATTGGATAAAAATGAATGAGAAACAAGCAAAAAAAGAGCTTTCTACATCTGCATCAGAAATCATTCTTATTTTAAAAAATATTGAAAATTCATTAGCAATAATAAGTTAATCAATTTCATCATTAGTATTACTAGATGTTTAGTATTTCACCATAAGAATTACATTATGCCGAAAAAAACACCTATTTTCGACATAATATAAAATTGATGTTGAAAGATTCGATATTCAAAATCAATTAAGTGGAAAATTTCAGTATATGACCTTTAATAAAGATAAACCTTATAACGAGCTGCCTAATTTACCCACAAGTGGTTTTGAATCAGTAGATATACTAAAACATCTTGCAAGGGCTGCAAGAAATTTAGGTGAACTAAATGGCCTTTGTGCATCACTACCCGACCCCAATCTATTAATAAATACAATAGTTCTTCAAGAAAGTAAAGAGAGTTCTGCTATTGAAAATATTGTTACAACGCAAGACGAATTGTATAAAGCTGCAACGGAAGAAAACACAGCAAGTCATACAGCAAAAGAAGTATTAAGCTATCGCCAAGCTCTATATGTTGGTCTTAATAGAATGAAAGAACAACAAAACCTGTTGCTAACGAATACAATGGTTGAAATAGCACAAACTATCAAGCAAAATAAAGCAGGTATCAGAAACACACCTGGTACTGCTTTAAAAAATGCAATTAATGGAAGTATAATTTATACGCCACCTTGCTGTGAAGATGTACTAAGAGAAAAATTAGCTGCATTAGAAACCTTTATCAACGACCCAAGTATATCAGACTTAGACCCCTTAATAAAGATGGCATTAATCCATTATCAGTTCGAGGCTATACACCCTTTTGCAGATGGAAACGGTAGAACAGGAAGGATTATAAATGCTCTTTATTTGGTGCAACAGGAATTATTATCACAACCGGTATTATACCTAAGTTCATACATAGTAAAATACAAAACCGAATATTATCAATTATTGAGGGGCGTAACAGAAAATGAAAACTGGCACGATTGGGTAATGTACATACTCACAGCAATAATAGAAACTACTCAGCTAACAACACAAAAAATTAAAGCAATGTTAGCTTTAAAAGAGGAGTATGAACATAAAGTAAAATCGGCTTTAGGTGCTTCATACAATCACGATTTGTTGCAGCTAATGTTCACTTTGCCATATCTAAAAATCGAGTTGCTAGAAAGTAGAAATTTAGCACACAGACAAACTGCATCTTCATGGTTAAAAAAACTAACTGACGCTAATATTTTAAAGCCTCAAAAAATTGGGAGAACAACGTATTATGTCAACTATAGATTAATGAACTTATTAGCAAATTAATAATGATATGAAAATTTATAAACTTGAAGTCGAAAATTTTCGATTACTCAAAGCATTTTCAATAGATTTAGAAGAAAATCTTTCTTTGGTAATCGGGAAAAATAATACAGGTAAAACTTCTATTTTATCTATCCTTGATAAGTTCTTGAATGAAAAAAGTAAATTCACTTATGATGACGTTAATATCGATTTTAAAAATGAATTAGAAGGTCTCATAAATGCCGAAGATATTCCTGAAGAGTTTACACCGAAAGGCATCAAACTACGGGTGTTTATTGAGTATAATGAGAACGATGATTTATCAAATGTCAGCAGGGTGTTGATGGATTTAGATCCAGATAATAACAAAATTGTATTGGGATTTGAATACACTGTAAACTATACCGATTTTTTAAAACTTAGAGTTGATTATTTCGCTTTTAAGGCAAATGAAAAAAAGAAAGTTGATGACAAAAAGAAAAATAAGCCAACAGAACTAAAAGAGTTTTTAAACCAATACTTAGATACTTATTTTAACATTCATAAATTCTCCTTTGAATACGACGTAGCTACAAATGAAATTACTGAAACCAAACCGATTGATCTTAATGACGAAAAAATTAATTTAAAGGACATAATCAGTTTTAAATTTATTAGTGCAAGGCGTGATGTAACAAACAAAGAAAAAGAAAATACATTATCTAAGCAAACTTCGAATTTATATAAAAGGAAAGAAGATAATAGTGACAAAACTCAAGCCACAGAAGATTTTAAAGACCAACTTTCAGAAACTGATAGCACATTAAGCGACATATATAAAAATCTTTTCAGCGATGTAATTAAGAAGGTACAAGATTTTGGAGGGATAAAACTCAATGACACGGATATAGCAATTATTTCAACATTACAACATAGAGAATTACTTGAAGGAAATACAACTGTTGTATATACCCACGATGACCATAAGTTACCAGAGCATTATAATGGCTTAGGTTATATGAACCTTATAAGTATGATTTTTGAAATTGAAATTCTTGTTCAGGATTTCAAACGAGATAAAGACAAAAGGCCAGCAGATATAAACTTACTCATTATTGAAGAACCTGAAGCACATACCCATCCACAAATGCAATATATCTTTATAAAGAACATAAAGAAATTACTTGCTGAAGGTGTAAAGAGAGAGGATGGAATAAATAGACCACTTCAATACATAATTACAACACACTCATCTCACATAGTTGCAGATAGTGATTTTGACGATATCAAGTATCTGAAAGCGGAAAACAAGAATAATGTTATTGCAAAGAATCTTTCAGATTTAAGAAAGCAATATGATACTGATAAAAATCAATATCAGTTTCTAAAACAATATCTAACTATTAGCAGAGCTGAAATTTTCTTTGCTGATAAAGCAGTTCTAATTGAAGGTGATACGGAAAGAATATTGATACCAACCTTTATGCGAAAAGTAGATTTGGAGGAATCAGTACGTTTAAAAGCAGCTGGGAATGAAGATGTTTTTCTTCCGTTATTATCTCAAAACATATCCATAATTGAAGTTGGTGCTTATTCACAAATTTTCGAAAAATTTATAGAGTTTTGGGGAATAAAATCTTTGATATTAACTGATATTGATGCAATCAATGATGACGAAACAGCCTGCCCAGTAAATGAGGGAACAAAAACAAGCAATTCGGCAATCAATCATTTTCTTAGTAAAGTTATTTGGAATGACTTAAAAACATTAGCTATAGCTAATAGAACAATTAATATCGGAAGTTCTATGGTTTGCTTATGTTATCAGCAAGAAGAAAATACTTACCACGCAAGAAGCTTTGAAGATGCTTTTATCCACTTGAATAGAGAATTTGTGAAAACAAATAAAGATACTTTTCAGGGGCTTAAAAATGCTTCACATTTTGATGATGATACAAAAAGTCCTTATGAATTAGCAGGTTCTTGTATCAAAAAGAAAACACATTTTGCATTGGATATTTTATATCATAGTGATGAGAATTTTAGCAACTGGAATATTCCTGCATACATTAAAAATGGTTTATTATGGTTGAAGGAAGATTAAATTTAGAACCCGAAGTGAAAGAAATTTTTAAATCAATTGATGATGGTAGAAATTTTTTATTGAGTGGTGGTGCAGGTAGTGGTAAAACTTATTCATTGGTAAGTGTAATTCGTCAGGTAATTGCAGAAAGCCCAACAGCAAAAGTGGCTTGTATGACCTATACCAATGCAGCAGTAAAGGAAATCGAAGAAAGAGTAAATCACAAGAACCTAAATGTATCTACAATCCACGACTTCTTATGGGATAACATAAAGCACTTTCAAAAAGAGCTTAAAGAAGCAATTATTTCATTAGCAAATAATGAAGAGGTTACTAAAATTTCAATTGATGAGGTAAATCCAATTCCCGCAAATTATTTTGATATTTCACCAGATGGAATACAATATAAAGAGTTTGTACGGTTACGTGAAGGGATAATTTCTCACGATGAGTTGCTTATAGTTGCAAACTATGTTTTTGAGAAATATCCAAAACTTAGCAGTATTGTAAAGGATAAATACAAGTTTATCTTTATTGATGAATATCAAGACACGAGTAAGGCTGTTGTTGATATATTTCTTAATAACTTTAAGAAAAGTGAGAAAAAAAATATTATTGGTTTCTTTGGCGATGCAATGCAATCAATCTATGAGGATGGTATTGGAAACTTGGATGAATACAAAGGAGATGAAATTGAGAACGTAAACGAAATTCAAAAAAAACAGAATAGAAGAAATCCCCAGCTTGTTATTGATTTAGCAAATAAACTTCGAACAGATGGTATTACACAAGAACCTTCTACAGACCCTAATGCACCTAATATGGTTGAAGGTATAGTAAAGCAAGGCACTGTATTGTTCTTACATTCCACTGATGGTGATATTAAAAAAGTTGAAAAATTATTGGAAGAAAACTACAATTGGGATTTCAATAATTCAAAAGAAACAAAAGAACTTAATCTTACTCACAATTTAATAGCAGGAAAGGCAGGGTTCAGAATGTTAATGGATATTTACGACAATGATCCTATTATCGGTTTAAAGTCTGAAATACTTGAAAAAATAAAATATAATAGGAAAAATAATAAACCCGAAATTGAAATTGGAGAAGACGACACTTTTGATACAGTTGTAGATAAGTTTCAATTAAAGAATAAACAAAAAGAACTAAAGAAAAACATACTTTTAGCTGACCCAGTTAAAGTAGAACTATATAATCAACTAAAAGATAAACCATTCTCTGAAGTGAGAAAAATCTATTTGAATAAAGAGGCTTTAATTGATGATAAAAAGCAAGATGAAAACGGTGAAAATAAGAAAGGTTCTAAAAGAGATGGTTTAATAAAACATCTTTTTAAAATTCAAAATAATATTTATCTGTATCAGAATAAAAGGTACAACGAGTTTTTAAAAGCAACGGATTATCGTTTTAAAATAACAAGTATAGCAAGTAAAAAAACTCTAAAAGAAAATATCGAATCTCTTATAAATGTTAATGATAAAACAATAGAAGAGGTAATTACTGATGCTAATGAAAAAGGTATTTGTCTAATTGATGATAAACTTATTGATTTTAAAGAGAAAAAAGAGTATTTGTATAATCGTGTTAAGGATGTCAAGTTTAGTGAATTTCAAAAACTATATGAATATTTAGAAGGACAAACACCATTTTCAACTCAACATAAAACTAAAGGTGCTGAATTTGATAATGTTTTAGTGATACTTGATAATGGGGGATGGAATAACTACAATTTTGGTAATTTATTTTTAAAAACAGGTTCTACAAGCGTATTGGATAGAACTCAAAAAATATTCTATGTTTGTTGTACAAGAGCTAGAGAAAATTTAGCAGTCTTTTTTCATAATCCAGATGTACAAGTAATTGCAAAAGCAAAAGAATGGTTTGGTAGTGAAAATGTAATTAACGTCGTTTAAAACAATGAGTATCCTAATTCCTCTTGACGAATATACTTAATGGATATCGAAACCAAAATTGATGAATTGCAGGAATTGGTATCAAAATATGATACCGAAAGTTTTGCAGGATTCTTTGCTTACTTTCTGAAAAATAGACCCGACCCGTCAGAAGGTTCAAGCTTAAACAAGTTCGAATCTAAGCTAAAAGATTTCTTGTATCTAATTACTCTGAATGTATTTTCAAAAAACAAAGCAAACGAAGAATTTTATCCTTCTGAGCATCTTTTAGAAAGGCTTGCAAACAAATTAAACGAAATAAAAAAATTTAACAGAGTAAAAGAAATTAAGGATTATAATGAAGCCACCGTTATACACGAAATGGCTATTCAAAATCATTTTGATAATGGCGTTTTAAGCTATGTAGAACAGGATTTGGAAAAGCTAAAAACTGTATTTGCACCATTTGAAGAAAGAATCATTCAAGACTTTGGTTTTGACATTAGTTTTTTGGTCAATATTTTTAAAGAAATTGAGTTAGTTTCAATGATTAGGCAGAAACATTTAATGGGTTTCTTCCATACGCAAGAATTTAAGGAATTTGAAGAGAAAACATCTTCAGGGAAAATGAATTTTTCGGAATGCTTTGATTTACTTCCTGAAAATATTCAACAATCTTATACAGCATTTCACTCAAAAATTTATGCACACCTGATGTTTTCCCCAGAAGACCTTTATCATAGATTGCCAAAAAATATGGTTGATAATTTCTTAAAGTTATTTGCTTGTGAACCGTTACATAATTCTGAAATAAAATATTATACTTCTGAAAGTCCATTTGAATTAACGCCCTTAATAAAATTACCAAATGGTTACTATTTGAGTGTATATGGAAAACAAATACCTATTTCAATTTATAAATTTCTGTACAACCATTTTTTTAAAGATGAAAGCACTAATATAAAATTAAGAGAACACAGGGAAAAAAGCTTAGAAAGAAAAGTAACAGAACTATTTAAACAATTTTTCCCAACAAGGGAAACTTTTTATTACGAAAATTATCACATCGAAAAAAACTTTGAACAAGACCTTCTTATAATCCACAAAGGAACAGCTATCATAATTGAAGCAAAGGCATCTAAATTAAGAGAACCATATAGAGATGTTAAGAGAGCTATTAAAAGATTGGAAAGCGATTTTAAGAATTCAATTCAGTATGGTTATAATCAATGTCTAAGAGTTGAAAATTATTTTTTGGGGAATAATCTGTTTGATATTAAAGATAAAAATGGAAAAGTATTATATACTTTAAATCCAAATAAAATCCATACAATATACTCAATAATTGTAACCTTAGAACGTTTTGGTCCATTACAAGCTGACCTAAATTTAATGCTCAAAAAAGAAAAGGAATTAGATTTCCCTTGGTCTGTATATGTAGATGATCTTGAAATATTTTTATTGTCTCTAAAACAAAACACAAGCAATCCAGCTAGTAAATTCTTAAACTTTTTGAAATTAAGGAAGGTTATTCATGGAAATGTTTATGCTATTGATGAATTAGATATATGTGCATCATATTTACTAAATCCTGACAAATTCAAAAGAAATGTAGAAACTATTGATGCTTTTCTATCATTCTCACCTTATCAGCAAGACTATTTCGACAACATATATCATGCACATCAACTACGTTTCAAAGAAAAACCATTACCAGATGATTTCTATAGATTTGGAATAAAATAGAAATGAAACTCTAAAAATCACCCCAAAAGCTCATTGATGGGTAGAATTTACAGTAATTTTAATAGGTATTTTATCCTTTAATTTTGAATTGCAATTCAATGAAAGGCCTTGCAAGTAATATTTGTAATTGCATTTTCGATACGTTTTCTTATGCGATTTGCAATAACAAAAAGTGGGTTGATAACATATTTTTTATGTATTTCTTCGCATAAAGCGTATCTAACTATTTACTCATATCTTTTTGTTCCAAAAAAGATAACGTTTCTATCACTAAACCAAAGTACCAGCCACCGCCAAAGGTAGCCTTCCTAACCACAAAAGCTATCCAATAGGCAACCTTTGGCTTACACAGTATTCGCTGCTTCTTAGGTCGCAGCCAATACTTTCTGCTATGCTTCTTCAAAAGCGGTGTGGCGTTGCCACGTCTATTTATCAATTGACCAAAACAAAAAAAATACGGCTTGTGCAGTGCAAAACGCAATACCCAAAACTTACTGCACTTTGTGTTGCTGCCAATTTTTAACTGCAATACTTTTTAATGCAATGCAGCTATACTATTTGGCACATTTACACAGCCCCACTGTCACCCTGAGCTAATCGAAGGGTCTCTGCAAAACAGCCAAGCCTAACACACAAGCAATGCATAAAAAATACAGTCATTCCAACCACCTCCACCATTCCTTTATTGCAGTACAAAAATTGTCAGAAGCATACTTAAACATAAAGTGGCATTATGTAATTTTTTGGCGTAGCGTATCAAGAATGCAGGGCAATCAAAAAATCACATAATCACTTTATGTTAAGTAGCCAACACAAGCATTTTACTAAAATGCAGCCGTATTTTCCTACCTATGCTTCCAAAACCCCAAGCACCCACCCAACCCATTTTCATAGGTATCGCAAAATAAGCAGTAGATATTTACCCATTTGCTTCATGTAGCCTCATGCAATACACTTCCATTTCGTTTCAGCGTTTCGTTCATTACACTTTGTTTCTTTCTCTCCACTATCTTACACTACATTTCAGTTACTTGCATTTCAGCCACCTTCAGCAACGCACAGCAACAGCCTTCTCTCTTTTCATTTCACAAACTAGTCTTATTTTCAGGTCTTGGCATTTGTCATTCCAATGCTGCTTTGTATGTAGTAGGCTTTCGCCAAATTACTACATACACCTTACCTCATTGCCAAATCCTCAAGCCGCTTCAAACCCCTTCCATTTGCTCATTCCATTCAAGTAGGCACTTGCTTTTATGCCAATTCACAATTGTAGGTTTGCTTTTTTGCTCTGATTAATTACCCAATCCTTTACTAACAGAATTAAATTGATTTTTTTCTTTCCTTTTTCCTTTCATCAATTGCTTCACTTCTTTTTAGAAAATAAATTAAATGGTATGCATTTTTTGTCTATTGTCCAGCAATTGGCAAAATTATGCCCTTTTCAGTCGGCTAGGTCTGCACTTCACTTCGTTTCGTTTGCCTTTGGTTTTTACAAAAAAATCTTCCCCTGTTTTTAGCTTGCCATAGCTATCGCAAAATTGGCAAGCAACAGCGAGTATTTTTCTTGCAAAAAAACCTTGCCTTCCCTACCTACGCTGCATTTGGGTTGCCTATCGCTGGTCAATAGTGGTTTTCTGCCATTAGTAAAAATCAGTGGTAGTTGTTATGTTTACTTTCTCAATTCAATGTTACAATCAATCTAATCAAATTAGCATTGTACAGCCTCATTTTTTCATTTTAAGCAAAGGTTTAAATAGTGGCAAGCCACTCGAAAAACCCTGCCCAAATTGCTTTGTAATAACAGTTAAAAACGATGAAGAAAAGGAGTTTCTTTTTTGGTTGTGCTGGGGTTTATGGCAGTCTAAAAAATTCTATCATTTACATACTGGTTCAGTTATTCCTTTTATTCGTTTATACGAGTTTAAAGCTTTTATCCAACAGCAAGCAGTAGCGGCATTTGCAGCAAAAGAGCAATACAACAAAAATGTAAAGGCTTTGCAGCAATTAGAACAACTCGAAAAAAGCTACAAGCGAAATCTACTGTTAATACTTGATGCCAAAAAAGCAATCTTTCACAAGGCTACTGCAAATCGGTAGTGCTTTTGCATCACTTTTTTATATCGCAAAAATAGCTACTGTTTTCTAGTTTCTATGGTTATTCAGGTGTATTAGTGTAAATACAAGACGTTATAACGAGCAAGAAACATCAAAAGAAAATGAAAATGTCATGATATTTTTACAGTATGAGAACAGACACAAAAAATTCATATCTAGAAAGTATAAACAAAGCGATTACATTCATTGAAAGTAACTTGACAACTGACATTCAACTCAAAGATATTGCTACGCAAGCAAATCTTTCACAGTATCATTTTCACAGAGTTTTCAAATCGTTAACAGGCGATACAACAAAAGACTTTTTGACAAGACTTCGACTTGAAAAAGCGGCTCTGAAACTTAAACATTCAAAGAGCGACATTGGACAAATTGCATTTGACTGTGGTTATCAAAACCACGAAACATTTACAAGAGCATTTAAAGACTATTTTGGACTGCCACCATTAGAATATCGAAATTCAATAGCAGAACTAACGACAAACAAGCAGAATGAATACAAAAAGACAAACATAGACTTAAATGCACTCAATGTTCAAAGACCTATTATCAAGACAATTCCCGATTTGCATCTTGCTTTTATTAGACATACAGGATCGTATGACAAAGTAGGCAGTTCTTTTCAAAAATTGATGTTTTGGGCTGCAACTCATTTAGTTTTAAAATTAAAGCCAGTAACCATTGGTATTGTTCACGACAATCCTGACTTGACAGCAGAACCACATATTCGTTTTGACGCTTGTGTACTACTTTCAAAAGAAATAAAGCCAAGTGGAGAAATTGGTTACAAAAAAATTGAAGGCGGTAAGTTTGCTGTATTCACTTACAAAGGAGCTTACGAAGGATTTTATCCTGTGTACGACTATATATATAATGTTTGCTTGTTCGAGAACAAGTTCGACTTAGCCGACAAGCCAGCACTTGAATGGTATGTTAAATCGCCTCCATTTTATAAACCTGATAATTTTGTAACAGACTTTTATGTTCCAATAAAATAGCAAAAAACGTCAAACAACTTTTGAATGCCAAATAGAAATTTGCAGCATAAACATTTTAAAAATGAAAAAAATGACGACTTATTTGCTTGTTTCTATTGTTGCAATCATTGCAATGGTATTAGTAATTGGGTTGTTTTTACCTAAAGAAAGAACTTTTACAAAAACGGCTGTGCTTAATTCAGATGTAACCAAAGTATTTAACTTAGTAACAGATTTTAAAAATCAAACCAGTTGGAGAAATGATGTAAAAGACATAGTCATAATTGACGATAACACTTGGACGGAAGTCCCAAAAAAAGGAACACCCATTACTTTTAAAATAAGGCAGAAAATTCAAAATAAACTATTTGAAATTGAAATTATTGAACCTAAAAGTTTCAACGGTTATTGGGTAGGCTCTTTTAAACAAACCACAGCAGGTACAAAAGTAGTTTTCAAAGAAGTTGCTATAATTGAAAATCCGTTTATCAGAGTTTTGAGCTCATTATTCGTTGACCTTGACAATACAATGGAAATATATATGACCAATTTAAAAACCAAATTAGGAGAATAATATGGCAAAGAAAAAAACTTGGTTGGATAAACTTAATGAATCAAAGCAACCACATATTGTGAAATTAGAAAAAGCATTTGCAGGTATTCCAGCAGAAAGCCGCTTGTTTATACCATCACCCAAATTGATTGATGAATATATTCAACACATAGGCTATGGAAAACGAATTGATAGTAAAACTATGCGAAATGACCTTGCGTTGGAACATAATGCAGATTACACTTGTCCTGTTACGACAGGCATATTTTTACGAATAGTAGCAGAAGCAAATTTCGAAAAATTAAAGCAAGGAAAAAGTTTGGAAGATATCACACCTTTTTGGAGAGTGGTAGAACCAAACTCGACACTTTCAAAAAAACTATCATTCGGACAAGAATTTATAATAAGCCAACGACAAGCAGAAAAGATTATTGGCTAAATTAGCAGACAAAAGAACTTCGTGTAATACTAAAGCTTTTTGCTATAGCTTGGTAACTTCTGGCTAGTTTTATTCAATACAAATTGAAGGATAAGGCGAATAAATGAAAATTAAAACGGATTTTCATTTATAACGATTGCTATTCCTGCAATAGTGTTAACATTTATTATTTTTGTTCCCTTTAAGGCATATCTGCTTGCTTATTCCCTTTATGTCTGTAATATAGCTTTGCAATAGCTCTTGTAGTCCCTTTGCATAATATTTTTATATAGCAAAAATAGCTACGGCAGGCTCGGCTTTTATGCTGAGTAAAGCGAAGAACCCTCACCAAAAGACTACGGCATAATGCCCCATTTTTAAAGCAAAGGCAAAGCCAAATATTGCTTTAAAATGTGGCAGCCGTTGGCACTTATTCCGTTTCCTTTTGGTGTCGTTAGCTGCCTACGCTGAGAGATGCGTATAAAAAATGTAGTTATGCAAAAACAGCTCCGCATCATCAGTCGTTCTCGTTTGGCAGTTTGCCCTTTTAGCAGTCCTTTCTTTCAGTCGTTCAGTAGTGTTTCGCCACTTGCTTTTAGCAAGCACTTGGGTAGGCTTCCCTAAGCTTTTTCAGTTATGCCAAATATCCAGGTTTTCACATTGCCATGTGGTTGGTTTGTTTGGCGTTTTCCTTCTGGTCGCCGCCAGTTGTCAGCATTGCCCTTTTAGGGCTTTGCTGCATTAAAAAAGCCCCATTTCTGGGGCTTTACTTTTCTACTTCGGTCACCACAACTTAATAGAAACTATTTTTTACTTTGCTTAAAAAGCTTTTTTAAAATCAATGACACGATAAAACTAACTACTGCACCTATAGTTGCCAAAACTATTGTTTTCAAAATATCCGTACTTCTTATGTTGTAAAAGATAGTGAGTAATGTGCCACCAACAGTTCCAGCTTTTGTTCCTATGTTATTTTCCATCGGTGGTTGTTATTTGGCTCACCGCACTTATTACACCACTTGCCACAGCCACATAGCCAGCAGCCGTTATAACTGCTGCAGGTAAAGCTATTGGTGCTGTAATAATAGCCGTACTGATGCTTGCAAGTGTCAAACCAATATTTCGCAGCTTCTTAAAGAACTTTGGAGTGGGGGCTTTTGCCCTTTCAATTATTTGTTTCATTAAGCTTGTTTTTTAATGTTAAGAAATACTTTTTCACCTCGTTCTAAAACAGGAAAGACAAAGGCTTTCAACTTCTCAAATACTACTCTGCTTTTATCACCCTTGCCTTCACCTGTAATAGTGGTTACTGGTGCAATACAGCCCTTTGCTTCTCTCATAGCATCATTGTAAGGGTGTATCAATATCAAGTCCCTGTTGGGCACATTTTGAAGCCATAAATGCCATTTAAACTTAGGGCTGTATCGCTTTACTAATTCATACCTTCCTTCAGGAATACACGAAACTTGATGTTCGTTATTTTTCCAAGGCAATTCAATGGTATGGCACAAGCCAACACCATTGATCAATAGATTACCATTCGTTCCTTTGGGATAATATGTTCTTAATGATTCCAGTTCCATTTTTTGCTTTTTAGGGTTGCTAATAACTGTTAACCTCTAGTATTACACACCATCTACTTTCACAATGGTCAAGGCATTATATGCCCCATTTTTCAATGGGTATTTCACACCATTAACGTCTTGGAAAAACTCAATCCCCAACACTAAAAACAAAGGATGTGTACTGTTAGCAGTCACAGCATTACTAAGGTTCAGCACAGCTGTTGCAGTTCCATCCCAAGCCAATAAAGCACTTTGTCTACTGTCCACAACAAAAGTTTCATTTTCAAAATCAACCTCAGCACCAGCCGAAACAATTTTGTAATGGGTTGTGCCACCAGGTGCAGCAACCATTGTAGTAGGGATGTAGCTTGGTACATTGATTTGCAACGTTCCTGCAACCCTGTCTATAGTGGGTATATAAGGAGCGTATAGAGTATTGCTTAATTTTGCATTAGCGTTAAAATCAAACCCCTCAAGCAGTTCAGCTTCCCCATCAATCACATTTCTTTGCCCTCTCACACTAGTTAGGTCAGCTTGTATCACTTCAACCATTTTCTGTGTCAATCGGCTCACCATTCGGTTATCACTTGCATTTTGCAGCAATGCTCTCAATGCATCACGCAAAACTTTGCCTGCTTTGCCGGCATTACCAAACTCACTACCATTTTCACGGGTTCTTTGAAACTTAGGGTCGTTAGCAATACGGCTTCCATCAACACCACCTTTGCCTCTGGCCAAATAGCCATCTTGGCTTTTGTAGAAGGTAATATCACCAATAGTACCTTCTAACTTCATAATCCCTTTTTGCTTTGCCATTTTCAATAAAATTTAATCTCAATAAATCGAAATGTTTATTGGCACACTTCATAAAGCCTTTTATTACGCTTATTCAGCTTTCGCCATATCCACGGTGGAACAGTATGTTCACATCGCCACAAGCCCAAGCCTTTCAGTCTTGCTGCAGCTTCGTAATATTTTAAATCAAGATTTTTTGAGTAAGAAGTATAAAACCAAGCCCATCCTTTCGCAATTAAAAGGCTATCTAGGCTCATTCCTTTGTAGGTAGCAGTTACTAGTGTTCTGCCATAAATATCGCTGCTATGCAGCTCTAGTGCAATCATATTGCCTTCTATCAAAGTAGTTACACTATCCTTTACAGCTTTACCAAAATATTGGTCCAGTTCTGGTGCATCCACGTTCATCAATCGAACGTTTTGTAGCTTGCCATTTAGCAATACTTTGTAGGTGTCCCCATCAATTACTTTTACTACCAATTGTGCATCTGCTTTAAAGCAAATCGCAGTCATCAAAATCAATGTGTGTATGTGTTTCATAACCCAAAGCTGAAACGCTTTGTGTATTCAACAAGCAACCCACTTCCGTTATAAACACTTATTGCCGAAATGCGTATTTATTGCTGTAACTAACTATTTTAGTGTGCAATTATATTTGCATAGGCAATATTTCCGTTATAGTATAAGTATAGCAAAGGCATAGATAGTGTATGAAAATAGAAGCAGTAAGGCTTTGTATTTACCCAAAAGATGTGCAGCGTATTACTGGTAAGTCTGAAAGATATAGCCGAATGTTACTGCAAAAAATTAAAGAAGCTTTCAGCAAACAAGAACACCAGTTCGTTAGTGTTGAAGAGTTTTGCAGTTATACAGGGCTAAAAATAGACCAGGTACAGCCATTACTTTTGGACTAGTTTTAGAAGCTAAAATAGCTTGCAACCCAAACTACTACTACATTTAACTTGTTCAAAAATTAGTTTGGTTAGCGTAGAAAAACGTATATTTGTATCAATAAGATTTAAAGTTCTTTGGTTGTATTTAGCAATGACCTATTTAGTGACCTGTAATAATATCTAACAGCGAAACGCAATACTGGTAAGGATTTCAGAAAAAAGCACAAATCCCGTCCGGTCCGCTAAAAGCTTCAGATTTTCTGAGGCTTTTTTGTTTTTTATACTTATTGTCTTTGTATCCCATTGTTAAAGTAAATATCTTTTTTATTCATCTATTCAATAAAACAAAACATCCCTTACAAAATTTAATTGAAAGGGATGTTGATATTTTAAATCAATAAAAATCCTAATTACGCTCAATTACTCTTGTATCGTCGATAATAAGTTTATAATTAGTAGGTTTATTTTTTGATTGTAGCACCTTTCTACTATAAGATCCATCATTTGTTTCGTATACCAAGCTTTGCCCCCAACTATTAAATGTACCTGATGCCTTAATATCTTGTTGTGCTACTTTGTTGCAAGTAATTTCATTCCATTTGTAATCAGGCTTACTTTGTGCTACATATAAAGAACGTTTGTACCACAATTCTGCTTTTTCAAATTTTTTCATTCTAGCATACACAAACTCATAGGCTAAACATCCAATGTAAGGATCGATGTTGTAAATAGAACGTGCTTCTTCTATTGCCTTTGCTGTGCAACCACCAATAAAATTAGAAGCACTTACATAATAACGCATTAAAGCCCATCTTTTACCCATAGAATTAGGATCGCTTGCTATTGCTTTCTCTAATTTTTTCTTCACAGTTACAGCTTCATGATAGGTATACACATAATTTCTTGGCAAATACATATTCGACAGTGCTGTTACTTCAGCAAAATCTGTAGCTGCTGCCTTACTTCCTCCACCATTTGAATATAAAGTTTTGGCTCCATTTGTATAGCTTGCATAAGTACTAATTTGAAATAATGCAACAAATACAAAAACTGCAAAGCGTAATTTTTTATTCATAAAGTACAATTAATATCAGAAAAAATTCAGGCTAAACTTAGGAAGTGGATTTCGTAAGAATTATACTTAGAAATGATAATTCAATATTTTAAGAGTGCAAATATAGATGAAAAACGATATTGATGTAGTATTTTTACTACAAAAAAATATAAAATCTAAATCGGCATTTAAACAACAACATTCTAATTAAAAAAAGCATTTTACCGCAATTAATCAATTACAAATATGCAGTTTAAAATCTTGTTCTTACTACATCCATCCAATTTCAAAAACTACATTTACAACTTCCTGCCTTTTTCACTCAAAAGCATGATTTTATTAAATAGAACGTTTAAAATAGAAATAAATTGTAGTATCTATACAAATCAAAATAATCAATTCTGTTAATTCAGATTTAATTGTTCATTAAAGCAACAATCAACCCAAATTCCTGTTATAAAAAACAATTGAGATTTTTTTAAAAACTAATCTATAAATTATCACACTTAAATTTTACTTAAAATATATGCATATAAAAGATATTAAAACACTAGGTGAACTAAAGAAAAGTGGTTATTCGTTTACCAGTATTAAAGAAGAAATTAGGAATAACTTAATTAAAAAAATTAAACAAAAAGAAGATGTTTTTAAAGGTATTTTAGGTTATGAAGACACTGTAATTCCTGATACAGAACGAGCATTATTGAGCAGGCATAATATTCTGTTTTTAGGATTAAGAGGACAAGCTAAAACAAGGATGGCTAGACAAATGGTTGATTTGCTAGACGAATATATTCCTGTAGTTGCAGGTAGCGAAATCAACGACAATCCTTTACAACCAATAAGCAAATTTGCCATAGATTTAATTAAACATAAAGGCAACCAAACTCCAATAGAATGGATACATAGAACAGAAAGATATGGTGAAAAATTAGCAACTCCAGACGTTAGCGTTGCCGACTTAATTGGTGATATTGACCCTATTAAAGCTGCCAATTTAAAATTAAATTTTGCTGATGAAGGTGTAATTCATTATGGCATTATTCCACGTAGTAATAGATGCATCTTTGTAATTAATGAATTACCAGATTTACAAGCAAGAATACAGGTTTCTTTATTTAATATTTTACAAGAAGGCGATATTCAAATTAGAGGTTTTAAACTAAGAATGCCATTAGATATTTTATTTGTTTTTACGGCAAATCCTGAAGATTATACCAATAGAGGCAGCATTGTAACGCCTTTAAAAGATAGAATTGAAAGTCAAATTTTAACCCATTATCCTAAAACTATTGAAACAGCATTGGCTATTACAGAACAAGAAGCCAATATTTTACCAGAACAAGCAACAAGAGTAAACACTAGTGACCTAATTAAAAGACTAATAGAACAAATTGCTTTTGAAGCTAGAAACAACGAATATGTAGATAAAAAAAGTGGCGTAAGTGCAAGACTTACAATTGCTGCTTTTGAAAATGCAGTAAGTAGTGCTGAAAGAAGGGCTATTATACATGATGAAAGTAAAACGCAGGTTTGGATGAGCGATTTAATGGGCATTATTCCATCCATTACAGGTAAAATTGAATTGGTATATGAAGGCGAACAAGAAGGCCCTTATCAAGTTTCAGTTAACTTATTAGAAAAAGCAATAAGAACGCAGTTTGTAACCTATTTTCCAAATCCAGAATTATCAAAAAAGAGAAAGGCTACTGGCAAAAAATCTACCGCTGAAAAAGAAGTTGAAAATCCTTACAAACAAATTACCAATTGGTTTGATGCAGGCAACTCTTTAGATTTATTGTTAGATATGAAAGATGCTGATAAAATAGCAGCTTTATACAAAGTAGATGGCTTGTATGGTTTTGTAAAAAAATATTATCACAGTGCATCTGATTTAGAAAATGCCTTATTGATGGAATTTGTTTTGCATGGCTTATCATCGTACTCACTCATTAGTAAAAAAGTGATTGAAGGAAGAATTGAGTTTAAAGATTTAATGGGAAGTATGATTAATTTAGGAGGAATGCAGTTTAATGAAGACGACGATGAGTTAAATGAAGATGATTTTAGATAAATTAAAAGCGGCTGTTTCTTACTTTAAAGAAACAGCCGCTTTTAATTATGAACGAACTTCAATAAGTTAATTATTCATTTTTACTTCGAAAACTTTAGGCCAAAATTTTCCTGTAATAAAAAATCTTTTTCCTACACTATCATAAGCAATTCCGTTTAACACATCTGTTTGATTCGATTGTGCCAATTCAGGAAAATATTTTTCTTTAATGCCAGCAAAATCTGCAACCTGTTCTACTTTTCCACTTTCACTATTTATTTTTACGATTTTATAGGTAGTCCAAATATTTGCATAAATGCTACCATCAACATATTCTAATTCATTAATACTTCCTAGTGGTCCATTGTTATCAGTAACACTTAAAATACTTGATACTTTAAATGTGCTTGGCTCTCTAAAATAAATTTTATCGCTACCATTACTCATAATCAATTGCTTACCATTATTTGTTAAGCCCCAACCTTCACCTTCATAAGTAAATTCTTGCACTTTTTCCAAAGTAGCAGCATCGTACACAAAGCACTTTTGTTCTTTATAAGTAAGCTGATAAATTTTATCGTTTAGCAAAGTAGCTCCTTCTCCAAAATAGGCTCTTCCTAAAGTTACTTTTTGTTTATCAACGCCAGTTTTTAAATCTACATAAGCCAATTTTGTAATTCCTCTTTCTGTTTCAAAGCCTGTACTTTCTAACAACAAACCGTTATGCCATTCTAAACCTTCGGTAAATGCACTTGTATCATGAGGAAAAACATTAGTAATAGTATAATTCATAACAGATGGTTCTGCAATAGTTGTGGCAGGCAAATTGGCATTACCATTGTTACTGTCTGTATCTCCACAAGCAAGTAAAAAACAAAAACTACTTGCTACAATTGATTGAATTGATTTTATCATTAAACAAAAATAAAGAAGTTCATAAAAGTTTATTTGTTAAATTATCCTACTATTTTGGCTACTTTTTCTGCCATAATAGGCGTTAAAGCAACACCCATTCCATTACAAGCCAATGCTACCAATATTCTATCACTCATTTTCTCTACAAGTGGTTGTTTGTTTTTTGTAAAACCCATTAATCCACTCCACCTGTATTCTATTGCTACTTTATCAGCAATCAAATGTTTGTATAAAAAGTTTTCTAAAACTTCTTGTATAGCGTTTGATGTTTGCAAATTGGTCGTTTTTTCTGCTTCAAAATCTATATTTCTTCCACCACCTAATAAAATTCTATTGCCAATGTTTCGCCAATAATAAAAACCTTCATCGTAATGAAAAGTACCTTTTAATGCTAAATTCTCAATAGGTGCGGTAACTATAATTTGACCACGAGCAGGCTCTGTAGTTAGTGTAGGAAACAACAAATGTGTAAAAGCATTGGTACAAAAAATAACTTGTTCTGCTGAAAATGTAAATGATTGTTCAGCAAAAATATGAACGCCAAGAGCAGTTTCTTCCCATTGTTGAATAGCTACGCCATTTAAAATTTGTACGCCTAGTTGTTGAACGGTAAGTGTTAAAGCTTGTACTAATTTTCCACTATGTAAACCACCTTCTAATGAGTTGAAAATTAACGTATCAAAACCTTTCAGTTGCATATTCTGCAAGCTATTATTAGCAAATGTAAAAGTGTTTTGTTGCTGTGTAATTGGATAAACTAATTGGTTTAAAAGTGCCAAATTATTTGACAAAGCAGCAATATCATGTGCAGCATTTATACATTCAAAACCGCCACAATTATCATATTCAATAGCATCATTAGTAAAAATGTTACGAATTTTTTCAACGCCCTTGTAACGCATTTCTACAACTTGCAACATTTCACTTTCCCCCAATACATCTTTATCTGCCAATAATTCGGTAGCACTTCCAAAACAAGCAAAACCAGCATTACGTGTAGATGCACCTAATGGAATGGCGTTTTTCTCAAGAATGGTAATTTTTAAATGTGGCTTATTTTTTTTCAGTTCATAAGCAGTCCATAAACCCATTAAACCTGCACCGATAATAATCACATCTTGATGAGCAAAAAAACTACTCTTCTCCCAATAAGAAATAGAAGCGTTCATAAAAAAACTAATTCTAATCATAAAAAAGGCTGCATTCAACAAAGAATACAGCCCAATAAATATACCTCAATCAACTTTTATTACACATTAAATCTAAAATGCATTACATCTCCATCTTTTACAATGTATTCCTTTCCTTCAATTCTTAATTTACCATTATCTCTACAAGCAGCTTCAGTTTCGTATTTCACATAATCTTCGTAAGCAATAACTTCTGCCTTAATAAATCCCTTTTCAAAGTCTGTATGAATTACACTTGCAGCTTGTGGAGCTTTCCAACCTTTATGAATTGTCCAAGCTCTCACTTCTTGAACACCAGCTGTAAAATACGTTTCCAGTCCTAATAAATCGTAAGCATAACGTATCAATCTATTCAAAGCAGGTTGCGTCATTTTATATTCATCCATAAACATTTGCTTATCCTCCTCATTTTCCATTTCAGCAATTTGAGCTTCAATATTGTTGCACATTACAATTACTTCTGCTCCTTCTGCTTTAGCAGCTTGCACCAATATTTCAGAATATTTATTACCTGTATGCATGCTAGCTTCGTCTACATTAGCCACATATAAAACAGGCTTATCTGTTAGTAAAAACAAATCTGCAACAGCAACTTTTTCTTCTTTGGTTAACTGTAAACTTCTAATGCTTTTTCCTTGCGACAAACAAGTGTGACAACGTTGTAAAACTTCTAATTCTACCTTTAATTTTGCATCTGTTTTAGCTAATTTTTCTGTTCTTGCAAGTTTTTTTTCAACACTTTCCATGTCTTTAAATTGCAATTCAGTATCAATAATTTCTTTGTCACCAACAGGATTTATAGCACCTTCATCTCTCAAAACATTTTCGTCTTCAAAGCATCTAATTACATGAATAATAGCGTCTACTTCTCTAATATTTCCTAAAAATTTATTGCCCAAACCTTCACCCCTACTTGCACCTTTTACCAATCCAGCAATGTCTACAATTTCTAATTGAGTAGGTACAATTCTGTTTGGTTTTACCAATTCGGCCAATTTTTGCAAGCGTTCGTCAGGCACATCTACTAAACCAACATTAGGTTCAATCGTACAGAATCTATAATTGCTTGCTTGAGCTTTTGCACTATTACTAACGGCGTTAAATAAAGTAGATTTTCCTACGTTTGGCAATCCTACTATTCCAGCTTGTAAACTCATAATCGTTTGCTTATTTGATCAAAAAACCAATTTGTTTTTAAAAAGAGAAATAATGAAACCAGCTTTTGTAGTACTATTTGGCAACAGTTGCGTCGCACTCTTGTACGCTTAGCCCATCATTCAACACATTCATTTCAAGCCGCAAAAGTAAGGTTTGCAGCAATACACATGTTGGCTTTCTTAGCGTATAATTAATGGTAACATAATATAAACTGTACAACTCAAAACTGCCTGCAAGCTATAAAAAGCTGAAAAAAGAAACTTTATTTGGTTTGTACAAGTACACAAACACCTTCATTTCAACCTACAAAAAACTCAAACCAAGCAATATTTTAATGGCAAGTATGCATAAAACACAGATTGTATTACATTCATGCAAAATTTTAATACAAACCCATTTTATTACCACAACAATTCATTTTTAAATGGCATTAAGCAGAATTTGGAGTGCGTTTATATTAATTGCAATTACAGTAGCTGCATATAAATGTATTTTTTTAGGCAACACCGATATTTTCAGTTGGATGGTTGTCGGAAAATCAGATGATCCATTAAACCCTCTAAAAGTAGATGGCATTATTCCAACTTGTGAAACTGCCGTAAATATTTGCTTTAAACTAATTGGTGTAATGGCCTTGTTTATGGGTTTTATGACTATTGCTGAAAAAGCTGGAGGAATGCGTGTTTTGGCAAAAATTATTGGCCCATTTTTCTCAAAATTATTTCCAGAAGTTCCAAAAGGGCATCCTTCTATGGGTTTTATGATGATGAATTTTTCTGCCAATTTGCTCAATTTAGACAATGCAGCCACACCGTTTGGCATTAAAACCATGGAGAGTTTACAAGAATTAAATAAGGATAAAACAATAGCATCAAACGCTCAGTTAATGTTTTTGTGTTTACATGCTGCTGGTTTAACGCTTATTCCTGTAACCATTATTGCTGCAAGAGCATCTATGAAACCGGCAGCGGCTAATCCAACAGATATTTTTGTACCTTGTATGATTGCCACTTTTGTTGCTACAATGGCAGCAATGATGATTGTTGCTGTAAAACAAAAAATAAATTTATTGCAACCTGTTATTATTGGTTGGGTTTTAGGGGCAAGCAGTTTAATTGTTTTATTGGTAATTTATCTGTCTACTTTAAATGCAGAGGCCGTTCAACAATTTTCGAAAGTATTAAGTAATGGACTTATTTTACTCATTTTCGTGTTGATTGTGTTGGGTGCTTTGTATAAAAAAATAAATATTTTCGATGCATTTGTAGAAGGAGCAAAAGGCGGCTTTGAAACAGCGGTAAAAATTATTCCTTATTTAGTCGGTATGTTGGTAGCCATTAGCTTGCTTAGAAGTTCTGGAACTTTTGAAGTAGTAATTGCAGGAATGAAAAATTTGTTTGGCTTTTTAGGAGCAGATACTCGTTTTGTAGATGGTTTACCTACCGCTTTAATTAAACCATTAAGTGGAGGTGGTGCAAGAGGAATGATGATTGATACCATGAAAACCTATGGTGCTGATTCTTTTGCAGGTAGATTGGCTTGTGTACTTCAAGGTTCTTCTGATACAACTTTTTATGTGGTGGCTGTATATTTTGGTGCTGTAGCTATAAAAAATACGCGTTATGCAATTAGTACCATGTTAATTGCAGATTTAGTAGGAATTATTACTTCGGTGCTATTATGCTACCTATTTTTTGGAAATGCATAGATGCTTATAAATATCGAAGTGGATTTCTTCTTGCAGAAAGAATGTATTTTTTCATATTAATCCAAAAAGCAAGAATCATATACACAACAATTGGGGAGCCAACTGTTAAAAAAGAAATATAAATAAACCACATTCTAATACGTGAGGTTGCAATACCTAATTTTTCACCCAAAGCAGAACAAACACCAAAGGCATGCAACTCTACAAATTCTCTAATTTTTTTCATCGTTGTATTTTTTGGAGCTGTTTTACAACTGCAAATTATAAAATATTATTAACAAAAAACTAAAACACAACACACCAAGTTTTGTTTTAACGTAAATTCGCAAATCTTAATTTTTTTATTCACAAGTATTCAACTTTTTTCTTAATATAAATCAAAATTGAAATTATGGCATTTGATATTGAAATGATTAAAAAGGTATACGCTGAGATGCCTTCTAAAGTAGAAGCTGCTCGTAAAGCCTTAGGCCGACCGCTTACATTATCAGAAAAAATTCTTTTTGCTCATTTACATACCGACCAAAAATTAGAAAATTTTGAAAGAGGAAAATCGTATGTAGATTTTGCTCCAGACCGTGTGGCTATGCAAGATGCTACAGCTCAAATGGCTTTATTGCAATTTATGCAAGCTGGTCGTCCAAAAGTTGCTGTTCCTTCTACTGTTCATTGCGACCATTTAATTACAGCTAAAGTTGGTGCAAAAACCGATTTAGCAGTTGCAAATACAGAAAGTAAAGAAGTGTACGACTTTTTAGCGTCTGTTTCTAATAAATATGGCATTGGATTTTGGAAACCAGGTGCAGGTATTATTCACCAAGTAGTTTTAGAAAACTATGCTTTCCCTGGTGGAATGATGATTGGTACAGATAGCCATACTGTAAACGCAGGTGGTTTAGGTATGGTTGCAATTGGTGTTGGTGGTGCAGATGCTTGTGATGTAATGGCTGGCTTAGCTTGGGAATTAAAATGGCCTAAATTAATTGGTGTTAAACTAACAGGTAAACTAAACGGTTGGGCTGCTCCAAAAGATGTTATTTTAAAAGTTGCAGGTATTCTTACTGTAAAAGGTGGAACAGGTGCAATTGTTGAATATTTTGGTGAAGGTGCAACTTCAATGAGTTGTACTGGTAAAGGAACTATTTGTAATATGGGTGCAGAAATTGGTGCAACTACCTCTACATTTGGTTACGATGAAAGCATGAGCCGTTATTTGGCTTCAACTGGTCGTGCCGATGTTGCAGCTGCAGCAGATGCAATTAAACAATATTTAAATGCAGACCCAGAAGTATATGCAGAGCCAACAAAATATTTCGACGAATTAATTGAAATTAATTTAAGTGAATTAGAACCACACTTAAACGGACCATTTACGCCAGATTTAGCTACACCTATTTCAAAAATGAAAGAAGTAGCTGCTGCTAATGGTTGGCCAAATAAAGTAGAATGGGGATTAATTGGTTCTTGTACCAACTCATCTTACGAAGATTTATCAAGAGCTGCTTCAATTGCTAAACAAGCTGTAGTAAAAGGCTTAGCTACAAAAGCAGAATTCGGCATTAATCCAGGTTCTGAACAAGTGCGTTATACAGCAGATAGAGATGGCTTAATTGGTACGTTTACCGATTTAAATGCCACTATTTTTACCAACGCTTGTGGACCATGTATTGGTATGTGGGATAGAATGGGTGCTGAGAAAAAAGAAAAGAATACGATCGTACACAGCTTTAATAGAAACTTTGCAAAAAGAGCAGATGGCAACCCAAATACTTATGCATTTGTTGCTTCTCCAGAAATTGTAGCAGCATTGGCTATTGCAGGTGATTTATCATTCAATCCAATTACAGATACTTTAACCAACGATAAAGGAGAACAAGTAAAACTAGATCCTCCAACAGGTGACGAATTACCAGTTAAAGGTTTTGCTGTAGAAGATGCAGGTTATCAAGCACCAGCTGAAGATGGAAGTGGTGTTAGCGTTGCCGTAGATCCTACAAGCAAACGTTTACAAATTTTAGAACCATTTGCAGCTTGGGAAGGCACAGATTTAAAAGGTTTAAAACTTTTAATAAAAGCGAAAGGAAAATGTACAACTGACCATATTTCTATGGCTGGTCCTTGGTTAAAATTCCGTGGTCACTTAGACAATATTTCTAACAACATGCTCATTGGTGCAGTTAACTATTTCAACGAAAAAACAGACAGCGTTAAGAATCAATTAACTGGTGAATACAGTCCTGTTCCTGCAACACAAAGAGCTTACAAAGCAGCAGGAATCGGTAGTATTGTTGTAGGAGACGAAAACTATGGTGAAGGAAGTTCTAGAGAACATGCAGCTATGGAGCCTCGTCATTTAGGAGTAAGGGTGGTTTTAACAAAATCGTTTGCTCGTATACACGAAACCAACTTGAAAAAACAAGGTATGTTGGCTTTAACTTTTGCCAATAAAGAAGACTACGATAAAATTCAAGAAGATGATACTGTAGATGTAATTGGTTTAACAAGTTTTGCTCCAAATACTCCATTAACATTGGTATTTACACATGCTGATGGTACAAGCGATACCATTGTAGCAAACCACACTTATAACCAACAACAAATTGAATGGTTTAAAGCAGGTGCTGCATTGAATATTATTAGAAAGCAAGTAGCAGGTAATTAGTCGACTACTTTTTAACAAATAATAAAAATCCCATCTTCCATAAAAAGATGGGATTTTTATTTTAAGAATATTTATAAACCAAGTTATATTGTTATTTTACAAAAATTTTCTACTTTAACTACGAATATCCATTCATATTATTTAATTATATTATTTTTAGTATGAAATACTGTCTTAAATGACATATAAGTAGTAAATATTAAATTCTAATTTCACACCAGTATTAACAAGTTGCCATATATTATTTAATTAATTGTGTACATTAATAATCAAATGAAAAGCGGGGTGAGATATAGAATATTTACATTTAAAAAAATGAATGATTATAATTTCAAAAAATAGTTAATATGTACATATATTCGTAAAAACATTATCGATTTAAAAACTTAAACATACCAAAAATGAAAAAACTATTATTTTTCTTCACAGCTAGCATTTTGATTTTATCTTGTAAAAAAGATGATACGCCTGCTGCTTCTGGTGTTGGTCCGGCACCAGGAGATTGTTCTAAACTTCCATACAAAAAAGGTTCATCACTAACCATGTCTTTAGCAAGTGGGGTAGGAATAACCTCAACATATTCAAAAGATACTACTATAAACGGTCAATATTATGTTGGAGCACCAGGCACTTCTACAAATGGCATTTCTGCTGTTTCTTGGGTTGGCTTAAATTCAAACAGAGAAGTTTTGCTGTATGTAAATTCTATAGGTGACTTACCTGCATCAAACATTATTGCACACAAATTAAATGCTGCTGTTGGTGCTACATGGTCACAAACGTTTGCAAGTGTTTCGTTACCAACAGATATTTCGTATAAATACACCTACACTGTGTTATCGAATTCTGAAACATTTAGTTTTAATGGAGTAAACTATACTGGTGGACAAAAAGTAAGAGGAGATTTTCAGATAACATTTTTTGGTTCTCCAATTTCAACAACATCAACAATTTCAACATATTGTTGTGGAATCGGTATTGTTAAAACAGAAGAAAGTGGTAACGTAAGAACATTAACTGCATACAAGTATTAAAACTTTCAATTTATATTTATTATAAAGCCTCAAATTACAATTTGTTTTGAGGCTTTTTTTATTTATCGCTTAATACAACAATACATTAATAAAATCTTACGCATAAGCAGAATAGGTTTCTGAAAATTAAATTTTTACATTTTAGGCTTCATTTTTGCATGGTTAAAATTTCAAAAAGGCATCATACAATTAATAATCTGATGTTTAAAATCTTGAGGCATTTTTAATTTTTTCGTTACAGTAAAATATTAATCAGTAATTACAAAAGTTTATTTATAAACTACTCTATACAACTACCAATTATTTATAAAATTCAAGAAAGCAAATTAAGAATATGCTGTATAAAATACTCACAGTTGCAGGTTTGGCCACTTTTGAAGTTTACGCTGCTATACCTACAGGTTTTTTATTAAAATTATCTCCCATCACCATATTTTTAGCAAGTACTGTTGGTGGTTTAGTTGGCGTTTTTGTTGCTGCTTTTTTAGGCGATAAAATTGAACATTTTTTAAGCAAATACAGAAAACCAAAACCTGTAGACCCCAATAAAAAACCAAGTTTAGCACATACATTGATGGAGAAATATGGTGTTATTGGCTTGGGCTTTTTAGGAACAATGACGGTGGGTGCACCTGTAAGTATTGCAGTTGGTGTTGGTTTTAATGTACCCATGCATCAATTAGCTACATGGTGTTGTATTGGTGTTATTACAAGGTGTGCTATATTTACAACTATTGGTTACTATGGTGTTCAACTTTTTTAAATATTTACAATGAACAAAAAACTTTGCCTTTCTATTTTCTTGTTAATGGTTGGTGTTATTAGTTGGGGACAACAAAAAATTAATATTGAAGATGTTAGCAAACATATAGGTGATAGCGTAACCATTTGTAGCAAAATTTATGGTGGAAGATATTTTGAAACTTCTGCTAAAAAAATTACACTTTTAAACATAGGTGCTGCTTATCCCAATGCACCTTTAACAATAGTGATTGAAGAAGAAGCAAGAAAAAATTTTACTGAAAAACCAGAAGAGTTTTATTTAAACAAAGAAATCTGTGTAGTTGGTGTTCTTAAAGATTACAAAGGCAAACCACAAATTGTTATTACAAAACCTAGTGAAATAATAGTTCAAACTAAATTATAGCCTACGAATGTTTTGAATAAAAATGGGTTCATCAAAATATTGTTCGCTATCTTCTTTTTCAGAAATTTTCATTACTATTTCCATTCCTTTCACCACTTTTCCAAAAGCAGCATAGCCTTGTTTATCTGCATTATTATCACCACCATAATCCAATCCTGGTTGTTTTCCAATGCAAATAAAAAACTCAGTACTTGCAGTTCCTACTTCCAATCTTGCCAACGAAATCGTTCCATTTGTATGTAATATTCCAGTTGTAGCAGTAGATTCATGTGGCACTTTAGATGCTTTCACTTTCTTCCCATTTTTCCATATTCCACCTTGTATTAATTCTGTTTTATTGGCATCTGATGATTGGTTATTGCTGTTTAAAACCCTATAAAACCTACTTCTTTCATAATAACCGCTATCAACAAATCGTAAAAATGCAGCCACTGTTTTTGGTGCTTTTTTTGGATATAATTCTACTTCAATATTTCCTAACTCGGTTACAATTACTACATGAGGTTGTTCTTTTGTTTGATTGGAACAACTTGAGAAAAGAAATACCAACAAGCTAATAATACAGTATTTATACAATTGCATATTGTAAAATTAAGAGCTATCTGATTTAAAAATGAAATAGAGCAATCGATGCAACTTAAAACGACAACAACTAGATAAAATTTATAATTTAATATAAATTCTGAAACTCAACCGATAAAAGATATTACCTTTCTGCAAAATTTATGCTATGTCATTTTTAACAAGTTATGGATGGTTATTTGCACTTATTCTGATTGCTTTAAGTGGATTGGTAACCGTTAATCAAGGTACAATTGCTGTAGTTACTTTATTTGGAAAATACCAAAGAATTTTAACGCCAGGATTACGATTTAAAATTCCGCTGATTGAACAAATTTACAAACGAGTAAGCGTTCAAAACAGAAGTGTTGAATTGGAATTTCAGGCGGTTACAATAGACCAAGCAAATGTGTATTTTAAAAGCATGTTGTTGTATTCTGTTCAAAATGGTGAAGAAGAAACCATTAAAAAAGTAGCATTTAAATTCATTAGTGATAAAGATTTAATGCAAGCATTGGTACGTACTGTTGAAGGATCTATTCGGGCTTTTGTGGCTACTAAAAAGCAAGCAGAAATACTTACAGCAAGAAGAGAAATTGTAGACTATGTAAAAGAACAAATAGATCACTCTTTAGAAGAATGGGGCTACCATTTACAAGATTTACAAATTAACGATATTACGTTTGACCAAGCAGTAATGGATAGCATGAGTAAAGTAGTTGCTAGTAATAACTTAAAAGCAGCTGCTGAAAATGAAGGACAAGCATTGTTAATTACAAAAACAAAAGCAGCTGAAGCGGAAGGAAATGCAATAAAAATTTCTGCTGAAGCTGAAAAAGAAGCTGCAAAACTACGTGGACAAGGTGTTGCATTATTTAGAGAAGAAGTTGCAAGGGGTATGTCTCAAGCTGCTGAACAAATGAAGCAAGCTAACTTAGATACCAATGTTATTTTATTTAGTATGTGGACAGAAGCCGTTAAAAATTTTGCTGAATACGGAAAAGGAAATGTAATTTTCTTGGATGGAAGTCCTGATGGAATGGATAAAACCATGAAGCAAATTATGGCGATGATGAAGATGAAAGAAAAAGAATCGAATTAATTAAATGAAATAAAAGATGGTACACTAGCTACCATCTTTTATTTTTTACACGAATGATTGTGCAAAAGGTTTCTTAAAATACAAATCACTTGCTATTTTATTCACAGGCATAGCTTTCATTTGTACAAGTGATTATTTTAGCTACACTACAAAACCATACTTTTCATGTTTTACTTATTGCAGGTTACCAATAATATTGCAGACTCTATTAATAAAGCTGCATTAAATAGCAACGCAGTAGCAGAAAAAATTTCTATGTGGGAATTATTACAAAAAGGTGGGTTTATCATGTACCCATTGTACCTTTTGTTAGCCGCTACTATTTTTGTTTTTGTGGAAAGATTAATTGCAATTAGTAAAGCATCGAAAATAGATGCAAGCTTCATGAATATTATTAGAGATAATATTTTATCGGGTAATTTATCTGCAGCAAGAAATTTAGCAAAAAACACCAATAATCCTGTTGCTAGAATGATTGACAAAGGTATTCAACGCATTGGAAAAAGTATTGATGCTATTGAAAAAAGCATGGAAAATGTGGGCAAATTAGAAATGTATAAAATGGAACGTAATCTTTCTATTTTATCTTTAATTGCAGGTGTTGCACCTATGTTTGGTTTCTTAGGAACCATTATTGGTATGGTACAATTGTTCTACGGAATTGCTTCTACCGGTGAATATACTTTAGGTACAATTGCAGGTGGTATTTACACAAAAATGGTTACTAGTGCAACGGGATTAATTATTGGTTTATTAGCCTATGTATGTCATAATTTTTTAAGCACACAAATAGATAAAACTGCCAATAAAATGGAAGCCGCAAGTGCGGATTTTATTGATATGCTACAAGAACCAACAAGATAATTTACATATACAAATAGTAGATAATTATGAATATCAGAAAAAGATTTAAATCACATCCTGAAGTACATACTGGTGCTTTAAATGATATTTTATTTATACTATTATTGTTCTTTTTAATTGTATCTACATTAGCGAATCCAAATGTAATTAAGGTTTCAAACCCTAAAGCAAAAAGCGATACAAAAGCCAAACAAACCGTTGTAATTACGGTAGATAAAAATCAGCAGTTATTTATTGGACAAAAAAATATTCCAATTACATCATTAGAAGTAGAATTGCAATCTTATTTATCTAAAGAAACAGAGAAACCATCTGTTGTAATTAATGGCGATAGCACTGCACATTTAGGCACAGCAATTCAAGTAATGCAAATCATTAAAAAATTAGGTGCAACACCTGTTATGGCTGTTGATAACAGACAATAAATTATTTGCGATAACTCCACCCCCATTCTAAAAAAGCAGGAAAAGCTTTTGCCCAAGTTGACACATCGTGTTTGCCATCAACCAATTCTACATATTCAATATGTTCGTTGGTATATCCTTTAGACTTTAATTCTACAATCAAATCTAAAGCATCATCTATGCTATCTATTATTCCATTATTATTTCTATCGGCTGTTTCGTCTAATGTTCCACATTCTATAAAAAATTGCATCCAAGGAAAAAAGCCTCCTTTTCTTATTTGTAAATGCATCAATCTATCTGTTTCATCATTATAGCCATCGTCGTAAGCTTTTCTTCTCCACCATAAACTACCGCTAAAAATACCCACTCGTTTAAATTCGCTAGCATTGTTCCAAACAATATCCAAAGCACTCAAAGCTCCCAAACTAAATCCTGCAAACGATTTATCTTTAAACGTAGGTATGTGAAATGTTTTTCGGATAAATGGCAATAATTCATCAAGAATAAATTTGTTATACAATCCAGCTTTTGCCCCCCAACCTTTGTAATCGGCACTATAAGCTGTTCCATATTCCATTGTTCTTTCATTACCACAATAAATTCCTACACAAAAAATGGGTTCTATTTTTTGTTGTGTAATAAGTTCGTTTAAAATATTTTCAAAAGGCATTTTTGGCAAATCTTGCCCATCATTAATCAACAACAAACTCATTTGTTCAGGAAATGTAACATGGTTGGGTAAATACACATCAAACACAACTTCTCTTTCTAAATATTGCGAATACATTGTTTTTTGTTCTTTCACAATACAATGTTTGTTAGTTACATGTAGTAATTCCATATTCTCAAAAATAAAGAAATGCTACATAGCAGTTGAGATAAGATTTTGATGTGTAAAACATTTTAGTAAAACCATGTGGGAAAGAATAATTTTTTTATGCAATAATGAAAATTTCATTTTTCTGAATTATATTCAAGCATTCAACAAAAGTTGAACATCATTTAAATTCTTGTGTATGAAAAAAATAGGTATTCTTCATGGAAAAGAAAGAAGTTTTCCTGAAGCATTTGTAGAAAGAATTAATAGTAAAAATATAGAAGGTATTGTTGCAGAACCTGTAACAATAGATAAAGTAATGCAAGGCGAAACGAGTGGCTATGCTGTAATTGTTGATAGAATTAGCCAAGATGTTCCTTTTTATAGAGCATATCTTAAAAACGCTGCACTTTGTGGAACTGCGGTAATTAATAACCCTTTTTGGTGGAGTGCCGATGAAAAATTTTTCAATAATTGTTTGGCTACAAAAATTGGGGTTCCCGTTCCTAAAACAGTGATTTTACCTTCAAGAGCTTTGCCCGATGACACATCAGACCAATCGTTTAGCAATTTGGCTTATCCATTAGATTGGGAAGGTATTTTTAAATACACTGGCTTTCCTGCCTATATGAAGCCTTTTGCAGGTGGTGGATGGAAAAATGTATACAAACTAGATAGCATTGATGACTTTTTTGAAAAGCATGCAGAAACAGGTCAATTGGTAATGTTATTGCAAGAAGAAATTGTATTTGAAGAATACTATCGTTGCTATTGTATTGGGGGGAAACATGTACGAATTATGCCTTACGAACCAAGAAATCCACACCATTTAAGATATGTAGCCAATTTTACACCAACAGCTGAAAAGCTTGCAGAAATGGAAGCAATCGTACTCAAAATAAACGCCTATTTAGGATATGATTTTAATACGGTAGAATTGGCTTTACGTGATGGAGTGCCTTATGCAATTGATTTCTGCAATCCTGCTCCTGATGCTGAACGCACAAGTGTTGGTGAAGAAAATTTTGCATGGGTGGTTGAAACGGCAGCAAATTATGCAATAGAAAAAGCATTGGCACAAGAAGATGGAAAAGACAATTTAACTTGGGGAGAATATATAAGAACAAGTAGTGCCAAACTGCCCTTGATTTAATTCAATTCGATAATGTGACGATGTGATCATTCGAAAATTTTAGTAACACGATAACATATCACAAATCATCGCATTAGCAAATCATCAAATTATCACATTTTTAAGATGAACTATAAACATTTTACAATTGGTGTTGAAGAAGAATACATGGTACTTGACCCACAAACAAGAGAATTAAAAAGCCATGAACAACGCATTGTTATTGAAGGTCAGAAAATTTTGAAAGACAAAGTGAAGGCAGAAATGCACCAAGCTGTTGTAGAAGTGGGTACAGATATTTGTAAAGATATTAATGAAGCTTTTAAAGATGTTGCAAGCCTAAGAGGCAATATTGCTGAAATTGCTGGAAACATGGGTTTATGGGTTGGTGCAAGTGGAACTCACCCTTTTAGCCATTGGGATAGTCAATTAATTACAGACCATGTTCGTTACCATCAAATTGTAAATGAACTTCAAGAAGCTGCAAGAAGTAATTTAATTTTTGGCTTACATGTACACGTTGGAATGATGGATAGAAAAATGGCTATTCATATTGCCAATAGTGCTAGGTATTTTTTACCACATGTATATGCATTAAGTACCAATTCTCCTTTTTGGGTGGGCAGAAAAACAGGTTACAAATCTTACAGAACAAAAGTTTTTGACAAATTTCCTAGAACAGGAATTCCTGAGTATTTTGAAAGTATAGAAGCTTACGAAGCTTACGTGAACTTACTTATTAAAACCAATTGTATTGATAATGCCAAGAAGATTTGGTGGGATTTAAGAGTTCATCCATTTTTTAATACAGTAGAATTTAGAATTTGTGATGTACCTATGACTATTAATGAAACCATTGCTATTGCTGCATTGTTTCAAGCTATTTGTGCAAAATTGTATAAACTTAGAAGTCAGAATATGAACTTCATTATGTATCAACGAGCATTGATTAATGAAAATAAATGGAGAGCAGGAAGATATGGATTAGATGGAAATTTAATAGATTTTGGGAAAGAAACTGAAGTGCCAACAAAACAATTGATTCTAGAATTATTAGATTTTGTAGATGATGTGGTAGATGAATTAGGCAGCAGACATGTAATTAATAATATAGAAAAGTTAATGGCTAAAGGCACAGGTGCAGATAGACAATTAAAAGTGTATGCAGAAACCAATAATTTGGTAAACGTAGTAGATTATATTAACAGTCAATTTTTATCAATAGAATAAAACACACAGTTAAATTCTTACATGAATATTGTTTTCTTGCAAATAGCTTTTTAAGCTAGGAATGCTTATTTCTTTGAAATGAAAAATACTAGCAGCTAAAGCAGCATCTGCTTTTCCTTTGGTGAATACATCTACAAAATGAGGCATTGTTCCACCACCACCACTTGCAATAATAGGAACAGGCAATAAAGTGCTTAACTGTTCTGTAATATCTAAAGCAAACCCTTGTTTGGTGCCATCATGGTTCATTGAAGTTAGTAGTATTTCTCCTGCTCCTAAAGCAACGGCATGTTTTGCCCAATCTACACATTTGGTATCTGTTTTTACACGACCACCATTTAAATACACATACCATTCTCCATCCTCTTCTAATTTGGTATCAATTGCTAATACTACAAACTGACTACCAAATTCCTTGGCTAAATCTGCAATTAATTGAGGGTTTTTAAATGCAGCCGTATTAATACTTACCTTATCTGCACCATTTTTTAATAAAATAGAAGCATCTTCAATTGAGCTAACACCACCACCAACTGTAAAGGGAATATTGATGTTTTTAGCAATTCTACTCACCAATTCACTTAACGTTTTTCTTTTTTCGTTGGTTGCTGTAATATCTAAAAACACCAATTCATCTGCACCTTCGGCTGCATAAAAAGCACCTAATTCTACAGGATCACCGGCATCTCTAATATTTTCGAAGTTAATGCCCTTTACTGTTCTGCCATCACGTATATCTAAACAAGGAATAATTCTTTTTGTAAGCATAACAATGTTTCAAATTCTAATTGAAAAATTTTAAATCTTCTACTCTTATTCTATTCTCATAAATGGCTTTGCCAACAATTGCACCATAACAACCAATTGTTTTCAGTGCTTCTAAATCTGCCATATTTGCAACGCCACCACTTGCAATAAACTGCAATTTTGGAAATTGTTGAATAATGTTCTTATACAAATCTAACGATGGCCCTTCAAGCTTTCCATCTTTACTTACATCGGTACAAAATAGTTGTGAAACGCCTTGTTGAGCGTAACTTTCAATAAAATCGTAAATCCAAACATCTGTAGTTTCTAGCCAACCTGCAACTGCAATTTTTTCATCTTTCACATCAGCTCCTAATAAAAATTTTTCAGCACCATATTGTTGCAACCATTGTACAAAAATCGCTTTATTTTTAACAGCTATGCTACCAATTGTAGCTAGAGCCGCTCCTGAATTAAATACAATTTCTACATCTTTATCGGTTTTTATTCCACCACCAAAATCTATCACTAATTTGGTTTTTGAAGCAATTGTTTCTAGCACTTTCCAATTTTTAACAGCACCTGCTTTTGCCCCATCTAAATCTACTAAATGTAAGCGTTGCAATCCTGCATCTTCAAAGGCTTTTGCAACTTCTAACGGATGTTCGTTGTAAATGGTTTTTTGTGCATAATCGCCTTGCGTTAATCGAACACATTTACCATCAATAATATCTATGGCTGGAATAATAATCATGAATAGAAATAATAAGTAAAAAAATGAACTATAATTCTATAAAATTTTTAAGAATGGTTTCTCCAACTACAGACGATTTTTCTGCATGAAATTGAACCCCATAAAAATTATTTTTATGAATTGCAGCACTGTATGGCTGCACATAATTTGCAGAGGCTATTGTATACATACTAAGTGGCACATAATAGCTATGTACAAAATAACAATATCCATTTTCTGGAACATTTTTAAGCAATGGAGATTGTAAATTATAAATATTGTTCCAACCAATTTTTGGCACTTTTAGTGCATCTTGTTCTGAAGGCTTAAACAGCTTTACAGGTTCATCAAAAACACCTAAACAAGTTGTATTATTTTCTTCTGAATAGGCACACAACAATTGCATTCCCACACAAATTCCTAATACAGGCTGTTGTAAGTTTTTAATAAGTTGGTGTAAATTATTTTCTTGCAAACTCATCATAGCACTATTAGCCTCGCCAACACCTGGAAAAATTACTTTATCAGCAGCCAAAATGGTTTCATGATTAGCAGTTACAGTTGCCTCTACTCCTATTCTTTCTAAAGCGTATAAAACACTTTGAATGTTGCCTGCATTGTATTGTATAATAACTACTTTACTCATTGTTTTTGTGGAATGCTCGTTTTAGGTTTTGCAACCAATTAACTATTGCAAAATATTGTTTAAAAAAGTAGCCGTTGTTTGCTTAATATCAGTTGAATGTTCTAATGCTTTTATGTAAGCACTCCCAATAATAGCTCCATTTACGTGTTTACAAGCAGCGTTAAAAGTAGATTTATCTTTTATGCCAAAACCCACTAAAACAGGATTTTTCAGCTGCATATTTTTTAGTCGTTCTAAATACAATTCAACTGCATTAAAATCTTTTTCGTTACCTGTTGTGGAAGAAGAAGAAACAGCGTACAAAAACCCTGTACTTAAACTATCTAATTTTCTTAATCGTTCTTCACTCGTTTCTGGTGTTACTAAAAAAATAAAGTCTAAGCCATATTTACGAACAATTGCACCGTATTCAGTTTCAAATTCATATTCAGGTAAATCTGGCAAAATCAATCCATCAATACCAACAGCAGCTGCATCGGCACAAAATTTTTCAAAACCATATTGTAAAACAGGGTTCATATAACCCATTAAAATTACACCTGTGTTGTTTAAACTAGGAATAGTTCGTAGTTGTTTCAATTGTTCAAAAAGTACAGCAATCGTCATTCCATTTTCAATAGCTACGCTTCCACTTTCTTGAATTACAGGACCATCAGCTAAAGGATCGCTATAAGGCATTCCTAATTCAATTAAATCTGCTCCATTTTGTTGTAAAGCCTGCATTATTGTAAGTGTACTTTCTAACTTAGGATAGCCAGCTGTACAATACACATTTAAAACTTTATTTTGTTTTTGTTGAAAAATCTGATCTATTCTACTCATAACATTTTACTTACTCAAAAAGAAAGTTGCAATTTACAGTAAGCGATTTAGAAAAAAGGCTTTTTCGTTATTTTCAAAATTTATTAAACAGAATGAAGAAAATTTTAAAGCTAATTATGTAGTTTTTGTGGATAGTTGATGATGTGTAACTGTATGCAAATCGGTAAGTTTCATTAATACTTCTGCTAATCTTGCTTTTGGAATTCCAATTTGAAGTATGTTAAACAATTGCGTTTCTTGTTTTAAAATAGTACAATTGAATTGTTTTACAACCATCATTACCTCATTCATTTTTGTATAATCGAATTGTAATTCGTAGGGAACCTCAATTGCAAATTGCACTATTGGCACTACTTGCAAAGCCATTACAGCACTTGATTTGTAGGCATTAATTAAACCAGGAACGCCCAATAGAGTACCACCGAAATACCGAACCACTACTATTAAAACATTGGTTAATTGCTTGCTATCAATTGCATTTAAAATAGGTTTACCAGCAGAACCAGCAGGCTCACCATCATCGTTTGTTCTAAAATTATTTTTATCAAATCCTATTCTATAAGCAAAACAATGGTGCACTGCTTTTGCATGTTCTTTCTTTAAAGCTTGTATATGTTTTTTACAATCATCTGCATGTTGAATAGGAAAAGCATACGCAATAAAGCGGCTGCCTCTGTCTTTAAATTCGGCAACTGCATTTTTTTCTATAGAATAAAAATAGGTTTCGTTACTCATAAACTGTCTCCAAATGCAATGAAATAAATGGCAATAACCGATAAAGTAATACCGATCCAATTAATAATAGATAACTTTTCTTTAAATACAATCCATGCAACAATTGTACTAAACAAAACTATACCCATGTTATTGATAGGAATGCTAGCACTGCTTTGCCAAGGACTAAATTTTAAATATCGAACCAAACACCAAATAGAAAAATAATTTGGAATTCCAATAATAATTCCTGCAACAACGGGTTTGTATGAAAAACGCTGTTTCCCTTGCCAAAATTGTAACAACAACAGTACAAAGCCAATTGTACCAGCGGCTGCAAAACCACTAATTAAAAAGGCATTGCTATTGCTATCGTTTACATGTTTTTGTTGCACATGATTAATTAAAGAATCGAGTAAACCACTTCCTATAAACAATAAAAACGGCAATGCATATTCCCATTTTACAATTGCTTTATCCATACCTGCCTCTTGTTTTTTATCTTGTAAACAAGTGAATATAACTGCTACTAAGGCAATAATTACACCCAACAATTTAAATCCTTCTACCTTTTCATTGTACAAATAAATGGATAAAACAACGGGGATAATTAAAGATAATTTATTAGAAACAGATGCTACAGCTACACTAATTTTTTGTGCAGTAACTCCAATCATGTTAAATAGAATGATGAACAAAACGCCCATTACACAAGCCCAATGAAACCAAGTTTGCCCCAATGCTTCTTTATTGATGGGAAAAGATTGATTAACAATAGAACCTGTGATAACACAAGTAATATAATTATAAACGATAGCCTGAAAGATAGGAATATTCAGTTTTCCTAACATCTTAAAAGCAAGTGTTAAATAACTGCTTAAAACGATACTACCTATTAAATAAATCATGCACTTTATCTATTAATATTGGGGTTTATAAATGTAAATGTCATCAGACTCAATGCTATAACTGTCAACTAATTGAGCGGCTGCTAAAATGGGTGCTACAATATCAGCATTATCGGCAGATCGATTACTCTTAATAACACGAGCTTCATCCCACAAGTTTGCATCGATAAAAGATTGTATTGTTTTTGCTCCACCTTCTATCAAAATACTTTGAATGTTCAGTTGAAAACAAGCTTCTAGTATTTGATGAATGAGTGGTGTATTTGCATTCAATTGATACCAACGAATATGCTGTTTTTGATGATTATAAGAAAAATTAAACACAACTGTTTTTGTCACTGAATTAAATACATGAGCAGTTTCAGGAATTTGCAAATGCTTATCAATCACTAAACGAATTGGATGATTTCCAACAGCCAATCGATTGGTTAATTGTGGATTATCTAACAAAGCCGTTTTTGTTCCTACCAAAATTGCAGCTTCTTCAGTTCTCCACTGATGCACTTTTCTATTAGAAAATTCGTTGGTAATCAATATTCGTTCATTACTTTTTCCAATAAAACCATTTGCAGTCTCTGCCCATTTTAAAACTATATATGGTCTTTGTAATTGATGAAAAGTAAAAAAGCGTTTATTTAATTCTAAACACTCTTTTTCCAAAACATTCAACGTTACCTGTACACCTGCGTTTTGCAATATTGCAATGCCTGCTCCATTTACTTTGGCAAAAACATCTTTACAACCAATTACTACTTTTTTTATTTGGTGCTCTACTATAAAGTTGGCACATGGTGGCGTTTTTCCAAAATGAGCACAAGGTTCTAAACTTACATAAAGTGTAGACTTTGGAATAAGATGTTTATTTTCTTCTGAAACACTATTTATGCAATTTACTTCTGCGTGAGCGTTGCCAAAACTAGCATGATAACCTTCACCAATTATTGTATCTTCAAAAACCAATACACTTCCAACCATTGGATTAGGTGCAACAAAACCTGCTCCTTTTTGAGCAAGTTCTAAGCAACGATACATGTATTTTTCGTGTTTATTCAAGAAGGTTTCAATTTACGTAAACAACAAATTTAACTGAATTGATAGTAACATTGCAATATGACGACTATTCAACATGCCTATAAACAATTATTGTTCAGTTTATACGATTTGTATGATAACAGAGAAGCTGCAAACATTGCCAATTGGGTAATTGAATATGTTACCAACCAAACTAAAATTGATAGAATTGTATATCCAAATATTCCACTAAATGAAGAACAGATAACTAATTTAGAGCTAATTACAAACCAGTTACTTGCACAAATACCAGTTCAACATATTTTAGGAGAAGCATGGTTTAGCGGAATGAAATTTTTTGTAAATAACCATGTATTAATACCTAGACCAGAAACCGATGAATTAGTTGAATTAATAGTGCAAGAATATAAAGCAAAGAATAATTTACTAAATATAATTGATATTGGTACAGGTAGTGGATGCATAGGCATTAGCATTCAAAAAAAGTTAATCAATTCCAAAGTAATAGCTGTTGATATTAGTAAAGATGCCCTATTGGTTGCACAACAAAACGCTACTAATTTAGGTGCAGATGTTTTATTTAAGGAAATTGATTTTTTAAAAGACGCCAGTTGGAATTTGTTAGAAAAGTTTCACGTAATCGTTAGCAATCCACCTTACATTCATGAATTTGAGAAAGAAGAAATGCATGAACGAGTTACCAACAATGAGCCATATATAGCATTATTTGTATCGAATGAAAATCCTTTAATTTTTTATGATGCCATTGCACGTTTTGGAAAAACACATTTAGAAACCAATGGAAAAATATTTGTAGAAATTAATGAGCAATTGGGAAAAGAAACGGCTACACTTTTTGAAAAATATTGTTACAAAGTATTACTAAAGAAAGACTTACAAGAAAAAGATAGAATGATTGTTGCTTGGATTGAACAATAAAAAAACCGACTCTTTATGGGAGTCGGTTTTTATGTATGTATAGTATTTAACTACTAGAATATGTAGCGAATACCTAATTGTAAACCCCAAGTACTAGAAATAGAGTTTGCAGTTTGAATAGGACTAGTTAATAATTGACCATTAACCTGTGTCATGTTAAATGTAGGTTGCCCGTTTACTAAATTACCAGTTGGACGTAAAGGATTACTCAGTGCAACGATTTGTCTATCACCCCATTGATTACTTAATAAGTTAGGGAAATTAAGAATATCCGCTGTAATTTGTAATGTATGTCTACGTGCACCAATTTTTGTGAAAATATCTTGAATCAATCTCACGTCAACTCTTTGGAACATTGGTAAGAACGCACCATTTCTCTCAGCATATTGCCCCTTACGACTTTTTAAATAAGGAGAGTTTTCAATAAATTGGAAGAAAGCAGCAGACTGTTCAGCAACTGTTCTTGCAGTTGTAGTTCCAGAAGCTGTTTGAGCAACAAAAATAATATCATTAGGATCTTTAGGAATATACATCAAATCAGAGTTATTGCCATCTCTATTTAAATCACCATTATATGTAAATGTATAAGAACCTTGACTAGCAATTTCAAAAAAGACACCAATTGTAGTTGCTAAATGTTTAGCATATTCAATTCTGTAAGACAAGTTGCCAACAACTCTATGTGGCAATATGAAAGAAGATTGATACATTTCTTGGCTGTTTTGTGTACCAATTGTAGCATTATTACCCCAAACAGCACCAGCAGTACTACCAGGATTTGCACTCACATCTGCACCAATGCTATAATTATAAGCAACAGAGCCATAAAAACCTTTAGTAGCAGCTTTTGTTAATCCTAAAGTAAATGTCCCACTATATCCTTTATTTGTGTTTTCCAGTACAATAGCACTATTAACGTTGTTATAAACACGTCTTAAAGTTGAATTTGTTGAACTATAAATTGGTCTATTATCAGAACCAACTAAACGGGAATCAGGAGCTTTTTCATTTAAGTTACGCATCAAAACACCATTAACATCTTTAGTAAACAACGCTTCCGCAGACATTGAAAAACCATTTCCTAATTCTTTATCGAAGGCAATATTTGTTCTCCAAACTTGTGGAAACTTAAAATTAGGATCAATTACTACAAATGCTTGAGGTAGGAAAGATCCAGCAGTAGTAGGGAATCTGTTTTGATAAGCACTTGGATTTGGATTGAACTTATAATTCTGTAAATCCGTTAAATTAGTGACGGTTACATTATTTTGAACACGAGCACTATTTGAAGGCATATTTGTTAACCAAACAAATGGAATACGCCCTGTAAATATTCCAGTTCCCCCTCTTACTACCAACTTCTTGTCTCCATATACATCCCATCTAAATCCAACTCTTGGAGAAAGCAGAGTTCTGTTAGTAGGCCATCTTCCTGTGTTATAATTAGTAGGCTTTCCATCACTTCCTGTAAAAGTTAGAGCAGTAATTTGAGGATTTTCAGCAGGATTTTCAAGATAAATTGGCTTATCAGCTCTAATTCCTGCAATTAACTTAAATTTAGAATTAATGTTAATTTCATCTTGAATATAAGCACCTAACTGTCCAATTTTCAATTCAGCTGCAAAAACAGCAGATTTTCCAGGTACTAAAGAATATGTTAATGAATAACCTGCAGGTGCTTGATTTGTAATTAAATCATTTAATGAGTTAAATAAATACCAACTTTGAGAAGCTCCCATAAACATATTACCAACTCGCTGATATTCATAAGTACCTCCTGCTGTTAATGTATGTTTACCAGCATAATAGGTAAAATTATTGGTTACACTATAAATATCATTTAGAACTTGATTATTATTTGAAAAAGGATCAGTTCCTACAGACATGTAATTTTGACCATCATTATTTAAAATGTCAATAGCAGGAAAAACACCACCATCAAATACTCTTGTTGTTTGAATTTTTGTTGCAGTTGCTAAAAATTGGTTAGAAAATTTACCACTAAAATTACTATTCAGTTCTGCAGTTGCTGTTCTAACTATATTCTCAAATTCAAAATTTGAATTTTGAAAACTCATTGACCGATTTGAAAAGCGTGTATTTGGAACACGATTACCACCTATAGTTGTGGTACCAGTACCATTTCTTACTGTAAAAGTTGCTCCACCAGAAAATGATGTGCTAAATCCATTCAATTGTTGATCTTCATTATTCTTTAAATCACTGTACTTTATTGTTAATTTATGTGACTTATTGATATTCCAATCAATTTTTGCAAGCAATCTCCTACTTTTTGTAATAAAATTGTCAAAGTTATCAAAAGCTCCCGTCTCATAACCATAATTGGTTCTTAAGAAGTTTGATAGCTTTTGCAATGAATCTCTATGAGTTGAGGAAACATTTCCTGCACCTGAACCACCTGTAGGACTCCAAGGAATACCAGGAACAGATCTTTCATCAGCTTCAGCACTTACAAAAAAGAACAATTTATTTTTAATAATCGGGCCACCTAATGTAACACCAAAAGTTTTATTAGTAGATGGAGATAAAGTAAGTTTAGTACCTTTTACGTTTGTACCATTAAAAGTTTCATCTCTATACAAACCATAAACGCTACCCTTAAACGTATTAGTACCACTTTTAGTAATTGCATTAATACCAGCACCTGTAAAAGCACCTTGTCTAACATCAAATGGAGAAATATTTACCGATAATTCCTCAATAGCATCAATCGAGATTGGAGTTCCACCACCTGGTAAGAAGTCCGTACTAAGCCCAAAATTGTTATTCAAATTAGCTCCATCAACTTGAACATTATTAAATCTTGCATCCCTACCTGCAATACTATTACCGTTTGCCTGTGGAGTAACTCTTGTAAAATCAGTAATGCTACGGCTAATAGTTGGTAATGTAGTTAATTGACGTTGACCAATCTGTGTTGAAACTCCTACTCTATCTGCTGTTGGTTTCTTTTTTATTGTTGCAACAACAACTTCAGACAAGTTTTTTGTATCTGCATTTAAAATTGAACTTATAGTGAATGGTTCACCTAAAGCAATGTAAAAATCTTCAAATACTTCACTTTTCAATCCTACATAATCAATTTTTAACTTGTAAGGACCACCAGTTCTTAAGCCAGGTAAGTTAAACACCCCACCTTTTTTTGAAATTGTAGCATAAACAGATCCTGATGGTAAGTGTGTAGCTGTAATTGCTGCACCTTCTAGCTCTTTACCATCGGCCGTTTTAACCGTACCAGTAATGGTACCGTTTGTTACCTGTGCCATTGCTGCAAAGGGCAACAACACAATCATGAACAATTGTAAAATTCTCTTTTTAAGCATAAATTTTAATTTTCAGCCGCAAAGAAAGCAATTAATTGTTTTAAAAAAACAACAGAATGTTAACAAAATATTACCTCCACGTTAACAAATGCACATTTATCAACTGATAATCAAACTTATAGCCATATAAAAAGCAATGTCTGTCAATAGCTTATCACTCAATTTGTTCAATATTATAAATTTAAAAATTAAACAAAACTGCTTCACAAAAGCAAAAAAATAGAATTTAAATTACTTCATTTACCTTCAAATAATTCACTTTTAAACCAATTTACACGAACAACTGTTAGTAAATATAGAAACCATAAATCATTTTTAACCCAATAGTCTTACCACTATAACTTTGCAAAAATTTTAGTTGATACATGTTACACACCATTGAAGAAGGAATTGAAGCCATTAGAAAAGGAGAAATGATTATCGTTGTAGATGATGAAGACCGTGAAAACGAAGGTGACTTTATTATGGCTGCAAGATTTGCTACTCCAGAAGCCATTAATTTCATGAGCAAAGAAGCAAGAGGCTTAATTTGTGCTGCAATTACAGAACAACGTTGTGCAGAATTAGATTTAATGCCGATGGTATCGTCAAACACTTCGGTTCATGAAACTGCTTTTACCGTTTCAGTAGATTTAATTGCTGATGATACAAGTACAGGTATTTCTGCACATGATCGCTCAAGAACTATCAAAGCTTTAATTGATTCTAATACCAAACCAAGCGATTTAGGTAGGCCTGGTCATATTTTTCCGTTAAAAGCAAAAAGTGGTGGCGTTTTAAGAAGAGCTGGACATACAGAAGCGACTGTAGACTTAGCCCGTTTAGCAGGATTTGAGCCTGCAGGCGTTTTGGTAGAAGTAATGAATGAAGATGGAAGTATGGCTAGATTACCAGAATTACTGGAAATTGCAAAAAAATTCAATCTAAAAATTATATCCATTAAAGATTTAATTGAATATAGATTAGAAATAGATTGCCTAATTGATGAAGTTGTACGAGTAGATATGCCTACCAAATACGGACACTTTAAATTGGTTGCTTTTAAAGATAAAACTTCTGGAGCCGAACACTTAGCCATGATAAAAGGCGAATGGAAAGAAAACGAACCTATTTTAACAAGAGTACACAGCAGCTGTTTTACAGGTGATATTTTAGCAAGTTTTAGGTGCGATTGTGGCGAACAATTGCACAAAGCCATGCAAATGGTGGAAGCTGAAGGAAAAGGCATTATCTTATATATGAACCAAGAAGGTAGAGGTATTGGATTGATGAACAAACTAAAGGCGTACAAATTGCAAGAAGAAGGAATGGATACGGTTGAAGCTAATATACACCTTGGCTTTGCTATGGATGAAAGAGATTATGGTGTAGGTGCACAAATGCTTAGAAAACTAGGCGTATCAAAACTGAAATTAATGAGTAATAATCCTAAAAAAAGAGCTGCATTAAAAGGATACGGTTTAGAAATAGTAGACATTGTTCCAATAGAAATTAAACCGAATGAACACAACGAAAAATACCTACAAACGAAAAGAGATAAGATGGGACATGAAATTTTAAGATAAAAACAAAAACCTGTTTGAAATTGTATCAAACAGGTTTTTTGTTTAAAAGGCTAATACAATGTTATGCAGAATTTCTACCAGCATTTATGATTCCAAAACTACAACGCATTGCTAATTTTTCGTATGTAGATTTTATTGGTGAATTCTGAATTAACTGCTCTTCCATTTTACGCACTTTTGTAATTGCATATTGTTGTATAGTTACCAATGGAAGTACGATTCGCTCACGCATTTCTATTGATAATTGGTCAATTGGATAATCACCCATTAACTCAGATTTATTCGATAATTTTAAAACATACTTTTTGGTAAGTTCATATTCTTCAAATACCATTTTCCAAATTTCGCCATATACAGGATGATCAGCTAAAAATGCTGTTAGTGGGAAAAAGCATTTTTTCATTGCCATCTCACAATTGTCTAATAATGTTTTGAAAAATAATGAATGCTTGTACAAATCTTGTAATTCTTGCCATTTACCTGCTTTTTCAATTTCTTGTAAAGCAGTTCCAACTCCATAATACCCTGTTACATTTTGTTTTAATTGGCTCCAAGCTCCTACAAAAGGAATAGCTCTTAAATCTTTCAAAGATAATTTTGCCGATGCTCCTCTTTTTGCAGGCCTACTTCCAATATTGGTTTGTGCATAAAACTTTAAAGCACTTGCATTACTTAAATATTCGGTAAAATAAGGATGCTCTTTCAATTTTACATACGATTGAAAACTAATATTGGCTAATGATTGTATCAATTCTTCTTCTTTCTCGTTGAGTGTAACTGGGCTGTTACTATTCATTCGACCAGATAATCCAGCATTTATTAATTGCTCCATATTAAACTGAGCAGCATCAATTGTTCCAAAATTGCTACTTACAGTTTGTCCCTGTACAGTAAGTTGAATCTCTTTATTGGCAATATTTTGTCCCATAGAAGCATAAAACTGATGCGTTTTTCCACCACCTCTTGCTGGTGGGCCACCTCTACCATCAAAGAATAATACATCAATATCATAAGCTTTAGAAATAGCCGTTAATTCTTCTTTTGCTTTGTAAATACTCCAGTTAGCCATTAAATAACCACCATCTTTAGTTCCATCAGAAAAGCCTAACATAATTGTTTGCCTATTTCCTCTACGTTTTAAATGTTCTTTATAAACAGGATGTTCGTATAAAGTTTTCATTACATCGGCTGCATGTTGCAAATCATCAACTGTTTCAAATAGCGGAACAATATCTACAGATAACTCTTCTTTTTTCCAACCACTCATGAGCATTAATCCAAAAACTTCCAAAGCATTTAAAGCACTTGTGCATTGACTAATGATATATCTGTTGCAACCTGCTTCACCATTTGTTTGTTGAATTTGCTTAATTGCTTTCATTACTGCCAATGTATCAATATGTATGGGATCTGACAATAAATTCGGATTCATTTCAGCTGAAATAGAGGTTAGTATATCCATTTTTTCGGTAGCTGAAAGTTCTGTGTAATTAGCGGGTAAAACAGTGTTTGTAGCAGCAATAGATTTAACTAACTGCACATGTACACTACTATCTTGACGAACATCTAGAGAAGCAAAATGTAACCCAAATACTTCTACTTTATTAATCATGCTTTCAATTAAATGAACAAATAAATTATTGTGTTCATAAACCAATTGATGGCGTATATTTTTAAGTGCAGTTAAAATTTCTTCCTTGCTTAAATCGAATTGATAGCCTGGTATAAATAAGTGATCGTATAATTTTTTTTCTAAACTATTTAAAGCAACATCAACACCTTTAAAAGTTAATCTACGCTTTAATCTTCTTACCTCTAAATAATAGCATTTAATAATGCTTCCTCTTAATAAATCTGCAACTTGTAACGTGATATCTGCTGTTACAAATGGATTTCCATCTCTATCTCCACCAGGCCAAAAACCCATTTTAATAATCGAATTTTTTGCACAAACATCAGAACCTAAGTTATTTTTTAATTGAGAAAGAATTCTACCTGTAGCCGCATAAAAAATATTTTCTAAATACCAAACCAAACTCATTGCCTCATCATAAGGCGTTGGCTTTTGTTTTTGAAAAAATGGTGTTCGGCCTAACTGTTGTAAATAACTGTAAATCTGTTGTTCGTTATTGGCGTTTACTGCAGATGAAATATCATGAATAATACCTAAAACAGCACCTCGGTAAAATTGTGTTGGATGAGCTGTTAATACCAATTGTACTGTAAAATCTTTTAATTGCTTTGCTAATACGTCTTGCGTTTTTTGGTGTTCGGTTTGCATCAGCAATTGCTTTAGCGTTCCCTTTCCCTGCATATCGTGTATTAATTTGAAAGATGCATCTTCTAAAGCATCAAACAAAACCACCTGACGTTCTATATATTGTACAAATCGAAACAATAAATCTGCTTTTTCTTCTTCTTTGGTAAATGAAGTTTGTTTTGCAAAAAAATCATCAATAATTTCTAATGGACTTAAATTTTTCTTGAATCCTTCTTCACAGTTTACCAATAGTAATGATACTAAAACTCCAGTTTTTTCAATTCGGTGAAAAGGAAGAGAACCGAATAAGCTATTGTAAAGCTGAAACTTAATTCCTACAAGGTTTTTAAACTGTTGAAGACTGACATTCGTAGACATAATTGTTGTGTTTTTCTGCTTGTTTTTTGGTGGAGCAAGAATCGGTTGGTGGTCGAAAATAAATAAAAAATCTTAAGTGGTATTAAATATTCTCTTATCTTAGCCCCCGTTACATGAAAAAACAGCAAAAAATATTTATTTTCTTTAGAGCAATCGCAATAATTGCGTCTACAATTATTATTACTATTACAATCCGCTAAGCGGATTGAAAATTGTCATATCACCCCATGGGCTCAAAGCTGTTACATCTTAATCAGAACTATTTTTCAATTACACATTACTTTTCAAATCATATTCATCCATGAAAGTTTTAAAATTTGGTGGCTCATCAGTAGCCAATGCAGATAACATAAAAAAAGTTGTAAACATTGTATTGCAACCTCAATACAACAATTCAATAGTAGTAGTTTCTGCTTTAGGCGGCGTAACCGATTTATTAATTGCTACAGGAACAGATGCTGCAAATGGCAAAGAATCATATAAAGAAACTCTTTTAGCATTAGAAAAAAGACATATTGAAACGGCACAATCTTTATTGCCTATCAATAATCAAAGTGGATGCATTAGTAGCATTAAACAAAGCTTTAATGAACTAGAAGATATTTGTGAAGGTGTGTTTAGATTGGGAGAATTATCTGCTAGAACAAAAGATAGAATCATCAGTTTTGGTGAATTATTATCTTCTAAAATAATTTCATTTTATATACAATCTACTGGCAAAGCCATTGAATGGATTGATAGCAGAAAAGCTATAAAAACCAATAGTAATTTTGGTTTTGCAGCTGTAGATTTTGTAGCAACTACTGCAAGCATTCAAGCAATTATTAGTGCATCAAGTAACACATTATTTATTGCACCTGGTTTTATAGCTAGTGATGCAAACGGTTTTACTACAACTTTAGGACGTGGTGGAAGCGACTATACTGCTTCTATTTATGCAGCAGCCGTAAAAGCAAGTGATGTAGAAATTTGGACTGATGTTACAGGCATGATGACAGCTGACCCACGTTGGGTTGCTAATGCAAGAACAATTCCTCATACTTCTTACAGAGAAGCAATGGAATTATCGCATTTTGGGGCAAAAGTTATTTACCCTCCTACCATTCAACCAGCAATGGATCAAAATATTCAAATTTGGGTAAAAAACACATTTGCACCACAAGAAGCAGGAACTTTAATTGAAAACAAACCATCAGAAGATGGAGAAATTATAACAGGTATTTCTAGCATTAATCAAGTAGCATTACTTAGCTTAGAAGGAAGTGGAATGGTTGGAATTCCTGGATTTTCGAAAAGATTGTTTGAAGCTTTGGCAAATGAACAAGTTAATGTTATTTTAATTACACAAAGTTCATCTGAACATTCTATTTGTGTAGCTATTAATACAGTTGACTTAGATAAAGCAAAAGTTGCTGTAGATAAAGCATTTGAAATAGAATTATTAAGCAAGAAAGTAGATCCACTAAAAGTTGAAAAAGATTTATCTATTATAGCACTAGTGGGTGATAAAATGAAAAGTCATCCAGGAATCGCAGGTCGTATGTTTAGTGCTTTGGGAAGAAATGGTATAAATATAAGAGCTATTGCACAAGGTTCTTCCGAAAGAAATATATCTGCTGTTGTATCACTAAAAGATATTAAAAAGGCAGTAAATGTTTTACATGAAGCCTTCTTCGAAACTTCTTACAAGCAATTAAACGTATTTATTTGTGGAGCAGGAAATGTGGGTAGTAAATTAATAGAACAAATCAAACAACAACAAGCATACTTATTACAAAATCTAAATTTACAAGTAAGAGTTACAGGCATTGCTACAAGCAAAAAAATGTTGTTTGTAGACAATGGTAATGAAATAGATTTAAGCAATTGGAAAGATGCTTTGGTAAATGCAGAACCAATGACATTACAAGGTTTTGTAGATGGAATTGTTGCCAAAAATTTACGCAACAGCGTTTTTGTAGATGTTACCGCTAATGCAGATGTTGCGGGTGTTTATGCACAACTATTATCTAAAAGTATTGCTGTAGTTGCTTGCAACAAAATTGCAGCATCTAGTGTGTTTACGAACTACTTAAATTTAAAATCTTTAGCCAAAGAATACAACGTACCTTATTTATTCGAAACCAATGTGGGTGCAGGTTTGCCAGTTATTGGCACTTTAAACGATTTAATAAAAAGTGGTGATAGAATCAATAAAATTCAAGCTGTATTATCAGGTACATTAAACTTTGTATTCAATAATTACGATGGCACTAAACCTTTTGCACAAGTTGTAAAACAAGCACAAGATGAGGGATATACAGAACCAGATCCTCGTTTAGATTTAGGAGGCACTGATGTAATGCGTAAAATCATGATTTTGGCTAGAGAAGCTGGTAATAAAATGGAAATGGAAGACATTACCAATAATGGCTTTTTACCGGCAGAATGTTTTAATGGAAGCGTTGCTGATTTTTATGTAGCTATGAAAAAAAATGAAGCTCATTTTAAAGCTTTATACGATGCTGCAGCTGCGGAAAATTGCAAGTTAAAATTTGTGGCACAATTCGAAAATGGAAAAGCATCTGTTGGTTTACAACACATTCCTGCTAACAGCGATTTTTATCATTTGTATGGAAAAGATAACATTGTATTATTCTATACACAACGTTATCCTGAGCAACCAATGGTTGTAAAAGGTGCAGGTGCAGGTGCAGATGTTACAGCTAGTGGTGTTTTTGCAGATATAATGAGGGTTACCGCTTAAGAACTATTCATATGAAACAAATAAAAGTTTTAAGTCCAGCAACTGTTGCCAATGTCGTTTGTGGATTCGATATTTTAGGGTTTGCACTCAATAATCCTACTGATGAATTTACCGTTTCCATTAGCGATGAAGTAGGTGTTCAAATCATCAATGATGATAATTTTAATTTACCTACCAATCCTGAAAAAAACGTTTCAGGTGCTGCATTATTGGCAATGCTTGAAGAATGTCCTGATGTGAAAGGTTTTACCGTAATCAGTAAAAAAGTTGTAAAACCAGGAAGCGGAATTGGTTCAAGTGCAGCAAGTGCAGCAGGACCCGTTGTTGCGGCAAATATGTTATTGGAGAATCGTTTCTCTAAAAGCGATTTGGTACGTTTTGCAATGTTTGGCGAAAAAGTAGCAAGTGGTGTAAAACATGCCGATAATATTGCTCCTGCCATTTACGGCGGTGTTACTTTAATTCGTTCAATTTTTCCTTTAGATATCATTAGTATCGATGCACCACCACTGCATGTTACAGTGGTGCATCCACAAATTGAAGTTCGTACAGCAGATGCTCGTCAAATTTTAAAACAAAATGTTTTGTTGAAAGATGCTATTAAACAATGGGGCAATATTGCTGGTTTGGTAGCAGGTTTTATTCAACATGATTATGATTTAATAGGAAGAAGTTTAGAAGATGTAATTATAGAACCTGTTCGTAGTATTTTAATTCCAGGGTTTGCAGAAATAAAACAAAAATGTAAAGATGCCGGTGCTTTAGGCGGTGGAATTAGCGGAAGCGGCCCATCAATTTTTATGCTCAGCAAAGATGCCGAAACAGCAAAAAATGTAGAAAGCGTTATGCAAGATGTGTACAATCGAATTGGTTTAGATTATCAAACCCATTTAACTACTATAAATCAAGAAGGTGTAAAACAAATTTAGAATTATGAGTGATGAATTATTAACTGATTATGCAATAGCATCTTGAATCAACTAATAATTTATAACTCATAACTTATAACTCATAACCCATAAATTAAAATGCTCTATTATAGCCTCAATCAACAATCGCCAAAAGTAAGTTTTGCAGAAGCTGCTTTACGTGGACAAGCACCTGATAAAGGACTTTATTTTCCTGAACACATTCCATCTTTACCAGTAGGTTTTATCGATAATATTCAGAAATATAGCAAAGAAGAAATAGGTTTCACAGTAATGAAACCCTATGTAGGCGATAGTATTCCAGATAATGTTTTGCAAGAAATTGTGTCACAAACAATCAACTTTAATTTTCCATTAGCAAAAATTTCTGAAAATATTTCTTCATTAGAATTATTTCATGGCCCTACTTTGGCTTTTAAAGATGTTGGTGCAAGATTTATGAGTAGATGTTTGGGATATTTTAATAGAAACTCTTATCACCACACAACTGTTTTAGTAGCAACTTCAGGCGATACAGGAGGAGCTGTAGCAAATGGTTTTTTAGGTGTTGATGGAATAGATGTGGTTATTTTATACCCTTCTGGTAAGGTAAGCAAAATACAAGAATTACAGTTAACTACTTTAGGCAAAAACATTACTGCTATTGAAGTAGATGGCACTTTCGATGATTGCCAAGCTATGGTAAAGCAAGTTTTTGCCGATGCACAACTCAATCAAAAACTTTCACTTACGTCTGCCAATTCTATTAATGTTGCAAGATGGTTACCTCAACAGTTGTATTACTTTTTTGCTTATCAACAATGGCAACAAGAGCAAGCACCCGTAATTTGTGTACCAAGTGGAAATTTTGGAAATATTTGTGCCGGAATTCTAGCACATGTTTCAGGATTACCAGTAAAACATTTTATAGCAGCTTGCAATGCAAATGATGTAGTTCCAAACTTTATGAATACACAAGTGTACGAACCTAAAGCAGCAGTTGCAACTATTTCTAATGCAATGGATGTTGGTAATCCGAGTAATTTTATACGTATTCTAGAATTATTTCATCAACAATTTAGTGCGTTAAAAAATGTATTTAGTAGCGTAAGTATTAGTGATAGTATTACTGCTAAAACTATCAAAGATGTGTACCAACAATTTCACTATACATTAGACCCTCATGGTGCTGTAGCCTATTATGCCCTTGATGAATATTTACAAAAAAATAGTAGTGATAAAGGAATGATTTTAGAAACGGCTCATCCGATTAAATTTCCAGATACTGTAGAGCAAGCTACAGGTGTTGCACCAGAATATCCTGAACAAGTACAACATTTATTAAGCTTAAACAAAGAGAGTGTTGTTATGAATGCAAGTTTTGAAGATTTAAAAGAATGGTTACTCAATAGATAAGTACATATTTAAATATTCACAAAAAAAGGACAACCATTGCTTAGTTGTCCTTTTTTAATTTTATCCAATCAGGTAATATTATCCACCTATTTTTCTTCCAGGAATAGTTTGTTGTTTTAAATCGCTGATATCTACATCTTTCTTTTTTACAACTAATTTTACATCAGACATTCCTGCTGCTGTAGGTGTTGTAGCTCGATATTTTATTCCATCATAATCAATATCACAACCACCATCTTTCCAATTTGTACCAGAAAAGGTAAAATTTTCAGGAGAATAAGCTCTTGTATTTTGGAATTTTATTGTATTTCCACCTTTAGGATCGAAACTAATTCTTAATCCATCACCTTCAACCAATTCACAAACACCAGGTGTATACATAGGTATTCTACGTTCTTCTACATTTTTCCCATTCACCATTTTAATAACACCATCAGACACTTCTACTTTTCCATTATCGGCATATCTAGATAACACTACTTCCTGATCAATAAAGAATTGAACTTTTTTAATATCAATTCTATTACTCAACAACATGTTGTACAATTCTCTAGTAAACGGAATAAAAGCATCTTCTTTCTTTACTTCTTCTACTTGTTTTTTAACAGGCTCGGTTTTGGCAGCCACCACTGGCTTAGCAGGTTTGCAACCAAAAACAAACGCACCAATTATTAAAGAAGCAATTAAAACTTTGTTCATGCAATTTTCTTTTGTAAGATAATGGCGAAAATAAACTAATAATGTTAAATATTAACCTTGTACAACGTAGAAACGTTTTTTTCATTTGTTTATTGGATAATATCTTTCTCTTAAAATAAAAAACGAAACCAAATTACTACTACTCTCATACAATTGGCTTTAACGCGGTTTTAACGCTTGAGATATGTAATTAGCTAAATACAAACATCATTGTTAAAACTTTTTAACCATGATGAAGCTAATAATGAGCTGTTTTACAACTGTAGCCTTGATTATTGTAACAGCAAACGCACAAAACACAAATACTAAACTAAAATCAGTAATTGTATATCAATCAGGTGCAGAAATGATGCACCTAGCAAGTATAAATTTAAAGCAAGGCATTAATAATATTGTATTTGAAAATGTAAGCAATATTATTGATGTAAACAGTATTCAAATAAAAACCTCAACAGCTATATCGATTATGGGTGTTGAATTTGGAAACAATTTTCTTCAGCCACCAATAAAATCAGCCAAAATTTTACTTCTTGAAGATTCTGTACAAATATTAAAATCTGAGAATGAAAAACTTAATATACAACTTCAAAATGCAGTTAGTTTATTAGATGTACTCAATAACAATAAAGATATAAAAGGTGTACAAAATGGACTGAGTGTAGCAGAATTGATGAAGCTGATGGACTATTACAAACAAAAATCGAATGAACTTTTACTAGAAATAGGTGGGTTAAGAAAGAAAGAACAAAAACTACAAGAAACGATTAGAAAAATAGAATCACAAATTCAAGAACAAGAAAACTTAAACGTACAAAAAACAGGAAATATTGCTGTTCAATTAAACGCACCCACTGCTGGCAAATATGATTTTGAAATTTCTTATGTTACCCCAAATGCGTATTGGACACCCAATTACGATGTAAAGGTTGATGACTTTAAAAAACCGATTTCAATTGTATACAAAGCCAATATTCATCAAACATCTGGCATTGATTGGAAACAAGTAAAATTATCGCTTTCTACCGCTACACCTTCTCAATTTGGTAATGCACCATTATTGCAAAGTTGGTTTTTAGCATATATTAATCCTATTCAACAGTTTAATAAATCATTATCTGCCACAAATAGTATAGATGCAGTTTTATCAGGAAGAGTAGCTGGAACTAGTGTAAAAGAAAATAAATATGAACATGCAGATTTAGAAGAAAAAGTGATTGTTAGGGGTTATTCTTCAAGCAATAAAGATGCAAAACCAATGTATGTGGTAAATGGCTCTCCAATGGAAGAATCGGAGTTTAAAAAAATTTCACCCAATGCAATTAAAAAAATAGACGTTATTAAAGATGCATCTGCAACCGCTATTTATGGTTCTAGAGGCAGCAATGGTGTAATAATAGTAACCTTAAAAGATGGATTAGACGACTATGTTTCTATTGCAGATAACAACTTAAACATTCAATTCGATATTGATTTGCCCTATGATATTGCATCGAATGGAAAAGCACAAACGGCCATTTTAAAAACCATACAAGCAGCATCTATTTACAAACATTATGCTGTACCTAAAATTGATAAAGAGGTATATGCAATAGCAGAAATTGCAGATTGGGAGCAATTAAACTTACTACCAGGATCTGCGAATATTATTGTAGAAGGAACCTATATTGGCAAATCGTTTATAGACCCAAATGCTACAAAAGATACGCTTCAACTTACATTAGGAAGAGATAAACGCATCGTTATTCAACGAAATAAATTGGCAGATTATAGCAGCACTCAATTTTTAGGTTCTAACAAACATCAACGTTTTACTTATGAAATTTCCTTAAAAAACAATAAAAACGATACCGTTTTATTACAACTGAAAGATCAATTTCCATTAAGCACAACCAAAGAAATTGAAGTAGAATTAATAGAAACAAATGCTGCAGTTATCAATACAGACTTAGGAATTTTAAATTGGGAAATTCGTTTATTACCAAATGAAAGCAAAAAAGTGAAATTCATTTATTCAATCAAATATCCAAAAGATAAAATCATCAACCTTCACTAAATAAAAATCAAACAAAACCGAGTAATGAATAAGCAAATGAAAATTACTCGGTTTTGTTTTTTAGGCTAGTCCATTTTTTTAGTTCGGCAAAATCAATATCTAATAATTCAAACCTTGAGGCTGCTTGTGGTAAATAATAATGCCACCATTCTGTATCTAAAGCTAAAAAGCCATTTTTTTCCATTATCGTTTTAAGCAACTGTCTATTTTGTTTGATTTCTGCATCTAATTGTTCATAATTGTGATGGGCTTTTTCAGAAAAATCATCAAAAGCAGTCGGCATTTTTAGTTCTTTTTTTGTTTTTAAATCAATCAAAGTAATATCAACTGCAGCACCTCTATTATGTCCGCTTCCTTTTGCAGGATTTGCTGTATATCTTTCGTCTGCAACTATTTTCCACATTTCTTTAGTAATGCTGTAAGGTCTGTAAGCATCCCAAATTTTAATGCCCAAACCCATTGTTTCTAACTCTGTACAAACATTTTTTAAAGCATTGGCAGCTGGTAAACGTAAAAAAGCAATTGGTTTTTTATACAATTTTTTATGCGTAAAATTTTGCTTGGTTGCATATACAAATTCAACTAAAAAGGGTGATAAAAACGCATGTAAAGCCACCATTTTTTTACTACTATCTAATGCTACAGATTGTAAATAATCGTTTTTTGAAACAATTACAGTTAATCCAAATTCATTTTTTGGCAAGGTATTTGGCTGTTGACCCAAAATTTTAAAACCTGTTGGTAAAATAAAAATCAGTAAAAACCATAAACGAATAGTCATTTTTTATATTGTTTATATTTAAAAGTGTACTTTTTGATACAAGGTAATACTTTTATATTTTACTAACGAATGCTCCTATTTATGAAAGCCCTTTTAACTATAATCATATTATTTTCTTATTCAATCACTTTTTCTCAAACACAATCGCAAAATTCTGTTATCGGAAAAGTTGTATATGGAAAAGCTAGTTTTTACAGCAGTTATTTGCATGGCAGCAAAACCGCTACCGGTGGAAGATATAAAAATGAAGCATTTACAGCAGCAAGTAATACGTTTAAATTACATACTTGGGTAAAAGTTACCAATACCCAAAATGGTAAAACGGTTGTTGTACAAATTAACGATCGAATGCATAAAAGAATGGCTAAAAAAGGAAGAGTATTAGACCTTAGTAAAGCAGCAGCAATTGAACTAGATTTTATAAAAAGTGGAATTACCAAGGTTAAGGTTGAAGTAATTGAAAAACCAGCATCACAATAAGTTAATATTGGCTCTCAATATCTAATTTTCAAAAATTGAATTTCAAACTGTACTTTCGCAAAACTCAAAAACTCTATTATGAAGAAAACAATAATGCTTTGTTTAGCTTTTGGTTTAGTTGCAAATTCATTTGCACAAACAACTGACTTGAAGAAAAGACCTACTCTAGGAATTAATTTTTCTTTAAAAGATTTTAAAACGCCTATTGCTATTCAGCAAACATCTGTTTCGAGTGTATTAGGCAATAAGAAGATATCTAAGTTAAGTGAAATGTCTCCTGCACTAACAGTAAACTATTTAGAAGGTATTACTGACTATGTAGATTTTATGGCAACTTTAGGTGGAACTTTTACAAAATATCCTAAATCTAGCACAACAAACTTAACAAGCAACGACGGCTTTTTACTAGACTTAGATGCACAAGTAAACGTAAAATTATTGACTGATAAGTACTTTTTTGTTCCTTATTTAACTGCTGGTGTGGGTGCTTCAATGTATAGTGGTACTTACTTTAAAGCAAATATGCCTGTTGGTGGTGGTATTCAATTGAATTTAGGCGACGAAAATTTCATGTATATCCAATCAATTTATAAGTATGGGATTTCTGAAGGTGCAAAAGATAATCTAAACTTTTCTCTAGGTTTTGCTTCACCTTTAACAGAGAAAAAAGTAAAAACAGTAGTGGCTCCACCTCCACCACCTCCTGCACCTGTTGTTGAAAAAGATTCTGACAATGACGGAATTGTAGATGCAAAAGATAAGTGTCCTACAGTTGCTGGTGTTGCAAAATATGATGGTTGCCCTGTACCAGATAGCGATAAAGATGGTGTAAATGACGATAATGATAAATGCCCTAAAGTAGCAGGATTGGTAAAATACCAAGGTTGCCCTATTCCTGATACAGATAAAGATGGTATTAACGATGAAGAAGATAAATGCCCTAAAGTAGCTGGTGTAGCTCGTTATCAAGGCTGTCCAATTCCTGACCGTGATAATGACGGTGTAAATGATGAAGAAGACAAATGCCCTGATGAAGCTGGTGTTAAAGAAAATAAAGGTTGTCCAGAAATTCAAACTAAGATAAATGATTTAGCCAAAAATGTTTATTTCAATACTGGAGGAGCAGTAATTTCTGCAAAAACAACTAAATCCTTAGATTCTGTAATTGCCATTATTAGCAAATACAAAGAAACAAAAGTTGATATTGCTGGTCATACAGATAATGTAGGAAAACCTACATCAAACAAAACATTATCACAAAAAAGAGCAGACGCTATTAAAGCTTATTTTGTAAAGCAAGGAATTGCTACTGACAGAATTAATGCTGTTGGTTATGGTTCTGAACAACCAATTGCTGATAACAAAACAGCAAAAGGTAAAGCTGAGAATAGACGTGTTGAAATAAAAGTAACTTATCAATAATTTTATTGTTGAAATAATTACAACAAATGCCTCTCAAAATTTGAGAGGCATTTGTATTTTTGAACACTCATAAAGTAGCATTTACAACTAATTTGTATGAGAAGTGTTATACTAAGCAAATACATTTTATGGATATTTGGAATCAACTAGCAGAATATTTATACATTAAAAAAAGAGACCCAAATGTGCAACGTAGTCAATGGACCAAATACATGCATGGCATGAATCGTATTTCTGTGTTGATGTTTTTGATTGCTTTAGTTGTAATTCTTTGTAGGTTGTTTATTATTCCGCTTTTAAAAAAATAATAAAGCTACAATACCTTTTCAGCAGTAAAAATTTCTCTAGCAGCAGCTATTGAGGCGTTTCCACCTGCTGATAATAAATCGAATAAAGCGTTGTATTGTTGTTTAATAAGTTGCTGCTGTTGATGATTATAAAGCAATTCTTTTAAGTTTTCAACTAAGTTTTGGGTAGTCATTTCATGCTGAATCAATTCTTTTACAACAAATTGATTCATAATTAGATTAACTAAACTAATAAACTTAATTTTTACCAATCGCTTTCCTATGGCATAACTAATTGCACTGCTTTTGTAACAAACAACTTGTGGCACTTTAAACAAAGCGGTTTCTAATGTAGCTGTTCCACTAGTAACTAAAGCTGCTTTAGCTTGTTGTAACACACTATATGTACTATTTTCTACAGCCGTTACATTTTGATAGTTTGATAAAAATGGTTGATAAAATTCATTGGTTAGTCCTGGTGCTTTTGCTACTACAAATTGATAGTCAGGAAAAAAGCTGCTTACAGCTAGCATAATAGGTAGCTTTTTTTCAATTTCCTGTTTACGACTACCTGGTAACAAAGCAATGATTGGCTTTTCTGAAATAGGTGTAATAGTTGTATTTTTTTCTAAAAATGTATTCACTACTTCTACCAAAGGATGGCCTACATAAGTAACATTCCACTGCCAATTTTTTAAGAAATAATCTTGCTCAAACGGAAGAATTACCAGCATTTTATCAATACACTGCTTCATCTTTTTTACCCGATTGGCTTTCCAAGCCCAAACTTGAGGGGCAATATAATATACCACTTTAAAACCCTGCTTTTTGGCCCATTCTGCTATTCTTAAGTTAAACCCTGGATAATCGATTAATACCAATACATCGGGTTTAAACTGCAAAATATCTTCCTTACAAAATCGAATATTTTTTAAAATAGTAGGTAAGTTTTTAATGACTTCGGTAAAACCCATAAACGCCAAATCACTGTAATGTTTTACCAAACTTGCACCTGCATCTTGCATTAAATTGCCTCCCCAACAACGAATTTCAGCTGCTGTATCTACAACATGTAATTGCTTAATCAAATTACTTCCGTGCAAATCTCCACTTGCTTCTCCTGCAATAATGTAATACTTCATAGTGCTTACTTGTAAGGCTCAAATGTAAAATGTTAGCAGTACAATTTTAAAAAGAATCGTACCGAACAATTTTGTACTGATGATAAATGATAATACTGTTGAAAAAATACACCTGATTGCAATGAAAAGCCCGCTGAAGCTATGTGTGTGGATTTTGTGGCGGACTTGCAATGAAAAGCAGGACAAGTGCTGAAAAAAGTTGCAAAAGCTGGTGTACAAAAAATAAAACTAAAAAAATAGTTGTTAAACTAAAAAATTAGTTGTTAGTTTGTACAACTAAAGAATTAGTTATGCAAATAAAGCCACTTACAAAAGCAGAAGAACAAATAATGCAAAGCATTTGGAAACTAGAAACCGCTTTTTTGAAAGATATTTTAGATGCTCAACCAGAACCAAAACCACATAGCAACACAGTTGCAACTATTGTAAAAATTTTGGTAGATAAAGGTTTTGTTGGTGTAAATGTAATTGGAAGGGTACATCAATATTATGCTTTGATAAGCAAGGAACAATATTCTAGCGACACCATTGGCACACTTGTAAACAGCTATTTTGAAGGTTCGTTTACAGAGGCTGTATCGTTTATGGTAGAGCAAAATAAATTAAGTGTAAAAGATTTAGAGCTGTTGTTGCAACAAATTAAAAACACAAAAAAATAATTGATCATGCTTACCATTACTTATTATTTTTTGCAAGTAATATTATGCAGTGCCATTATGATGGCTTACTATTTATTGGTGCTTCGAAACAAAAAGTTTCATCAATACAATCGGTTTTACTTGTTAAGTGTGGCCATTATTCCATGGTTAATTCCTTTTATTAAAATCAATATTTACAAATCAAATGCTATTGATAGCATTACACCCATTCAATTGGTATCGTTGATTGCAGATAACAATAGCTTGATAGAACAAACTATTGCCACAAGCGAAAACCAATTTACATGGGATGCTGCCGCCTTTGTGTTATACAGTGGCATTAGTGGCATTTTGCTTTTATTGTTTATAGCAGGTTTGGTACAAGTTTGGAAATTGTTACAAAGCAATAGCTACAAACCTTTCGATCAATTTTTTTTGGTGTTAACAAAAGCAGATGGAACACCTTTTTCGTTTTTTAAATTTATTTTTTGGAATACCGATATTGATTTAAATACCCAAACGGGTAAACAAATTCTACAACATGAAATTACCCATGTTACTGAAAAACATAGTGCCGATAAATTATTCATACAATTGATTTTAATTATTGGCTGGCCAAATCCTGTGTTTTGGTTATTGAAAAAAGAACTGCACCTTATACATGAATTTATTGCAGATAATAAAGCTGTTGCAAATGGATGTACAGAAACCTTAGCAAAACTGTTGTTAACTAGTGCTTATCCCAAACAGCAATTTATACTATCGAACCCATTTTTTTATTCACCCATTAAAAGAAGAATTATGATGATGAGCAACAACCAACATCCAAAATTTTCATATATCAGAAGATTGATTGCATTGCCCTTATTGGCTATCATTACTTTACTGTTTGCATTTAGAACAAAAGACGCCAACACAACAGAAGTATCTTTTGAAAAAGTAATTGAAAAAGTAGTAAATGCAGTATGCAATACCAATACAACTGAACTTCAATCAAATGTTCCTTATCATTTCAAGAAAAACTATAGAGTTGTAATTGATGCAGGACATGGTGGACATGATGGTGGTGCAATCAACCAAAACTTAGCATTAAGGGAAAAAGAAATTGCACTTGATATAGCAAAATTGGTTGCAAAAAGTAACAATAATCCTCAAATAGAAATCGTACTTACAAGAAATGAAGATGAATTTATGCACCCAACAATAAGAGTAGAACAATCGAATAAAGTAAATGCAGATTTATTTATTTCCTTGCATTGTAATAGTGCAGCTGATTTAACAGAAAAGGGTGTAGTAGTGTATGTGGCAAAAAAAGAAAAAGCTAAAAATGATGTTGCCAATAACCAATTAGCATCTGCTATTATTGGCTCGTTAACTAATTTAGAAACACCTATAAAAGGGGTTTTAACGAAAGAAGTGGGTATTTGGATATTGCAAAATACAAACTGTCCATCTGCCTTAATTGAATGTGGTTACATCAGTAACAATGAAGAAGCTAAAAAACTAGCAAGCGAAAGCTATCAGCAAAAAATAGCGGCTTCTGTTTTAAATGGCATACAAGCTTATTTAAAAAGTATTGAAAATTGTGCAACGCCAATGAATCAAGTGTTTGACGATACCATTCCTACAATGAAAAAAGGCGATAAAGTAATTATTGAAAAAATGCATTTTGAAGGAAAAAATGGATATACAGTTGATATTAAAGGCCCAATAGAAGTTACAAAAACAGGTAAAGGAAACGTTTTACCCGACTCTATTTTGTGGATTGTAAATGGTAAAGAAGTGGATGGAAAAACACTAGAAAAATTAAATTCAAATTTAATTGAAAGTGTAAATGTGTTAAAAGGCGAAAAAGCTAAATTGGTATATGGAGAAAGAGGTAAACATGGTGTAATTGAAGTGCAACTAAAAAAAGGAAAATTAACAGAAAAAACCATACTTAAAGCTGCACCTAACGAACCAAAAGCTGATTCTAATAATAAATACAATACAATTTTTACTAAAACCCAAAAAGAACCAAGTTTTATAGGAGGTAAACCAGCATTACAAGAGTTTGTTCATAAAAATTTACAAATGCCTTCCGACTTACAAGAAAAAAATGCACCTGCTGGAATTTATTACGTTGAACTATCGTTTATTGTAAGATCAGATGGAAAAATTACTGACCTGAAGGCTATAAATAATCCAGGTTATGGAACAGTAGAAGCTGCCATTAAAGTAATGGAGAAAAGTCCGAACTGGCAGCCTGCTATCCAAAACGGCAAGAAAGTTGCAGCCATTGTAAAGCATACCATCTCTTTTAAATGGAAAACGAATATTAATATTTATGCAGGTAATAATAAGGTTAAAGGAACTAGTATAATGTTGGGTGAACCGTTAGCTAAAATGAGAAAGATTGATAATAGTATTTCAGAAGTTTATTGGATGTATTATCCGTTAACAGTTCATATTTTACATCAAAATGGGTATAAAGAGGTATTCAACTTAGAAGACGCAGCATCTAAAAAATTAGTTTGTTCAAAATATTCTAATGAAATGATATCGACATTTAAGCCTACAGCAAAAAATGCTTTATGATTAACTTTAATACTCCATTTTCCTTAAAGAAGGCGCTTTAAACCAAGTAGTTGCGACTACAAATAAGGTCATGCAACCACCAAAAACTACCGATGGAATTACACCTAACAGTTTGGCCATTACACCACTTTCAAATTGACCAAGTTCGTTACTACTATTAATAAACATAGAGTTTACACTCATTACACGCCCCCTCATATTATCGGGGGTTTTTAACTGAAGAATGGTTCCTCTAATAACAACACTTATTCCATCTAACATTCCACTTATCATTAATGCAATAAACGATAACCAAAAAACTTTAGATAAAGCAAACGTTATAATGCAAATACCAAAACCTGCAACAGCCATCAATAGCTTTTTACCTTGTGCCGCTTGAATGGGTTTTAATGTAAGTGTGATGATAATTAATACAGAACCAATATCTGCAGCCGCATTTAACCAACCAAAACCAATTGGGCCAACAAATAAAACGTCTCTAGCAAAAACAGGTACCATAGCAACTGCACCACCAAACAAAACAGCAAATAAATCTAGCGATAATGCACCCAACACCTCTTTTGTTTTAAACACAAATTGCAAGCCTTCTTTCACACTTTCAAAGGTTTTCTTTTCGTGTGTTTGCTGTATTGGTGGCTTTGGCTTTAATTGAAAAAGAAAAAGAAAACCAGTAGCAGCAAGTGTTGCAACCACTATTAATGCTCCTGTATTACCAAGTCCTGCAATTAAAAATCCAACAGATGCATGACCAATTACTGAAGCTGAAAGCCATGTTCCTTGATTCCAAGTTGTAGCATTTTGTAATAAATTTTTTGGAACAATAGATGCTAAAATTGCATGAAAAATAGGACCAGTAAAAGCCCTAACAACACCTGTAAAAAAAATAATAATGTAAATACAGAATACAATGGTATGATTAGAAAATTGCTCTGCCGTAATTTTAGTTGACAATATAAAAAGCATCACCACAGCACAAAAATATAAGCTTACTCCCCTCAACAACATTCTTCTTTTTTCACTTATATCTATCACATGACCTGCATATAACGATAACGAAACAGCAGGAATTACTTCACTTAATCCAATTAATCCAATAGCAAAAGGTTCGTTAGTAAGTTCATATACCCACCAACCAACCAATGTACCCAACATTCTTAAACCCATTATAAAGGTAAATCTACCTAACAAAAAATTTCTGAACTCAGGTACTTGTACTGCTGCAAAAGCATTGTATGGTTGAGACATGCATTGTGTTTTTTACATAAAATAAAGCACTGATTTTTAGTTTAAGGTAAACTAAAATAATGCTGACCACCATCGTAATCTTTTTCTAAAGCCTCTAAAACTACTTGTAAATGTTTCGGATTTCCTAAAAAATCGGCATTACTAGCATCAATAAAAATAGTAGTAATATTATGTTGCTTTATATAGTTGGTATAAGTTTCTTGAATGTTAAACAAATAGCTATCAGGTATATTTTGCTCGTAGGTTCTATTCCTTTTTTTAATATTGGCTTGCAATTTATTTACAGGTGCATGTAAATAAATTAAAATGTCGGGAAAAGTTATGTGTTGATGAATGATATCGTATAATTTCTGGTATAATCTAAACTCTTCTTCTGGCAAATTCACTTTTGCAAAAAGTAAACATTTGGTAAACAAGTAATCAGAAATAGTAATATGCTGAAACAAATCTTTTGTATGCAACATTTCTTTCAGTTGCTTATACCTTTCTGCCATAAAAAACAGCTCTAAAGGGAAAGCATATTGTTGAGGATTTTCATAAAACTTAGGTAAAAACGGATTATCAGCAAATTCTTCTAAAATAATTCTTGCATTAAAATGTTTTGCCAACAAGTGTGTAAGCGTAGTTTTTCCTGCTCCAATATTTCCTTCAACTGTTATAAAATGATGCTTCATTGTAGCATCAAAAATAGGCTTCATTCGTTAGTAGAAAAGGTAATTTTTTGCACATCTAAAGCATCGATACATTCATTCAACAAGGCTGTAATTGTTTTTTTTTCAACAGGATGCCATAATTGTGGTGCTACTTCTGCCAAAGGCAATAGTGCAAATCTTCTTTCTGGCAAAGCAACATGAGGAATAGTAATTACAGGAGACTGTAACACCAAATCATCTATCAATAAAATATCAATATCAATTGTACGAGCACCAAATTTTATAGTACGTATTCTTCCCAAATCTTCTTCAATTTGTAAAAGCTGTAGCATGAGTTTTTCAGGATGTAAAGCTGTATCAATAACCACTACTTGATTATAAAAATCTGGCTGATTTGTAAGCCCCCAAGCTGCCGTTTGATAAACACTAGAAACTGCATTTACCTTACCACAATATTGTTGAATGGCCATTTGAGCCCGTTGAAGAAATTGCAATCTATCGCCTAAATTGCTGCCTAATAAAAGATATGCTGTGTACACAAACTAGTTATTGATATTTGAATAAACGTTCATCGAAAACAAAATGTTTACTTTCTCTTAACTGAACAGAACGAAAAGCAGCATGTTGAGGATTAATTAAAAAATTACGTTCTTCACAAACAACAGCAGAAGGACATTCGATGAGTAAATATTCGTTCGATTTTAAAATCTCTGTGCCTAAATATTTTGAATAACCAAAATCGGTTTTCCAATCTTTTTTTAAAGATTCTAACCGAATATTGAAAACAGCAGCGTCATCCGGAATTACAATTTCCATTAATTGCAGCATTTTCAATTGGTCTAATGTATTTGCATTAACCAACGTTTCTAGCAATGCCAAAGAAATGGTAGAACCAGTATATAAAACGGGAATTCCAATTTCGTTCCACCTTCCACCGTTTAACATGGCACCAATACCAGAAATATCTTTTGCAAATTTGCGATGCGAAAATCTGTATACAATCATGTGTAAACGCCGTATTGAATACGCATTAATTGTTGAATAATAGATTGAATACCTTGGGTTGAATATAAAGACTGAAAATTTAAAACCAAACCCATTATATTTTTTTCTTTGTGCAACCAACTGTAAAAAGCATCGGCACTTGAAAATGTTTCTAACCCAAGTGTTATTAATTGTTGCACATGAAAAATTTTATCGGCATAAATACCTTCAAATATTGAATTGTTTTGAGCATATCTGTGTAAAGTACGCTCTGATAAATGTAATATTTGAGCCCATTCTTTTTGTGTAAAAGGCATTGTATTAGCTACCTGCAAAAACTGCTCGTAACTCATAACAGGCAATAAAACCTGCGTTTCAGAAATATCTGCAACAAATGGTTCTGAAACAATATTTACAGAAGGCTTTGGAGTAGTATAATTTTTTCTTTTTGCCATTTGTCCACAAATATATGTCATTTGTCTTGTATTGTAATTTCTTTTTTCTGAAATACTTATTCGAATAGATTTGCGTAAACAATTGTAAACATGCAAGCAAAATACAGCCAATTAAAAGCCATGTTGGCTATTTCTAAAGGCAGCTTAACTTCTATTTTACGTAGCCCGTCAGCTGTTATATTTAGTATTGCATTTCCACTAATTTTCATTTTGGTATTTGGTTTTATTGGTGGAGGCGGTGGCGTTTCGTTAAGCGTAGCTATTTCTAACCAATCAGATACCTTAAATCCAATTTATCCAATATTAAAAAATCTTCCCAATTTAAAAATTAAGGATAAAAAAGGCGAAGCCTTAAAAGAAGATTTAGAAAAAGGAAGAATAACTGCAGAAATAACTATTGTAAAAACCAATGAAGCTACAACACCTTACACTATTCAATTAAAAAGTTCTGAAGCAGTAAATCCACAAAACATTAGTGTTTTAAAATCGATTATTGGAGGAATAATAAGTGGTATTAATAAAGGCATTTATCCTACCAATAAAAGTATTGCCATTGTAGAAGAAAATGTTCAAAAAATACCGGGCAGAATTTATAGAACCATTGATTTTATTTTACCCGGACAACTTGGCTTTTCACTCATGAGTGCAGGCGTTTTTGGAGTAGCTTTTTTATTTTTTAACTTAAGGCAACAATTAGTTTTAAAACGATTTTATGCCACACCTATTAAAAGATCATACATTGTTTTAGGTGAAGCTATTAGTAGGGTTGTTTTTCAGCTTTTAACAGCAATTATTATTATTGGTATCGGACATTTTGCTTTTCATTTTACATTGGTACATGGCTTTTCTACTTTCATAGATATTATGATATTGAGTTTTATTGCATTACTAGTGTTTATGGGTTTTGGATTTATCGTTAGTAGTTTAGCAAAAAATGAAAGTAGCATTCCACCTTTTGCCAATTTATTTACATTACCGCAATTTTTATTGGCAGGTACTTTTTTTTCGATAGATAATTTTCCAAGTTGGCTACAACCTATTTGTAGAGTTTTACCGCTCACCCATTTTAACACAGCAATGAGGAATATAGCTTTTGAGGGTGCAAGCCTATGGAGTTGTTGGCAAGAAATTGGCGTTTTAGGTATTTGGGGAATTGTAATTTATGCAGTAGCTGTAAAAACATTTAAATGGGATTAAACCTTATGTATGCGATTCGTTAAATTAATTATTATCAGCTGTATTATATTGTTTGTTATAGCTACAAGCATTGGTTTACTATTTCCCTCAACAGTGGTGGTTTCAAGAGCAATAGACATAACTGCACCAAAAGATTCTGTAATGTTATTTGTAAAAAATATAAATACTTGGAAATATTGGATGCAAGGTGTAAATGATACCACAACAAAAATACTGAACAGCAAGAAAGCAGTTTTAGGCAATACAACAGTAGAGATTACGAACATTAATGACACCATGGTAACATCTACATGGAGCAATAAAAACAACGTTCAACAAAATTGCACTATTACTTTATATCATCAAGAAAATCAACCAACAACAGTTTGCCATTGGCAATTTGTTCAACAAATACGATGGTATCCTTGGGAAAGATTTGCATCGATGATGAATGATAAAATTTTAGGAACCATGATGGAAAAAAATTTACAACTGTTGAAAGAAGTTAGCGAAAACAAATAAGCATAACTTCCTCTTATTGCAATTTCATTTACAAATGCAATAACCCAACTTTGTACAATGTATTCATGGGTTTGTTATCCCAAAACAATTCAAAATCAATGTCAGGTAAATTGGTTTCAAAATCTTTTTTTAATTCTTGCAAAGAGTAAGTTTTAAAATTACTGATATGTAATTGTGGCAAAATATTTACGAACCACTCTCCTTCTGCTTTATTCAATTGAATTTGTACGGTTTCTTGTTTGGTTTCAAAAGTAAAAATGGCTTGCTCCCATTGGTGTCCTTTTTTTGATTTGGTAATGAAATCTACTTGAGGCAGTTTACCTAACCAAACTACTTTTGCTGTTGGCTTATGCGACAAATAGGTATCAGCTAACAATGCATTTTCAATAAAGTCAGATACTATCGTTGTTTTTGGAACTTTCATATCAAACCATTTGTGTAAAGGATCATCCAAACAAAGTCCATGCATATAATTAAACAACGACTTTTTCAATCCAAAACTAAACGATTCATGATCGGTGCCTGTTTCATCAATATGTTCAACATCATTATCAGCAAACATAATTTCTACATTTGATGCTTTTTTTACACCAAATTTCTCAGGATTCATACCAACAGGACTGTGTGCTGTCATTGCAAATTGATGCCAAAATGCCGATTGTAATATTCCCGTTTTAAACATTTGCCTTACCATTTCTAAAGAATCAATGGTTTCTTGTGCTGTTTGTGTAGGAAATCCATACATTAAATAAGCATGTACCATTATGCCGGCTTCTGTAAAATTTTTATTCACTTGAGCTACTTGAGCTACTGTAATTCCCTTATCTATCAACTGTAATAATCTATCAGATGCAACTTCTAATCCACCTGAAACAGCAATACAACCGGCAGCTTTTAATAGTAAACACAAATCTCTAGTAAAACTTTTTTCGAATCGAACATTCGTCCACCAAGTAACTGTTAACTTTCTGCGTAAAATTTCTAGGGCTAAGGCTCTCATTAAAGCAGGTGGTGCAGCTTCATCTACAAAATGAAAACCAGAATTACCTGTTTGTTGTATCAAGGTTTCCATTCTATCTACAATTGTATTAGCAGCAACAGGCTCATACAATTTTATATAATCTAACGAGATATCACAAAATGTACATTTTCCCCAATAACAGCCATGAGCCATGGTTAATTTGTTCCATCTACCATCACTCCACAAACTATGCATGGGGTTTACCACTTCAATAGCAGAAATATATTCATCTAATAAAAAATCGCTGTAGTCTGGAGTTCCAACTTCGCCTTGCTTGTAATCTTTCACAAGTGTAGCGTTTTTATAAACCACTTCATTTTCATGTAATAAGAATGTTCTTTTCAAACCATCTACATCAATATTTCCTTGTACAAATCCAATTAAATTTTCTATCGGTGCTTCACCATCATCAAGCGTAATAAAATCATAAAATTCAAATACTCGTTTATCTTTCAGCGATCGTAATTCTGTATTTGCAAATCCTCCTCCCATTGCAACCTTAACACTAGGATAGTGTTGTTTTATAAATTGACCACATCGTAAACTAGCATACAAATTACCAGGAAAAGGAACCGATAATGCAACCATTTTCGGCTGAACCAATTCCATTTTTTCTTTTAATTTTTCTATTAAAATTGCATCAACATGGGTAAATGGCTGTTGTAAAGCTTGGTATAATTCATCAAAAGAGTTGGCACTTCTTCCTAACTTTTCAGCATATCTACTAAATCCAAAATGTACATCTACACATTCTGCAATTAAATCACTCAAATCTTCTAAATACATGGTTGCCAAATGTTTGGCTTTATCTTGATTGCCCATGCTACCAAAAGCCCAATTTAAGTCGTCTAATTGTTTAAATCTAGATGCTTCAGGCAAATAATTTCTTTTACCAATAAAATGTGCTAGTGTAGGATTTTTACCTTGTAAAAACTGAATTACTGCATCAATAGTATGTATATAATCATCTTGCAAAAGCAACATACGTTGTGCATTTGTAGACAACGTTTTAAGATTTTTATTTTGTTGAATGGTATTAAAAACTTGTTGTAATCCTAATTTAGAAAATATAGCCAAGGTAACTTCAATACCCAAATCGCATTGATATGATGTAATATTTTTTGTATTTAAAAATCCTTTTAAATAAGCTGTTGCAGGATATGGCGTATTTAATTGGGTAAATGGTGGCGTTATTAACAAAACCGTAGATACACTCAAAACAAATAAATTTTATGACGCAAAAATATTGGTAAATTAATTGGTGCAACAATTTTGATGTAAGTAGATGAATAGAATTATATACTAGCTAGAACAAGCGTATTTAAACAAAAAATACATAATACACAGGTTTAATTTGAGAATATAGTAGATGAAAATGTAAGTAATAAAAAAATCTCTTTTCATTTTAATAGTTCATCCCTTACATTTGCAACTGGCAGGTCTTACACGACCAGCTCCTGCTGAACCTCCCCAGGGTAGGAATACAGCAAGGATAAGCGGTTGTAGCGGTGCGATGTGAGTAGCCTGCCTTTTTTCTTTTCTTCTTGAAAAGATTTTTCTAGCAATAAACAGTGGAGATGCTGTTTATGAATCGGTGAAGATTTCGAATCTCTCAAAATAAATTTACATGAAATTTTTTATTGACACAGCAAATTTGGCTCAAATAAAAGAAGCCAACGACCTAGGCATTTTAGATGGTGTAACAACAAACCCTTCTTTAATGGCTAAAGAAGGCATTAAAGGCGAAGAAGCAATTTTGGCACATTATAAAGCAATTTGCGATTTAGTAGACGGTGATATTAGTGCAGAAGTTTTGTCTGCTACTTTTGAAGAAATGGTTGCAGAAGGTAAAAAATTAGCAGCTATTCATCCAAATATTGTGGTAAAAATACCCATGATTAAAGATGGTATTAAAGCAATAAAATGGTTTACAGATAATGGCATTAAAACAAACTGTACATTGGTATTTAGCCCTGGTCAAGCAATTTTAGCAGCGAAAGCAGGTGCTACTTATTTATCTCCATTTATCGGAAGAATTGATGATAGTAATTGGGATGGCGTTGAATTAATTACTCAGATTGCAAATATTTATACGATTCAAGGTTTTAAAACCCAAATTTTAGCAGCATCTATCCGTAATGGCTTGCATATTGTAAAATGTGCAGAAGCTGGAGCTGATGTTTGTACTTGTCCTTTAGATTCTATTTTAGGTTTATTAAAACATCCTTTAACAGATATTGGATTGGCTAAGTTTTTAGAAGATGCTAAAAAAATGTAGTTGATTCACACAAATAAAGAACATAGAACGGAAGCAAAATGGCTTCCGTTTTTTGTTTCATCAATTATCGTACTAGTACAAAAGTTCCTTTTTGATAAGCGTTTCTTCTTCCTGCAATGCTATATTGAGCATAATATACAAAAGTGCCTGTAGCTAAAAATCCGTTTATTCTACCATCCCATTTTTTGAAAGGATTATTTGTTTCAAAAACAACTTGCCCATATCTATTATAAACTTGAATTCTATAATTTCTCAATACACCAACGTTTCCTATTGGTCCAAAAAAATCGTTTATTCCATTACCATCAGGTGTAAATGCCGTTGGAAAAAAAACATCGCTACAATCAACCGTAACTTGAATATTATCAGTAGCAACACAACCATTTACATCAGTCACTTGAACTGCATAATTTCCTGTTTTTACAACATTAAAAGAGGGATTATTGCTGTTATCTTGCCATTTATAAACACTAAAACTACCAGGCTGCAATAGCAATTGCTCACCTTCACAAATCAAAGTATCATTGCCAAGGTTAACCGTTAATGTATTGGGTAAACTAAGCACTTGAACTTGCTCAATGATAGAACACAAACGACTATCAGTAATTTGAATTGTGTAGTTTCCTGCAGCTAATTGTTGGGCTTTATTGGTGCTACTTACATTAGGCAACCAATTGTATTGATAATTGGGTGTACCACCATTTACTATTATATCGATTGTACCATTAGCAGTACAAAGAGCATCTTTTTTAGTATTTGTAACTTGTAATTTATTGGGTTCTGTAATGGTAATGTTCGCTTCTGCACAACCTTGTAAATTGCTTACAAGCACTTGATAATTTCCTGCTCCAACATTACTCAAAAAAATATTTTGTAACGATGAATTTCCATTCCACCTAAATGTGTAATTGTTACTAACGCCTGCAACCAATGCTTCTAAAGTTGCTGTTTTATTACCAAAACAATCTACAGGTTGCAATTCATTAATACCTACATCAATTACATCTACCGTTTTAACAATACTTACAGGTATAAATCCGGGTAAAGAAACCGTTAATCGAACTTGAAATAAACCAACGTTTGAAAAAATATGTGTAGCATTTTGAGTTGAAGCTATATTTTGAGTTCCACTTGCAATATCTCCAAAATCCCAAGTATAAGTACCAGGACAAGGAATTGCATCGGCATCAAAAACAATACTTTTATTATTACTACATGAAAAAGAAAAATTAGCTAATAAAGTTGGGGCTTCTCCTACATAAATATCATCAACTGCAAAACCATCAAAATCGTTACAAACCGTACCTGCAGCAAAAACAAATCGAAATGCAACTGTTTTCTGACCAGCTAAAGCAGCAATTTCATGGCTAGCAGTTACCCATTTTCCAAAACCACCTCCTGTTCCACCAACACATGAACTTATAGTTTGTATATTTCCACTCCAACCAGTTCTGCCCAATGCCGTTATATTGTTTGTATTAAACCAATTGCTATTGGGACAATTAACTACATCATTCGCATTTCCTAAAGTTTGCCAAGTAACACCATTATCAATCGAAAACTCAAAACTTGCACCATCGAACCTACGTTCAGTTTCCCAAAAAATTCTAAAAGATATATAAGGCTGTTTTAATGAAGAAAAATCGAAGCAAGGGCTTTGTAGCCAAGAAGCAGCACCATTTGCATAACTACCATTCGTTAATCCTCCAGTAATCCAACAGTTATTACCAGTTGCAGCTTTATTAATTACTTTTTTCCTAGGCGTTCCTAAAGCCCAATCATTCGCTATTCCACCACTTTTCCAACCTCCATCAGACAATTCAAAACCTTCATTATAGGGATAATTTTGAATTGCATTGGTGCATTGTGCCAACAACTTGTTTTGTTTTGAAACAAAAAACAAAACAAAAAATAATATGTAATGAAGATTTTTTTTCACCAAATACAAATGTAAGGGGCTTGCTTTTAATTGAACACGACTAATTGATAATCAATAGGATAAATACATAAAAGCAAAAAATAAAGACAGCAATTCATTATCCAAAACTGTAATTTCTTTTATTTCATTAATCGCAAACTCTAAGCACTTGCAATACGCTACTTTTGCAAACATTTTAATGAAACAAGGTTATGGCAAAAATTGGTATTAATATAGCAACAGGTAGCTTACAACAAGCAGAGATGATTGTAGGAATAGATTTAGGAACTACCAATAGTTTAGTGGCAATAATTCACCCAGAAACAAAACAACCCATTGCTTTAAAGGAACACAACACCAGTAGTTTGGTACCAAGTATTGTACATTTTGATGCGTTTGGAAATGCAACAGTTGGAGAAATTGCTAAACAATTTTTAGAGAAAGAACCCCAAAACACCATTTTTAGTGCAAAACGATTAATGGGAAAAAGCTACAACGATGTTAAAAAAAATGCTGATTTTTTTACCTATAAAGTAATTGACGACAATACAGAAAGTTTGGTAAAAGTGCAGGTTGGCAATCAGTTTTTTTCTCCCATAGAGTTGTCTTCTTTTATTTTAAAAGAGCTAAAACAAAGAGCTGAACACATTTTAAAAACACCCGTTACAAAAGCGGTAATTACGGTGCCTGCTTATTTCAACGACGCTCAACGCCAAGCTACAAGAGATGCAGGTAAATTAGCAGGATTAGATGTTTTACGTATTGTAAACGAACCTACAGCAGCTAGTTTAGCTTATGGTTTAGGATTGCAAAGCGATGAAGATAAAACAATTGCTGTATACGACTTAGGTGGTGGAACTTTTGATGTATCGATATTAAAAATAAGCAACGGCATTTTTGAAGTATTAAGTACCAATGGTGACACGTATTTAGGTGGAGATGATTTTGATAGAGTTATTATTGAATATTGGTTACAACAACATGGAATTTTAAAAAGTGACTTATTACAAAATCAACAATTATCTCAAACGTTGCGTTTAACGGCAGAAGCTGCAAAAAAAAATTTAAGTAATCATGATGATTTTGAAGCTGCAATAAATGGTGATATTTTAAAAATATCAAAATCAACTTTTGAAGACTTAATTGCACCTTTAATAGATAAAACAATTCAATGCTGCCATAAAGCTTTAACAGATGCTGTTGTACAAAAAGAAGAAATTGATACGATTGTAATGGTTGGTGGTAGTACAAGAGTACCGGCTGTTAAAAAAGCAGTAAGTAACTTTTTTGGAAAGCAAGTAAATGACAGTGTAAATCCGGATGAAGTTGTGGCATTAGGTGCCGCTGTTCAAGCGGATATTTTAGCTGGAAATAATAAAGAATTTTTATTGTTAGATATTACGCCTTTAAGCCTAGGAATAGAAACCATGGGGGGATTGATGGACGTATTAATTCCTCGTAATTCAAAAATTCCTACAAAAGTAGGCAGACAATACACCACTCATAAAGATGGACAAAGTGGAATGCGTATTTCTGTATATCAAGGTGAGAGAGATTTGGTAAAAGACAATAGAAAACTAGCAGAATTTAATTTAACTGGTATTCCTGGAATGCCAGCAGGATTACCAAAAGTGGAAGTAAGTTTTTTAATTAATGCCGATGGAATTTTGGTTGTAAAAGCAAAAGAATTAAGAAGCGGTGTAGAACAAACGATTGAAGTAAAACCACAGTATGGATTAAGTGATGAAGATGTAGAAAAAATGCTATTAGATAGCATCACCAATGCAAAACAAGATATACAAACTAGAGCATTGGTAGAAGCAAAAACAGAGGGAGAACAAATTTTATCAGTAACAGAAAACTTTCTTACCAAAAACAATCATTTGGTTACAAAAGAAGAATTAACACAAACTGCTCAAGCCATGCAAGCTTTACAATTGGCTATAACAATGGACGATAAAAACCTCATACAAACCAAAATTGAAGAGTTGAATGAAATTACTCGTCCTTTTGCTGAAAGAGCTATGGATGCTGCTGTTAGCAAAGCCATGACAGGTAAAAACATTTTAGAATAACGCCAAAAAAATTGTACAAAAAAGGAGACCATCAAAAAACGGTCTCCTTTTTTTATTTTGAAAATTTAAAGTTAAAAATTATGGCAAGCTAATAACCATTGCACTTGCACCACCTCCACCATTACAAATTCCTGCCACACCATGTTTACCCTTATGTTGTTGTAATACATGAATTAATGTTACAATTATTCTTGCTCCACTACAACCTAATGGATGACCAATAGAAACAGCTCCACCATGTACGTTTACTTTTTCTGCAGAAACCCCAAGCTTTTGCATATTGGCAATTCCTACCACACTAAATGCTTCATTCAATTCTATAAAATCAATATCACTCATTTGTAAACCTGCTTTCGCAATCGCTTTCGGAACAGCTAAAGAAGGTGTTGTAGTAAACCATTCAGGAGCTTGTTCAGCATCTGCATAACTAGCAATAATTGCTAAAGGTTTTATACCCAATGCATCTGCTTTTTCTTTGCTCATTAATACAACAGCAGCAGCACCATCGTTCATGGTACTTGCATTAGCTGCAGTAACCGTTCCATCTTTTACAAATGCAGGCTTTAGGCTAGCAATTTTATCAAACTTAACATTGTAAGGTTCTTCGTCTTTTGAGATTAAAATAGTAGTTCCATTTTTTTGAGGAATTTCTACAGGCACAATTTCTGCATCAAACCAACCTTTTTCAATGGCAGCTTGACTTCTTTTATAGCTTTCAACGGCAAATGCATCTTGATCTTCTCTAGAAATATTACATTCTTTAGCACATAATTCAGCAGCATTTCCCATTGCTTTTCCATCGTACACATCTGTTAATCCATCTTTTGCTAAACCATCTAAAAAACTCACATCACCATATTTATTTCCCCAACGCATTTTAGTAGCGTAAAATGGCACATTACTCATACTTTCCATGCCACCTGCAACCACAACATCAGCATCGCCTAACAAAATGCTTTGTGCACCTTGTGCAATGGCTTTCATGCCGCTTGCACAAACTTTATTTACCGTTGTACATATAACTTTATTCGGCAAACCGGCAAACTTAGCCGCTTGACGAGCAGGTGCTTGTCCTAAACCTGCTTGAATTACACACCCCATCAATACTTCATCAATTTCTTCGGGTGAAATTCCTGATTTTTCGACAGCTGCTTTTATAGCAATTGCTCCCAATTGAGTAGCAGAAAAATCTTTTAAACTGCCTCCAAAACTTCCAATGGGTGTTCTTACAGCAGCAACTATATATACCGTTTTTGAATTCATTGTTTTACAATTAGAAAACAAATATAAGTGAATGAAACTAACATCTGTTAGCATTATAATATTTTATAAATAGCATTTCTAATAAAAATGAAAAGTTTGGCAATTGATTTGCCTATATAATTGGTTGCACATAGTTTTATGCACTTTACACAATAATGTTATGATGGGTAGATTTTGTTTTCAGCTTTTTGCATTTTTAGTTATTGCTTTTCAATTGCAAGCACAAACAGTTACAGGAAAATGGTATGGTTTGGGAATTGTAAAAAACATGGATGGGAACAACAACTATATGACTGAACTTTCATTAGTTCAGAAAGGAAAATTGGTAACAGGCACTATGAACTATTATTTTAGAGATAGTTTATTTAGCAATGCAGTTGAAGGAACATTTAATGCAACTACCAGAAAATTATCCCTAAAAAAACAACCCATCATTTTTTTCAAATCTTCTAACACAAAAATTGGGATTGATTGTCCATCTTTTGCAGAATTCACATTGAGGGTTTCAAAAGTAAATTCGGTATTAAGTGGAATCATGTTTACAGATGATGATTACAAATACACTTGTCCTGAAATAAATTTTAGTTTGAAAAAGAATGAAGACACAACAATCCAATCTTTAGAAACATTTAAAGAACAAGTAAGTGAAGAAAAGACTGAGGGAAAAAATACAACTGTTAACCAAAAAATTGTGACTAATGATGTTGAAGAAGCATTTAATAAAAGAGCACAAGAAATATTTACAGAAATTGAAGTAGAAGAATCTACTTTAAAAATTGAATTATACGATAACGGTGCCATTGATTACGATTCGGTTTCGTTATTCCTTAATCAAAAAGAAATTATTCCGAAAAGTATGCTACACTTCAATGCTCTTTCAACAACCATACAGTTAGACACAAGTGCAGCCTACAACGAACTAAGTATGTTTGCTCACAACGAAGGAGAAGTTGCCCCTAACACAGCCGTACTCATTTTGTATGATGGAAAGAAAAGACATGAAATTGTACTCAGTAGCGATATGAAAAAAAATGCTACCATTAAACTGCTATATAAAAAGAAACCATAAAATGAGCACTTTTTTTTAATTGATAAATATTCAACAATATTTTTCAATTAAAATACTGTTTTCTTAAAATAACATACTACTATTTAGCATAAAGCATAGATTTTAAGCAATCATTGCTTTACTAGATTAAATATTTTGAAATACAGCAAAAAAGAGTTTACTTTATTTGTTTACAACGCTTGCCTCGAACTCAAACAATTCAATTGATTATTGTATGGCTATACGTGTTGCTATTCGTCACAAAACAGTTTATAAGTACGACAGATTGGTGTCTTTATCACCACACATTTTTCGATTAAGACCAGCCGTTCATTCAAGAACGCCAATTGAGGCTTATACCTTTAAAATTTCTCCCAAAAATCATTTCATCAATTGGCAACAAGATCCGTTTGGGAATTACCAAGCAAGGGTTGTTTTTCCTGAAAAAACCGATCATTTATCGATAGATGTAGAAGTAATTGCCAATATGGTGGTGATTAATCCATTTGATTTTTTTGTGGAAGAATACGCTGAAAAATATCCATTTAAATATGCTCATCAACTTCAAAAAGAATTGATTCCGTATTTTGAAATAAAAGATGATGGACCACTTTTAAAAGAATGGATTGCTGGTTTAGAAATTCCAAAAGATATTGGCATCAACGATTTTTTAGTTTTTTTAAATCAAAAACTGAACAAAGACATTAACTACAGCATTCGTATGGAACCTGGTGTACAAACTTGCGAAGAAACACTTTGTAAAGCATTGGGTTCTTGTAGAGATAGTGCATGGTTATTGGTACAAATTCTAAGGCATTTAGGCTTAGCAGCTCGTTTTGTTTCGGGTTATTTAGTGCAGCTTACAGCAGATATAAAATCGTTGGATGGCCCTTCTGGTCCTGAAGCAGATTTTACAGATTTACATGCATGGTGTGAAGTATATGTGCCTGGTGCAGGTTGGATAGGTTTAGACCCTACTTCTGGTTTATTTGCAGGTGAAGGGCATATTCCATTGGCTTGTACTCCTGATTATGTAAGTGCAGCACCCGTTGTAGGTGCAAGTGATATTTGCGAAACCACTTTTGAGTTTGAAAATACGGTTACAAGAATTCATGAAGACCCAAGAGTTACCAAACCTTATTCAGAAGAACAATGGGCTTCAATTGTAGCTACAGGATATAAAGTAGATGAAGATTTAGAAAGAGGAGATGTACGCATGACAATGGGTGGAGAACCCACATTTGTTTCGATTGATGATATGGAATCGGCACAATGGAATACAGCAGCTGATGGTGAACACAAAAGAGCTTTATCACATGAATTAATATTTAGACTAAGAGAACAATTTGGTCCAAATGGCATGTTGCATTATGGTCAGGGAAAATGGTATCCTGGTGAACCTTTACCTCGTTGGCAATATGGATTGTTTTGGCGAAAAGATGGATTTCCTATTTGGAAGAATAAAGCCTTAATGGCTTTAGAAAATCATCCCAAAAAATACACTTCAAAAGATGCAGAAAATTTTGCTAAAGAATTAGCTAAACGATTGGCTGTAAGTGAAGAAAACGTAACACCTGCTTATGAAGATGTATTTTATTTTTTATGGACAGAAGAAAAAATTCCTATAAATATTGATCCATTAAAAGCCAATTTAAAAGATAGTATTGAAAGAAGAACATTGGCTCAATTACTTGAAAATGGGTTAGATACACCAGCAGGTTATGTATTGCCATTAGAATGGAATTTTTGGAACAATAAATGGAGAAGCTGTAAATGGCAATTAAGTAGAAACTATTTGTTTTTAATGCCAGGCAACTCTCCTATTGGCTTGCGTTTACCATTAAAATCGTTACCCGTAATTGCAAAAGATAAAGAGCCACAAATTGTAGAAAGAAGTTTGTTTGAAGAAGTGCCACCATTAGAAAACTATCATGCAAATATTGTTAGTAGATATGGCTTAATTTCTGAACATACTGCACCACCTCAACGTATTGCAGAACAAACACCAAGTAATTCTACCCAAAATTTATCTGAACAAAAGAAAAAAGAATTAGCCGCAAAAGAAAAACTAGCTGCTAAACAAAAAGAAGAAGAACCAGAAACAAAACCTCTTTTTGATGTAGATACCATTAAAACATCGTTGTGTGTAGAAGCTAGAGATGGAATTATTTACATTTTTATTCCTCCAGTTTCGTATGTAGAACACTATTTAGATTTAGTAGCATCTATTGAAGCAGCTGCTGAACAATTACAAATTCCAATACGTATAGAAGGCTACGAACCACCTAGAGACAATAGAATGGAACGGTTGGTGGTTTCACCAGATCCTGGTGTAATTGAGGTAAATATTCATCCATCTAAAAATTGGAAAGAACTACTTTACAATATTGATACCTTATATGAACAAGCCTATTTATCTAGACTTGGTACAGAAAAATTTATGTTGGATGGAAGACACACAGGCACAGGTGGAGGCAATCACATAACTATTGGTGGAGCAACACCAAGTGATAGTCCATTACTGAGAAGACCAGATGTTTTACGTAGTTTAATTACCTATTGGCAGCATCATCCAGGATTATCGTATTTATTCTCAGGTGCATTTGTTGGACCAACTAGTCAAGCTCCTCGTATTGATGAAGGTAGAGACGAAAAACTCTACGAAATGGAAATTGCATTTAGCCAAATTCCAGAAAATGGTTTCGTTCCATTTTGGTTAGTAGATCGTTTATTTAGACATTTATTAACCGATATTACTGGCAATACACACAGAGCAGAATTTTGTATAGATAAATTATTTTCACCCGATTCGTCAAGTGGACGTTTAGGAATTTTAGAATTTAGAGCATTTGACATGCCACCACATAAACAAATGAGTTTGGTGCAAATGCTGTTGATTAGAGCCTTGGTGGCTTGGTTTTGGAATAAACCTTACAAGCATAACTTAGTTAGATGGGGAACTGAATTACATGATAAATTTATGTTGTCTCATTACGTTCAACAAGATTTGAAAGAAGTAGTAAACGATTTAAATAGTGCTGGTTATGCATTTGATATTAGTTGGTTTGCACCATTTTTCGAATTCAGATTTCCACATTATGGCTCTATTCAAGTACAAGGAATTCATTTAGAAATTAGAATGGGTATTGAACCTTGGCATGTATTGGGTGAAGAAATGAGCAGTAGTGGAACAGCCAGATTTGTAGATTCTTCTTTAGAAAGAATTCAAGTGAAACTTACTGGCATGAATGATAGCAGATATGCTTTATTGTGTAATGGTGCTAGAGTTCCACTAAGAGCTACAGATATTAAAGGAGAATACGTTAGTGGAATACGTTACAGAGCTTGGCAACCACCAAGTGCATTGCACCCTACAATTGGTGTTGATACACCATTGGTTTTTGATATTGTAGATACGTGGAATGGAAAAAGCATTGGTGGTTGCACTTATTATGTGGCTCATCCTGGAGGAAGAAATTACGATTCATTTCCAATAAATAGTTATGAAGCAGAATCGAGAAGAGTGAGCCGTTTTTGGGATCAAGGACATACACCTGATGTGATTGAACCTAAAGCTCCAATGTTATCATTTGTAGAACATTTTATTGAACAAAACAGAGCTCCTTTTGTGTGCGATGCACCACCTTTGGCAATAAACAAAGAATATCCTGCAACATTAGATTTAAGACAAAATTGGAAGAAGAAATAATTTGTTTTATACTATTAAAATAAGGAGAATCATAGCCATTCTCCTTATTTTAAACTTTCAACGCTGTAATTAAATCTCAATTATACGATAGTCATAAATGGTTGGTTGGATCGAGGTTTGTCGGCAAAAAAAGTTTTTCCTTTTATCAGCCAAGAAATACCAAAGGCCTGCAAAGCAATGGCTTCGAACAAAAATGTGTTTAAATGTAAATCTCTCACCCAACTTCTATATTGCAGAGTTGTTTCTGTAAATACATAAATAGATACCATACTTACAATAATAGTATATCCACAAACTTTAAAAATAAAATTACGCTGTTGTTTTTGTTTGGAAACGATAGAGGCGTTTGTAGTGTCTGTTTTTACAAAAAGTATCAACGCTATATAAGCAAAAGAAGCAAACAATAAAATGGCGGCTACATAATGAATGGTATTTCTAACCGAATTATCAGGTAAAAACAAAATATTGGCAACAAAGCAACTACAAGCATTGCACTGTTGCATATTGGCAGGAAAAAAAACCACTAACGATGCACAAATAGCCGCAAAATTGGTAACAATTCGGTCGTGTAAATTATATCCCCTATAAGCATACAAATAAATAGCAACTACAGACAAAATAGCTGTAAAGTAAGTACCCATGTTGGTGTAATAATAATGGCTAATAGAAGATGGAGCATCGAATGAAACATTAAAACAGCGATATCCTACATACAAACTCCAAGGCAATGTAATGCCTAAAACACCTATCCATCTTCGTAATGCTGTGGCTGAAATAAGTTGAGCAGCATCTGGTGCAGATACAACAGATTGATTCATACTAAAAGTATTAATGAAATAAAAAATCGCTTACTGAGTTGGGGTTTGAATAGGGAAAACATATTTTAAATACAAAAAGAAAAATACAATAGACAATACCAAAATAATTAAACCAATAACGGCAGAATCTATTTTAATACCCTCTTTTGAAATTTCTAGTTTTGTATTGCCTGTTTCGGTATTGCCACTAATAGTTGTATTGCCAGCAGCAGACTGTTGCAGTTTAAACATGGTTTGTGTATTGCTAGCCTTAAACTGGAGATACGATAAAATTAAACCCATCACTACAATAGCACAAACAACAAAAAAAATAACTTTCGCAGAAGTTAACTGCCAATTATAAATATTCATTCTTTGTGTAAACATGTATTGATGATATTTTATTTCAGTAGCTAATAGTGCAGCTTTTTCGGCAGAATCTACTTTGTTTTCTAAGCTATTTAAAAACTTTATATCTACAGGTAATGCCGTCTTTGGTGAAACGACATCTTGCAAAAAAGCTCCTGTGTCAACTTCTGCTTTTGTATTTGTTTCTTGTGCATAAACGCCAATAGCAATCACAGAAAATAAGAAAGTCAGTACGTGTTTACTTAATAATTTCATATAGGTAGTTTAGGTTATTTACATTTTTTTTCTAAAAACTGCTTGAATCTAAGTTGCAAAATAATTCGCTCTTTTAAATCCGTTTTTTTTCTTAGTTCATTAACAAACAGGGGATAATAACTTGCTCCACACTCGTTCATATTCGAAAAGGCATTTATCCAATTTTCTTGTTGCAAGTAAATATTTTGTAGCTTTTGATTACCATCGGTTAAATTAAAGCCAACAGGCCAATCGGGTAAAGACATGCCAGATTTTGGAAGAGCAGATTCTGGGTAACCTTCTTGAATAATTATACTTCCTTCTTTAATTTTTTCGTATAAAATGGGCAACTGATTTTCTACATTTTTCTTTCCTAAAATTTCCTCAATAGCTTTAATATTCACATCTCCACTCAATTGAATTACTATATTGGTATCTCGAAAAAATGTTTTGAAAACAGAATCTTTTTGCAGGTTTTTATAGTTTGTTTTTTCAGCTTTTAAAAATGCATTAAATAGCTGAAAATTTTGTTTAACAATGTCTTTCACTACTCTCACATCTTCAATTACTAAAAATTTATCGCTGTTACTTTTTTGCAATTCAGAGATAATACTTTGTAAACTATCAATTGTTTTAAGATGATTTGTACTTGTATTTTGTGTAGACTTTAAGAAGCTATTCCACTCATTTTTTTTCAATATTTCGTTGTTATTGCCTACCTGGGCAAATGCAAAAAAAGGCACAAGAGAAAATGATAATATTAAATTTTTGATTGAATTCATAAACAGTTTTGGTTGAAGAAATAATGTGAAAAAGAATTAAATACAGAATATGTAATCTTGAAAACTAAAAATACACTTTTTAGATGTGAAAACTTTAATCACTTCCATAATTAAACAAACACTCTGCTACTACAATTAGTAGCAGAGTGTTCATTGAAATAATTAATTCACTTGCCCTTTAAAATCTAATCCACCAGAACCTGTAGCAGCAGGTGGCTGATACACACCAACAAATGTTTTACCATTTACAGCTGGTGAAAAATAATATGGATCCGCATTTCCAATTCCAAAATTCGCCTCACCTCTCGATCCGTCAGCATTCGAAAAAGTAAGTCCATTTTCTTTAAATACAACATTCGATAAAGCAACTCCACCTAGAGAAACTTGACCTTGCAGTGTTATTACCAATTCAGATTGTTGTTGCCATTGACCCGTTGCACCACCCCATTTTGTAAAGGTTTTGTACTTGGCTACCCAATATGCATCTAAACGCATTAAAAACTCACCTCTAAAATCCAATCCACCTGAACCAGAACTAGTTGGAGGCTGATAAGTTCCCACAAAACTTTTTTGCTTTGTAGCTGGAGAAAAGTAATATGGATCTGCACATCCTTCTACGAAATTTATTTCACCTTTCGATCCATCAGCATTCGAAAAAGTAAATCCATTTTCTTTAAATACCACATTACTCATTACCGTAAAACCAATTGCACTCCCCAATGTTACTTTACCGTTAGACAGTACTACAAGTGTTGCAAAGTCTTTCCATTCTCCAGTTGCTCCACCCCATTTAGTAGCCGTTTTATAAGTACCAAACCATTTAGGATTTAAAGCAATAACAGGATTAAACAGCCATGCTTGTGCTGGCCCTTTATTTACATCCCACAATTGTACTTTACAACCGTTTTTGTCTTTGCTAGCAAAATCAGCATCCAATGCTTTGTTTACTTGTTTAGATAAGATTACAAACCTGTTATTACCCAAGCTTTCAATTACCCACTTTTGGTTGTTGCCACCATTCCAATCTACAATTTGAATATTGCAGCCATTGGTATTGGTTTGTGCAAGTACCGCATCTAACGCTCTTTTTCCAGCAACACTATCAATTCTATAGGTTCCATCAGCTGGGTTAAAAGTTACATTCCACCATTGATTTTCTCCATTTAGGTTTTGCCACAATTGAACATTACAACCATTTGTTTGAATGTTTTTTCCATTTGCATCTAGCACAAAATTACTTGCTGCTAACACAATTTGATATCTTCCGTTCGGAAGAATTGGTGTTGTCGAAGACATGTTTCTATTTGTTTTAGGTTAAAAAATGAATTAGGTATTTGTAGAAAAAAAGAATTGGAATAATTATTTCTGTAGCTGTTGGGGTTGCTTTGAAAAAAGGCTATAGTTAAACCCAAATAGGGAGAAATAAGAATTTGAATTGAATTGTAATGCTTCAAAATCTTTTCCTAAACTTATATTGAAACTGATTAAATCATTTACCTTATAAGCACATTGTAAAGCAACTCGATAAGACGATTTTTTTTCGATTCGATGAATCGCAACATTATTGATATTTCTATCTGGAATTTGCCAACTAGCATATCTCAACATGGCTTCAAATGACAGTGCAAACTTGTCTGATTTTGTATAAAAATTCATGCCTGCATCAATATTGGTAGCAAGTGTATCCCTTTTATTGTATTGATAGCGAGTAGTAAAAGTGAACATGTCGTTAGCATTAACATGATAAGAAACATTCACCCATAATCCTGTTTTTTCGGTTACATATTGGGTGTTATTGGTAGCAAAAGCATTTGCCCCAGCCAATTCTACTATAACTCCTTTTCGTTGATACAATGAGGCAGATACTTTTTGCTGCAAATCTTTAAATGCTTCTATCCACAAGGTATTTAGCTGATTTAAAAAACTGGTTACAGATGCAGCATCGTTAGAATAACTATTAATGATATTAGTTGCTATACTGTTTACATTAGCAACTACAAGCGTATCTACTTTTTGCCTGTTTAAGTTGGCTAACAAAGCATCTAAGGCAACCTGAGTATTATCAAACAAGTTGGTGCTAGCCATACCAACTATTACAGAGCTAACAAGCGTCCTGATTTTTAAATTTTTTATTTGTGAAATAGATGCCGCCGAGATTGCAGGAATACCGTTGTACAGCTTAAATCTAAAACCAACACCTAACTTATTGGCTCCTGATGCTGAATCTTTTACGGTTGCCGCAGAAAAACTTAAACTCTGTAAAAAGGTTTGTTTTAAGTTGGGTTGTAAATAGTTTTTTAAGGTTAATGCATCCCTGCTTTTTAGCCAATAGGGTGCTACTTCTAAACCAATATTTAAATTTAATCTTCCGCTTTTATCAAACGAGTTTAGTATGTCTGATGATAAACTTTTTACATTAGTTGGCCTCATTACGGCACTAGGCTCATAATTTAAAATACTAAACGCTGGCGTTGATGGAAGTGTTATTTCTTGACTATAATTTGTAATCGGTAGAAAATAAGTTGCCACTACAAAAACGATGATTGCAGCTTGTTTCATACAAAGGATAGTTTAAGTACAAAAATGGCAGTATCAAATTGCTGTTCTAATTCTACAGAGTACGGGCCTAAATTGGTGATGTCACCGTTTTCCTGAATAAGCACAGTAATACTTGCAAAATTGGTTTCTTCCAAAACATCAGGAATATTAACAGCAATGGTTGCCTTTTGTGAACCGATACTACTTTTATTACCAATAACTACCATAGAGTTTGCTCCTAAAAAATGGGTACCTAAAAAAATACTATACGATGCTGTTGCATCATTTGCATTTCCAATATTTACTTGTATTGAAATATCACCATTGGTGGTTTTACAAGTATATATTTCATTCAATTCAATTTGCTTAATAGCCATATAGATGAAGGGGGTTGAAAATCGAACAATATTTAGCTGATTATAATTTTATTAGCCGCTATTGGTTTTGATAAATCCCAATTTTTTGCAGCTATTGCATCTTTAAAACATTGGGTTCTATAAACCGTATTTTGAAGAATTTTGTTTTTATGTGTAGCCAACCAATCGTGTCGAACATCTACATATTGTTGAATCCATTTTTCTTCTTTGCCGCCATTTTTGGGTACAGATTCTGCAAATCTTTCTCTTAAAAAAGCCAAGATGCTACCGCTATGAATTTGACTATCATAAATTACCAATAAACTAAGTGGATGAGTAAATCCCATTCCTTCAAACCAAGCAACAGCAGGTTCGTAATACAGTTTATCAAAGAAACTATCTTGTGTTGTTGCCATTACAGGATCTAAATTTCCTGCATCTTTCAAAAGTTTAATAAAGGTTTTATCGGTATGTAAACTGGGTTGTTTACCTAATTGCTGTATGTATGGTTTAAAATCAGCTGCAAACTGTCCTTTTGCTTGCACATACATTTCTATCAATTTCTTTAACAGCCCAAATTCTGTTGTTTGGCTTCTACCATACGTTACTTGTTTTACCCGTTTGCCATCGGCTCCAACAGGGCCATCTTCATAAATGCTAACTTTAGCATAATTGCCATCTTTACTACCTGTTTCAAACACATTTACAACTTGTAAAATTTTGTTTTTTTGAATGTCTGTTATGGGCATAAAAAGTTTTTTATAAATTGTTATTAATTAGGTTTAGGTGTTTGTATCGGTATTAGCTGGTGCTATTGGAGGTTTATTGCCTGTGCCTCTTAAATTAGAAATTTTATTAAGTACATCAAACCAGAATGGTGCTCCCATCATAATAGCTAAAACGGTTGCTGCCCAACCTGCAATACATTTTAGCAATACGGAAAAACTAAAATTTCCATCACCATTCTTAAAAGACATGTTGTTCCAACCTAGTGGTAACACATCAGATAATGCTGCTTTCGCTTGATTAATGGTTTGCACCTGTTTATTGATAGAATCTGTAATTGCATTTAATGTAATCGAGTCTTGCACTGTTGTACTATCTTTTCCTGAATTAATAAGCTGTACACGTAAATTGTTTACAGATTGTTTAATGCTATCAGATTGTGCAGCAGCCATTGCATTTGCAGCTAATTTTGTACGAGCTTCTGGATTGTTGTACAAAAACTGAGCAATAGAAATACTATCAGCGTTCAGTAACAATGTTGTTCCAATCGCTATCAATAAAGTAAACTTTCTAGCATACTTTCTTTTTAAAGTGCCAGCCAATCTTTCCATAGAACTATTGTACCATAATTCTACCTTATTCTTAAAAATCTCAATTTCACTTTTCGTTTTTACACTTACTGCTTCATAAGCTGCCACCGCTTCGTTTGCATGAATTAAAAACGTTCGTTTCAATTCATTATCTAATAATGGAGAGGCTTCTATTGATTTTACAAGACTATCTAAATCGTTGGCAATGCTGAGTGGATTGTCTTCGTTGTACGTTATTTTCTCGAAAAGTGCAGATGTAAAATTTTTTGCATCAATATAGGTTGGGGCATTTCCCTTACCTGATAATCCTGTTACAGCACAATGGTCTATTAGCAATTGTCCCAATGATACTTGTTTACCATTATAATCAACAGGTTTATCGAAAATTACAAACAACCATTCTTTTAAAAGTTTAGATCGTACCCTTGTTAAGGTTAACACAATTTCAACAGCAGAACTACAAATAATGCTAAGTAAAAAGTAGATAAAAATGATACCTGCCACCAAATCTAGTATTGGAAAATCACTCATAAATAAAACTTTAATACAGTTTGTTGAATAAGTTTACTTGGACTTAACAAACAGGACGTTTTTATCCGTTACATCCTGTTTGTTTTTAGAACTTATGTAATCACCATCCTATCTTTTAGGCATGCCTATTACAGCACCATGATTTATGGAAATAAACTTTTTGATAAGATGAAAAATGCGTTAGCTTCTTATTGCTGTTGGTACGATTTCACTCGAATATTTTTAATGTTAATTAAGTTAGCAGCATTTGGATTATCTAATTGTAGTACAACCTTAATGGTCTTCTTTTGCAGAGCAGATTGTTTTCTTAATTCATCTGTAATATCAAACAATACTGTTTTTGAAGCATAGGGCTCATTGGCTTTTTTATGAAACATAGAGTGTACGCCATCGGAATGACTAGTTCCAAAAAAGCCAACCCATCCTACTAAATAGTCTTTTACATTTTTAACCTCAGTTCCAGTTGGTGCAGTACCAATTACAGAAACGGCCATTCTAGTTTTTGGGGTTTTACTAAATGCTGCATCTACCTCTAATGTGTAAAAAGTATTCTCTGCATTTGATGCTTCAAAAGGCAACTCATATACTTGAATACCATTTTTAAATCCTCCTGCATCTCTGGCTAAACTTTTGCTACCAAGCAGTTTTTCATTCGTGGTAACTAAAGCATGTTCAGTAGATTTTAATAATGATTTTTTATTTGCTAAGTAGTCGTATGTATAATTGATGCTTCTAACGGTATCATAAATTTGTTTAAATGAGGTGTATACCACTTCTTTACCATTTTCATCAAAAAACACATATTTAATAGGATCATTTTTTGTACCCCATCCTGCTTTTTCAAATTCAGGCAATGTTAATTTTAATGCAGGATGATCTAATTCCCATGCATACCATAATCTATCTACATTACCATGGTGTAAATAAAATATAGGATCAAAGGCTGAACTTGGAACATTTGCCATTAAAGTACCACCAACATCGAATGCATTTCTTTGATAAATTTTATTCCACATACCTCTTAGTCTTGCGGTGTCGTAAGGTGCTAAAGTAGCACCCACATAATCATGTATACAATTGTGTACAACATCTTCAAGCTCATAGCTGAAATGATGTATATCGCTTGCCGTCCACAAGTAGCCCGTATCTAAAATTGCCGCCATTGCAACATTTGGTTTTACAATTACAATGGTATCTTTTCCCATTATTTGCACATTCATTACGATATTATCAGTTGCAGCTGCGTCTATCGAATCTCCTTTCATTAATGATGGAGAACGTTCTATCTCATAAAGCCCTTTAGCAGCAGGATTTCTAAATATTTCTGGCAATGTTCTTCCTGAAAGTGCATTGTAATTCCAATAAGGCAAAGCAAAATCTGCTTTTCCAGAAAGCTTACGTATAATTTTTTCGAAGTAGTACAAATACAATCGATGCCATGTTAAAAAATGATATTGTTCTAAACCTGGTTTCATGTGTGGACAAGTTGCCCAACCTTTTTTAAGTACGCCAGTATAAGATCTACACAAAGAGTCCATTCCTCCGTATTTAACCATAGAATCGTAAGGTGGAATATTATGCATAGCAGCTTGATAGTACCAACTGAGTGGATTGTTACAATCTAGAATACGCATTTTTTCTAATGCTACATTGTAGGCTTCCAAATCAGCTTTAGCTGCTTCACTATGGGCATTTTTTCTAACGTAAACGGTTGTGTCTTTAATGTCTTCTTTATCCTTACAACCATATATAAATAACACGACAAATAAGATAAAAAGATTGTTTTTCATGTGGTTAGTTTTGGTTTAGAAAATTGATAAATTGTTTATGATGACTATATCTGAGTAAATGGTATTCAGTTGAGAAAAAAATCTATTTATGCTCTTTGTTTAATGATAGATATATTTTGCTTAAATGGCTTACAGAAGGAAATTGGATTATATAGTACTAGCAAAATAGACGCTAGAACAATAAAAAAAGAATGTAAACAAGCTACACATGTTCTATTTTGATGTAGCTAAATTATATGCAGATAATAAAAAAAAACTAGGCATTTTCACCTAATTTTAAATTTTTTCTTAAATGTTTACGAAGTATAAATATTTTGTAATAAAGTTTAACAATCTCACTCAGTCCATTACTTTATAGGGTTTTGGGAAATACCACAGCTACAACCGTTATATAGTTCCTAGTTTCTCGGGCAAAATAAAGGAAATCGTTATCGATATATCCAATTACAAATACATCATTATCTACGCCATTTGCATTTACAATAGTTGCTATTATTGAGTTACCTGCATCAATTGTAGCTCTAGAAATTTGTAAACTTAATTGGGTTGAAGGCTTCCCATTTTTAGTACAGTTTAAAAGTAGACTTTTTTCATTAG
>JBHYCS010000017.1:0-98159 GCA_051861445.1 Chitinophagaceae bacterium | reverse complement strand
AATCAAAACTATATCTATCAATAATAATTTGGAAAAACCATAGAAAACGCCACTAGAGTTGAATATAGATATACAGATGGGCTCATAAAAAAACATCCACTATTCGTTTGTATAGAAATTGTGGATGTTTGAGTTATAAAATGAGCCGCAATATTACATAGAAGCTAACTGTACTTTTTGAGTGAGTTCCATTACATTTTCTCTAAAAATAGAATCCGTATCCATCAAATCTTTTACTGTTTGGCAAGAGTGGATAACGGTTGTGTGATCTCTTCCACCAAAGTGTTCACCAATTGTTTTGAGTGAATTTTTTGTGAATGCTTTTGCTAAATACATGGTAATTTGTCTAGCCTGTACAATTTCTCTTTTACGAGTTTTTTGTAGCAATTTATCGTAGCTAACAGCAAAATATTCACAAACCATTTTTTGAATGGCATCGATAGTAATTTCTTTGCTACTTGTTTTTACAAAATTGCGTAATACTTTTTTGGCAAGTTCTAAATCTATTTCTTTTCTATTGAGTGATGATTGTGCCAATAATGAAATTAACGCACCTTCTAATTCTCTAATGTTGGTATTGATGTTGTAAGCAACATATTTTACCACTTCTTTGCTCATATCTAACCCATCGTTCTTCATTTTGCGTTCTAAAATTTCGATACGAGTTTCGTAGTCTGGCAATTGAATGTCGGCACTTAAACCCCAACGAAACCTGCTTAATAAACGCTCTTGCAATCCATCTAAGTCTTTTGGTGCTTTATCGCTTGTTAGTACCAATTGCTTGCCGCTTTGATGTAAATGATTGAAAATGGCGAAAAATGCATCTTGGCTTTTTTCGGCTCTTGCAAAAAATTGAACATCATCGATGATTAGTACATCGATTAACTGATAAAAGTGAATAAAATCGTTGATGGCATTATTGCGACTATGATCTTGAAATTGATTGATGAATTTTTCGCTGCTAACGTATAATACTACTTTGTTAGAATGTAATCTTTTTACTTCGTTACCAATTGCTTGGGCTAAATGCGTTTTTCCCAAACCAACTCCTCCATAAATAACAAGTGGATTGAAAGAATTTGCTCCTGGCTTTTCTGCTACTGTTTTTCCTGCACGTCTAGCAACACGATTGCTATCACCTTCAACATAGCTATCGAATGTATATATATGATTTAACTGAGGATCGATTTGCATTTTCTTTAATCCTGGAATCACAAATGGATTTTTAACAGGATTGTCGATTACCAAAGGGAAATTCATTTCGTTGTGGCTAAATGTTTTTGGGCCACCTGTAGGTATATCCATGCTACCGCTTCTTCCATTTCCACTGTCTACCATTATTCTATATTCTAAACGTGCATCTTTACCTAATTCACGTTTTAAAGTTTTTGCTAACAAGTTTACATAGTGCTCCTCTAAATATTCATAAAAGAATTGACTAGGAACCTGTATCATTAATACATTTCCTTTCAATTCTACAGGAGTAATTGGTTCGAACCAAGTTTTAAAATGTTGCCATTCTACTATATCCTTGATAATTTTTAAGCAATTAGTCCATACGTTTTCAGCCGTTTTAACAACAGTGGTAGCCATGATTTTTTAAACAAGTTTTTAGTTTGATTTAAAGTTGTTTTCTCTGCCTAGTTTTAAAAGGATTTTGGGTTATTCACAAAACTGTATAAAAAGTTTTATCGGACTGCGAATATGTACACTTTATGTTGAAAAAAAAATTTTTTATTCTCTTGGTTTTCTCTCAATAACTACAGTATGGGCTTTCAGGAGATTTTTCTTTTTTAAATTGTCAAAATTATAGTCTAATCTACCCAACTGAATGCCTCCCCACCCTACTTGATTTACCAAAGTATCGCCACCATTTTTATTTGTATACTTTTTTGGTTCGGTAAAAAAGCGGTGTGTATGCCCACCAATAATTAAATCTATGTCATAATTTTCTTTTGCCAAAACTTCATCACTTATTTTATCATCGTCGTATTTATCGCCTAAATGAGATAAACAGATGATTAAATCGCATTTTTGTTTTTTTAAGAAGGCAGTAGTTGTATTGGCACAGTCTATCGGATCTTTATATATCGTATTTCCTGCTAAACTATCTGGAACAAGACCCTTTAATTCAATACCTACACCAAATACTCCTACTTTAATATTTCCTTTTTGAAAAATTTTACAAGGCATTGTTTTACCTGCCATTGGCGTATTTGAAAAATCGTAATTACAGTTTAATACTGGAAAATTTGCATGTTTTAATTGAGTAGCAAAATTTTCTAATCCTGCGTCAAAATCATGATTTCCCATAGTACAAGCATCATAGCCCATAAGGCTCATGGCTTTAATTTCTGGCTCGCCTTTATAAACGTTGAAATAAGGAGTTCCTTGAAAAATATCTCCTGCGTCAAGTAATAAAACATGCTCTGTTTCTGAACGAATTTGTTTAATAATTTCTGCTCTTGCAGCAACACCACCTAGTCCTGCATTTCTACTTCCATCCATAGGAAAAGGCTCTAGTCTGCTATGAACATCATTGGTATGTAAAATGGTTAAAGAACCTAGACCACTAGACATTTCTGCCGCTTTTAAACCTAAGTTAGCAGCCATTATAGATGCACCTGTAAAAAGTGATTTTTTTACAAAAGACCTTCGACTATTCGTTTGCATAGGTTATTCTTTTTTCGGTTTTTGTATCGATTGATTTTCCGTTTTCGGTTTGTTGTTTTGTATAAGCAATCAAAGCATCTCTTAACAAATAACCTTGATTGATTTGAGGAATTGATTTTAGTTGTTTTACATCATCGCCTCCATTAGCAATGTAGTCAGAATTAGCGATTGTATACACAGTATTTGCATCCAAAGGTTTACCATTTATGAAAACATTAATTGCCTTTTTTCCATTAATATTCATGGTTATACCACTCATTGGCCATCCATTTTTTTCAGCTACATGATTTAAGAAAGATTGCAACGTATCGCCTCTAACTTTTTGTAGAACAATTAAATTATCAAATGGCATTAATTCAAAAATTTTTCCTACAGTAATTTCGCCTTTTGGCAAGTACGATCTAATTCCACCATAGTTAATAAAAGCAGCATCTACAGGCATTTTAAATACTTGTGATGCCATTTCTTTCATAGCATCGGTCATATAATTACCCAATCCACTTTCAGGCTGTTTTTTTACCAATCCATCGGTTGAAAAACCAATTACGGTATTCATGGTTTTGTTAATACTATCGGTATAAATCTGTAACATTTTTACAACAGCACTATCTTTCTTGGTATCTTTTGTAATTCTATAACCACCATGAGATACTACTATATTTTGGCCCCACAAAAATCCGTTTAAGAAAAAACTTAAAACAATAGAACAAAGAAGGATTTTTTTACGATACATGTACATTATGCTTTATGGAGTGGAAGATACAATTTTTAGAATGCGAAAATTATTTTTTTTGATTAAAAAAGCATTATTTATCTATTACATTTACCGCCAAAACAATAAAAAATATGAGCTACGAAATTACTGGTAAGCTAGCAGCGAAAATGGATACAGTGCAACGTACAGAAAGCTTTAAAACAAGAGAATTTGTGATTGAAAAAAGTGAAGATATTGGTGGAAGAATAATTACCAATTATGTTAAGTTTCAATGTGTGCAAGACAAAACGAGTTTATTAGATAGATATCAAATTGGTGATGATGTAAAAGTTCAGTTTAATATAAAAGGCAGTAAATGGAGTAAAGATGGAAGAGAAGGTTATATTACTAATTTAGATGCTTGGAGAATTGAAACTATTAAACTTGGTCAACAACAAGAAGCAATTGATACTACCGATTATAGTACAATGCCTCCTCAAGCTGAGCCGGTTGATGATCTACCATTTTAAAAACCAAATAATAAAACTTTAATTTGCAAAGGAAGTACACCATACTTCCTTTTTTTATTTTTTAGGATAAACACCTAACTACATGCAACAACAAGTAATTTTAAAGCTAACACCTGCAGATGCTGCAAACCCAACTATTATTCAACAAATGTTGGCAGCAACCTTAAGTATACCAACCAATACAATTACCGGATTTTATATTGTTAAAAAAAGTATAGACGCAAGAAGTAAACAAGTTTGGATAAACTTAACCGTACAAACTTTTGTAAACGAACCATTTGTAAATAGAACTTTACAAACCATACATTTTCCCAATGTAACTAAAGCAAACCACAAAGTAATTGTAGTAGGTGCAGGGCCAGCAGGTATTTTTGCAGCTTTACAATTGATTGAAAAAGGTATTCAACCCATTATTATCGAACGTGGTAAAGATGTACGTGCAAGAAGAAGAGATTTAGCAGCTTTAAATAAAGAAGGAATTGTAAATCCTGAAAGTAATTATTGTTTTGGTGAAGGAGGAGCAGGCACTTACAGCGATGGAAAACTATATACAAGAAGTAACAAAAGAGGTGATATAAATAGAATTTTAAACTTGTTTGTACAATTTGGTGCAGAAGAAAAAATTTTAATTGAAGCCCATCCTCATATTGGAACCAATAAGCTACCACAAATCATTACAGCTATGAGAGAACAAATAATTAGCTGTGGTGGGCAGGTATTATTTGAAACAAAATTGGTAGATTTTATTATTGAAAAAGATGCCATAAAAGGAATTATTACAGCAGATGGAAATGAAATAAAAGCCCATGCTGTTATTTTAGCTACAGGACATAGTGCAAAAGATGTATTTGAATTATTCTATCGTAAAAAAATACATATTGAAGCTAAACCTTTTGCTTTAGGAGTACGCATTGAACACCCACAAGCTATTATTGATGCTGCACAATATCATTGCATTACAAGGGGTGAATATTTACCACCAGCTTCGTATAGTTTGGTAGAACAAGTGCATGGCAAAGGTGTATTTAGTTTTTGCATGTGTCCTGGTGGAATTATAGCACCTGCTGCCACCAATGCTGAAGAGTTGGTTGTAAATGGTTGGAGCCCTAGCAAAAGAAATAACATTTTCGCTAATAGTGGAATGGTTGTTTCTGTTGAACAAAAAGATGCACTTGATAGTTTTAAAAAATTGAAAGAATTTAAACACATTACTGCTGATAATCCGCTATTAATGATGCATTTTCAACAAATGATTGAAGCAAATGCTTACAAAGCTGGTGGCGGTAAATTTGTTGCACCTGCACAAAGAGTGGTAGATTTTTGTAACAATAAAAAAAGCCAAAGTTTACCAGAATGCTCTTATTTGCCCGGTATTTCTACTGTTGAAATGCAAGAAGTGCTTCCAAACTTTATTGCTAGTCGCTTACAAGAAGGAATAAAAATGTTTGGTAAAAAAATGAAAGGTTATTATACCAATGAAGCCATTGTAGTTGCTACAGAAAGCAGAACATCATCACCCGTAAGAATACCGAGAGACGCAACCAACTTACAACATACTCAAATTAAAAATTTATATCCATGTGCTGAAGGTGCTGGCTATGCTGGCGGAATTGTTAGTGCTGCTATGGATGGTGAAAAAGTTGCTGCAATTATTGCAAACAATTTATTGTAGTTTCTTTTTCAATTTAATTTTCGCTTGTACTTAACGTTTCTTCAATTTGCTTTGATTTTTCAATAACATCTCTTAAAACCAAGTCTAACGATTGAGATGCTTCTTGTAAAAAGCCTATTATTTTCAGCTTTTCTTCTTCACTCAACTCTTTATTTTGTAACAGATGTACCAATCCTAAAATATTGGATAACGGAGCTCTAACTGAGTGTGCTGTTATAAATGTTATTTCTTTTAGCTGTATATTCTGTTGTTTTACTTTATCTGCATGTGCATTTGTTTTATTGCGTTGAGCCACTAATACATGTTTCATTTTAGTGTCATACACCACAGCTATATATGCAAAAACAGCACATAATAAAATTGCCGTAACTGAATTAACAATAAATGTATTTTTTGCTAAATCAACTGAAATGTATTGGAATTTACTACTTGGCTTTGCCCAAAAAATGCAAATACAAAAAGACAAAATGGTAAACATAAATGAATATAAAATCTCATTCTTTTTGTCATTGGCATCAATTAACATAAATGTCATTACCAAAATCAATGGAAAGAAATACAAATATGCACCTGTTGATAATCCTTCTAAAAAAGTATAACCGATAAATAAAATATTGAATAGTATAATAGCAGCTATGTTAATGTAACGTTTATAACCTGCTAGTACACTTGAGGCAATGATCAACATGACCAATGCACCAAAAACACTACACAAAGAAGATAAATACAAACCCTTACTCCAATCGAAAAAAGCGTTTACAGAAATCACCAACAGAGCAATCATGCTTAACAACAAGGTTCTGTGTGAAATTCCTTTTAAAATAACTGGATGATCCATTTCAATGGATTTAAAAATTTTTCATAGATTGGTTTACATTGCAAGTATAAGTATAATTTACTACTTACAATAGCCGTTTGCATATACATTTTAAATAGATTTGAGTAATTTTCAACTTGTCTCAATTCAACAGGATACAACATCATGGAAACATATTCGATACCAACACAAGTTTCTATTGGTCATGTTCATTTAAAAGTGTCAGACTTAGATAAATCAATTGCCTTTTATGTAGATCTTTTAGGATTTTCAATAAAGCAAAAAATGGGTACACAAGCCGCTTTCATAGCAGCAGGCAATTATCATCATCATATCGGCTTAAATACATGGTATAGCAAAAATGAACCACCTGCTTCTACAAAATCGCCAGGCTTGTTTCATGTAGCCATTTTATATCCTACTCGTAAAGATTTGGCAGTAATTTTAAAAAGATTGATAGACAACAAATATCCACTTACAGGAGCGGCAGATCATGGTGTATCTGAAGCACTGTATTTAAATGATATTGATGGAAATGGAATTGAATTGTATTGGGATAAACCACAAGAAAAATGGCCAATCGACGAAAATGGCAATCTACAAATGGTTACTGAAAGATTAGACATTGACAATTTACTGCAAGAGCTTCATAAATAAAACAAAGTGGCTAATACATATTTTCAGTTTAAAGAATTTATTATTCATCAACAAAAAACAGCAATGAAGGTAACAACTGATGCTTGTTTATTTGGTGCATGGTTGGCTAATACACTTCCTGCATTTGATGAAAAAATTAAATGTTTAGATATTGGTGCAGGAACGGGTTTGCTTTCATTGATGTGTGTACAAAAAAATCCAACTATTTATATAGATGCAATTGAAATAGATGCTCTTGCTGTTGAAGAAGCAACAGAAAATGTAAGACTATCAAAATGGAATCAGCAAGTAAGTGTTGTACAAACTTCGATACAAACATTTAAACCAAATACCAAGCATTCATATCAATGGATTATTAGCAATCCACCCTTTTACGACCATGATTTGAAAAGCCAAAACGAACAGCGTAATTTGGCACATCATAGCACAGCATTGAGTTTAGAAACACTAATAGATTGTATTGATTACCAATTGGCAAATAATGGATATTTTGCAGTGTTATTACCACATGTAAGAAGTGAATATTTTATACAAATTGCCGAGCAAAAAGGCTTGTACATTCAACAACTAGTTCAAGTAAAGCAAACCGAAAAACATGGCTATTTTAGAACCATGTTTTTGGGAGGAAAAGTAAAAGCTACTAACCTTCAAATTTCTGAAATTACAGTTAAAATAAATAATGAATACAGCCAATCATTTATTCAATTATTGAAAGATTATTACTTGCACTTGTAGGTTTTACATATTCCGTTATTCTTCGTTTACCCATTCTTCTAAATAGCTAAATCTACTAGTTAAATGCCCATTATAAGCAATCGTTGCATTCTTAATAATGCTGCCTTTGTTTGCAAATAAATCTTCTAAAACATATTTAATGAGTTGTTCACCAAAATAGCTACTTGCGTCTCTTGGCAACTCATTGGGCAAATTGCCTACAGCAATAATATCAATGCTATCTTGTAAAAAAGAAGTTGTTTTTGAATGTGAAGTTTTATCAATTCCGTATACAGGATTTTCAATGGTTTGATCACCCAAGTTTATAGGAATCGATCCGTTTTTATCATCTGTGATATCTGCTATTACTTGAATTTTAAATTGATTATTTACATCTGATTTTTCGAATAATCTAGGTATATTTTTATCCCAATAAACACCATTCATCAATATATCTGTACAAGATAAATACGGAAGAAAACAACTTTTATATTCTGTTGGATTTGCATGAAAATGCTCTCTTTTATAAGTATTCAAATATCGATGAGTATATAGTTCAGCCCCTTTTAAATGCACATAAACCGGATACGCAAATTGTTTTTTTAAATAAACATCTGCTTCCACTTGTTTTACACCCATCAAATTCATTACTTCAATAATTCCATGTGCAACTCTTCCACTACCTGTAACGGCAATTTTAATATTGGGTAATTTTAATCCAAAATAATGACGAATTAAAGACATGTAATCTTTACATTCAAATACTCGTGGCAAATAAAACTCACTTGTTCTTTTACCATAAGCCCAAATACCATTATGAGCACCTACCACACCTGCAAAAAAGCCGAATCCAATAATTCTTTGACCATCTTCATGCTCTAAACATTCATAATCAATCAAAGTAATTTTTTCTTGTAAAATAGTTTGTAGCAGTTTTTTATTGTAAGGTTGTTTTTTTCTTGTATGTGAAAAAAAAACGTATTGCTTTTGAGGAATTAATGCCGATGCAGGCACTTCTTTTATACCCATCAAAATGTCACAATGAGTAATAGAATCTAACACTTCAATTCCTGCATCTGTGTATTCTTGATTCGAAAAACAACGATTTTCCGAAGCCTCTACTACTATTTTTACCCCCCACTTTTTTTGAATAAAATCGCATTGAGTAGGTGTAAGGGCTACCCTATTATCGGTTGGCACTTTTTGTTCTTTTATTAAACCTACACAAATCATAGATACATCAATTTTGGATAAGCAATTTAACCACAAAAAAGCATTAGCCTAAACATTTGCGTTAAAGCTTTTGTAAAGTATATGTTCTGTATTTGAATATAGATACCATTTTGGCGAATAAAAAAATTAGTTTTGTTGCATGAATTACTTCGAACTTTTTGAAATTCCCATTTCATTGATGCCTCCGATGGCTATTATAAGAAAAAAATTTTATACACTAAGTAGGCAATATCATCCTGATTTTTTTTCACAAGCAAGTGAATCTGAACAGTTGGTTGCATTAGAAACATCGGCACTAATAAACAAGGCTTATAAAACCTTAAACAACCAAGAAGAAACAATTAAATATGTTTTAGAATTAAAAGGTTTGTTAGAAGATGATGAAAAACACCAACTACCATCAGATTTTTTAATGGAAGTAATGGATATTAACGAAAGTTTGATGGATGCAAAAGCTGAAGGAAATAACGAATTAATAAAAAAAGCTACAGAGCAAGTAAGAGAACTACAAAATACAATTTATGAAACTGTTCAGCCAATTTTGGAGCATTATGAAGAAGGTGTTACTACCGAAAAAGAGTTGTTGCAAGTAAAAAAATATTATTTTGAAAAAAAATACTTAGATAGGATTTTGGCAAGTAGCTAATATTGCCCCTATATTTGCAGCCCAATTCGTACAGAGAAATGCCCAGATGGCGGAATTGGTAGACGCAGCAGACTCAAAATCTGCCGTTCGCAAGGATGTGCAGGTTCGATTCCTGTTCTGGGCACATAGGCAAATAAAAGGCAATCTTTCATTAGATTGCCTTTTATATTTTCCGCTAAAACTTCTTTCCAGTATGGGATTGATAAAAATAGACTATTGATTTTTTCAGTTTGAACTACTTTTATACTAATAAAATTTAGGTTTTAAAGAGCATAGCAACCTCAGATTATATTTCTAGCAGTATTCTACAATTTCAAATTTCAAGAAACTAGTATACACTAAAACAAATTACTCAATAACACATAGCCTAGAGCTAAAAATATAATGTAAAAAGCCTTGCATTTACCCCATAAAAAATTGGGCTTCATTTCAGCCCAATTTTTTATATCCAAAAGTCGATTCATTAAACAGTAGCTATCTACATCTCAATAGTATAAAATGTATTTGCTATTTTGATTAACAATCAAAAACATTTACATAAAAGATTACTTCGTTATTACTGCCGAATAAATCTTTTTACCATTGTTACTAATATTTATAAAATAGTTTCCTTTTGCCAATGTAGAAATCGGTATAGTTAGATTACTATTATTTGTAGCATCCATTTTCACTGCTGCACCAAATCCGTTATAAATTACTACTTTGTTAAAGCCTAATGGCATACCAGCTATATATACATTGTTAGAAGCAGGGTTGGGCCCAACTTTTATTGAAGTTGACTTAATACTTGTAAATAGCACTTTTGTAAATGTTGAACTACCGTCTTTATCTACGAGTTTCAACTTAAAGTAACCATCTGAAGTATGGTTATAAATAAAAGAATATTTTGAATTACTACCAGTACCTAAAATATTACCAACCTCATTAAAATCTACTCCGTTTTTACTAAATAAAACAACATACTTGTTGAAATTAATTTCAGTTTCTGAAGCCCAATTTAACGTAGAGGTATTGCCTTTCGTTTCAACACTAAATTGAGCGATTTTTACAGGTAAAGGAATGATGTTAGTAGTTACATCGCTCCATGTTTTACCAATTCTTAATTCATCAAAAATCATAGATCGAGTATTTGATCCACTACGAATAAAAACATTGGCAACATTAGCAAGATTACCACCTGTAATTCCAGTGATTGTTGGATTTGGTTCGTTAGCACCTATAGCAATATCAGAAGATGCAGGGTTAATCCATACTGATAAGGTTCCTGTGCCATTATTTGCAGTAGTAGCAGGTGTAAAAGCCATAACCACCATAATGGTTTGACCCAATGTAAAATTCTGATTTGTAGTATTTTGTGATGCTGGTACTGCGGCCACTGTATTAAACCCTAATTCAAATGTAGTTCCGTTTGCATTTGGTATGGCATACATTGTTCCGCCTGGTGTTTGCCCATTACCCATAGTTACATAATATGAACCAGCAATTAAGGCTGGTGGTATTGCACTTAAACGAATTAAATAAGATGCATATGTTTTTGTGTTTTGAGCAGTAAAAGTCAATTGCTGAATGGCTCCACTTGTTTGGTTTCCAACTTTTACAGCAAAAGAATTTGATACAGGTAATCCATTATAAACAAGATTACTATCTACTACTTGAGCACCTTGATCAACAGCAGTAGGACCAGTCCAAGTGTTTTGCCCACCCAATGTACCCAAGTTTATTTGAAATGGTTCGTAAATAGGTAAACTAAGTTGAGCTTGAACTTTAGCAAGCAAAATTGTAAAAGAAAAAAACAAGAGGTAAACCTTTTTCATAATCTAAATTTTAGTGTTTAAAATCTTTTAAACTATTTATTAAAGTGCTTTTAATACAGCAAGAGCTTTGATATTGAAATCGTTTTGAGATGGATATTTTTTTTGTTTCTTTTTGTAATCAACTAAATAGTCATTCATTGCTTTGTAATAATTCTTATGCAAATAATACAATGGCATTCTTTCTCCATTTTCATTTATTAAAGACATTTCTTTAGATACTCCATTTTCATACTCGTTATTATACATCTGCCAATGCAATGCAAATGGCAAATTCAACTCTAATGAAATTTGCATTATTTCTTTTGTTTCATCGTACTGTTTTTTAAAAGATTCAGGCTTTGAAATATTTGCATGGTATCCATATTCGCCAATGAAAACTCTTCTTGAGAATGGCAAATTGTCTTTAGGTTGCAATTGTTTTTCGAGATAATTAAATATTTGCTCTAGTTGTTCTTTTTTCTGAGCATACGTTCTGTTCTTGATAGCTTCATAACTGCTGTAAGAAACCAAATCAACTTTTACATTTGGAAGAATACTTTGTGCAATACAATTTTCGCCTTTCAACCCTTTAAGAACAAGATTAACTTCTATGTAATAAAACAGGTTAATATTTTTTGTTTTAACAGCTTTCTTTGCATCGTCAATAGCTTGTTGTCTTATCTGAAACCATTTAGTCATATTTTTGATATGATCTTCAGACGGACTTACATCTCTTTTATAATTAGGATGTAAAAGCCAATCTCCTTCCCAATTTCCTATTAAAAATGTTTTACCTGAATTGTTATATTCTTTCAATATATAGGAAACGAAATTGTACATTTCATCGTACAATATTTTTTCTTGATTTTGATTGATTCCGTTTTTCCACTCAATACCTGTAGCTGTATGAACCCAAGCTTGAATGTATTTAAAATCCATATCAAAAACCTTCTTGTATTCAGGACTTGATGCAAAAAGTTCTAAAGTTGTTGTAGGCTTTTTATCAATTTTTAAATCGTAAGATTTTACAGAGTTGGGGCCTAATGAAATCTTAATAATATTAGACCCCATTGCTCTTGTGTGCTTTGCTTGTTCTAATAATTTTGAGTCATTGCTAAATTGATATTTACCACCAATACAATTTGTACCAAGCACAAAATTGTAATTTTCTAATGGCATGATAGTATCATAGTTAACTACTTTTTGACTATGCAAATTGCTAACCATAAATAAGCAAACAAGTATTGATAAAACTCTCATCTTTTTATTGGTTTATTTTTTCACAGGTACTATATCTGCTACATTATAGCCAGCTATTTTAATTTTTTCAACAGCTGTTTTATGTACAGTTTCTAAAACAATTGTTTTCTTTTCTTTTGGTAATAAAGTGAAATAACCATCGCTGAAATAAGCAGGTAATAAAATTTGATCGGCTTTATCTAAGGCATCTAACTTAATACCAATTGCAGGAACTTTATTTCTGTTTTCAATTTCAACCACAATTTTCCCGTCAGTTGTTGCAGTAACTTTTGATGTAAGACGAACTTGCGGTAATTCATTGAATGCTTTGAAATGACCTGTTGATTGAAGTGCTTTCCAATACTCGTTACTTGCAAGTATTTTACCTTTCTTATCGGTTAAAGTTAAACGTATAAAATAGTTAGCAGTTAACTTAGAATTATCTATAACAGCATCAAACAAATCTGTCTTCTCATTTGCAGGAACATCAGTTGTAGTTGACTGTGTATGCAATAATTTTCCATCAGTAGAAAACACTTGCATAATCGCTACCACTCCATTTGCTTCTTGTAATGATGTGTTTACAGCCAATACTTTATTGTTATTCAAATTCATTTGAATGTGCAATGGCTCACATCCTTTTTTTGATCCAAAATAAGAACCATGTGTTTGGAAATCCCAAGAATAGGTTTGCCAAATCATGCTAGGCCATGCAGGATGACTCATCCATAATAATACACCACTACTATTCTTCCATAAGTTAGCATTCCATGCTTCAAAAATTGCTCTATGACTTTCGTAATTTACTAACTGAACTTTTTTATTGAATTCATCTAAATTCTTAGATGTGCCATATAAACTATCTATCGTTTTTAAATAGCCTTCTAAGTTTTGATTGTTAGTGTGTAAGTCATGATAATGCCAAACATCATTAATTGGCCATTCATCTTCTACACCAATAAACTTACGAATTGAACTTGCTTCAGGCACAGAGAATGTTCCTATTTCTGTAGTAAATCCTTTACCATGTTTTGTAAAATAATCTTTATTATCTACAAAGAAATGCCATGGACCACTTGGTCTGAGATTCATTTCTCTCGAGTTACCATGATAATGTCTTGTACCATCTTCACTTGCAATTTGTGCTGCCAAATTGTTTTCAATACCAGCAGGAGCATAACCTTCGTTTCTTGGACACCAAATAACAATTGATGCATGGTTACGATAACGCTTAATCATTTCTAAACTATTGGCTAAAAACAATGCATCATCAGCAGGGTTTAAGTTAAAACCTTCGGTACTCAGCCAGAAATCATTCCAAACTAGCATACCATATTCATCAGCTAAATCAAAGAAAACAGGCTCTGTACTTTCTCCAGTCCAATTTCTAATTAAATTAAAATTTGAGTTTTTATGTAATTGAAATGCTGGTTCTAAATTTTCTCTACTTACTTTTTTCATACCCTCATCTAAACCCCAATTTCCTCCTTTACAGAATATACGCTTACCATTTACTAGTATTACAAGAAATGGATTATCATTTTCTGCAGAGATTTCGATTTTATCAAGTGGAAATTCTTTACGTAGTGTAGGAACATAAATTTTATCTTTTATTTCTCTTCTTTTTGTGTAATCGAAAATTGGTTTTGTAGATTGAAAATTTGTAGGACTATACGTAAATCTAATTGCTTTTTTTTCTTCGGTATCTGCCAATAACTCATAAGTGTACTCTCTAATTCCAAAACGAACTTGCTTCACTTCTTCCATACCAGTAGCATCAGTAACTTTTATAGTTGCATGATATAAATTTGGCACTCCATAGCCATTAGGCCACCACAATTTTGGATTTTTAATATTTAGTTCATTAAAACCTTGTGGTGTAAAAATTATTGGTAACGATTGGTTTGGATTTAACTTATACTTTTTATTAATTGAAACACCTTCAAAAGAAAAATTAATGCTAGCCTCTTGTGTTTCATTGCTATGATTAACCAATGTTGTTTTAAAAGTAATGGCAGCTTTTGAGGTATCAGGTAATGGCAAATCAGTTATTATTTGAGGATCTGAAGATGTTATGCTGCCTGTAAAATATAACTGCACATCTTGCCAAATTCCCATGTTTCTATCTCTTATACCTGGCAACCAATCCCATCCTTCTGTAGCAAAAAAAGTTGGACCATCTAATGTATGAACACCTCCATTTTTACCCATACCTGATAGTGCAGATTGTTCATCAGGAATACCAGGATTATTTGGTGGAATGATTTGAACCAACAATACATTTCTTCCGGCTTTTTTTAAAACATCAGTAACATTAAAAGTTCCTCTTGCAAATGCACCATTAATATCACCCAAATATTTGCCATTCAACCATATTTTGGCTCGGTAATTAATGCCATTAAAATTCAGCCATGACAATTTCCCGTTTTCATTAGCAGGACTTTCAAAAGTGGTTCTATACCACCAATCTTTTCTGCATAAAGAATCGGTAATGGATAAATTATTCAAACCATAATATGGATCTGGATATTTTCCCGCAGCAACTAAAGATGTTAAAACTGTTCCTGGCACAACAGCATCATACCAACCTTTTGTATTAACAGATTCATTAAAAGCAGAACCTGTGGTAAGCAAGTTTGTAATATCATCTGTAAGCTCCCAACCGTTGTTTAATAGATATTTTGAACTACCTACAGAAGTTGGATTACCTACTTTATTAGATCTGGATTTTAAAACGGGTGTTGGTATTGGCGTTTTACCTTTTGGCAAAGTTTCTTTAGGCTGTTTTTGGGTTAAGCCAAAGTTGAGTTGTTTCTGAGCAAACAACACGTTAGGACTAGCTGTTTCAAAAACGACTATGAGTACTACAATTAATTTTATTATGCTAGAATACTTCATGAAAGAACAATAATTCGATTTCTTAATTAGAATTTTTCTAAAAAAACAAAAACGCTTTTTAGTTTATTGAAGAGATAAAACTTTTGTTACACAAAACAAGCAGTTAAAATGACAAATCATTTTTAAAGCTGCTGTTTAATACAACCCTTTATTGCCATAATCTTCTCTCTTTTCATTAATTGGTTTTAATGGAATTTGCAGTCCGCCTGTTTCTTCTAACCACTTCCATAATTCTTTACGCATTCTTGCAATTTCAGTTTGCCATTTTGGATGACGATAAAGATTTCTCTTTTCTTCAGGATCGGTACTTAAATCATAGAACTCTGAAACTTCCCATAAACCTGGATAGAAAATAAACTTATGATTCCCTTCTCTTACACCTAAAGTTGTTGGTGTTTGCGGGTAAGAAAACTCCCAGTAATATTCATAGAAAGCCTTATTACGCCATTCAATTTGCTTGTTCTGCAATAATGGTAAAAATGATTGCCCTTGCATATTTGCTGGCATTTTTACACCTGCTACATCCAAAATTGTTGGAGCAATATCAACACCTTGTATCACTTCATTAAGCGGTTTTCCGTTATTTGATGCTCCTGGCAAATAAACTAATAATGGAACTTTTTGGCTTTCTTCATACATATTTCTCTTATCAATTAAACCATGTTCCCCCATTAAAAAACCATTATCGCCCATATAAACAATCATAGTGTTTTCTGCTATACCTAATTCTTCTACAGTTTTTCTAATACTAGCAATGCTTTCATCAATAGAAAGTAATGTTTCGCAATAGCGATAGTAGAAGTCGTCAAATTGAACACGACCATCGTACATAAAATCTACACCATGCCAACTATTTCTTTGAGCCCAAACCCAATTAGGAATATCTTTTATATTGTAATTAGTATCGTTAGCAACCATTCTGGCTAGCGGACTTTTAGTAACATCGCCAATGATTTTACTATTTTCTTTTGCAGTTAAATTAATGGTTGATGGATAGTTAATTGGCTTTCCATGATATTTACCTCTATGACGTGGAGCTGGCATAAATTCATCATGTACTCCTTTGTGAGAAACATACATAAAGAAAGGTTTGTCTTTAGGTTGTTCCTTCATCCATTTTGTAGCATGTTCTGTAAGCAAATCTGTTATATAAGTACTGTCTTTATATTGAACATGTTCACCATTAATATTTAATAGAGGGTTATAATATTTACCTTGCCCTTTAAAGCTTTCCCAATGATTAAAACCCTTTTGAGGATCATCTCCTGCATGCCCCATATGCCACTTTCCAAAGAATGCGGTAGCATATCCAGCTTTTTGTAAGTATTGAGGAAAAAAGGTTAAATCAGGTGGTAATGGAGAAAAATTATCGACTACTTTATGAGTATGAGAATACTGACCAGTAAGAATAGAAGCTCTTGATGGAGAACAAAGTGCTGTTGTTACAGTTGCATTTTTTATCCAAACACCTTCTTTAGCAAGCCTATCCATTGAGGGTGTTTGCAACCACGGAACTTTGCCCGTAAAACCCATAAAATCGAATCTATGGTCATCTGTTAAAATGTAAATTACATTCATTGGTTTCTTAGTTCCTTTTTGAGCAAAAATTTGAAGCTGAAAAAAGAAAAGAAAGAAAAATGAAAGAATTGTATTTAGCACTATTTTTTTACGTGTGTTTGAAACGGTTTCAATAAGCATACTAAAAATTTTCAAAGGCTTGTAAGCCTAATTAATTTATAAAGTTTTAGGAACTGCAAAACAAATCAAGGCGTTGAGTTTTAACTCAACTGCCTTGAAAATTTCTATAAATGGATTCAAAATTGATTTGCACTAATACACAGCTACTAATTTTGGCTGTAACTACTTCAGAAATTAGTTATAAAAAGGATTTTCTACAAGCTTAGGATTATCTGCAATTCTTCCGTTGCCTAATGGTAAATAGTAATGCTGAGGTAAAAATACTCTAGCTGCACCTTCGGCATTTTTTAAAGTAATAATGTACTTTTTAGCATTAAAATCGTACACATAATTTAAACCTTGAAAGCGTTTGTTGTGTAGTACTTGTTCTGCAATTCTCCATCTACGTAAATCCCAGAATCTATGTTCTTCAAAAGCCAATTCTACTTGTCTTTCTTGTCTAATATTAGCTTCTGATATAGTTGTACGATTTGGCATTTTAGATCTTTGCCTAACCATATTTACAGCAGTCAATGCTTCTGTATTTCTGTTTAAATAAAAAGCAGCTTCTGCATAGTTTAATAAAATTTCTCCAAATCTAAAAACAATAAAATCAGTACTAGATTGTCCGCTAGCTGCTGGTGTTAGTAACTCATCACATCTTTTACGTACATGAATACCTGTTTTTTGTGTGTTACGATTTGGTGCTTTAGCATAAATACCATCAGGAAATTGAGGAGAAACAGAATTAGGAATTAAAAAAGTTTCACTTGTGCTTGTTACTACTTGGTTACTTTCATTTCTATATCTAGTGCTTGAGTGAAAGAATACCTTTTTACCTTGCCAAATACATTCAGGATAAAATGTTGAAGCTCTAAAACGAGCATCTCTTTGTCCAAATAGAGAATCAATATCATGCAATCTGTTATTGGTTAGCAAAGTACGGTTAACAACTCCTGATCTTCCATCTTGATAGTCAAATAAATCAACAAATTCGAGGAAAACATTGAAATTAGAGTTCCATCCAGATGTAAAGCCAGCAGGCGTACATAGAGCATCCCAAGAATGACCTTTATTTAATTTTGCATCCCATTGAACTCCAAAAATTATTTCTGGATTATCTTTTTCATCAGTAAATAATTGGGTAAAGTTTTTTACAGCATCTGTTGGAACTTTATTGTATAAAGCAAACGCAGTATTATCCATAATTAATTTAGAAGCATCGAAAGATCCTGTAAAATATCTGTTTGCTTCAGTTGCAGGAATGCCAACAATACCATCTAATGCAACAGTTCCAAATTTTGCGATACTACCTGCATACAAAAAGGCTCTACTTTTTAAAGCGTAAGCAGCAAATTTCGTTGGTCTACTGTAATCCTTATCGGTATAAGTAGATGGTAAAAACGCTGCAATTTCATCTACCTCTTTTCCAATAAAATCATACACTTCGGCTTCTTTGTTACGAGCAGGGTACAATTCTGCCTCAGAATCGGTTAGCTTTAGCACTTTAGTAATTATTGGAACACCACCAAACCTTTTTACCATTTGAAAATAAATGAATGCTCTAAGAAAACGAGCTTCACTAATTTTTTGGTCTTTAAATGATTGTTCAAAAGTTGAGTTATTAACGCCATAAATAAACTCATTAATCTGTCTAATTGCTGTATAGGCCCAATAGTCTAAAACGCCTGGCCCTGTATTATCAAAAATTTTAATTGAAACAATATAAGGATCTTGCCAATCGCCAAAAGGTCGGCATTCACCACCAGGACCAGCTAATAAGCCCATATTAAAGTTTTCGTCTTTACCAAGTTCTTGAAACTTTGTTCTATTGTATAGACTTAATAAATTAGCATCAATTAAGTTTTTATCTTTAAAAACATCTGCATCACTAATAATATCAAGTGGTTTAATATCAAGAACTTTTGAACAACTAAATACAGTTGTTAGTAATAGTGAAAATATTATTATCTTTTTCATAATGGTTTTTTTAAAGTGTAAATCTTACTCCTAAAGCAATGTTTTTATGAATTGGATAGTTACGTCCCTCTCCGCTTAAATTTGCATCAGGGTCAAACGTGTTCTTATAAAAACCTAGCTTACTAAACGTTATTAAATTTGTGGCTGAAGAAAATACTTGTAAGTTTTTGAATCCCATTTTCTTTAACCAACTTCCACTAAAACTGTAGGAAACATTTATATTTCTTAAACGAATAAACGTTGCATCTTTCATCCAAAAATCTGAACGTTTTATATTGTTAGGATTTAACCCTAAAGAAGAAGCAGGCAATTGAGCCTTTGGATTAATGTTATTGGTTGGATTAGCCGGATCTGGTTGCCAACGATACGTATAATGATAATCATAAGGTATTGACTCATTTGAGAACATAGAAGCAGCAGCACCAGAAACATAAAAATTAAATCCTGTTGAACCTTGCCATAACATTTCAAGAGAGAATCCTTTATAGGTTCCACCCATTACTAAACTATATACTATTTCAGGGAATGTTCCTTTTCCGATAACATCTTGATCTCTCCAATCTAATATGCCATCATTATTTAAATCTACATAACGAATGTCACCTGGCTTCAATGTTCCATTGCCTATACCATCTTGATTAAAATTAAGTTTATTAATTTCATCTTGAGACATGAATATGCCATTTGATTTATAACCGAAAGAAAGGTTAGCCGATCTGCCTGTCATCTGATATAATCTTATTTGATCAGGATCGGTATAAGCTGTTTCATCCATGTACTCCCATTTATTCTGAGTTAATGTGAATGTAGGCATGATGGAGAGTTGTACATTCTTTACTTTAGGTCTATACTCAACCATTAATTCAAAACCTCTATTACTTTGCTGATTGATATTTTCTAATGGAGGAGTAGCACCAAAATTGGCCGGAACAGTTCTTTGCTTACGTCCTAAAATTTTGTCTCTAAGTCTATAAAATACATTTGCTTCTATATTAACCTTTCCTCTAAACAATCTCAAGTCGATACCCACATTATAGTTCGTCATTTCTTCCCAACTAATAACAGGATTTGGCAATGCATTGATACTAATTGTATTGTAGTATTTATTACCAATAATAAATCCATTTGCATCAATATCGTATCCAGCAAGATAAGCAAACTGGCTATTACCGTCGTTACCAGATTTTCCGTATGAGAGTCTTAACTTACCATTTGAAAGCCATGAACTTGTGCCACGCATAAACTCTTCTCTAGAAAAAACCCAACCTGCTGAAATTCCGGGAAAATAGCCCCATCTACTGTTTGGTGGGAAATTTGCACTAGCATCGGCTCTTAAAATAAATTCGGCTAAATATTTGCCTGCAAATTCATAATTTAATTTTCCAATATAAGCGATTCTTGCACTTTGGCTTTGACCACCAGTATTATCCTGAAAATCTTGACCGCCAGAAGAAAGTTGTTGAATGGCAGGCGAAAGTAAATCTCTTCGAAAAGCCATTAATGAGTTACTTCCACTTTCAATTTGTTCAGCTATTCCCATAGCACTTATTTTATGCTTACCAAATTCTCTATCATAGTTTATTTTTAACATAGGATAAAGTTGGAAGTAACGTGCTGATGTTTCTCTTAAAGTAATAAAATTTCCTTGATTAGCTAAATAGGTATAAGCTTTGGTATCGTAATCATAGGAATGTACTTCTGCAGGTAAACTAAATACTTTGGTATAATCAGCAGATTGGCTTAATACGAAATCTGCACCAATACGTAAACCTGAAACGAAAGGAACTTTATAGCTAAGTCCGATTTGACCATTGAAGAAATTAGTGCTTGAACAATCGTAGCCTTTTCTATTTTCATCGGTTCTTAAAATTGGGTTTCTACCTTGAAAACCTGTATATGAATTTTTAGTAGGGTCTGGTAAATAGGGTGAATAACGGGGTTGAGCTGTACTGAAATCTACCATAACATCATCTATAGAACCGACTTTTTGGTCTTGGTCAAAACGATATTGCAAATCAAAACGCAGAGATAGATTTTTAGAAATATTAGCGTCTACATTTAATCTTGAATTGTATCGTTTGTAATAATAACCCTCAGAAGTGAAAACACTTTGTTGGTCTGTCATACCCACAGATCCGAAATATTTTATATTAGAAGAACCACCACTTACCGTAATGCTATGTTGTACCATTGGTGCACTATTTCTAAACAAAGCTTTACGCCAATTATAAGATTGGAAATTTGCTTCTGTTCCTGCTTTAAATTTATTTACCACTTCTTCTGTAAATTCTCCTGGACTTAAGCCGTAATTTAAAGCAGCTTCTCTGCGTAGTTCTGCCCAATCGCCTGCATTTACGGTGTTTTGAAAAGAAGACGGCATTTGAGAAGTGTATGTACCAGAATAAGTAATTTGTGGTTCACCTGATTTTCCACGCTTTGTAGTTACTAGAATTACACCATTACCAGCTCTAGCACCGTAAATAGATGCTGATGCATCTTTCAATATAGAAATAGATTCAATATCATTCGGATCAATTCTATTGAATGGAGTTGGCAAACCATCCACAAGAATTAAAGCATTTCCATATCCTCTAATTTGTAAACTAGCATTGTCTGCTCCTGGCAATCCACTAGCTGTTTTAGAAATAAGACCAGGCATTCTACCTACCAATAATTGTGATGTATTAGATGCTGGTGCAGATAGTAGTTCTTTTGTTCCTACTTGTGCAACTGCACCTGTTACAGAAGCTTTTTTTTGTGTACCATATCCTACAACTACAATTTCTTGTGTTTCACCTTCCGATTTTTTCATTGAAACAACAACATTCGTTTCTCCTTTAACGTTAATTTCTTTACTCTGCATACCTACATAAGTCACAACAAGAATCATAGACGAATTATCTGGTATGCTAATTTTAAATTCGCCATTTGCATCTGTACTAACACCTTTATTGGTTCCTTTAATTAAAACAGCTGCTCCTTGCAGTGGCGTTCCTTTTTCATCAGTAATTTTTCCACTTACCACAATGTTTACAAGAACTGTTTCAATAACATCAATCTTTGGAACCTCGGTATTTATTTTTGGCTTAATTACAATTGTTTTCTCTACAATTGAATACGTGAGAGAAGTATTTTGAAGACAATTTTTTAATACATCGGTTACAGATGCATTAGTGGCATTTAAATTAACATTACCAACCAAATCAATCATATCTGATGTACACACATAATTGTAGCTAGTTTGTTTTTTTATTTCTTTTAAAACTTTTTGAAAAGATACATTTTTAAATGCAAGCGTAACTGTTTGCGAATAAGTCTTGGCAAACAATTGTAAACTGGTAGCTAAAATAAGTACGGCAGTAAGCTTCATAATTAAAAATGCCCGCATAGCCTGTGGGCCGGTTTTGATAAATTTTCGCTTTTGAAGAAAATTAAAAGCTTTAAATGTCATAGTTTTGCTTTTTGGGTGATACAATAAACATTCGGAATAATGATTAAAATTGGAAGCCCTTTGTGCCGGAAGTGTTGCGACCACTTCCGGTTTTTTGGCGGCTTTATTTTGTAGGATATTTTACATGTTTTAAAAATTTATGGATTCACAATAACTTTTTTGCCTTCAAATGAAAATTTTATTTCTCCCGTTTGCTCCAACATCGAAAGCACTTGCGATAATTTTACATTTCTAGAAATATTACCGATAAATTGTTTTTTAATAGGTCTTTTTACCACTACATCAACATCGTACCAACGAGAAATCTGGTTCATTACATCATATATATCACTATTTTCGAAATGAAAGTTTCCTTCTTTCCATGCAACTGTTTCCTCTAAATCTACATTGTCTAAAACTTTTAAATTTCCACTTGTTTTAAGTTGTGCTTGTTGTCCAGGTATTAATTGTATGGTTTTGCTATTCGTATTTATTTTGACTTTCCCTTCCAACAAAGTAGTCTTTATTATATCTTCATCTGTATATGCTTTTATATTAAAATGAGTGCCTAAAACCTCAACCTCCATTTTTTCTAACTGTACCTTAAATGGTTTTAAGGGATTTTTTGCAATTTCAAAGTAAGCCTCACCAGATACTTCTACCCTTCTTTCTGAACCTACAAATTGAACAGGGTATTTTAACTTAGAAGCTGCATTTAGCCAAACATTACTACCATCTGGTAAAACAATTTTGTACTGTCCTCCTCTTGGTATTTCTAGTGTATTGTAGAGAATAGAATTTGAAACCACTCCATCAACTGTATAAACCAATTGACCATTTTGGTTTTTAATAATTTTTACATTGCCTTGGTTTGCTATAACTCCTTTACCTGTGCTATCTAATATAATTGAACTTCCATCTGCTAATTTTAAAACGGCCTTGTTTACACCAGGAAGTAAGTCGTGTTTTGGTTGAACAGTTTTATTTGTTTGTACTATTTTTTGATTATCATTTTTATTGTAAAAAAATAAGATTGAAGAAATAGTAATCATTACGATTACAGCTGCTACTGAACGATACTTCCATAAGCTCTTCAATATTCCTATTTTCCTTTTTAACGCTGGTTTTTCAACACTATTATCTTGATTATCTAAAAGGTACTCATTTACTTTTGAAAAAGTTGTGTTTGTTTGTATGTCGTTGTTTGCTTTATTGTCATTCCATAACTTTTCTAGTTCTGCATTTGTTAATACTTCATCAGTATCCTCATTCATGAGTTTCCAAAACTTACTGTATTCGTCTGAAGTAAGTTTGTTAGATATGTATTTATTAAAGAGTTCTGAAAACTCGGTTTGATTATTATTCATGAAAGGAGTGATAAGGTAAACGTTATGTGTACTAGATTTTAGAAACCATTCTTCAAAATTTTAAAGCTTCGATAAAACATCTAATGCTTTTGTTTTGAATTGAGCACTTGAAGGATAAGCACTATTTTTCTTTAGCTCATCTTTCAAATATGTATTCATTGCTTTATAAAAATTTTGATGCAAGAAATAAATACGTGTTTTTGAGCCTGCCTCATTTATTAAAGACATTTCTTTTGAAACTCCATTTTCGTATTCGTTATTATACATCTGCCAATGGAGAGAAAATGGAATATTTAACTCGAAAGAAATTCTCATGATATCTTTTGTATCGTTAAACTGAGCTTGAAAAGTTTCAGTTTTAGAAGCATTTGCTTGATAACCATATTCTCCAATGAAAACTCTTCTACTAAATGGCAAGGAAGATTTAGGTTTAAGTTTAGATTCTAAATATGTAAAAATTGCTTCTAATGTAGATTTCTTTACAGCGTAGGTTTTATCTTTTATGGCTTCGTAACTTGAGTAAGAAATTAAATCAACATCAACATTTGGAATAACACTCTCTGCTACACATGCTTCTCCATTCATTCCTTTCAAAACTAAATTTGCTTCTATATAATGATACACAAATACATTTTTAGATGCTGAAGATGCTTTTGCATTATCAATTGCTCTTTGTCTTATTTGAAACCACTTTGTCATGTTGTTCAATAAAGTAGCACTTGGTGTTACAGTTCTATCGTAATTTGGAATTAATAACCAATCTCCCTCCCAATTTCCTATAAAGAAAGTTTTTCCAGAATTGTTATATACTGTAAGTAAATGCGTAACAAAATTGTACATTTCGTTATACAAAACTTGCTCTTGAGATGCATTGATAGTGGTTTTCCAATCAACGTTTGTAAGTGTATGTACCCAAAAGAAAAAGTACTTAAAATCCATATTACAAACTGTTCTGTAAGGTAAATTGTTTGTAAATAATTCTAGGGTGGTGTTACTTTTTACAACTTCATTAATACCATAAATTTCTGGTGAGTTTTTTCCTAAAGTAATTTTCAAAACATTAGAACCTAACTCTCTTACTTTTTTTGCCTGTTCTACAAGCATATTTTCGTTAGTAAATTTATAGCTACCAGAAATTGCATGTGTACCTAGCACAAAATTGTAATTTTCTAGTGTAGTTAAATCGCTTGGAATAGTAGTATTATTATTTGTTGTATCTGTTTCTGTTTTCTTTTTACAAGAAAAAGAAAATAAAACAACGGCAAACAGTAATGTTATTCGTAAAAGGCTGCTTTTATTGAAAAGGATGTAATTGTAATTGATCATACATCTGGATTTATAAATTAATAAAATTTGTTTGTGTTTGTTAATATTGGTTGGTTAAACCTCTTTTTTTGTGCATTCGAATGATTAAACAATTGTCGAATTCTACGTTTACATATTGTTACGATAATTCTATAATTGCTACTCATTTACTATCTATCGATATAATAATGGGTATATTGTAGCAGAATACACAATAACATAAAAGGCATTTTAGCCAGGAGAATTATTGGTTAAACGTTGTTTTGTAGATGTTGATGGCAAAAAATTACAACAAATAGATAGCTCTATTATTACCTGTTTCATATGGAAAAGCATTAATTCTACAGCTATGACGATAAAAAAAGAGGGATGTACTAATCTAACCTCTAAATTTTTGAAAAAAATATAAAAAAGTAAGAAACAAGGAATTGTTTTTTTCTAAATGCTCTTTAATAAACTGTATAGATGCTGCTATGTGATTGCGTACAGTATTGGTAGACAATTGTAATTTTTGAGCAATTTCTGCATAGCTTAATTCCTCATCAACACGTAGTTTAATTACTTTTTGTCGTTGTGGCGAAAGTTGATCAATTGCTTCGTACACAAGAGCTGCATAATTTTTGAGAATCAAATTTTTATCTGCATACTCAGTTGAGGGAACATCATTAATAATATCCCAAATTGCTTGTTGCATGCTAGGTGAACGCTTAGAGGCTCTAAAAAAATCAATTGCTTTATTGTAGGCAACTCGGTATATAAAGGCTTCAAAATTTTGTATTTCGGTTATTATTTCTTTTCCTTGCCAAAGCTTAATAAAAACATCAGATACAATTTCTTCTGCTACTTCCTTAGATTTTAATATTTTAAAAAGATATTCGAATAAGTTACTCTTGTATTTATCAAAAATGAGGTTAAAAAAAAATTCATTACCATCCTTAATTTTCATAAGACAGTAGGCATCATCATATGAGGGCTTATTTTCAATCATGAAAAAGCACAGGGGGTTGGCAAGTGATAAAACAAAATACTTTAAAACAAGTGAGTTGACGAAAGTAGATAAAAAATTAGTACAAGTGTGTTGCTATTGCATTCAAGTTTTAAATTAAGTACAAATAGTTAAGTTTATTTAAATCAATTGTAGATAATTGTTAAACATCCATGTACACATACATCAATACCATCTTCATGTAATACGTGTTATATAATTAATAAAAATATTATATATCATGAATAAATTCGGATACTAAAAACATACTTAACCGTTAATCGTATAAACTTAAAACCAAAAATAAAAAAGAGTCTTCTACTTTACTATAGTAACATCAACTATATTAATTGAACTAATAAATGTTTCAATTATCATTACATCATCACTACAAAATTGTTATTACCAAAACTAGACAATCAAACCGAAACAATTTTAAATTGATTAACAATTTTTTATACATACTAATTTTATTTTATTTTAAAAAATGTTACATAGGTATTCAATTATGTTACGATTGAAAACATAGACATACTTACAAACAAATTTCTTTGTAGAACGATCAAAAGCCATATACATGTATCGGAAATCTAGTATTTTATTACTGCTCCTGTCAGTAAGTATATTTAGCATTTATGCACAAGTTGTAATTCCTAAAAATAAGATAGCGAGTAAGCAACTAAATCTACACTCATTTGATATCGAAAATGCTAAGGATGCAACACCAATTATAATTGAAGCCCTAAAAAAGTGCAAAAAAGAGGGAATTAAGAAACTACTATTTCCTAAAGGAACATATCATTTTTATCCCACATTTGCCCCAGATAAGTACTGTGCCATTACTAATAATGATAATGGACTGAAAAGATCGGCCTTTCCAATAATTGGGTTTAGTGGCTTTGAAATTGATGGTAACGGATCAGATTTGATTTTTCATGGTAAAATGCTTCCTTTTATCATAGAAAGTAGTAGTGATATTGCAATAAAAAATGTAAATATTGATTGGGAAGTTCCATTTTATTTACAAGGAAAGGTTGTTGGTAATAATCCAGAAAAAAAATCATTCGATATTGAAATTTCAACCCCTTATAAAGTACAATATGGAGAGTTGATGATAAGTTTAGAGAGAGAAAACTCTCCTTACGAAAAAAAATTTGGATTTCGATTTGCCATTCCTGAAGCATACGACATGCCTATAGGTCAAAATATTTTATGGAATCCTATAACAATGGCTCCATATTACAATACAATAAAATATGAATTAGAGAGAAATACAATAGTCGCTAAAGAAATAAAAAAGGGTTTGGTACAACTAAGTGGTAACATTAAAGAAGTACCACCAATAGGTTCAATGTTTATTCCTCAAGGTCCATATCTATCTAATAGAACTAGCCCCATATTTTGGTCTTTTAAAACTAAAAATTTGTTCCTTAACAATATCAATGTACATCATTCAGGTGCAATGGGCTTAATTGCTGAGCGTAGCGAAAATATTACCCTAGATGCTTTTAATGTAGTTCTTAAAAAAGGATCTGGTAGAATGGTAACAACAACAGCAGATGCAACACATTTTTGTAATGTAAAGGGGCAAGTGATTATTCGTAATTGTACGTTTGAAAACATGCTTGATGATGCAACTAATATTCATGGAACATACGTAAGGGTAAATAAGGTTTTAGATGACTTTAGAGTAGCTGTTGAAACTTATCATCCACATCAAAATGGTTATTTATTTGGAGAAGTAGGAGACAGTGTACGCATTGTTGAAAACAACAGTCTTAAGCCAACAGCAGATGGTTTAGTAATTAAAAATGTTGAGAGAATTAATGAAAAAATTAGTATTCTAACCTTCAATAAATCAGTTAAAGGAAAAGTTGACTTATATTATGGTATTGAAAATACCTCTTGGTATCCAACAGCCTTAATTGAAAATAATATTGTACGAAACAATAGAGCAAGGGGCTTTTTAGTTTCAGTTCCAAAGAAAGTTATTATTAGAAACAATTACATATCATCTCAGATGGCAGGTATTTATGTATCTGGAGATTTAGCCTTATGGAATGAGTCTGGCCCAACAAACAATTTAACTATCGAAAATAATACGTTTGAAAATTGTGGCTATGGGGGTAATCGTATGCATCCAATTATTTTAATAGAGCCAGATTATTTAGATAAAAAAAGTATTACTGAAACGTATAGCAAAAATATTTTCATCCGTAACAATAAAATAAAAACATTCGATTCGCCAATACTATTAGCCATGTCTGTTGATGGATTAGTTTTTGAAGGAAATACCATTGAGCAGACAGATACTTATTTACCAATTTTTGCAAATCATCCAAATTTAAAAATAATCAATTGTAAAAAAGTTGTTTTGGAAAATAATACTTACAAATCTTTATCAGGAAAACCAGGAACAATTTCTGTAGATGAAAAATCAACAGAAATAAATATAAATAAAAATCCTTCTTTTCAATCTGTCAACTAACTCTTAGTAGACCATAACAATTGCTAAATTATGAAAAAAATAATCTTAACTATTTTGGTAACTTGTACTGCTACTGTAATGGCATTAGCACAAAGAACAATAACTGGTAATATAACTAACGAACAAAATATGCCAATTGCAGAAGTTAGCATTAGCATAAAAAATACCAAAATAGGAACCATAACTGATAGGGCAGGTAATTATAGCATTAAAGTTCCTGCAAATGCAAAAACCATCTTATTCTCTTTTGTAGGAATGGTACCGCAAGAAATTGAAATAAAAAATAAAACCACTATTAATGTTCAATTAGTATCAGCAGCAACTAATCTAGATGATGTTGTGGTTATTGGTTATGGTACAGTTAGAAAGAAAGATTTAACCGGCTCTGTTTCTGTAGTAAAAGCAAAAGAACTTGAGCAATCGCAAACAACAGAATGGCTACAAGCTTTACAAGGCAGAACAGCTGGTGTAAATATTACTTCTGAATCTGGAGAACCAGGCAGCGGAATTAATATACAAGTTAGAGGGGCAAACTCTATAGTAGGAAATGCATCTCCATTATTTGTAATAGATGGTGTTCAGATGGATTTAAATAATAATGATGTTGCTCAAACAAATTCTACCCAAGCAACTATGAATCCATTGTCTATGATAAACCCTGCCGACATCGAATCAATAGAAGTACTAAAAGATGCATCAGCCACTGCAATTTATGGCTCACGAGGTGCAAACGGCGTAGTTATAATTACAACGAAAGGAGGTAAATCGGGCAGATCTGTTGTAGAATACAATAGTACCATAGGTTTTTCAAAACCTGCAAATAGAATAAAAGTGCTTAACCCACAAGAGTATTTAACGTATGCTGCTTTAAGAGGTGGTAACGACCCATTTCTTAGAGTAGATACAAATGGAAATGGAACATTAGATGCTCCTAGAGATTTTTCAAAAGTAAATGCATACAATTGGCAAGATGAAGCATTGAGAACCGCCATCACCAATAACCATAATTTAACAGTTAGTGGTGGAAATGAAAAAACCAATTATGCTGCTGGATTAAGCTACATTCAACAAGAAGGATTAGTAAAATTTAACGACTATAATAGGTATAATTTTAGAGTAAGAGTAGACCATAAAGCCACTGAAAAATTAAAATTTGGGTTTAATATAAATGCTGCTGTATCCAATATAAACGGCGCTGCAAACAATGGTGGTCCAGATAGCTATAATGGGCTTACACAAGCTTTAATTGTTGCAAGGCCATGGGTATTATCTGCTGAAACCACCGATGTTTCTTTGATAGACCCTACTTCAAATGAATTTATTTCTCCACTCGATTTAATTCGAAATGCTTTTAAGCATACCAGAATGATGCGTTTACTTGGAAATTTTAAACTTGATTATAAGTTTTCTAAAAGTTTTTCTTACAGCGGAATTCTTGCAGGAAATTATTCTAGCTCCAAGCTGCAAGAATTTTACAGCAACGAAACAAGTTGGGGAAATTTTTATAATGGCTTAGCTGGTGTAGCACAAACAGAAACCTACTCTTTCAATCATTCATCTCAATTAAACTTTACAAAAACAATTAAAGACCACAACATCAATATATTAGGTGGGTTTGAAATTTTTAGTAATAATTGGGAAAATTTTACCAATAGAGTTGCAAATTTTGCCGATCAGTCAACTGGTGTAAACGACTTAAGAAAAGGTGCTAGCTTACTTGAGTATAGTACAAATAGATGGAAAAATAATCGTCTTTCTTATCTCAGTCGTATTAACTATAATTATAAAGACAAATACTTGTTTACTGCAAGTATACGTGCTGATGGTTCTGATAAATTTGGTCCTGGAAACCGTTGGGGATATTTTCCATCTGCCGCATTTGCTTGGAAAGTGTCTAATGAAAACTTTATGAAAAGCAGCAACTTTGTAAAAGATTTAAAGTTGCGTGTTAGCTACGGAAAAACTGGTAATGAAGGCATACCCGCCTACACCTATTTTGGTAGTTTACAAAACACGTATGTTGCTAGCAATAACAGTGTAATTTTTGGATTATCTCCTGGTTCGTTACCTAACCCTAATTTAAAGTGGGAAACAACGTCTCAATACAATGCAGGTGTCGATTTTAGTGTTGTAAAAAACAGGACAAACATTACACTTGATTATTATTTAAAAGAAACTAGAGATATGTTGATTAATGCTCCTGTTTCTGCACAAAGTGGATTTTTTAGACAATGGTTAAATATTGGTGGAATAGATAATTCAGGTATTGAACTTTCTATATCATCTATCAATATCAATAAAAAAGATTTTAAATGGGAGTCTAATTTCAATATCAGCTTCAATAACAATATTGTACAAAATATTGGTGGGGCACAATTTATTCCTGTAACAATGGGCGGCAGTTGGATACAGAATGCTGGTAGAGTAATTATAGGACAGCAAATAGGCACCATGTATGGATTTCAATTTTCAGGTGTGTATCAAATATCCGATTTTACATGGCAAAACAATAGCGACCCAACCATACCTGCTGCTAATAGAACTTATACACTTAAACCAGAGAATCCTGCTTTTTTAAGTGGCACCGCAGTACCTGGTGCATTAAAATATGCTGATATTAGTGGACCTGCCGGAAAGCCTGATGGACAAATTGACGACCAATACGACAGAACAGTTATAGGCAACTCAAATCCTAAACACTTTGGTGGTTTCAACAATACATTTACCTATAAAAACTTCGATTTAAATATCTTTTTCCAGTGGAGTTATGGAAATGATATTTTTAATGAAGCAAAACTTAGAGAGCAAGGCTTTCAGCCACAATTTAATGTTACAGAAGCGTATTATAAAAACTATTGGTCCGAAACAAACCCATCAAATACACACCCCGGTCTTGGGCAAATTAGTATTTCACCTTCGTCATATTTTGTGGAAGACGGATCTTTTTTACGATTAAAAAATCTTGGACTAGGTTATAATTTACCAAAAAAGTTACTTAAAAAAACGGGGTTATCTGCTTTAAGATTCAATGTTACTGCCACTAATTTAATTACATGGACAAAATACACAGGATTAGATCCAGAAGTTAACTCAAGCAATCCTTTATTGAGAGGTTTAGACAGATTTTCCTATCCAAGAGCCAGCACAATAGCGGTTGGTGTAAGTGTAAAATTTTAAAAATACAAAAGCCAGTATATGAAAAAAAATTGCATCATCGTTTTATTTGCAACTTGTATAATAAATATAAGTTGTAAAAAGTACTTAGAAGCAACACCTTATTCTTTTGCTACAATAGAAAATTTTTATAGAACAGTTTCAGATGCCGAATTGGCATTAAGTGGCGTATACAATGTACTCAATGCTCGTAATGTACAAGACCAAGGTAACTTGGCAACCTTTGGTAGAGATTTAACTTGTTTAATGAATGGTGGCACAGACGAAGTTCTGATTCGTAATAATTATAACGATGTAGCCTTGGCACCGTTTGGTACAGCAGGTTTTACAAGCGATAACATAGCATTAAATAATTCGTGGTTCTTTTTTTATGCAGGTATAAACAGAGCTAATTATTTAATAGAAAAATTAGGTGGCATCAGTGGCTTTACTGCGAATAGAAAAGTTCAAATTGAAGCAGAAGCAAGGCTACTAAGAGGTTTTTATCATATGTACTTAGCTATGATGCATGGAGGTATACCTGTTTACACAACATCCAATCAAGATCCATTAAAAGCTCGTCAACCACTTCAAGAAGTATATGCTCAAGTAATTGTCGATTATGAATTTGCATTCAATAATTTACCAAATAGAGCAACTATTTTAGGAAGGGTAAATAAATGGACTGCTGCTGGTTTATTGGCAAAATTGCATACCTATTTAGCAAGTGCAAAAAATTCTGGCACACCCAGTTTTGGATTAGCTCTAAACAGTTTTGATTGGGTTAATGCCAATGACTCTTATCAAACGGCTTTATCCTATACAACTCAAATTATAGCAAGCAGCGGTTATATACTTACTCCACGCTACGATCATTTATTTAGAGAAACAACCAAAACAGAGCAATATCAAGAGAGCTTATTTAATGCTGAGGCGGCGAATTCTGCTGGCATGGAGACCATTAATATGATTGTAAATGGGTGGTGCCCTCAAGGAAATGTAAATACAGTAGGTGGTGGCTATGGATTTTTTAGACCAACAGGCGAAATATATAAAAAATACAATGCTGCTACTGATGCTAGACTTGCTCATAATTTAACGAGCAATATACCTGCTACAGCTGCTGTAGAAGTAGTAAATGGTGTGAGGTATTTTGTACCAACCGCTTTACCCGCTAATAACCCAAATGTAAGTGGTTATAGTATAGGGAAATATCGTGCCATGGATCCTGCTTTAAAAAGTACAGCACTATGGGCAAGTAGTGTTAATTTATCGCTTTTACGATATGCTGATATTTTGTTATTACATGCAGAGGCACAGCATTTTACAGGTAATACCACTGGAGCAAGAGCTACCATTACTCAAGTAAGGCAAAGATCTTTAAGAACGGGAGCTACTATTACCGCTATGAATACAGCTTATTTTAATGCCGATTTTGTACAAGAACTTTTAGATGAAAGATCAAGAGAGCTTTGTTTTGAACAATGGAGAAGAATAGACCTTGCTCGATTTAATAAATATAACGATGCTATTGCAGGTATGGTTACCAATTTTGGTTTCTACAATACCATTGTTACTAATATTAAGCAAAACTGGAAACCTGAAAGAATTTGGTTACCTATTCCTTTGGCACAAATAGATTTAAACAAAAATCTCGTTCCTAATACAGGATATTGATAAAACATAGGTTTAATAAGCATAACAAAATACACATGAAGCTTACTAGATTAACTTATACTGCAATGGCATTCATTTTATCAGTTTGTGCTAAACAAAAAATTAATGCACAAACTGCAAAACCAAACATCTTGTTTGTTATTGCAGATGATGCCTCCTGGGATAGTTTTAGTGCTTATGGTTGTGAATGGATTAATACTCCTGCTTTTGACCGTATTACCAAAGAAGGAATCTTATTCAACAATGCTTATACACCCAACGCCAAATGTGCACCATCAAGAGCATGTGTACTAACAGGAAGAAATAGTTGGCAATTAGAAGAAGCCGGCAATCATTCTGCTTTTTTTCCTGCTAAGTTTAAAACCTATGCAGAGGCACTTGGTGAAAATGGATATTTTGTGGGTAGCGTTGCAAAAGGTTGGTTACCCGGCAATGCAGGAAAAATAGATGGCAAACCAAGAGAATTAGCTGGCAAAAAATACAATGCAATAAAAACTACCCCACCAACAAGTAGCATTTCTGAAGTTGATTATGCAGCCAACTTCGATGTATTCTTGAAAGAAAAACCAAAGAATCAGCCATTTTGTTTTTGGTTTGGCAGTCATGAACCACACCGTAGTTATGAATTTGGTTCAGGAAGAAAAAAAGGTGGCTTAAATCCAGGAAATATCAGAGCAGTTCCTCCTTATTGGCCAGATGTTGATTCGGTAAGAACAGATATGTTAGACTATGCTTTTGAGGTTGAATACTTCGATAATCAATTGGATAAAATATTGAAAAAACTAGAAGAAACTGGAGAGCTAAATAATACAATCATTGTTGTTACTTCCGATAATGGTATGCCGTTTCCAAGAATTAAAGGCAATCAGTACGAACATTCAAGTCACATGCCATTAGCCATTATGTGGCCAAAAGGTATTAAGCGTCCGGGTCGTACAGTAAACGATTATGTCAGCTTTATTGATATTGCTCCAACGTTTTTAGAATTAGCTGGACTTAATACAACTAAAGCTGGCATGCAGCCTATTACAGGAAAAAGCTTAACTGATATTTTGTACTCCGATAAATCAGGAAATGTAAATCCAACTAGAAACTACACGTTGATTGGTCAAGAGCGTCATGATGTTGGCAGACCTAATGATGAAGGTTATCCAATCAGAGGAATTATAAAAGATGGATACCTCTATTTACACAACTATAAAACCGATCGTTGGCCAATGGGCAATCCTGAAACAGGTTATTTAAATACCGATGGTGGCCCAACAAAAACTTACATTTTAAATACTCGTCGCAATAAAGCTGAGTGGAATTTCTGGCAACTCAATTTTGGTAAACGTCCGACAGAAGAATTGTATGATATTGAAAAAGATCCATACTGTATGATCAATCTGGCAACAGATAAAAAACTTACAACAGTAAAAAATAAGTTAAGTGCATTGATGGTTCAAAAATTGAAAGAACAAAAAGATCCACGCATGTTTGGCAATGGAGATGTGTTTGATAAATATGAATATGCTGGAGGAGATGTGAAGAATTTTTACAATCGATTCATGAGTGGCGAAAAAGTAAATGCAGGATGGGTAAGTAAAACAGATTTTGATGCAGACTTGCAAGACAAAAAGCAAGAACCAAATCCAAAAAAATAGAACCAAGTATTTGAGTAAAATGAATAAAACATTAACGATACTATTTGCATTGCTAACTTTTTCTTTTCATAGTAAAAGTCAAACCAAAGCAAAACCAAATATCATCATATTTTTTGTAGATGATATGGGTTGGGCCGATTGGGGTTTACGTAATCCGGCATTCAATACACCCAATTTAAACCAATTGAAAAAAGATGGAATGGAATTTACAAGGGCTTACGTTGCTACACCAACTTGTAGCCCAAGCAGAGCATCTTTATTAACAGGAAGAGAGCCCATCCGGTTTAAAATGCCTCGACATGTTTCTGATGGAGGCACTAAAAACGCCTCTAATGAATATAACTATTTGGCTACCGATCCTGCAAATATGCCTTCTCGTAATTGGTTACCTCTAGATGAAATTACGTATGCAGAAAAATTAAAAGAAAGCAATTATTACAATCAGTTTATTGGTAAATGGCATTTAGGCGAAGAGGCATACTATCCTACCAAACAAGGATTTGATGCAGCCATTGGTGTAACAGGTTTTGGACAACCAGGCAATTATTATCCACCTTATTGGAAAAAAGACAATCCATTTCCTAATGCCAAAGATGAATATTTAACAGATGTATTGACAGATAGTGCAATTAGCTTCGTTAAAAATTATGATAAGAGTAAACCATTTGAATTATCGTTTTATCATTATGGCGTACACAGCCCCATCATTGGTAAAAAAGAATTGATTGCTCAATACAAAGCAAAAGGTTGGGAAGATAAATATGCCGAATATGGAGCAATGGTTACAGCTGTAGATCAATCATTAGGAAGATTACGCAAAGCATTAAAAGAAAAAGGCATAGCCAATAATACCATCATCATTTTTACATCAGACCAAGGAGGTTATTTTTCTAACTATCCTTTAAGAGGAAAAAAATTAGGTGGCAATACGTTGGGCGAAGGTGGTGCTAGGGTTCCATTCATTGTGTATTGGCCTGGTAAAACAAAAGCTGGATCAGAATGTCATGTGCCTATTCAAACATTAGATGTATATCCAACATTGGTAGAAATTTCTTCAGGCAAACCTTGTGTTGATACACAAATTCAAGGCAAGAGTTTAATTCCATTGGTGAAAGGTGAAAAAATGCCTGAAAGAAAACTGTATTTCTTCCGTTCCTACGAAGATCAATATGCAGCCATTATCGATGGCGATTGGAAATTGATCAAATACCACAAAGGAGAAACAGAATTGTACAATATAAAAAAGGATAGTGGCGAAGTAAGCAATTTGATTTACAATCATCCAAGTATCGCAAAAAGATTAATGGATGATTTGAATGCATGGGAAAAACAAGCTGTTCCAACTAATTAAAATGTATATGCACAACAAACAAAATATATCATTCCTTTTAGTCTTTTTACTACTGTGCTTTGTAAATGCTCAATCACAATCAGTAAAAACCAAACCAAACATTATATTAATCTATATCGATGACCTTGGTTATGGAGATGTAAGTTGTTATGGTGCAACAGCAGTACTAACACCTAATGTAGATAAGCTTGCAGCAGGTGGTGTACGTTTTACAGATGCTCATTGTACAGCTGCTACATGTACGCCTTCACGTTATAGTTTATTGACTGGTCAATATGCATTTAGAAATAAAGCTGCTATTCTTCCAGGCGATGCTCCTTTATTGTTTAAACAAGGTACACCAACTGTAGCAAGCATGTTGCAGCAAAATGGTTATGCAACAGGCGTTGTAGGTAAATGGCATTTGGGTTTAGGTAATGGAAACATTGATTGGAATGGAACAGTAAAACCCGGAGCTGAAGCAATTGGTTTTGCTTATTCATTTTTAATTCCAGCAACAACGGATAGAGTACCTACTGTTTACTTAGAAAATGGTAAAGTACCCAACCTTGATATAAACGATCCTATTAAAGTAAGTTATAGCAATATGATTGGTGATGAACCAACAGGCCTCTCTCATCCACAACTATTAAAACAAAAAGCAGATACACAACACAGCAATACCATTGTTAATGGTATCAGTCGTATTGGTTTTATGACAGGTGGAAAATCGGCAAGATGGGTAGATGAAGAAATTCCATTTGTACTAAACGCAAAAGCAAAAAATTTCATTGTTCAACATAAAAATGAACCGTTTTTCTTATTCTATCCTTTCCCCAATATTCATGTACCAAGAGTACCTAATCAACAATTTGTTGGTAGTACAAAAATGGGTGCAAGAGGTGATGTAATTGTTGAAATGGATTGGATGGTTGGTGAAGTGATGAAAGTATTGGATTCATTAAAACTAACTGAAAACACATTGGTAATTTTTAGCAGCGATAATGGACCAGTATTAGATGATGGTTATGCAGATTTTGCTGAACAGTTGGTAGGCAATCATCAACCATCAGGCATTTATCGTGGTGGAAAATACAGTGCCTATGAAGCAGGTACAAGAGTGCCCACCATCATGTATTGGAAAGGAAAAATTAAACCCAACGTTAGTAATGCATTGGTATCACAAGTAGATTTTTATAAAACAATAGCTAAACTAATCAACGCAAAACTGAATAGTGACGAAGCAGTAGATAGTGAAAATCAGTTGAACACTTGGTTGGGTAAAAATAACATAGGAAGAACATGGATGTTGGAAGAATCTTACACCTTATCGCTTAGAAAAAACAATTGGAAGTTCATTGCACCCGTTGAAGGAACAGTTCCAGCATGGTTTGCCAATAAAAAAGTAGAATCGGGTTTATCAAAAACTGTTCAGTTGTACAATCTTTCAAAAGATCCGGCTGAACAAAAAAATGTAGCAGATCAATATCCTGATTTGGTAAAAGAGTTTGAGAATAAACTTTATCTTATTAGACAAGCATCAAAAAAATAGAATAGAAAAGTTGAAGTAAAAACAAGGTTATAAATATTAAAACCAAAAAATGATTAGAAGTATACAATTAAAGAAACTAGTATCATTTATATGTTTAATACATATAATAGTCGTTACTTGTTTTGCTCAAATAGATTCTGGCAAAGAATATGATTTACAAAAGCATATCAACAAAGAATTAGCAAAAGGTAAGAAAGAATTTACCATTCCACCAGGTAGATACAGAGTTGCACCAAAAGGAAATAAGCATATTACATTAAATAATTTAAAAGATGTAACTATTATTGCTAACGGTGTCGAATTAATTTGTACCGAAACCGTTCAAGCTATTAATATTATCAATTGCAAAAATTTTAAATTAGTTGGATTATCAGTGGACTATGATCCATTGCCTTTCACACAGGGTAGAATTGTTGAAATGACAAAAGATAAAAGCCAGTTAACGGTTGATATTCTTGAAGGCTATTCTACCAAATTACGCAACGAAAAGTTAGAAATTTATGACTCTGCAACAGCCGAATTATCTACTCGAACTTATTATGCTGTTACACATGAAGTAGACGAAGCAAATCGAAGAATTATTTTTAAGAAAAAGAACAAAGCAAATGCCGAATTTTCGTTTGAAAAAGTAGGAGACATAATTGTATTCGATTCTTATAGTAATAAATTTTCTCCTCATGCCATTGTAATGGAAAATTGCGAAGGCTTAACCTTAGAAAATGTAAAATTATACGCAGGACCAACTTTTGCGTTTTTCGAGAGAAATTGTAATGGCTCAAAATACATTGGTTGTAAAGTTGATAGAAGACCACTAGAAACAGACATTGCAAAAAGAGGTATCAGAAGAATGAGAAGCAATAATGCCGATGGTTTTCATTCAAAATCGGCTCAAATTGGCCCATCTTATAAAAATTGTATAGCACGTTATAATGGAGATGATGGCTTTGCAATAAGTGGAAATTATCATGTAATTACAGAATCCAATGGTAATAACTTGACTGTTGTTGGGAAAGTTGGATTTACACCTGATATCCAAGTTGGCGATTCTGTAGAATTGGTGTCTTATGATGGTACAAGAATGCCAAATGCCTTTGTTAAATCTATCAAAGCTGACAGAGTATTAACAATGGAAGAAAGAATGTTTTTGGCAAGCCAAAAATTTTTAAGAGAATCTGATAAAACCAAAGATGCGGCTAATGTTTTTATTATAGAAATAGACCACTCTGTTGCATTACCAATGGGCAGTGTAATTGCTTCAGCAAATAGAGTTGGTAATGGTTTTGAAATATTGAATTGCGTTGCTGGTCCAAATAGAAGCAGAGGAATTATTGCTAAAGCAAGCAATGGAACAATTGCAAATAATCAATGTATTAGTAATTGGGGTATGGCTATAAAGTGCTCACCTGAGCATCAGTGGTTAGAAGCTGGTAGTGGCAATAACCTTATTATAAAAAACAACACTATCGAAAATTGTAAAGATGTTGCTATAGCTGTTTATGCAATAGGTGGTAATAAAAAAATCGCCTCATTAGGAGCACACAATAATATTAATATTTCAGAAAATAAGATTTCTAATTCGTTAAATCCTGCTATTGCAGTTACATCTACAAAAGGATTAGTTCTTATGAATAATGTAATACAACTTCCTACTACAAAAATTTTTGAACCTGAAAGAAAGCAATTCGGAAGAGTTGAGGACGCAAATAGGAAGGTTTTCCTTGAAAATGTAGAAGACATTAAAGAAAATTTTGGACTTACATTTTTAAAAAACTAAACAATTACTTATTTAAATATTTACAAACAAAAAATGAAAAAAATGAAAAAATTACTACTTATTGTAGCCATTCTCATTGGTAGCATCGTAAACGCACAATCTGAAATTCAAAAGAAGAAGGCAGATTTGTTCGCTGCAGAAGCAATTACTCATTTTAAACTGGATGAGTCTAAGAAAACTAGTATAGCTGAAGCAAAGCTAGGACTAATGATGGCTCAAAAAGAAATGGAACAAAAAAAGAAAGCAGGTCAAATAGCAGAGGCGGAAGTAGACGAATATAGAAAAAAAAATGTATTTCCATTTTCTCAAAAATTAATGAAAATACTTGATGTAAAATGGGCTGAGCTTGATGAATTCAATAAAATTGTAAATCCCAAATTGGATGCAATAAAACAATAAATAATTAACTGTTATCTAGAGCAATATCATGTTTTATCAATTAATAATTAAGAAATTAACAATGCATTTAAAAGTTATAATTGCTTCGGTTATCATTTTTGCATCAGTTAGTGTTTATGCATCCGCTCCTATTGTCATCAAACTTACTGATGGCGATGTAACATCTGTTGTTAGAAATATTATTGATAAAACACTCGATAAAGAGATTCATTTAGTTTTTGAAAAAGGAACATATAAATTTTTACCCGATTACGCATCAGGTAAATATCTTGAAATCACCAATCATGGTAATGGATACAAAAAAATCATCTTCAAATTCGATAAGTTTCGTTCAGTTATTATTGAAGGAAATAATGCGGAGTTTATTTTTCATGGACAAGTAATGCCTTTCTTATTCGATGGTTGTAATAAGGTGACAGTAAAAAACCTAACTATAGATTGGGATATCCCATTCAATTTCGTTGGCGAAGTGGTAGCTATAAATGAAAAAGAAGGTTGGCGTGATATTAAACCATTGAAAGATGGTTTTTCATGGAGAGTTAGAAATGGTAAATTAGAGTTTCCAAACATAGATGGTTTTAATTACGCAATACCAGGAAGTACACTAGCTTTCGATGCAAAAGAAAAAAGACCTGTTCATGGAGCATGGGATATTGAAAGTGATCCAAAGCTGGTTGAGCAATTACCAGATGGTATTTTACGATTTCATGAAAAGTTGAAAAACTATCCTCCTCTAGGTTCATTACTAGATTCAAAAGGAGATAGAGAACATGATCGTTATGCACCTGCTTTCGATGTTCGAAATTCATCTAATATTGAATTAAATGGAATTGTCATTCATCATGCATTAGGCATGGGCTTTTTATTTGATCGATCTCAACAAATAAAAATCCGCAATTGTGGAATCTATCTTAGAGAAGGTACAAATAGAGTAGTATCAACAACAGCCGATGCTACGCATTTTTGTAATTGTAAAGGCTCTATTTTGGTAGAGAATTGCAGATTTGAAAATATGCTCGATGATGGCACCAATGTACATGGAACTTATGTAGAAGTAGATGAAGTGATCAATAATCATTCGGTTCGTTTCAAATTGAAACATTTCGAACAAATGGGATTTCTATTTGCAGCCCCTACTGATGAAGTTTGGTTCATCAGTCAACCCTCACCAGAAAGAGGCAGTAGTGCTGTTGTTAAATCAGTGAAAAAGATAAATGAAGAATATTCAGAAATCACTTTCGCAACACCATTACCACAAAGATTAAAAAAAGGAGATATTCTAGAAAACAAAACATGGAATCCTGAATTTACCATGCGGGGTTGCACCATCAAAAATCATCGAGCAAGAAATGTGGTTTTAAAATCTCCTTTAAAAACGGTGATTGAAAATAACTCCTTCTCATCTATGATGTCATCTATTTTATTTAGAGGAGAATCTTTTTTCTGGTACGAGTCAGGTGCAGTGAATAATGTACTCATTCGAAACAATACATTCGATTATTGTGCCTACAGTGGTTCTGAACATGCAGTACTTTATATCACACCACGTTTAGGAAAATCTTTCGACCAAACGGCTATATTCGATCGTAATATTCGATTCGAGGGAAATACCATTAGAACATTCGACAATAGAATTGTGATGGCAGATAGAGTAGATGGTTTGGTAATAAAAAACAACACTATTATCAAATCCAATCAGGCTACTCAATTGTATCCTAAAGCACCGCTTTTTGATTTTAAAAATTGTAATAACATTTCAATAAAAGAGAATAGTTATACCGGAAGTTTTGAAACGGCCATTAAAGCCGATGAAAAAAGTTCTAAAACCCTCATCAATCAACTAAACAAAGGATTTTAAAAAATAGTTACCTATTACTTTAGATACATTAACATTTTATTTATCATTTTAAAACGTAGTTTATGAAAAAGATTTACATTTTAATCATTTCCTTTTTCCTAGTAGCCTCAGCACTGCAAGCACAGCCTACCCTACCATTTTATGAACCCTTTTCTGCTACCCAATTGGGTACTTTAGCCCCACAAAATGGCTGGACTGGACCAACTGGAGTAAGTCAAGGTGCACAAGTTGTAGATACCACACTTACATATTCAGGGCTAAGTACTATGGCTTCTTCCCGTGCTGTTCGTGTAGGTAATCAGGCTAGCGGTGGTTTACAAACTTTGCTTTTTGCTTCACAGACATCTGAGGTATTTGTATCTTTCCTCATCAATTTACCTGTTTTACCTATTGCACCAGCAAACGCTTCGGCCTATTACTTTGCATTAGGTAATTCTATTAGTGGTAACAGTACAGGTACAGCATGTATGTATGCTTTTCCAAATGCAGATGGAACTACTTTCGAACTTGGTTTCAGCCCATCACCTAATCAAACAACTGCTGAAAATAACAAGACCAACAGGCAATTTGCCTTAAACCAAACTATCATGGTAGTAATGGCTTCTACGCCTGCCCCCTCTAGTGGAGGCAGCGGTTCTTTAGATGTGTGGGTTAATCCGTCTGCAGCATCTCTTGCACCTGGAGGAACGCCAGGTAACTTTAGTTTTGAAAATAGAATTGGAGGTACACAAACAAGTATCAATTCTATTTTACTTCGTAGCGGTGCCACTACACGCCTAATGACATTGGATGAAATTAGGGTAGGCAATAGCTGGAGTGATGTTACATCAAATACGGTAGTGTTGCCTGTATCGTTAAAAGATTTTCAATTAGGTACAAAAAACAATACAACTACACTTACTTGGGCTTCTGAAACTGAAATAAACTTCAATAAGTATGTAGTACTGTTTAGCCATGATGGAATCGATTATAAAGAAGTAGGTAATGTAAAAGGAGCAGGCAGTAATTCTAAATATTCATTTACACACTTACATAACGTAGATGGATTTTTTAAATTGAAGATAGTAGATCTAAATGGTAGTTTTGTTTATAGCCAAGTTCTTCAAGCAAAATCAAATTCATTAAAAATTCGAATTAGTCCAAATCCGTTTGTAGACAGATTATTTATAACAGGAATGCCTCAAGGAAAAAATACTGCAGTTATATATACCTTATCTGGAGCAAGTATTTTTACTCAAACAGTAGAAAACACCAACATTGCCTTATCGTTAGGTTCATTACCTTTTGGCAGGTATGTAGTAAAGGTTTTAAATAATAATAAAACTATTTATTCAAAAATTATTTCGAAATAATATAATCTATGTAGCCATAATTAATGTTGCAAATAATAAAAATAACGCACAGACATTACTATTGTATTAGCGATGTCTGTGTGGTTTAAATTGCATAATTCATTTTGTATTATTTATAGCATTTTGTAATCACATATTTTCCCTAACCAGTATGTAATGAATATATACGCATTTAAATTTTGTATATGAAATTAGTTACGGTATGCTTATTCTTTGTTTTGTTGATAACTCAAAAATCGAGTGCCTCGCCAAAACAAATGCAACAATTAAATTATGGAACTATTACTGTCAGATCTTATGGTGCAATTCCTGATGATGGTTTAGATGACACACAGCCAATAAGAAATGCCATTAGTGCAGCCATTGCATCTAACTTGCCACAAATAGTATTATTTGAAGCAGGGCGGTACGATTTAATAAATGCAGGTGCAAGCAATTTTCATGTGAGGCTTTTAAATGCAAACAATATTATTATAAGGGGAGTAATGATAAACAATCAACCTGCTACACGTTTGGTTCGATTTAATAGTGGTGTAGAAAATGCGGTATTGCCTTTTTTGTTTAACATAAGAACATCTAGAAATATTCTAGTAGAAAATTTGGTTTTTGATAACGACCCATATTATTATACAGCAGGTGTGGTGACAGCAAAAAGTGGTAATAATGTAACAGTAGATATTTTTCCTGGTCACCCCATGAATATCTTAAAGCCCTATATTATGGGTGTTTATGATCCAGTAACAGGTGCCAATAAAAAACTAAGAGTTACTTGGGATTCTGGGCTACCTACATGGGCTGCTGAATCTGGTGGATCTGGCAGATTGCTTAAACTAAACTTTGCCGACCTTGCCAATAATGTAAATGTTGGTGATAATGTATTTTGGTTTCAAGGCAATCATGGTGGAACACAGTGTAATACCAATAAATCGGAAAACATTACTTTCAAAAATGTTATTACACATAATGCTACTGGTTTTGTGTATCATTTTGTAGATAATGAAAACCTTACATTGAATAATTTAAAAATTGAAACTACTGGCAATAGAATTGCTGTAGCCCCAAGAGATGGAATACACCTTGCACACAATAGGGGTTTAATTTTACTAGATAGTGTAGTGGTAAAAAATGTACCTGGTGATGATGGTTTAAATGCACATGGATTATTTATTTCTGTTGGCACTATTTCTGGTAAAACTATAACGTTTACTGAAAATTTAGTAGCCGATTTAAAACCCAATAGTCGTATTCAGTTTTTAGATGCCACTTTTCAACCCGTTTGGACAGGCACTGTAGAAAGTAGTAATCCTGCTCAAGCTAATAACCAACAGGTTACAGTGGTATTAAAAGAAACCCCACCTAATTGGATTGTTACTGGCACAATAGCAAGCCCTTTAGGATATATAGCCGATGCAATGATTATTAAAAACTCCACCTTTGAAAATACTGGAAGGTTTGGTGCTTTAGCAAGGGTAAATAATGTGGTAATAGATTCTAGCAAGTTTAGGTTTAATGCAGCAGCAGGCGTAGCCATTGGATCAAACTACAATACTTTTTTCCAAGAATCACAAAACGCATGGAACGTAGTGGTCAAAAACAATTTTTTCGAAAATAATATTTTAAGAATGGGTGATAATACGGGTCCTGGTGGTGTGTATGTTGATCAGTTTTTTGTAGACAATCCTGGGGCAAATGGAAATCTCTTTTTGTTTAATAATACGTTTAAAGACGAAACACATGCCTACAATTTAAGAGATGCAAAAAATATTCATTTGTGGGGTAATGTTTATAACAATGTAACAACTCCTATATGGAGAAATACACCCACCACATCTAACTTTACTCAAAGCACCGTTTACAATGATATGGTTACCGATAATTCATATGTTGGTGCTATTTATTACAGCGAAACTTGGGCAGAATCTTCTAATAATTTAGATACACTTGGGTCTGTATCTTGGAATGATAAAACCGGAGCTTTTGCTGAATTTCATTTTGTTGGCAATCAAATAGCTTATTACGCAAGAAGGGGGCAAAACATGGGCAAAGTAGATGTGTATTTAGATAGTGTTTTAGTATTAAACGATTTTGATTTGTATTCAAATACCAATATTTCTAAAGCATTAATTTATGCAAATAACAATTTAACCAATACGGTACATACATTAAGGATTGAAAATACAGGGCTTAAAAATACTAGTGCTACAGGAAACTTTGTAAACATTGATTATTTTGTACATAGAATAGGTAATTATATTGTTGCACCACTTACTTCTAGCAATTTGCTTCCAGTTCAGTTATTAAACTTGAATGCAAAAAAAGAAAATCAAACAGTTCTATTAAATTGGCAAACCAGTAACGAGGTGAATAATAGCCATTTTGAAATCTTAAGGTCTAGTAATAATAGTACTTTTACACCAATAGGTAAAGTAAAAGCATCTACAAATAATGGAACGATACACCACTATTCTTTTAGCGATACCGAACCTAAAAATGGAATTAACTTTTATCAATTAAAACAATACGATTTAGACGGAAAAACAGCTTTATCAAAAATGATTACAGTAAATTTTAATGACAGAAATGCTTTTACATTGTATCCAAATCCTGTTAAAGTAAGTCAACCAATACATATTAAGCTTAATTCAGTAGAGAACATTTCTTCTATACAAATATTAGATATTAATCAAAAATTGGTATTACAAAAATCAAATGTTAACCAAACTAGCAATTTGCAATTTGATACCAACTTATTACAGCCAGGTATATACATATTGAAAATAAACACACCAACGAACCAGTTAATAAATAAAATAATTGTTACGTACTAATAAATTATGGTTCTTTTTCAATATTGTTTAGAAGAACTAATTTAACGTAATAGACGATGCATGTACATAACCGTAAATATATATTAAAGGCTAAAACAACTTTTGAAACAAGTATAATTTTTCGAAGAAATAATTAAAAATATTATTATCAAATATTAACTAAGGGTGGTTTTATTCTACCCTTAGTTATATTGTATAGTTAGCTAAACACTATATTAGAATTTAAAAGTTAGTAACCAATTTATTGGTATAAAAAAGTTGTCTCTGTGGTAGCATCTAGTGAATATTGACATTAAAACAAAGGTAAAAATTTGCTTTTAAAACAGTCTTAGCCAAGCAAAATTTAAACGCAATGAATTGTATTATTTGTGATACAATTAAAAAAGTGGTTTAACATTTTTTTCAGCGACTCATGTGAGTTTTAGAGATAAAAAACGATGAAGAGATAAACGAATATGGTACGATTAAACTTCAATAAGAGCTAAATAAAATAAAGTTGCTATGAAAAAGTACAGAGCAATAGAAAGTGCAACTTAATTAGATTTATTTTTAAGATAGTCTGAAGCGGTTTTACCATTTATTTTTTTAAATAGTTTATTAAAATGCGAATAGCTGGTAATACCTACTGCAAACATGGCTTCATTTACCCTATCACAACCGTTATCAAACATTTTAGTGGCGTAATTAATTTTAATGGTATTAATAAATTCAGTGGCAGAACAACCAGCCAAGGTTTTTAATTTACGGTGTAGTTGCATTCTACTAAAACCGACTTCTTTAGCTAGATCTTCAACAGAAAAATCCTCTTCACTAATATTGTCTTCAATTGTTTTAATGACACTCGAAATGAGTTTTTGATCAAAAGGTGTATAATATTTTTTTATATCAACGTTTACATTGAAGTTAGAAATTGCATTTCGAAAACTTTTTCTAGATTCAACTATGTTATCAATTTTTTTAAGCAATGATTGCGTATTAAATGGCTTAGATATGTAATCGAATGCACCTGCGTTCAATCCTTCTTTTTCTTGTTCTTGAGCTGTTTTAGCAGTAAGCATTAAAATAGGAATATGCGATGTTTCCGAATTTGCTTTTAGTTGTTTACACATTTCTATGCCGTCCATTTCTGGCATCATTACATCAGAAATAATCATATCGGGCAATTTTTCGGTTGCTTTTTTTAAGCCATCTTTTCCATTTAACGCTTCAATTACTTGGTAATTACCTTTTAAACAATTTTTCAAATAGACTCTCAAATCATGATCATCTTCAACAATTAATATTATCTCAGTTTCTTCACTAACTTCTTTATTCAAAACATCTGACTCTAATAATAAATTTTCTTTTTCGGTTTTTTCTTCGTTAATCGTATATATTTCAACGTCGTTATAGTTATTTTTTGAAACAGGGATTGTAACAATAAATTCAGCCCCTCCATAAGCACTATCAGCAACAGTTAATTCTCCCATATGTGCTGTAATTAAACTATAACTTAAATGAAGTCCAATACCAGATGATGATCTTTGATTTCCATGAAAATAGCGTTCAAAAATTTTTCCTTTTTGTGTATTCGGAATTCCCTTACCACTATCTCTAACTATAATATTTGCGATTTGCTTTTCATTATTCCAAATAGGTTTTACTTCAATTTCAACTATACCATTTACAGGTGTATACTTAAATGCATTTGATAATAAATTGTATACTACCTTTTCAACTAAATCTCTATCGTAGTAACATTCAAATACTTCTGGAGTAATAACATTAAAATTAATTTCTTCATCTTTTGCCTGCCATAAAAAAGCTTTTGATACTTGTTGTATAAATTCTGAGAGATCGCTGTTAGAAATTTTAAGAATATTTTTATTGTCGTTAAGTTTACTAAAATCTAATAACTGACTCACTAAAAACATCATTCTTTTAGTATTTCTTGAAATTATTTTGAAACAAAAGTTTCGATGTTCTTCGGTTATTTTATTATTTATTAAATCGTTTAGTGGGCCAACAATTAGAGAAAGTGGTGTTTTAAATTCATGAGCTACGTCGGTAAAAAACATGAGTTTAAGTTCATTAATTTCTTTGTCTTTATCGTATTGTATATTTTTTAATACAATTTCATGTTGCAATTTCTGACGATTATTGAGAAGCATAATAAAGCCAAAAACAATACCTGACCCAACAATAAAATACATTAAATACGCCCAAACGCTAAACCAAGGTGCTGGTAAAATATGTATTACTATTTTTTTAGGAGAATTAGTCCAAACTCCATCGCTATTAGCAGCATCGGCACAAAAAATGTATTTGCCAGGATTTAGATTAGAATAGCCAGCAAAACGATGTTTCCCCGTTTTATAGATCCAGCCAGAATCGTAACCTTCTAATTTATATCGAAATTGATTTTCAGAAATATTTGCATAATTGGTACCTGTAAACTCGAATAAAAAATTATTCTGTTTATGAGTTAAAGTAATTTCATTTGTTTGGTTAATTGATTTTTCTAAAATCACCGTTCCAAAAAAAGTTTTGGTTGGAGCAATGCTGATGTTATGAATTTTAAAATCTGAAATGGCTATAGCAGATTTGTACGGATTTGTTGCTATTTGTTTTGGGTTAAAAAAATCAATTCCATTTATACCACCAAAATAAAGTGTTCCATCTTTTCCTTTACCAACTGCTTCTGTAAAAGTGCTAGATTGAAGCCCATCGTTATAAGAGTATTTTCTAACAGTTCGATTTGTTGTATTTAAACGTATTAATCCTTGAGAATTAGTCAACCAAATATTATGATCATCATCACCTAAAATACCCATAATTTTTTTGTCAATTATTTCATCAGTAGTGATCTGTGCTATTTTATTTGAATTTTTAGGTTTTTCTAATAGCCCAGCATCTGTGCCAATCCAAAGGTTACCAACTCTATCTTTATAAAAACACCAAATATTATTATCAGCGATATGATAATTGCCTTTCATACTTTTATTATAAATCTCTAGAGAAAGAAAATTGCCTTGTGAAGTAAGATTTAATTTATAAATACCATTGCTAAGTGTGCCAATCCATATGCAACTACCTTCTTTATCGTATAACAAGCTACAAATTCTCTTACCTCTTAAAATTTCTGCTTGGGGATACAAATAATGTATCCAATCTGTTGTATTATTTTTGTTTACTAATAGCCCAGAAAATGTACCATAATAAATACGACTGTTGTCGTCTTTGGCAACTGCATGCACCTGAATCTGTAATGCAGTATCTTGCTTTGGCTTAATATTGATAGGTGTAAATAAACTACTGCCCTTTTTATTAACAGACACACCAAAATTTGTTCCTACAAAAATTTGGTCATCAATTTTTGTAATGCAAATTGGATTAATAGCTTCTTTTGTTACAACTTCTTCAGAAATTTTAGTAGTTAAGGAATATCTAAAAAAACCGATGTTTTGAACGCTATAATAAAGGTACTGATCATCTATCAAAAGAGTTCTTATATGAGGTCGCTTGCTAACATTGTGCAATCCTTCAAATGATACATGATTAAACCCTTTTTGATTTAAACTCGCAAAACACAATCCTCGTCGGTTTCCAACCCACAAAACATTGTCTTTATCACAATAAAGATCTAAGACAGTATTGCTAAGTAACCCCCTATTATCTAACGGATCGTATGTAATATTCTGAATTAATGAGTAATCACTTGAAGAAAATGCATACAAGCCATTGTTACTCGATCCAAGCCATACGGTTCCATCTTTTGATTGGCACAATGCACTATTTTTAAGTTTTGGCAAAGGATATGGTTCTTGTATGGAATAAGAGAATTTATTTTTTTGTAAAACCATTAATTTCCCATTCAAAACACTCCAAATTTTACCATTTTTATCGATAATTAAATTTGAAACATAAGCATTTTCAGTTCCTACAATTTGCTTGCAAATATTGTTTTCTAAAGTCCAAATTCCTCGATTAGTTGAAATGTAAATACACGCTTTTGTTCCTATAGCAATACCTGCAATTCTTAATCCTGTAACGGGTGTTTGTAAAATATCTACATTATCGCTATCGGCTTTTGTTGTTTTGAGAATACCACCTGATGTAGCAAAGAAAATTTCACCCTTATCATTTTCAGTAATACCATTTATAATGTCAAAACCTTTAGGTGTTTCTACTCGTACAAATTTTTCAGTAACTAATGAATAATAGTTTAGTCCATTTCCGTCGGTACCAATCCATATACGCTTTTTAGAATCCTCAAAAAGACATAAAATTCTATTGCCAGAAATACTTTCAACATCATTGGTTTTATGTGAAAAATTTAGTACGTTAAAACCATCGTATCTGTTGAGACCATCATAGGTTCCAATCCAAACAAAACCGTGACTATCTTGCAAAATACAACTAACATCGTGTTGAGATAAGCCATCGTTTACAGTTAAAGTATTAAAATATAATTTTTGAGCATTTGCATTTAATGCAAGATGTATAACAACAAGGGAAATTATTATTTTATGCAGCATCGTTTAATTTTCAAAACTTTTTCCACCAATGAAGATAAAGTATTCTAAGTCGAAAGTTTCATTTGAATCGTATCTTTTAAATCCTATTTTTTTAACTTCAACTCTCTAAAATTTAAGCTATCATATTTGGTGTACAACAACCTAAAAAAGTGATTTATAAAATTGTAAACAAGCAATTTAAATAACATATCTGGCTAGAGTATATTAGGGGTTATTCCATTAGTTGAAACAAAAATTATAGTAACCGATAATCAATTTTATTGCTTTTTTATTTTAATAATAAAGATTTAAATCAATGCTTCTTTAAGGAAAATTATATCGGAATTAGCCGTGCATTTTCAATTGAAAACATTCTATCCTTTATGTCTTTTCTGATTTACTTTTTTTACGCTATAACCTACTCCTGCTGCTATCAGTAGGCTTAATCCTCCATCTAAAGGCACATCGTTTACATCATCATCAAAACCAGGTTGTGCAAGAACTATTGATGGCAAACCAAGTATAATTAGTGTAAGTAGCAATTGCATAATTCTATTTTTCCTCATTGTTTTTATTTTTTGAATTTCATGATTTGAAAAAAACATAGGGTAATTAAAAGCATCACCCTATGTTTATATTTAATTATTCTACAACTACTGTTTTTGTGATAAATGTTGTTCCATTACTTATGTTCATCGTATATCTTCCTGCTGCAAGAGATCTTCCTAATTGAATTGTTTGTGTAGCACTTCCACCATCATGTTTAAGATTTGTGCTAAAAAGTTCTTGCCCAATTGAGTTGAAGATTTTTACAGAATAAGTTCCCTTTTCAACGTTATTCATTTGTAATCCTACAACTCCATTTGTAACAGGATTTGGATAAATAGTAAAGTTTGATGATTGGCTTCCAACATTCACTTTTACAACCTGACTGTATTTTACCATCCCATTCTGTTCGTTTGCTTTTATACGATAGTAATTAGTTCCATTACTAATTGTTGCATCTAACCAACTATATGTATTAAGTGCATCATTTTTAGCAATTATATTACTTGCTTTGGCATAATTAATACCATCAACACTTTCTTCAATATCGTAACTAAGCATGTTTGTTTCATTAGCCGTATTAAATGTAACCTCTATTCCAACACCTTTCAACTGAGCACCAACTCCTATAAAATTGGTTGGTAATACTGAGACTGATTTAAATACTAGTTCAAAGCGATTGTTGCCCTGACTTGCTGCTTCATTTGTTATGGCAAAACTATATGGACTGTTTTGGGTTAAAAGGTGTTCTATGTTTAAATATTTATCTTTCAGCATTATTGGTAATCCATTGTTCATTGTGTTACTTCTTAAAACAATCTCAAAGTTGCTCTGCAAAGTAGAATTTAATCCTAGCGTTATTACCGTATTCTCATCTATAGGTCTTGCATCTAAGGTTAATGGCTCATTTCCTGTTGCTATAGAATAAATATTGACATCAGGATTCATTAGCTTGCTACCATCTTCTGTTCCAACTTTATTTGCAGTAGCAGTATTTTCATTTCTTATAAAGAATTTATCTGCATATCCGCCGTTATAGTTCAATTGCAATTCTAGCTGATTAGACGCTCCTGCTATTCTAAACAAACTAGCCGATGCTGTAGATTGTTTATTGCTTTCTGTAAATGCCAATGTTGTTGATGCCGTTGGCTGAACAAAAAATGCCCCATTCATAGGTATATTATACAATCCGCTTCCAACTGTTAAAGGTACGTATGCACCTCTAGTTGCTGCATTTGAATTCCAAACCCAATATAGCGTTCCAATATTACTAGTTGCGTCAACTACTGTACCTATATTTACTGGTGACGGGTAAGGATTGCCAACCAAATGAAAATTATTTGCATTTGGTAAATTAATATTTTGATTACCCGTATTTATTTCACCAGAAATATCTAAAGTTACTTCATTGGGAGTTGTATTTGAACCTGTTAATGTATTTGTTTGAGTTCTATCTCCTCTAACTAATACCCTAGCTCCTCTATGTTGTAACCAATTAGCGTCAGAAGCTGTAGTAAAGGCTTTCCATCCGTTGGTACCGTTATCGAACCAATAACTAGATGCTGCATTTGTTGTTGTTGCATCAAATCCAGACCCTGCAGTTGCTCCTCCTGTACCCGCTTCTGTGCCGTCTCCTGTAACAAAAATATCATCAATCAAACTACTCATAGATTGTGCAACTGTAAATGGATGACTTAAAAATCTAAATGCTCTACGACCTCCAAGTATATACACCTCTGTTGTAACATTATTATTAATTGTACCTGCTGAATTTGCGATTCTTGCAGTGCCTAAAGCGTTGCTTTTTAATGTTAAATTACCACCAGTATTAAAAGTTGCACCTGTAGCAACATTAACTTTACCAGCTGTGGCTCCTGCCGAAATACTTAAATCAGTGCCTAAAGTTGCGGTTGCTCCGGCATTTAAGGTTAAGTCTTTTAGAATTCTTGCAGCAGCTGTAAAGTTTAGAGTTCCTGCAGCACCACCTAATATTAAATTTGAAGAAGATGAACCAGAAATTGTTCCTGTTCCAGAAATAGATCCATTAATTGTGAATGTATTTGAAGCTATAGAAATTGTAGAGCCACTATTTAAGGTTAAATTATTCGACGCTCCATCTGCACTCAAAACAGGCATATTATGAGCATATGATGGAATAGTAACATCAGTAACTCCTGTTGCAACAGTTCCGTTGTTCCAGTTACTTGCTAAACCATAAGTACTGTTATCATATCCCATAAATAAACCAGGAATGGTTGCATATTCGACAGAACCAACTGCTGGTGCCGTACCACTTCTACTAGAACCACTATAATCTGTTGTTGTTGCTACTACAGCTGCTCTGCCAGCTACTAAGCCCCTAAATTGATTAGCATTATTTGCAATACTTAAATTGCCTGCAGCAATGTCTGTAAATAAACTATTAGGAGCAATAGTGTTTAAATAACTATTAGTAGCCCCTTCAGCACCTGTTGAAGTTTTCCAATCATATATATTGTTAGATGTTCCAGCAGCTTGACCAACAGTATTAACATCTGCTGTAATATAAACATTGTTGTTAATTGTACCAAAAGCACCAGCACTTCCATTACCAATTGCAAAATGAGTACCGCTACCACTACGCTCATTATAAACAAAATTATTTTGAACATTGGCTGCACCAGTAGTTGTTCTTAAAATACCATACGATGAATTTGTATTAGCTGCTGTACCTCCAATGTAAATAGAGTTATACTGAACATTATTAGCTGTTGTAGTCACTAATTCAATTCCATTTATTCTAGGTTGCGTATTTGGTGTGCTCTGGCTAATCGAAATCTGATTATTTATAATACTGTGTGTACCTGCATGAGAAAGTATTCCTATCAACGTTGATGCCCTATTACCTGTACCTGTATTAGCAGTTGACAAACCATAAATTCTGTTAGCAGAAACAGTTGTTGCATTACCACTTCTTAAACAGATACCATATACTGAAGTGGTATCAGATGTATTAGTATTAGATAAGTTGAATATAGTATTTTGACTAATTGTAAGATCATTTGGAGTTGTACTAGCGTTAGCTGAAATTCCTATTATCGATGCATTCTGTGCTATTCTATTACTGTTACCACCACCTGATGATGTTAAATTACGAACTGTATTTCCAGTAATTGTTGCAGGTCTGTTGGTAACCAATATTCCTTGTACAGTAGTAGAGTCAGCTATAGTAGTTGTTATGATAGAATTAGTTATATCACCGCCAACAGTGTTATTAGTTATTATACCTAAATTAGTTGAAGTAGCATTTACTCTTATACCATAAATACTAACATAGTTAGAATTCGAGCCTTTTATGCCAGCTATAAAATTATTGCTAATACTCGTTTCATTTGTAGCATTATGAAAAATGCCAACAAGATCTGCAGCCAATGACGATGATGATGAAAAAGAAATACTATCTTTAGCTAGAGTACCTCCAATTGTATTACCAGTTACAGTACCAATATTTACAAGACCTCCAATCACAGAAATACCACGAAAAGGAGCACTACCTGTTATTCCCGAAAATCCGCCATTGTTACTGAATAAATAAATACCTGCTATTGTGTTACCTTGAATGCTAGATGCAGCAGTAGTACCAACATTTAATTGAATGGGTACAAAATTATGTGCAATAGCAGTGCTTGATGTTAGCGTGTAGACACCAGTACCATCACTAGCGGCATAACCAATTGTATTTCCTGTAATTTGTATACCAAAAGTATTTGTATTCGTAACCCTAATTGCAAAATGTGATTGAGCAGTGCCTGAGGTAAATTGCCTAGACTGTGTTTGATAAAATTTGTTACTTGAAATTGTAGTATTTACATATCCATTATTTGGCAATTCAACACCAAAAGAAAACGATGTTCCAGAAAAATAATTAAATATATTGTTACCTGTAATTATATTACCACTATTGGCTGTACCAGGGTGAGTACTGGAAGAACCTCCAAGATAAATACATTTAACTATTGGTACACTAGGTGAAACAGAACTAATATTACAATTGGAAATGGTATTATCATCATTACCGGTTGTTGTACCTGTATGAAAAGAAATAACGCCACCTTCACTATTTGGAGCAACCAATGAAGCACTTGTTAAAGTACAATTTGTAATAGTATTGTTAGATGCATCATTAATAAAGCGAATGGTAGAGGTACCCGTTGTTGATGAAGACGTTGTATTGGATATAGCAAGCGAATTTCCCCCTGAATTTAAGCCATCAATCAATATATTATCTGCTCCATTTAGATTTATTATTGGATTTCCAGCAGTTATTGCACCACTAATTGTTCGTGCTGCACCGCCACTAGGCTTTATGGTTAAACTTGCCCAAGTTCCTGCATTTAGAGCAGCCGTAGACGATTCTGTTGTATTAGCAGTAATTTCAATAACGATTGTATTCCCAGTTTGACTACTTCCATTAATAGCATCAAAAGCATCTTTTAAAGTCGGAAATGAGCCTGATACTACAGCACCAGTCACTGAAACATTCTGTGAATTTGCAGAAAACTTGGTAGTCATAAATATAGCAACTACCAATAAGCATTTTTTAAAAAATTTTAGTTTTCTCATAAGGCAATTTTGAAATTTGAATTGTATAAAATATTTATTTAAAATAATTATGCGAAATGCTAGCAGTTATGTGATACTTGTAGTAGAGTAAATCAATCTTAAAAAATACACGATAGTTATTTTATAAAAATTGTTATCAACGCTATAAACAGCCTTGGTATTTATAAATATAAGATTTCGATTATACAACTTAACCAAACCAATTTTAGGTATTAGATTGAAAATTGGCATTATTGTGCTAAAATATTTTTCAAGTAAACAAACCTTATTCATATAGCAATTTTCGTATGCGTTGGATAGAAACCTTAGAATGGAGGGTCGAAATAAAATATCTGCAATCGAAAAGAAGCAAATAATCTAATACAATCGTTATGCAAATTTAAAAGAGAGTGGAGTGTTAACGCTATTCAATCGTAACATAATGCGATGTAGTTGTAACATTTAAACTGAAAAATGCTGATAAATCTATCAAGGCATCCATTTCCTATACAATAAAGTTAAACTCAAAAAAGTAACTAATCGATTTATAGCATTTGTAAAGTAAACCTGTTTAAAAAATATTTAGTTAGGAAGTCAGCATTTTTATATTAAAAAAAGAAAAGTATTCTTAAATACTATCATTCATGCTTTTTTTACTTAAACTAGCAGTCATAGGATACATTAGAAATAGTGAAAAACAAACACCCTTTTTAATATACAAGCTAATATATATAATTTTTTATTTCAAAAAGAATGAAACACATTATGAACTAATTAAACTTGCACTATCACTTTTAGTTTATATAATCTAATTACTTAAAGAAATCGAGAATTTTAATTTAAAGCAGGTTCAACATAGTAAATATTTATTGATTTTTGCAGCAAATACCTGTGCATTTTATTAAAATTCATAATATAAAAGACATTGAAATTACACACCAGCAAAACTTGTAAATCCGCCGTCAATTGTTATGGTAGTTCCAGTTACAAATTTAGATTCATTGCTTAAAAGCCAAATTAAAGCTCCTGCAAGTTCATTTGGATTACCAAATCTTTTAAAGGGTGTTTGTTGAATAATGTTTTGAGCACGTTGGGTAAAACTTCCGTCTTCGTTTTTTAATAAAGTTTTATTTTGTTCGGTTAAGAAAAATCCTGGAGCAATAGCATTCATTCGAATGGCATCGCCATAACGATTGGCTAATTCTACAGCAAACCATTTTGTATAACCTTCTATGGCCGTTTTTGCAATGCTGTACCCTAAAACTTTTGTTAGTGGATGTTGTGCTGCAACGGAAGAAATATTAACAATACTGCCAATAGTAGCTGTATCAAAAATAGATTTTCCGAAAATTTGTGTTGGCAAAATGGTTCCTACAACATTCAACCTCATTACACTTTCTAATGCTTCTATGTTTAAATCAAAAACATCTTCATTGGATTGAACAATTGCCTTAGGTAAATTTCCACCGGCAGCATTCACCAATCCATCAATTTTTCCATATGCATCAATTAGCTTGTCTCTTGCTGCTAAAAGCTGACTTTCATTTAATACATCGGCAATTAATGGTATTGCTAAACCACCGCTTTGTAAAATTTTTTCTGCTCTTTCTGTAGCAATAGCTGCATTTCTTCCTAAAATACCAATAGCAGCCCCTTCTTTGGCCAGAGCTTCTACAAAAGCTCCACCAATTACGCCTGTACCACCTGTAACTACAATTACTTTATTATTTAAAATACCCACTTTTTATATTTTTATGTGCATGCTAAAAGTAACAGATTATGAAGTATGATGAACCTTAAAACGAAAGAAGCACTCAAATTTGTTTTCTATTAATAATCATTGAATCAAAACTGCAAACTTTCCAAAGCATCAACTGTTATGTATGCAAATTAAATGTATGCATAAAGGCAATAAAAGCTATCTTCCTACCAAAATATGTACGGTGTGTAATAAACCTTTTTCATGGCGAAAAAAGTGGGAAAAAAATTGGTATTCCATCAAATATTGTAGCGATAAATGCAGAAATAGCAAACCCACTTTGCAACAACAAAATAAATAACTAGATGCAACCAACGTCTTCAATAATATCGGCAAAATCATTCAACAATAAACCACTTATCAGTTTTTCTGACAAAGGTTTATATTGTGAACAAGGACAATTTTATATAGATCCTTGGAGACCTGTAAATAAAGCTATTATTACACATGCACATAGCGACCATGCTCGTTGGGGAAGTCAAAATTACTTATGTCATCATTTAACCAAACCTTTATTACAACTGCGTTTAGGAAATTTAAACTACGAAAGTATTGGGTATAATGAACCCGTATACATAAATGGTGTAGAAGTATCTTTTCATCCTGCTGGACATATCATTGGATCGGCTCAAGTGAGAATTGCTTATAAAGGCGAAGTGTGGGTTTTTAGTGGCGATTATAAACTTGAAAATGATGGATTAAGCACTCCATTTGAACCTATTCAATGCCATACATTTATTACAGAAAGTACTTTTGGATTACCCATTTATCAATGGAAATCTCAAAACACAATTTATCAACAAATTCAAAGTTGGATTCAAGAAAATCAAGCACAGCAACACAATTCGGTTTTAATTGCTTACAGCTTAGGAAAAGCTCAACGGGTTTTGCAAGCAGCAGCAACAGTTACAGATAATATTTATGTACATGGTGCTATTTGGAATACGCAACAAGCCATTGCATCAACCAATATTCAGCTTCCTACAGTTAAAAGAATTACACCAGAAACCAGTAAAAACGATTTAAAAAATGCGGTAGTTATTGCTCCTCCAAGTGCAGAATCTACACCATGGATGAAGAAATTTACACCTTATAAAACGGGTATTTGTAGTGGATGGATGCAAGTGAGAGGAAATGCTAGAAGAAGAAATGCTGATGCAGGATTTGTGTTAAGCGATCATGCAGATTGGAATGGATTGTTAACTGCTATTAAAGCTACAAAAGCAGAAAAAGTATTTGTTACACACGGCTTTCAATCGGTTTTAAGCAGATATTTAAATGAACATGGAATTGAAGCTGCAGAAGTAAAAACCGCTTATGGAAATGAAGAGGAAGAAACAACTACAACAGATTCCGTTGAACAAGAACTTGTTGTATAAACAGCACATTCAATCATCAATTTTATACCAATAACCATTTACAACATGCAGCAATTTGCACAATTGGTACAAACACTAGCCACCTCTACAAAAAACAACGAAAAGCTTCAAGCTTTACAAACCTATTTTGCTACCGCCTCTGATGCTGATAAAGTTTGGGTGATTGCAATATTTAGCGGGAGAAGACCAAAGCGTTTGGTAAGTAGTAGCTTACTGCAATTATGGTGTACAGAACTTACCAATCATCCGATGTGGTTGTTTCAAGAGTGTTATCATACAGTTGGTGATTTGGCCGAAACAATTGCCTTGCTTTTACCACAAAAAACTATTACGCATAAAACCGACAATACGTACACACTATCTTACTATTTACAACAATTTATTGCTTTAGAAAAGGAAGATGAGTTGGTAAAAAAACAATTCATTGTGCAATGTTGGCAAAGCATGAATCAAGAGGTTTTATTTGTATTTAACAAACTAATCACCGGTGGTTTTAGAATTGGGGTTTCACAAAAAATGATGGTAAATGCATTGGCTAAAACGGTACAAATACCATCTTCAGAAATTGCACATAAAATAAGTGGTAATTGGAATGCTGCTGCTACTTCTTTCGATGATTTACTACATGCAAATGCTACCACTTTTGATGCTAGTAAACCCTACCCTTTTTATTTGGCTTATGCAGCTGAAGAACCCATTGAAGCATTAGGGAATATTGATGAATGGCAGGCCGAATGGAAATGGGATGGCATTCGTGGTCAAGTGATAAAACGTAATGAACAATTGTTTGTATGGAGTAGAGGTGAAGAATTAATGACAGATAAATTTCCTGAATATCAACAATGGATAACGGCTTTACCTGATGGATGTGTTTTAGATGGAGAAATCATTTGTTTGGATGCAAATACAGAACATATTCAACCACTTCCTTTTTCGAATTTACAAACACGTATTGGTAGAAAAAATATTACCAAAAAGCAGTTAACAGAATCGCCTGTTGCTTTTATTGCTTACGATTTATTGGAGTATAATTTTGAAGATTGGAGAAATAAACCTTTATCAATTAGAAGAAATCAACTGGAAAAAATTATAGAAAATATTCACCAAAAAAATATCATTGTATCGCCTGTTTTAAACTGCACTACTTGGAACGATTTGGCTGCAAAACGTTTGTCTGCAAGGAGTGTAGGCAGTGAAGGTATTATGCTCAAACGAAAATCATCTATTTATCAAGTTGGTAGAAAAGTAGGCGATTGGTGGAAATGGAAAACCGATCCAATGGTTATTGATGCGGTAATGATTTATGCACAAAAAGGACATGGCAGAAGGAGTAATTTATACACCGATTATACTTTTGCAGTGAAAGATGGAGATAAATTGGTAACATTTACCAAAGCTTACAGTGGATTAACAGATAAAGAGTTTGCTGCTGTAGACGCTTTTGTAAAAGCAAATTCTATAGAGAAATTCGGACCCGTAAGAACCGTAAAACCTGAATTGGTTTTTGAAATTGCTTTTGAAGGTATTGCTGCAAGTAGCAGACACAAAAGTGGTATTGCATTGCGTTTTCCGAGAATGAATCGTTGGAGAAAAGATAAAAAAGTAGCTGAAATAAATACTTTAGACGACTTGAAAAAAATGCTACACCAATTTGGTGAAACTACTTCAAAAAATAACTTTTTGTAAAAAATATTGTTATTGTATATAATTGATTGTATTAGTATGTTTCGTAAACAAATTCTTACCCTTGGTTTATTGATAATTGTAATTGTTGGCTGTTTATCATTTATGAAACAACCATTTACCGAAGGTGAAAAACCTATTTTTATTCCACCAAGTAAACAAAGAATAGGCGACTCAGCAAAAGGTTTTGAATACTTGATTACAGGTGACTTTTTAAAAAGTGGTTTACCATACAACTACTATATTTTTTTAAACGGAAAAGACAAATTCAATTATTTAAACAGAACCGGAAAAAATGCAACCGTACCTTATGGCTTTAATGTAGTAACCAACGAAAACAAGGTAGATATTGTAATACCCACCTGTTTGCAATGTCATGCACAAGAGTTTGAAGGTAAATTGTATGTAGGTTTAGGAAATACTTTCCAAGATTTTAGCAATATCAATAAAGGCAATGCATTATTGGCAAATGCTGCTGTAAAAATGATGCAAACTTTTACACCCAATGGTTACGATGCGTCAAAAGCTTTACTTACATCTTTACAAACCGTTTTTCCAAAAATGCAAACCGAAGTGCAAGGTGTAAACGCTGCCGACAGATTAGCTATGTTATTGGTTGCACACAGAAATCCCGAAACATTAGAATGGCAAAGTAAACCTATATTGGATATTCCAGATGAAGTAGTACCTACAGATGTACCTGCTTGGTGGTTGTTGAAGAAAAAAAATGCCATGTTTTACAATGGTTTCGGCCGAGGTGATTTTGGTAAATTTTTAATGTTGAGTAATATTTTAACGGTAAAAGATTCTACCGAAGCAAGAGAAGTAGACAGCCATTTTGGAGATGTTTTAGCTTATATTCAATCTATTCAACCACCAAAATATCCATATTCAATCGATGAGGATTTAGCTCAAAAAGGAAAAATAATTTTCACCAAAAACTGTAGCAAATGCCATGGCACTTATGGCGAACAATCAACTTATCCAAATTTATTAATTCCTGCTAGCATTATTCAAACAGATTCGATGCTATACAAAGACAATCAGCAAAATCCACAGTTTATAGATTGGTTTAATAAAAGTTGGTTTGCTCAAGCACCCAATGCAGCAAAATTAGAACCATCTAATGGTTATGTGGCTCCTCCACTCGATGGTGTTTGGATAACAGCACCTTACCTACATAATGGCTCTGTACCCAATTTAGAAACCTTGTTAAACAGTAAAGAACGTCCTACTTTTTGGCAAAGAAATTTTAAAAATCCTACTTACGATTATGAAAAAGTAGGGTGGCAATATGAACAAAAAGAAAAACCAGAAAAAAGAAAAACGTACAATACACAATTAGAGGGATATAGCAATAAAGGACATTATTTTGGCGATAAATTATCTGTAAAAGAACGAAAAGCTGTAATTGAATATTTAAAAACGTTATAGTTGCTTTTACTGTTGTTGTTTTTAGTTTAACGATTCGGTAATTTGTTGTATATCTGCTGCTTTTAATGGCTTTTCAAAACAACCTTTAACCATTGAAAAAGAAGATGCTTTATTATAATCGTAACTATTTACAGAGCTGGTCATTACATACAAATGCATGTTTTTGTCAGTGTATATTTTTTCAAGAGCTTCTAAAAAACGCCATCCATCCCACATAGGCATGTTAATATCTAGCAAAACAGTATCTGGCAAAGAAATTCCTTGTTGTATTTGCTGTTCAAAAGCTTCAAATGCTTGCTTTCCATTTTCATAAACAATAATAGACTGATAAGTATTAGATATATCAATTAAAAATTTCAAAGCATATACATAAATGGCATCATCATCAATAATACAAATGGATTTATTGTTTTTCATTTCTTCAGAGATATTATGAATTTGGTTCCTTTATTTATTTCGCTTTCAACCTTTACTTTTCCTCCCATGGCTTCAATTTGGTTTTTGGTAATAAACAACCCAATTCCTCTTGCATCTGGATGAGCATGAAAGGTTTTATACATTCCAAATAATTTATCGCCATAACGTTTAAGATCTATTCCAACACCATTATCTTCAAAAGCTAGCTCTATACAATTACTTTTAAAAGTGGTTGTAATTTTTACAAATGCAGCCCTTTCTTCAGATTTATATTTGATAGCATTGGTTAACATGTTTAAAATAATACTATCAATATACGCAGGTAACCCAAGCACTACTGCATTTTCTGCAACTTCATTGATAATTAATACATTAGAACTTGTAGCTAATGCAGATACATTTTCAATTGCCTTTACTGCACTTTCATACAAGTGAATAGGAACTTTATGCTCCTGAATAGAATTATTTATAATTGCAACTTCATTTAAATTATGAATGGTTTCTTGTAAATTATTGGCAGATTTTATTAGCAATTGTACAACTTGAGAATTTCGTAGTTCCTTGTTTTTGTTACACAATACATCTATCAATAAAGAAATATTTACTGAATGCGATCGTAAATTATGCGATACAATGTGAGCAAAATTTTGTAGCCGAGCATTTTGTTCTTTTGTTACATCTAACAGCTGTCTCACTTCTGTTTCTGCTTGTTTTAAGTTAGTAATATTTACAATTTGCTTTATAATGTAAATAATTTTTTGTTGTTCATTTCTGACTACAGCACAAGATAAAATTGCAGAGATAATGGTTCCTTGTTTATGAATAAATCGCTTTTCAATTTGGTAGTTGTTTAACTTTCCTTCAATGATTGCTTGTAACAAAGTAGCATCTGAAGCAGTATCGGTTACATGAGTAATTTCTTCAATTTTTTTTATTTTCAACTCTTCTTTCGAATAGCCCAAAATATTACAGAGTTGTTCATTTACTTCAATCCATTCAAGCTGCTCGTTTAAAATAGCCATTCCAATTACAGCGTTTTCAAAGTTTCCTCTAAACGATTCTTCACTAATTCTTAACTTTTGTTCAGCTATAACTTTCTGGTTAATGTCTTGATGCGTTCCAAACATCTTCAATGGCTTACCATCCTCTGTCCAACTAAACACTTTTCCTCTATCAAAAACCCAAATCCAATTTCCATTTTTATGCTTCATTCTACATTCGCATTCATAGTATTCAGCTTTCTTTTCAAAACAATCTTGTAGCTTTTGTGTAGATACAACTAAATCTTCTTCATGTACCAATTCTATCCAAGTATTTATGCTAACGGGTGCTAATTCGTCTAAATTATATCCTACTATGTTGGCCCATCTTTCGTCAAACACAGTTTCACCAGTTTGCACATTCCATTCCCAAGTACCCACATTTGTTCCTTCAATTACATTATTGAGTTTTTCTTTTTCAGAAGCAATTAATTCATGAGTACACTTACTTTCATGAATATCTTGAAATAATCCATACAATCGAACGCATTTACCATTTACAAACTCTGTAATACCAATTGTTTTAACCCATTTAATATTTCCTTTTGCTGTTACTAATTCCAATTCTGCTTCGTATGATTTTCCTGTTTGTATCGATTCTGCTACCAATTTGGTAATAAGTTCTCTGCTTTTTCCTTCTTTATAAAATTGAAGTGCTTTAGATAAATCTGGAATATAATCGTCTGGTACTTCATGAATTTTTTTGGTTACACTACTCCAAATGGGATTATTCGTTTCAAAATCAACTTCCCAATAACCAATTTTTGCCTCTTGATTACATTGTTCTAGTAAAATTTCTTTGTGTTTAGAAGTAGTAATATTTGTAAAATAACACAAGAATAAACCATCAGAAAGATGATTATCTATAAAAATAACTTTTGTTTTAAACCAAATTTTTCTTCCTTTTTTGTCGGTTAACTCAATATCTATCGTTTGAATTAATTGTTGATTGTTATATTGAAGTAATAAAATTTCTACAAAATTTTCGGCATCATTTGCTGACAAATGAAATAAAACATTTTGAGGTAAACTATCAATATCTGAAACATCATAACCCATTGATCTCCAAAAAGTTGGATTTGCCCAACAATCTAATTTAGGACCATCAATTTTTCCATACCAAAAACCATCACAAGCAAAATTTTGAATTTGCTCGAAGATGAAACCATTTTTTTGTACGAGCTGGTAAAACTCGGTTTTTAAGGATTTCATGGCAGGTTGATTTTGGGAAACCGCAAAATATTGGATTCAGACAACCAAATTAATCAATAAAACAGTTTTAAAAAATTATTTACTGCATTTGTGGCTGTTTTTAAAAAATTATTTTGTTTAGCTACCTAATACATGTGTATTTGTAAACAGTAATTTATATAGACATCAAAATTTACGACTAATATTTATAGGTTTTCAGTTACTTTTGCACACCGAAAAAGTATAAAATACCACAATTCTTTAAACCAAAGCTCTAAACTAGCTTCACCTTAAAGAGTTGTTTACTACTCAAATACATTAATATGGCTGGTCAATTAAAAGAAGTACGTAATAGAATTAAGAGTGTACAAAGTACCCAACAAATTACAAAAGCCATGAAAATGGTGAGTGCTGCAAAATTGCGTAGAGCACAAGATGCCATTATTCAAATGAGGCCATATGCTCAAAAACTACAAGAAATGTTGAGTAATATTGTAAGCAATATTGAAGGTGGTGCTGCTATTAGTTTGGCAGAAACTAGAACGGTAGAACGTGTATTGTTAATTGTAATTACAAGTGACAGAGGTTTATGTGGTGCTTACAATAGTAATGTAGTAAAACTTGCAAAAGCCGTTGTAGAAGAAAAGTATAGCGAACAAATGAAAAAAGGCAATGTAGCCGTTTGGAATATTGGAAAAAAAGGTTGGGAAAGCTTAACCAAAATGGGCTACAAAACTGATGCTACTTTTAAAGATATTTATTTGCATCTTAATTTCGAAAACGTTCAAGCTGCTGCTAAAGCTGCTATGAAAGCATTTGAAAATAAAGAATTTGATGCAGTAGAATTAATTTATAGCGAATTTAAAAATGCTGCTACTCAACGCTTTGTTGCAGAACAGTTTTTGCCAATTCCTAAAGTAGAGAAAAAAGAAGGAAATAAGAAAGCCGACTTTATTTTTGAACCTGCTCAAGATGTATTGATTGCCGAATTAATGCCTAAAATTTTAAATACGCAATTATATAAAGCTGTTTTAGACGGAAATGCTAGTGAACACGGTGCAAGAATGACAGCAATGGATAAAGCAAGTGAAAACGCTAACGAATTACTAAAAAGCTTAAAAATTAGCTACAACAGAGCAAGACAAGCTGCTATTACAACCGAATTAACAGAAATTGTAAGTGGTGCAGCAGCATTAAAAGGATAATCTGCTCATTTTTCTAGCAAACATTTATTTGATGGAACTATCTGAAATAATACCACATATTGAAGTGCTTATTTTTGCAAGCGATAAGCCTTTAACAGCTTTAGACATTGTTGAATTAATCAATAATGCCTTTGGTTTTATGGAAGAACGAGTTTCTTTAGAACAAGTTGAAAGTTGCATTGAAGGCATTAAAGAAAAGTATAACAGCGAATTTTATCCTTTCGAGGTGAAGGAAAGTGGTGGTGGCTTACAATTTTTAACCAAACCAACTTTTCATAAAACCATTGCACAATTAAATGGCGATAAATTTTTAAAACGCTTATCAAACGCCGCTTTAGAAACGCTTGCCATTATTGCTTATAAACAGCCAATAAGCAAAGGAGAAATTGAAAGTATACGTGGTGTAAACAGCGATTACAGCGTTCAAAAACTGTTAGAAAAAGAATTGATTTTAATTGCTGGCAGAAACGAAAAATTACCCGGTCATCCATTAATGTACACAACATCTAAGAATTTTATGGATTATTTTGGCATTAATTCGCCTGCTGATTTACCAAAAATTAAAGAAGTTTTAGCTGATCAAATTGTTGAGGGAACTATTGTTAATCCATCAGATTTTGCAACCGATATGCCTAGCAATGAAGTCACCGAACAAACTGAAAATACGGCAACATCAACTATTGTAGTTACAGAAAATGGTAGCTTAATCAACCAAAATCCTTCCACAGATCAACCTGAATAAACAATAAATATTTGTTAAGTAACCAATCGTATAGAAAGAATGAAGCATTACTTCATTCTTTTTTTATTTAGATTTGGCACTATTTCAATACATCTTCTTAAAAATCAAGCAATCATTCTACTAATACATAATTTTTAATACTTAAATGGTAGCATTAACTTCTCAACAACTTATAGCAATAGCTCAACAATTTGGAACTCCAACTTATGTATATCATGCAGAAAAAATAGAACATCAATATGCAACTTTAACGCAGGCCTTTGCTGGGCAAAATGTTCGTTTTTTTTATGCTTGTAAAGCTTTAACCAATATTAATATTTTAAAAATCATTAAAAATATTGGAGCCAATATCGATTGTAGCTCTATTAACGAAGTAAAACTTGCTATTCATGCAGGTTTTACGCCAGATAGAATTTTATATACCAGCAATGGCATTGCATTTAGCGAAATTGAAGAGGCACAATCGTTAGGTGTACATATTAATATAGACAGTTTATCTAATCTTGAAAAGTTTGGAAAAAAATACGGTCATTCTTATCCTGTTGGCATCCGTTTAAGACCCAATATTATGGCAGGTGGAAATTTAAAAATATCTACAGGTCATGATAAAAGTAAATTCGGAATTCCTGTAGACATGATGGATGAAGTGCTAGAAATAGTAGCTGCAAACAATATGTTTATTAAAGATTTACATATTCATACAGGTAGTGAAATTAAAGATGTAGATGTATTTGTAAAAGGCATAGAAGTGTTGTTCGATATTATTCCATTATTTAAAGAACTAGAATTTATAGATTTAGGTGGGGGTTTTAAAGTGCCTTATAAAGCAGGCGATGCAGAAACCAATATTCAATTGTTGGCACAAAAAGTAGGTGAAGCATTTGCCAATCATCCGAATCCAAACGGAAAACCTCTACAAGTTTGGTTTGAACCTGGAAAATTTATGGTAAGTGAGTGTGGTTATTTAATTACAGAAGTAAGTGTTTTAAAAGAAACAAAAGCTACCATATTTGCTAGTGTTAATAGCGGATTTAATCATTTAATTCGTCCCATGTTTTACGATGCTTATCACCAGATTACAAATATTAGTAACCCTGATGGAGCCGTTCAACCATATACAATTGTTGGTAATATTTGTGAAACAGACACATTTGCATGGGATAGACCAATGAACGAAATACGTGAAGGCGATTTATTGGTTTTTGCAAATGCTGGTGCTTATGGCTTTGAAATGAGTAGCAATTTTAATAGTCGCTACAAGCCTGCTGAGGTTTTGGTAAAAAACAACGAATTTCATTTAATTAGAAGAAGAGATGTGTTTGAAGATTTACTTACCAATCAAATAGAAGTATTGTAGATTACATTTTTAATTATGATAGAACTACGAAATATTAGAAAATCGTTTGGCGACAAAGTAATTTTAAATGATATTACTGCCACCATGGAAACTGGCAAATGCAACCTCATTATTGGTGCTAGTGGCAGTGGTAAAACTGTGTTAACCAAATGCATGGTAGGTTTATTTAAACCTGATGCTGGCGATATTTTGTTTGATGGCGAAAGCATGATTGAAATGACGGATGATGCAAGAAAATCGTTGCGTCAGCAAATTGGTATGTTGTTTCAAGGCTCCGCTCTTTTTGATAGTATGACGGTTGAGCAAAACGTTTTATTTCCATTAGATATGTTTACCAAGTTATCTATTTCTGAAAAAAAGAAACGGGTAAATGAGGTATTAGAAAAAGTAAATTTAAAAGACGCAAACAAAAAATTTCCAGCAGAAATTAGTGGTGGAATGAAGAAAAGAGTAGGTATTGCAAGAGCCATTGTATTAAACCCTAAATTTTTGTTTTGCGATGAACCCAACTCTGGTTTAGACCCACAAACTTCTTTATTAATAGATAGACTAATTAGAGATATTACCTTAGAATACAACATTACCACCATTGTAGTTACACATGATATGAATAGTGTAATGGAAATTGGTGATCATATTATGTACATGCATCAAGGTAATAAACAATGGGAAGGCAATAACAAAGAAATTATTTTTAGTAAAGACAACTTGCTTAACAATTTCATTTTTGCATCAGACTTTTTGCAAGATGCCAAACAAATGAGAATGATGGAAGCTGGTAAACAATAAACTTTTTGTATGAAAAAAATAGTTTTCGTTTTAGCATTCGTTTGTTTGTACATGCAGGTAATAGCTCAACAAACATCTATTCAAGATACCATTCCTGCCTATTTAAAAACCAAACAATTACCTGCTTTTACTTTAGTTACAGATATAAAAAAGAAAGACACAACTTGGTTTACACAAAATAATATACCTGCTAACAAACCTGTGGTAATTATTTACTTTAGTCCTGAATGTGGTCATTGTGAATTAGAGGCAAAAGAAATTGTAAAACATATGGATAGTTTAAGAAATGCTTATTTTGTATTTGCTAGCTATCATCCTGTAGAAAAAATACAAGCATTTGCAGAAAAATACTATCTCAATAAATTCAGCAATATCACAGTAGGTAGAGATATACAATACTTTATTCCAGTATTTTTTAAGGTTAAATTCACTCCATTTGTAGCAGTTTACAACGGCAATAGAAATTTACTAAAAGTATACGAACAAGGCTCTGAAATGAATGAACTTATTCAACTAGTAAATCAATAACCTTCTAATTGTAATTTCCAATTCATAACTTTCTTATACAGAAAAATTCAGAAGTTGTTAATATTTGTTCTACTATTTTACCATAGCAGAATATTCTTTAAAATAAGTTTGATAATTCAACTGTAATCAGTAAAGCAGTATTACTTTTGCACCGCAAATAATCTTATTTACAATAAAATTTTATAGTATGAAAGTTACAGTAGTAGGTGCAGGAGCCGTGGGAGCAACTTGTGCCGACAATATTGCCCGTAAAGAATTGGCAACAGAATTGGTTTTATTAGATATTAAAGAAGGTATTGCAGAAGGAAAAGCCCAAGATATGATGCAAACTGCTGCATTATTAGGTTTTGATACTAAAATTGTAGGAAGCACAAACGATTACACAAAAACTGCTAATAGTGATGTTGTAGTAATTACAAGTGGTTTACCAAGAAAACCAGGTATGACAAGAGAAGAATTAATTGGTGTAAATGCTGGTATTGTAAAAGGTGTAGCAGAAAACATTTTAAAATATTCTCCAAACACTATTATCATAGTAATTTCTAATCCAATGGATACCATGACGTACCTTGCTTTACAAAGCACTGGTTTGCCTAAAAATCGTATCATTGGTATGGGTGGAACTTTAGATAGCAGCCGTTTTAAATATCAATTAAGTCAACATTTAGGTTGTAGCCCTGCAGATTTAAATGCAGTTGTAGTTGGTGGTCATGGAGATACTACTATGATTCCTTTAATTCGTTTAGCAACTTGGAATAGTGTTCCTGTAACCAACTTCTTAACAGAAGAACAACAAAAACAAATTGTTGCAGATACAATGGTTGGTGGTGCTACATTAACTAAATTAATTGGTACATCTGCTTGGTATGCACCAGGTGCTGCAGGTGCTGCTTTAGTAGAAGCAATTGTACGTGATGAGAAAAAATTATTTACTTGTTGCGTTGCTTTAGAAGGTGAATACGGACAATCTGATATTTGTTTAGGTGTGCCTGTAGTGATTGGGAAAAATGGTTGGGAGCAAATTTTAGACTTTAAATTAAACGAAGCTGAACAAGCTGAATTTGATAAAAGTGCTGCCGCTGTTCGTAGCATGAACGATGTACTAAAAACCTTATAAAGAATTTTTATGTAATTCTTAATCCCGATTCAAAAATATTGTATCGGGATTTTTTTATGGATCCAATCAATACAATATTCTACTTTTATTCTACCAAATTCATCAACACATCATTTCATTTTTATGCTTTCAAAAATTATTAAACTATTGTTTACGGTTGCCATTATAACTATTCACACAAATGGCTTTACACAAAAAACAAACCCTTCAGAAACAGTTAAAGAGCAAGCTACTACAATGGTAAATGCTTTTCTAAAAAAAGACTACAATACCTTTAGTAAAATGACTAATCAAACTGCTATTGGTAAAATGGGAGGAGCAACAAAAATGATTGAAGGATTAAAACAAATGGATGAGACTTTTAAGCAACAAGGAATCAGTTTTTCGAAAATCACAGTTGGGAATCCATCAAACATTATTACTGTAGGTAATGAAATGCAGTGTACTATTCCACAAACCACAGAAATGAAGATGGCTATGGGTAGAGCAATTGCAAAATCTACATTGATTGCAGTAACAAACAACGGCGGCAAAAATTGGTATTTTGCCGATGCAGCAGGAAAAGATTTAAAAACCTTACGTACAATAATGCCTAACTTAAGCGATAAATTAGTAATTCCACAAAAAGAACAACCACAATTTATACCCAATTAGATATTTACACTAAAGAAGTAAAGCTGCCAAAGCATAATCTGCAAACAGTATTAAAATACAACTAACTACAACAGCACTTGTACTAGATCTGCCAATTTCCAATGCTCCACCTTGAACATGGTAACCATAATAAGCTGGAACAGAACTAACAATAAAAGAAAATGTGTACGCTTTGTACAAAGCAAACCGAATATTATACAAATTTAAATTTTGGCGTAAACCAATATCAAACATATCAGGAGCAAGAATGCCCGTTAAATTACCTGCTACTCTTCCACCCCAAATTCCTAATACAGCAGATATAACAATTAAGCAAGGAATTACGACCAAAGCACCTAAGATTTTGGGCATTATTAAATAGCTTTTGGTATTAATACCCATAATTTCTAAAGCATCAATTTGTTCGCTGATACGCATATTTCCTAACTCACTAGCTATTTTACTACCAATTACACCTGCTAAAACAATACTTAAAACGGTAGGTGATAATTCTAAAATCATACTATCTCTTACAATTTGTGCAATAGTTGCCAACGGTACAAGTGGGCTCACCAATTGATAAGCCGTTTGTACCGTTGTAACCGCACCTAAAAACAATGAAATAATCACTACAATTGGCAAAGCACCTACACCAATTTCTACGCATTGATGCATAAATTCTTTCCAATACATTTTAAAATTTTCGGGTTTTGTAAACATGCCTTTTAACATGATACAAAATGCACCTAAATGTGTGAAAAATTTCATTGTTAAATTCTTTTAATAGCTATTATAAAACTTAAATATTCGATTCTTTCAATCTGTTCCACCAAGGAGATTTTGCTACTTCTGCTTTGGTATTTGTTTTGCATTTTAATTGAGCATCTACTACTGCTACCAATGCCATATTTACAATATTACGAACCGAACTACCTAATTGTAATACATGAACTGGTTTTTTCATTCCTAATAAAATAGGCCCTACAGCTTCTGCAGCACTTAATTCTTTTAATAAATTATATGCAATATTACCAGCTGCTAGATTAGGGAAAATTAACACATTTACATCCTCTCCTACCAAATCACTAAACGGATAATTATCTTTCAATGTATCGTTGTTAAAAGCCATTGCACCTTGCATTTCTCCATCTACAATTAAAGTTGGATTTCTTTGTTTTAAAATGCTTGTTGCTTTAGCTACCAATCTTGCTTCTTCTCCATTACTACTTCCAAAATTGCTGTAACTAAGCATGGCTAAACGAGGTACAATATTAAAATTACGCACTTCTTTGGCAACCATCATAGCTATATCGGCTAATTCTTCTGCTGTTGGATTAAAGTTAACCGTAGTATCGGCTAAAAACAAAGGACCTCTTTTGGTAATGAGCAAATACATTCCTGCAATTTTGCTTACCCCTTCTTCTGTACCAATAATTTGTAAAGCCGGACGAATAGCATCGGCATAATTTCTAGTTAATCCACTAATCATTGCATCGGCATCGCCTGTTTCTACCATCATACATCCAAAATGATTTCTATCATTCATCATTTTCATGCTTTCATAATGGTTAAAACCTCTACGTTGACGTTTTTTAAAGAATAATTCACCGTATTCGTTTCGCTTCTCTTCCATTGCATCCGTTCTTGGATCAATAATTGGCATATCACTAATATCTACATCATTATCATCGGCAATTTTTTGAATTTTATTTACATCACCCAATAAAATAGGATATGCAATTCCTTCTTCATAAGCAATGCTTGCAGCTTTAATAATTTTTAGGTTATCGGCTTCTGCAAATACCAATCGTTTAGGATCTTTTCTTGCTTTACTACCAATTGCTCTTAGCAATTGATTATCTAAACCTAAACGTTTATCTAATTCATGTGCATAAGTATCCCAATTTTCGATTGTTTTTTGAGCAACTCCACTTTCAATTGCAGCTTTTGCTACAGCAGGTGCTACAGTGCTTAACAAACGAGGATCTACAGGTTTTGGAATAATATAATCTGGACCAAAACTGATTGACTTTTGATTGTATGCCATGTTTACAATATCAGGTACAGGTGTTTTAGCCAATTCGGCCAAAGCCTTTACAGCAGCCAATTTCATGGCTTCATTTATTTTTGTTGCTCTTACATCTAAAGCACCTCTAAAAATATAAGGAAAGCCCAATACGTTGTTTACTTGATTAGGATAATCGCTACGACCAGTTGCCATAATGATATCTTTTCGTACCGAAATGGCATCTTCATACGTAATCTCAGGATCTGGATTTGCCATTGCAAATACAATTGGATTTGCTGCCATGCTTTTCACCATGTCTTTAGAAACTACATTTCCTTTACTTAATCCAATAAATACATCTGCACCTTTCATTCCTTCTTCTAAAGTCATATCAGCACCATCAATTGCAAATAATTGTTTTTGAGGATCTAAATCGGTTCTTCCATTATGTATTAAACCTTTGCTATCAAATACTTTAATATTTTGTTTTTGAACCCCTAATGCAACATATAATTTAATACAAGAAATTGCCGCTGCACCTGCACCATTTACCACTAAAATAGCATCTTCAATTTTTTTGCCTTGCAATTCTAATCCATTCAATAAAGCGGCTGCACTAATAATTGCTGTTCCATGCTGATCATCATGCATTACAGGAATTTTCAGCTGTTCTTTTAATTTTTCTTCAATATAAAAACATTCTGGTGCTTTAATATCTTCTAGATTAATTCCTCCAAAAGTGGGTTCTAAAGCTTTTACAATTTGAACAAATTTTTCTGGATCTTTTTCGTTGATTTCTATATCAAACACATCAATATCTGCAAATATTTTAAACAATACACCCTTACCTTCCATTACTGGTTTTCCTGCTTCAGGGCCAATATCTCCTAAACCTAAAACGGCTGTTCCATTGCTAATTACAGCTACTAAATTCCCTTTGGCTGTGTATTTATAAACGTCTTCTGGATTATTAAAAATTTCCATACAAGGAACTGCTACACCAGGACTATATGCTAATGATAAATCTCGTTGGGTTTTTGCTTCTTTTGTAGGCACTACTTCAATTTTACCAGGCCTTCCTTTGGCATGATATTCTAGTGCTTGTTGTTTTTTAGATTCAATTTGTTTACTCATGTTTGTTTGTATTAATAGTTAAGTTGCTTTGTTAAAACAACTACTTGTACATATTAAAATTGCACAGTGGCTCCAATCCAAGCCATTATGCCTATACCAGTTTCAATAGCTGATTCATCAATATCAAATTTGGGTGTATGCACATTGTGTATAATACCTTTTTCTTCATTTCTTACACCCAATCTGTAAAAACATCCTGGAATTACTTGTGTGTAATAACCAAAATCTTCTGCACCCATTCTCAACTCAGTTTCTTCAACATTTTCTTTACCCATGTACACATTAGCTTGTTGCCAAACTTTTTCAGTAAAATCAGGATCATTATCTACTGTTGGATAGCCAACATCGATGTGTAAATCAATTTCTGCACCCATAGCTTCAACAAGTCCAATTGCTTGTTTGGTAATTAGTTCATGAGCTTTAAAACGCCAAGTTTCGTCCATAGCTCTAAAAGTCCCCATTAGTTTTACTTCACTAGGAATAACATTGGTTGTATGACCACCTTGAATGCTACAAATACTTAAAACCGATGGAGAAGTAGGATTGTTATTTCTACTGATAATTTGTTGTAAACTAACAATTAATTGCGATGCAATTAATACCGTATCTGCTGTTAAATGAGGTGCTGCTGCATGACCACCTTTGCTACGAATGGTAATATAAATTTCATCAGCACTTGCCATTACTCTACCTTTTCTAAAACTTAATTTACCAACCTGTAATCCAGGATGCACATGTAAAGCAACAATACCTTGTGGAGTAGGATTTTGTAATGCACCATCTCTAATCATATAACTAGCTCCCCCAGGATTTCTTTCTTCACCTGGCTGAAAAATAATTTTTACTGTTCCTTCAAATTCATTCTTTAAACTGTTTAAAATTTTAGCTGCACCTAACATGATTGTGGTATGAACATCATGTCCACAAGCATGCATTACACCCTGATTTTGAGATTTATACGCAACTTCATTTTCCTCAGCAATTGGCAAAGCATCCATATCTCCTCTTAAAGCAATAACTCTACTACTTGGGTTTTTAGCTTCTATAATTGCAACAATACCAGTAGTTGCCATTACTTGAAAAGGAATACCTAATTCTGTAAGTTTATTTTGAATGTATTTACTTGTTTCAAATTCTTGATAACTTAATTCAGGATGGGCATGTAAATATCTTCTTATTTCAATACAAGCAGGTGCTTCTGCAGCTGCCATTTGTTGGATGGTATTTAATAACATGAGTCTAAGGCATTATTAGTTCATCATCTTCTTTCATTGTATATTCTATTGCATCTTCTACAACATACACACCTTGAGGAAAATATTTATTTAATTGAGTTCTAAATTTTTCTGCATCTTCTTTCTTCAAAAAATTTCCAACCCTAACTTTAAAATAAGGCGATTGATAAGTGAGATAGGCTTTCTGATCTGTAAATAAAGTTAATACATCATTTTTTGCTTTGTTTGCTGCATCTCTATTATTAGTGCTGATTATTTGAATTCTGTAACCTTTGTACAAACCTGCACTCGTCATCATCGATAATCGTTTGTTAACAGCTATTTGCTTGGCAACTAAAATATCTATTCTAGCATCTTTTTGAATAATAATAGTATCGTTTGCCTGAACAACCTGTGGCAAAAAATAAAACAACATCATTAATGCGATAGCTACATAGCAACGCAACGTTTTTACTTGCATAACAGCCATTTAGATTTGCAAAGTAAGCAAAACATCTACTGAATAGGGTATTTAAACCGTTAAATTGACTAAAAAAACTAATAATTGTTAGTTTCAGGAGCTTCTATATGTTTTACAATGGCAATACTAGCACTACATCCTAAACGAGTAGCACCGGCTTCAACCAATAATTTAGCAAATGCATAATCTCTAATTCCACCACTAGCCTTAATTTGAACATTACTAGGCAAATTTTTACGAAACAATTCAACAGCATGTACACTTGCCCCTTTTTCTGCATAACCGGTAGATGTTTTTAAATAATGAATACCAGCAACACCATACAATTGGCAGCATTTAATAATTTCATCATCGGTTAACAAACCACTTTCAATAATAATTTTAACTACTTTATTATGTTGTTGAATTACAGGAATTAAATGATTGATTTCATTTGCCAAATACGCCCAATCATTATTTTTAATGGCAGCAATATTAATTACAATATCTAACTCATCTACACCATCTACAATTGCCAATAAAATCTCTGCAAGTTTAGCTTCAATTGCACTATAACCAAAAGGAAAACCAATTACGGTAGCCACTTTCACCGAACTATTTTGTGTAAACAGCTTAGCTTTTTTTATAAAATTTGGTGGAATACAAACTGCTGCAAATTGATACTGAATTGCTTCTTTACACAACTGTTCTACATCTGAAACCAATGTGGTTGGTTTTAACAATGTATGATCTATATATTGATTTAAATGCATAACCTAATATATTCTCTAATGAATAAAATGTAAAAGTAGGGGTTAAAAAACTGCATATATAAACAGTGTGTACATTTTAAAAGTACATGTGAGCCAAAAAACATTCTTTCCACAGCAATACAAACTTTTATGATTTTAAAGATGTGGCTCTAAAAATGCAATTATATTTACAGCGTCATATTTATAAATATCGTTTTATTGTGAAAAAAGCAACTTCCATTATTACCAATAAATACCTAATAGCTTTGGTATTTTTTATTGTGTGGATGTGTTTTTTTGATCAAAGAAATATCTTTAATACCCTAGAACAAAAAGAAAAATTACAAGCCTTAGACGCAAAAAAAGTATACTACGAGCAAGAAATTAGTAAGGCTAAAGAAGAATTAAACAACTTACAAAGCAACCCTGCTGCACTCGAAAAATTTGCTAGAGAAAAGTATTTATTGAAAAAAGACGGTGAAGACATTTACATTATTGAAGATTCGGTTTTCATAAAAAAATAAATCGCCTACAATAAAATATAGCTTACTGCGTTTTAATAATATCCCACCCTACTGAAGCAAATATTGTTTCATTTTACTGAACCTTATATTATGGAAAAATTTTCGCAGGAGCAATTAATGCAATACCTGTATGGAGAAGCTTCGCCAATACTTAAAGTAGCTATTGACACAGCTATGAAAGAAGATATTGATTTACAAAAAGAAATCAAAACGCTGAAGCGAACCATCAAACAATTAGACAAGCTAGAAAAACAATCGCCTAGCCAAAAGTCTATTGATTTTATATTAAATTATGCCAAAGAAAGCAGTAAGAAAAAGTAAAGGCTTTCTATTTTCTATCTTGGGAATATTCATACTATTACATCTTAAAAACCAAACTTTAGCTTAGTAATATTGTAATCTTTGCATAAAACTATTTGAGTTATGCAATATAAATTATTAGGAAAAAGTGGCTTAAAAGTTAGTGAACTATGCTTAGGCACCATGGGATTAGGAACAGAGTGGAATTGGGGTGCCGATAAAGAAACATCGTTTGCTATATTAGATAAGTTTGCAAATGCAGGTGGCAATTTTATTGATACTGCAAACAGATATACCGACGGTACTAGTGAAAAATTTATAGGAGAATTTATGCAACAAAATGACAGAGATTATTTTGTTGTAGCTACTAAATATTCTTTACACGACAATCTTACCAATCCTAACGCTAGCGGTAATAATCGCAAGAACATGATGCGTAGCGTTGAAGAAAGCCTGAAAAGATTAAAAACAGACTTTATCGATTTATTCTACCTACACATTTGGGATAATTTAACCCCAATTGATGAAGTAATGAGGGCTTTAGATGACTTAGTTAGACAAGGAAAAGTAAACTACATAGGCATTAGTGACACACCAGCCTGGATTATTAGTAAAGGCAATACAATGGCCGAATTAATGGGTTGGAGCCAATTTGTAGCATTACAAGTAGAATACAGTTTAATTCAAAGAACACCTGAACGAGAGTTAATTCCGATGGCCAAACATTATGGTTTTACAGTAACTCCATGGGCTCCTTTAGCAGGTGGTGCATTAACAGGTAAATATTTAAAAGGCGATAAAGGAAGATTACCAGATAATAGTAAACGCTTAAATGAACGTAGCACAGCCATTACAAAAGAAGTAATTGCCATTGCAGAAGAATTAGGTGTACAACCAAGCCATGTTGCTTTAAAATGGACTATGCAACAATCATTCTCTAGCATTCCAATTGTAGGTGCAACTAAACTATTACAATTAGAAGAAAATTTAAACGCAATTAACGTTACACTTTCAGCCGAACAAATAGAACGTTTAAACCAAGTTAGTAGTATTGAACTCGGATTTCCACATGACTTTTTAAATGAACCTGGTGTTAAGCAAGTAACTTTTGGAGGATTTTATGACAAGATAGAAAAAAGAAAATAATGAACACGATAGACCAATTATACCTTGACAAAGGCATTAATTACAACGAATATAGAACCCTAGCTAATAACTTAATAGACCAAGGAAAAGTAACAGGCATTCAACAATCTGAAGAACTTACAGCTTATGGCAAATTGAATATGGCTAGAATGAATAGGTTAGATAAAACACTAGAATTGTTACCTGAATGTATTCAACTATTATCTACTATTCAAGAGCCACAAACATGGTTAATACTTACAGAGAGCTGGTGTGGCGATGCTGCACAAATAGTACCTGTATTAGCAGCAATGGCTAATGTGAATGAAAATATTACCTTAAAAATCTTACTAAGAGATGAAAATTTACCATTAATGGATCAATATTTAACCAATGGTAAAAGCAGAAGTATTCCTAAATTAATTGCAATTAATCAGCAACGAAACGAATTGTTTAATTGGGGGCCTCGACCAAATGAGTTACAAGTAATTATGACTCAATTACAACAACAGCAAACACCAATGGAAACCATTAAAGAAACTATTCATAAATGGTATGCTCAAAATAAGTCAATAGCCATTCAAGAAGAAATAATGGCTTGCTTATCTAAATAGCTGTACTTTTTTAAAAACCTTGTTCTACTAAACAAAAAGTAGAACAAGGTTTTATTTTTACTCATCAGATTTTGAATCTTTTTTAGCAATTAACAATCCATCTTTAATAAGTGTATTTTTCTTATACGCTTTTTGTTGCGTTTGCAATTGCAGCTTTTCTTCTTCATTTAAAATAATTGATAAATCAGGCTTTCCAGCATTTACCCAAGCTGTATACCAAAAATCTGCTACCAAATCGGCAGACGCTAATAATTGATTATTAATGGTAGGTTTTAAACTTTCGCTATAAGCTTTTGCAAAAGCGGTAGTATAATATTTAACTTCTCTCCCTCTACGTATTTGAATTCTATATTTTGTGCTATCTACAAATTGCTTAGACACTTCAATTTCTTTAGCAAATACATCTGTTAAAAGAGCATTTGATTTACGAACTGCATTCCAAATGGAAGCAGGTATATTTTTAATGTATTTGGCTTTGTGTTTTGAATACAATTGATATGTATTCATTTCAATTTCTGGCACAACACTTTCCCATAAAGCATGTAATCCTTTTTGATTGGTTAATTGCCCATCGTAATTGATAGATGTATGCAATGGCACATGTGCATCTTGAATATAATGACCAATATCAGCAGCATAAAACAAAATTTTTTCTTTGTCTTTTGCCCTAAATGCATCGGTTAACTGTTGCTGCATGGCAATTATGTGATAAGGCACATAACCATATTTTAGCAAGGTATCTTTTGTATATTTTTTTACTGCATCTTCCCACAACAATGGCATGTCGTTAATAGCGTTTTCACCATATACTTCTATATCTATAAAATGTTTGGTGGCTTCTGAGGTGTCTTTATTTCTTCTTTCATCTGGCCGAGTAGAATTTTTGACTAATTCTTGCATGTTTTTATAAAAAAAGGGCTGCATTGCATTGGGCAATTTGTAAATAGCCAATTGCTGAGTAGTTCTATGCACTAAGAAGCCCCAACTACCTAAAAAAACTAAAATAATTACCAATACACTTGTTCTCGTAAAAAACCTTACAATTCTCATTTTTTTCAATTTCAGTTTGCAATATCTGTGGAAAAAAGGATTAGCCTATGTAATATTTCTGTAAACATGAATACTTATGGTGCAAACGGTAGAGAAAGGCACTCAGTTTCTACGTTTTAAGCCTATATTCGTTCATATAAAATAAAAAATATGTCTTCAATTTTAGAACTACATCACCTAAAAAAGCATTATGCCACACAAAAGGCAGTAGACGACATTAGTTTTACCATAGAACAAGGAAGCATTTTTGGTTTATTAGGACCAAATGGTGCAGGAAAAACGACTTTACTGAGAATGATTACGGGTATATTTTACCCAGATAGTGGCGAAATTATTTTTGATGGAAAAAAATTCAATCCGCTTGAAGACATCATTAAAATTGGATACATGCCTGAAGAAAGAGGCTTGTATAAAAAAATGAAAATTGGCGAACAAGCTTTGTACTTGGCTCAATTAAAAGGTTTGAGCAAAAGTGAAGCCATGCAAAAAATAAAATTTTGGTTTCAGAAGTTAGAAATGGAAAGTTGGTGGAATAAAAAAGTAGAAGATTTAAGTAAAGGAATGAGCCAAAAATTACAATTTGTTACCACCGTTTTACACGAACCTAAGCTGATTATTTTAGATGAGCCATTTAGTGGTTTAGACCCAGTAAATGCCAATTTAATTAAAGATGAAATTTACGGCTTAGCACAAAGAGGTTGTACTGTAATTTTTAGTACACACAGAATGGAACAAGTAGAAGAAATTTGTAAGCATATTGTATTGGTAAATCTTGGACAGAAAATTTTAGACGGCACTGTACAAAGTGTAAAACAACAATTTAAAGAAAACAAATTCAGCATTCAACTAGCAGAAAAAACAAGCCACACATTAAGCAACGCATTTTCTATTTTGGAAGAAAAAGAAAATAAACTAACTGTAAAAATTAATGAAGGTTTTAGAAGTAACGATGTGCTGCAACACTTTATCCAAAACAATGAAACGATAGAGTCGTTCAATGAAATTCTGCCATCACTCAATGATATTTTTATCGATTTGGTAGAAGGTACAAAATCGGTTACCAGAGCTTTTCAAACAGTGAATTAATTAAACCATTACAAATACATTTTATGAATAAAATTTGGATTGTTGCAAGGCGTGAATTTTTAAGCCGAGTGCAAAAGAAAACCTTCTTATTAACAACTATTTTATTACCACTAATAATTTTCGGAATTTATGGAGCTATCATTTATTTCTCCGTAAAATCGTCCGATAATTTTGTAATTGCTATTGCTGATAATGCCAATGTTTTTGGAGGAAAAATAGAAAGCAAAGACGATTTAAAATTTGAATTTGTAAAAGGCGAAACAGAAGCTACACTTCGCCAAAAACTAAAAGAAAAAAAATACAATGGTTTTGTATTTGTACCAGATAGTTTTAAAATAGAAAATGTAAAAGATTTATCTATTGTTTCTGGCAAAACGATAGGTTTACTTACAAGAGAAAAAATTGAACGACGCATTAATAATGCACTAGAAGAACAACGTTTAATGAGTTCTTTAAACATTACCAAAACCAAATTAGATAGCTTACAAAAAGGCAATAAAGTAAACTTTGCAACCTTAGAAGGAAAAGTTGAAGGCGATGCTAAAGCAGGAATTAGTTTTGGTGTAGGTTATGCATCGGGATTTTTAATTTACATTATTTTATTTATTTACGGATCAATGGTAATGCGTGGAGTGATGGAAGAAAAAACCAACCGTATTGCCGAAGTAATTATTAGTAGTGTAAAACCTTTTCAACTAATGATGGGTAAAATTACAGGAATAGGTGCAGTAGGTTTAGTACAATTTTTAATCTGGATTTTGTTAACTGTTTTCTTACGAATTTTATTACCAATGTTAATTCCTGGCATGAATGAAACGACAGAAATGATTCAACCAGGTACAACACAAGCAGTACAAGCCGTAAAAAGTAGTGGTGCTATGAATAGCTTTATGAACGGCTTAAGCGATGTTAATTTTCCTTTAATTGCTGCTTGTTTTATATTTTATTTTTTGGGTGGCTATTTATTGTATTCATCTCTTTTTGCAGCTGTTGGTAGTGCTGTAAATGAAGACCCTCAAGATGCACAAAGCTTGTTATTACCTGTTACAATGCCTATTATTTTTGCTATTGTAATTATGACCAAAGCTGTAAACGACCCAACAAGTGGCTTAGCAGTTTTTGGTAGTTTATTTCCACTAACTTCTCCTATTGTAATGATGGCACGTATACCTTTTGGAGTACCAAATACTGTTCCTTATTGGGAGTTGGGTTTAAGCATGTTGTTATTAATTGGTGGATTCATTTGCACCACATGGTTAAGTGGTAAAATTTACAGAGTAGGTATTTTAATGTATGGTAAAAAGGTAACTTGGAAAGAAATGTGGAAATGGGCATTTAGAAAAAACTAAAACATCTTAAAAACTTCAATTTCATAAAAAAGCCTGCAAGTTTTAGCAGGCTTTTTATTTTATAAAGGAGATTACAATTGATGTAGATTGTTTTTTACAACATTAAATTCATCCCAAATTTCTGATACAATATCAGCAGCAGGTTTTATGGCATTAATCAAAGCACTTACTTGACCAATTTCTAATTCTCCATTTTCCAAATCACCCTCAAACATTCCTTGTTTAGCTCTTCCTCTTCCTAAAATGGTCTGCAATTCTTCAGCTGTTGCACCCGCCAACTCTGCTTCATGAATTTTTTTAAAAAAATCATTTTTCAACAATCGAACAGGCACCGTTTTTTTCATACTTAATAAGGTATCTCCTTCCTTAGCATCTATAATAGCTTGTTTAAATCGTATGTGAGCAGAGGATTCTTCTGCACAAACAAATCTGCTTCCTATTTGAACAGCATCTGCTCCTAATACCATAGCGGCCAACATTTGTTTACCTGTTGCAATTCCACCAGCAGCAATTACTGGAATTTGTACCGCAGCTTTTACGGCAGGAATTAATACCATAGAAGTAGTTTCGTCTCTACCATTATGCCCACCTGCTTCAAAACCTTCTGCTACTACAGCATCACAACCAGCATCTTCTGCTTTTTTTGCAAAAGTGCTACTACTTACTACATGTACTACTTTAATACCAGCTTGCTGAAATATTTTGGTATAGGTTTTAGGATTACCTGCACTAGTAAATACAATGGGTACTTGTGCTTCAATAATACTTGCAATATGTTCATGAATAGATGGATACAAAAGAGGCAAATTAACAGCAAAAGGTTTTTGTGTAGCTGCTTTACAACGTTGCAAATGCAATTTTAAAACATCAGGATACATGCTTCCTGCACCAATAATTCCTAATGCACCAGCATTGCTTATTGCATTAGCCAAACGCCAACCACTTACCCAAATCATACCTGCTTGAATAATTGGTTTTTGAATATTAAAAAGTTGAGTGATGGGGTTTTGATAGTTACTAATTTCCATAGGGCAAGTTTATACGAATAAATATAATATTCTAACTGCCATTCTCTCAAAAATTGTCTTTGATAGAAAACTTTCTTACTTATCTATTATTTATCCAAAATCAATTTCTGTATTATCGCCAATATTTAAACTACGGCTTAAGCCTTTTACAGAAGCATCACTGCCAATTAATGAATTATCAATTACCACCTCATACAATGTAGTGTATGAACCAATAATACTTTCTCTAATAATCGATTGTTGTATAGTTGTATTTGCACCTATTGCAACATGAGGACCAATGATTGATTTAGATATATTGCATCCAGGTGCAATGCTTACAGGTGGAATAATAATGGTATCTTCAAAATCATGCGTACCTTGAATATTTCCACCAGACTTTTTTAGCAATGTTGCATTGCTTTCTAACAAAGTTTCTTTCTTACCACAGTCGTACCAAGTTTTTACTTTAAACGACTTGAACTTTGCACCACGTTTTATCATACAATCTAATGCATCTGTTAAATTGTATTCAGTAGTATTATCAGTACGCTCTTTTAGTAGTTGGCTTAAACATTCATACAAAAATTGGCTTTCTTTTATTTTGTATAATCCAACCAATGCCATATTACTTTTAGGAATAGCAGGTTTTTCTACCAATTGTTCAATAAAACCATCTTCATTTATTGTAGCAACGCCAAAAAATCTTGGATTGTCCACTTTTTTAATTCCCAACATGCTATAGGGACTTTCCATTACCTCTTTTATATCATATTCACACATTGTATCTCCTAAGGCAACAAACACTTCATCTTCTCCTACTATTTCTCTAGTTAGCTCTACAGCATGTCCTGTTCCTTGTCGCTCATTTTGGTACACAAAATGAGTAGTTAAATGTGGATATGTAGCTTTCACATATTCCTCAATTTTTTCGCCCAAATAACCTACAATAAAAATAAAATCGTTAATACCAGCCTCATTTAACTGGTCTACTATATAACTTAAAATTGTTTTGCCTGCTATTGGTATTAAGGCCTTTGGTTGCGTATAAGTATGTGGTCTTAATTTTGCACCTGCACCTGCTACTGGAATAATTGCTTTCATTTAGGGGGTATTTAGCATACATTTTCCTCAAAACCTACCCATCACATTAAATTTTTACATGTATGTGAGTGTGAAAATAGGAAAATCTTTTTTTTAACCAAGTTTTCGTTTATGAATGGCTTTTTAAACTTTTTAAACAGTTGCAGTTTTCTACACTCGTAAAAGCTATTTTTGCACCTCAATTTTCATATATCTTCATTTACTTCAATCAATAAATCATGCAAAGAGACAATTTGGTATTCGATTTAATTAACCAAGAATTACAACGCCAACGCCATGGAATTGAATTAATTGCTAGTGAAAACTTTACTTCTTTACAAGTAATGCAAGCAATGGGTGGTGTTATGACCAATAAATATGCAGAAGGATACCCTGGACGCAGATATTACGCTGGTTGCGAAATTGTAGATCAAACAGAACAGTTGGCAATTGATAGACTAAAACAAATTTTTAATCTAGAATACGCAAATGTTCAGCCTCATAGTGGTGCACAAGCAAATGCTGCTGTTGCATTAGCAGTATTACAACCAGGTGATAAAACCTTAGGATTAGATTTGAGTATGGGTGGCCACTTAACACATGGTAGTGCCGTAAATTATAGTGGTAAATTATACGAAGCTCATTTTTATGGTGTAGTAAAAGAAACTGGTTTAATTGATTATGAAATGTTAGAATCAAAAGCCAGAGAACTAAAACCTAAAATGATTATTTGTGGTGCTAGTGCTTATAGTAGAGATTGGGATTATGCAAGAATACGGGCTGTTGCCAACGAAATTGGTGCATTGGTTTGGGCCGACATTGCTCATCCTGCTGGTTTAATTGCAAAAGGACTTTTAAATAGCCCATTTGAACATTGCCATATTGTTACTTCAACAACACATAAAACTTTACGTGGACCTCGTGGTGGCGTAATTATGATGGGTAAAGATTTTGAAAATCCGTTTGGACAAAAAGATCCGAAAGGTAATACAAGAATGATGAGTAGCTTACTTGATTTAGCAGTATTTCCTGGTATTCAAGGTGGTCCATTGCAACACGTAATTGCTGCCAAAGCCATTGCTTTTGGAGAAATTTTAACTGATGAGTTTTTAATTTATCAACAACAAGTTCAAAAAAATGCTCAAGCAATGGCTGCTGCATTTGTAGCCAAAGAATATCACTTAATTAGTGGTGGAACAGACAATCATTTGATGTTGATTGATTTAAGAAATAAAAATATTAGCGGTAAAAAAGCAGAACAAGCATTGGTAAAAGCAGATATTACAGCTAATAAAAACATGGTTCCTTTTGACGATAAAAGTGCTTTTATTACAAGCGGTATTCGTTTTGGTGTTCCTGCAATTACTACAAGAGGAATGAAGGAAGAACACATGCAATTTGTGGTAAACGTTATTGATAAAGTTTTAATGAATGCAGACGATGAAGCAACAATTTCGTCTGTACGAAAAGAAGTAAATGCTTTTATGGAACAATTTGCTTTATATCCTGAATTAGGATAAAATGTTTGAACGAACAAATAGCATTATCGTATTTTTAATAAGAGAGTTATGATACAAAGAATTCAAACAATATGGTTTTTAATAGCATCTATTTTCGCTTTTTCCACCTTGCATTTTTCTTTTTTTAGTGGAAATATATTAGATGTTACTACCAATGTTAAAACCTTTCAAACACTTACAGCTACTACAAGTATTGCAATTTTAATTATTACCATTGCTATTGCAGTAGCATCGTTGGTTGTTATTTTTTTATACAAGGATAGAAAAAGGCAAATATTGGTTGGTGCTGCAGTGTTGGTACTTTCTTTGCTTAATATTTTTATTTACTACTTAGAAAGTAAAAAATTTATAGAGGGCAATTATACCATTACAGCTTTAATTACCCTTTTACAACCTCTCTTTTTATTTGCAGCTATACGTGGTGTTTGGAAAGACGAACAACTTGTAAAAAGCACAGATAGATTAAGATAACAAGAATTCTTTATCTAAAATTAGAGCCAAAGAAACAGTATTGCATACAAAGCAAATTGTTTGTTTGGCTTTTTTGTATACAAAAAACCTTGTAACAAGTAAATTATCAACAGTAGTAGAAGTTTCCGTGTAAAAATTATATTATTACATTCAACGCTACACATTTCTCAAACCTTAAAAAACATTGCTCCTATGAGAAAAACACCGCAAAAACTATACTTATATATCGGCTTTTTATTAGCCTTCAATGTTTGCATAATTAGCTGTGAAAAAGATTTATTTAAACTAGATAGATTGGTAGACAATCAATGGGATCCTGAATTTGCAGTAGCATTGGTAAACGGATCGGTTGGGATAAACGATATAGATTTAACAAGCAATAGCTATTTACAAGTTGCAGCAGATAATTCAATAAATTTAATTTATAACGGAACAGTAAACACGTATAATGCATCGGATTTTATACCACGTATTACTTCTACTCCATTGCAACAAACCATTGCACTCACAACACAAGAAGCAGCAGGTTTTGCTTTGGTACCTGTTGGCACATCATTTCCTATTACTGCTAGTCAATCGGTTGATTTGACTGCACAAACAAATATTAAGATGGAAATTGATTCTATTACGTTAAAAAACGGAATTTTTAATATTGATGTTGACAATAAATTTTCTCATAATGTTAGGGTTGTCATTACCATTCCTGCAATCATTACCAATGGAGTTGCTTTAAATAGAAGCATTAGTTTAGGCCCTAATGCAAGAGGAACCATTACAGCTGACATTTCTAATTTGATGATTAACCTAACAAAAAATGGAACTACCACCAACTATTTAGAAGCCAATTATAATATTACATTTACCAAAACAGCCTCACCTATCTTAAGTGGTTCATTAACCATAACAGGAAGTATTTTAAACCCTACATTAAGACTAGTTTATGGCGAAGCCAAACAACAAAGTTTTTTAAATACTACCAACGATAGTATTCCTATCAATATTTTTGAAACGCCTCTTAGTGGTTCATTGTTGTTGAATGATGCTACATTAAAATTATCGTTTGCAAATTCTTTCGGCATTCCTATTAGCGTAAATATTCCACAAGTAAAAGGAACGAGCCCTACTAATGGAACATTCTTTTTAAATACAGCTGGAATTAACCCACAAAATTTTGTAATTGCTGCACCTGCTAATATTCGTCAAACAGCAAATTCTGTTCTTACATTAACTAAGAATAATCCACCAACCAATGGAAATTTATTGAGTTTGCCCGATTTTTTAAGCAAATTACCAAGAGCATTTACGCCACAATTTTCTGCACAAACCAATCCTTCTAGCATAACTAGACCAGCTTATAAAAACTTTGTAAGCGATACAAGTAAACTAAAAATTGCAGGAGAAATTACCATTCCATTAGAAGGTAGAGCTAGTAACTTTTTCATTAGAGATACTTTTGATTACGATTTTGGAGATGTAGATAATGTAGAATCGTTCGTTTTAAGAACTTGGTTTAACAATGGCTTTCCAGTAACTCTTTCTCCTAGACTTACGTTTACAGATAACAATTATAATGTGATTTATGTAATTGATGGACAAACAAACGCATTAATAAAATCTGCACCCGTTGATGTCAATGGAAAAGTAACTTCAAAACTAGCCACACAATCAGATTTTACCATTCCATCCTCTGTTGTTCAAAATTTAAAACGCGTTAAAAAAGTTATTACAACGGCAGGTATTGCTACTGCAAACAACGGTAATCAAAATGTAAAAATATATTCAGATTATTTGATTGATATAAAAATTGGTGCGAAAGCAAAACTGAAACTATAAAGTATTGCATTACCAATTAATCAAGTTTCATTTATTCAACTTCAATCAAAATCATCATGAATACTAAATACATTTTACCACTTTTCTTCATTGGTATATTAATCAATCATATTGCAAAAGCACAAGGTAATTTAACGTTATACCATATGCAGGGCATTCAACAATCGATGTATCAAAACCCTGCAAAAATGCCCAACAATAAGTTTAATTTTAATTTACCTATTATTTCAAATGTAGCTGTAGGCTATAGCAACAATGGATTTGCTTATACCGATGTTGTAGCCAAAAGAGCCGATGATAGTTTGGTACTTACGATAGATAATATGCTATCAAAATTAAAACCAAACAATACCATTGCTACATCTGTAAATACAGATTTACTCACTTTTGGATTTAAAGTAAAACGAAGCTATTTATCTTTTAATGCCTCTTTAAAATCTGATATTTCTGCTAGTTTTTCAAAAGATATGATGACGCTGGCAATGAAAGGAAATACAGCTTTTTTGGGCAGAGAAGTAAATTTAAACTTTAATATAAACAGCAATACCTACATGGAATACGGTGTGGGATTTGCACATAATAACAAAAACAATACGCTGAATTATGGCATTCGGTTTAAGCTGTTGTCTGGTATTGCAAATACACAAACCGAAAAAAGCAATATCAGCATTTTTACCAACGAAAACGATTATTCAATAAAAGCTACTTCTGATATTGTATTCAATACCTCATCAATAGATACAGGTGATAATGATATAGATGTAGGCAAATACGTTTTTGGAAAAAATAGAGGCACCGCTTTTGATATTGGCTTAGAATTTAAACCCATTCAAAAACTTACACTTTCTGCTAGTGTTGTAGATATTGGAGCAATACAATGGAAAGAAAAAGTAAGTAATTACAAAAACAAAAAGCCAAATACCACTTTTGAATTTAATGGATTTAACGCTCAAAGTTTTTTCGACAACAACAACGATTTTCAAAATTCGCTAGATAGTTTAAGCGATAGCTTAACCAATACCTTCGATTTGGTAAAAACCACCAACGAATATAAAACAAGCTTACCTACCAAAATCTATGCAGGTGCTAGTTATCAACTTACAAAATCAATTAGTGTAAACGCTCTTTTTGCTGGTAGACTTATAAACAACAGTTTACAAAACAATATTTGCATGTCTGTAAATGCTAGTGTAGGTAGATGGTTACATTTTACAGGTAGTTATAGTATTGCAAATGGTATAGGCAACAATATTGGTTTTGGAATGTCTGTAAATGCAAGTTTTTTGCAATTATATGCTGTAACAGATAATATTACTGGTATTTTTCATCCAGAGAAAGCTCAATTTGTAAATGTGCAAGCTGGTTTAAATCTTCGTTTTGGCCGACCTAAAAAACCAAAAAAACATGCAAATGATACTAAACCTGATACAACAGGAACCATTAATTAAGTGTTGATAGCTCACAACATATTACCTCTCTACAAATTATCATTTTTGTAGGGAGGTTTTTTATTTCAACATTTTATCACTTTTAAATTGAAGTAATAAACCTTTTGTACATTAAAAAACACCAACAAACAAAACGGTTTGTAAAAAGATAGTAAATACTTCATCTTTGCAAACTTCTGCAACTATTGTGTTGTAGAAACACATTTGTAAACTCAGCATTTTATGTTACAAATTAGTAATAGAGGCATGCAAATGCCAGCTTCACCAATACGAAAATTAGTACCTTATGCAGAAGCTGCTAAGCAGAAAGGCATTAAAGTATACCATTTAAATATTGGACAACCAGATATAGAAACACCTAAGTTAGTTTTAGATGCTGTACGTAATAGCGATTTTAAAGTGCTAGAATATAGCCATAGTGCTGGTAATGAAAGCTATAGAAAAAAATTAGTTACTTATTACAATCAAGTTGGTATTAATGTTACACACCAACAAATAATGGTAACAACAGGAGGAAGTGAAGCCATTTTATTTGGCTTTATGGCTTGTTTAGATGCTGGTGACGAAGTAATTATTCCTGAACCTTTTTATGCTAATTACAACGGATTTGCCGTTGCTGCTGGCGTAACAGTTGTACCAGTTACCTCACATATAGAAAATGGTTTTGCATTACCAGCAATTGAAGCATTTGAGCAAAAGATTACGGCAAAAACAAAGGCAATTGTTATTTGCAATCCCAACAACCCTACAGGATATTTATACAGTGCTGCTGAAATGGAACAGCTAAAGCAAATTGTGTTAAAACACAACTTATACTTGTTTAGCGACGAAGCTTATAGAGAGTTTTGCTATGAAGGAACACATACTTCTGCCCTACATTTAACAGGTGTCGATGATCATGTAATAATGATGGATACCATTAGTAAAAGATACAGTGCATGTGGTGGAAGAATTGGTGCTTTAGTAACTAGAAATAAAGCTGTTTACGATGCTGCTATGAAATTTGCACAAGCAAGATTAAGCCCACCAAGTTTTGCACAAATTGCCGGTGAGGCAGCTATAGATTTACCAGCTGATTATTTTAACACCACAAAAGCTGAATACAAAAAAAGAAGAGATGCTATTGTTAACCGATTGAATACAATGGATGGTGTTTTTTGTCCAAATCCTGGTGGAGCTTTCTATGCCATTGCTCAATTACCTATTGACGATGCAGACGCTTTTTGCCAATGGCTATTAGAACATTTTAGCTATCAAAATGCAACGGTAATGTTGGCTCCTGCAACTGGTTTTTATGGAACAAAAGGTCTGGGTAAAAAAGAGGTTCGTTTAGCCTATGTTTTAAATTTAACAGATATTGAAGCAGCAATGGATTGTTTAGAACAAGCTTTAAAGGTATATCCTAATAAAATTTAAAATCATCAAATACAAAAAAAGGATACTTCTAGTATAGGTATCCTTTTTTATTTAAGCTTTTCTTATCATTTCTATATGATCAATTCCATCTTCTAGGTACACATCACTTGTTTGCACAAAACCAAAACTTTCATAGAATTTTTTTAAATACAATTGTGCCCCAATTTTAATATCACCTTTTCCAAACAAATCGAAACAAGCTTGTATAGAAGCAGCCATTAATAGTTTTCCAACACCCATTCTTCTGTACTTTGGCGAAGCCACTACTCTACCAATGCTCATTTCATTATAACAAATACCAGGAGCAATTAATCTACTTGTAGCTGCTAATTTATTTCCATCAAAACCCATTAAATGATAACAAAGCTGATCTTTATTATCAATATCTAAAAAAATGCAATTTTGTTCTACCACAAATACTTCACTTCTTAAATGCAAAACAGCGTACAATTCATCTACGCTTAATCTACTAAAAAACTTACAATCCCATTGTAAAGAAAGCATCATCAATAATATTAAGAGTGTAAAACTATTTCAGAACAGTTATTGCCACAAATTGTTTTTTTAAATTGGCATTCTAGGTGTAATAATCATTTCAAACAAAATCAATTCTATCAATAATATCACCACTTTTGTGTTATGCTAAAAAACATATTGTATCAACACCAACAACACTATTCTTCAGTAGTACAAGTAAAAGATTCTATCATTAAAAAAATGAACCTTACAGAATCAAATACCGAACTTACCAGCAACATCGTAAATAATACAGCATTATTTAGTACATATATTGAAAAAGATTTGGCAAAAGCTAATGCTAACTTTGGAATTGGTGGCTACAACGAACATAGAACTGTTTACAGTAGAAGTGCAGTTTTTGATGATGCAACAGAACCAAGACGTTTACATTTAGGAATAGATATTTGGGAAAAAGTAGATACTCCCGTTTTTTCTCCGCTTGCAGGCACAATTCATAGCTATGCATTTAACAAAGAATACGGTGATTATGGAGCAACAATTATTGTACAACACATTTTAGATGGTTATACATTTTATACTTTGTATGGACATTTAGCATTGAAGAATCTGAGCAATTTATCAGAAGGAATGTCAATAGAGGCAGGACAACAAATTGGGAATTTTGGTAATGAATTAGAAAATGGTCATTGGCCTCCACATCTTCATTTTCAAATCATTGAAAATTTAGATAGTAAAAAAGGAGATTATCCAGGCGTTTGTAAATACAGTGAAAGAGTAATGTATTTGCAAAACTGTCCAAATCCTGATATTATTTTACAATTAATAGACAAGGCTATTTAATTAAAAATGCCACGTTAAAGTGGCATTTGATAAATTTAGGAGCACTAAGATTTCTTTTTGTTTTCTTTAAATCTTTTATCAGGTGTACCATCTTTTTTTAAAGGAACGGCCGGTTTCTCTGTTTTATTTTCTTTAAAACGTTTGTCAGGCGTTCCATCTTTTTTTAAAGGAACTGTTGGTTTTGCAGCCTGTACAGTTTGTTTTACTTCTTTTACAGTTACAGTTGATTTTGCTGCATTAGTAGGAGCCGTTTGAGACCAACAAACGCTTGAAATAAGCAATGTAAGTAGAACACATATTTTTTTCATATTGCAATGTTTTAGAACTAAAATACTTAGAAAAGAAGGTATTTTATATGAAAATGAATAATTTCCCTATCTCATAGCAGATACTTACCTTTGCAGCCCGAAATAAAAAACCTTCGGATTTTTTTTATGAATTTTTTTATTAAACAACTAAATGCAGATGCACAGGATAGTGCTGCAACTCCAGAAGAAGTTGTAGAAGCTACAACTGCAACAACAAACGCACCTGTAGAAGAAGCGGTAGTAACTGCTCATGACGATTTTGATTGGAGCGTAGACAAACGTAATGTTAGTTTATACTCAAAATCTGAAAAAGAAAAGTACGACAAGGTGTATGAAAATACATTTGTACAAATCGCTGATGGCGAAATCATTAATGGTGGTGTAGTAGCACTTACAAAAACAGATGTTGTTGTAAACATTGGTTTTAAAAGTGATGGATTAATTTCTTTGAACGAATTCCGTGATGTTCCAGGTTTAAAAGTTGGAGACGAAGTGGAAGTAATGGTAGTTGAAAAAGAAGACAGAAACGGAAATCTTACATTAAGCCGTAAAAGTGCAAGAATTTTCAGAGCATGGCAACGTATTATGGAAGTTCATAAAACTGGTGAAGTGGTTACTGGTTTGGTTACAAGCAAAACCAAAGGTGGTTTAATTGTAGACGTATTTGGAATGGAAACATTCTTACCAGGTTCTCAAATAGATGTGAAACCAGTTACAGATTACGATCAGTTTGTAGGTAAAACAATGGAATTTAAAGTAGTGAAGATTAACGAAACTATTAAAAATGCTGTTGTATCTCACAAAGCTCTTATTGAAAGCGATATCGAAGCACAACGTGTAGAAATCATGAGTAAATTAGAGAAAGGTCAGGTATTAGAAGGTACTGTAAAAAATATTACAGACTTCGGTGCCTTTATGGATCTTGGTGGCCTAGATGGTTTATTATACATTACCGATATTTCTTGGGGTAGAATTTCTCACCCAAGTGAAGTGGTGAAAATGGATCAAAAATTACAAGTTGTTGTATTAGACTTTGATGATGATAAAAAACGTATCAGCTTAGGTTTAAAACAATTAACGCCACATCCTTGGGATGTTTTACCAGAAGGTTTAGCAGAAGGAAGTGTAGTTTCTGGTAAAGTTGTAAATATTGAAGATTATGGTGCTTTCTTAGAAATTCAACCAGGTGTTGAAGGTTTAGTACACGTAAGTGAAATTACATGGGCTAACACTCCTATCAACGCTAAAGAATTCTTCAAATTAGGCGATGAACATAGTGCAAAAGTGGTAACACTTGATAAAGATGCTCGTAAAATGAGCTTATCTATTAAGCAAATGACCGACGATCCTTGGAGCACAATTGAAAATAAATATGCTGTTGAAAGCAAACACAAAGGATTGGTTAAAAACATTACTCCTTACGGTGTATTTGTTGAATTAGAGCCAGGAATTGGTGGAATGATTCATATCAGCGATTTAAGTTGGTTAAAGCGTTTCAATCACCCAAGCGATTATGTAAAAGTTGCTGAATCTATCGATATTATTATCATGGGTATTGATAAAGAAAACCGCAAATTACAATTAGGTCATAAGCAATTAGAAGAAGATCCTTGGAATGCATTAGAAGATACTTTTGCAATTGGTAGCGTACATGAAGGTACAGTTACTCGTAAAGATGATAAAGGAGCTTTAGTTCAATTAGCATATGGTTTAGAAGGTTTTGCACCTGCTCGTCATTTAGTAAAAGAAGATGGCAAAGCAGTAGCAGCAGAAGAAACTTTAAACTTTGTTGTAATTGAGTTTGATAGAAACGAAAAACGTATTTTATTAAGCCACAGCCGTATTTGGGAACAAGCACAAGCTGAAGAAAAAGAAGCAGTGAAAAAAGAAGCAAAAGTTGAGGCTGAAAATACCAAAAAAGCAGTAAAAGCAGTTCAAGCTAAAGTTGAAAAAACAACTTTAGGCGATATTGGTGCTTTAGCAGAATTACGTGCTAAGTTAGAAGGTGGCGAAAACAGTGGTAAATAAAAATCCCATTTTCAAAATAACAAAAATCCCTCTTGATAACTCAAGGGGGATTTTTATTTCAAAAAATCATCAAACTCAATTTTATCAAACACTTTATCGTGAATAAATAAACCTTAACTTCACATTCAATTATCCTATTTAAATACTAGAATTTGCTAAAACGCATTTCCAATATCTTACTGTTTCTATTGCTAATACTTAGCCATGCAAAAGCCAATGAAGATACACTACGTGTACAATTAAAATGGTGGCATCAATTTCAATTTGCAGGATACTATGCAGCTCAATTAAAAGGATATTATCAACAACAACAACTCAATGTTTAGCTAATTGCTGGCGATAAGAAATTTTCTCCTACAGAAGAAGTATTGAACGGAAATGCAGATTTTGGTATTTCTGGTACTGATTTGTTAAGCTTATTTACAAGTGGAAAACCAATTATTACCCTTGGTGCCGTTTTTCAACATTCACCATATGTTGTAATTGCAGATGAAAAAAAAGGAATTAGAGTTCCATCCGATTTAATTGGTAAAAAAATAATGGCATCGGGTAGCCAAGGATGGATAGAATTACAAGCTCTATTTTTAAGAGAAGGAATTCCATTAGACTCGTTACGCATTATTAAACATACTTGGAATAATAAAGACATCATTGATGGCTATGCCGATGCAATGACAGGCTATCAATCTGTAGAAATACAACAATTAATAAATCTTGGCATTAAACCAACATATATTCATCCTGTAAATTATGGAATCGATTTTTATGGAGATATTTTATTTTGTTTACAATCTACTGCAAAGAAAAAACCAGAAGAAACTAACAAATTTATAACTGCTACTTTCAAGGGATGGGATTATGCCATGGAACATCCTGAAGAAATTGCAGCTTACATTCTTACTTTACCAGGTGTTAAAGAAAGGGGGGTAACCCTTGAAGATCTATTAAAAGAGGCTCATGCAATGAGAGATCTAATTGTTCCAGATTTGGTAGAAATAGGCCACATGAACGAAGGAAGATGGGAGCATATTTTACAAATACATAAAGATCTTGGCTTAATTGAAAAAAATAAAACCATCAAAGGTTTCGTTTACAATGCATCTGAAAGTACTTTATCTAAAACATTACAAAACTTGTTGTATGCGTCCACTATCGGATGTATCATATTTCTATTGATTACATTATATGGATTTACACTCAGAAGAGCCGTTAAAAAAAGAACAGAAGAATTAAACATTGAAATAAGAAATAGAACACTAGCTCAAGAACAACTACAGCTTAGTGAAGAACGATTAGAATTGGCAACACAAGCTGCAGGATTGGGAGTTTGGGATTGGGATATTGTGGCAAATGAAGTGTATTTTAATGATCAATGGAAAATTATGTTAGGTTATGCACCGCATGAATTAAAAAACGAATTTGCAACCTTTGCTAAACTATTGCATCCAGAAGAAAAAGATAATCTACTCGTTCAATTGTACGAACACATTGATGGTAAAAATAAAAACTATCAAGCTGCCATTAGAATGCGTAAAAAAGATAATTCTTGGAAATGGATTCTTACACTCAGCAAGGCAATACATAAAGACGAGACTGGAAAAGCAACTAGGCTTACCGGTGTTCATTTTGATATTGACGAAATAAAAATGAAAGAAACCGAATTACAAGAATTAACCAATGAATTAATCAGTAGTAATAAAGAATTACAACAGTTCGCTTACATTACTTCACATAATTTAAGAGCACCTGTAGCCAACTTAATTAGTCTTACCAAATTATTTAAGAAAGAAGAGCTTTCATCTAAAAATGCCGCTTTTTTTGAGAAAATAGATTTTTCAATACATAAGTTAAATAGCACTTTAGAAGATTTAAACCAAATTCTTTCATCCAGAATTAATAGAGAAGGAAAAATTGAATTATTACATTTTGATACTATTCTAAAAGAAACAAAGGCATCTATTAACGAAACCATCATACAGAAAAAGGCATCTATAACCAGTGATTTTTCAAAAGCCCCTATTCTGTTTTGTATGAAGAAAATTTTGGATAGCGTTTTTATTAACATGCTTACCAATGCCTTAAAATACAACAAACCCAATACAATACCTATTATTCATTTCGAAACAAACTATTATGGCGAATTTGTTGTTTTAACAATAAGTGATAATGGACTGGGTATTGATATGGAAAAATACGGAAACAAAATTTTTGGTCTGTACCAAAGATTTCATGAAGAAGTAGAAGGCAAAGGAATAGGATTATACATCATTAAAAATCAAATTGAAACACTTGGGGGAAGAATTACTGTAGATAGTAAATTAGGAGAAGGAACTACATTCAAAATATTTTTAAAAAATAAACCAGATCTGTATGACGCCCAGAAAAATTAGCTTTTTACTTGTTGATGATGATATGGTGAATAATTTTCTTACGAAAGAATTTCTTGAAATTTATGTTCCTGAGGCTGAAACATATACAGCATTAAATGGTAAAGAAGCACTAGATTTTTTGCTTACCATGGTAGACACACCTGAAAATCTGCCAGACATTATTTTACTTGATATTAATATGCCTGTTTTAGATGGATGGGAATTTTTAGATAAGTTAGAATCTTTAAAAAATCCAATCTTAGAAAAACTCAATATTTATATGTTTACATCGTCTGTTTATTACAAAGACATCGATAAATCTAAAACCTATGCCTCTGTAAAAAATATTTTTTCAAAACCATTAACAGAAGAAATCATTCATAAAATGTTGAATGAAATTTCTTTTACAAACGCATAATCCACTACCTTTTAACGAATAATTGTTACGGAACCATTAATGGGTTGTCTTCCATTTT
>JBHYCS010000016.1:0-98417 GCA_051861445.1 Chitinophagaceae bacterium | reverse complement strand
TCGCATCAAAATTTAAAGTACCTAATGCACCCGTACCGCCGATTGTTAAATTACTTGTACTACTACCTCTAATGAAGCCGCTGCCAGTTACTGTACCGTTTAAGGTTAAGGTATTGGAAGATATATCTAGTAACCCTGAGTTAATGGTTAAGTTATTGGCAATCTGTAATGAATTGACTAATCTAGCAGTTGCTGAACCGCCACCATTTTCAATTGTAAAGTTGAAAATAGACCTATCAATATTTACAGAAACATCTACGTCTGAAACTGTAATTGTACCTCCGGTTATAGACCCTGTTTGAATGAGAATATCAGCCAAAGTTTGGTTAGCATTTTTACTTCTTACATTTAATGCACCGCTACTAAAAGTAAATGAAGCAGTGCCTGTAGTTACACGAAAAATACTAGCAGTTGCATTGTCGATTGTACCTCCAGTCGGAAAATTTACTGTTGCTCCATTAATATTTAAATTACCTGATGATTGACATACTAATCTTCCATTAATATTTAAAGTGCCTGCAGATAAAGTGACTATTGCCCCAGAATTAGTTATAGTAAAAATACTGCTACCAGTCCCCATTGTATAAGAGCCAGATGTATTTAAGGTAAATACTCCACCATTTATGGTTGTAGAGCCAGGTTGAGAAAAACTACCAGAACCACTTATAATAAGTCCACCTGTAGCAGGTATAGTTTGTAAGCTACCTGTACTAAATGTAAGCGTACCTGCAGATTGCTCCCAAGTACCATTTGTATACGTAATCATTTGACCAGTTGGAACTGTATTTGCAGTAACCGAGCAAACGACTTTATGTGTTGAATTTCCCCTGTTCAATATGATTGTACCAAATGTCACCAATGTTGGTGTACCTGACGATGAAATAGTTTGATCACTAGCACTACTACTGTTTAATGTTAATGCAACATATCTAGTGCTATTATTAGTCATATTGAATGTAGAGCCATTTCCAATATTAATGTTTCCACCAACATTCAACGCATGTGTAACAGTGTCACTTTGAGTACCACATTGAAATCTAGCACCTGCATTCACGGTAATATTATTTCTAACGTTTAGATTTATCACACTTGTAGTATTTGCAAAACTAAACGTACCAGAAGTACCACTACCTATTGTAATGTTATCTACTGCAATATTGCTACCAGACGCCAATGTAACTGTTCTAGTATCATTTACTGTAATCGTACCTAAGCCTCCAATTGTTCCTAACAACTCATTTGCTGTAGTAACTGTACCGTCGTAGGTAATATTAATTCTGTCGTTAGAAGACGAACCGAATACTGGAGCTGCACTTAAAGTTCCTGCAAGTCTTGTAATAGTACCATTGTTATTTACTGTTATATTATTGGTACTATTTTCTATTGTTCCAGCTCTTAATGTTAAATTATTAACTGTTAGCGGCCAATTTATTAGTCTAAGTGTATTGCCTGATGAATTATACTCTAGATGATTAATGGTGCTATCAGGTGTAAATAAGCGGTTTACGGCACTATCTACAGTAGCATTCCTACCACTAATGATAAATTTAGAATTAGCGGCATTTGCAAGAATTGTACCACCATTCGTAATGGAGTTATTATTTGTCAAGTTGCTAGAACCTCCACTTGTTAAATTAGCGGTTACACCTGTTCCTAGAATTAACCGTTGACTGTTATTACCTCCATTGAAAATGATACGAGCAAAGTTTACATTATTAGCCAAAGTAATTAAACCTCTAGTAACAGATATAGCTCCAAAAGTTGTAGGTGTAGTTGGATTGACAAAAACAGACAAAGAGCTGCTTGTATTAAATGTCAAATAAGAATTTGTACTAATATTATCAAAATAATTGCTTGTATTATTTCCGATTAATGAAAATGAACTTCCATTTCCTATTGTGAAGGCACTACCATTTGTACCCATATTTAACCGAACTATTCCATTTGTTGAAAATGTCAGACTACTATTTACAACTACAGGAGCAACAAAAGTTACTGTAGATGCTGTTACAGCCATGTTTGTAGTAGTAATAATATTTGCTTGTGAACTAGTTGTATACACCACATTACTATTATCGTATGCAATGCTTGCAACCGTTAATACAGCAGTTAGATTAACCGTTGGATTGGCATTTGCAGGTACACTATTATCGAATAAAACAGCATCATTTGCATTGATAGTTGTACCTCTACTCCAATTAGCAGCGGTTGCCCAATTACCAGATGAACCACCCACCCATTTGATTGCCCCGAAAGTAATATTGGTATTATTACCTCCATTGGTAGAGTTTGTTACCGTAATTGCTGTAGAATTGTTGGTAATATTTGAAATAGATGCGAAACTAATATTGGTATTGTTTGGCGTTGTAAACGTTAAAAATGCTGGAGAGGCTGTTGTAGACGTAAGCGTTACTAAATTACCAGCTGCACCAGTTATGGTTAAAATATTATCAATTGTTTGAGTAGTACCTGCTGTTAACTGTAAAGTAGTACCAGCATTCGTCTTTGATAGGTTATAAAAAGTAGTTGATCCTAAAAGCGTTTGTGTTCCTGAACCATTGAAAGTAACCGTTCCATTACGTGCCGTAAAAGTGCCGCTATTGCTAAAGTTTCCACCAACATTTAAAGCAAAGTTGCTTGTACTTACATCTAAAACAGCACCAGAAGAAATGGTTAAGTCATTAGAAACCGTTGTTGCAGCATCTAAAGTAACACTTGCACCTCCAGTTTTACTAATTAGTAAAAAGCTAAAAGTGGTAGCACTATTAATGGTACTATTACTGCTTCCATTAAAAAATACTGCCCTGTTATTTGCATTAAAAGTGCCTGTATGTGTCCAGTTAGCAGCAACATAAATATCTCCTCCACTTGTTCCAGATAAAGTAAGTGTACCATTATTGATTACACTACCCAATACCGTTAATGCAGTTGACATAGCTTGTGAGCCAAAAGCACTTGTTCCCCCTGCCATGGTAAGTGTACTACCAGCATCAACAGTTAAGTTTCCACCTATTTGCCTTGCAGTAGTACCACCACTATTAGCACCAATATCAAGAATAGTATTGTTACTAATTTGAACATGGTGTGGATAACCTACTCCACTCGTTGCTGTCCATTCTGTTGTTCTTCCATAAGTTCCGCCTGTGTTGTATCGAAGTGTAGAACCTGTTGCATATGTAGGTGCAGTTGTGTTTACAAAAGCACCGGCATTTAATTGTAAGATACCATTTACGGTTATTCCAGAAAAATTATAACCTGCATTAATAGTAATGTTATTTAATTGTGTGATTCCGGTAAATGTTGAAGTACCGTTGGTTAATACAATAGTACCTGCCCCATGTGTAAAGGTGGCACTATTGGTTAAAGTTCCACTAGCTGCAACCGTAATTGTTCCACCGCTTGCCATACTAATTGTACCATTGTTGGTAATGGTGGTAGCAGTTATTGAACCAGATGCTCCAAAAGTAAGCGACCTACTTGCATTAATGGTTATAGAAGTTGCAGGGTCTGCTACGGCTGAATTAATGGTTACTGCATGGTTAATGGTTGTATTGGTATTGATAGCAGGAATTGCCCCACCTAACCAAGTACTATTGGTATTCCAATCGCCTGCTTGTGTAGTAATATATCCTAAAATAGTATAAGAATAAGGAGCTGTTTGTACGCTATTACTTGTTACAACAATATTACCTGTAGTGGCTGAGGCTGGTACTAGAACCGTTAATTGAGTTGCATCTACAAAAGTTGTAGCAATAGCGCTTCCTCCATTAAACGTTACCGTAGCACCACTTGTAAAGTTCAAACCACTAATGGTTAATGTTTGACCAATATATCCTGACGTACCCGTTAAGCCACCTGTAATTGTTGTAATGGAAGGGTCTGCCGATGCAATAATTCCCAATACATAAAAGCCTGTACTACCGGCATTAATGGTGCTAATTGCATTTGATGTATTGATAGATGAACCACTTGCTGTTCCTCCAATAGACACATAAGTACCAGTCAAAGTTGTACTTGCACCTATTGCATTGAATGAACCGATAGAAACCCCTGTTCTTGTTAAAGAAATGGCTCCACCTGTTACATTGCCAACCGAAGCCGTGATAGACCAATATTCATTTGGACTAATGGAAGCCAATGTTGTTCCATCTGCACTACCACCTGAATTACTTATAACAGATTGTACACGTACCACAGTGGTACCGGCAGTACTTGTAGTTGGACTAGCCAATGATAATGGATAGTAACTACTGCCAGCACCTACAGGAAAAATATAGGTATTACTGGTAGAAGCAGGGAGCGTCCAAGCAAGAGGCCCATTGATAAAACGAGTTGCACTAAAACTTGTGGTAGCAACCACAGCCGTATTGGCAGTATTGGTAACACTCAATAAATTAGTAGTCGTGGTTGTTAAAATACCACTAGTGATGGTAAGTGTATTTGTAACAGTAACTGGACTATTTAAACTTACACCTCCATTTGTGTTATTAATAATTAAGAAAGGAAAAGATTCGTTGGTACCATTGGTATTGGTAATGGTTTGTGCGTTTGCACCATTAAAAAATACAGCTCTATTATTGGCTGCAAAAGTACCGGCTCCATGACTCCAATTGCCGCCCACATAAATATCTCCGCCATTTTGGTTTCCTAAAGATAAATTACCATTTACAGTAACATTTCCCCCCACTGTTAATGCACCTGTAGAACTTGGTGAACCAAAATCCATGTACAAAGATGAACCAGCATCAATGGTTAAATTACCTGACAATGTTCTTGCAGGAGAGGATGAACCATTGGGGTAATTTAAAGTTGTATTGTTGCTAATTTGAAGGTTTGCCGGTGTTGAGGTATCTAATTCTCTAAATCTTGCATATGTACCCCCTGTATTATATATAAGCGTAGAGCTTGCACCATAAACAGGTGCTGCATTAACAGCTCCACCAGTATTTAATCTCAATGTTCCATTTATGGTAAGATTATTAGCATTTGTAATTGTTGCAGCCGTTTGTACTAAGCCTGAAACTGTTCTTGCAACGTTCATTGTAATACCTCCTGCACCCAATATACTCACATTTATAGGGCCATTAGATGATGGCCAAAATACGTCGGCATTAACTCCATACGAGCCACTTGAGTTATTGAAAGCTAAAGTACCAGTTGTGCCATAATTCCAAACGCCAGATCCTGTTGCCCAACCACCTTGATTGATTTGGAAAGTACCGTTCACTGTTGCATTACCATTTGTAGTAAGGGTTACACCTGTAGCTAATGTAGCACCTGAATTAATAGTTAAATTATTATTTACTTGTAAATTACTTGTTACTAACCTAGCAGTTGCAGAGCCACTCCCATTATCAATTACAAAATTAAAAATAGCTCGATTAATGTTAACAGAAATATCTACATCTGAAACCGTAATTGTACCCCCTGTTATAGAACCTGCTGCAATAAAAATATCTGCTAAAGTTTGATTGCCATTTTTACTTCTAACATTTAATGCACCGCTACTAAAGGTAAAAGAAGCTGCACCAGAAGTTACTTGAAAAATAGAATTACTTGCAGTGTTTAGTGTCCCACCTGTTGGAAAATTGACTGTAGCTCCATTAATATTTAAACGACCAGATGATTGACATAATAATCTTCCATTAATATTCAGAGTACCTGCTGTTAAAGTAGCTAAAGCTGTAGATGTGGTTATTATAAAAGCATTATCACCAGCCCCCATTGTATAAGTGCCAGAAGTATTTAAGGTAAAAATGCCATTTATAGTTATAGAACCTAATTGAGAAAAACTAGCTGTTCCACTTATAATAAGACCACCTGTAGATAGCATGGTTTGAGCAGAACTTGCACTAATAGTAAAAGTACCTGCCGTCTGCTCCCAAGTACCCAATGTATAGGTAATAATATTAGCTGCAACAGGTGTGTTAGCTGTAACAGAACAAACAACTTTGTTAGTTGAAATACCCCTGTTTAAAATAATAGTACCAAAGGTTACCAATGTTGGTGTACCTGAAGAAGAAATAGTTTGATTACTAACACTACTACTATTTAATGTTAATGCAACATATCTAGTACTATTATTTGCCATATTAAATGTAGAAGCATTTCCAACACTAATATTGCCGCCAACATTTAATACATGAACAATACTTGTTGTTTGTGTGCCACATTGAAAAGAAGCATTATTATTTATAGTTAAGCTATTTAACACAGTAAGTGTGGTAATAGTAATAGAGTTCGGATATGTAAGAATCCCACTTACCCCATTTCCTACAGATAGTGCATCTGCAATGATATTTGAACCAGCAAGAAGCGTTGTTGTACTTCCATCGTTAACAGTCATTGTTCCAATAGCACCTATGCTGCCTGCTGCTTCAATAGAAGTAGTAACATTAGCCCCATAAGTAAGGTTTACTCTATGTGAAGCTAGGGTACCATATTGTATACCATTTCCAGAATTAACAAACGTAGCCGTTCCACTTCTTGTAATGGTGCTGCCATTTGCTAAAATTAGAGCTTTACCTAAGCTAATTGTTAATGCACCTGCACCGGTTCCACTAAGTGTTAAACCGTTATTCAAGGTTACATCACTAGCAGGGTTATAAGTATAAACCGCAGTTCCTGAAATAGTTAAAGTACCAATTCCACCTGTAGTACCTAAAAGTTCGTTACCTGAAGTACAAGTAGCGGTAATATTTATGTTAACACGATGTGCTGAATTGGTTCCAAATATTGGAGCAGCACTTAATGTTGCAGCGTTGTTTGCCCTAGTTATTGAACCACCATCTAGTATGGTTACGTTATTAGTATTGGTGTAAGTACCATTGGTGAGTGTTAAGTGTCTTACTGTTACTGCTTGTGGTGCAATAAAATTACCACTAGAATTTAGTATTAAGTTTTCTACAGTGGTAGATGGTTTAAAAAAAATATTTGCGTTTGTTGTACTTAATACTGTAGAAGCAGTTGAGTTAATTGCTATTGTAGAACCTGTAGCACTTGCATCAATACCTTGGCAATTTGCATTTGCATTAAATGAACTAGTGTTGCCACTTGACAATGTTAGCGTATTTCCATTTAGAACTAAACCTTGTATATTACCCCCACCTCCAAATATCAATCGTTGGGTGGCTAGGTTACTACCTAATGTTATTATACCTCTAGTAGGTGTTATACCTCCAAAAGTAGTGGCAGGGTTAAAGAATACAGTTAATGGAGAAGTTGTATTAAAGGTATATTGCGAAAATGTAGAACCATCAAATAAATTAGTGCTTGAATTTCCAGTTAATGTAAAAGCACTGCCATTGCCAATAGTAAATGGGCGACCGTACTGAAAGGTATTGTGCAAAATTCTAGGGTTAGTTCCAGAGAAAGTTAACTCAGAATTGACGGTAACATTATCAATAAAAGTTACTTGACTGCTTGTAACTGTCATTGATGTCGTTGTAATCGAGGAACCAGCACTATAAGTAAAAGTTAATGTTCCCACAGCTGAAGAGTTTCCTGTTGCCGCTGTACTCAGTGTTAACGTTGTACCACTTATAGCATCAACTGTAGTATTTGCAGCTAAAGTGCCTGCATTTGTGCCAGAAAGAGTTACCGTTTGTCCAACAGCAATATTTGAATTAGGTGCACTTAAAGTTACAGTATTAGAACCACTTACAACGCCAGAAGCGGTTGTTGTTTGAGTAGTTGGGCCAGTAAATATTACATTACTACTAGTAAAAGTAATACTTGCCAGAGTAGCAATGCTTGCTGTAAGCCTAACAGTAGGATTAGCATTGCCTGTACTATTATCAAAAATAATATTATCTCCTGAAGCTGGTGCAGTAGTGTTATTTGAACCTCCAGATGTTAAGCTCCATTTTGTGGCATCATTAAAGTTACCAGAAGCACCTCCAATCCAATATTTTGTCGTTTGTCCAAAAACAGAAACATTTATCAATAACAGTAAAAAAAAGAGTTTTCTTTTCATATCGTAAGCAATTCTATTTTAAGTATTTGGGGGAATTAAATCAATAACGTTGTATCTGTTAACGGCTACATGTAGCTTGCTCAAAACAGGATTGAAGAATCAATACAGATGTAGATTGAAGTAAACTTTTTTTCATAAATAGCATGTTTCATTTTTAAAGCAATCATTCATTTCAGACACACACAAATGTGTATATTTTACACTAAGGTATGTCTGTGTGTTTTATTTAACAAAAAAACAACGCTGTAAAATGTTACATTTCCAATTATTATCAAGCATTACAGCAATGTTTATTCACGAAACCGGTTTCGAAAAAAATAATTCAAACGATAGAATCAATTGACATTAAAATCAATCTAGTGTGTTTATGAATTTCAAAAATGATGCAGAAAAAATGCACTTTACAATTGTACTAAAACAGATTACTTGAATAATTTGGCCTTATACACATATTTTTTACTAGATAGCAATAATTGGTAAGCCCCTTTTGTAATCATTGGCAATTCTATGGTTAACTGTTGTTGATTGGTTAATACATAATTTTTACTGAATACTTGTTTGCCATTTATATCTGATAACAAAATATGATAAACACCATTTTGAGTGCTTGGAAATTGAACCTGAATTTGATTGGTAATCATAGGATTCGGATATACTTTAATTACATCAGTTCGTTGAGCTTGTAAGTAAACTGTATTGCTATATCGAACACTTCCATCTTTCAAGAAAATTTTAATTCTATAGTATGCATTTTGAAGAAAACTGATATCAATAAATGAATAAGCATCGTTTAATCGATTGGTTGCTTTACAAGTATGTATGGCACTAAAACTCGTTCCATTGATACTTTTTTCTATAGCATACTGTGCTACATTGGTTTGTTCTTTTACGGTAAATGCAATTTTAGCTTGAGCCGATTGTATTACCGTTCCACTTGCTGTAACTTCTACAGGTAATATTCCTTCAAACAAATGAATATTGGTTCTTCCTGCAGAATCTACAGGGAAAGTAATGGTTCTTGTTGTTCCACTATTGGTAATAAAAATACGATCATGTGCAGCATTCCAATGAGTAATAGGTAAAGCATCGCCACTTCTAAACGCATAGAGCAGTATTTTAAATTGTGGGTCTACGCTATTGCTTTCAACTACCAAACGAGGCAATAAATTATTTGGAGAAATATTATTGATAGGATTACGAATAGAATCGATATATGCAGGCAATGATGGACTTACAGCTCCATTATTATTCAATACTCTTACCAAAAAACGTCTATTTCCTGTTGATGATGGTTCTCTAAAAATGATATCATTTCTATAATTGTTATCGCTTAGGTTTACCACAACACTTTCTATAGTTAAATCATTGGCTATTTGAGCAATCCATTTATAGTTGTTTACAGAATTATCTTTCTGTACATCATCGGCTACAATTACATAAGGATTCGGATCTGTAACCATAGCCACCGTTCTAAATACTTTATTTACCACACCATTTAACCAAGGGGTTGAAACTGTTCTATAATAACGAGGTCCGGCAGCCCAAGAATAGTTTCCTTGTGTTAGTTTGTTGTACAATGGCACATCATCGAAACTATAATATTTTGCAAATCGATAGCTATTTAAAGATTGCATTACCTTAGTATAATTACCCCCAAGCAAAGGATTGTCGCCTGTATATCCACCAAATAAATAAGACCATGCATAGCTATATGCATCTTTTGCATCGCCTGCAACACTTTGAAACAGAGGTGCATTTTTATAATCGACAATTTTTCCAGGAACAGGTAGTATAGCTAAATTTTGTGCAGCAGTAGTATCTACACTTTGCCCTGTATTATTGATTAATATGGTAGATGCAACACTTGTACCTGACGATAATGGTGCATTTGAATTGGCATTGCTAAATACACGAGGAATCCATATTCTACCCAAAGCACTGTAAACAATATCATTTTTATTGCCATAAGTATGTCCGCCTAAATCGGTTCTATTGTGATAATATAAAGCAGCACTTAACGTATCGAAACCGCTACGCATTACTGCAAATCCGCCTAAACTATCAAAGTACATTCTATTGTTGTTGTAAATACTTTGAGCTTGTGTTAAAAAAGGTGTGTTGCTGTAATCGCTTACAAAGGGGGCTGCAAATAAAAAATTCCAATAAGTACCTTGCCCAAAAGATGCTCCCATTAAGTTTTGATAATAATAGCTAAACGAAGTAGATGCACCACCTGCATGTGTACGCTGTACATAATTTTTCCATAAAAAATCGATGGTAGTATCGTTGGGGAAAATCCATTTTAAACTCATCATATCTAATGAAAGCATGTGCTTCCATCCACCATGTGCAGCACTTACATATTGACTATTGAATCCTAGAAAACCTGTTCCTCCCAATAAATCTGTTCCAACCATACTATAGCCAAAAGGTTGTAAAACGGCAGGATAATATTTTTTTGCAAATGCTTTAATGGTAGGATGGCCTAACATACTGTAGCCTCGTTTTGCCAATGCTGTTAATAAAGCAATATTGATTTGATTTTTTCCGATTCCTTCAACAGGTCCACCTGTTTGTTCATAAAATCCATAATTCAAAAAGTTCAATACCACTCTACAATAAGCTTGCAGTGCATTTTCATTTTTTTGTGTATAACCAGTTTCTCCCTCAATAGCCAATAAAGGAATAGCCTCGTAACCAAAAGTTGCCCAATTAGATACGGTGGAAAAAGAAGGCGAGTTTACCAAATTCAAATCCATACTATCTTTTACAGCAATTGCTACTAATGCCATACGAACAGAATCTCGTTGATTTACCGTCATTTGGTCATACAAAAAATCGTAAATCATAGCCATTTGTAAACTACCCAAACGATCTCTATTATCGAAAGACAAAGGATTGGTATTATCTGCCAATGCTTTTTGAGCCCATACACTTACTGCTCTTGCCAATTTTGCTGCTCTTGTGGTGTAAGATGTATTGGTAACAGGGTCAATTGTTCCTTTAAACAACCAACATTCAAAAGCTTCGTAAGAAAGTATATTGGCCAATTTAGTAGCTGAGCCACCCCATAAATTACTGTAATTGTTTACCACGCCAATATCACCTAAAGCCAAAGAATCGTACAAGGGTTTTACATTGGTAAAGCCAACATTGGCCAATAAAGGATTACCAAGTGTATCTCTTGCATAACTAGCAGAAGTAGAATAAGTGCCCCCATTACCAAAGCCTAATTGTAATAAAACAGTAATGTTGTGAATATATTTTGCCAAAGCTCTTCCACTTGCTGTATTTTGAAACCGCCATTTAATAGAAGTAGAATCTTCTGGATTACAATAGATACGTGGATGAATACCAAATGCAGGTGCATGTTTTATAAAACGCAAACCTGTAGTATCAATTGTGGTTGCACTATATAATGATGGACCTATACCATTTGGAACAGCAATTGAATTATTATCTACAAAAGAAAATTTATAGGCAAATCCACCTTTTGCAGAATCGGCAACAACTACAGAAAATGGCTGTGACCAAGCAGATTCTGTACTTACACCTTTAATGCTATCCATCGTTTTAAATCGATACGTATATGTATTTCCATTAATCAACGAAACGTCCGTATAATCTGAATTCGATTGATAGCCGCTTGACTTTCCTCCACCTGATACATTTTCGAAAAAATACTGAATGGCTGCATTTTCACCAACCGATTTTGCCTTCATAAAAACCCTTCCTGCACCTGCAAATTGTGGTGTGGTTTGCCATTGAGGTATGTATATGCCTGGTGTTGCTGTTACTAAGTTTGACGATAAACTTTCTTTACCCAAAGCATACACTGCTTTTACAAAGTATTGGTACTGATTGCCATTAACAAGATTGTAATGAGCATACATTTTATTATTGGCAACCACACTATCTATTAAAACTGGTGCTGCACCATTCTCACCAACAAAAATTTTAAAATAAGCAATGTCGTAGTTAATACTATCTGTATTAATGAACACATAATTATACTTATTGCCAGCAACGATTGTATTGATAATTGGAGCCGGAATTGATGGAATGGATGGTGATGAAAAATTGGTAAGCAATGGAATATTGCTAATTGGTGTTGACTTTGGTGCATATACAATACTGTAATATCCATTTGAAAGATGAAGGGCATCTACCAAAAACGATAACTGCCTACTTGAAGCAAACTGTTGAAATTCTACTATTGGAATGATATAATTATTGCCTGTATTAAAAGCACTATTATTTAGATTGAATAAAAGAAAATATTGATTGGCAACCGTATCTAACGCATTGGGAATTCCATAACTATTGAAGTCGAAAAAAATATGTACTAAGCCACCATAGCCTACTGCATCTGTTTTTTGAATATACCAAGTTCTATTCCATCTTGTAAAATTAGAACCAATGGTAGAGGTACCTGAAGCTGCATTGTCAGCAGCTAATAAATAGTCGCCTGATTCTCTTAAAAAACCTTTGTTTCCATTTACATTTAAAAATCCCATTCCATTGTTAGAGCCTGTTCCATTAATAGAATCAGTAGCTCCTTCTGTACCAATTCCTATCAATTGATTGGTAAAAGATGTGGATGGTGCTTGATATAAATTTTGTAATTCGACAGGAAGATTTGCCTGCAAATTCCATTTATTCGCCAAATAACAATTCAATATTTTTTTACCAGAAGCTAGTAAAGGAACTCCTGTTAAAATGGTTTCTCCAATTGACCAATGTACGCTTGCATAATTGGTAAATCTATTTCCGATTGCAACAGATTGTGTAGAATTGATAAATGAATAGGCACTTCTGATATTATTTTTTCCGTTTAGTTGAATAACCGTTGCTGAATCGGTTGTGTTTGTGAAAGTGATATAGTTATCTATTAAATTCCATGTACCAGAAAGATCGGGAAAAGATGCATTGTTGGCACCAATCATTACAGAACTGGTATTTCTTGCCAGACCTACTCTATAGCGATTATCGTTTGTGCCAGTCATATATCTCAAAGCAATAGATGGTGTTCCGATAGGTACATTGGTAAGCGGATTTTCGTTTCTAGAATAAGTGCCTACCCTAAAATCGGTTGCTGTACTATAATTGCTAGTAGCATCTGGATGAACGTAGACTACTTGTGCCAAATTAAACCCCCTTGAAGGATCTAACAAAGGATGATCTGCAATATTTAAAGATTTAGTACCCTCAAATTCAATCACATTTTTTCCAGACAATAAAGTAGAATTTATTGTTGGATTAAATGATGTTCCGGGAGAATTGGCTTGAAGATTATTGGCTTTATCTGTCCATCTAGTTACAGTGCCAGCAGAAATAGTGATAGTATTGGCATCAGTAGCATCTAACCAAAGGTTAATTTTAGATTTAGGTAAGCCTGCAGGAAAATAGTTTTGAGCCGTTGTATGAAATATGGTAAGAGTAGAAAATAATGATATCAAAGTAATCTTGTAGAAATAATTCATCATGCAGGCAATTGTAAAATCTAAATTAACCGCAATCGAATTGTAGGTATTGATTTTAAACTTTTTTTTCTGCGAAACCGGTTTCGAAAAATATCATTCAACAAAAAAGCAATCAAAAAAGCTATATAGAACTTAGTTGCTGTAGCAAAGTACTTCTACTGAACACATATATTTGCAGCTATGCATTATGTTTCTGCCGAAGGGTTAACCAAAAGTTATGGCATTAACCCATTATTCAACAATATCACGTTTCACATTAACGAAGGCGATAAAATTGCCTTAATTGCAAGAAATGGTGTTGGAAAATCTACCTTACTTCGAATTTTAGCTGGTCAAGAAACGACCGATAATGGAAAACTATTTATTAATAAAGCGGTTACAGTTGCTTTGTTTGAACAGGATCCAAAATTTGATGAAACCAAAACTGTTATTGAAAATATTTTCAGCAGCAACCACCCTATCATGTCGGTGATGCGTAAATACGAAATAGCTTTAGAAGCCGACGATGCTGAAGCGATTACAGACTGTATAACACAAATCGACGAATTAGGAGCTTGGGATTATGAAGCTAAAGTCCAACAAATATTAGAAAAATTAAATATTCATCATTTACAACAAAACGTAAGCGATTTAAGTGGTGGACAAAGAAAAAGAGTGGCTTTGGCCAAAACATTAATTGATATTGGCTTTGAACATCAACATACATTATTAATGATGGACGAACCGACCAATCATTTAGATGTTGAAATGATTGAATGGTTGGAGCATTACCTAAGTCAAGAAAGTGTTACTCTTTTATTAGTTACCCACGACCGCTACTTTTTAGATGCAGTTGTAAACGAAATTTGGGAATTGGAACGTGAAAATATGTACACTTATGTAGGCGACTATGAAAACTATATGGAGAAAAAAGCTGCTCGTATAGAAAGTGAACAAGCAAGTATTGATAAAGCAAAAAATGAATACAGAAAAGAATTAGAATGGATGCGTAAGCAACCAAAAGCTAGAACTACAAAAAGTAAAAGTAGACAAGATAATTTTTATGATGTAGAAGCCAAAGCAAAACAAAAAATTGAAGACCAACAAGTACAGCTTCAGGTAAAAATGAGCCGTTTGGGTGGAAAAATTATTGAAGCCAAAAAAGTGTATAAAAGCTATGGCGATTTGCAAATTTTAAAAGGCTTTGATTACACATTTAGTAAAGGAGAAAGAATTGGTGTTGTTGGAAAAAATGGCGTTGGAAAATCTACTTTCTTGAATATTTTACAAGGATTAGAAGCTCCTGATAGCGGTAAAATAAATGTTGGAGATACAGTTGTTTTTGGCAACTTTTCTCAACAAGGTTTGGTTATTAAAGAAAACATTCGAGTAATTGAATATGTAAAAACTTTTGCCGAAAATTTTCCATTGGCAAAAGGTGGCAGCTTAAGTGCAGCACAGTTTTTAGAATTGTTTTTATTTCCACCAGATAAACAATACACCTATTTAGAATCGTTGAGTGGTGGTGAAAAAAAGCGTTTACAGTTACTCACCATTTTATTTACAAATCCCAATTTCTTAATATTAGACGAGCCTACCAACGATTTAGACTTGCCCACTTTAGCTGTGTTGGAAAAGTTTTTATCCGATTATCAAGGATGTGTGCTTATTGTAAGTCATGACAGATATTTTATGGATAGATTGGTAGACCATTTGTTTGTTTTTGAAGGAAATGGAATTGTAAGAGATTTTCCTGGCAATTATACGCAATTGAGAATTGAAGAAAGAGAAAAAGAGAAAAAGCAAGTTGCCCCAATAGAAACTGCTACAAAGCCCACTACACCAAGTAGCAACAATATTGTAACTATAGAAACCAAAACCGCAAAAAAATTAAGTTTTAAAGAAAAGCAAGAGTTTGAGCAAATTGAAAAAGAAATGCCACAGTTAGAGGCAAGAAAAACAAAAATTACCGAAGAAATGAGTAGTGGCAACTTAAGTTTTGATGCAATGAAAAACTTAGGAGATGAATTGTTAGCAATTACTTCTAAGTTAGAACAAATGGAATTGAGATGGCTAGAATTAGCAGATTAACGATAATAAATACCAATAAAAAATCCCTAAGCAAAATTGCTTAGGGATTTTTTATTATATAACTAAAACGCACTCAATACATCGAATTTTTATTTCCTTGTTTAAACTCTTTTATTGTTTGCTTTGCAAACGAAATAAAATTGTTGAATAAAATTTTATAGCCTTTTACACTCACTACTTTTTTCTGTTTTAAATCGGCAGAAAAAATTTCAACGAAATGATTGGTAAATAATCCATTTAGTTTAGATGAAGTAGATTGTAAGGCTTTCATAAAATTGTATTTAAAATTTTATTTACAAATACGATACCAAAGTTGAAATGGATTGTTTTATTTATAAAAAAACCGTTAGTAGTTTAACTTTCTACTAACGGTTTCATAATATAATCTATTCAAAAAGATTAAGGGAAAATTCCAAGTTCGTTGTAAATAGTTCCTACTTTGTTAATAGCATTTACATAGGCCGCTGTTCTCATATCAGGGATAGCAGGATTTTCTTTCCAAATTTTCATGATTTCTCTAGTTGCAGTAATCATGGTTTCTTCCAATCCACTATGTACTAAATCAATTTCATCGGCTCCATGTTCTATAAACTTGCGGTCTTCATCGGCTACTCTTTTACCCGTTAAGCCTTCCATTTGTGCCAAAATATGGTGATTCATATTTTCGGTAAACCGTTTTTCCATTCTTCCGTAACGAACATGGCTTAAGTTTTTCAACCACTCAAAATAACTAACTGTAACACCACCTGCATTTAAATACATATCAGGAATTACCAATACGCCTTTTTCAGCAAAAATTTCATCGGCTTCAGGTGTAAGAGGTCCATTTGCAGCCTCACCAATAATTTTTGCTTGAATACGTTTAGCATTATCCCCATTAATTACATTTTCTAAAGCAGCAGGAATTAAAATATCACAAGCCATTTCTAAAGCATCAGCACTTTTATAAACATTTGTTGCTCCAGGAAAATTTAATACAGAGCCATTCTTTAATTTATGCTGAAATACATCTTCTTCGTTTAAGCCAGCTTCGTTGTAAATAGCACCGTTGTGTTCTGCAATGCCTACCACAATTGCACCATGTTCTCTAAAAAACTTTGCACTGTGATAACCCACATTTCCCAGACCTTGTACAATAATCTTTTTTCCTTCAATTCCAACTGGCAATCCTAATTTTTCCATTACATCTGGCATATTACATACCTCTCTTACACCAAAAAAAACACCTAAACCAGTTGCTTCTTTTCTACCTCTAACACCACCTTGTGTTACTGGTTTACCAGTTACACAACCTGCACTATCAATTTCACCTGGTTTTAAAGATTGGTACGTATCAACAATCCAAGCCATTTCTCTTTCGCCTGTTCCGTAGTCAGGTGCTGGTACATCTATACCTGGACCAATAAAGTTTTTCTTTACCAATTCAGCAGTATATCTACGTGTAATTTTTTCTAATTCGTAAGCACTATGATTGCGTGGATTAATCTTAATACCACCTTTTGCACCTCCAAATGGAACGTTTACAATGGCACATTTATAAGTCATTAAACTAGCCAATGCCATTACTTCGTCTTGGTTTACTTCTTCGCTAAAACGAATACCACCTTTACAAGGTGTTTTGTGTTGAGAGTGTTGTACACGATAAGCCTCAATAACCTCAATTCTGCCGTCGTCCATTTTTACAGGAAAACGCATACTGTAAACACTATTACAGGCTTTAATTTGTTCAAGCAAGCCCTTTTCAAACTTTGTAAACTGTGCTGCTTTATCAAAACTTTTTTCAACACTTTGAAAAAAACTGTACGGTTGATGTGACATGAATATTGATTTTTTGTTTTTAAATATGGCAAGAATATAAATTCGTTAGATACACGTAAGCTGTAGAAAAACTATCATTTATGTTGTTTTTCTAGTTTGGTAATTTTTTTATCTACTGTATATAAATAGGTAAAAAAGCCAATCATAATTACTAAAACCACAGCCATTACTACATAAATTTTTCCATTGCTACGCATAACATCTACAGTAGGTTCAGCAGTATTTTGAGCAATTGCTGAAAATGCAAGGCATAATAATAAAAGGCTACTATATAATTTAGGCATTATTTTCATGATTTAATATTTGTTCGGTTAGTAATAGTGTACGAATTCGTAAAGTTGTAATCCAAACGCCCAATAAAGTCCAACCAATTACGGCTGGCCAAAATACAATTTTTAATGATGGAGCTAAATCTTTACCATTAATTCCAGGATTTCCTTCACTACCTTGTCCACCAGGATGTAACGATTCGGTTAATCTGGGCAAAATCCATAAAGTAGGAAATAACATAAAAAAAGCAAATACATTATATACAGCACTAATTCTTGCTTTCTTTTCTTCATCAGTCATACTTCCTCTCAAAACAAAATATGCTAGATAAATTAATATGGCAACTGCTGCACCATTTTGTTTAGGATCGCCGCTCCAAGGTTGCCCCCATTGGTAATTTGCCCAAATTGCCCCGGTTACAATTCCCATAATACCAAAAACGGTTCCTGTAGCAGCAAATGATACTGCATAAAAATCATTTTTTGCACTCGGATTACGCAAATATTTGATGGTGAAAACCAATGAAACCAATAATAAGATCATCATACCGAACCACATGGGTACATGAAAGAAAAAGTTGCGAATAGACTCTTGCATTCTATCGTCAAGTTTTGGCACTTCAACCAAAAAACCATAAGAACAAGTGTAGAGTAATAAAACAATACCTAGAATTTTCCACCAAAAAGATCGTATCATTATTTACAAATTAACTTTATTAATAAAAATAACACTTGTTAGTTTTTTTAGGCAACAAATGTAGGGTAAACAATAGCAGTAAAATCAAAAGTAAACTTAAAATTTTGTCTATTTTTAAAAACTTACGGTACCATTATGTATACGCTTACTAAATTGTATTAAACTTGATTTAACAAGAGCCATAGGAAATATATAACTAATAACCATTAATGTGTAATAGAATAGGGTTTAATTCAAAGACCTTTATGAAGTATTTGTAAGGTTGTATAGCACTTTAATTTACGCTACAATTTAAAACACATATACAACAATCTCGTATGGTATTCCATAAATTTTTAAAAACAAGCGTTTTATGCATGGTATTAATAACTAGTATCAATGCCTATGCTACTCATTCAATAGATTCTACAAAAACGGAAGTTACTTCTATAGAAAAAACAATAAAAACCAATCAATTATTAGCAAGATTGCAAGAAATCAAAGAAATGCCCAAAACCAATCTTACAAGAGGTGAAAGAAAAAGTTTGAGAACCGAAATAAAAGATATCAAAAAAGAAATGAAGTTAAATAATGGTGGTGTTTATTTATCAGTCGGTGCTATTATTATTATCATTTTATTACTCATTCTAATTTTATAATGAGAAACCAATAGTTAGTTTTACAACACTTTAAATACGTTTGGTTTGGCTGCAACAGTAAACATGTATGGTAGTTAACTTTTTTAACTAGCATTTGCTATCAATAAAAACATTTAATCTGTATCAATTCCCTCTACACATTTTCAAAATTAAAATCATCAATACTGTAGTAGATGCTTTTGGCTAAGGATTTACCATAACAGTATTGATGTTTTATTTTGTTAGACTAAAAACAACAATAACAATGCAACAAAAAGGTTATTTATTTTGGATAATGATAGCAACGGTTACTACCATAGTTATTGTATTCTTAGTGATAGAAAACAGAAGAGACAAGAAAAACATTATTCAACAAATGAATGATGATTATTCGAAGAGAGAACCTAAAGACGAACCAACAATAGATTAAAGTGTTTAAAAAACACTCCATTCAACCAAATACTTGTTTAAAATACCCCTGATATCCACATTATTATTAGTTAAACAACCCTTTTTTTAGTTCCGATTTTTTTACTGTTCATTCCCCTATCTTTGCCCACTTAAAAAAATTAAATTCTCACTTGTATGCAACTGAAAGGCTTAGTGCGATTTTTTGCGATTGCTCTCATTTTAATTTGTGTGTATCAATTATCGTTTACTTGGATTGTAAGAAACCATGAAAACGAAATGGAGGCGAAAGCCGATAAATGGCTTGCTGCTACTTACCCAAAAGCGGCTGTAAAATATGCCGATAACAAAGAATTACAAGCTTTGTATGAGGATACACTAAAGCAAGCAAAAAAAGAAAGATTACAACGTTTGTTAGACAGCACCAAAGATTCTAAAATTGGTCCTTTTGGCTTAACCACTTATAGAGGTGCAAAAGACAAAGAACTATTGTTGGGTCTAGACTTACAAGGTGGTATGAGCGTAACAATGGAAGTTAGTATGGATGGTTTATTAAAATCGTTGGCTAACTATACAAAAGATGCCAACTTTAATAAATCGTTAGATGTTGCTGTGGCTCGTAAAGCTAATAGTGGTGCCGATTTAATTTCTTTATTTGTAGAAGAATTTAAAAAGAACAGCCCAAATGCAACTTTAGCTTCTTTTTTTACTGCGAAAAGCAATGGAAAAGTAAAGTTTGATGCAAGCGATGCAAGTGTAATTAGTTACTTACAAGATCAGTCTACAGCTGCATTCAATAATACGTATAGAATTTTACGTACAAGAATAGATAAATTCGGAGTTTCTTCTCCAAACATCAATCCAAACCCTGCAAAAGGTATTATTAGCATTGAATTAGCTGGAGCAAACGATCCTGAAAGAGTACGTAAATACTTACAATCAACAGCAAACCTTCAATTTTTTGAAGTATACAACATCAACGAAGTTGGAGAAGGTATTCAATCAGCCGATAAAGCTGTTCAAGATTACTTAAATGGAGCAGCTGTAGATAGCACTGGTAAAACCATTACTGATTCTACAAAAGCAAAATTAAACGAAGCACCAATAAGAAAATTGGTACAGTTTAACCAACCATTTCAAGGAAAAGATGGTAAACCTGTATTTCCTGCATCTATCGGTTATATACAAACTTCAGATACAGCTTTGTTGAATAAATATTTACACTTAGATGTTGCAAAAACCAAATTTCCTGCTAACCTAACATTTATGTATGGAAAAATGGATGTAGACGATCCTAAAGCAAAAAATATTTTGCAATTGTATGCTATTAAGACTTTAGATAATGGCATGGCAGAATTAGAGGGTGAACACGTTTCTCAAGCTAGTCAAGATTTTGATGAAAGAGGAAAAGTGGCTATAAAAATGAACATGGATAAAGTAGGTACAAACATTTGGGCTAAAATGACTGGCAGAAACGTTGGTAAACCTTTAGCTATTGTTTTAGACAATTTTGTGTATTCTGCTCCAAATGTAAACGACGCTATTACTACAGGTAGCTCTCAAATTTCTGGTAATTATTCTTTAAAAGAGGCACAAGATTTAGCGGAAATATTACAAACCGGTAAATTACCTGCTCCTGCTAAAATAGTACAAGAACAAGTAATTGGACCAACTTTAGGCGCTGAAGCCATTAAAGGTGGTTCTATGAGTTTCTTGATTTCTTTTGCAGTAATCTTCGTGTTAATGATTGTTTATTATAATTCAGCAGGTTGGGTTGCCAATATTGCTTTGGTATTAAACATTTTATTTACAGTTGGCGTTTTGGCTTCTTGGGGCTTTACACTAACAGCTGCTGGTATTGCAGGTTTGGTACTTACAATTGGTATGGCTGTAGACACCAACGTAATTATTTTTGAGCGTATTAAAGAAGAACTGAATAAAGGCAAAAGCTATACCAATGCTGTAAACGATGGTTACAAGCGTTCTTTAGCACCAGTTTTAGATGCACACGTTACTTCATTTTTAACTGCTGCTATCTTATTTATTTTTGGTTTAGGCCCTGTATTGGGTTTCGCAACCACACAAATGTTGGGTATTGCATTAAGCTTGTTTTGTGGAATTCTAGTTTCTAGATTAATAACTGACATTTACGCTAGTAAAAAAGATAGACATTTTGAATATTTTACAGGATTATCTAAGAAAGTATTTAAACATGTATCTTTTAAATTTATTGAATACAGAAAAGTAGCTTATGGTATTTCAGTAGTGGTTTTAATTTTAGGTATTGCCTCATTCTTCAACGGATTCGATGAAGGTGTTGAGTTTGCAGGTGGTAGAAGCTACACTGTGCGTTTTGATAAACCTGTAAATCAAGAAGCAGTAAGAACAGATTTAAAAGCCGTATTTAATGGTGAAGCTCCTATTATAAAAACGGTAGGTTCAAACAATCAATTAGATATTACTACTTCTTTTAGAATTCATGAAACAGGTAATAAAATTGATGGTGAGGTTGAGCAAACTTTATATACAGGTTTGAAAAACTTTTTACCAGCTGGTTTAACGTATGCTGAATTTGATACAAAATACAAGCAAAGTTCTCAAACAGTATTACCAACCATTTCAGACGAATTAAAATCTGGTGCTGTACGTGCAGCGGTTATTGCCATGATTATTATTTGTTTATACATTTTTATTCGTTTTAGAGATTGGAGATATTCTTTAGGTACAATTGTAGCATTATTACACGACGTTTTTGTTACCTTATTTGTATTCTCTTTCTTAAGAAATGTAGTAAACTTCCCATTAGAAATAGATCAACACTTTATTGCAGCCATATTAACTGTAATTGGTTTCAGTATGAATGATACCGTTATTGTGTACGATAGAATCAGAGAAGATAGCAAATTATATCCTAATGCTCCTAAAGCACAAGTAATTAATACAGCAATTAATGAAACATTGAGCAGAACAATTATGACCTCATTAACCGTATTCTTAACCATTTTAATATTATTTATTTTTGGTGGAGAAGTTACAAGAGGTTTTGCTTTTGCAATGTTAATTGGTGTAATTACAGGTACTTATTCTTCTATTTTTGTTGCAGCACCTATATTGGTAGATTTTGCAAAAAATAAACCATTGGGTAAAAAAGCATAAAATAAAATAATACAACTTTCAAAAGCTGGTTTTCTATAAAATGAAAACCAGCTTTTTTTGTAGTAAAAATTAATGGTTGCATTATAGTACATTAGGTATTTTACAACCCCAGTTCAATACAATTTATTCAATAATGTTAACAAGCATTTCTTTTCTGAAGTCACTATTTGAAAAATAGATAGTTTTGATTTCACATTCATTCTATCGAATAAAAAATATTTATCTAAGCAATGAAAATTTGGTTATCACTCTGCTTCTATTTTTCTTTTTCAGTATTTGTTCATGCACAGAATAGCTTTGTCGATTTTCAAAAAAACAGTGTACGTGTTGCTAATGCATTTAAGTTAAAAGAAGATACATTAAGAAAACAAGTGGAAAAAATAGGATTGAAATGGCCATTACAACAAATGTATATCCGTAGCTTTAAATATGATAGCAAGCTAGAAGTGTGGGCTAGAAATCATTCGAAAGAATCATTTAAATTGCTAAAAACATATAAAGTTTGTGCATTAAGTGGTGCTTTAGGGCCCAAAAGAATGGAAGGAGATTATCAAGTACCTGAAGGATTTTACACAATAAATGAATTTAAATCGAAAAGTACCTATCATTTAGCATTAGGTTTAAATTATCCAAATAGTGCTGATGTTTTATTAAGCGATTCTGAGAAACCTGGAGGAGAAATTTATATTCATGGAAGTTGTATTACCGTAGGCTGTATTCCCATTGAAAATGAGCAAATTGAAGAATTATATATTTTGGCAACTCACACAAAAAACAATGGACAAGACTTTATTCCTGTTCATATTTTCCCAATAAAGTTTGATGTGATTAAAAGTATGGAATATTTTAATAAAGTAACGAAAGATGATACCGAATACAATCTTTTTACTGCAAAACTGAAAGAAGTATTCGATTATTTTGAACTTCATAAAAAATTACCGATAATTTCTATCAACAAAAATGGAGAATACATTATATTGTAGTATTTATTCTACATTTGCAGTAATGTGTTTAAAAAACATCTTCTAAACCCTAACTGATTCATGAGCAATTTGCCAAAATCAAAACTTTCAGCATCAAATATGTTGCTTTTAGTAGTATGCCTCATCGTTATTGTGGCAATTTTGCTATTGAATATTATTAATACAAAAAATCTTACCCAACTTAGACAGTACATTAATACATTAGGCACACAAAACACTAATGTTGAAGTTTTAAGAAATACGAGTAAGCAATTGCTAGAAGCAGAAAATGCGTACAGATTATATTTAAGCACCAACGATACGTTATATAGCAACAAATATCTTTCTCACATGATTTCATGCGTAAACGATATCAAAGCACTTAAAAACGAAGGTGATTCCATAGCCATTAATACCATTTTAGAAGGCTTAGAGCAAAAAATACAAATGTCTGATGCATTGGACCAATTGAAGAGAATGTCAGATTCAATTGCTCGAAAAAAAGCCGGTGGATTTGATGAATACGATTTTATTAGTCCTTACTGGTTTAAAATATCCAATAATTCGCTGCTAATTAGATATGATAGTTTAATGCAGCAATCTACCAATATTGACAATGGGAGTAGAAAAAAATTATTCTTAAAAAAATTAGGTGCTATTTTTTCTTCGAAAGATGAAAAAAAGCAAGCTGAAAACGAAATTGAAGAAAATCAAACAGCTACTTCTGCCCCTTATACCAAAGTAAATCCATTAGAACAGGCCGTAAAAGATGTGGAAGGTTTTTATGCAGGTGCTTATAACGAATTTACTTTACGTACAAAGATTAATGAAAATGAAAAGGCATTGGCACAAGTAAATTTGGTAATTAGCTATCAAATAGACGATGCACTACGAAATATGCTAGATGAGGAGGAGCTTTCTGTTCAGCAAAAAGAAGAAATTGCCATCAATAATGCCAAACAAGCTAAAAAAACGGTTTCCTTGTTATCATGGGTTTCTTATGTAATTATATTCTTCATTGTTTTATTGTTGGTGTATAATATAAGAAAAGGTATGATTTATGAAAAAACCATCCTTTCTGCTCGTGAAGAAGCTGAAAAATTAGCAACTACAAAAAGCCGATTCTTAAGCAACATGAGCCATGAAATTAGAAGCCCACTTACTTCAATTATTGGCTTTACAGAACAATTAGATAATCTAGAATTTGAGCCCGATAAAAAAAGATATTTACAAGCAATACGAACATCATCTGACCATTTGTTAACTACAGTAAACGACATTTTAGACTTTTCGAAACTAGATGCAGGAAAACTTTCATTGTCGTATGCACCGTTTAATATTAATAAAACAATCGATGAAGTTTTATATGCATTCTCAGTATCTGCAAGTAAAAAAAGTATTCAATTACAGTCTGATATTCAATTAGATGAGGAATTAATTGTGAATGGCGATCAACATCGGTTAAAGCAAATATTGATTAACTTAACAAGTAATGCCATTAAGTTTACCGATGAAGGAGCAATAAAAATTAGTGCAAAAAGTGTTAGTGCTACTGATAAAGAAATCATTGTAAAAATAGATATTCAAGATTCAGGTGTTGGTATTCCTGAAGATCAGCTAGATTTAATTTTCCAAGAATTTGCACAAGCTTCTAATACCAAAAAAGGAGGAAGAAGAGCAATAAGGGGAACAGGTTTAGGACTTTCTATTTGTAAAATGTTGGTAGAACTACAAGGTGGAACAATTGGTGTTCAAAGTATTTTAGGTAAAGGTTCTATTTTTTCAATTGAAATTCCATTTAAAATAGATTCGGTTAAAAAACGAGCTATTTATGCAGAAGAAAACACACAATCTAAACAAATAGGTTTTGCTGGTAAACAAGCATTGGTAGTTGAAGACAATGAAATGAACATTATGTTGTTAACCCTTCTTTTACGCAAAGCACAAATAGGTTTTGATATTGCAAAAGATGGAGAAAAAGCATTACAATTATTCGAAGAAAAACAATACGATATTGTTTTAACAGATATTAATATTCCCAAGCTTACAGGTGATCAAGTGGCTGCAACCATTCGTAAACATGCTGATAAAAGAAAAGCAAGTGTACCTATTGTAGCTTTAACAGCAAGTATTATAGGCGACGATACCGACCAATATTTTAAAATGGGGGTAAACAAATTATTGATTAAACCATTTAAAGAAATGGATTTTACAGCAGTTTTAAATACCTATTTAGCATAGTTTAAGGAAAGAAAAAGTAGCTAGCTAAAAATACATTTGTACCATTTCGCTCCAATATTGTGCTTTATGAGCCTCTCCTTTCCACAAATGGAATTGATGATTGATTTGTTTAGATTGTAGCTGCTCGTTCAACAATTGATTGTTGGGTAAAAAAGCGTCTTCTACACCAATTGCAATAATAATTTCTAGTTTACGCAATTGTTGAATTAATGCCTCACTTTGTATCAATGGTAAATATTGTGTAGGCATGTGATACAAAATATGATTGTCTCTATAACCATCGAATAAATCTTCAAAATAAGACAAACGAATGGTGATATCGTATCGGCCACTCATTCCTACTACTTTACTAAACATTGTAGGGTAACGAAAAGCAATGTTTACAGCATGATATGCACCTAAACTGCATCCTGCACTAATGATATATGGATTCAGGTTGAGTGTTTTGATAAATGGATACACTTCTTGCAAAATATATCTTTCAAACAAATTGTGTTTTAAAATGCGTTCAGCAGGTGAAATAGACGTATTGTAAAAGCTTTCTTTATCAGCACTGTCTACACAAAAAATCTGCAATTCACCAGCATCTATTTTGGGTTGCAATGCATCAATTACCTTCCAATCTTCATAATCATAAAATCTTGCAGTACGTGTGGGAAAAAACAAAACGGGCTTACCTGCAAAACCAAAAACAAGTAATTCCATGTCACGTTGTAAAAAAGGACTATACCATTTTTTGTACAACCTACGTATTTTGTTATCTGTTACAACAACATGAGAATCTTGCATTTGAAAAATTTATTGATGAAAAATAAGTTCTGCTTATTTTTTCAATATGGCTACTCGTTAATTACAATTTAATACCCTTGCTTACTATAAAATCGTTCAACAATTGCGTCCACAATACGTATCCTTTTTTGTTAATATGCAACCCTTCTATTTCAAATAAATCTCGTAAAGGATAACCACTTTCATCTACCATTTTATCAAAAACATTCAAGAAAAAAACTTGACTATCCATATTTTTTTCAATTTCTGCTTCTATAATTTTATTCGTGAATTTTATTTGTTCAATAATATTAAATCGACGAATACTTGGTTTAATAGAAATGTAAACAATTGGAATATTTCCAAAATGCTGCCGAATAATAGCCACCAATTGTTTAAAAAAAATAAACACTTCCTCAGGATGTCTTCCATCGCCTAAATCATTGTCACCAGCATAAATGATAAAACCTTTGGGTTTCAAATGCAGCATTACTCTATTAAAATACCACACACAAGCAGCCAAAGTAGAACCACCAAAACCTAGATTAATGGGCTTGTAATTTACAAAACTTTCATTCAATTCTTTCCATAATCTAAAAGAAGAACTTCCATAAAAAATTAAATCTGCTTTATATTCTACTTGTTGTTTTATAGCCTCTAACTGTTGCACATCTTGCTCGTACCAAAACATTCGTATTTTTTTAATGACATTGCAAATGTAACTTGTAATAGAATGGGGTGCATATTTTTTAATGAAAATGGAAAAAACAATTATGATAATTCAAAATAAACGATGCTAAAAACAGGAAATAACATCTACAACCACATATCAAAAATAATTATCAATATTGTAGAAATAATAAGAAAATATGAATTAACACAAATATAAAATAACTAAAAAACATTAAACTTCATGGAGCAATAAAGCTACAGCAAGGGTATCGGCTTCAAACTTTTTATTTTGAGCATCGTTTAGTACTACAAAATGTTGACCTCTTGTACTAGTGTTTTGTAATAACTTACCTTCTTTGTTAAAAAATCCGAAACGAAGAAAATAGTATAAATCTGTTTTTGAGAAGTAATGGGTTAAATGTAAATCGTTTGCTGCCTTTTCTTTTTGTAAAAACACATTTACCTGTGATTTTGATAAAATTTCGTTTGCCGTAGATTGTAAATGTTCAATTGTGCTTGAAGTAAACGCCTTAACAATTGTTTGATTATTCGGATTTAGTTGGTGAATAATTCTTAAGGATAATTGTTTGGTATAACTATTAATTAACTTGAAATCTTTCATTAAAATTTCGGTTAACCTTTCTTCAACAGGTAAGTTATAAATGGCAAAATGTTTCTCTAGTTTTTGGCGTTTTGCATGTTGTGTAATGGGTTCGTAAACAGGAATAATAATTGGCTTTAATTCTTCCGTTAAAATATTATCTAATAATTCTACAGCAAACAATTCGTTTTCTTTATTAATTGACTCTGCCTTTAGAATTTCTTTAATTACTTGAACCGCTTTTGCATCGTATAAAAGCATAAGTAATTCAAGCAAAATTTCTTTTTGAACGTATTGATAATTAACTAGTTCAGATTTTAAATTTGGCTCATTTAAACCAATAAAATCTTCCAAAGTTGCATCTACCCAAATAATTTCTCGAACACATTGGCTACATAAATCAATAAAATAAAATCGATTTTCAGCCGATGCTGCAAAATTGTCTTTATGTAAAGCATGTAATAATTGTAACCGTAAACGAATGTCTGACACTTCATACATTTCTTTAATCACTCGTTGACGTTGTTCTACAGGTAAATAATGTAGATATTTAATAATTAATTGTCTACTAAAAAAATGATCGTTTGTAAAATAAGCGGTAATTACTTTTCTATTAATAGAAATAGCTTGGTTATCAATTGCTGCTGCAATTGAACTATTGTACAGTGCAATCCACTCTAATAATTGCTGCTTAGAAGGAGATTCTAACTGAGCTACCATTTCTAAAACAGGAGCTTGTAAAACTGCTGTGCCATTTTTTCCTGCATCATTTGTCCAAGCTTCTAATACCTCATTGTGTGTATTTACAAGAGGTTTAATCGTATGTAGGTATTCTTGAATTTTAATTTTATACTTACGATATAAATTAGATACGGTAAGCAACCAACAACTAAATACAATTGCTGAAATAATAGAAATGATGTATAAAAATTGAAGTGAAGTATGACCAACTTGCCATCTTGTAATAACAAAAAGAAGTATACCTGTAATTACAACTGAAAACTGACTAATTGTTCCTTCCACTGCTGCTTGAATTTGTGCACGTTTTGAAGGCTCTGCTAATTGAAATAAAACCTTCATTGCAGGAATAGTAATTCCTTTTCTAATTACACGTTCACTCCATTTATTCAATAAGAAAAATGCAATTAAGAAAAATGCAACATCATCAATGGTTAAATAAGAAACTATTGCCAATGCAACGGATAATAATAAAAAAGCAGGTAAAATAATCATTGAAAACTTCATTCCTCTTGCACTGATAATATTCCCAGATAACAATGAAAACAGCAGCTCTCCTATTTTAATTACACTAAACACAAAGGAGATAATGATAGATACTTCTATGCTTGAAAGTTGTGCAAATGTTCGTACTGCAATTAAGTATGAGTAATCTGTAATATACACAGCAGCAACCGAGAAAAAGGTAGCAATACCAATGGTGATATAAAACGGACTTTTTTTAAAGAAAGACCAATTAACAGCAGTTGCCGTTTTACCAACTTGATGTTTAATAAAATTGTGATGAAATTTTTTATAAATAATACTTAATGGTATAATCGATAGTAAAATAAACGCTGCTGCTAATAAAAACAGAAAGGTGCTTCCATGAAATAATTTTATAAACAATGGAATACATAAATAACCAATGATTGACGAAATAACCTCACCAGTTCCTATTAAAGCAGATAATCTTTTACTTTGAGATAAATTGAAGATTTGTAAACAATAACCAGAAAAACCAACAACAAACAATACAGAGAAAGGAAAAACCAAAATAAACCCAGCATAAGCAATGTAAATACTCCAGTTTTGATGTGCACCTGCAGTGTTGTGAAAGAAAAACAAAGTAATACATACAACTGAAAATAAAATTAATGTAGCAATGAAGCTACTAGACACGCCAGCTCTTTTTTGAATAAAACGGTAAATTGTCATTAAAAAAGTACCAATTAATCCAGCAATAATGTAAGCAACAGGAATATCATTGGCACTTACTTGTTTTAAAAAAAAACTATTTACAGCTACAAAATAAAAAGAAGTAGAAAACCCTAATAAAAGAGAATGCAAAAATAAAACAGCTACAATTTTTTCTTCACCCAAACGGATGGTCGGTTAATGAAGAAATTTTTTTTAATAATTGCATAAACGTAAGCTAGGGGGTCGAGAAAAGGTATAGTAGTCAAATATAAATTAAACTTTGAGAATCAAATAATAATGATGCTCATTTTGTTCAACAACTTGCCATCCAAATTTGGTTGCAGATTTATATGAACGAACATTATCTGTTGAAATGGTAGTAAAAAAATATTGGTATCTGCTTCTCATTAAATTCTTAAACTCATTTCTAACCATTACAATTAATCCTGTGCCATGATACGCTTCTTCCACAGCTGTTTGAATACCAATAGCAATTTTACTGTCAAGTGGCACCAATCCATCAGCAATTACTTTATTAGCCATTGTTCTATGCTCTAGCAATACACCTGTTTCTATATGATTAATGCTAAGCATGTATGCAACAAGTTTGTGATTCACTTTTGCAACAATTACTGCATTTTCATCAATTAAATATGAAAAGGTTTCCGTATCAAAACTTCCGCCTAAAAACCCTTTTTCAGTTTGATTATTCAAATTTACCAACTGCCATTTTTGATTTAATGCCAACAGTTCTGCTATATCATTTTGAACAGCAGGTTTTATTTCAGCAATAACCGATTCATTATTATTTAACTGTAAGGTGTATTTCATGAAATGGCTTTTAAAATCTTTCAATCAGTAATTCATTAATCGCTGATTCTTCCACCAATTAAAATTGTATCTTTTTCGTGTAAATACGTACCTTCTTCGAGTCCACCAAACTTATTGCTTTCTGTATTATATGGACACAAAATGGTGTATATTTCTGTATCTTCTTTTTTGGTAAACAATTGAGCCCAAAGTGGCAAAATAGAGCAATTTGCAGAACCACAAGAAATATCTTCATTGATACCTAAATGTGGAGCAAAAATTCGTACTTCATAGTCGATATTGGGTAAATTAGACAATGCAGTAATAAAAATGCCTCTTATATTTTTATCAGCCAAATGCTCTTTTAGCATTTGAAAATTTGGATGAGCAGTTCTTAAGGCATCTACCTTGTTTAGTACTAGAATAACATCATTAATCTGTTTGCAGAAATAAGCAGCTTGAAAATATCGTTGGTCAATTCCTAAATCATTCAAATACGTTGTTGCTTGGTTAAAACTAATCGTTTCTGAAGAATATGCTGGTAAACTAATTTTATAACCACCATTTTGTTTTTGACTTTCAATAATCAGAATATCATTTTTATAAAAGAAAGCTTTTTCAAAGCCGAAAAGTTGGTAAATGAAATAAGCAGCTACCAACGTAGCATGCCCACACAAACCAAACTGTTCGCCAGCAGGTGTAAAAAATTGAATTTGAAAATCTGATGTATTGGCTTTTTGAACCAAAAAGGCTGTCATAGGAGATTTTTCTGAGATCGCTATTTTACGCATCTCTTCTACTGTAGGAAAATGAGCATTGCAAAATACAACGCTAGCAGGATTGCCCAATATATCTTTACTGTCAATCTGCTTTGAAGAAGTAAATGCTTTTGCTCTAAATACCTGCATAGAAATGGATTTTACTTTTTGATGTGTAGATAAATACTCTACCATTAGCTAAACATTAATTGTTTGAATGAAATAAATGTTCAATTTGTCATTTAAAATTTGGGGGTTGATTAATTTAAAAGTCGTAATTAAATCGAATGAAGAAGTTTCGTTCAGGTTGTAAAATGCTGGATGGTGTTGAAATGCCATCAGCAGCTCTTGCACCTGGATGAAAGTATCTTCTATCGAAAATATTGTTACAAATCAGTTGTAGTGTTGCATTTTTTACCATGTTTACTAAACTTATTGTTCCATTACTTATAAAATAACCAGGAAAAGTTTCAGGATTTGCTGGTACAGAAGTTCCAACACCTGTTTTTTTAGAACTTAAAATATTGGTTCTAATGTTCAAATTGAGTTTGTTAAAAAACAAATAGTTACCAATAATATTTACATGATGTGTTGCAATATCTCCTACTCTTAGAGAAACATTGTTGCCATTATCGTCTTTTGTTTGCTTAGGATCGGTGTAAGAATAATTTAGAATTATAGAACCATTTTTAATGTTGTAATTGAAATTGCTTTGTAAGCCTAAAATTTTAAATGCACCTAAGTTTTGATTTTGTGATGTAGTGGCAGATAAAACTTTTACAGCAACCACATCCTCTACAAAAGATTCATAAACACTGACATCAAATGTCAGTTGCTTGTTTATTTTTTTGCTAATATAAAATTCAAAATTCTCAATACTTTCTGTTTTTAAATTAGGATTGGGAATTCTTCCACCAGCAGTTGAAAACTTGGTAAAATTTGATACGTTCATGATACCACGACTATAAATGGCTTTTACTACCCAATCTTTTTTTACATAATCAATTACAAAACGAGGGTTATATTCATCTCCATAACCACCATTTTGTCTAATAACGTTTTTATCTACACGTAAACCACCTGTAAAACCCCAATGTTCTTTATATCTATAACTTGCTTGAGCATATACACCAATATCATTCACATTAAATTGATTACCGCCAGCAGCAGCACCTGTAAATGTTCCTAACTCTTCAGGATTTGGAATATTGGTTGTGTTTAAATAATTCCCCTGTAGTTGGCTATTTCTGTATTCTACACCAGCAACTAAGTATAAATTTTGAGTTGGTGTGTACAAAAACTTCAACTCGGATCTAAATTGTTTATTGGTTTGATAAAAGTATGTTGTGTTATAAACAGGAGCAACATTTCTAACCAAATCTCTGATACCTAAATTTCTTCTAGCATAATTACTTACCGATGCTACTCTTGTATTGTTGTCTAAACCATGATTTCGGTAATTTGAGAAACTACTAAACATTAACTTATTACTCAGCTTTCGTTCGTATTTCATGTATACATAACTTCTCTGTGGAATCCAATACACATTATTCATATCAGCAAACTGATCGGTATATAATGTACCTGCAGCTTCTTGCCGATGCATCGTTTGCATACCAATTGTAAAACTTCCAACAGAAATCTTTGAACTTAAGAAAACATTTTTTGATGGATTAGAATAACCCACACGTTTTCCTAAAACAGTAGCATTATAAGCACCTTTATCGAGGGTTCTTGCATAAGCTTGTCCTGCATCCGTTAGTATAATACTGTCTGCGTTACCTGTAGGCCCAAAAATGGTATAATAAGGACTAGTTGTAGGTAAAGAATTGGCTGTAATGTAAGCCTGTGCACCAGTTCTGATGTTCATTAATGTTTTGTAGTTAATGCCATCATAAACAGCAGGATCATAATCGAAAAACCGCTGAGACGATAAATCATGTCTATCACTTTCGTAAAATCTTGCATTTACTGAAACTGCAAACAAATCTTTTTTGTATGCAGTAGTTACGTCTGCATATCTTGTATTGAAACTACCATAACCGCCGCTAATATTTACCCCAAAATTTCTTCCTGCTTTTGCAATTTCTTCTGGTTCTTTGGTAATGATATTTATGACTCCTGTAAATGCATTACTACCATACATAGTAGATGCTGGACCATAAATTACTTCAACTCTTTTGATATTGGTTAATGGGTATTGACGAGATAAATCGGCCGTATTACTCCATAAATCATTTTCCTCTACTCCATCAATTAATAAAAGCGTTTTTTCTGTTGTTGTGGTTCTTAATCCTCTTTGGTAAATGGTAGTATAATTGACGCCATATCCATTAGCTACCTCAAAACCTGGTAAATCTTGAATCAATTCTACCAAATCTAAATACCCTCTTTGCATAATCTCTTGTTGGGTAACTACAATAATGGTTGCAGGTGCTTTTCGAATATCTTCCGCCTTTTTTGAAACTGATGATACTAGATTTACCCTCATTAATGCCCTTACTTTTTCAAGCGTAGTTTTAAAACGTTCAGGATCTCTTGTATCGGCAGAATAATCGTCTCTTATTTGCAATAATTGTTGAATGTTACTTTCTGCACGTTCAACCGAGTCGATGGCTAAATAACTCATCGATAATAAACGATGAGCATCTAATTTTTCACTGTACGCAAAACTGTTTTTAGCCATACAATTTTGCAAAATGTTGATACATTCTCTAAATCTACCAATGTTATAAAACGCCTCTGCTTCTGCAACAGAATTAGACGCACAATTTAGCTGTGCAGAAACCTGAATGCTGGTGAGGATTGTAATTGTAATAAATAATTTCCTTAACATATTGATTAATGGTTTAAGGTTTTATACAAACCATTTGTAGAAGTATGCCAACCAAATATTCGTTTATCTTCACTACTACTGTATACAAAAGCTCCATCAGCACTGTAAACAGTTTGATACACCCATTTGCTATGTCCTCTTAAAACTAGAATATCTTCTTTAATTTTACTGGTAGCAGCTTTAACATCTATCAACTGTACTGTTTGGTCTGCTCCTGCTGTTGCTAGCTGCAAGTTTCCGCTAGGTATGGTATGAAATTTAAGATCGTTTACCATTGATTTATGGATGTTTTGACTAAATGGCTGCTTATTCGATTTTAAATCTTTAATCCACACACCACCATCATAAGTTCCTGCGGCAATATAATTTTCAGATTCATCAATGGATAAACTTGTAATTTTTGAAGCAAGTTCATACGATTGTGCCGTATTTACCAAAACATCGTTCCAAGTATTGTATACCAGTATTTTATTACTAAAGGCTGCATAAATTTTACCGGCTTTAGTTAAAGCAATTGCATTCATTTGGTCGGCAGCAATAGATGTTTCTAAAACCAATGCATTATTGGTTTCTATTTTCACACGTTTAATTTCTTTGTTGCTTAATACAAACAGATAATTATTGTTTACAAATAAAGCTTTGGTAGCAATACCTGCAAAAGCAAAACTGCCAATTTCTAATAAAGTATTATTGGTATTTATGGTGTAAATAAATGCTTTACCCATTGCAGTTGCTACCAACAATTTATTACCATCGGGTGAAATGGCAATGCTTCGTATATCTTGTTTGATATTGATTTTTGAAATGGGTTGAACAATTCCGTTTTCAGCTTTAGATGTATAAATTAAACCAGATTCATCGGTTGTAAACAAAATATTCGATTTCGGTTTAAACACCATACACTTTACAGGATATTGGTGGTACAAAGCCTGATTGGTATAATTGATACTTTTATTCCAGTTAAAACTTAAAGCAGCATATACCTCACTATTTTGTTTTGGCCCTTCATTTTTTTCATTCAATTCATAAGCATCTAATGCTAATTTTTTGCTATCGGTTGCTTTACTTTCGTTTAACAACAAAATGGCTTGGTTGGCTAAGTTTCTACTTTCAGCTAAATCTTTTAATTTATTGGATAGTTCTTTTTGCTGAATGGCTACACGTTCATTTGCTTCTGCTCTTTCTTTCAATTCTTTAGCAATAGCAGTTTGCTGTCTAGCAATCTCAGCATTTTCTTCTGCAATAATTTTTTGTTTTTCAGCTCTTTCTTTTTCACTTTTAGCAATGGCTTCTTGCATTTTGGCTCGTTGCTCACTTTCTTGTGCTTTAATTCGCTGTTTTTCTGCAATTGCTTTTTGAGCTAATGCTTCGTTTTTACTAGCTTCTGCTGCCATTTTTTGCTCTAAAGCTTCTTGCCCTTTTTGTACAGCAATTTTAGTTTGTTGCTGTGCAATTTTTTGTTGTTTTAATGCTTCCGCACTTTTTAAAACAGCAATTTGCTTTTGCTTGTCTGCAATTGTTTTTTGACGGAATGAATTAATGGCCAATAAAAATGCAATCAATGCAATAAGGGCAATAACAATGGCTACAATTTTAGCTCTTTTTAAACGCCTTTTTTGCATCAACTCTTTATGCAATAATTGTAACTCTGATTGTTTTTTGCTATGTTCTAAAAACAGAATAGCCTTATCAAAATAATCGTTGTAGCGGCTAGCCCAAGTGGCATTCGGATTGTTTTCTTCTTTCCATTTCCAAGCAAGCTGTAATTCAGGATCTCTCCATAAACTTCCTTTTCCAGATTCATATAAATTAGCTGCTTCACACAAACGCAAATACACTTCTGCCGATTGATTTTCTTCATCTACCCAATCCATCAATCTTTCCCAAACCCTCATGATACTTTCATGAGAAATATCAATAATTGTGGATTCATTTAGTTCAACGCCAACAGGAGGCATTAAAAATCCACGTCCTTTTTTTCTAAAAATTTCAATAATGGCTTTAACTTCTTCAATATTTGCTCCAGAAAGTTCACAAATTTCAGACAAACGTCTTGGTCTTCTAATTCCTCTCGCATCACTTCCTTTATCGGTTAATGCTTTAAATAAACTTTCGCAAATTTGTCTTTCCTTATCGGTTTCTAACTCTGCATAAGCCTCTTCTGCATGTTGAGATAAGGCATGACTCATGGTGCCTACTTCTTCATAATCTTCTAAGTCAAGTGGTCGTTCATCGGCATTTTTTTTCTTCCAAATATCCCAAGTACGCATTAAGGCATGTTGCAAAATGGGTAGCTGGTCTGGATTATCACCAACATCGTTTAATAATTGATTTAATAATCGAGGAGCAATTTCTGCACCACCAACAGCAACAGGACCAGTAATGGCATCTCTCCTTTCTTCTCTCGTCATTCTTGGTACTAAATATTGCCCTTCATTAATGGCTTCTGGCAATCCTCTAAATTCGGTACAATCACCCAAGAAATCACTTCTCATGGTAAATACCACATAAATTGGTAATTCCTTCTGTTCCGTAGCTTTTAGCAATAAATTAATGAATGCTACAGCATCTCTTTTTCCTTCTTTATTTTCTTTTTCGTATCTGCTAAATCTAAAAATTTCTTCAAACTGATCTACTAATACTAAGAGTTTATTTTTGGGATCAATGCCTGATTGACGATAAGCTTCTATTAATCCTAAATTACTTCTACGTAAAATACTTTCATTAATAGCACTATAGGTTTGTACATCAGCTTCTGTTTGTTGATGATACAAAACACCATCTTCGCTTAAAGCTTTTGCCATATTTCCTACAGGATCGTTACCGGGACGAAACGTACACATTCTCCAATTACTGCCTGCACCAGCCATTAACCCACTATATAAAGCAGGAATTAATCCAGATTTTACCAAAGACGATTTACCACTACCTGACGAACCAATTACGACTAAGAATCTACTGGTTCTCAATTTTTTCAATAACTCATCTACTTGCTTTTCTCGTCCAAAGAAAAGTACGTCTTCCTCTTCCTCAAAGGCTCTTAGCCCTGGAAACGGATTGAAGTGGATTGTTTCTTCTTGTACCATCTGTAGCGATTATATTTTTTGCAAAAAGCTTTTTAATTTATCAACTGGTAATGCATCCATAGCATTAATTACTTCCGCCTCTAAAGTTCTAAACCTAGCTTTTGAAGCGGTAGTTGGTGCTGCTACATACACTGCTTTGGCATTTAGTGGTTGTGTTCTTCCATATCCACTAATTTTCATGAAATCTCTCATCTTACTTCGTAACCATAATTCATTTGCATTGCCAAAGAATATAATGCAAGCATTACAATTTTTTAGATTTTCGGTATGGTCTTCTCTTATTTGCGATTCGTCGCCATCAAAAATGGGTATTACTACTTCGTAGCCATTATTAAATAAAAAATCTTCTAATGGTTGTATGGCATCTATATCTGATAAATCACAAATTAAATACACCAATTTAGAGCCGCTATTGGTAGATAATAAGTCGTTATTAACAAATGTATCAATTGTAGTTGCTGCTTTTTTCTCTTTTTCCTCCATACGCTTGAGCGTATCCATCATCACACTTTTAAAATCTTCTAACGAACTTTGTACAAGATCGGCTCCTAAAATGCCGGCTTTGCCTGTCTTTAGGTTTTCTAGAAAAAGAGCTTGCCGTTCATCTACTGGTTCTACATTTTCAGGAATCCAAATTAAACGTTGTAAATTATTAGAAGCACTAAAACTGCTAGCAATATCGTTTTGTATTTCTACAATCGATTTTTTAGCACCTTCTGGCACAACACCATAATTTTCTCCAACCAAATGCACAGAAAGATGAGCCTCTTTTAAGTAATTGGGTAATTGTTCAGATAAAACTGGACCAATTAATGGCAATTGTTTATCAGGAATTATTTGATAACCGTAATCTAATAACTCTCTTTTTAAGCTATCTCTAAATTCTAAAGTATCGTAACTGCTTTCAGCTAAATATATTTTTTTGGTTTGATTAACTTGTTTTGGTGTATTAATTATAGTTGCTGTTGTGGTAACAGGCTGCACATTTACATGATTTGATGGTGCTGCCGAACTACCTTCTAAACTTTCTAAAAATGAGCAAATATCATTGGCAACATCATCTAATTTTTCCCAATAACTCATATCTGTTTGCTGACCAAACATTTGGGCAAATTCTTTTACCCTACCTGTTGCTGCATCACTTGTATAAAATTCATATCCTAAAATGTTTTGAATTACGGTTGGGTGCAAATCAACACGAACAGGTGTTTTAATAATTTTAAATATTCTAGCTTTATTGTTTACACTAAATCCAATATTTTTTTGACATGCATCATAAAATTCGTTTACCTCTCTTACACACCATTCGCTTTTTACATAACGTGGTGTTAGAATAGAAATTACAATGGCCACCTTACTAAACTGATCTACAATTTGCTTATCAAACAAATGGTTGCCTTGCAAAGATGGATCTCTCCAAATGACTGGTCTACGACCAAGTAATTGTGCCAATCTAATTTCTAATGCTCTATGAAAATCGCTTACCCAACCCTTCTGAGTTTCTATCAGCGATTCATCATCTATATGAGCATAGCTTATAAATATGTCTTTTTCGAACTGCATAGTTACGCATGATTGGGTTTAACAGCGTGTAGTAATATCAATAGCATGAACAAGTTTAAATCTTTTTCTTTTTCAATGGCTGTTAATCGTTCATAAGGAATTAATTGATCATGAATTTTTAATACTTCTTTTAATAAAGATTTTTGTGATTTATCGTCGCCAAAACTTCCATATTTAAAGTTAAATACCATTTTTTCTGCCATCCATCTTTTGTGTTCCATGCTAGCCAATTTAGGATAGAATAGTTTTATGTTTTCGTAGCTCAATGGCCAACAACCAATACTCTTCATTCCTGCAATTTTTACAGGAATATTTCTTGCTGCAAAACGATTGCTATCTTTTTTACGATGATTTAAAGCATTCCATCTTTTATCTATACTTAAAAACTTATTTAATTTAAAAGAAGGAATGTTTAAATGAGTAACCAATAAATCAATTACATATTTATCAATTTCTTTTTCGGTAATCGTTTGTTTTTTAGATGGCAAATGCAACAATTCTGTTTCTAACAAACGAATTACATCATTACTATCTTGTACGTTAAATTGTTTAGATAAAATTCCTGCAAACTCATATTTAATAGAATAGAAATAGTTAATTATTCTAGCCAAACTATCATTCAATTCATTTTGTTCAATGGTATTCGAATTACAAGTGTCGGTGTATGTTTTTATTTGATGAATATTTAAACCACTTTCAAATACCGAAGACACATTTTCACGTTCGTTTACTTGTGTATTTAATAAATCGATGATGCCATCATTTTCAGGCATACAAATTACTAAAGGTACCTGAACCACAGATAAGGTTTGAGAATATAAAAACTGTCTGAAATTAGCAGCAGTATTCATTAATTCTGCATCATCGTTACCAAACAAATACGCAATTTTTACCTGACTTAGTTGCTCAATGTGTTTTTTGCTCCAAGCAAAATTTGCAAAGAAGCTTTCGTTTAATAACTTAACAGGAATAATTTCTAAAAAATCGTTGTAATAAGGATGTTTAAAAGCAAAATCTGCAAAATGGGTTTCTGCATCTTTATCTACCAAATAAACTTTTAAATTTTGAAGATTGGGATAATGGCTTAAAATCATATTTTCTAGTAAAAACCGATGAGCCGTTGCATTATAACCAATAACAGCAATAGAATGCTCTTCTTCTTTTTCTTGATTTAAATAGTTGTGTGGAGGAAATTGATCGAAAATATGTTTAGCAGTAATTTCAGGTAAATTAATGGTTTCTAAATCGTAATGTTCATCTTGGTTATGAATATCGAAATAATCTTTTAAGAGACTAACATTGCTTTCACTGCTTACATTAATAATAATTTTTAAGCTTTTATCTGCTACATAATTTTTATGTTGTATAGTAAAAGCGGTAATTCGTTTAGCTAGCTCAATATTTTTAGAATCGTTATCACCAGCTAAAATGCAAGTTTTTGCATGAATTAAACCACAATCTTCTAAAGTTTTAGGATCTCTTGATGATGATTTTAAAACAATACCACCTCTTTTTTTCACATCTTCTACATGGTGATTATCGCTATCTACCTCTACCACAACCACTTTATAACCTTTAGCCAATAAATCGTGGCAAATTTTTCTTCCAATAACATTTAAATTAAAAATAACAATATGGTCTTTGTATTGAAACTTAATTTTATTTCTAATATAACCCTTATAAAAATATTCCCACACTAAATTCAAAACACCTAACCCTAATAACAATGCCGCTAAATATTGGGCAATCAGAATGGGTAAATCTTCAGGAATTGGACTCACATGATGCATGAGGAAAAAACAGATGGTTGCATAAATAGCACCCCATACATTAAACTGATCACCCAAATGATGATGAAATCCATAGAGTGATAAAACAAAAACAAGTACAATAATGGTAATTATAAAACCCGGATTTACTTTAACAGAAGGGCCATGTCCACTCATAAACAATAATTATAGTAAGAAAGCTTAGTTTTTCGAATGGTAAATATATTAAGTTCAGTTTATAAAAAACACAATCACAGTTTCGATTACTTTAAGATAGATGTTTTACTACAAAATGTACAAATTAGCTGCAATGAAGATTGGATGAAATTTGGGTATAGAATAAAAAATATTGAAGATGATTGTGTGAGTTATTTAAGAAAACAACCCAAAACATTTTTCATTTATCGAATTTATATAAAGAGTTTATTCTAGAAGCTGTTTGTGTTGATTATAAAATAAGTAGTAAAGATTTTGGTTAAAGATTAAAAAGAGGAAACCTGTCGTTAAAAATTTAATGACAAAAAAACAGGTGTTTAAATAATGTGCTTGAGTCAAAATATTATGAGCCAAATTTGCAATACATAATTTGCAGACTCAGGCTACAGGGGCATTTTAAAAAAGTGGTTTTAAAGGAAATTAAACATGAGTCTAACGATTATTAATAGAACTGACAAAACTAAAGATTGGAAAACATAACCTAAAATATGGATTGTGATAAGAACATTTGCTTGGATATAAAATTTTAAAGTACCTGCTATCAATTATGAAAGAACAGAAGTTTCTGCTATTAGTTACATTTATTTAGCTATGATGTGTCTAATGATAAAGCATATCAAATGAAGCTATCTCAAAAGTACGAGACAGCTTATACAAGCGAACAGCTAGAACAATTATTGAATAGCAAATACTAAAAAACACTAAAGCCGCACCTATTCAAGTGCGGCTTTAGTATAATCGAACATGCATTACGCCTATCATAGCGTAGCTTTATGTGCTGTGACTTCGGTAATAAATGTCGTAATTTTTTGTAACTGTGCATCCATCAATGCTATATCGTATTCTCTTTCTAGCACAGATACTGCGTTTTGTTTGCTTCCACTTTGATTGAGTTTTCGAAGGCGTAATTCTAATTCTAATTTCTTAGTAATTTCTGTTTCCTTCTTTTCCCCATCAGGCAATACGGCAATTAATGCATTGGCATTGTTTAACTCTGCATTAATTTCTGCTATTTCGGCACTAGTTTCTACTATATCCTCAGCAGAGTTTTCTGTACGCACTTCTAGCGATTGTTTACGAGCTAATAATGTGCGTTGGTCACGTTCGGCGGTTTTAATTAAACTATCCGCTTCGGCGGGCTGTGTAATTAAATTAAATGAGTAAGGCATAAAATAAATGGCTGTTGTTTTATCAGCCATTTCAAATGTAAAAAAATCGTATATGCTTTCTTATTGATGGATTGTTAAAATAAATATAATAATTTATAATGTTTTAGCGTAAGCAATTTCCGCTGTTAACCCACTCATTGCTAGCGATGTTTTTATCCGCAACAAGAGTTGTTTTTTTAATTGTAGACTAGCTTTTCGTTGTAGTATAGTCCATTGCAATCGGGCATTTTCAGATGTGGAATCATTTGCACCTAATATATTGGCTACATGAATCACTTGCTGTGCTTCTTGTATTTTTTGGTTAATAGTGTTTAATTGTAACTGCTTTTGTTGCAGTTGAGTTTCGCAACGTTTGATATGTTTGTTCAGTATAGCTTGAGCAGTAGCATCAAGCTTAGGTATAGCAATTTGGTCTGTTGATAACATTGCGTTTTGTATGGTTACTAAAGCTAGGCTAGCCGATGTAGGCAGTAAGCGTTTACCAATTTCTGACATGGCCAATATGCCACGGTCACAATCTACAAGCGTTGCAAATTCGTTTTGTGATACACCCAAAGCCTGCCTAGTAGTTTGAATAGTTAACATCTGTTACAATTTATACACCAATTTACAAAATTGTAACAAGCTTGTTACAATTTCTGTGTTACATTTTATTTTGTAACAAAAAAATTGTAACAGAATATATAAAAGCTGTTTAAGTTAATCGGTTATAATTAATTTTGGCTATTTTTTAGCGAAAAGAGGCGAATTTTGTAGCAATAGTCTAAACACCTAAGGCGAAAAATTCAAGTAGGTTGTAGCAAAGAGATGATATGAGGAATAGCAAATTGTTAAATCAAACAGCTTCTAATTATCGCTTTTTCTTTTTAAAATTAAAGACATGTGTAACGCAAAAATTTAGTTGGTGACCATAATTTACTTCATTTGTTTTTCGCAAGTTGATAAATGAAGTCTGAAAATTTACACCCACATTAAACTGCTTATTTATAAAATATTTTCCATCAACTAATAGACCGCTTAACAAACCCCCTTTGACTTTAACAGAGTCAAGTTCTCTAAAAGAATTTGCAAATCCTTTTGATTGTCTGAATTTATTTAGACTTAAACCATAACCCCATGAGAATTTTTTATACACATGATGATTTGAAAATGAAGCAAAAAAATTTGTATTGATATTGGTATCGAAAGGTTTTAAAAAAACCAGAAATGCAACAAAAGGAAATTGTCGGGAGCTTTTGGCACCTATGCTAACAGTTAAGTAATTATTTTTGTTATAATATCTCATTAAACCCAATTCTAATCCTAAAAAACCAGAAGTATTAATTGAAGTCTCATTTTTACTTTTCGTATTTATAAAACTATAATTAGAAATTGTTGTGTAAAATTGGTTTTTATTCTTTCCGTTATCTTGTGCAAATGCTATTTGCTTAACAACAAAAGTGCATATTAAAAAAATAAGCATTTTTATTCTCATTGTTTGGTTCATTTTTATTCAAAAATTTACTATAAAAACAAAACATTAAATATTAAAATCATTATCCGTATTGATACGTTTACTTGTTTTCAATTATTTTTCTTTCTCCAGCCTTTTAACTCTTAGGTGTAAATGCAAAAAGCGTTCTTTAAAATCTGCCATACCTCTTATGTTGGAGCCAAGTAAAATGTAAAGCTCATTAACCTAGGCACCTGCAACATTGTCATCGTTTATTTCAGTATTAACAACTGGTGTTACATTTAATTTCCATCTTTCAAATTATTATGTCTAGCAATTTACAGACGCACAAATGCTTTCTTAATTTAATTTTTTAAAGAAAAACATAGCCCTCTTAGTTTTTAAAAAGGGCTATGAAATTTACAAATAGATTATTACTGCACATAAAATGCATAGAAAAAATTCAAATCTAAATTACTATCCACTATTTGAGGGAAATGTTTATTGACTAAATGAATATTTTTTGAAACTGTGTTTAATTTAAAGAATAAACCTGCTTTATATTGTCCGTCGTTTGCAATAAAATTTCTGATATCGCCATTATATATTGCAAACAACCCTTTTTTATTGAGTATGATTGCAAATGATAAAGCAAAGGGTTTATTTCTTACATCAAAATCACCAATATAATAGGTATTGTTACGAATTTGTAAATTTCCACTAATTGCTTTTACTGGAATAGAGCTATTTAGTGGAAAAATTATTCTTTGTTTATTTAATGTATCATATTCATTAAGATTAAACCATAAAGAAGCCTCACTTAAACTGTGTATTTTAACTTTTTCGCCTAAAGTTGTTAACGAGGGTAAAGAGTCAGGAACAATAAAACTAAACACCAAGGTATCACCTAATTTATATATTTCCTTCTCAACATTTAGTGTGCCTACTAAAGTAATGGGTGGCCAGTTTTTAGAGTCTAAAGACCTTTTATCTATACAACCAACCGAACAAATAGCTATACAAAATAATAGGTTTACAAAAAACTTAAACATATAATAATTTATTGATGGAAATTATAAATTTGTTGTACATCGTTTCTATTGAATCTTGGATACAATTGTAAAAAGCGTTCTTTAAAATCTGCCATTCCTCTTACATTTGAGCCTAAAGTATTATACAATTCGTTGGTAGTTGCACCTGAAACATTGTCCCACGGTTCTGTTGCAGTGCTGTTAACTACAGGCGTAACTGCAAGATCTCCATCTTGTAAATCATTGAGTATTCCATAGGGTATCCAATCATTAATAAAATGTTTATCAGTTTCCATAAAAGTTATTGTTCTTCTAAAATTTCCTTCAGCCCTTTTCCACCCATTTGGGTACACTTGTATGCTAACTCTATCACCAATAAACTCAGCCCAACTTTCAGCAATTTGTACATTTTCGCTCCACCAACTCCCGTATGTGCCATAACCAGAATCTCCATTAAAAATACTTGTAAAAAAGGTATTAGTCATTAAACCTACATAAAATGAATGACCTGCTTTAATAAAATGGCTAGCATGTCCCATTTCATGAAAAATCACTTGTGATAATGCCGAACTAAATACGTTTTTATTTGCTGAATTAAGATAATCATTCTGATTCTTACTGGCACTTAATATCATATCTGGCAAAATTCTAACACCCATTAAACTAGGTAAATTCGGTAATTCAAATGCCAAATCGATATCTGTGTTTAATAAAGTATTAGCAAGTGTTTCGATAACACCATGTGATAAATTTACATGATTGAGTAAAGGTGCAGAAGCCGAACCCAATCCATTTTGCCATCTAGCCCAAACAGTTAAATGTGTGGGTCCAGCAGAGATACCATTTTGTTCACAAAAATTTCTATACCGTCTTACGCCATTTAGTATATGTGCCCAATACCTTGCTTGGTTGTGTTGTGTGTAGTTTATATTTATGTTTTCTAAACTACCTCTACCTACCCAACCATGTACATGAATGCTACCTACTAAAAAACCAAGATTTAAAGGCTTAACAGTAACATTATTATTTCTTGCCTGCGTAATAACAATGGTTCCTACCAGAAAACGCCATGGAATTTGAAAATAACCATCATTATTGGTATGCGTAAAAATAGGCACACCAAATACCAAGGTGTAAACCCTACTACCCATTACTGGCTGATTTTGACCAAGTTCTGTATCAGTATATCTTACAAAACCTCTAGGTCGCTTAAATACAGAACCAAAAAAATGCGTCTGCGTATTTTCCGAAACTTGTTCTTGGCTTACAGGATTACTATTAATTACATTTTCATGCATTAATTCTTGGGCTTCTGTAAGTGAAATATAGCCGGCATCAACTAAACTATAAAGAAACACAGGGTCTTGGTCGTTTACAGGTTGGTACAGCGTATCAATAATTGTGGGATGTATATTGTTTACGTATGTATCAATATAATTATCAGTAATAGGTATATAAGCATATATATTTCCATTTTGGTAAAATCCAGATGTATTTTCGTTCAAACTAGAAGCTTCGCTGTAAACTTCTCCATTGGCAAATGGGAAATTAAATACATGTGCCAAATTATCGTGTTGTAAAATTTGTAGTGTTTCTGGGTCAATATCTGTTGGAGAGTATGTTATATAAACTGATTGACTTTCATCCGGTATTTCATAATACTCTGTTTCATAGTTTGTAGTGGAACTATACGTCGTTATTTCATTATTCCCTTTAAAATCTGCTTTTGTTATTTTGTATTTCTTAATTACTTCCCTTGCATGGCTAATTGAAAGTGGGTTTTGTTTGGCTTCAGGCTTTTTAAACGTGTTTGAATCGGGTGTTTGTGTAATTGGATTGGTTTCTTTTTTTGAACAAGAGTAAAAGATAAATGCTAAAAAAAGAATTGATAAAATTTTTCTCATTGGATATAAGTTTGTTTCAACACCAAAACAAATATTTTTTAATATAACCAACAAATTCACTTTAAACATTTTCAGCATACTCACAACCTTTATTTATAATCTATTTTCATAATAAAAGCTATAAACTTTATCATCAAAATCAATTGTATATACCTATTTTTACAAAACTAACAACTGTTCGTTTTATGAATGTACAAATTAGCCGCAATGAAGATTGGATGAAATTACTCATTAGTAAAACCAATCAACTTGTAGATGTTATCAAATTAGGCGGAGGAAAAAAAGCAATCGCCAAACAACATGAAAAACAAAAGCTTACAGCAAGAGAACGCATTGCTTTTTTAATAGACGAACAAACCAGCTTTACAGAAATAGGAAGTTTTGCAGGTTACGACATGTATGCAGAACATGGTGGTTGCCCTTGTGGTGGCACTGTTGGTGGTTTGGGTTATGTAAGTGGTAGATTGTGTGTAATTGTGGCCAACGACCAAACTGTAAAAGCAGGTGCTTGGTTTCCTATTACTGGCAAAAAAAACCTACGATTACAAGAAATTGCCCTAGAAAATAATTTACCCATTATTTATTTAGTAGACAGTGCAGGTGTGTATTTGCCGCTACAAGATGAAATTTTTCCAGATAAAGAACATTTTGGTAGAATGTTTAGAAACAATGCCAAAATGAGTGCTTTAGGAATTACGCAAATTGCTGCTGTTATGGGTGCTTGTGTAGCTGGTGGTGCTTACTTACCCATTATGAGTGATGAAACATTGATGGTAGAAGGAAATGGTAGCATTTTTTTAGCTGGCTCCTATTTGGTAAAAGCAGCTATTGGTGAAGATATTGACAACGAAAAATTAGGTGGAGCAGAAACACACAACAGCATTAGTGGTATTGCAGATTATAAATTTGCCACTGAACAAGAATGTTTATTGCACATCAAAAAGATCATTGGTAAAATTGCAAAACCACAAACAGCTGGTTTTGATAAAATTGCATCAACAGCACCATACAAATTGCCTGAAACTATTTATGGCATTATGTCAGAAGGAAATACCAAACCTTACGATGTTACAGAAATTATTCATACAATAGTAGATCAAGTTCTTGAAAATGGTAGCACATTATCTTCTTTCGACGAGTTTAAAAAAGATTATGGTAAAACCATTGTTTGTGGATATGCAAGAATAGATGGATGGGCTGTTGGAATTGTTGCCAATCAACGCTTAATTACCAAAACCGCTAAAGGCGAAATGCAAATGGGTGGTGTAATTTATAATGATAGTGCAGATAAAGCTGCTAGATTTATTATGAATTGTAACCAAAAGAAAATTCCATTGGTGTTTTTACAAGATGTAACTGGTTTTATGGTTGGAAGCCGTAGCGAACATAGCGGTATTATAAAAGATGGAGCTAAATTGGTAAATGCTGTAGCCAATTCTGTAGTTCCTAAAATAACCATTATTATTGGCAATTCTTACGGTGCTGGCAATTATGCCATGTGTGGAAAAGCCTACGATCCTCGTTTTATTTATGCTTGGCCAAGTGCTAAAATTGCAGTAATGGGTGGTGAACAAAGTGCCAAAACATTATTACAAATTCAAGTGGCAGGCATGAAAGCCAAAGGCAAAGAGGTAACAATTGCAGAAGAAAATGAATTGTACAATTCTATAAAATCTAGCTACGAAAAGCAAACTTCACCGTATTATGCAGCGGCAAGATTGTGGGTAGATGAAATTATTGACCCAGTAACAACTAGAGATAGAATTAGTGCAGCTATTGAAGCGGCCAATCATCAACCCAAAATAGAAGAATTTAAACTAGGCGTTTTTCAGGTATAAATTTTAATGTAAAGTACTTTTTAGGTTGTACGTTTGTTTAAATTTAAGTAACTAATCGAATTTAAAATTTATGAAGGCCTATCCTATTTTTCAGGTGAATGCATTTACCAATAGTATTTTCGGTGGAAATCCGGCAGCTGTTTGTCCACTAAACGCATGGTTACCAACAGAAGTGATGCAAGAATTGGCGAAAGAAAACAACTTATCAGAAACTGCTTTTTTTATACCTGATGGTGATATTTTTCATATTCGTTGGTTTACGCCTGAAATTGAAATCGATTTGGCTGGTCATCCTACTTTGGCTACAGCACATGTTATTTTTAAATATTTTGGTTATACCAAAAACGATATTACTTTCAACAGCAATAGCGGATTATTGCATGTTAAAAAAACAGAAGGATCTTTATTGGAAATGAATTTTCCGAGTAGAATGCCACAAAAATGCAATCCTCCATTGGCGTTAATTGAAGGCATCAATCACCAACCTCAGCATATTTATAAAAGCAGAGACTACGTTTTACAATACAGCACACAAGAAGAAGTAGAAAACTTTAAACCCGATTTTATTTGGTTAAATAGAATTGATGCATTGGGTGTAATTGCAACTGCACCTGGAAATGATTGTGATTTTGTAAGCAGATTTTTTGTTTTGAATTCAGTAATTGAAGAAGATCCTGTAACTGGTTCTGCACATGCAAGTTTAATTCCCTTTTGGAGTGAAATTTTGGGTAAGAAAAAAATGCTTGCTAAACAAATTTCTAAACGTGGAGGCATTATTCATTGTGAAGATAAAGACGACAGAGTAACCATTTCTGGTGAATGTGTTTTATATATGAAAGGTGAATACTTTTTGCCTTAATTTTTGTTATAGAATATCATTTTGTCTCACTAAAAATTTCTTTTAAATACATTCATGTCGCATCCTTTACTTATTTACACCGATGGAGCAGCTCGTGGAAACCCTGGTCCTGGTGGTTATGGAATTGTACTGATTTGGGGAGAAACAAAAAAAGAAATTGCTCAAGGTTATCGTTACACCACCAATAACCGTATGGAATTAATGGCTGTAATTGTGGCTTTAGAAAGTTTAACGAGAAAAAATATTCCTGTAAACATTTTTACAGATAGCAAATATGTGGTAGATAGCATTCAAAAACGCTGGCTAGATGGTTGGATGAAAACCGATTTTAAAGGTGGCAAAAAGAACAAAGATTTATGGACTCGCTATTATCATTTATCGAAACAATTTAGCATTCATATCAATTGGGTAAAAGGGCATGCAAGTAATGAAATGAACAATAGATGCGATGTTTTGGCAACTACAGCAGCCGATGGAAAAAATTTATTAGTTGATGAAGGATATGAAGCTTTGGGTGAATAGATATGTAAATCTTATAGTTTACACTCATCGATTATTTTAAAATTAGAGTTCTAAACAATAATCGAATATTTGTTTATGAATTCTTGATTTCTTTCGATAGAGATGCTACTTTTGCAGCATATTTAATATGAAACAGTTTATCACCATTATTTTAACACTAGTGTTTGCATTGCAAACATTTAGTCGTTATTTGGTAATAGCTGATTATAGTTTTAATACCTCAGCCTACGTAAAAAACTGTGTTAACAAGGCCAAACCTGTTTTAAAATGTAATGGCAAATGCCAATTGATGAAAAAAATACAGGCAGAAGAAAAGAAAGAAACTGAAAACACCGAAAAAAAAGGAAATGAAATTTTTCAAACGCTTTCTTCAAAATCATTTTTCTTAGCTCACAATACTATTCCATCTGCTTTTATAAAAAGAACATATCCCATTTTAAAAAGTCCAAAGGCCATTCATCGTACATTAGATATTTTTCGTCCTCCATGTTGCTAAATAGCTTAACATTTTATTGTCATTTTTTCAGATAAAAAACAATTTCGATGGAATATCAACAAAAAAGTTGGTACTCTCCTTCTGTAATTAAACGTATTCGTTTGCATATTAATATCATACTTGTACTTATTGGTGTGTTAATGCTGTACATGAATTACAGTTGGATATTGCAACTTATCAAAAACATATAATTAATCTTTATTTAATCTTCATAAGGAATATACTTCAACAAGAAATTTTCCTTATTTCTAAACATATAATTCAAATGAAAAAAATATTATTATCTATTACAATTGTAGTATTGGGTTTATCATCATGTAAAAAAGATTCGGCAGCACCTGAATATGATGATGCAAAAAAAGGTTTAATCAATGTAGAATTCGATAACATAGTAGGCTCATCAGATTTACAGTTAAACACTGGTACATACACCAACAGTAGTAATCAACCTTATAAAGTTACCATGTTGAAATATTTTGTAAGTAATTTCAAATTTACAAAAGCCGATGGATCTGTGTATGTTGTTCCACAAGACAGCTGTTATGTTTTAATTGATGAAAGCAATGCAGCAAAACAAAAAGCTAGCCTTAGAATTCCTGAAGGAGAATATAAAACAGTAAGTTTTGTATTGGGAGTTGATAGTTTAAGAAATACAAAAAATGTTAGTGAAAGAACAGGAGATTTAGATGTAACAGCTACTGCAAAAGATATGTACTGGAGTTGGAATAGCGGTTATATATTCTTTAAATTTGAAGGAACATCAACTGCAGTTACAGGCATGATGGCACCCATATTTCAAATTCATATCGGTGGATTTGGTGGATATTCTACAGCTACAGCAAATAATTTGAGAACTATAACCTTAGATTTATCTGCTAGAGGAACTGCAAAAGTAAAGGCAAGTAAAACTTCTGGTGTAGATGTACACACATTTGTAGATATCAATAAAGTATTTACTGGCACAAATACCATCAACCTAGCTACATCTAGTATGATTCATTCAATTTCTGCTGGCGTTAATGTAGCTGCAAATTTATCTGCCATTTTTTCTCATGATCATACACATAACTAATATACTATGTCTAAGCAGAAGATTATAGTACTGTTCGTTTTTGTTGCAAGCATTTTTGCTTGCAGCAAAAACGTAATAACAGAAGTATTTACATTTAATCGTCCTAGTCATTTTCCAAATACTACCTATAATTTCACACAAAATGAAATTACTAAAGCAAAATTTGAGTTAGGAAGAAAGTTATTTTACGATCCAATTTTATCGTCTAATAATACGATTAGCTGTGGAAGTTGCCATATACAAACTTCGGCATTTACACATCATGGACACACCGTTAGCCATGGAATTCATGACAGATTAGGCACTAGAAATAGTCCACCAATAATGAATATGGCTTGGTATCCAAGTTTTATGTGGGATGGTGGCATTGTTGATTTAGACTTACTGCCAATTGCCCCAATAACCAACCATGTAGAAATGGATGAAGATATTTCGAACGTAATTAACAAGTTAAAAAATAGCCCCATTTATCCAAGCTTATTCAAAAATGCTTTTGGTTCAAATGAAATTACTGGTGCTCATTTTTTAAAAGCATTATCGCAATTTATGCTAATGTGTGTAAGTGTAAACAGTAAATATGATAGTGTACAACAAAAATTAGCTAGTTTTTCTGAACAAGAAAATGCAGGTTATACAATATTTAAAGACAAATGTGGTAGCTGTCATAAAGAGCCTCTATTTACTGATTTTAGCTTCCGAAACAATGGAATAGCTCCTAGTGTAGTGAACGATTTAGGTAGATACATGATTACCAATCAAGAAAATGATAAATACAAATTTAAAGTTCCTTCATTAAGAAATTTATCATTCACAGCACCTTACATGCATGATGGTAGATTTTTAACTATTGATGCAGTATTAAATCATTACACTAATGGCGTGCAAGCAACTCAAAATATCGATCCTATTTTTCAAAAAAACACACAGCTAGGTCTTGATTTAACCACACAAGAAAAAGAAAAACTGAAAGCTTTTTTAAAAACACTTGACGATAAAAGCTTTTTACTAAATAAACAACTTGCAGAACAATAAAATTCATTACAAATGAAAAAAATTACAGCCTTATTCATTGCATTAGTTTTATCTTATCCAATATTTGCACAACAAGCCGATTGGAAAGAAATGCATTCATTTCATGCTATTATGGGTAAATCTTTTCATAGTGCAGAAGAAAAAAATCTTCAACCGCTTAAAGAAAATGTAACAGAATTATTGCTAAGAGCAAAAAATTGGGAAAAATCTACAACTCCAAAAGGTTTTGATGGCAAGATTACAAAACCTATTCTTAAAAAATTGGTAGCCAAATGTGAAGAAATACGTAATGCTGTTGCAGCCAAAAAGGATGATAAAACTCTTACTACTTTAATTACTGAAGCACACGATGTATTTCATGAAATAATGGAAAAATGCAAACCAGAAGCAAAACATAAACACTAGTTAATTAAAAGCCAACTAAACCAACTGAAAGTTTAGTTGGCTTTTTTAGTTCATAAATTTTACTAATTCTCAATAAACTTCATCTAAAAAAATAAATAATATTTAAATTGAATGAAAAAAAATTTATTGTTAATCTTTTTACTGTTAAACCATATTCCTGAAGCATCGGCATGTGATATTTGTGGTTGTGGTGTTGGCAATGCATATATTGGTGTATTACCAGAATTTAAAAAACACATGATTGGTATTCGTTATAGAAGCAACGCTATAATTACCAATTTAGGAGTTGGTGGATCTTCTACATATTTAACGAATAAAGAAAATTATCAAACCGCAGAAGTTTGGGGTGGAATAAAATTCACTGATAAACTCAGACTTATATATTCTATTCCATATAATTGGAATAGCAGAACAAACAACAATATCACAAATTCAAAAGATGGTATTGGCGACATCTACAACACTATTTTTTACTCTGTTTTAAATAGAAAAAAAACAAACGAAAAGAAACAAATTATTGTACAATCGTTGTGGATAGGTGCTGGCGTTAAATTACCCACTGGTGAATACAACAGTACAGATAAAAATACTACTACTAGTAACAATCTTTTTCAATTAGGAACAGGTAGTACAGATTTTATTATTTCTACAATGTACGATTTTAGAATACAAGATTTTGGAATAAACATCAACGGAAATTATAAAATGAACAATAGTAATAAATACAATTATAAGTACGGTAATAAAACTTCTATCAGTAGTCAACTTTATTATAAATTAAAGATAGGAAAAACTCTTTCGGTGGCTCCAAATACAGGTATTTTATACGAATACTCAGAAAAGGACATTGACAACAAGGAAGTATTAAATATTAGTGGTGGAAATTTACTTATGAATAGTTTAGGAATTGAAACTTCTTACAAAAGAATGGCAATTGGTTTTAATTGGCAAACGCCTATTTCTCAAAATATTGCTAGTGCAGTTATCCGGGCAAATGACAAAATAATGGTGCATTTGTCCTTTACTTTATAAACTAATAAACATGCATAAACAATCAGCTTGTATCATTCTATCCGTTCTTCTTTTTTTATTTTCAAATGCCCAAAAAAGTGTAAAAAGCAATACTGACAACAAGCACAATCATCATACAAATGATTTCAAAAGTATAATTGGTTATGCTGATAGTGTTAATCTAGGCTACATTGCAGAAGATACTTTAAAAGGTAGCTTGGCAAGGAAAGTTGCCGAAACAATTGGACAAACAAAAATTAATATTAAGTATCATTCTCCAGGTGTAAAAGGCAGAATTATTTGGGGAGGTTTAGTACCTTTTGAAACAGTTTGGGTAACGGGAGCACATTCTGCCACAAGTTTGAGTATAAATAAACCAATAGTAATTAATAAACAAAAAATTGAAGCAGGTACTTATGCCATATTTACAATTCCCTCAAAAGAAAAGTGGACGTTTATATTAAATAAAAATTATCAGCAACATTTGACTGATAATTACTCGGAAAAAGATGACGTTTTAAGATTTATTGTTTATCCAGAAGAAAATCCACTTACACAAAGGCTCACTTATTTAGTTACTAAAAATTCTAATACAGAAGGAAATATTGAAATTTTATGGGAGAAAATTAAGATAAAAGTGCCTTTTCAAGTTTTTTAAACAGCATTTAACCCATGTAAACTTTATCGTTAAAATTTGTTGATCAAAAAATCCCTTGAAATCAATTCTCAAGGGATTTTTTATGTATAGTAAAATGATTGTTTGCTAGTTTAAACTTCTAAAGTCTACAGGAACCAATTTACTTACGCCAGGTTCTTGCATGGTAACGCCATAAATTACATCTACAGCACCCATCGTTTGTTTGTTGTGTGTGACAATAATAAACTGAGAATTGTCGCTAAATTTCTTAATCATTTGGGTAAATTTACCAACGTTTGCATCGTCTAATGGAGCATCAACTTCATCTAAAATACAGAATGGTGCAGGTTTAATTAAGTAAATAGCAAACAATAAAGCTGTAGCCGTTAAGGTTTTTTCTCCTCCACTTAATTGGGTAATTGAAGAAGGGCGTTTTCCCTTCGGTTTTGCAATAATTTCAATTCCTGTTTCTGCTAAATTTTCTGGATTTACCAATATCATGTCAGCAGTATCTTCTTCCGTAAACAAGGCTTTAAATACCTTTTGAAAGTTATCTCTAACCTTATTAAACGTATCTAAAAATTGTTGATTGGCTGTAGACTCTACTTCTTGAATGGTTTGTAATAAGCTATCTTTTGCCGAAACCAAATCATTCTTTTGTTCCAAAATAAAATCGTACCGTTTTTTCATTTCTGTGTATGCTTCAATAGCTGTAGGGTTTACTTCACCCATATTATCCATTCGCTTTCGCATTCTGTCGCTTGTTGCTTGCAATTCTTCAAGCGGTGTTTCAGAAGTTCTTGGCTGGGCTAAAACTTGGTCTAATTCTATCTTAAACTCTACATGCAAACGTTCTTTCATTCCTGCTAATTGCAGTTTTAGTTCGTTTAACTTGTCTTTAATTTCATTTAAAGAAGCATCTAAAAGCTCTTTACTTTTTATTTTTTGCTTTAAATCGGCTTCTTTTACTTGCAATGCATTTCTTAAATTGTAAAATGCTTGGTCTGCTTCATTTAGTTTCTTTTCTTCTTCTTCTTTTGTACGCATCAATGCCAACAAAGCTTCTTCACTATTTGCCAATGCTTGAATTCCCTCTTCAATATGTGTAGCTGCATCGGTTAATTGAGCCGAATTGTTATCGATTTGAACATGCAAATCGTTCAATTGATTCTGCTTAAATGTAAGTTCTTGTTGTAGTGTATTGATTTTACTTTGCTGCTTGGTTAGCTGTAAATTATTATCATTAAACGCAGCAGATGCTTGTTGATAATCTGCTTCTGCAAGTTTATAATCTTGTTCAACTAGTTTTAATTCTTCTGCAATTTGTAACAACGAATTATTTAATTCAGTTAAAGCTTCTCTTGTAGTTGCTATTGCATCTTGTTCGTCTTCTAAGCGTATTTGTAAATCTTCTATTCTTTGCAATGCGTTTGCTTGTGCTGCTTGCGTATTTTCTATTTTATTTTTTACAGCGAAAACTTGGTTGGTTAGCTGGTTAATTTCGTTTTCTGTTTGCTTAATTACATTTTCTTTCAACTGTTCGTTATAACCAATTACACGATTGTGCATGGTTTGAATGTTAGCTTTTAAAGACTGAACAACAGCATCTAACAAAACAATCTCATCATTTAGTTTTTCTAAATTTTTTGCTCTACCAATTTTCTTTCCTTCAAATAACCCTACACTTCCACCGGTAAGTGTATATTTTCCTTTAACGTATTTACCCGTTTTTTCTAGTACAATTCCCACATTTGTTGATGCAAAAGCTTCATCTGTTTCTGCAATAAAAACGTTGGCCAATAAATAATGAGCTAATTTTTCGTAAGCAGCATCTACTTCAATTACATCAAGAGCTTTTATAGTTTGATGAGGCTGTGGCAATTCTGCAATTTCTTGTTGTACCAATTGATCTAAAATAAAGAAATTGGCTTTTCCTTTTTTATGTTCATCTAACAATTGAACAGCTTGTAAACCTTCTTGTAAATTATTAACTACATAATAGTTTAAGTAAGGCTCTAATACATTTTCAACAGCAGTTCTATACGCCTCATTTACATAAATTATATCTGATAAAATAGGTGCCGCATGATTCCAATTTGGATTTTTATGTAAAAATTTAATGCTTTCAGGATAACCCTCCATCGAGTCAATTAAACTTTTTAATAAATCATGTTCGTTTCTTTTAGCATCTAATTTTCTACTTTCTTCTGCCAATTGATGACGAAGTGCCTCTACTTCTTGTTGTGTGACTAAAATGTTTTGTTTGGTAGCTTCATGTTGTTCTTGCAATAAAGCTAAATCTGAGCGTTTATTGGCTAAAATATCTTCTTTCTCAACTAATTCTGCTTCTAATTGGTGCAATAAGTAGTTTCTATTCGTTTGCTCATCTTGCAATTGTGCAGCTGTGCGTTGAATATTTTGGATAGAAGTATCTGCAACTGCAACTTTTTTTTCTGCATCAAATTGGTTGCGTTGAATACTTTGATATTGATTTCTAAGAGCATCAACACCTAAACGTTTATCATCGAAAATCTGACGTTTATCGTCTATATCTTGTTTTGCATGTGCCAATTTAAATTGCAATTCTTGCAAAACGTTAGATTCTTCGCCAATTTGTATTTCAGTGAATTGAATGCTGTCTGCTAAATTTTTCAATTGTCCTTCTGCTTTGTGCAAAAAGTCTTTAATGTTGGTTTCTTTTTCTTTTAAGTAATGAAGCTTTTGCGATGCTAAGTTTTTCTCATTTTCTTTTGTTCGCAAATTTTGTTGCAATGCATTAAAGTTCGATTGTAGACTATGCAATACTCTTTCTTTTTCTACAAAGCCTACTTTTTCTTGTTCTAATGCAGCTTCATCTGTAGCAACTTCAGCGTCTAAACGTAATTTCTTGTTGGTTTCGTTTTCTTGTTGTTCGTTTAATTCTTTGTAAGTAATGTTAAAACCTTCTAATGCTGCTTTAGCTAATTCAACAGCTATCTCTTTATATTCTTTTTTAAGTTCGTAGTATTTTTCTGCTTTTTTAGCTTGATTTTCAAGTGTTTTTAGCTGGTTATTTATTTCAAATAATAAATCCTCAATACGGGCTAAATCTTGTTCTGTAGCATCTAATTTAGATTTTGCTTCTTTTTTTCTTGTTTTGTAAATGGTAATTCCTGCTGCTTGTTCTAGCATTCTACGACGGCTATTTTCTTTATCTCGAATAATATCGTCTACCATTCCTAATTCAATAATTGCATAGCTATCTGTACTAATTCCTGTATCTAAAAAAAGGTTGTGAATATCTTTTAGCCTACAACTAACATCATTTAGTTTGTATTCGCTTTCACCATTTTTATAAAATCTACGAGTAACGGTAACGGTACTAAATTCTGTTGGTAATAAGTTTCTAGTATTTTCAAAAGTTAAACTTACTTCTGCCAATCCACTTGCACTTCTAGTTTTTGAGCCATTAAATACCAAAGCTCCTTGATTTTCACTACGTAATGCACTGATTTTTTGTTCACCAATTACCCAACGAATGCTGTCTATGATATTGCTTTTTCCGCAACCATTTGGCCCAATAATACCAGTAATTCCTTCATCGAAACTTACCACAGTTTTATCGGCAAAACTTTTAAATCCTTTAATTTCTAAGCTCTTTAAACGCATACACTAACCCATTTTAGTATCTGCGAACATACGTAAATAGTATCTGAACTAACAGTGTACACAAGCAGTTGTGGAGAAGTGGTGAGAAAACTTTACATTTTATATATTTTTTTAAACTTAAAATACTCATTTTCAAAATTTTATAAAATTTATTGAAAATGTAATTTTAAACAAATGAAATGTTTTGAAAATAAAGATCTGTTCACTGATTATTAAACTATATAAACAAGCATTTAATAAATTGATTATCAATTATTTAAATTAATTATTTGCAAATAAATAATGATTACTAAAAGATTAGAGGAATAACAGATTAAGGTGTATAACTATTTTTTATTTTGGGGATAAATGCAAATGAATAAAGAACCCAATAATTATCAAGTATAAATACAAGTCTGAAATATTTGCTACTTCTAGCTTTGATGTTACCAAGCAACTACCCTATTTTTGCAGCCGCTTTTGCTGCATAGAATGACGAACGTACAAGAGTGCGACGCAACGGAAGCTGAAAAAAGATTCGTCAGCTGGTTCAATAAATAATTTTTCAACACATTTAGTATTCGATTTATGGGAAGGATTTTTGAAGTTAGAAAAGCAACCATGTTTGCCCGTTGGGATAGAATGGCCAAACAGTTTACCCGTATTGGAAAAGAAATTGTAATTGCAGTAAAAGCAAGTGGTCCTGACCCTGCTACCAATCCTGCCTTAAGAAGATGTTACCAAAATGCTAGAAGCGTTGGTATGCCAAAAGACCGTGTTGAAGCTGCTATAAAAAGAGCAATGGGCAAAGACACAGCTAACTATGAAGAAATTTTATACGAAGGCTATGCACCACATGGTGTTGCTTTATTGGTAGAAACTGCCACTGATAACCACGTTAGAACGGTTGCCAATGTAAAAAGCCATTTTAACAAAGGTGGTGGAGCAATGGGAAATACAGGTAGTGTAAGTTTTCAATTTAAAAAAGTGGGTAGTTTTAAACTAAATCCTGCTGGATTAAATATTGAAGATTTAGAATTAGAATTGATAGACCATGGCTTGGATGAATTGGGAGAAAGCACAGGAGAAAACGATGAAGAAATATTGGTTTTAAGATGTGCTTTTGTAGATTTTGGAAACTTACAAAAAGCATTAGAAGATAAAGGCATTACTCCTTTGAGTGCAGAATTAGAATGGATACCTACTACAACTGTACCTGTTACAGACGCTCAAGCAGAAGATATTAGTAAGCTAATTGAACGCCTAGAACAAGATGAAGATGTGAATAAAGTGTTTCATAACATGGGTTAAATTAAAATAAAAAAAGAGGCAATTTGCCTCTTTTTTTATGGAATTAATTGATACAATTGAAAGTTGGAAATAACTTGTCTAGAACGTGTGGATCGAAAGGCAAAATAACCACCCAATAACGGTTTAGGATCTTGAAACTTAAAGAATAATTCTCCATTTACTTTATATTCTACCCTACCATTTAAACAAGTAATTTCTATAAAATAATTGGTATTTGCCTTTAATAAATGAGCAGAATCGGTGTATTCGGCAATAATGGATTTACTACCATCAAAACCATATTTTCTAAAACGAGTAGTGGTGTTATAATTTCCACCAACACCTACATAATACATGCTTAAAGAATCGTAGGATGCAAAATTGCTATTACGGCTAAACATTCTTTGAGGCTTTGCATCTGTAGCCATGAAAAATACATTGCAATCTGATAGACGGTCATTTTTACCGCTATCTACCAAAATAATTCTATTAAAAGAAATATACACATTAGCTGGTAATGGCTTTGAGTACCAAACAGTAGCTCCTTCATACGTATTTATCAATAGTTGATGATTGTTTGCAACAACCATTTCAGTTGATTTTGGAGACTTTTCAACCTTCCAAAAACTAGTATCTAGAGGCATTTCGAATTGCTCTTGAAACAATAGCTTTTTATGTATAGTTTGAGATTGAATTTTACTAAAACTGTACATCAATAAAAGAAAAGTGATAGCAACATGTTTCATTTTATTCAATTTCTAGTTTTAAAGCATCGTACATAACACCTGCCCCCGTTTTTACACCTGATAATTGTAATTGAATTTTGTTTTTTCCTGTTTGTAATAATGCTGCAGGAAAATTTATTTTTTTCAATTGATAATAACCACCCACAATGGCAGACCTGTAAACACTTGCATCGTTGCCTGCTTTTATAGTTGCTACTATACTATCGTTTACTACAACAGTAAGCTTGGGATTTCTTGCATAGCCTGCAATAGCCAAGTTAAGTGTTGCAGTTTTTACTTGAATTGTTGGCATATTGAATTCAATATCCCAACTTCCTTCTTTTGTTTGAGCATAATACCAATCTGTTGCTTCGTTGCTTTTTCCAATTACATAAGTAAGATTTGGAGGTGGTTTTAAAAAAACGGCATAATTGCGTTTAGAATTACTTAAGTTAAACCCTGTAGTTTTTCTATCGGCTTTACCAATTTGCCAAATGGTTTTAAAATTTGCTACAGGTTGCCAAGAGATGGTTTTTAAATCTACAACTTGGGTATTTTTTACTTCTATGTTAGCTTGTTGAAATTCGTCAAACACATTGTTTCCATATGCATATAAAGTGTAATTTCCGGAACGAACATGAGGAATGGTAAATGTTCCGTTTTGTTGAGTGGTGGCATAATACATGTATCCTTTACTTTGTGCTTGCCAATCGATGCTTGGGGCAGCCAAAACCAAATGTGTCCCTTTTTCTACAGGCGTTTTATTGTACAATAATGTTCCTTTAACGGTAGCTCTTTTTATTGGATATTCAGGATGATTCATCCAGCGATAAGGCCATTGTTTTATTTCTTGATTGGCTTTTTGCTTAGCATTTTTCCATATTTCATCAATAGATTTTCCATCATTTACATACAGAAAAAAAGGTCCATTCAGTTTACGCCAATCATCTTGAATAATGTTATCTCCTTTTCTAGTATCACTTAAAAAATGTCCACAATTAAACATACAAATGAGATACGGATTAGAGTGAACATTTTGATATTGTTTAGTAGGCCCACCATTTAAATATTCATGGCTTGCTTGAATTACAAACAATCCCAAACCACTTTTTGTACCCGCCATTCCATGAACATGTCTTCCTTCAATATAATCAGCATAATCATATTTTGTATAATAAGTACTATCGTTAAGTTTATACGTCCAATCTTGTATTTCATTTTTTAAATCTGCCATTGGTGGCATTGATCCTTGAATAGAATCTCTTACTAAATGATAATCGAATAGAGATTCATCTGCTCTAAGACCCCAACGAGTTTGCCCATAATTACCAGCAGAATCTTTTGATTGATGCAATTGTTCTAGAAAACAATAAATACCTGCATCGGTTGATTTTAATACATAATGTAAGTTGTATTGAAAATGGTTGCGTTCAACTTTTATAAACTTTATTTCAACCAAAGAATCTGTTTGTCTAACAATTGAAAAATCACAAGCACCCATTGAAAAACCTGGTCCTAATAAATAAGCCCTTCCTTGTTTACCCAAGATATTGCTATGATTTTTAAATGCTATTCCAGTTAAATCGGCATTGGTTTTATTGAACGTAAAGGCAATAAACGGATTAGCTAGCGTAATATTATTTCCTTGTTGTTGAATGGTTATTTTTTGAGCAATAACTTGACTCATAAAAAAGCCAAAACAAACAAGCGTTAAGCATATTTTTTTCATAATCATTAATTATAGATTATTCTACAGAATAGTTTAATAAGGTATGAATTGGAATACCATTTTCAGTAATTCCTTCAATTACAACACGCCAATTGGTATTCATTTTTCTACTGTCAATTACCACTCTTGCTTTTCCATTGATAATTTGAATGGAAGGATTCCAATACAAAGTAGTGAGGTAATTTTTTGTAGAAATATTCGGTTTTACTTGTGGAGCATAAAAACTACGAGCCTGATAATAACCCATTACATCTGTACTTAACACATCAGGATTGTTTTGCTGATTGGCCTCAGGCTTTAAAGTAAGATAAATGATAAAAATATCATCCATTGATCCATCAATTGTAAGAGCTCTTTTGATTACCACTTTAGAAATCACATTCATTGGTAGTGTATAAAAGTCTAATCGCTCAAATACATCTTCTCTATTATCTATAATTACTCTTGGTCTTTTGCCTTTTGGCCCTAATAAAATTCCACCATTTTGAGCATCTATCTGAACACCATTTACTTTGTTTACCAAATAAGTTTCTAACGTACCATATCGTTGCATATCTAATGGATCTACTAAAAATACCGAATCTTTAAAACCACCATCCATATACGTTCCATCACGTAGGTTTACTGTTTTTTCTCTAGAAGATTTCACTATTACTTCTGGTAAAATATCATTAACAGCAATTGATTTTAGTCTATCAGATTCTGTTTTTCGTTCAATAGCATTTGTAACAAACTGGCTTATAGCAACTGCTGTATCCACTTTTTTTATTGTAGATACCAATGCATTACCAGACAACCCATTATAAAAAAGAGAATCTAAAGTAATATATCCATACCCTGCACCTTTAGCATTTCTTGATGCCAATTTAAACCGTTGTAATCCTGAAAAATGAATACCATCAACATAAAATTTTCCCAACGAATCTGTAGATGCTGCAAATCGTTTAACACCAATTGCATCTGGTGCTGTAACAGTAATATTAGCATCAGACAAAGGCTTTCCTCCCATTGTTTTTTGTACAGTTCCTGAAAGTGTAATACCAGCTTCTGGCAAATATTTGATAGATAGATTTTGTTGAGCTAATTGTATCCACAAATAGGTTCTCCACCCCTGCGTTCTCAATAATAAATCTAGCTGTTGTAATCTATTTTTATTGTTTGCATCAAAGTATTGATTGGCTTGTTCAATAGTTCCTTTTATTTCAGATTGCAGATGCAAAAAACTAGCAATATTGGTAGATGAAACAGGAACAAATTGAGCATCTACAACAGCCATAGATACATTTGCTGAGATTGGCTTTTCAGCAAATGAGGCATCGATATTAATTACTACATCTTCTTTATTGGTGTACTTTGTTTTGTTGGAAGTAACGTTAAAATTGAACTGATGATGTTTATCTATATAAAATAATCGTTCACTCATTGGGCGTTTTTGAGCATCAAAAAGTGTAATTACAGAAACCCCTTCTGGCAATAAAGAAGTAGCCATTTTTTTTGAAGAAATTTCACCGCTTAGATACAAAGTATCAGTAAATATTTTTTTACCAGCATGCTTCACTTCTATTAGAAAAAAGTTAGCTTTTAATGCATTGAATGTTAATGCATTTGTTTTTACCGAAACTAGAGCAACGGCAGTATCTTCAATTGTATTTACGGAAACAACTAATCCTTTATTTAATGCAATGGGTAATTCTGCCTCGATTGGTTGATTGGTGTTTGTATTTGTGACCACAACATCGTACAAGGCATCGGCAACAGGTTTAAAAACAAAAGATCCCATCCCTTGATGGGTTGAGTTAAATGTTGCCACTACTTTTTTTGTAGCATCTATTATTTCACCTTTTACAGGTATAGATTTTCCGCTTGCATCTTCTGCCTTAAATGCAATGGTATTAAGCATATCTGCTACTAAATTTCCTCCTTCAGGAAAAAAATGGAACACCGCTTTTTCCATATTTTGAGAAGAAGCAGATGTTGCAGCCGTTGTAAGCTTTTTATTTTGAACATTGCCATTAGCAACTGTTATAGGTGTTTTTGAAGTTATAAAAATGTTTCTTTGAAAAATAAATTGAGTACCAAAATTCCGCATCCAATTTGTATAAGCCCTTAATTGATAATTACCAGATGACAAGGTATCTGGCAGTAAAAAATCACCGTTACCCAATCCATTATCCATTCTAATTACACATTTAAGAACCACTTTTTGAGCTTCATTAACAATATCTACATATAAATTATTACTAGAATAGGTAGGATAATTGCTTTGTGCGTTTACTAAATAAGCCTTAAACCACAAATCTTCACCAGCTACATAATACTCTCTATCGGTATGAATATAAACCTTCTCAAAAAAGAGTTTAAGAGGTGTATTGGTAGGTGCTTGTTGTGCCCAAATGGAATGACGAATACCAACAAGAGAAATAAAAAAGAGGAGTATGATTAGTTGTTTTTTTTTCATTGACAATAAAATTTTAGGAAAAAATAATTGACGTAAATACGGTCGTAACAAGCTTTTCAAGCATCAATAATAATGTTAGTTTTTAAAACCAAAATGATAATTCAACTATTTTTTTATAACAGGATGCAACAGGATAGTTACATTATTTCATTCAATTAATATTGTGCCGTCAATGATATGTTAAACTAAGTATGTGCATATTTTTTTAACACGCTATTGTACTTGTTAACTGAAAAAACGATTGCCAATGAAACGCTCCTTACTGCATAAAAAACGTATAGACTTGCCCTATTCTATTCGTACTTATAATAATATCATTTTTTTACCAGTCAACATTTTATAAACATAAATTATTATAAATGTGCACTTGATGTGCATGAATAAATGCTTGCATTTTTATCAACATTACATTATACAAATTGCCATGAAGTTATTATTAAAGAAAGTTTTGATTTTTACTGTAGCGGTAAGTTTTTTTGCAAGTTGCAGAAAGAAAGCTTTTGATGAATATTATGGAAGACCAGATGGTTTGGCACAACCCATTTACCAACAGCTACAACAAAAAGGAAATTTTACCAAATTGTTGGCTTGTATAGACAAGGCAGGATATAAAGAAATTTTAAGTGGGGCAGGTTTCTGGACTTTTTTTGCAGCTAATGACAATGCCTTTGACCAATTTTTGAGAGACAGAGGTTTAACAAGTATTAACCAACTCGATTCTGCAACTGCTAGAGGTATTGTTACATACAATCTAGTTTACAATGCTTTCGCAAAGGCAAGAATTGGCGACTATCAATCATCAGCTGGTTGGGTTCCTAATCAAGCTTTTAGAAGAAGAACAGCCAACTACATTGGCTTTTACGATGATACCACTTTTGCAGGAAGTGTTGTTAAAACTATTTCTGCTAACAGAAATGGAGGCTTTGTATTAGGAGACAACAACAACAAATACATTCCCTATTTTATTGAAAACTTCATGAGTAGAAGAGGATTAACAGCAAGTGACTACAATTACTTTTATCCCAACAGCACCTACAGTGGATTTAATGTTGCCAATGCTTCTGTTGTAACAGCAGATATTGTAGCAGAAAACGGTTACATACATGAAATAGACAAAGTAATTACGCCACTTACTAGTATTGAACAATACTTGGCATCGAATCCTGAATTTAGTGAGTTCAAGAAATTGTATGATAAGTATATGGTTACATTTTCTCAAAACAATGAAGCCACAAGACGTTACTTTAATATCACTGGAAAAAACGATAATGTTTTTGTTAAACTATACAATGCATCATTGACCTTCTCTTTAGGAAATGAGAATTATGTAAAGCTTCAAGATAATGATGGACAAACAGAAAGTTGGACATTATTTGCCCCTAGAAATCAAGCATTCATCAGATATAGAGATTCTGTATTATTAGAACATTATCCTTCTCTAGATGCTGTTCCTCAACAAATCATCATCGATTTTTTAAATGCACACATGTGGCAATCTGCTGTATGGCCTTCTAAGTTTAATGTAACCAACAACTTTCAAGCAGAACCTGCTCGTTTCAACCCAAATACCGATGTTTTTGATAAGAAAATATTGAGTAATGGCAATTTTTATGGAACCAATAAAGTGCAACTAGCCAATGTGTTTAGCACTGTTTATGGTAAACCATATTTAGATCCGAAATACTTGTTAATGACAAGAGCCTTAGATCAAAACATACGTTTTCAAATTACAGTTCCTACGGTTAGATATACGATGTTTATGATGTCTGATCAATTGTTGCGTTCAAAAGGTTTTGAGTTCAACACCTTACAAAATGCTTGGCAATATACCACACCAAATACAACAACTGTAACTATTGGTAACGCAGCAAGAGATATGTTGCAAAGAATATTGGCAACACATATTGTGATTACACCGAATAATGAACTGAACGATTTAAGAGATAGTGGTATTGTAGAAACCTTGAATGGAGAATACATTAAGTATAAAAATGGTAGATTGATTTCTGCAGGTATTGAAGAATCAACTACCGATGTAATGAATGCTGGCACTGCAAAAGAAGCTTCAAATGGTATTGTTTACTATAGCGATAATTTACTTACTTATAGCAATACCAGAATTGGCAGAAGAATTTCTGACTTGGGTTTAGCCACCACTTCTCCTTTCTACAATTTTGCTCAATATTTAAGAAGTTCTTCTATTTACAATGCAACAACTGGCGATATTCTTGGTGTACAACTAGGTGTTTTTTACACTGCATTTATACCAGATAATGCTGCTGTTTTAGCTGCTGTTACTGCAGGTTTATTACCAAGAAACACAAATGGCACTCCCAATTTTGCACCAACATCTCAAGCTGAAAGACAACAAGTTGCAGATTTTATTCAATACCATTTAATTAACAAAACAACCATTGTAAATGATGGCAAAAAAAATGGAACGTTTGTAACTGTTTATAAAAAATTATCTGGTGAAGAAGGGCAACTACAAATAGCAAACGCTCCACAAAACCTAAGAGTTACAGATAATTTTAATAGAACAGCAAATGTTATTAATGCTCAAAGCAATAGATTGGCAGATAGATGTGTAATTCATTTAATTAATAACTATTTGCGTTACAATCCAAACTAATTCAATCAACTCTTTTATAAATTAACCAAATACTGGTATGAAAAAAAGCTACCGATTACTGCTTGTTATGTTTGCAATGGTTAACATGATTGTAAACAAATCTGTTGTTGCCCAAGAAGCAGCTACTGCAAGCACTAAAACCATTGTTCGTGGTAAAATTACTGACAATGCCAACAACCAACCTATTGTTAATGTTTCTGTTACGGAAGTAGATGCAGATGGTAGAGTTATTAGAGGTGTATCTACAGATATTGATGGAAACTATGCTTTAAAAATAAACGACTTAAAGCACAAAATTGTGGTTTCATACATTGGGTACGCTACAGAAACCATTGAAATAAAAGGAAGAACTTCTATCAATATAAAACTAAAGCAAGGTAATAAAGATTTAGATGAGGTAATTATTATTGGAAACTCAAAAACGAGTAACGGTAATTTAAACATTAGCGATAAAGATTTAACCATTGCTGCATCTAGAGTAAATGCGAAAGATTTAGAAGAATTAGGTTCTGCAACAATTGACCAAGCATTACAAGGTAGAATGTCTGGTGTTGATATTGTTGCCACTTCAGGTGATCCTGGTGCAGGTATGTCTATTAGGATTAGAGGTACTTCTTCAATTAATGCAGGTACAAATCCGTTGATTGTAGTAGATGGTATTCCTTATGAAACACAAATACCATCAGACTTTAACTTTGGAACAGCTGATGATCAAGGTTACGCTCAATTACTGAATATTGCTCCATCTGACATTAAAGATATTACTGTATTAAAAGATGCTGCTGGTACAGCCATGTGGGGTGCTAGAGCTGCAAATGGAGTTTTATTAATTACTACCAAAAGAGGTACTGTAAGTAAACCTGTGTTAACATACACTGCCAGAGCTATTTTAGCAAAACAACCAAAGCCAATTCCTTTATTAAATGGTGACCAATATTCAAATTTGATTCCAGAAATGGTGATGAATAGAACAGGTTTACCATTGAATACATTAAACGTAAAAGAGTTTGCTTACGACCCTAGCGATCCATATTTCTACTATAATTATAGTCAAAATACCGATTGGTTAGCCGCAATTACAAGATTAGGAAAAACATCAGACCAAACCTTATCAATGACAGGTGGTGGCGAAAAAGCTAGATACTATGCTTCTTTAAGTTATTTTAACCAACAAGGAACTACTATTGGTACAGATTTAAACCGTATTACTACAAGAATAAACTTGGATTATGTAGTATCTGATAAAATTAAATTTAGAACCGATTTTGCTTATACTTATTCTGACAATCCAAGAAATTATTATCCAGGAAGTGCAAACAATGAAATAAGAAATGTGGCGTTGAATAAAATGCCAAACATGAGTATTTATGAATACAATGAACAAGGCGTTAGAACACCCAACTACTTCTCACCTGCTCAAAATATTCAAGGTTTGTATCCAGGCACTTACAATCCCGTTGCTTTGGCAAACACAGCTACAAACAGAATCATCAGCAATAGATTAATTCCAAGATTTAGTGTTCAATACGATATTATTAAGAAAGTATTGGTAGCAACATCAGATGTTCAATTCGATATTAACAATACCAAAAGCAAAAGCTTTTTACCACAAATTGCTACTGGAAGACCAACCACTGAAACGGTTGTAAACAGAGCTTATGATGGTGACGTAGATGGATTTAACGTTCAAACAAAAACCAATTTGGTTTTTACACCAAAGCTACCTGATGATCATTCATTAACATCATTATTATCTATTCAAACCTACGATAACAAAACCATTTCTAACCAAGCACTTACTTCAAATACAGCTTCGTCTTTACTTCAAGATCCGTCAACACCATCAAGAACACAAAACCAAGAATTAAACATTGGTGCAGGATTTACACAAACAAGAACAATTGGTGCTGTTTTAAATGCTCAATATGGTTATAAAGGAAAATACATTGTAAACGTTGGTTTACGTGGAGATGGAAATTCAAGATTTGGTCCTAACAACAGATATGGCTTATTCCCTTCTATTTCAACAAGATGGAGAGTTTCTGGCGAAAACTTTATGAAAAATGTAAAGTTTGTGAGTGAATTAAGTTTTAGAGCTAGTTATGGTCAAGCAGGTAATGCACCTAGAAGAGATTATAGCTTTTACAACCAATACAGCAATTTCGGTTGGACGTATGCTGGTCAAGCAGGTACTTTTCCTTCAAGTGTAGAATTAAGTTCTTTAAAGTATGAAGTAGTACATGGTAAAAACGTTGGTATCAATTTAATTATGTTGAAAAACAGATTAAATATCGATGTTGAAGTGTATCAAAATACCACTAGAGACTTGATTATGGAAGGATTGAGAATTCCTACTTTCAATGGTTATTCTTCTATTAACACAAATGCAGGTGTATTGGATAACCAAGGTTGGGAAGTAAATATTATTTCAACTCCATTTAAAAATTCAAAATGGACGGTAAACTTTAATTTCAACATTGCTCAAAACGAGAACGTATTAAGAGAAGTTTCTCCATTTATCAATCGTAGTAGTGGCGATGTTACCACAAATGGTAGCTACCTAACATTATTACAAGTGAATAATCCTTATGGCTCTATTTATGGATACCGTTTTAAAGGTGTTTACTCAGATTTAGCCGCTACTGTTGCTACAGATGGTAGTGGTAAACCAATCGTTGGACCAAATGGGCAAAACATCTACATGCGTTTTAACTATCCTAGAACCAACTATGTATTTCAACCTGGTGATGCTAAATACGAAGACATTAATAAAGATGGAAATATTGACTATAGAGATGTAGTGTATTTAGGAAACAGCAATCCAAGATTTTCTGGTGGTTTTGGCCCAAGCATTACCTACAAGAAAAGCTTAACAATCACCGCTTTCTTCAACTACAGAACCAATTTTGATGTAGTAAATGGTACAAAAATTACCACCACTAACATGTTTGGCTTTAACAACCAAAGCACCGCTGTATTAAGAAGATGGAGAAATCCTGGTGATGTTACAGATATTCCTAGAGCATTGTGGGCAACTGGTTTTAACTGGTTAGGTAGTGATAGATATGTAGAAGATGCATCGTTCTTACGTTTTAGATCTTTAACAGTTAGATACAACTTTTCTAACGCTATGCTAAAGAAACTAAAAATGAAAAACTTGAGCACCTATTTAACTGCTGAAAACATAATGACGTTTACAAAATATACAGGTCAAGATCCTGAAGTTGCTCCTAGAGGAATTGGTGGACCATTTACTGTAGTAACAGATAACTCTACTACTCCACCTGTATTTTCTTTAACCTTTGGTGTAGTTGCATCATTCTAACCTAAACAAAAAAAATAAGGATGAATAAGAAAACAATATTTACCATCTTCTGTACAGGAATACTTTTAATAGGTAGCATTTCTTGTAAAAAATGGCTAGATCTAAAACCACTAGACGGCATTGTTCGTCAAGATTATTGGCAAACAAAAGAACAGGTAAAATCAGCAGTTATTGGCTGTTATGCTTCATTAACTGGTGATGTAGGAAGAGATAGACCCATTAGTGAGTTTTTATTTATGTGGGGTGAATTAAGAGGCGATATGGTAGACCCTGCTGTTGGTGCAAGTAGCGATGATATCGACATTTTAAATGTAAACACGTTGCCTACCAACAACAATGTTAACTGGGTTTCTATTTATAAAACCATCAACTTTTGTAATACAGTAATTGATTTTGCACCAGGTGTTTTAGCAAATGATAAAACATTTACCCAACAACAACTAAACAACTATTTAGCTGAGGCAAGGGCTCTGAGAGCATTGATGTATTTTTATTTGGTTAGAAGCTTTAGAGATGTGCCTCTAAAATTAAAGTCTACATCTAGTGATACAGATATACAACAAATCAATAAAACATCTGCCGATACCATTTTGGCACAAATAGTTACTGACTTAAAATTTGCAGATTCAAATGCTGTTTTTAATTACGGTAATGTAAATGAGAATAAGGGTAGAATTACAAAATATACCGTTAAGTCAATTTTAGCAGATGTGTATTTATGGATGGAAAAATACACTGAGGCTGAAGAGGCTTGTGACTTCATCATTAACTCAGGACAGTTTGGATTAATTGCTGGTAATAATGGATGGTTTGATAATTTATACTACAGAGGAAATTCAAACGAAGGCATTTTTGAATTTCAATTCGATCAACAAAGATTGAATAACTTCTATCAAATGTTTACCACATCTAGAGCTAGATTTTTGGCAGCTCCTTCTGTAATGGAAGATGTATATGGAATTGACTTTTTAGATGATACTAAAAAAGATATTAGGGGCGATGGTGCAGCTGTTAGAACTAGTGACAATGCAATTTGGAAATACATTGCTATTGACTTTAATTCTATCAGACCACAAGATGCATCATTTGCACATTGGATTGTGTATAGATATGCAGATATTTTATTGATGAAAGCAGAAGCCATTAACCAATTAGGAAGAGGTGCAGAAGCTTTAGCCATTGTGAACAGAATTAGAAATAGAGCAAGGGCAATTGTTCAAACAGAAAAAACACCTGACCCTACAGATATAAATGCAGTAGCAGATTATATTTTAGAAGAAAGAGCCAGAGAATTTGCTTATGAAGGAAAAAGATGGTATGATATTTTAAGAAACGCTAAACGCAATAATTACCAACGTTTAGATGTATTGCTACAAATTATTGCTAAAGCTGTTCCTGCTAATATTCAGCAATCAGCTATAGGAAAATATAGGGATACGAACAGTCATTATTTCCCTATTTTCTTTTACGAAATACAGGCAAATCCTAAGTTAGAACAAAATCCTTTTTATAAATAACAATACTAAAAGTTGGCTATATGAAAAAGAATACCATTTTACAGTTGCTTACCACACTTTGTGTTGCAGCAGTTGTTTGTTTTACCAGCAGCAGTTGTAGAAAACAAGCACTTGAGTACACAACAACAAGCGATGTAAACATTGTAGATTATCTTAGAAAATACCCAGATCAGTTTTCTGAGTTTGTAAAAATTTTAGATAGAACAAACATTAGCCCGTTTTTAAATGCATACGGTGCATACACCTGTTTTGCCCCAACGAACGATGCAATAAAAATTTATCTTCAAGAAGTTGGAAAAATATCATCAGACCAAATTGATACAGCCTCTCTAAGAAGTTTATGCAGATTCCATTTATTAGAAGATACCATTACAACCAAATCTTTTACAGATGGAAAAATGCCAACACCAACCATGTATGGTCAGTTTTTAATTACGGGTGTAAATAGCAATGGTGCAACAGTTATTAATAGACAAGCAACGCTTACTCAAGGCAATATTTTAACTGGCAATGGCATAATTCATGTAATTAACCGTGTTTTACAACCAGCAACACAAACCATCGCTCAAATGGTAGAAAGCAACCCTCGTTTCTCCATTTTTACACAAGCCTTAAAAGCAACAGGATTATACGATAGTTTAAATATAGCCAACAACCCAGATACTACTCGTAGATTCCTGACTTTCTTAGCACAATCAGATTCTATTTTACGTACGGTACAAATAAATAATTATGCCGATTTAGTAAGAAAATACAATAATACTGGTAATCCCAAAAACGTAAATGATAGCTTGTATTTGTACATGGCTTATCACATTTTACCAGGTGCAAAATATGTGGCTGATATTGTTTCTGCACCATCTCATATGACGTTAGCTCCTCTTTCTGTAATTACGACTAGTTTAGATGGACAGACCGTTTTGTTGAATGAAGCAACATTTAATGGTGTATTCGAAGCAGGTGTTGCAATCAATAGACCAAGAAGCGATAATTCTGCAATTAATGGTGCTTTGCATGAATTAGATGGTGATATTTTCTTAAAAGTAAGAACACCAATAACTGTAAACTGGGATTTGGGCGATCAACCAGAAATAAGAAAACTAACTTCCATTTTTAGAAAGCCTAGTAGAAGTATATCATTTGCGTTTGGTCAATTATCTGAAGTTACTTGGCAAAACCAAAACTTATCTGCAGTAACTTATTTTACCGAAGGACCAACCACAGCCAATCATTATTATTTCGACGATGGTTTTGGTTTTAACCTAAGAACGCCAGCAAACACAAACAATTGGATTCAATTTAAAACGCCTTTGTTAGTAAAAGGAAGATACAAAGTTTGGTTATGCTACCGCAGAGCCAATATGGGAGCTTTTACGCAAGTGAGTTTTAATGGAGTAGCGTTACCAAAAATTGTAGATTTTACACAAGCTCTACCAGGTGGAACAGAAGAAGTAAGAGAAGCTCAAGGCTTTAAAAGATATACCATTACGGGGCCTTCTAACAATGCTGCACAATTGGCTGGAATTATTGATGTGCCTGTAACGGATAGACATACAATAAGATTTACAGCTATTAGAGATAATGGAACAGGGGCTGGAAACTCAGTTACAATGGACATGATTCAATTTATTCCTGTAGATGCACCAACACAAATTAGACCATGGTTTGGTAGAGACGGTTCTATTTTACCATAATAAATATTGCAACGCTATTTCTGTTGATAAAAGAAAAAACCAATGATGTATAAAAAAAGATTTAAAGTTTTATTGATGCTTACAGTGGTTGCAGGATTATGGGCTTGTACCAAAAAATGGGACGATCACACTGCCATAACGGATGAGGCCATCAATAACAACGTATATGAAGCCATTGCTAAAAATAGCAACTTAAAAACCTTTACTAGCTACTTAGTAAAAACAGGATTTGACAAAGTAATTAGTACTTCTAAAGTGTATACCGTTTGGGCTCCTACAGATGCTGCTTTAACTTCTTTAGATGCAAGTATTGTAAACGATGATGTTAAACTAAAAGGGTTTGTAGCTAACCATATAGCATTGCTATCTTATCCAAACGTTACTACTGCTAAGCGTATTCAATTATTAAACAGTAAATACGTTGCTTTCGGAGCCAATAAATTCGATTCCGCTAATATTGTTACAGCCAATCAATATGCAGCCAATGGATTATATCATACGATTGATAAATTTATTGCTCCTGTTGACAATTGTTGGGAGTTTATTCAAAAAACTACATTAGCAAATTTGAATAAAACGGCTCTTTTAAACTTAAATTACATTGCTTTTGATTCTACAAAAGCCACTCAAATAGGCGTAAATCCAAATACAGGTGCTCCTATTTGGGATTCTACAAACGGAAAAGTTACTAGAAATAGATTTTTAGATTTAGCCGAAAATATTGCGGACGAATCAAAAGAATATACTGTATTCTTATTAAATGATGCTGCTTTTACAACAGAACACGACAAACTAAAACCATGGTTTGTAACCACTACAACAGATAGCACTAATAATTTGGCAGCCTATCATTTGGTAAAAGACTTGGCTATTCCAGGTTTATACACAGCAAGTCAATTACCAGATACTTTGGTATCAAAATTTGGTGTAAAAGTTCCGATAAATAAATCTGCTATTGTTGCATCAATCAGAACAAGCAATGGCATCGTACATATCATGAATAGTATGAACTTTACTTTAGCAAACAAGTTCCCTCCTATTATTATCCAAGGTGAGCGTCCAAATGGATTTGCAGCAGATAGAAGCACTTTTATATTCTACAGAGTTAGAACCAACCCAACCACAGGTGCTACTTTCAACGACATCATTATGCAGAATTATGGTTTTGCAAACTATTGGGTAAATTATCGAGTAAACAATATGCCATCTATGCGTTACAATGCATTTTGGGTAGCTGTAAACGATGTACAATCCACACCTTTATGGCAACAACGTTTATCAATAGATAGCAGTAACAATGCTACAACTTTTCCTTACGTTACTGTTGCATTTAACAATTACAATGAAATATCATTAGGACAATTTAGAATTAACAATTACAGAAACTTGAATCTTTTTGTAGTAGGACCAGCCACTTCATCAACAACAGGTGGTGCTAACTCTATTTCATTAGATTATATAAAACTTGTACCAGCATTTTAGCAACCAAATTGAAATTTGATTTATCACTAAGAATTTATAAGACGATGTCCAGAAATATTTTAAACACCTGCTTGTTACTTAGCGTTGCTGTTTGTTCTTACAGTGCATTAAAAGCACAAGTAAAACCAACACCTCCTAAACAAGCCGATGTCAGTAAACTTGCAACAGGTGGCCAAAAATTAGACCTTCATAAAAACAATAACCAAAAAGGTACTTTGGCAAAAGGTGTTGTATTAGATGCAGCTACACAAAAACCATTAGCCGCAGTAAATGTTACCATCGATGGTTTTTCTGCAGCACTTACCGATGATAATGGTAAGTTTAGCATTCGTGTGCCCAATTACAACGCTACACTTGTTATTTCTGGAGAAGGTTTTCAGACAAAAGAACTGCCATTAAGAGGAAAAAAAGAAGTAAAAGCTATTTTGTACGAAGCATCATACAATTCAATTTACGATGTAGCAAATTTACCATTTGGTGCTAAATCAAAAAACCACATTAGCAATGCCGTTTCTTCTGTAAATACACTTGATAACTGGACAAGAAGTACAGAATCGGTAGACGGACTAGTGCAAGGAAAAGTGGCTGGTTTAAATGCAACCATGCGTTCAGGAACACCAAATGCTGGTGCATATTTGTCTTTAAGAGGCGTTAATTCTTTGTATACCAACAACCAACCATTAATTGTTGTTGATGGAATGATATATGATATCAACGATTATGGCTCATCATTAATTGCCAATAGATACAATAATGCTCTAGCAAATATTGATATTAGAGACATCGAAAATATTACCGTAATTAAAGATGGTTCTGCCACTTATGGAACCAAAGGAGCAAATGGAGTTTTACTAATTACAACTGCTCATACAAACCAATTAGCCACAAGAATTGATGCAGGAATTTATGCAGGCGTAAACTTTGCTCCACAACAATTACCATTGATGAATGGGGGAAATTATAGAACCTATTTAACTGATTTATTAGCAACAAGAGGTTGGAGCAACGAAAAAATTATGCAACAACCATACATGAACGATGATACAGCCAATAATCCTGAATACTACCGTTACCACAATGCAACCAATTGGCAAAATGAGGTGTTAGGAAATGCTATTACCAATAACTATTATGTAAAAGTTTCTGGTGGAGATAATATTGCAAAATATGTTTTATCAATGGGTTATGCTAGAAATGGTGGTATCACCAAAGAAACCGATTTAACCAAGTACAACATTCGCTTAAATGCCGATTTAAACTTAAGTAATAGATTAACAGCTACTACCAATTTAACCTTTAATTACTTTGAACAAAATTTAAAAGATCAAGGCTTTGCGTTCAAAACAAATCCGTTGTTAGTGGCTTATGCCAAGGCTCCATTTGTTAGTAGAAATGATATTGACAATGTAGGTGCTGTATCACCAAATTTGGCAGATGTAGATACATTAGGCATCGGAAACCCAACTGCACTCATCAATAATATGATAGGTTCTAGTAAAACGTATCGCTTTTTTGGCTCACTTGCATTCAAATACAAACTCTTTAAAAATATTAATGTAGGATCATTAATTGGAGTAACAGTAGACCAAGTAAGAGAACAATATTTCGTTCCGAGAAAAGGGGTTACAAACGATACAACTGCAAATGCAATTTACGATAGCCGTTTGGGTGGTTTGGCAAAGAGAATTTTTACCATTTACAATGATACATACATCGATTACTTGCAAACATTCAATACCAATAAAGTTTTGAATGTAAGAGCTGGATTAAGATATTTAAATAGCAAAAACGAACAAGATATTGCACAAGGCTTTAACTCAACTACCGACGATTTTATTACCGTAGGAACTGGTTCAAATACATTAAGAAGAGTAAGTGGTGATATTGGTAAATATGGTTGGATAAATACTTATTTGAATGCTGAATATTCAATCGACAAAAAATATTTCTTCAATGCAAGTTTAACAGTGGATGGATCTTCAAGATTTGGAAGCAATGTAGCAAATGCATTAAAACTAGGCGGAAATAGTTTTGCTGTATTACCTTCTGTAAGTGCTGCATGGTTAATTTCTTCTGAAAAATTCATGTCAAAATTTGTATGGCTAGATGTTTTGAAATTAAGAGCAACTTATAGCAAAACTGGTAACGACGATATTGGCAATTATACACAATTACAAAGCTATGTTTCTCAAAATCTATTGGGTTTACAAGGTTTAGTAAGAGCAAATATTGGCAACAATGCTTTGCAATGGGAATCGAACAATAAATTCAATATTGGTTTAGATGCTGCTTTCTTTAATGAAAGAGTAAGTGTAAGTGTAGATGTATTTAGCAATAGAACCAAAAATATGTTGGTGTATGCACCATTGCCTGTTGCTTCAGGATACGATTTCGCTATTACAAATGGTGGCTCTTTAAAAAATTCTGGTATCGAACTTCAAGTAAATACAAGAATCATCAACAATAAAAATACCAAATGGGATGTAGGTTTTAATATAGCTACTTCAAAAAATACTATTACAAATTTACCAGACAATGTGCCAGTAATTACCAACTATGGAGGTGCTTCATTTATCACAAATATTGGTGGTATTGCCAATAGATTTTTTGGATTAAAAACAAATGGTGTTTACAGCACAGATGCTGAAGCTGCTGCTGATGGTTTAACACGTTTACAAACAGATGGAACTTATGCAAGCTACAAAGGTGGAGATATGAAATTTATTGATTTGAATGGAGATAAAATCATTGATGATAGAGATAGACAAAACATTGGTAAAGCAACGCCTGATTACTTTGGAGGCATTACAACTAGTTTTACTTATAAAAGAATTACGTTAGAAGCAGTTTTTAACTATACTGTAGGTAATGATGTATACAACGGATTACGTGCTGTTTTAGAATCTCAATCTAATGTGGGTAATCAATTAAGTTCTGTAATTAACAGATGGAGAGTGAATGGTCAGGTTACCAATATGCCAAAGTCTACTTGGGGCGATCCAATGGGTAACGCACAATTCTCTGATAGATGGATAGAAGATGGCTCTTTCTTTAGAATGAAAATGCTTAGCTTAAATTATCAATTGCCTATTAAATCAACCAAGGCTTTACGTTACGTTAACTTGTATGTTACAGGAAATAACTTACTCACGTTTACAAAATATTTAGGTTACGATCCTGAGTTTTATGCTGCTGAATCTGTTTTTGCAAGAGGTGTAGATGCTAGCTTAGAACCAATTTCAAAATCTGTAACGCTAGGAGTACGTATTGGTTTGTAATGATTATTTAACCAACAAATTTCACAACAATCGTTCTTCAGTTTCGAACTAAAACAACTAGTAAAATGAAAACATACTTTTCTAAATACGTAGCAAAAATTTTCACCTTCACCATTATTGTTGCTACTTTATCCGTTTCTTGTAAAAAGCTGTTAGATAAAGAACCAGAAGTGGTTTTATCATCTACAAACATGTACAGAAATGTGTTTGATGCAGATGCTGCCGTAATTGGTATTTATGGTAAGCTAATGGGCTTAGCAAAACAATATGTAGTATTAAACGAATTAAGAGCCGATTTAATGCAGGTTACAGACAATGCTGATAATTTTTTGAGAGAAATTAACCAACACAATGTTAGCAGTGCCAATCCTTATGCTGATCCAAAACCAATTTACAGCTTAATTAATAACTGTAACGATGTGTTGAAAAACTTCAATATTATGTTGAAGGAAAACAAATTTACCTCTATCGAATATCAACAACGATATTCAGATATTGGCGCCATTAGATCTTGGCTGTATTTGCAGTTGGGCATTCATTATGGTAAAGTACCTTATGTTACAGATCCATTAGAAACATTAGAAGCAGCAAAAGATCAATCAAAATACCCATTGCTAGAATTTAATGTGTTATTAGATAGTCTAATCAATTTTACCGAGGCCTTACCAGTTAAAGTTCCCTACCCTGCTGGAACTAGTGTTATTACAACTGTTGATGGTTCTTTTACAGGCAAATTTTTTATTGAAAAAAATGCATTCTTAGGCGATTTACATTTATGGAAAGGTAATTATAGAAAAGCAGCAACCTATTACAGATCTGTAATGGAAGCAGAAGGGTATTTCTTAACGCCTGGTTCAGAAGCTGCATTCAACAATCATAAAGTCCGTTTTGCAGAAGTAGTAACCAACAACGATTTAGCAGTTGGATACATTAGAGGAAGAGAAAGCGACATCAATACACTTATCGAAAACAATTCTCAAGGTTGGCGTTCAATGTTTTCGAGAGGTCAAGATGCTATATTTAATTGGGAGTGGTTATGGGTGTTGCCATTTAATGCCAATTTTGCTCCTGAAAATCCATTTATCAATTTATTTTCTAACAATGGAGGAAGCTATTTGGTTAAACCATCTCAAAATGCAATTGACAAATGGAATAGTCAAACTCAAACAAACAGTTTCCCTTTTGATGCTAGAGGTGGATTTACTTGGAAAAACAGAAATGGACAGCCAGTAATCATGAAATATTTGTATCAATATGTAGATGGAAATACCTTGATACCAATTAATCCATTACTAAAAAATGGTCAATGGTTTTTAAACAGAGCAACCAATGTACATTTAAAATTTGCAGAAGCGGCAAATAGAGACAACGAAACAAGAGTGGCATATGCTATGGTAAATCTTGGTATTCAAAATGCATATGATACATCTAATGCAGCAGGAAGAGATGTTACCAATTTACAAAACACACTATTTGAACCAGCTCCATATAATTTTGATGCAAGAAACGGTGAGTTTCCAAGATTCAGAGGCCCTTGGCACAGACAAAACGGTATTAGAGGACGTGCAAGATTAAGAGCAAATCCTGCAAGCGATAGCACCAATATGTTGGCTATGGAAAATTCAATTATTAACGAAGGGGCTTTAGAATTAGCTTATGAAGGTTATCGTTGGCCAGATTTGTTAAGAGTGGCTTTACGTAGAAATGACCCTGCATTTTTAGCAGACGCCATTTTTGCAAAAATGCAAAAAGATGGCAACCCACAAGCAGCAAGCATTAGAGCTAAACTAATGGATAGAGCCAATTGGTATTTGCCTTTGAAATGGTAAATCATAATTTAAAATGCACAAAACGCCATCAACAAATTAGGTTGATGGCGTTTTTGCTTAAAGTAGAGAGTGTATTGTAATTGCCATTCACTTTTCTTTCTTCCAAAACAATGCTTGCCCTGATGAATATTGTTGCTGCCATACAAGCTGGAGACAAATGGGTATTTGAAGAAACCTTTTTCAAATACCACAATAAATTATTTTTTTACATTGCAAAAAAAACAAACTCAACCAATATTGCCGAAGAAGTAACACAAATTACATTTATAAAATTATGGCAATACAAACACCAACTGAACCCAGATTTAGACATTTCTATTCAATTGTTTCGAATTGCCAAAACAACTTTAATAGATGTTATACGAAAAGAACAAACAGTTGAAAGAACCAACACCTATTTAAAAACGTTGTATACAAATCAATACGAAAACAATACAGAGCAACAAATACATACCAAAGAACTGCAACTGCATTTACAAAAAGCAATGAATAGCCTACCAACCGTAAGAAGAAAAGTATTTGAAATGAGTAGAATACAAGGTCTTTCTTACAAAGAAATAGCCGCTGAATTATCTATCTCTATTAAAACAGTTGAGCATCACATATCACTAGCTTTAAAACAACTACGCCACATTATTAGCCTTTATATTATTTACAACCATATTCAATAATTATTTTAAGATGCATTGGGGGTAATAGCTGTTGCAAACGTATACATAGTGCTACCATAACTATTGATACTCACTTATGCTTACAAAAGAACAATTAGAACGTTACTTAAAGAATGAATGTTCTAATACTGAAAAAGTATGGGTAGCTAGTGTTGTAGAAAAATATCCTGAAATAATAGATGAATTATTACAAGATGATGATTGGATCAGTTTTAATGAACACAACGAATTACCTCTTCAACAATCAAGTTTTATTTGGAAAAAAATTCAATCAAAAACAACGGTTCACCGAACATACATTGTTTGGTTACAACGCATTACAGTTGCAGCTGCTTGCATAGCAATGATTGCTTTAAGTTGGAACAGTTTTTTTGTCAATAAGAGAGTACTTAATAAAAACATTGTTCGCAATCAAATAAAAGAAAAAAACATTCCTTCTCCCATCATCAAACACAATCAATCTTCTAAGCCCATAAACATTGTTTTAGAAGATGCATCTGAAATTATTTTATCACCTAACAGCACGGTTCAATACGATTTATCATTTAAAAATAAAGCGGCAAGAATTGTGTATTTGTATGGCGAAGCCTTATTTAAAGTTGCAAAAAATAAAAAACAACCATTTACAGTATATAGTGGTGCTATTGGAACAACTGCTTTAGGAACATCTTTCACTATCAAAGCTTTTGAAAAAGACAACTACATAAAAGTGCATTTACACACAGGAAAAGTAGTGGTAAAAGCATCTGATAAAATGACCACTAAAAATAATACTATTGGTAATCGATTTTTATATCCTTCCAACGTACTATTATATCACAAAGCAAATGGTACTGTATCAATCAAAAAAACAATAAATCAAAACAAACATCTTGCTGCATCAAAAGACACAAATATGTTTGAAGGAAATAACTGGTTTATGTTTAACAACCAACCACTTTCATTGGTATTTGACCAGTTAGAAGAAATTTATGGTGTAAAAATTCACTACCAAAAATCGGCTGTACACAATATGTTTTTTATTGGAAAACTAGATAAAACCGATCGTATACATACAATTATTGAAGCCATCACAACACTAAACAAACTAAAACTCACTTTAAAAAATAACGAGTACTACATAAACAAATAACCTTTTAAACACACATCAAAATGCAGCCTGATTAGCTGATGTAGAATTCATTTAATTCTATACTTCCTTTTTATTATCTAAACCTCAAATTGCAAGCTTATGAAAATGTTCTGTTTTAAACAGCAAACAAGAATCTTTGCCTTTCTAGCATTTTTAATGATGAGCATGACTGTTTTGTATAGTTATGCACAAACCAAAACCACAGGCGTTACAGGAATTGTAAAAGATGCCAATGGCGTTCCTTTGGCCAATGTTTCTGTTGTAGCCAAAAACACAAAATCGAATTTAACATCTGGCACACAAACAGATGACAATGGTGTATTTAACTTTTCTAAATTACCAGCTGGCGGTCCTTACTCCTTTGTAGTTTCTTCCGTTGGTTACGAAACGCAAACACTTGCTGGTTATACAATTAAAGCAGATGCGTTAGTATCTTTAGTAGTAAAACTTATAGAAGCGAAAAGTGTTTTGGAAGATGTGGTAGTAGTAGGTTATGGCACTCGAAAAAAGAGTGATGTTACGGGTGCCGTTGCATCTATCAACAGCGAAAAAATTCGATCTATTCCTACTACCAATCTTACACAAGCTTTACAAGGTAGAATTTCTGGAATAGAGGCCGCTCCTAGTTCTTTTAGACCTGGTGCTGGCTCTAGAATTCGTATTCGTGGAAACCGTTCTTTAGGTGCTTTGGGTGCAACAAACGACCCTTTGTATGTGGTAGATGGAATTCCAGTTAGCTACACAATTGATGACATTAACCCCATGGATATTGAATCTGTAGACGTATTGAAAGATGCATCTGCAACTGCTATTTACGGTGTTAGAGGTGCAAATGGCGTTATTCAAATTACCACTAAAAAAGGTAAAACAGGTAAAATGTCGGTAGACTATAACAGTAGCGTTTCTTATGATAACATCTTAAAACATTTACCTGTTTTTAATGGTGCTGAAATGGTAGATATGTGGAGACAAGCATTTTCAACTGATAGAGTGTATAATTTTGCTCAAATTAACAATGTTGCTAACCCTAACAACTATTTTCCAAATGCTGCTGCAGATGTAAAACTATTTGGAGGAACTTCTGGAAATGCCATGTGGGATTTTGTTAAAAATGCATACCAATGGCGTGTATTTAATACAGCTACCAACACGTTTATTGCAGAAAAAAGGGTAGCTACAGCAGCAGAAAAAGCATTATTAGCTAATTTAGGATTTGCTGTATTAGATAGTTTAGATATTTATGATCCATCAAAAATTGAAAGCTTTAATTGGCAAGACGCTGCTATTAGAACAGGTATTACACAATCGCACAACGTTTCTGTAACTGCTGGTAGCGAAAAGCTAAAATCTAGTTTAAGCCTTGGGTATTTTAACCAAAAAGGAATAGAGTATGGGCAAGATTATACTCGTTTTACAGTGGGTAATACCAACGAATACAAGGCCACTAAATATTTAACTTTTGGAAGCAATGTTTCTTATACCAATAGTACTCAAAATATTGGCCCTAGCTTGTATGGAAATGCATCTGGCATGTTACCAATAACAAAACCTTACGATGCAAATGGAAATTTTGATTTATATCCGAATGATGACCAACAAATTATCAATGGCTTAAATGATGTGAATACCGTTTTTAATGAAGTTAAAGTGAATAGAATTTTTGGCAATTTGTATGCTGAATTTACCATTTTCAAAGGCTTAAAATACAAAGCGGTATTTGGCATCGATAGTAGAAGTAGCCGTCAAGGTACTTTTAATGGTGCACTTTCATCGGTTCGTCAGGGCAATTTGGCAAATGCTAGTCATACCATTACCAATAGCATTTCTTGGATTTACAATAACTTATTGTACTACAATTTCAACATCAAAAAAGACCACAATTTCAACATTACTTTATTGCATGAAATGCAGAGTTTAAATAAAACAGATGTATTATCGATGTCTGCACAAAACCTCATTTTCGAACAACAAAAATGGTATTCTTTACATAGAAATACACTTGCCACAGTTACAGGTTCAGGCTCTTACACAGCTCAACAGTTAATGTCTTACATGGGTAGAGTTGAATACAGTTTTAAAAATAAATACTTGTTAACTGTTAGCAATCGTTATGACAATTCTTCTGTATTAGCTGAAGGTAAACAAGGTGAATTTTTCCCATCAGCAGCGTTTGCATGGAGGGTTGACAATGAAGAATTCTTTAAAAAACAACATGTATTGTCTAGTGCCAAATTACGCTTAGGTATTGGTAGAGTGGGTAATTCAGCTATTGAACCTTATCAAACAAATGGCCCTCTAGATTTTACTTTATATAATTGGGGAAATGGTACAGCAGCAATAGGCTCTGCTCCTACAACTATTAAAGTTCCAAACCTGACTTGGGAAAAAACAACCACCAGAAATCTAGGACTTGAATTAGGATTTTTTAAAGGAAGAATCAATGCCAATATTGACCTTTATAGCAGTTCTACTAAAGACTTACTACAAAGGGTTTCTATACCAGCAACAAATGGTGTAACCTTTATGTGGATTAATTTAGGTGAAATAAAAAATAAGGGTGTAGAATTATCTTTAAACAGTGTAAACGTAGAAACCAAAAACTTTAGATGGTCTACCGATATTGTGTTTAGCCGAAACAAAGAAGCCATAGCTACAATTGATGGAACAAAAAATAACAACCTTGCCAACTTGCTTTTTGTTGGTCAACCAACTAGAGTGTATTACAACTATCAATCTGCTGGTATTTATCAATATACAGATACAGCAAAAGGTGGCTATTTAAAAGATTACTTATGGGCTAGAGGAACCAATGCAGCAAATACAGCATTTCGTCCCGGAAGAATTAGAGTTGTAGATGCCAATGGAGATACACTAATTGATGGAAATGATAAAATGATTTTAGGTAGCGACAATGCCAATTGGACAGGAAGTATTACCAATACGATTACCTACAAAAACTTTGAACTAAGTTTCATGATATATATCCGTAAAGGTGGCATGTATCGTGTTCCTCGTCCAGCATTAGTAGGTCGTTTCCAATCTGCAAAAGTAAATTATTGGACTCCAACCAATCCATCTAACGAGTATCAACAACCAACTCGTACATCTGATGTACCTACCTATTGGGAATCTTTAGGTTATAGAGAAGGCAGTTTTGCTAGAGTAAGAAATATTTCTTTAACCTATAAATTACCTACCTCATTTGTAAATAAAATTAAGGCAACCAATATGGCTGTTTATGTAAATGTGGTAAATCCATTTTTAATTCATAAAAGTTCTGATTACGATCCTGAAACGATACAATACACAGAGCAATTTACTGCAACAACCAACAATCCTGGACCAAACTCTTATAGTTTTAAAAGTATTGTTTTTGGAATCAGATTGGGTTTATAAATTATAGAAACGAAAAATAATTATCATGAAACGAACTTTTTTAATATACACTTTTATAGCATGTTTATTGAGCATGCTTGCAATAACTTCTTGCAAAAAATTTATCAAAGAAGAATTGGTGACTCAACTTACAGAAGATTATTACAATACAGATCAAGGACTAGAAGATTTGGTAAAATCTGCTTATGTTCCTTTAAAATGGAAATTCGAGGGTGAACAATCTTATGCTTTATACAATTTTGGAGTAGATGAATTTAGAGTAGGAGATCAATTCAACAATGTTCAATTTAACCGTTACAATTCAGATTTAAATGCAAATGGACCAGACGGTTTTGTAAATGGTTTATGGATTCAGAGTTATGCTGGCATTAACAGATGCAATATTGGAATTGAAAAAATTGCTGCTTATAACAATGCTAGTTCTAGAATATTAGGAACTGATGCACAAAAGAATTTAAGAATTGGTGAATTAAGATTTTTAAGAGCCTATTATTATTTCACATTGGTGCAACAGTTTGGCGGCGTTCCTTTAGTTACTAATTCTGCTTCGGGTTTAAGAACAGATTTTCCAAGAGCTTCTGTTGCAGCAGTTTACAATCAAATCATTAGCGATTTAAGAACAGCAGGCCCATCTTTACCATGGTCTGTTACTGAAAAAGGAAGAGGCACAAGAGCAGCTGCTTATCATTATTTGGCAAAAGCATATCTTACCCGTGGAAGTGCTGTTACTGAAGCAAGAGGACAAAAACCTACTGATATGGATAGTGCTATTGTATTTGCAGATTCTGTAATCAGGTTTAGTCCACATGTTTTAGAAACTAATTACGGCAACTTATTTAATGCTGCGTATGCTAGTCATACACCACCAAGAGCAGGACTAGATGGAACTGCACCTGTAGCAGACAAATCAAAAATTACAGCCAACAACAATAGTAATGAAATCATTTTTGCAGCTCAATTTAGCGATAATCTTGCTTTAGCAAGTGCAGCCAATAACCAAGTGCATATGTTTTATATTACACAATACGATGCAGGTATTGCAATTCCAGGAATGACAAGAGATTTCTTCAATGGTCGTCCTTTCAGACGGTTAAGACCAACAGATTACACCATTGATATTTTTGATAAAACAAATGATTCTCGTTTCTTTAAAACCTTTCAAACTGTTTATTACAGAAATGTAACTGCAAATACAGGATTGCCCGTTTTTACTGCTGCTGATGCACCAACACCAGATGTTATTGGAAGACCCAAAGTGGGTATTGGAGATACTGCTGCATTATTTATTGTAAACAACATAGATAAGCCAATTTTAACAGCAGATATTGCTAAAATGAGATATTATAGAATATACGCTAGATATAAACAAGCAAATGCTACTGCACCAATTACATCAGACTTTTCTGATAACAAATATTTAAGTATGATTAAGTTTTTAGATGGCGTTCGTTTAACAAATACTGCCAATGAAGCTAGAGGAATTAGAAACGGCACATTGGCAAGATTGGGCGAAACCTATTTAATTATTGCAGAAGCATACGGAAGAAAAGGCGACTATGGCAATGCTTTAAACTACATAAACATTATAAGAAGAAGAGCTGCTTATAAAGCTGGTGAAATAAAAAATCCCCACAACTGGATGTTTTATGGTGCAGCTAACGACCTAAACAGCACAGAAAATGTCATGTTAGCTTCTGCAACTTTGTTTACTACAAATGCAACAAGCGAACAATATCCTGCAACCGTTTCTAGTACAACAGATCGATTTATTCATTTTATGTTGAACGAAAGAACAAGAGAATTATGCGGTGAATTGTATCGTTGGGAAGATTTAGTAAGAACAGAAACATTATTTAGCAGAACGAAATTGTTCAATGCAGATGCTACAAATATGGCTCCACATCACAAATTAAGACCAATTCCATTACCACAAATCGTATCATTAACCAATAATGGAATTCCATTTACATCAACCGATATAGCCAATTATCAAAATCCTGGTTACTAGTTTTTTCATACAGAGCCTTTTGGCACAATCGTAAACACGAGCGGACGGTCAATTTCTATTGTGCCGTCCTTTTTTTTACCATTTGTAAAAAAACTAGAAATAACAGGATGGAACAGGATGAATAAAACAGATTTACAACTTAATTATGCAAAACTACTTTTTCTTACAAATGCTTGTCTAAAAATGAAATACATTATCAAACATCCATTCATATCTATACAAAAAACTACCTTCATTGGATTACTCTTTATTTGCTCAAACTTCAGCAATGCACAACAGGTTGCAAACGATGTAACGGCTCCTCTGCATGCTTTAAAACCCAACTATCCTACACCTTACGAACCGCCTACAGCAAATAGTATCATAGAAGTAGTAGATAAAGTTTATAATTATTTAAACAAGTCTACACCAACCATTTGGATTAATATAAAAACGGGTGAGCCAATTACAAATTTATCGCTACTCGATACCAATAGCATTATTAAGCCTGGTGATTATAGACTTACAAGTTATGAATGGGGTGTTACGTATGCAGGCATGATGCATCTTGCAAAAGCTACAGGAAATCAACAATACAATAACTATGTAACAGAAAGGTTTCATTTTATAAAAGAGGCTGTTCCCTTTATTAAGGAGTTGTCAAATAAATACCCTAATTGGAAAAATCCTTTACATCAAGTTATTCAACCAAAAGCATTAGACGATGCAGGAGCTGTTTGTGCAGCTATGATAAAAGCCGAACGAAACCAAATAACAAGTGGCTTACAACCCTTAATACAAAATTATATAACCTACATTAGTACCAAAGAATATAGATTGAAGGATAAAACCTTAACAAGAAACCGACCACAAAACAATACTATTTGGCTAGATGATTTATATATGAGCGTTCCAGCTTTAGCACAAATGGGTAAATTCTCTAAAAACAATGCTTACTTAGATGATGCATGTAACCAAGTCATTCAATTTGCCAATAGAATGTTTCATACAGATAAAAATTTATTTCAACATGGATGGGTAGAATCTATGAAACCTCATCCTGCATTTTTTTGGGCAAGAGCCAATGGATGGGCTTTACTAGCTATGTCTGAATTGTTAGACGTATTACCAATTAATCATCCAAAAAGAAAAACTATACTTGCCTTATTCCAAAATCATGTAGAAGGTTTAGCTGCTTATCAAGATGGAACAGGATTTTGGCATCAATTACTCAATAAAAACGATTCTTATTTAGAAACTTCTGCTACAGCTATTTACACATATTGTATTGCCAATGGTATTCAAAAAAAATGGTTGGATAAAAAAGCCTATGCACCTATGGTATTGCTTGCATGGAATGCCGTTGCTAGTAAAGTAAATGCAAAAGGACAAGTTGAAGGAACATGTGTAGGAACAGGCATGGGCTTTGATCCTGCTTTTTATTATTATCGTCCAATTAATGTATATGCGGCTCATGGTTATGGCCCTGTTTTGTTAGCAGGTGCAGCAGTATTGGAATTAATAAAATCAAATACATTTAAGCTCAACGATAGTGCTTTGCAAGCTTATTAATTAACGAAGTTTTCTGTATGAAAAAAAAATCTGCATGTTTACTTTTATCGATTTTTCTTTTTGTGATTTGTTTAGAATCAAAAGCTCAAATTGCAACAAAAAATGTGCTTTGGTACAATCAACCTGCAAAAGATTGGAATGAGGCTTTACCACTTGGCAATGGAAGATTGGGAGCAATGATTTTTGGTAGAGTTCAAAACGAACTCATTCAGATGAACGAACAAACCTTATGGACAGGTGGCCCTGTGAATCAAAATCCAAATCCTGATGCATACAAATATTTACCCCAAGTACGTGAAGCCTTGTTTAAAGACAGTGTTACACAAGCAGTAAGATTGCTTAGAAAAATGCAAGGCCCAAACACACAAATGTATCAGCCTTTAGGCAACCTATTTATTCAGCAATCAATTACAGGTAATATTAGTAATTACAAAAGAACCTTAAATATTGCTGAAGCCATTGCTACCACACAATTTACAGTTGACAATGTGCATTTTACTAGAGAATATTTTACATCAGCACCAGATCAATTGGTGGTGATTAAACTAACTGCTTCTGCAAAAGGTGCAATCAATGCAACATTTAAAGTAAACAATGAATTACAACATCAAGTAACTACAACCAATTCGAAAGACTTAATTCTAAAAGGCAAGGCTAGAATAAACAATGATGAAAGAAGAAACCCTAAACCAATTGTTTTTTCGGATGCTGAAAATTGTTATGGAATGCGTTATGAAATGCGATTGAAAATTGTAGAAACCGATGGAACAATTACCACAACAGATAGCACAATACAACTCAATAATGCAACGGAAGCGATCATTTTTGTATCAGGTGCTACTAGTTTTAATGGCATTGACAAATGTCCTGACAAAGATGGTGTAGATGAATCGGCTATTAATACAAAATGGATTAATGCCGCTATCAAAAAACCTTATAGTCTTCTTAAAAATCTACACATAAAAGACTATAGCAACTACTTTAAACGCTTACAAATTTCAATTAACAATGCTTCTATTATCGATTTGCCAACCAATGAAAGATTAAAAAAATACAAAGAAGGCAATCAAGATTTTGGGTTAGAAGAATTGTATTTTCAATATGGTAGATACCTATTAATTTGTTCTTCAAGACCAGGTGGCTTTCCTGCCAATTTACAAGGTATTTGGTGTGATAATATTCGTCCTTCTTGGAGAAGCAATTACACAACCAATATTAATTTACAAATGAATTATTGGTTGGTTAATCAATGTAATCTTGCAGAAATGAATGAGCCACTAATTCAACACATTCAACGAATGGCAAAAAACGGAACAGCAACAGCTTCCAATTATTATAAAATGAAAGGATGGGCTGTTCACCACAATAGCGATTTATGGGCTCAAACAAATCCTGTTGGTGAAGGAAATGGAGATCCAAAATGGGCTAATTGGTCGCTAGGAAGTCCATGGCTTAGTCAACATTTATTCGATCATTATTTGTTTACCAACAACAAAAAATATTTAGCAGACACGGCTTATCCATTAATGAAAGCAGCGGCTGAATTTTGTATAGATTGGTTGGTAGAAAAAGATGACAAATTGGTTACAGCTCCATCAACTTCTCCAGAAAATGTGTACTTACATCCGAAAGGTTTTAAGGGTACAGTAACCATTGCATCTGCTATGGATTTAGAAATTATTTGGGATTTATTTAGCAATGTTATTACTGCTGCTAACATTTTAGGAATTGACAAAGACTTTGTAAATCAAGTACAGCAAAAACAATCAAAACTTTTACCATTAAAAATTGGCAAAAAAGGAAATTTAGTTGAATGGTTTGATGATTGGGAAGACGAAGATCCTCAACACAGACATGTTTCTCATTTATTTGGTTTACATCCGGGTCATCAAATTTCGCCACTATTAGATACTGCTATTGCAAATGCAAGCAAAAACACTCTAATTACTAGAGGTGATGGTGGAACAGGTTGGAGCAAAGCTTGGAAAATTAATTTTTGGGCAAGATTACTCGATGGAAATCATGCGTATAAAATGTATCAAGAATTACTTAAAACTTCAACACTCAACAATTTGTTCGATACGCATCCACCCTTTCAAATCGATGGCAATTTTGGAGCAACTGCAGGCATTGCAGAAATGTTGGTTCAAAGCCATTTAAACAATATTCAATTATTACCTGCATTACCAAACAATTGGCAAAATGGCTCTGTAAAAGGCATTGTTGCAAGGGGAAATTTTGAAATAAACATAGATTGGGAAAATGCGACTTTACACAAAGCTTCCATTTTATCGAAGCAAGGAAATAATTGTGTATTAAGAACCACCACTCCTATTATAATTGACGGAATTGTACCAACAATTAAAACAGAAACTAAAAATGGCGTTACATATTTTTTGTATTCATTTAAAACCAAAGCAGGAAAAACGTATACCATTCATTCTACTCTTAAAACAAGCTAAACACTATACCAAATAATAATGAAAGCCATATTTAAAAATAGATTGTTTGTTGCGTTCATTGCATTACTACAGGTATGCATCAATGTAACGTTTGCACAAACAAACAACAATGTACTGAAGTTCGATTTTGGATTGGGAAAAGCCCAAAAAGGATTTACAAAAGTTATAGCATCAGACACATTTTCTTATAGCAAAGGCTTTGGATTTGAAACCAATAATAGAACTCTTGAAGATATAGGTAGAAAAGAGAAAAACGCTGCTATTGATGGTTTTGTAACAAGTAATAAACCGTTTCAATTTTCGGTAAAACTACCTGAAGGAAATTACGATGTAAAAATGATTATTGGCGATGTAAAAGATGTAAGTGCTGCCACCATAAGAGCTGAGTGTAGACGATTAATGGTTGAGCCTCTGATTACCGAAAAAGGAAAAACAGTGGAGCTACAATTTACTGTTCACATCAGAGATACCATTATTAAAGCCAATGGTAAAATTGTACGTATTAAAAGCCGTGAAAGAAACTATTTACATTGGGATGATAAACTTACGATTGAATTAAATGGTGCAAGTCCTAAGCTATGTGCTATGGAAATTACACCTAACACAGATGCTATAACTGTTTTTTTAGCAGGAAACTCTACAGTTGTAGATCAGGCAGAAGAACCTTATGCAGCTTGGGGACAAATGTTTCCTGCTTTTTTTGAACCTAAGAAAGTAGTAGTGGCTAATTATGCCGAAAGTGGAGAAACAGCTAGCGGTTTTATGAGTGCTAGACGATTAGAGAAAATACTCACACAAATGAAAAAGGGCGATTATCTTTTTATTGAATTTGCCCACAACGACCAAAAACAAAAAGGTGAAGGTGTTGGTGCTTTTACAACCTATAAAAGAGATATTTCTTTTTATGTAAATGAAGCTAGAAAAAAAGGTGGTAATCCTGTTTTAGTAACATCTATGAATAGAAGAAATTTTGATAGCAGTGGCAAAGTAGTTATGACTTTAGGCGATTATCCTGCAGCTATGCGTTTGGTTGCCAAAGAACTACATGTACCATTAATAGATTTGAATGAAATGAGCAAAACTTTATACGAAGCTTGGGGCAAAAAAGAAAGTGAGAAAGCATTTGTAATTTATCCTGCCAATTCTTTTCCCAATCAACCGAAAGCATTCAACGATAATACACATTTTAATCCTTATGGTGCTTATGAAATTGCTAGATGTATTGTACAAGGAATGAAAGATATCCAACTGCCATTGGCTGAATACTTAAAGAAAACAGTTACCCCATTTAATCCAGCAAAACCTGATGCAATAAATCAATTTAATTGGCCATTAAGCATAACGGTAAGTGTGGCTAAACCTGATGGTAATTAATGAACAGTTGAATAGAAAGGAAAGCGTACAAGAGTGCGACGCAACAAAAGCATCATTGTTGCACAACTGCTGGTTTCAATAAAAAATCACTTCGAATTATTAAGAAAAATGAAGTACAAAATAGTAATACAACAGCAACTTTTACTGATCTGTCTGAGCATATTTTTATGGCTACAAACAAATGCCCAAACGAATGCTTTCAATGCTACCAACAAACCATGGACTCGTTGGTGGTGGATGGGTAGTGCTGTTGATGAAGTTGGTATAAAAAAGCAACTTACACAATTGGCTGCTGTTGGTTTTGGTGGTGTAGAAATTGTTCCGATTTATGGTGCTAAAGGTTTTGAAAAAAGATACATCAAATATCTTTCTCCAGAATGGATGAAGATGTTAGATTTTACCGTTGCAGAAGCTAAACGCTTAAACATGGGCGTTTATATCTCTGTAGGTACAGGTTGGCCAATTGGTGGCAGTAATGTTACCATTAACGATGCTGCCACCAAACTAATTACACAGAAGTATACGCTAAAAGCCAATGAACCATTAACAGAAAAAATAGTAGTTGCAGATGCGAAACAAAAAGGCTTTGCCCAACTAAGTAGTGTAATGGTGTACGCTGCAAACAAACAACCGATAGATGTTACCGAAAAAGTAAACGATGAGGGTGTTTTAAATTATGTAAGCACTACAAATGCTGAAATTGTTGCCATTTTTATTGGTAAAACAAGACAAGCTGTAAAACGTGCAGCACCTGGTGGTGAAGGCTATACTATAGATCATTTTAGTAAAAATGCTACAGCCAATTATTTTACCATTTTTGATAGTGCTTTTGGCAATTCATCTCATGGTGTACAAGCTTTTTTTAATGATAGCTACGAAGTGTATAATGCCGATTGGACACCAGAATTTTTTAGCGAATTTGAAAAAAGACGTGGTTATAATTTAAAAAACTGGATGAATGCATTTATTAGTAAAGCACACAACGATACTGTTGCTAGACTGAAAAGCGATTATAGAGAAACGATTGCAGATTTAATGCTTGAAAATTTTTCGAGTGTATTTACCAAATGGACAAATAAACGCAATACTAAATCTGTAAATCAAGCACACGGCTCACCGGGAAATCTACTTGATTTGTATGGTGCTTTTGATATTCCTGAATGCGAAACCTTTGGTAGCACTGCATTTGGCGTTAAAAATTTAAGAAGAGATAGTGGTGATGTTAGAAATGTAGACCCAGACCCTATTATGCTAAAATTTGCAAGTAGTGCAGCACATTTTTACAATAAACCACTTACAAGCAGCGAAACATTTACATGGTTGGGCGAACATTTTAAAACCAGTTGGAGCCAGTGTAAACCAGAAGTTGATCAAGTATTTTTATCTGGCGTAAATCATGTGTTTTATCATGGCACAACGTACACACCAGCAGATGTAAAATTTCCTGGATGGTTGTTTTATGCATCGGTAAATTTTGTTCCTTACAACAGCCTTTGGAAACATGTAAAAGGATTAAATGAATATATTTCAAGAGTACAACAAGTATTGCAAGGAACTCCTGCTAACAATATAAAAATGTATTGGCCAATTTACGATGTATGGCATGAAGCAGAAGGTGTAGATATGCCTTTATCAGTACATCACATTAAAGAATGGCTACACCCTACCCCTTTTTATAAAAATGTAACCCAATTACAAAACACAGGATATGAGGTAGATTTTGTAAGCGACAAAATGATTGCTGAATGGCTTAAAAGAGCGGTATTGTTAAAGAAGCAAAAAGAAGTTTTGGTTATTCCTACCTGTAACTTAATGCCAGTAAAAACGCTTCAAAATATTATTGATTTAGCGAAGAAAAATGTAGATGAAATTGTAATTCAATCTTTACCAACTGATGTTCCTGGCATGCATAATTTAGTTGAAAATAGAAAACAACTACAACAGCTAATTCAAAGTTTGCAGTTAGTAAACGTAGGTAATGGAATTGCAGAAAGCAAATTAAAATTAGCTGGCAAAATTATTGTTTGTGCCGATCTTAATAAGGCTTTGGAATATTTACGTGTTAGAAACGAAAGTACAATTACACAATTAGGGTTAAAGTTTATAACGTCTTATAAAAACAATAGCAAATATTATTTTGTATCGAACAATACGGCTAAAGATATAGATACTACAATTCGTTTGCAAGTAATGCCGCAATCGCTGCAATACATTAATCCTTTAAATGGAGAAACGGGTAAAGTAGCTTTTAAAAATATGGGTAGCTATATCGATAATGTTCGTTTACAATTAAAATCAGGAGAATCTATCATTGTTCAAGCTAATTTTCAACCAAGCAAGCAGTTACCCAATTGGAAGTATAAAGATGTATCCAAACAAGTCATCGACTTAACCAATCTTCAATGGAAAATTAATTTTACAGAAGGTGGTCCATTTTTACCCACATCAAAAACAATTGAAAAAATTCAACCATGGACAAATATTAAAAACGACACTACCCTATCCTACTTTTCTGGCACAGCCATTTATAGCACTCAATTTCAATTAAAAAATAAATCGAAATCCTATTTGCTTCAATTCGAAAAACTTCATGAAAGTGCAAGAATAATAGTAAACGGAAAAGAAGTTGGTTTGGTTTGGAGCTTGCCTTATGAAATTAAGATAGATCAATATTTACGAGAAGGAAACAACACGATTCAAATAGAAGTTTGCAACCTTATGGCTAATCGTATGCGTTACATGGATGCACAAAAAGAAGTTTGGAGAAATTACCACGAAATCAATTTTGTAAACATTAACTACAAACCCTTCGATGCTAGCAACTGGCAGATTCAGCCTGCTGGCTTAGATGGATTTGTTCGCCTTATTCAACTACAATAATAGCAATACAATGAAAAAATTACAGTTACTTTTTTACGCATTACTTTGTTTTCAATTTGCATTTACACAGCAAAAACAAATTCAATATTTATCTGGAACAGGTAGCGATAAAACCATTAGTTGGGACTTTTTTTGCACAGGTGGAAGACAAAGTGGCTATTGGACAAAAATTCAAGTGCCTTCTTGTTGGGAACAACAAGGTTTTGGAACATACAACTATGGAAGAGATTATAAAACCAATGGTAAAAACTTTCGCTTTGCCGATGAAAAGGGTTTATACAAGCACAACTTTTCTGTTCCTGCCAACTGGAAAGACAAAGAAATTTTTATTGTGTTTGAAGGAAGCATGACCGATACTGAAGTGAAGATAAATGGTAAACAAGCAGGCGATATTCACCAAGGTGCATTCTATAGATTTAAGTACAACATTACAGCTCTAGTTCAATTCGGAAAAACCAATACTTTAGAAGCTACCGTAAGCAAAATGAGTAGCGATGCAAGCGTAAACAATGCAGAACGCTTGGCTGATTACTGGGTTTTTGGTGGCATTTTTAGACCCGTTTATTTAGAAGCTGTACCTAAAGAACATATTGATTATGTAGCCATTGATGCCAAAGCAGATGGAAATTTTGCCATGCAAATTTTTACTAAAAATATAACCACAAACAAAACTATTGTTGCAGAAATAATAGATGCAAGCGGCAAAAAAGTAGCTTCAACCACTGCACCTGTTTCACCCAAAGACAGTGTAATTACTGTATCTACAAAAGTGGCAAACGCCTTAACATGGACAAGTGAAACGCCTAATCTTTATAAGGTGAATGTGTATTTAAAAGAAGGAATTAAATCAATTTATACCACTACAGAAAAATTTGGTTTTAGAACAATAGAAATAAGAAGAGGCGATGGCATTTATGTAAATGGAGTTCAAATAAAACTAAAAGGTACCAATAGACATTGTTGGTGGCCTGAAACAGGAAGAACATTGAATGATGCCATTCAATTGATAGATGTGCAATTATTGAAGGAAATGAATATGAATGCGGTGAGATGTTCTCATTATCCACCAGATAAAAAATTCTTAGAATTATGCGATTCGTTGGGATTATATGTTTTAGATGAATTAGCAGGATGGCAGAAATTTTACAACACCAAAGTGGGAGAAAAATTGGTAAAAGAAATGGTCATTAAAGACCTTAACCATCCTTCTATTTTATTTTGGAACAATGGCAATGAAGGAGGAACTAATAAAGAATTAGATGTATTTTTTACCAAATGGGATTTTTCTAAACGTCCTGTTTTACATCCACATCATCGTCCAGGTAACGATTTTAATGGTGTAGATTGTAATCACTACGAAGATTATTACAGTACCAAAAAAATACTCAACGATTCTCTCATTTACATGCCTACCGAATTTTTACATGCACAAGATGATGGTGGTGCAGGTGCAGCCATGAGCGATTTTTGGGAGTTGCATTGGAATGCCAAACGAAGTGCAGGCGGTTTTGTATGGGCAATGGTAGATGAAGGAATTGTACGTACCGATTTTAACAATGTAATTGATGCTAATGGTTTAAATGCAAATGATGGAATACTAGGGCCACATAGACAAAAAGAAGGAAGTTTCTTTGCACTGAGAGAAGTTTTTTCTCCCATACAAATACGTTTAAAAAATCTGCCAGAAAATTTTAAAGGCAATATTGAAGTAGAAAACAGGTATCATTTTACCAATACCAATCAATGTAAATTTCAATGGGCTTTGGTAAAATTCCGTAAACCTTGGGATGCTTTAAGTGGCTATACGGTTGAAGAAAAAGGTGTTGCTGTTGCACCATCTATTGCTCCACTTCAAAAAGGAACCCTACAACTATCATTGCCAACCAATTATAAAAACTATGAAGCATTGGTTTTAGTAGCAACAGATGCATTTAATAAAGAAATTTATAAATGGACGTGGACTATTCAATCGCCTAAAGCCCTCATTACTCCATTTATAACTGCAAGCAATGGGACTACAAGTGTTGAAGAAACAGATTCGCTATACACTTTGAAAGGTGGAGATGTATCAGTTGTATTGAATAAAAAAACAGGCTTATTAGTAACTACCAAAAATACAACGAACGATTATGTATTGTCTTTTAACAATGGGCCCATTTTGGTACAAGGCAGCGGCAATATTGTTTCAAGCAAACAATACAAAGAAGGAAATAACCATGTGGTAGAATTTACATACGATGGCAATATGCAATACACCAAATGGATTATACAGCCAAATGGTTGGGTTGCTTTAGATTATGCCTATAATTTAAAAGGCAGCTACACCTATGCAGGTATTAGTTTTAACTATCCAGAAAATTTTGTATTAGGAGCAAAATGGTTAGGAAAAGGCCCATACAGACAATGGAAAAATCGCTTACAAGGCACACCGATTAATGTGTGGGAAAATTTATACAACAATACACAGACGGGTTATTCACCAATGGTATATCCAGAATTTAAAGGCTATTATGGCGAAATTCATTGGATGGAATTAAGTACAGTAGAAGGTAAAATGTATGTTGCATCAGCAGATACAGGATTATACGTTCGACTATTCGATTTTTACGCATTAACGGGTGTTCGTCCTCATCCTGAATTACCCAAAGGAAACATTAGCTTTTTAGATTGCATTCCTCCTATTGGTACTAAATTGGCGGTAACCATTAGTGCCAATACAAGAGCTTTAGGTCCACAAAGTGAGCCTACAAATTTAGACGGCACACAAAAAAGAACCCTATACTTTTACTTTGGACATCCAAAAACAACCGATAGAAAAGAAACGTATAGTAGACCAGCTGTTGATAATGTTTTTTAAGTAGAATAATTATTTATACGCCTCAATAAAAAATAGGCTATCTCCTGAAACGAGATAGCCTATTTTTTATCAAACACTTTTCTGCTGATGTTTGTATCACAATAGTGTAACAACATCAATACAAGATACATCAACGATGAAAAATGATGTTGGTAGCCTATGGCAAACCAAAACGGCAGAAATGTATCGTATATGTTGTTTGTGTTCTTCACCAACAACGGCGAGAATTACGAATTTTAAAAAAAGACCTATTCAAACATTTTCATACAAAAACAATATGTGCAATTTTTTATGTGCAAAAAAATCGGTGCATTTAAAATTACACAAAATATTTTGCACAACCTTTCTGCCGATGATTTCTATGACAAAAACAACTTTCTTTTTTCCTTCTTTAAGCCGC
>JBHYCS010000015.1:0-118181 GCA_051861445.1 Chitinophagaceae bacterium | reverse complement strand
TTAACTAATGAAAAAAGTCTACTTTTAAACTGTACTAAAAATGGGAAGCCTTCACTACTATCTTTACTTTTTTAAAATATGCCATGTTTACAATAGAAAATACACAAGTTTTACAAAGCAACACAAGGAATTTATTACAACAAATTGAGTTGAACATTCATAACATTTCTATAGACGAATTAAAAGCAGTTATTCGCTTTCATGAGTATCGATATTATGTATTAAACGAACCCTTAATTGGAGATACAGATTATGATATTTTATTTAAAAAATTACAACAAATTGAAACAGAAAACCCGAATTTAATTACCAAAGATTCGCCTACACAAAGGGTTGGAACAAGTTTAAACAAAACGTTTGAAACGGTACAACACCTTGTACCCATGTTGAGTTTAGATAATAGTTATAATGCTGATGACTTAATTGATTTTGATAGAAAAGTAAAAGAACTTTCTGGCGAAAATGACATTGAATATTGTATTGAACCCAAGTTTGACGGTGCAAGTATTTCGCTTATTTATGAAAACGATTTGCTTACAAGAGCAACTACAAGAGGTGATGGAACGGCAGGCGACGATATTACAACCAATATAAAACAAATAAAATCGATTCCATTAGCTGCTAGCTTTTCAGAAGAAGGTATTCAACAAATTGAAATTAGAGGTGAAGTGGTAATGACAAAAAAAGCTTTCGAAGATTATAATCAAACGCTTGTATCACAAGGCTTGCAGCAACTAGCAAACCCTAGAAACGCAGCTAGCGGAAGTTTAAGAATGAAAGATCCACAAGAAGTTGCTAAAAGAAATTTGGAGGCTTTTTTGTACCATGTGAGTTATTATTCTTCAACAAATAATATTACACCAACAAGCTTAACAACACATGCTAACTCACTTAATTTATTGTGGAATAAAGGTTTTAAAGCTCCACAAAAAGAAAAAAAAGTGGTGAAGAGAATACAAGATGTTATTAAATACGTTCAAGAGTTTGAAGCAGGTAGAGACGATTTGCCTTATGAAATTGATGGAATGGTAATTAAGGTAAACGATTTTGCTCTGCAAGAAAAATTAGGTATGACAACGCACCATCCTCGTTGGGCAATTGCTTTTAAATTTAAAGCCAGACAAGCGACTACCATCTTAAAAAATGTAGAATTTCAAGTAGGTAGAACAGGAGCTGTAACACCTGTAGCAAAATTAGAACCAGTGCAAGTAGGTGGCGTTTCTGTAAGTAGTATTTCTATTCATAACGAAGAGTATATAAAAGAAAAAGATTTACTAATTGGTGATACGGTTTTAATAGAAAGAGCTGGTGATGTAATTCCACAAATTGTAAAAAGTATTGCCGAATTAAGAACTGGCAACGAACAAAAAATACATTTCCCAACCAATTGTCCTGTATGTAAAAGTGCTTTATTTAAAGAAGATGGAGAAGCTGTTTGGCGTTGCATAAATATTGAATGTGCGGCACAAGTAGTGGAGAAAATAATTCACTTTGTAAGTAAAGATGCATTAGACATTAAAAGTTTAGGAGAAGCCAATATTCGTAAGTTTTATGATTTGGGTTTACTAAAAGATATTCCCAATATTTATACACTTGATTTTACAAAAATTACAAGTTTAGAAGGCTTTGGACAAAAAAGCATCGACAATTTAAAAACAGCTATTGAAGCAAGTAAACAACAGCCATTGCATAGATTAATTTATGGCTTAGGAATACGATTTGTAGGTGAAAGTACTGCTAAAACTTTGGCAAATGCTGTTGAACACTTGTTAGAATTTAAACAAAAAACCGAAGAAGAATTACAACAATTAGAAGATGTAGGTGTAAAAGTTGCCAAAAGCATAGCTCACTTTTTTTCAAATGCTCAAAACATAGAAATGTTGGAAACACTTGAAAAACTGGGTTTGCAATTTGTGAACACAAAAAAAGAAATGGTTGTAGAAGGTGGTTTAGCTGGACAAACTTTTTTATTTACAGGTACTTTAAACAAACTAAAACGTAGCGAAGCCGAAGCTTTAGCCGAACAAAATGGCGGAAAAATTGTAAGCGGTGTTAGCAGTAAATTAAATTACCTAGTTGTTGGTGAAGATGCTGGCAGCAAATTGGAAAAAGCTAAAAAAATTAATACCATAAAAATCATTTCGGAAGACGAATTTTTACAACTAGTTCAATCATAACTTTTTAAAGAAACAGAATCATGCTAAACGCTAGCACCTTACATTTTTTAGAACAATTAAAAATAAACAATCATAAAGAGTGGTTTGAAAATAACCGAAATCTGTACAACAACGCTAAAGCCAACTATTTACAATTGGTTGCAGATATTTTAAAAGAGCTCAGTAAAACGGATGCTTCATTATCGTTTTTACAGGCAAAAGATTGTACGTATAGAATTAATAGAGATGTTCGTTTTAGTAAAAACAAAGCACCCTACAAAACCAATATGGGTGCAGGAATTAGTAAAGGTGGAAAAAAATTAATGCTAGCAGGTTATTACTTGCATTGTGAACCTTCACAAAGTTTTATTGCTGCCGGTGTTTGGATGCCGTTAGCTCCTGAGCTTAAAAAAATTAGACAAGAAATTGATTATTCTTTCGAAGAGTTTAAAACCATAGTGGAAGATAAAAGCCTACAAAAGCTTAATATTAGTTTAGAAAAAGGTAAAGATGTAATGCTTACCAGACCACCAAAAGGCTACGACGAATTGAACCCAGCAATAGATTTTTTAAAAATGAAAAGCTTTATTCTATCAACATATATTAGCGATAAAACATTAACTAGCAAGCATTTGGTAGATACAGTTGTTACAGCTTGTAACACCATGAAACCTTTTATTGATTTTTTAAACAGAGGATTAGAAGGATAATTGCACAATCATTTATTTAAGAAAAGAACATGTTTATTCAATCTAAATTACCACAAGTAGGTACAACTATTTTTACAGTCATGAGCCAATTGGCCAATCAACACAATGCTGTAAACTTAGGACAAGGTTTTCCAGATTTTATGATGAGTGAAGAATTGATTTTTTTGGTAAATGAAGCCATGCAAAAAGGCAATAATCAATATGCACACATGAATGGATTGCCTATTTTAAGAGAAAAACTGGCGGAGAAAGTTGCTAGTTTATATAACAATAATATTCATCCTGAAACAGAAATAACCATTACTCCTGGTGGAACGTATGCTATTTATACAGCCTTAACTACTATTTTACAACCAAACGATGAAGTAATTGTTTTTGAACCAGCTTATGATAGCTATATACCAAACATTGAAGTTAATGGTGCTAAAGCTGTAAGAATTGCTCTTGAAAATGAAACTTTCAACATTCAATGGAATGAAGTAAAACAAAAAATTACCCCTCAAACAAAGGCAATTTTAATAAACAGTCCACACAATCCTACAGGCAAAGTTTTATCAGAAAATGATATTGAACAATTGAGAACAATTGTTGCAAACACCAATATTTTTATTATTAGCGATGAAGTGTATGAACATTTAATTTATGATGAATTACAACACTTAAGCTTGTTAAAATATCCAGATTTATTTGCTAGAAGTTTTATTTGTTTTTCTTTTGGAAAAACGTATCACTGTACAGGCTGGAAATTGGGTTATTGCTTGGCTCCAGAAAGTTTAATGAAAGAGTTTCGAAAAGTTCACCAATTTAATAGTTTCAGTTGTGATACGCCTAAACAAGTAGCTCTTGCTAACTATTTAAGTAATAAAGAAGCATATACACAATTAGGTAGTTTGTTACAACAAAAAAGAGATTATTTTAGACAAATCATGCAACAAACTGTTTTTTCTTGTTTGCCAAGTAGTGGTAGCTATTTTGAATGCTATAGTTTTAGGAATATTACGGAAGAAACAGAAGCAGATTTGGCAATCAGGCTTACTAAAGAATATGGAGTAGCCACCATTCCTTTAAGTGCTTTTTATAAAGACAAAACCGACAATAAAATTTTACGCTTTTGTTTTGCTAAAAAAACAGAGACGCTAGAAAAAGCTGTAGAAAAGCTGATACATTTTAAAGGCTAAAAATTTATATGTCAGATAAGTAAAGTGAGTGTTTTGTGCTTATCTTTAAATAAATAAACTTGTACCAATGGTTTCAAAAATTTCTGAAGGTGTAATGGTTACTGTTGAAACTTTTTATCAACCAGATTATAGCAATCCTATAAACAATGAGTACATGTTTGCTTATAGAATTACAATTGAAAATCACAATCCATTTACCATTCAACTTTTAAAAAGACATTGGTTTATTTTTGATAGCAATGGCGAACAAAGAGAAGTTGAAGGTGATGGTGTTGTGGGCATTCAACCCATATTAAAAAGTGGCGAACAATTTCAATATGCAAGTGGCTGTAATTTAAAAACAGAAATGGGTAAAATGTTTGGTGTGTATTTCATGGAAAATCAAAACAACAAACAACAATTTAAAGTGCATATTCCACCGTTTCAAATGATTGCCCCAAGCAAACTCAACTAAACTTTTTTAGTTTGTCTGTAATCATTTTTCAACAACCATTGTAGCACTTTTTCTCTCTGATCGCCTTGAATAATGATTTCTGCATCTTTAGCAGAACCACCTGTTCCACAAAAATTTTTCAATTGTTTTCCCAATATTTCTAAATCGCTTTCTGTTCCAATAAACCCTGTAATTAGTGTTACGGCTTTGCCAGCTCTATGTTTGGTTTCCAAACGTATTCTCAACTTTTGTTGATTAGGTGGCAACGTTTCAATTATCGGTTCATCTTCTTGCAACTTAAAATTAGGATCTGTGCTAAAAACAAAACCATTTCCTGTTAATGGAATTTTCTTTTTACTCATTATTCACCTTTTAAACTATAATAATTATTCTGCTACTATTACTGCTTTTAAACTTAAATCTACACTTTTTGCTTGATGAATTAATCCACCTACACTTACATAATCTACACCTGTAGCAGCAAAAGCTTCTACGGTGTCTAAATTAATGCCACCACTAGCTTCGGTTTCAAATTTTCCGTCAATAATGGTTAAAGCTTTTACTATTTCAGATGGTGTAAAGTTATCAAGCATTATTCTAAATACTTTTCCTTCACCTATTGCACACACTTTTTTTACATCTTCTATTGTTCTTGTTTCTACTTCTATTTTCAACCCATTTTGCGTTGTTTGCACATAGTTATACGCAGCTTCTACAGCTTTTTCTATTCCACCTGCATAATCTATATGATTGTCTTTCAACATAATCATATCATACAAACCAAATCTATGATTTACACCTCCACCAATTTTTACAGCTGCTTTTTCTAACAATCTAAAATTAGGCGTTGTTTTTCTTGTGTCTAAAATTTTGGTGGAATATGGCTTTAGCTTCTCTACATATTGCCTTGTTAAAGTAGCAATGCCACTCATACGTTGCATACAGTTTAAAACCAAACGTTCACATGTAAGAATTGTATGTATAGAAGCAAATACTTCAAAAGCAATTTCACCTTCTTGCATATTATCGCCATCTTTTTTATAGGCTGTAAAAACTGCTGTAGGCTCTATTTGTTTAAAAATTTTTTCTGCAATATCTACACCTGCTAATACTCCATTTTGTTTTACTTTAAGTATGGCTTTGCCTATTTTTTCTTTTGGTATACAACTAAGTGTACTATGATCTCCATTTCCTACATCTTCTTGCAAAGCCGAAATTACCAATTGTTGTAATGCTTGTTCAAAGGTATTCATAAGTGCAAGTTAATAGGTTTCATAAAAAAAGCCACCGTTTATAGGTGGCTAAATAAATTTTAGTGTTGTATAATTTTAATTTATTCGTACGGTAATTATTTGATGGTCGCCATCTTTTGCTTTTAACAACATGGTTATGTTAAATCCTTTGCCTCCATTTGTTAACTTTCCAGCAACATATTTCGATCCGCCCATTTCTCTTTGGCTAGTTAATTCAAATCCTTTAATATTATTTTCTTTGAAAAAACTTTGCAACGCAATTCCTGCTTGATTTTTTCCGATATTTTTTATCTCTTCTTTTTCTGGCAATTTCAAATCAATAAAATTATCAAAATACCTACTTGTTTCTTCGGCATTTCCAGATTTTAAGGCATTAATGATGGCATTTGTGTTATCTAATTTTGTAAAAGAAGAAAGAAAAATCCCAAACCCTATAAAAAGTAATAATTTTTTCATGATACCCATTTTGTAAATATGCTGCTAAAAATATGCCAACTGTTGCTAAAATTAAAATACTGGTTCAAAATAAATTTGTAATGCTGTAGTTTTAGCACTTGAAACAAGCCTTTTCTTGTATAAAAATAAATAACTACATACAACAAACCTTACAAACAAAGCAATCATGAGTAAAAAAACAATATTAATTATCATGGATGGATGGGGACTTGGAAAATCAAGTACAAGCGATGCCATTCAAAATGCCAAAGTTCCATTTGTTTCATCATTATATACAAAATATCCCAATTCAACTTTAGTTACTTGTGGTGAAGCCGTTGGATTACCAGACGGACAAATGGGAAACAGTGAGGTTGGTCATCTTAATTTAGGTGCTGGCAGAATTGTTTATCAAGAATTGCAACGTATTAATGTTGCCATTAAAACAAAAGAATTACAACAAAACCCTACTTTATTAGCATCTATTCAATATGCAAAAGAAAACAACAAAGCATTGCACCTCATTGGTCTAGTAAGTGATGGTGGTGTACATAGCCACACATCGCATGTAAAAGCAATCATTGATGTTTGTGAGCAAAACGGATTATCAAAAGTGTTTATTCATGCATTTACAGATGGTAGAGATTGTGACCCTAAAAGTGGTGTAGGGTTTATAAGCGATTTAGAACAATATACACAAAACCATGTCGGTACTATTGCAACCATTACAGGTAGATATTACGGAATGGATAGAGACAAACGATGGGAACGTGTGCAATTGGCTTACAATGCTTTGGTAAAAGGTGAAGGAGAAAGCACCAACAACCTAGTTGCATCTATAGAAGCTGCATATGCTAATGGAATTACGGATGAATTTATTAAACCATTGGTAGACGCTTCTGCAAATGGAAGTATTCAAGAAAATGACGCTGTAATTTGTTTTAATTTTAGAACAGACCGTTGTAGAGAAATTACAGAAGTGCTTACTCAGAAAGATTTTGATGAGTATGGAATGAAAAAACTATCGCTTCACTACACAACCATGACAGATTACGATAAAACATTTAAAAATGTAAACGTAATTTTTGCAAACGATAACTTAAACAATACTTTAGGTGAGGTTTTAGCAGCCCATGGTAAAAAACAAATTCGTATTGCTGAAACCGAAAAATATCCACACGTTACCTTCTTTTTTAGTGGAGGAAGAGAAAAAGAATTTGAAGGAGAAAGCAGAATTATGGCTGCTAGCCCTAAGGTTGCAACATACGATTTGCAGCCAGAAATGAGTGCTTACGAACTTGCTGAAAAACTAGTTCCAGAAATTGAAAAAGAATCGGCAGATTTTATTTGTTTAAATTTTGCCAATGCAGATATGGTAGGCCATACAGGCGTTTTTAGTGCTGTTGTAAAAGCGGTAGAAGCAGTTGATGCTTGTGTAGAAAAAGTAGTAACAGCGGCTTTAGCACATGACTATACCGTATTTTTAACAGCCGATCATGGTAATGCAGATTTTATGATTAATGAAGATGGTAGCCCAAACACCCAACATTCTTTAAATCTTGTTCCGTTATTTGTGATTGATAAAACTTGGAACGGAACGGTGAAACCGGGTAAATTGGGTGATATTGCACCTACCATTTTATCTGTAATGAATTTACCAATACCTACAGAAATGACAGGAGATATTTTAATTAACTAATATTTTAAAACACCCTAAACATGAAAAGTATTTTAAAAAAAATAGGAATTGCTTTATTAGTAGTTCTTGTGGTTATTCAATTTTTTAAACCCACAAAAAATATAGCAGCTAGTCCATCTGCAAATCATATTAGTAAGGCATATACTGTTCCTGTAGAAGTAGAAAGTATTTTATCAAAAGCTTGTTACGATTGTCATAGCAACAATACTGTTTATCCTTGGTATAGCAATATTCAGCCCGTTGCTTGGTGGCTAAACGACCATGTAAAAGATGGTAAAAAACACTTGAATTTTGATGAATTTACAACCTACAGAATTGCAAAGCAAAATCACAAACTTGAAGAAGTAACGGGTGAAGTAAAAGAAGGTGAAATGCCTTTATCTAGCTACACAATTGTACATGGAAATGCTAAACTTTCTGATAGCGAAAAAGAAATTTTGTACAAATGGGTAGAAACAGTAAGAGATTCTATCAAAGCAAAATACCCTGCTGATAGTTTAATTCTACCAAAAAAGAAAAAATAAAAACGCAATCACATAGTAGTTAGCCATAGGTTTCAGAACCTATGGCTTTTTTTATCAATCATTGTTTATGAGAAAAATAATTTTTGCAACGAACAATCAACATAAGGTAGATGAAATTAGAGCCGTAGTTGGCAATAAATTCAATATCGTTACGCTTAAAGAAGCAGGTATCAATATTGAAATTGAAGAACCTCATGCTACTTTACATGAAAATGCAACAGAAAAATCTACTACCATTTTTAATTTAGTTGGTGAAAACGTATTTAGTGAAGATACAGGATTAGAAGTGTTTGCACTAAACAATGAACCTGGTGTTAAAAGTGCAAGATATGCTGGTGATGAGCGAAATTTTAAAGCCAACATAGACCTACTATTGCAAAAATTAACGGCTCAAACCAATCGTTCTGCACAATTTAGAACCGTAATTTCATTGATTTTTGACGGTAAAGAATACCTGTTTGAAGGAATTTGTAAAGGTAAAATTACTACTAACATAAGTGGAGAAAATGGATTTGGCTACGACCCTGTTTTTATTCCTGATGGAAGCGATAAAACCTTTGCCAGCATGTCGTTAGAAGAAAAGAACGAATTTAGCCACCGAAAAAAAGCAACCAATTTATTGCTTGATTTTTTATTACAACATGCTTAAAAAAAGAATTCAAAATAATTATATCATTAGTTTATGGAACGAGTAAAAGTAAATCTACCAGCACATTTTTCTTTTAGCACACATATAAAAATAAGAATCACAGATATTAACTATGGAGGACATGTAGGCAATGATTCATTTTTATCGTTGATACATGAAGCAAGGCTGCAATATTTAGCACATTATGGATATGCTGAGATGAATGTAGAAGGTGTTGGCTTAATAATGGCTGATGTAGCATTAGAATTTAAAAAAGAATTGGTATATGGTGATGAAGTAAAAATATCTGTACAAGCAAGCGGATTTGATAGACTTGGCTTTGATATTTTTTACCTACTTGAAATCGTTGCAGAAAACACCAATATAATAGTAGGAAAAGCAAAAACAGGAATGATGTGTTTTGATTATACACAGAAAAAGAAAGCAAGTTTATCACCCGTTGCCATCGCAAAAATGCAAGGCTAAGTGTTCCAAATTTTCCAATTTTCGTCTGCTTGTAATACAAGCATATCATAACCGTTTTTAGTTGTGGCTCCGGCAAGTTTTCCTAACTGTAGAAATTTAGTTTCAGTAGGATTGTACACTAAATCGAACAGATAGTGTTGAGACGATATAAATTCATACGGAATTGCAGGAGCCTCATCTACATTTGGAAAAGTACCTAATGGTGTGGTATTAATAATTACAGAATATTCTTTCATTATTGCATCGTTGATATCGGCATACGAAAGTATATTTTGGGCAATATTTTTTGTTCTAGAAACCAAAACATAATCGATTGCTAATTTCTGCAATACAAATTCAACAGCAGCAGATGCTCCACCTGTACCCAAAACTAGTGCTTTAGTATGGTGTGGTTGTAAATATTGAATAAACGATTGTTCAAAGCCTATAACATCGGTATTGTGGCCGTATAATTTTCCATCAATTATTCGAACACAATTACAAGCACCCATTTTTTTTACAGCGTCGGTTTTGCTATATAAATATGGAATAATTGTTTTTTTATGTGGAATGGTAATTGCAAAACCATTCAAGTTGCCATTTGATTGAATCATTTGAGGCAACAACTCAATTGTTTCAATAGGAAATAGTTTGAAAGTAGCGTTCGTAATTTGTTCACGAATAAACTTTTCTGTAAAATACTTTTCAGAAAAAGAATGCGACAAAGGATAACCAATTAATGCAAACAAACGCATGTATTACCTATTTATTTAAATACAATTCAAACGTATCTCCTCTTAATCCAATACGCATTGCTTCTAATGGAATAACTTCATTTGGAGCAATATTTCCAAGATTTACATTACAACCAATTAATTCTAAAAAGTATAATTGTTGTGCTTTTTGAGGAGCTTCCCATAAAATTTTCTCTTCTGGTATTTGGGTTAAAATTTCTTGAACTAAACCTTCTCTTACTTCTCCACTTCCTCTGTAAATTCCTACGTTACCAGCTTCTCTTGCTTCTGCAATTACATAAGAAGAGCCAGCTTCTAATTCTGCCCTCATTAATTCTATCCATTTATATGGTGGAATAATGTGTGCTGCATCTTTACTTCCAACTTCACTCAAAACTGTAAAATGCTTGGTTAATTTTTCTATATAACCACATTTTTCTGCATGAGGAATAATAATAGAACCATCACTTACTTCAACATGTGTAAGATTATAATCTTTACAAGTAGCAATATAATCTTCGAATTGATTTCTAATTAAAAATGCTTCAAACAATGTTCCTCCAAAGTAAACAGGAACATTATAAGATTGGTATACTTCTATTTTTTCTCTTAAATTGGGTGTAACATAAGATGTACCAAAACCTAATTTAACTATATCTACATGTGGACCACAAACACTTAAAAAATTATGTACCTCAGGAATACTAAGCCCTTTATCCATCACCATTGTTAATCCGTTCGTACGTGGCTGAGCTGTTCTTAGAGGTATTTGTGTTAAGTTAAAATTCATGCCTAAGGTTTTAAAAAGAGTTGCAAAAATAAGGATAACTGCTATAGCATAACAGAGTTTGTAATGAAGCGGATAAAAACACCCAACTCATTACTAAAAAATGAAATGCAGTTTATTGTAACCATAAACTGTACTAGTGTGAATGACTAGAAAAAAACTTATACCAATGTAATTGGAAGAATGGCTTTTGCATCGTCCCACAAAATAATTAAATTGGCTCCAGACTTCGTTTCTTCGAAATAAATGGTAAATGCCTCAACAGGTTCTGTACTTTTTTCTACGGTTGCTTCTGCTCGTAAAACATCTTTTTTAATGTCGTACACAAAATTTCCCCAACTGTAATTATCTCTATTTACAATAATTGTCCATCTATTTTCATCAGGAATACAAAACAGCGTATATCTACCTTTTGCCAATAATTTTCCACCAATCTTTACATTTCTAAAAAATTCTACCTCAGTTGCTTCATTCGCTCCTAAACGCCATATTTCTTTATATTTAATAATTCCACCAAAAATAACCCTACTGTTTTTTAATGGTCTACTATATAATAATCTAGCATTTGGAATATCTTTTACTTTACCAGACATTTTTAAAAGCGGAAAATTAGGCGGCCAATAACTTATATCCATTGGACTTTTATCTAATTCAGTAGGCTTTTGTTGTGCCTGTGTAACAGAAAAACTACTTACAAATACAAGAATTAAAAGGGTATATTTCATTTCAATAAACTTTTATACAAACTATAACTATTTTAATTGTTGTGCTAACGATTGGGCAAATGTAAGCACATCGGGAAAAAACAAATCATAAGACTCTTTTAAAGCTTTGTAGTTTATTTGAAAAGCTTCTAAAGCAGGCTGATGCGTTTGTAAATAGTTAGCTCTACGTACAAGACCAGCAAAACTTTTTTCAATTCCCCAAATAAATTGATAGTTGTATAACCAATTTTGCTGTTTCATATGGGGTAACATTTCTTGAAAAGGAATTGGTAAAACAGATAAATGGTTGTATAACACATGATATGTATTAGCAGCAAAAACTGCTAATTCTTTATCCGATTTAAATTGATATGTATCAATGGCTAAAAAATGATCGTAAACAATGTCTATAAAAGCACCAGCATACAAACCCACCACAGGTTTCAAAAATAATTTGGCTTGCTTAGTAGCTTCATGTTCGTCTGTGAAAGTATCGATAGCCCTATGTAACTGAATACCTTTTTGAATAGCAATAGAATAATCGAATTGTTTTTTTCCTTTTACAAAATCACTAATCATATTACCAACAAGCAACGACGGATGATGAAAAGATAAATATGCATGTGCTAGAAAGTTCATACGTAAAATTAAAGGATTAATAGGTAGTTAACCCACAAAATGAACAATGATTTGCCTTACATGAACATGGCAGAACAACAAGTGTATATATTAAATAAATATTCATTCAACGACTCAGTTTCAAGGTAAAACCAACGATAGTAATGTTACACAAAAAAACAAGCACTGTTATAAAAATGTGAAGACCATCAACCACATTTAACCTTATGATAACTGCTTTTATGATTTCTTTAAGAAATCAGTTACAAATCAATACAGCATTGAATTTCAGCCAATTATTAACATTGCTTAACACAGGTTTTAAGCCCATTTATCCAAAAAAATAAAAGAGCACTGTAACTTATCAAAACGTACTCCGTTTACCCAATGTGCACACTTACTTTTGACCTATCATTTAAAACAAAACATGGCGAAAGCCAACAAATTTAAAACAACAAAAAACAAAACAATGAAAACAAACTTTCAAACAACCGCACAAAACACTATTCAAGAATTGGGTAAAAAATTAGTTATGATTGCTGCTTTTGCAATAGCTATTTCTGCTTCTGCATTTGCTGCACCTGCAAATAGCGAAAACTACAGAGCTTTATCGCATTTTAGAGCAAACTTTGTTGGTGCTGCTTCTGTAACTTGGGTTACAACAGCAAAATTTATTAAAGCATCTTTTGTACAAGATGGTGCAAACATGGAAGCTTTTTACAATTTTGACGGCGATTTAATTGGTACTAGCAAAGCCATTGGATATGATAAATTGCCTAAAAATGCAATTACAAAAATCAGCAAAAACTATCCTGCACCACCTTACACGGTAAAAGCTGTAATAGAATTTACAAATGATAAAGACGAGTTGAATTACTATGTTTCTTTAAACAACGGTAAAGAAACTACTGTATTAGAAATTAATAAAGATGGTAACGTATCATTTTTTAAAAAGACAAGAAACTAATTCTTTAAAAATATTCACCTACTGAAAACGCCAATAAAAAACCTTCTCCAAATAGAGAAGGTTTTTTACGTTTATGAATAATATTTTAATATTGAATTAGCTCCACTCTGCTGCTTCTTTTTTCAAATCGTTTTTAAATACTTTGGCAGAAATAATAACGCTTAATTCGTACAACATCCATAATGGTAAAAACACAATCATTTGGCTCATCCAATCTGGACTAGGTGTTATAAATGCAGCCACCAATAGTATAATTACAATAGCATATTTACGACTAGCCTTTAAAAAATTAGGTGTAATTAATCCTATTTTGGTAAGAATGTATGCTAAAACAGGCAATTCAAAAGCCAAACCACAGCCTAAAATAATATTGGTTAAATTATCAAAATAATCGGTTAATGTTGGTTTTGTAACTAACAAGCCTTTATAACCCAATTGAAAGCCAGCTAAAAAATTAAATGTAAAAGGACCAAGAATAAAAAATCCGAAACCTGCACCTAGAAAAAAGAAAAATGAAACCCAGAAAATAATGAATCGAGTATTTTTTAGTTCTACTTCATGCAAAGCAGGTTTTAAAAAACGCCAAAACTCCCAAAAAACATACGGAAACGCCAACATAAAACCACCAATAAAAGCCATAGTAATACTACTCATGAATTGTCCACCAAAAGTGGTGCTTTGCATATTTACCTGTACAGGTGGCATACACAAAGCGTCGCCAATATGTAAACTGTGACTTAAGTTGCACAATAATTTGTAGCTAATAAAATCTGGATTAATTGGCCCTGTGATTATGTTATCAAATATCCAATCTCGATAAATAAAAATAACAATAGCCATTACCAAAATGGCAACTACACTTCTTAAAATATGAGATCGTAATTCTTCTAAATGATCTACAAAACTCATTTCTGCTCTTTGATCGTTGCCTTTTCTAAATAAAGATGCCATTGGTAATGTTTAATAAATGCTATCAGAATAAAAAATATTTACTAGAATATTGGGAATAAAATAATTGCTTCTCTATAAAAGCACTTTCATTTTTACCATTTCTATACGTGTATCACTAACGGTTAATACATCGAATTGATAATTATGAATAATAATGGTTTCTGAAACTTTTGGTATCGTTTCAAAATGATTAATGATATAGCCACTTAAGGTTTCAGAATTTTGCTCGGGAAAATCTAGATTGTATTTTTCATTCAAATAATCGGTTTCTAATCTTCCACTAAAAATAAATTCATCTTCTGCCAATTGTTTTTCTACAAAATCTTCGGTATCGTATTCATCTCTTATTTCTCCAAAAATTTCTTCCAATACATCTTCCATCGTAATAATTCCAGCAGTTCCACCAAATTCATCAACAACCCAAGCAATGGTTTTACGTTCTCTTGTAAACTTGTTCATTAAATCAGTAGCACTCATACTTTCTGGAACAGCAGGAATAGGCAATAAAATTTCTTCGATTGTTTGTGGCTTTTTAAATAAATCTAAAGAATGTACATAACCCACAATTTGATCGATAGAACCTTTATAAATAATGAGTTTGCTTAGTTTAGTTTGGATAAACAACTGCTTAACATCATCAATACTAGATTGTAACTCAACTGCTTCAATTTCTGTTCGTGGAACTAAACATTGACGAATTTTGATAGATGGAAGACTCAATGCATTTTCGAACAATTCGGTATTTAATTCTTGGTTATCATCGTCTTGTTCTTTTGTTTGTTGAAAAAAATGTTCTAAATCTACTTTGCTAAAAGCATTGGCTTTATCACTAATTTTTACATTAAACAAATACTTCAATATCCATTGAGCTAAGCCAACAAAAAAACTAACAATAGGTGAAAATAACTCGTGAAAGAAATTGGCTACAGGAGCAAAAAAATGAAGAACCGTTTCGCTTGTTGCTCTAAAAACAGCTTTAGGAATAAATTTACCAAATACCAATACCACAATTGCAGAAAACAATGTATCGATAAATAACTTGAGATACTCGTTTTCTATTTTAGCAGGATTCCATAAACTTAATCGAATAAGCTCATCAAACAACAATCCATAAATTACTAGAAAAATATTCATTCCTACCAAACAAGTTCCAATAAACTTGGTAGGCTCTTCAACAAAAGCGGCTAAAATAATGCCACTACGTTTACCTTGTTTTTTCTTTAATTCAATATTTAATCTATTTGCACTGATAAATGCAATTTCGTATCCTGCAAAAAATGCAATGAATATTAAAGTAATTGCAATACCTATAATTACCAAAGTTGTTATCGCCATATTTTATTTTAAAGTAGGCACAAAATTAATGAGAAACGAATGTATTGCACATGAATAAAAAATGCCGAGTAAAAACCCGGCACTAATTACCAATAGAGCAACATAAAAAACTATTGGCTGTTTTAAGTGTGTAAACCTTTATTTAAAATCTACCGTGCAATTTTGGCAAACCATATTTATAGTAGCACCTTTTCCATCGCCTACAACAGCGGTAAACTTGCTATTTGAATTATCATCGCCTGCAAATTTTTCTACAGAACGTTGAATTGATCTTAATTGAGATGCTAGATTATCGGTTTCTTTGGTTGTTTTTATTTCTTTTCCTTCGTAAGGTTTTTTCTCAAAATCTGCATAAATATTACTGTATGCACCAATATAATTTACGGTGTAATTTTTAATATTACGCATTGGTAAACGGATATCGGCATATTTATTATCGAAACGAATTTCTTTTACAGTAGCAGCAATATTTCTAATTTTAACATCGGCATTCGTTCCATCCATTTCTAAAGAGTTCAACAATTTGGTAATTCTTAAATTTCCGTAGTTTTTTCTACCTTGAAATACCCCTACTTCTTCAATTTCGTATTCATCATTGGTACTTCTAGCCATTAATTTATCTACACTAGCAATTTCTATAGTAGCATATTTTGTATCAATATCTGCATCACCAATTTCTCTTGCACTAAAGCGACCATTCATAAAATCTATTTCAGCAACTTTAATATTTCCAACGGCCACATTTGCATATTTTGAACGAAGAAAAAGTGTGCCTACATCTTGCAGTTCTAAGCTACCATTGGTAATATCTGCATCTATTTTGTTGATAGATGTAGATACAACTACATCAGAATATTTACTTTCAACATCTACTTTATTATCTTTTGGTACATAAATAGTAACCAAACGTTTGCTACCAGATTTGGTTCTTATATTTTCTCCATCTCCATTAAAAATAGCCACGCCACTAGATGGACCACCACTCCATGCATAATTATTACCAAAGTAACTATATGTACCACTACCAACAGAACCAGATTTTATACGTACAGTTGAGCCAAGCGATTTTAAACTAATATTCAATTTTTCAAACCACTCTTCATCGGACAATTTGTTGGCATCGCCTTCAAAAAAGATGGTAGTTACAATTTTCACCTTAGCTTGATCCCAAGTTTTTACTTCTATATTTCTGCTTGTATTTTCAATAAAAATGTCAGCAGTTTTTGAAGCATTTACCTCAACAGATACTTCTTTGCTTTTTAAATCTGCATCGTTTACAGATTCATTGTTAGACGAAGCTTTTGGAGAAGTTGCTTTACCAATTACAACAATTTCTCCACTTGCCTTTTGTTGTGCCTGCAATTGAAATGAAAGAGCCGTAGCAAGTAATGCTGTTCCAATAAATTTAGTATTCATGATGTGTATTTTATAGAATGATTAAATATTTAAAAAATAAGTTTTAGTAGTATCTACAGGTGTTCTATTTTGTTTATATCTGTTATTGGTTTTATTAATTTCTCCTTGCAGTTGCTTCAATAAAATCAATTTTTGTTGATAAATATTAATGAGTTGATCGAGTAATTCGTTGCTAAATCCATTTTGCTTCATTTCTTTTTTAATTTGTAATTCATCTTTTTCCATTTGTTGAATTTGAACGCTAAAATCTTTGAAATAAGAAGGACTTTCAGCATTTAAAGGAGTTGTGTTGATTCGATTTTTTTGCAAATGAATGACTTGCTTAAAGCTATTTTCAACACTTTCAAGCATTTGCCAATCGGTAGAAACCATTTTATTAGTAGTTGATGTAACTACTTGCTTTTTGACCGAAGAAATAGTAGGACGTAGCACTTTTTTTTGTGGAATATTACTAGCTATACTTTTTGATGCATCAGCGAAAACAGGGTTATTTTCTGCTGTATCTTTTTGATCAATAATAGCAGGAATTGATATTTTTTTAGTTGGTTGAACTGATACATTTTGATGATTTTCAGTTTTATTTACAGCCATCCAAACACCTAAACCAATTATGAAAATAACACAAGCTGCAGCTGCATAACGCACTGTTGAGTGTATATGAAATACTTTTTTGGGTGCCACTTCTTTGTGTATGGCTTGCCATACTTTAGCACTAGGAACATCTACATCTAATTCAGACAGATGCTCTCTTATATGTTTTTTAAATTCATCCATATATTGCAATTTCTTTAGTTAGTCTTTCTTTTAGTAATTGTCTTGCTCTATGGTATTGGCTTTTGCTAGTGCTTTCAGAAATTCCCAAACTATTGGCTATTTCTTTGTGACCAAAATTTTCAATCACATATAAATTAAACACTTGCCTACAACCATCAGGCAAGCTTTTTATATGTTTATGCACCAAAGACATGTCTATTTGTTTAAACCAATCTTCACCTGTTTCTGCAATTACCATTTCGTGTTCACTATCGTTCCACTCGTTAAAATAGAATTGCTTTTTGCTGTATCGAATACATTCATTTACCACAATTCTTCTTAGCCAACCACCAAACTGAACAGCATCTTTTAGCTGATTCAAATTTTTAAACGCAATAATGAACGATTCTTGCAACACATCTTCTGCATCTACCCTATTACCAATCATTCTTACACATATGTTAAACATAGCTTTTGAAAATTGGGCATACAAATTTGCCAAAGCCTCACTATTTCCATTTTTTGCTTGCTGAATAGTGGCAGTTAGTATGTGTTGTATATTTTCCAAAAATATGTTGCTGTAATAAAGAGTAAAAGTTGTGTAAAAGGTTGGAATTAGTGAAAATATTTTTTTTAAATAAAAATGCCTCTCAAAAAATTGAGAGGCATTTTTTATAATCCGCTATCGTATAAACTACAATAATCCTTTATCTAATAGATATTCAGCAATTTGTACAGCATTGGTGGCAGCACCTTTACGCAAGTTATCACTCACAATCCACATATTTAAAGTTTTAGGTTGTGTTTCGTCTCTTCTTAATCTTCCTACAAAAACTTCATCTTTTTCATGAGCCCATAAAGGCATTGGGTATAATTGAGTAGCATCATCATTTTGAACAATTACACCTGGTGCATTTTCTAAAATAGATTTTACTTCCGCCAAATCAAACTCGTTTTCAAATTCAATATTTACGCTTTCGCTATGTCCACCAACTACAGGAATACGAACCGTAGTAGCAGTTACTTTTATGCTATCGTCTTGCATAATTTTGCAAGTTTCTTTTACCATTTTCATTTCCTCTTTGGTATATCCATTGTCTAAGAAAACATCAATCTGAGGAATTACGTTTAAGTCGATTTGATATTTATAAGCCATCGGTCCATCAACGCCTTTACGCTCATTAAACAACTGATCTACAGCTGCTTTACCTGTACCAGTAACACTTTGATAGGTACTTACTACTACTCTTTTAATTTTATATTTTGCATGTAATGGTTGCAAAGCCACTACCATTTGAATGGTGCTACAATTTGGGTTAGCAATAATTTTATCATCAGCGGTTAAAACATGTGCATTAACTTCTGGTACAACTAATTTTTTAGTAGCATCCATACGCCAAGCACTGCTATTATCAATAACCGTAATGCCTGCTTCTGCAAACTTAGGAGCCCACTCTAATGACGTACTTCCACCTGCAGAGAAAATAGCTACTGCTGGTTTTGCAGCAATACCAGCTGCCATGCTTACAACTTTATAACTAGCACCTTTAAATACAACTTCTTTGCCTACAGATCTTTCAGAAGCTACAGGTACTAATTCTGTAACAGGAAAATTTCTTTCTGCTAATACTTGCAACATTTTGGTGCCTACTAATCCTGTGGCTCCTACTACGGCTACTTTCATTTTTTGTTTCTCCCTTGGTTAGTTGTTGTTACACAACTTTTTTTATGATGAAATATGATTAAAACAAAATAGCCTCCCCAACTTGGGAAGGCTATTGCTGTATTTTTATATATACAAACGGTTATACCTTCCCTGCTGAGAATAGCTTAATACGTTTGATATTTTTTATTGTTTTTGTCATTTTGTTGTGCGAATGTAAAAGGATTATTGTATTTCTTCCAAAAAAAATTAATTTTTCGAGAAAAAAGCTTGTTTACCGCTTTTATTAAACCAAGCTAATATCGAAACTAGATAGTTGCACAAATTGAGCAATTCTTTCATTAATTTCTTCATGCGTTAAGGCTCTTAAACGCTCTGTACCAAATTTTTCTACACAAAAACTAGCCATTGCACTACCAACAATAATTCCAGTTTTCATGTTTTCGAAACTAATGTCTTTGGTTTTAGCAATATGTGCTATAAAACCACCTGCAAACGTATCACCTGCACCTGTTGGATCAAAAACATCTTCTAAAGGCAATGCTGGTGCAGAAAACACTTTGTTTTCATGAAATAATAAAGCACCATGTTCTCCTTTTTTAATAATCACAAATTTTGGTCCCATTGCACTTATTTTTTGAGCAGCACGTACCAAAGAATAATCGCCACTTAATTGTCTGGCTTCACTATCATTCACCATTAATACATCTACTAGTGCCAATGTTTTTTTCAATTCATCCAACATAATGTCCATCCAAAAATTCATGGTATCCATTACAATTAACTTCGGTCTAGTTTTCAATTGTTCAATCACACTTCTTTGAACAGCTGGCACTAAATTTCCTAACATTAAAAACTCACAATCTTGAAAGCTTTCTGGCACAACTGGTTCAAAATTTTCTAACACATTTAATTCTGTTACCAAAGTATCTCTAGAATTCATATCCATGTGGTAACGACCACTCCAAAAAAAGGTTTTTTCATCTTTTTTTATTTGCACACCTTCTAAATTCACATTTCTAGCAGTTAATGCATCTAATTCTGCTTGAGGAAAATCTCCACCAACAACAGAAATTTGTTTTACACTGGTAAAATTGCTGGCACACCAAGCAATGTATGTTCCTGCTCCACCAATAATTTTATCACTTTTACCAAATGGTGTTTCAATTGCATCAAAGGCCATTGAGCCTACAACTACTAAAGACATGTTTTTGAAATTTATTTTGGTTGCGAAACTATGGTTTTTAATAAACATTTTTACGAGTGTAAAAAAAGTTGTGTACAACTAACAAATGTTAGTGTATTTTTGAAACATGGGACGAATAAAAACTACTGAACATAGCATTAGCCGTAAGCAAGTGATTATTGCAAAAGCAGCAGAACTGTTTAAAGAAAAGGGCTACAAGGCTGCAAGTATGAGAGAATTAGCCGAAGTAGTAGGCGTAGAAGCAGCAAGTTTATATAATCATATACATAGTAAAAGCGAATTATTACACATTGTTTGCTTTGATGTTGCCAATAGATATACAAGTATGATGGATTTAGTGGAAGAGGAAAAAATATCTAGCATTCAAAAAATTGAAAAAATTCTGCGGTTTTTAATTACAGGAATGGTGCTTCATTTTGATGAAGTATATGTGAGTGATAGAGAATGGAAACATTTATCTGAGCCTTATTTATCGAATTTTCAAAACCAACGTAGAACATTTAGAAAAAGAATTGCTGCCATTATTGAAGATGGAATAAAGAAAAAAGAAATTAAAAAAATAGATGCCCCTACGGCTGTTTTAATTTTACTACATGCTGTAAGTGGCATAGAAAGTTGGCATAGAAGTAAAGAAAAAATTAATGGTAAAGAATTAGAAGAAAGCATGATTACCATTTTAGTGGGTGGATTAAAAATTAAATAGAAAACAGCTACTTATACTACATAGATTGCTTGCCATGTCTACACGATTTGAAAAATTACATGTTACAAACATTAAAAAATTAACGGAGGATTGTGTTGCTATTTCATTGGAGATTCCAGCGGCATTAAAACAAGCTTTTTCTTACATACAAGGTCAATATATTACCGTTAAAAAAACAATAGAAAATCAAGAAGTAAGACGTTCTTATTCTATCTGTTCTTCACCATTAGAAAACAATTTTACAATTGCTGTTAAAAAAATTGAAGGTGGCATATTTTCAACTTATGCAAACACCCATTTAAAAGTTGGCGATTGTTTAGAAGTGATAGCACCTAAAGGAAAATTTTTTACTCCATTAAATAGTAACAATAAAAAAAGATATGTGGCAATTGCTGCAGGAAGTGGCATTACACCCATTATTTCTATTATAAAAACAACACTACTTACAGAACCCAATAGCCACTTTATTTTGGTATTTGGGAATAAAAATAGCAGATCAATTATTTTTAGAGAAGAGCTTGAAAATTTAAAAAATAAGTTTACAAACAGGTTAAGTATTATTCATATTTTAAGTAGAGAAAACACAGATAGTCCTATACATTTTGGACGAATTAATGAAGATAAATGCAGCCTTCTTTTTGAAAAATTAGTGCCTTTACATGCAGATGAATATTTTATTTGTGGGCCACAAGAAATGATTTTTTCGGTAAAATCTTTTTTAGAACAAAACCAAGTAGATGCTAACAAAATTCACTATGAATTATTTGCAGCAATAAAGGGTAAACAAATTGATAATGCTACAAATACCATTGTAAACGACCAACGTACAAGTAAAATTCATATCACCATTGATGGCAGAACGATCAGTTTTCAGTTACAATACAACCATCTTTCAATTTTAGATGCTGCACTACAAAACGGTGCTGACCTACCTTTTGCTTGTAAAGGAGGTGTTTGCTGTACTTGCAAAGCAAAACTTGTAAATGGCAACGTAACAATGCACAACAATTATGCACTTGAACAAGAAGAAATTCAACAAGGCTATATACTTACTTGCCAAGCTACGCCAACAACAGAAACCGTTACCATTAACTTTGATGAAAAATAAAAAAGCTATTCAATATCATAACTTTTTTGAAGCGTAATAATAAGTTGACTGGCATTTTCTAACAAAGTATTCATTCTTCTCACCACAATATTTCTTAACAATCTATACGTTAAAATTCTATTGTAATAATTTCCCAACAGAGCTTTATCTTGATTATACAGGTAGTTTTTACCATTGTTTTCTACTACATCAATGCTCGTTTTTTCAATATCTTTTTCTACACTTGTAACATCTAAAATTTGCATTCTTAAATCATGCATTTTGGTAAATACATCATCTAATACATTCAGCGATTTTTCGTATTCTTTTAAACGAGCATCATAAGTCATAATGCCGTCGGCAGCATTTTTATTTCTAATTAAACGCATTGCTCCAGCATTCTTCAATTGTTGCAACGTTTTGTCGGAAGGAAAAAAATCTTTATAACCAATAATGCCATCTAAACTTTTTCGTAAGCTTCTATTATAATGTATAGGCAATTCATTGTATAACAATGCAATGGTATCAAAATATGCATCCTGTTTTTTAAAGCTTTGAATTGATAATTGAAGATTAGCAGTATCAATTTTTAAATCTTCAATCATCGATTGGATGTATATTTTCTCTCTATCTTTTTCAATTTTATGTTCTAATTGATATTCTGCAAAAAAGCCACAAAAAACAGCTAAAAACAACATTAGAAATTCCCAGAAATACGATTTCCATGTTTTTTTTCCATGAGCATGTGAATGATGATGCACTTCCATAAAGTGGAGTATATTTTTACAATTATAGTAAGTTATCAGAAAATATTCATCAATATAAATTACTAAATCATTTTTATTGATGAGTTGAAAGTAAAAAAGAAAGATATTTAGACCCTCATTTTACACAAATCATTTTATGAATACCATTCATTTATCTAACATTTTTCATATTCACTTTATAGGAGTTGCAGGCACAGGCATGAGTGCAATTGCTCAATATTTAGCTGGAAGCAATAAAAAAATTACAGGAAGCGATCGATATTTTCACCCCAATAAACCCAACGATACGCAACAAAAGTTAGAAGCTGTTGGCATTCGTTGTTTTTTACAAGATGGAAGTGGTATTGATAACAATACCCAATTAGTTGTAATTTCTACAGCTGTTGAAGACACAAACGTAGAAATTCAAAAAGCAAAATCACTTAATATTCCTATTATCAAACGATCTGAATTACTAACCTTAATTAGCAATGAAAAAAGAACCATTGCAGTTGGTGGAACAAGTGGTAAAAGCACCACATCGGCCATTTTGTTTGACATTTTAGATGTGGCAAAAACTGGAGCAAGCATTATTAGTGGTGCAGGTTTGGTACGTTTACAAGAAGAAGGAAAAATTGGAAATGCTTTTGTAGGAAATGGAGATTTTTTGGTGATTGAAGCCGATGAAAGTGATGGATCAATTGTAAATTATCATCCCGAAATTGGCATATTACTCAACTTAGATAAAGACCACAAAGAAATTACGGAGCTACAGCAAATATTCAACACTTTTAAAGAACATAGCAAAGTATTTATTGTAAATGCAAGTCATGAATTAGCAGCACCATTTTCTGAAAATAAGCAACAAGATTTTTCAAGTAATGAAAACGAAGCAGGTTACATTGCTCGTAATTTTTTACAAACAGGTTTAAGTATTTCGTTTACCATTAATAATGTGCCTTTTACAATGAATGCAATTGGTAAACACAACATGGAAAACGCTTTGGCTGCCGTTGCCGTTGCCCATCAGATTGGTGTTGATTTAGAAACTTGTAGTAAAGCTGTTGCTGCTTATAAAGGTATTTACAGAAGAAATCAGGTTTTGGGGCAAAAAAATAATATTTGGGTAATTGATGATTATGCCCATAACCCTGCAAAAGTTGCTGCTGCTATTAAAGGCGTTCAACCATTGGCAAAAAAAGTAATTGCTTGGTTTCAACCTCATGGCTATGGACCTACTCGTTTTTTAAGAGCCGATTTTGTGGCTGAAATTGGTGCTGCTTTAAGAAATGAAGATGAAATTTGGATGAGTGAAATTTTTTATGCAGGAGGAACGGCCGTAAAAGATATTAGTGCCAACGATTTAATTACAGATTTGCAGAAAAATAATAAAAAAGCTTTTTTTATTGCTGACAGAAATAATTTAGTAGCTGCAATGAAACAACATTTTACTGATGATTGTGTACTTCTTTTAATGGGTGCAAGAGATCCTTCATTAGATGAATTTGCAAAACAGGTTTACAACGAGTTATAAACAAATGAAAAGCCGATGAATGTACAAAACATATCATCGGCTTCTTAGCATATAAAAGAAATAAGGGTTGCTTATTTTACCAAAGTACCCACATTCATACCCTCTACCACTCTTAATAAATTTCCTGGTCTGTTCATGTCAAAAACAATAATTGGCAATTTATTTTCCATACACAAGGTAAAGGCTGTCATATCCATCACCTTTAAATTTTTGCTAATGCAATCTTGAAAGCTAAGCTCTTCAAAACGAGTAGCTGTTGCATCTTTTTCAGGATCGGCAGTATAAATACCATCTACTCTTGTGCCTTTTAAAATAACATCTGCTTTCATTTCTATTGCACGTAAGCTACCTGCAGTATCAGTTGTAAAGTAAGGATTACCTGTTCCTGCACCAAAGATTACAACTCTACCTTTTTCTAAATGTCTTAAAGCTTTTCTACGAATATAAGGTTCTGCAACTTGTTCCATATTTATAGCACTTTGCAAACGTGTGTACACACCAATACGTTCTAACATTGCTTGCATTGCCATCGCATTAATTACAGTTGCCAACATACCCATATAATCTCCATGAGCTCTTTCAATACCACTTTCAGCCTCATTCATTCCTCTGTAAATATTTCCACCACCAATTACAATAGCCACTTGAACGCCCAAATCTGTAACAGATTTTATGTCATGAGCGTATTGTTCAATAATTTTTGGATTAAATGGATCTCCATTTCTTTGATCGCCTAAAAGGGCTTCTCCTGATAGTTTTAGTAAAATTCGCTTGTACTTGGGGAGCATGTAAGTAGATTTATTATTGATTGCAAATAACTAGTTTTTTTAGGAGTGTTCCAAAGAGATTTTTTTATTGAGAAATAATAAACAGGAAACCTAATAAAATGAATTAATTAGATGTGTTCCAAATTAAAGCAGATATTTTTCTAGTAAGTACCCATGCTTCATTGTTTTCGTTCCAACTGGTGTCGGCATTATTATTCGTGCAAATACAGAAAACATATCTACTTTTTTTACTGTTTACAAAAATCACTTCGCTTCTACTTGCATTTACTGCACCATTTTTTCCTGCCACAAAAACATCTGAAGGAATAACAGAAATTGCTTCTTCATCCCAATAATTTCTTCCTAATAAGCGTAACATTTTTTCACTAGCCTTTTCACTAATTACTTGTTTGTTAACAATTTTTTCGAATAATGTTGCCATTTCAAAAGGAGTAGTTTGTCCCCAACCATACTTGCTTCTTTCATTTTCTCTTCCTGGTGTTCTACTATTTACTTTTGTTTGTTGCAATTGTAAACTATCCATTAATGCGTTAATTCTTTTTCCTGTTCCTGCTAAGCTTTGTAACCATAAACTAGCCGTATTATCGCTTGTGGTAAGCATTAACATGATTACTTTACTTAATTCAATTGATTCATTGTTTTTAAACGATCCAAGAATATCCTCACCAGCATACAACAAAGAATCTTTGTATTGTAATTTTTGATGATAGCTCAATTCACCAGCTTCAATTTTTTGCATTATACCAACCAAAATAGGCACTTTTACCATGCTTGCTGTTGGAAAAACGGAATCTGCATGAATAGAAACAATCTTGTTCGTTTTTAAATTTTTAACATAAACACCAATATTGCCTTTGAAATTTTTGATGAGTGCTTCTATATTATGCTGTAGTTTTTTGTCAACCTTTTGAGCATTTGTTACATGCAATAAAAAGAACAATAAAATGCATAAAAAAACTTTATTCATACCAATAAAATTTGAAGTACAAAATAAGGCTTCTTTATAAGATTTAAGATTCTAGGCCTTTAATTCTACATAAAAAGTGGTGCCTACATCTTTTTTACTATCAATGGTAATTGTTCCACCTAAAAGTTCTACAAAATCTTTCGTAAACAACAGTCCTAATCCACTACCCTTTTCGTTATTGGTGCCATTCGTAGTTATTTTACAGCTTCCATCAAACAATTTATTTTTTATTTTTTCATCCATTCCTATACCTGTATCACTGATAGACAATAATACTTTTTCTTTTTCTCTTTGACCATAAATGGTAATCATTCCATTTTCAGTAAACTTATTGGCGTTGCTTAATAGATTTCTAATGATAAAATTTAATGCATTAGGGTCGGTAGCAATTATCAAATCTTTATCAACCAAGTTAATCAACTTATTGCCTTTAATTAGGGCTGTTGCATAAAACCTCTTAAACTTGGCTTCCACCAATTGATACAAGTTTACCGATTGAGGTTCGTTTACATGAGCAGTTATTTGCATTCTTCCCCATTCTAACAAATCTGATAACAAGTCTAATGTTCCATCTAAATGACTTTCAGCCATTAACATCATTTCTCTAACTTCTTCTTGCGACAAAGAATTATTGTTACTAAACTCAATGATTTGTTTTAAAGATGCTACTGGATTTCTAACATCATGTGCTATTATAGAAATAATGCGATTTTGCATTTCTGCCTGCTGCTTTAATCGAAGCTTTTGGGCAGCCAATTGCTTATTATTAATGCGTAAATCGAGTAATTTAATTACTTGATTAGCCAATACTTTTAATCCAAAAGATTGTTCTTGCGTTAAATGTTGTGGCACTGAATTAATAACACACAAAGTGCCTAATTTAAAACCATTTCTACTAACTAACGGAACACCAGCATAAAACCGAATATTGGGAGATTCTGTTACCAATGGATTATCATAAAATCGATAATCTTTAGTGGCATCACCAACTTCAAAAAAATCTTCGTCTTGAGCAATTGCATGTGCACAAAAAGAAATTTCTTTCGAGGTTTCATTGGCATCTAAACCCACTTTTGCTTTAAACCATTGACGACTTGTTTCTACTAATGAAATTAATGATATGGGTACATTACATATTTGAGAAGCTAGTTTTACAATTTCATCAAACTCTTCATCGGGTGAAGTGTCTAAAATTTCGTAGCTGTACAATTCCCATAAACGTTGTTGTTCGTTTGGTAGAATAATTGGCTTTTGCATAGAATTTTATTGAATGAAGTTGTAAACTAATTAAGTTTTTAAGTAAAAAATCATTTACAAAGCCATAAATGTTGGCATAACTACAATTTCAATAGAGTTCTATTTTTCTTAAACAATTATACTACAACTAACAACGGAAAACTTCGATAAATAATAAAATTACACTATACCTACATGGTATTTTTCTATGGATTATTGGCTGTTATAAAACTGATAATTTTAGAAAAAGTATCCAATAAATTGATGCCAACCCAACCATGCCCTTCACCTGCATAAGTAACATATTGTTTAGTAACACCTGCAACGGCTAACCTATTATTGAGGCTATCACTTTGTCTAATGGGTACAATATTATCGGCTGTTCCATGAAAAATAATAGTTGGAGGAACGGTGTTGTTTACGCTAAATAGAGGACTTGAATTTCGATAAGCCGTGCTATTAGTAGTGGGAGTACCATTTAAAAAGATAGATAATAAAGCAGGATAATTTGGATCTGATGGACGGTTGTACAAATCGGCCAAATCTGTTGGTGCAAATAAGTCTACAACTGCTTTAATTTTTTTATCTGCATTGTTTTGATAACCCTGCAACAAAGCCAAATGAGCTCCTGCACTTGCACCAAAAACAACCATTTTATTGGTATTTATGGCGTATTCAGCCGCTTTTGACTGGATAAAATTACATGCCGCATTTACATCTGTTAGCTGTACTGGCCAAATATTGGTACCACTAATTGTTGCCAAACGATAATTGATATTAAAAATGGCGTAATCGGCCAATTGTGTTTTCATTAAGGTAACAGCATCTGTAAATTCTGATTTATCGCCGCTAGTCCAAGATCCACCATGAATTAAAATCACCACTTTAGTATTGTTGGTACTTCTATTTGCAGGCAGATAAACATCCATTTTTTGCAATGCATCAGTTCCATAAGCAACGTCTTTTAATTCTAATTCTGTAGAGGTTGCACTAGGCTTAACGTCCTTCTTTTTACAACTAACCACCACACATAAAAAAATTAAAACAAATAATTTGACAGTTAAACGCATAACATTTTAATTGAGAATTTAAATATCGTTTAGTTTTCTGGTTTACTCAAAACATCTTTTTGTATATTTTTCCAAACACCATTGAAAGTTTGTTGTGAATTTTCATTCCATTCTTCCATGTGCAAGTCTACTTTTTTTGAAATGGTATTTTTAGAATTTTTAAAAAATGATGTTACAGAGGATGTATCGTTATCAAAAGCTAACTGACTGTATAATTTTTTTAAAGAAAGTTCATTTTGCATATTAATAGCTAGCATTTGTTTTTCCATCGCTTCAATGGCTGCCACTTTTTCGTCGTATGTACCTGTTGGAAGAAGCATTTTTGCAATTACTGGCATTAATTCAATTAACAATAGAATTGCAACTAATAAGTAATATCTAAACTTTAGTGCAGTATTATTTTCTACCAAATGATTTAAAGCTTCAATTCTGGTTAAGAATCCATCATTGAGCAAAGCGTTAAAATTTTGCTGTTCAACTGCTATTGTTGCATCTATAAATGCAAGTGTGCTATCTATACTTTTCAGCTGTTTATTTTGATCAATCAATAATTCATTATATGCAGTATTTAACTTCTCATATTCTTGTTGTTTGGCTTTTGCAATTGCTTGCAAACCTACTTTCTTACTTCCACCACTACCATCGGTTTCAGCAATAAAATTATTTCTAGCAGTTGCAACTTCTTGATAGCGTTGTTGCAATAAGGTTTGAATATTTTTTTTATTGAGCAATAATTCTTTTTTCTGTTGAGAAAAAACGGTGTCTTGCTGCTGCTTTTTCTCTTTTTTACGTTGTTCGTTGTCAATAGAAATTTGAACATGCACTTCTTTATCAAACAAATACAACAAAGCTGGTTGAGCCATAAATGTACCAATCGTTATTGCCAAAGCAGCTCTTAGTAAAAAAGGGAATAATTGTTTTTTATTGAATGTATTCATTCCTTTTATCAAAAGCCTATCAATGCTTAATATAATTGCTCCCATAGTTAATCCTAAAAAAACAACCGAGAAAATGTTGTTTACCACTGTACTAAAAAAATACATCCAAGCAAGTGTAGCAAAAATCCATGTACCCAATACACTCATACCTACAATAGCATATTTACTTCTATCAATTTTGCAATGCATTAAAATAGCAGCATCTGCTGTTGATAACCACCAAAGAAACCGTTGAAAGAAATGAGGAACATAATTCTCCTGTGTAGAAACCTGCTTGTTTTCTATTTGCATGATGCACCAATTAAACGAATGAAAAAATGCGGCTAAAGAAGGGAGATAATGTAAAATAAAAGTATTCTTTTCAATAAACCTAAGCTGATCCAAAACTTAACTTTTTGCAATTTTTAATCGTTAAAAACTCCATACAAATACACTATAAAAAAGATTGGATGGAAATTTTAAAAGACAATATCACTCTATAAATACATCTGTTTTTGAAACAAAGTGAATTGTTTATTTTGGTAAATCAATTTATAAAAAAGATGCTACTGTACTAATCAGATAAACTTTTAGCGGTAAAAACACCTAACTCCCTACCTTTGCCGCTCATTTAAAAAAATGATATGAACACGGATAAGAATACGATTATTGGAATGGTTTTGTTAGCCCTTCTTTTTTTTGGCTACTTCTATTTTACTAATCAACAGAATCAATTTATTCTTGAACAAAAACAAAAACAAGAAGATTCTCTAAATAAGGTTAAAGCTGCACAAGCTAAACTTGTAGACACAGCTGCTGCTAAACAAGATTCTTTAAGAAGAGATAGTGTTGGCAGAATAGCCACCGCTGGCAATTTTAATACCGCTGCTTTAGGTACTGAACAGCTAACAACAATTGAAAACGACGTAATAAAAGTTACTTTCTCAAACAAAGGTGGATCTGTAAAAAAAGTAGAATTAAAAAAATATACTTCTTCTTACGATTCTAACAATATTGTATTGGCTGGCAACACCAACAACAAATTAACTTACAATATTAATACTGCTGCTAATACAACTGCCGCTATTGATGGATTGTTTTTTACTGCTTTACCAATTATAAAAAATACTGATGGTAGTCAAAAAATAACGTTTAGCCTTTCTGGTGCAGCAGGACAATCGGTTTCACACGAATACACCATAAAACCAAATAACTATGCAATTGATTGGAATATTACCCTCAATGGAGCCAATCAGTTAGTAAGCAACGGAAACTTGAATTTTCATTGGCATACACAAACAAATCAGGTTGAACGTTCTGCTATTTATGAAAGACAAATGAGTAATATTTGCTTTAGTGAAGACAAAGAATTCGATTATATATCTTCTAAAACAGAAAAGAAATTCGAAAAAAATGCACAATGGGTAAGCATCGTTCAGCAATTTTTTAATACTACATTTATTGCTAAAAACAGTTTTTCTAGCGGCGATATTACTTGGCAACGTAGTACAGATGCAGATACCACAAATACGTTAGCTAAAGTTGATGTGAATTTACAAGCTAAAGTAATTGGTAATAATGCCACCTTACCTTTTCAATTATATTATGGCCCTAACGATTATAAAATTTTACAAAATCAGGCAGATGGCATGCAACAAATGGTAAATCTTGGAAGAGATATTTATTCATTTGTTCGTCCAATAAACGAATACATCATTATGCCTGTATTCAACTTTCTGTCTAGTATTGTTACCAATTTTGGATGGGCAATTCTATTATTAACCTTATTTATCCGTTTAATTACTGCACCACTAATGTATGGTAGCTATTTAAGTGGTGCAAAAATGAAAGTGTTAAGACCAGAATTAGATGTTTTAAAGAAAAAATTTGGCGACGATCAACAAGGTTTTGCAATGGAGCAAATGAAATTGTTTAGAGAAGCTGGTGTAAATCCTTTAGGTGGCTGTATTCCTGCACTATTACAAATTCCAATATTCTTTGCTTTGTATAGCTTCTTCAATTCAAATATTTCGTTACGTGGACAATCATTTTTATGGAGCGATGATCTTAGTTCTTACGATGTAATTGCAACATTACCTTTTTCTATTCCGTTGGGTTTTGGCGATCATATTAGCTTGTTTACGATTACAGCTGTTTTAACAAGCTTTGCAATTTCATTGTACAACATGGGTAATACACCTACACAAGATAATCCGGCATTAAAATACATGCCATATATCTTTCCATTTATGATGTTGTTTTTCTTTAACAGATTACCATCTGCCTTAACTTGGTATTATACTGTTTCAAACACAGTAACATTATTGCTTCAGTTTGTAATTCAAACATATATTATTGACCATGATAAAATAATGGCAAAAATGCAAACTGCTAGAAGTAAGCCTAAAACAAAATCGAAAAGTAAATGGCAAGAAAAATATGAACAGATGATGGAGAGCCAGAAAAAATTACAAGAATTAAAAGATAAAACTAAAAAATAAAAGTCTTTTCACACATTTAGCCCTATTTTTAAGTAGGGCTTTTTTTTGGCAGTATTTATGCCATAATGAATAAAAAAATTAGCATGCAAAAAATTATTTTGATCGTTTTTATTGTTTGTGCTTCAATAAGCAGCTATGCACAACAACGAGTTTTGGCAGAATGCACCATCACATATAATATCACCGTTACTGATAGTACCAATGCAGATAAAGATTTAGCAGCTTCTTTAAAAAGTAGTTATAAAACAGTATTTATTAAGGGAAATGATAGTAGAACAGATTTAATAAGTCCAGCATTTATTCAATCAGTAATTTATGATAAAACAACAGGAAAAGCAACTATTTTAAGAGAATTTGGCAGCAATAAATTTATCACCAAACTCAGTAATACACAATGGAATAAAGAAAATAGTAAGTATGAAAATGCTACTCTTCAATTTCTAGACGAAACAAAAACGATTGCTGGATACAACTGTAAAAAATGCATTTTGAAATTAACAGATGGGTCTACTTTTAATATGTATTATACAACTACAATCATTCCATCTGTAAGAGAGTTCGAATATCAGTTCAAAGATGTTCCAGGATTGGTATTAGAATACGAAAGCGTAGAAACAAAAGGAATTAAAATAAAATACGTAGCAAATAAAGTAAACCTAAGTCCAGTACCTATTGGAAAATTTGTAATTCCTACAACAGGCTACAGAATTTTAAATAAATAAAAAAGATTAATAAGTAGGAGTTGGAACTTTAAACTTAGAAACTTTTACCTTCAACTTAAAGTTGTAAGGCATTACGTAAGTTGTATTTCCTTTATCAAAACGAATCATCGATTTAAATTCAGAACCTGAATTTGTAGGCTGTGTAAATAAATCAGAACCTTTGAAGTGTAGGGTAGATTTTAATGTAATCAAAGAAAAACTTTGATGAAAACGATTTAAATTCTTTAAAGAATATTTATTCAAAGAATTTTTCTCATCAGTTATTCCTGTAAATGAAATTGATGCCAATGCAAACTGAACAACTGTCATAAACAGAGTAGCAATTGTAATCTTTTTTATGTAGTTATGCTTGTTCATCGGTGCAAATGTATTTTAAATTCTTAAATTAAACACAATATTTATCGGTTAAATAGCCTTTATTCAGGTTAAAAAATGTTAAACGCTAAAATTGTACCAAATAATTAACGTAAAATTCTGATAAATGGTTGTCTTTTATCAACAAAACGTTAATAAAAGAAATAAGTTACAGTTTGTTTAATATTTTTTTTCATCTTAGATTTAATAAACTTTACGTGTATGAGACCAAATAACTTCCACGAAGACAGAGAAGAAATAAGAGAACTCATACGTCGTTATGAAAACCTAAAAGTTGGCAGAAGCCATTCTTTCATCGATGAAGATGATTTTGATAGAATAATAGACTTTTACGACGATAAAGACGATTTACCAGAAGCTTTAAAAGCAGCAGAAATTGGTGTAGAACAATTTCCATATTCTGCCCAATTAATGGTTAGAAAAGCAGATTTATTATTGGCATTAAGACAATATGATGAAGCTTTAGCCATATTAGAACAAGCAGAATTGTTTGATTCGAACGATTTAAATTTATACATATTAAAAACCGACGCTTACTTAGCTTTAGATCAACAACCAAAAGCAGTAGAATTATTAGAAAAAGCTTTACAACAATTCGACGGTGAAGAACGACTAGAATTGTTATTCGAATTGGCTGATGTGTACGATGATTATGAAGAATTTGAAAAAGTATTCGATTGTTTAAAACTAATCTTAGAAGAAGACCCAAATAACGAAGAAGCACTTTATAAAATTTGCTTTTGGACCGATTTTACTGGTAGAAATGAAGAAAGTATTCAACTACATCAAAACATTATCAACGAATATCCTTACAACGAAATTGCTTGGTTTAATTTAGCAGCTGCTTATCAAGGAATAAAACTATACGAAAAGGCAATAGATGCCTATCAATATGCGATTGTAATTGAAGAAAAATTCGATTATGCATACAGAAATATGGGTGATGCATATTTGCGTTTAAGAAAATATAAAGAAGCTATTGAAGCACTTGAAAAAGTACTAGAATTAAGTCGTCCTGAAGATGTTATTTACGAAGCTATCGGTCATTGTTACCATAGAATGGGAAATTATGCCCAAGCAAGATTTAATTATAAAAAAGCAACCCATCTGAATCCAGAAGATAGTAAACTTCATTACAAGGTTGCTGTAACTTACATGCTAGAAAAACAGTGGATACATGCAGTTAAACACCTTGAAAATGCAATGCGTGTGCATAGGAATGTACCTGATTATAATTTAGCAATGGGAGAATGTATGTTGCGTTTAAGTAAAATAAAAGATGCCATTCAATATTTTAGCAATGTAGTTCGATTTAAACCTAAAAACCAAGCAGGTTGGGAAGCCTTAATTCGATGCTTAATTGAAGCAAATTTTGTAGAAGAAGCAGCAGAACAGGTGGTAGTTGCAATGAAGTTAACCGTTAATAAACCTATTTTCATATTCTATTATAGTGCTATTCAATTTTTATTAGGAAAAAACAAAGAAGCATTACTACTGCTAGAATTAGGAATGGAAAAAGCTCCTAAGTTTTTAAAAAAGTTCATAGAGCTTAATCCTTCAATTTTACAAAACAATCAAGTTGTAGACGTTTTAGCTAGATACAAAAAAGGAAAAAAATTCAACTAATTAGCAACTAACTAGTTTTTCCTAAAAAATTACATTCATTCAACAAAAAATTACACCTTAGAAATTGTTTTATCATTTACAAATGATAAATACTTACGTTTGTTAGTTTTTGTTACTTTTATACCAAAATAAGAACGATTGTAATGGAAAATGCAATGAAAAGACCAATTAGAGTATTGGTAGCCAAAGTTGGATTAGATGGGCATGACCGTGGTGCTAAAGTAATTGCAACTGCACTTAGAGATGCTGGTATGGAAGTAATTTATACCGGATTAAGACAAACACCAGAAATGGTGGTAAATGCTGCTTTACAAGAAGATGTAGATGCCATTGGTGTAAGTATTTTAAGCGGTGCACACAATACTATTTTCCCTAGAATCATCAACTTAATGAAAGAAAAAAAAATGGACGATGTTTTACTAACAGGTGGTGGCATTATTCCAGAAGAAGATATGCAAGCATTGAATAAATTAGGAGTAGGTAAGTTGTTCTCTCCAGGTACAACTACACAAGAAATTACCCAATTCATTGCCAATTGGGTAGTCTCACATAGAAATTTTTAACCTTACTTATTATACATCATGTATAGCACTTTACTTACACAATTACAAGATGGAATTTTTACCATCACTATCAATAGACCTGATAAATTAAACGCTTTAAATAAAGATGTTTTTGCAGAATTGAATGAAGCTTTAAATGAAGTGGAAAACAACCCACTTATTCGTTCTGTAATTATTACAGGAAGTGGCAACAAAGCTTTTGTTGCAGGTGCAGACATATCTGAATTTAAAAACTTAACAGTTGAAGAAGGTAAAGCTTTGGCAAAAGCTGGGCAAACTACTTTTTTTAGAATAGAAAATAGTTCAAAACCAATTGTTGCAGCTATAAATGGCTTTGCATTAGGTGGAGGTAGTGAGTTAGCGATGAGTTGCCACGTAAGAATGGCAAGTGAAAATGCAAAATTTGGTCAACCAGAGGTAAATCTTGGTTTAATTCCAGGATATGGGGGTACACAAAGATTGGTTCAGCTAATTGGTAAAGGCAGAGCTTTAGAATTACTAATAAGTGCTAAAATTATTGATGCACAAAAAGCTTTGCTATACGGCCTAGTAAACGATGTTACAACAGAAGCAGAACTTATTCCTAAAACAATAGCGTTATTAACCATTATTCAATCAAAAGCTCCAATAGCTGTGGCTAATTGCATTCAAGCTGCAAATGCAGTTTTCAACCATACACAAAATGGCTACGAAACAGAAATAAACGCTTTTGGAAATTGCTTTGCTACAGCAGATATGCTAGAAGGAACCAATGCTTTTCTAGAAAAAAGAAAACCAAATTTTACAGGAAAATAATTTAATAAACTGCATTTAAACTTACTTTAATGGTAGCTGTAGTTAATGCGTCTTTATTTACTTCATACACATTAATATCGTTTTGAGCATTAAATCGATTAGCGTAAAACGAACTGTTTTTTTGAACAAATAGAGAATATTTTCCTACAGGTAAATTAATAGAGAATTTCCCTTTTGCATCTGTTTTTACAGAAGTAATTAATTTGCTATTTACAACTGTATAAAGACCATTATTATTTGCAGGTTCTACATTTTTTACATTTACCAATTCATATACAAAAACAGTCGTCTCAAATGGGTTTGGTGAAGAAGCAGGTGCGTCTACCATTGGCATTCTATTTCCTATTTCTTCAACAACGCTTCCAGAAATACCTTGTGTAATGCTCACTTTTTCCGCTTTTTTTTGAGGTGTACAGGCAACTATTATTAATAAAACACTCGTAAATAAAGAAAGAAATTTATACATAATATTGTTTGAAACGTTAAAGTAGCTAATTTAGTACATTACAATGTAATCTAACTGATTCGTTTTTAGAAAGACATAAAAACAAAACCATGCTTAAAAAAGTTTTTTTGTATCTCATTACATCTAGTCTAATAGGCACAAGTTTATTGGCACAATTGAAAACAAATGATGATGTACTCAGAAGAATAGCCAACGAAACCAAAATAACAGAAGTTGAAAATTTAAAGAAAGCATATTCATTGGCTAAAACGAAAGGTTGGGAAACCTTGATGCGATCAAAAAATGGAGCAATTGCCCAACTAGTTGGTGTTGATGCACAAGGATACCCCATTTATTTAACCACATACAGCAATTTGGTTTCAGCAGCTACCACAAGAGCAAATCAATTATGGGTCGGTGGTGCTTCTGGCCTAAATCTTTCTGGGTCTTCTGCTAATTTAAAAGATAAACTAGGAATTTGGGATGGTGGAAGAATCTTTTCTACACACCTAGAGTTTGGAACAAGGGTAACACAAGTTGACAACCCTAGTTCGTTCAGTGAACATGCTACACATGTATTAGGAACAATGATGGCAACTGGTATCAATCCAAATGCTAAAGGAATGAGTTTTGGATTATTAGGTGCTTTAGCTCATGATTTCAGCAATGATTTTTCAGAAATGACGTCTGCCAATACAGGTGGAAAATCTTTATTAATTTCTAATCACTCGTATGGTTCTATTAGTGGATGGTATCAAAATCCGAGTCAATCAAATAGATGGGAGTTTTATGGAAGATTTGGTGAAAATGAAGATTTTAAATTTGGATTATACAGCGATGCAACTGCCAATTGGGATGATTTAGCATATAATGCACCCTACTATTTAATTGTAAAATCTGCTGGTAACAATAGAAATGATAATGGCCCTGCAGAAGGTCAGCCATATTTTAGATTCAGTGCTAGTGGTGTTATGGAATCTGCAGGTGCAAGACCAGCAGGTATTTCTAGCAATGATGGTTATGAAATTATCAGTACTACAGGCAATGCAAAAAATATTTTAACCGTAGGTGCTGTAAATGGATTGCCAAATGGATATTCAAGAAGTACAGACGTAATAATGAGTGCATTTAGTAGTTGGGGGCCAACAGACGATGGTAGAATTAAACCAGATATTGTAGCAAATGGAGTAAACGTTTTATCAACCGTTTCAAGCGGAGTTAGCGATTATGGCACTCAAAGCGGAACATCAATGTCTGCACCAAATGCTAGTGGTTCTTTGTTACTGTTACAAGAACATTTCTCAAAACTAAAAAGTGGAAACTTTATGTTTTCAGCTACATTAAAAGGTTTAGCTATTCATACAGCCGATGAAGCAGGAGATGCACCTGGACCTGATTATAGATTTGGTTGGGGTTTATTAAATGTTGAAAAAGCAGCTGCTGTAATTAGTGCTGCTGTACCTTCTAACAATGGAAATGCCAGCAAACATTTATTATATGAAAATGTGATAACCAATGGCAATAAATTTACAAAAACAGTAGTTGCTTCTGGTGCAGGAAAATTAGTTGCAACAATATGCTGGACAGATCCTAAAGGAACAGGAACTACAGCTCTTAACGACAGAACACCAAAACTTGTAAATGATTTAGACATTAGAATCAGAAAAGGTACAACCACTTATTTACCTTGGAAACTAGACCCTGCTGCACCTGCAAATGCAGCGTTTAGAGGAGATAATATTTTAGACAATGTTGAAAAAATTGAAATTGATGATGTTGTTCCAGGAGAAACATATACTATCGAAGTTTCAAATAAAGGAAATGTAACTTCACAAGCTTATTCTTTATTGGTAAGTGGGGTTGGAGGAACAGCATACTGTACTTCAAGTGCCACATCAACTGTTGGAACCAAAATAGATAGCGTAGCCTTTGCAGGAATTAGAAATAAAAACATAGCTGGATGTACCAATTACAACAATTTTACCAACATAACTGGTAATATTCAACCCAATCAAACGCTACCTATTACTATAAGATTGGCTAGTTGTGATGCTAGTACTAACAACAAAATGGTAAAAGTTTTTATTGATTACAATGCAGATGGAGACTTCATTGATATAGGTGAGGAAGTTGCAGTTAGTAGTTCTTTAACAACTAACGGTACATTTACAACAAATATTACTACCCCTTCTACACTTATACCAGATACATACACCATAATGCGTATTGTTTCGGTTGAAACTAGCAATGCAGCAAGCATTAGCGATTGTGGAACTTATGCTAATGGAGAAACCCAAGATTATAGATTATTAGTGGTTACGCCATCAAATGATTTAGCGGTTACAGAAATTGTATCTCCAACAACAAATATTTGTGAATCAGGAACCCAGTTGTTAACCATTAAGGTTTTAAACAAAGGCAATTCTACAAAAGTAAATATTCCAGTTACCGCAACTGTAAAAAATGGGAATACTACCATTGCAACTTTAAGTGGTACAATTACTAGTTCATTATCGGCTGGAGCTTCTACAAACTTTACTTTTACAAATTCTTTTACTACCCTTGCTTCTACAACGTATACAATCGCTGCTACTGTAACTGATGCAAGCGATCAATTCCCTGCAAACAATAGCATTAGTGCTAATGTAACAATTGCAACAAAACCATTTGTAAATACAGCAACAGCTAAGATTTGTACGGTAGGACAAACTAACCTAAAAATAAATTCGCCTTCTTCTGGTACAAATTATTATTGGTTTAATTCAAATACAGCAATATCACCAATAGCTGTTGGCTCATCAACATTCACGAGTGCTGCAATAACTAATAATACCGTTTTTGTTCAACCAGGTTTTAGAAGCAGTGTTGGACCGACTAATAAAAATACATTGGGTGCTGGTGGCTATAATGTATTTTTTAATAATTATGTAAAAGTTAGAGCAGAAACAGCTATGACCATTGAATCAGCGAAATTATACATTGGAAATCCTGGTACAATCGAATTTATCTTAGGAACTAATTTGGTTGTAAATGGCACTAGCTTTACATTTTCAGTTGTAGATAATGTTGTTTTAAACGTTACAAATACAACGGCTTCTGCACAAGGTTCAGCTGCTTCAAATGATGATCCAACTGACCAAGGTGCCGTTTACCCTTTAGATTTAAATATACCAGCAGCAGGAGATTATATTTTATTAATAAGATGTACCAATGCTTCTATCTTTAGAAATAATGGTCTTACAGGAACAAGCAATTATCCAATGGGAATTAATGGATTCTTTTCTATAACGGGTAATAATGCTAATCCTGAACAAAGCTTTTATTATTTCTTCTACGATATGAAAGTAAAAACTAATGATTGTGTAGGAGAAAGAACAGCAGTTACTGTAACCACCGTTCCAACACCTACTATTTCCTTTAGCAATGGTACTTTAACAAGTAGTGCTACCACTGGTAATCTTTGGTATCAAAATGGTGTAGCTGCTCCGGGAACAAATAATTTAAGAACATATACACCTACAGTTCCAGGATTTTACCATGTTGTGGTAACAGAAGACGGATGTCAAAAAAGTTCAGACTTTTTCCCTTATCAGTTTACATCTACCACTAACTTAAACAATGAAGAAATTGGCTTAAAAACAACGCCTAATCCAAGTAATGGTGTGTTTAATGTAAGTTTTAAAGTAACCAACAGAGCTAACTTAAATATTACATTAACCGATATAACAGGAAAAATTGTTCTTTCAAAAACCTATAATAATTTCACCGGTAATTTTAATGAACAATTTACTACTAAAAATCTGGCAACAGGTAATTACACCTTAAAAATTCAACATGGTTCTAAAGCCTTTAGAAGTCTTTTGTTTATAAACAAATAATTCAATCATATACACTGAAATGCCTCACAAATTTTGTGGGGCGTTTTTTTATAGTTAAAGCCATAAATAAAACTTATATTAGCCTAAACGATTGCACATGTTAGAACCTTGGCAAACAGGTAAAGTAATTAAAATAATTAATGAAACACCAACCACTAAACGATTTTGGATTGAAGTTTCTTCATTAAAAGAATTTAATTTTCAACCTGGTCAGTTTGTAACTTTAGACTTGCCCATTCATGAGCAAAAAAATAAACGATGGAGAAGTTATTCTATTGCATCTGCACCTGATCATACAAATATTTTCGAATTAGTAATTGTACGATTAGAAGGTGGTTTAGGAACAAGATATCTATTTGAAGATGTAGATGTAGAAATTGGTACAGAACTTCTTTTGAGAGGACCGGCAGGAAAATTTACACTTCCTGAAAAATTGGATAAAGATTTGTATTTAGTATGTACAGGTACAGGCATTGCACCATTTAGATCGATGGTACAATATATTCATGCACACAAAATTCCCCACCAAAACATTCATCTAATTTTTGGTTGCAGAACCATGAAAGATGCTTTGTATGTTGACGAATTAAAACAACTAGAAAAAAAAGAATCCCAATTTTATTTTCACCCAACTTGTTCAAGAGAAACAAATGTGACGGAAGGGTTTAACATAGGTTATGTACATACTGTTTACGAGAAACTTATACGGCAATCTAGTTCTACAGAATCACTTCCACCTGCATATTTTTATTTATGTGGATGGAAGCAAATGATAGATGAAGCTAAAGACAGAATTGTACAATTAGGCTACGATAAAAAAGCTATTCATTTAGAGTTATATGGATAAAGGCTACATAAACTCAAATCCAATATCTCTTCTATAATGTATACCCTTAAAATGTATTTGATGCAATACATGCTTCGATTTATTCACAGCTTCTTGTAATTCTGTACCAACAGATGTTACAGCAAGCACTCTACCTCCATTCGTAACAATATTTCCTTCGCTATTTTGTTTTGTACCAGCATGAAAAATAATTGAACCCTCATCTAATTTCACATCATCTAATCCATTAATAACAATATCTTTTTCATATTCACCCGGATAACCACCACTAACTGCCATAACGGTTGCAAAGAATCCATCAGCAAAATTAATATTTGCATCTTCTAAAGTACCATTATCCATAGCAGCAAAAAGGCTTAACAAATCAGTTTCTAAACGTGGCATTACTACTTCCGTTTCAGGGTCACCCATTCTACAGTTGTATTCAATAACCTTTGGTTCTCCATCAACATTCATCAATCCAAAAAACACAAATCCATTATATACTAACTGTTCTTTTTGTAAACCTTTAATGGTAGGGACAATAATTTTTTCTTCTACTTTTTGCATGAACAATTCATCCATAAAAGGCACAGGCGTTACACAACCCATTCCACCTGTATTTAATCCCGTTTCGCCTTCTCCTATTCGTTTGTAATCTTTTGCATGCCCAATTATTTGGTAATCAATTCCATTTGTCAAAACAAATACGCTTACTTCAATTCCTTGTAAAAATTCTTCAATCACCACTTTTGTACTAGCTTCTCCAAACTGTTTATGAACAATCATTTCTTCAAAAACAGCGATTGCTTCAGCATGTGTGTTTACAATTACAACACCTTTTCCTGCTGCTAAACCATCGGCTTTTAATACAATGGGTAAACTATGATTTTGTATATATTTTTTTCCTTCTTCTAAATTATCGATTGTAAATTCTGCATAAGCAGCCGTTGGAATTTGATGACGCTGCATGAATTTTTTAGAAAATGCTTTACTTCCTTCTAACTGAGCAGCCGCTTTTGAAGGACCTACCACAAAACCTTTCCATCCATTATCTTCCTTCACTTTTTCCATAAAGTCGTAAATACCATTTACCAACGGATCTTCAGGCCCTACAACTAATACATCTATCTTTTTTTCAACACAACAATTCTTTATAGCTTCAAAATCGTTTACACCAAATGGTAAGTTTGTTGCAGCTGTTGCAGTTCCTGGATTTCCTGGAGCAACATACAATTCATTACAATGATGGCTTTGAGCAATTTTCCAAGCTAACGCATGTTCTCTGCCTCCGCTTCCTAGTATTAAGATATTCATGACTTTGAATGGTGTTTTTTTGAAAGGTTGTGCGAAAATAGAATAGTGGCTGTATATTTAGGCATTAGATATAGAATAGATTTTTATTAACCCCTATTAAAAGCATAAAAATGCAAGAATCGAAGCCATTAAACTTGATTGGACACCCTTTAGGATTGTTTATATTATTTTTTACTGAAATGTGGGAACGATTTTCTTATTATGGAATGAGAGTTTTGTTTGTTTTATATTTAACTTCTTCGTTGTTAGATGGTGGTGTGGGTTGGTCGAGAGGTGATGCTTCTTCTTTATACGCTTGGTACACTGGTTTAGTATATTTAACACCCATTATTGGTGGTTTTATTGCAGATAGATTTTTGGGTTATAAAAATGCCGTTGTGCTTGGTGGACTTATTATGACTGTTGGGCATATTGTGCTAGCATTTGAACCAATTTATGCTTTTTATTTTGGATGTTTTTTATTGGTTGTTGGAAATGGATTATTTAAACCAAATATTTCATCTATCGTTGGTCAATTATATCCTGATGGAGCAGCTTCAGCAGGCTTGAAAGACGCAGGTTATACCATTTTTTATATGGGAATAAATACAGGAGGATTTTTAGGAATTTTATTGTGTGGATATATTGGCGAAAAAATTGGTTGGCATTATGGTTTTGGTTTGGCTGGTATCTTTATGTTTTTAGGAACTGTTCAATTTTATTTTGCGAAAAAATTCTTTGGCGTTTTGGGCGATAAACCTGATAAAGCACAGTTAAAATTAGAAACCGAAGAAGTAGATAAACGTCCTTTAACTAAGGAAGAAAAAGATAGGTTGGTTGTTGTAGGTATGCTTTCATTTTTCACCATTTTCTTTTGGTTTGCTTTTGAACAAGCTGGTAGCTCTATGAATATTTTTGCAAAAGACTATACAGAAAGAAATTTAACAGATGCGGCAGCAACTACTTTTAAAATTGTAAATACTATTATTGCTTTAATTCCTGTTTGTATAATTAGTTGGCTGTTATATCATTTAACAATAAAATTACACAAACAATATCCTTTAATGGTGTTTACAATTGCTATAAGTGTAATAAGTTTAACAGGATTAGTAGTATGGATGCTCAATAGAGAATATTCTGCAAAAAATACAGAAGTAACAGCTTCTTGGTTTAATACACTAAATTCATTGTACATCGTTTTGTTTGCTCCAGTTGTTTCAGCTATTTGGAAAGCTTTAGCTCCAACAAAATATAGTCCTTCACCAGGTGTAAAATTTGCAAGTTCATTTATTCTTTTAGGTTTAGGATTTTTAGCTTTAGTAATTGGTTCATCACAAATTCCTCAAGGTGCTATGACGGCTAAAGTAAGTATGTTATGGCTGTGTTTAGCCTATTTATTTCATACATTGGGTGAATTGTGTTTATCTCCAGTTGGCTTATCGTATGTAAGTAAATTAACGCCTAAAAAGCTTGTAGGCATGATGTTTGGACTTTGGTTTTTTGCCACATTTGTAGGTAATTTTTTAGCAGGACAAACAGCAAGTTTTATGGATGAAATTTCTAGCAAAACATCTATGTCTGGCTTCTTTAGCATATTTGTAGTAATTCCTTTTGCCGTTGCTGCTATTGTATTATTACTCAATAAATTCCTGAATAAAAGAATGCATGGCATTAAGTAAGGTAAACTTTTTCAATTGGTGGTATTTACTTTTTTAAACCCAAGAAAATGATTGATTTAGTAGAAATAAAACAAGACACTTGGAAGTTTGAATTTGAAAAACTAAAGAAAGTATATACAACCAAGTTACACTCATATCATATAGATGTTGAGCATGTTGGTAGCACTGCAATTACAGCACTAATTAGCAAACCAATCATTGATATCGACATTATTTTGTACGATAAAACCTTAATATCTCAAATATCATCCAATCTAGAACAATTAGGATATATCAGCAAAGGCAATCAAGGAATTGAAGGAAGGTTTGCTTTTAAACAACAATCTGCATTTGTTCCATTTACCAATCAATATACAAAATGGCCTACACACCATTTATACGTTTGTTTTTCAGATAGTTTAGCATTAAAAAATCATCTACTTTTTAAACAAGCATTATTGAACAATCAAAATCTTGTGGAACAATATAATCTTTTGAAGAAAAAGTTAGTTGCAGAAAAAGGAATGTCAAGAGAATTGTACACAAAAAAGAAAACAGATTTTATACTCAATGTTTTATCGAAATTAGATTTCAGTATCGAAGAAATAAATGCAATAAAAATTGCAAATAGCTAATGCCATTAATTTTAAATTAGTTCCTTTAAAGATTGCTATATAAAAACCATTAAACATGCAACCATTACAACCCATTAAACCTTTTGTAGCAGCTTCTGAAAATGTAAAAGAACTTACACTTAAATCTATTTTAGTAGGCAGCATTTTTGGTGTCATTTTTGGAGCAGCAACGGTATATTTAGCACTAAAAGCAGGCTTAACTGTTTCTGCATCTATACCTATTGCTGTTATTGCCATTACATTGGGCAGAAAATATTTAAAAACCACAATCTTAGAAAACAATATTATTCAAACTACGGGTTCTGCAGGTGAAAGTATTGCAGCAGGTGTTGCATTTACATTGCCTGGTTTTCTATTTTTATCTGCACCTGATAGTGCCTCGTATTTTAATTATTTAACCATATTAATATTAGCCATTATTGGTGGATTATTAGGCACTTTACTCATGATTCCACTGAGAAAAGCATTAATTGTGAATGAACATGCCAATTTACCTTATCCTGAAGGCACAGCTTGTGGCGATGTTTTAAAAGCAGGTGAAAAAGGCGGTGATTTTGCTAAAACTGCATTTTGGGGTTTGGGTGTTTCATTTACCTATGCCATATTACAAAAGGTGTTGCATGTAATTGCAGAAACGCCTTATTATGCAACACAACAAATCAATAAATTTTTTCCATCTGCTAAAATTAGTGGCGAAATAACACCTGAATACTTGGGTGTTGGTTATATTATCGGACCAAGAATAGCAGGCGTTTTGGTTGCAGGTGGTGTTTTAAGTTGGTTGGTTTTTATTCCCTTATTAGCATCAATAGTTCCTGCAGATACAATTGCTCTTCAATTAATTAAACTTGGATATTTAAAGAGTTTAACATCAGAAGGCGGAAAAGGCGGTTGGAACCCTATTACACATCAATTTGCAGATTATTCTTCTGCTATTTATTATGCATTTATTCGTCAAATTGGAGCAGGTGCAGTTGCTGCAGGTGGCATTATTACACTTATAAAAACTATTCCAACTATTATTCAATCTGTAAAAGGAAGTATTACTTCTATTCAATCGAATAAAAACAATAAAGAACATTCTATTGAACGCACAGACAAAGACTTGCATATTAAGTTTGTTGCTTTTGGAAGTTTAGCGTTGGTATTACTAATTACTTTATTGCCACAAGTGCCAGGAAACAGCATTTTACAAAAACTATTAATTGGTGTATTGGTAATTATTTTCGGAGCTTTATTTGTTACCGTTTCTTCTAGAATTGTGGGTTTAATAGGATCATCAAATAATCCTATTAGTGGAATGACGATTGCTACTGTTATGGGCACAAGTTTAATATTCTTAAGCGTTGGTTGGACAGGTGTTGCTTTTGAACCTTTGGTTTTAGTTGTTGGAGGAATGATTTGCATTGCTGCCGCTAATGCAGGTGCAACATCTCAAGATTTAAAAAGTGGTTACATTGTTGGTGCAACTCCCAAAAATCAACAAATTGCTTTATTTGTAGGAGCCATCGTATCATCAATCGTTATTGGTTTAACCATTCAATTTTTAGATAAACCAACTACAGAAATGGTGAATCAAGGAATTTATCATGCCATTGGCACCGAAAAATATCCTGCTCCACAAGCTACTTTAATGGCTACTTTAATTAAAGGAATTTTATCTCAAAACTTAGATTGGCAATTTGTATTTGTAGGTGTATTTGTTGCTATTACTTTAGAACTGTGTGGTATAAAATCGTTAAGTTTTGCTGTAGGTGCATATTTGCCTTTAAGCACAACATTACCCATTGCAATTGGTGGTGCAGTAAGAGCATTTGTAGATAAAAAATCGCCTAAGAAAAAACATCAGTCATCAGAAGAAGAAGAATTAGGAAAAGGAAATTTATTTGCAACAGGTTTGGTTGCTGGTGGTGCAGTTGCTGGTGTAATTATTGCATTTATGAGTGGTACAACTAGTGGTGAACAATTTTTAAATACTGTAAACCTAGAGCATCACTTAACACAACTATTAAGCGAAAATGGATATTTTATTGTAGGAACCTTGTTTTTTGTAGCAATGGGATATATTTTGTATAAAATTGGATTAACAAAAAACGAAAACACTACTGCTTAGATAACTAACTTTTCTTCCACTTTAACCATAAAAAAAGGCTACTTTTTACAAGTAGCCTTTTTGATTGAATATAATGTAGAGATGATTTAAACTAAACCAACATTCTAACAGGTTCTTCCAACAAACCTTTTAAAGTTTGTAAAAATGCAGCACCTGTAGCACCATCAACAACTCTATGATCGCAACTTAAGGTTACTTTCATAATGTTACCTACTACAATTTGTCCATCTTTTACAATTGGCTCTTGGCTAATGCCACCTACAGCCAAAATACATGCATCTGGTGGATTAATAATTGCTGTAAACTGATCGATACCAAACATACCCAAATTAGAAATGGTAAATGTACTTCCCTCCCAATCTGATGGTTGTAATTTTTTATCTTTTGCTTTTTGAGCGTAATCTTTTACTTCTGCATTAATTTGGCTCAAGCTTTTTCCATCTGCAAAACGAACGACAGGTACCAACAAACCTTCATCTACTGCAACGGCAACGCCAATATTTACATGATGATTGATTCTAATTTTATCACCTAACCAGCTACTATTAATTTTCGGATGTTGTTTTAACGATAAAGCAGTCGCTTTTAAAACCATATCGTTAAAGCTAATTTTAGATTTAGAAACCTCATTCATTTTATTTCTTGCAACAATACAAGCATCCATATTAATGCTCATAGTTAAGAAGAAATGTGGTGCAGTAAATAAACTTTCACTTAAGCGTTTAGCAATTACTTTACGCATTTGACTAACAGGTACTTCATCAAAACTTACAACACCGCTATTTGTTGAAGCTACATCAGAAGTTGTAGGAGAAGTAGCAGGTGCAGAAGAAGTAGGAGCTGCACTAGCAACAGCTGGTTTGTAATTATCTATATCAGATTTAGTAATTCTACCGTTATCGCCAGTTCCTTTTACATATTTCAAATCGATACCCTTTTCAGAAGCTAATTTTTTAGCTAATGGTGAAGCAAAGATTCTTCCTTCATTTACAATTTCTTGTGCTACAGGTGCAGGTGCACTCACAACAGGAGCAGCAGTAGCGGCTACAGGAGGTGCAGTAGCTGTAGATGCAGCTGCAACTGCAGGATTTTTAACAGCAGCAACAATTGCATTTACATCTAATCCATCTTCACCTATAATACACAATAAATCATTTACTTGAATTTTTTCACCGGCTTTAGCCCCTTGGTATAAAAGCTTACCATTTTTGTAGCTTTCTAATTCCATTGTAGCTTTATCGGTTTCAATTTCGGCAAGAATTTCACCCTTTTTCACAACATCACCCACATTTTTCTGCCAAGAAGCAATAACACCTTCTGTCATTGTATCACTTAAACGAGGCATTAACACCACCTCTTCCATATTTGCAACATCTAAAGAAGAAGATGATGAAATTATTGCAGCAGGTACAGCTACTGGTTCTTGTTCTGCAACTACGGTAGGAGCAGCAGCAACTACAGCACCACCACTATGTTGTGCAATTAATGCAGTAATATCTTCACCGCTATTACCAAGAATAGCCAACAAATCGTTTACTTGTAGTTTACCACCTGTAGTAGTACCAATATGTAGTAATGTACCATTTTGATAGCTTTCTAACTCCATGGTAGCTTTATCAGTTTCAATTTCAGCTAATAAATCACCTTTTTTTACAGTATCACCTACTTTTTTGTGCCAAGCGGCAATTACCCCTTCAGTCATTGTATCACTTAGACGGGGCATTAATATCACTTCTGCCATAAAATTCGTTTGCTCTTTAATTGAGGCGTGAAATTAATACAAATTGATGTAGCTGCAACAGATAATGTATGATTTTATTGTAATTACCATTTAATATTCATTAAAATAAAAATATGTTTTGAGAAAATGGGCTATTCACACAGTGGAAATGAAACATAACCGAATTGTTTTTTACACTACAGAACTTTTTGAAGTAAATATTAGGAGTAATGTAATCTGTATATTGCAATATAAATGACAAATACATGCGAATTATTTCTTATAACACGAATGGCATAAGAGCTGCAATGAAAAAAGGATTGCTAGAATGGTTACAAACAACACCTGCAGATATAGTTTGCATACAAGAAACAAAAGCAAATAAAGAAGATGTTGATTTTGCAAAAATTGAAGCTTTAGGTTTTGAAACATACTGGTTCTCAGCACAAAAAAAAGGATATAGTGGCGTAGCCATTTTTACAAAAATAAAACCCGATGCTATTTTTTATGGAAATGGAATTGAACAAAGCGATTTTGAAGGAAGGGTAATTAGAGCCGATTTTGGAGATATTACTTTAATAAATGCTTATTTTCCTAGTGGAACAAGTGGTGATGAACGACAAACCTACAAATACCAATGGTTGGAAGAATTTTATGCTTACATAGAAGATGTAAGAAAAAGCCGTCCACATATTATTTTGACAGGCGATTATAATATAGCTCATCATCCTATTGATATTCATGATCCAAAAGGCAATAAAAACTCTTCTGGTTTTTTACCAGAAGAAAGAGCTTGGATGGATAAATTATATAGCAATAAATGGGTAGATACATTTAGATTTATTCATGGCGAAAAAACAGGGCAATATACCTGGTGGAGTCAACGCTTTCCATCGGTTCGTTTGCAAAATAAAGGATGGAGAATTGATTATATAAGTGTAACAGATAGTTTACAATCGAAAATTGCCGATGCAGCTATTTTTCCAGATGCAAAACATAGCGATCATTGCCCTATTTACTTATCGATCAAATAATATATAAAATGAATAATGCTATAGACGCTGCTTTTGTGTACAATGTTACTACACAAGTAGCTCACCCAATTAAAGAATCTTGGATTCAATGGATGAAAGAAATTCATATACCACAAGTATTAGAAACAGGTTGTTTTACTCATTTTCAATTTGTACAAATTTTAGAACTCGACGAAACTGACGGACTTACCTATACTGTTCAATATTACACACCTAGTAAAGCTTTATACAATAAATATGTTGATCAATTTGCAGCAGCGTTAAGAAATGATGCTTTGCAAAAATGGGGTAATCAAATTGCAAGTTTTAGAAGTTTAATGCAGTGCATCTGAGCATTACACAGTGTATTTTTCTTTTTTGATAAATAAATGCCAACTACATTTTTTGGAAAAATTTGTAGAAAAATGGATGGATTTTGGCCTGTAATTTTTCCATCTGTTCAATTGTGCATTTTCTGTGGATAGATTAATAAGTTCATTTTGCAATTACAATTTGTTTGTTATATTGTTTTGAAACGTTTAATTAAAAAATGAATACAAAAATTTAGCTAAAACACATGCTATGATTGAGTTTCATTGAAAAATAAACCTAAAACCACCGACACTACTGTACCAAAACTTTTAAAACCCTTTACACACAAGGGTTTTAAAAGAAAAAGAATTGTAGAAATTTCAAGAAATTTATTTTGCTGATAGTTAAAAGCAAATAAATTTGTTACTCTATAAAACTCAAACAATTTAATTATGAACAAGGCTGATTTAATTGCACAAATCTCTGAAGAGGCGGGTATAACTAAAACACAAGCAAATGCTGCTTTAGATGCTTTCACATCAACTGTTACTAAAACATTGAAAAAAGGCGATAAAGTTACATTAGTAGGTTTTGGAACTTTTTCAGTATCAAAACGTGCTGCACGTACTGGCCGTAATCCTCAAACTGGTGCTGCCATTAAAATTAAAGCTAAAAAAGTAGCTAAATTCAAAGCTGGTAAAGAATTGAGTGCCAAAATCTAAGTACAAAAAACTTAGAAAAGAATTAAAGTCCTGCTATTTCAGCAGGATTTTTTATTTTTACAATTCACTTTTTATAAATAACATTAATATCATGGGTAGAGGCGACAAAAAAACAGCAAAAGGAAAGCGTTTTAAAGGTTCATTCGGCAAAAGCCGTCCTTCAAAAAAAGCAACTTTCAAAGCTGCCGTTAAAGCATCTTAATTTGTAAAAGAAGCTATTACTGATTTAAAAACCTATACATGAAAGTGCTATAGGTTTTTTTTGTTTTATGGGTAAGAAAATGGTGTACTCTTTTTTATAATTACAATATATTATATGCAGAAAATTAGGTGCTATGTAGTTGCAATTTGCTTGTTGTTATTTGCTTTTGGTTGTCACAGAAAAACAGTAATACAACAAACAAATAGTGCAGGCTACAAATCAGAAATAGGGTTAGCCTCTTATTATGCCGATAAATTCATTGGCAGAAGCACTGCAAATGGCGAAAAATATAGTGCTACAAAATTTACTGCTGCACACAGAACACTTCCATTTGGCACTATGGTAAAAGTGACCAATATAAGCAATGGTAAAACTGTAATGGTAAGAATAAATGATAGAGGTCCGTTCGTAAGCGGCAGAATTATAGACCTAAGCAAGGCTGCTGCTAAACAAATAGATTTGATAACACAAGGTGTTGTTAAAGTAAAAATTGAGTATAAATAATTTATGGAATTAACCAAGTAGATTGTCCATTACCATAATCAAAAAAAGCTCTTCTATGCCCTGCATGATGTAGCCAAAACCAATCGATTGATTGTGCTTGCACAGAAACTACTCCAAAGTTTATTTTTCCGGCTTCGCTTTCAGCTATTGTTGGATCTTTTAGTTCAAATTGTTCTTGTAACCCACTTGTAGGCAATTCAGAAACACTTGAAGGTGCAGCCGTAGCTAAATAACAACGTCTACTCGAAACATTTGTTTTTTCCCAAGCATCATTAGCGATTTCATCTGCATAATGTAAAACAGCAAAACCTTTTATTCGAATTTGAATTCTTGCAGCAGCATCATAAAAAAGCATGCTTACTACATTATTTTCTTGCAAACTCGTCCATTTATTGCTTCGAATATCTGTATGAAAACGTAGTAATTTTTCTTGTGGTAAAACCTTACGCAATACTACTGTTCTTTGACTAATTTCTCCGTTACTAAAATTTGCAACAGATGCTAAATGGAATGCATCTTTACTTTTTAAACTGCCATTTAACAATCGTAACCAACAATCTTTTTCAACATCAGATAAGGTATACGCAATATTATTTACGGTAATAAATGCTTCATTTGTAGTAGCCATGCAAATACAACACTTATACTTTTGTAAAGTTGTGTAATAAGCAACTTAAACAGGGCATTTTTCGTGATAATTAATTAATTCAATCGGCGTTCTTTCAATGGCGTATCCTTTATAATATTGTTCTACCTCATCTAATACAGCTTCTACTTCTTCAATATTTTTTAAGGTAACAAGTTTGTTTCTAAATTCTTTAATATTGGGCAATCCTTTTAAATAGTTGGTATAATGCCTACGCATTTCATTAATACCAACTACATTTCCCTTCCATTCAACCGATTTTCTTAAATGTTGTTTACTAACTTGTACTCTTTCTTCAACAGTAGGGCTATCCATTAATGTACCTGTGGCTATATAATGTTTTATTTCTCTAAATATCCATGGGTAACCAATTGCAGCCCTTCCTATCATTACACCATCTACACCATATCTATTTTTATATTCAACTGCTTTTTGAGGGCTATCAATATCTCCGTTTCCAAAAATAGGAATATGAATTCTAGGATTATTTTTCACTTTAGCAATGAGTGTCCAATCGGCTTCTCCTTTATACATTTGAGCCCTTGTTCTTCCATGAATGGCTAATGCTTTAATGCCACAATCTTGCAATCGTTCTGCTACTTCTTCAATATTCAAACTATTTTCATCCCAACCTAAACGTGTTTTTACAGTTACAGGTAAAGACGTTGATTTTACAACCGCTGAAGTTAAACGCACCATCAAATCTATATCTTTTAAAACGCCTGCACCTGCACCTCTACAAGCAACTTTTTTTACCGGACAACCAAAATTTATATCTAATAAATCAGGATTTGTAACGTCTACTATTTTAGCAGCTAATGATAAACTTTCTTCATCACCACCAAAAATTTGAATTCCTACAGGTCGTTCTTCTTCAAAAATATCTAGCTTTTTACGGCTTTTAATAGCATCTCTAATTAAACCTTCACTACTAATAAATTCGGTGTACATTAAATCTGCCCCATTTTCTTTACAAACAATTCTAAACGGAGGATCGCTAACATCTTCCATAGGTGCAAGCAATAATGGAAAATCGGGTAATTGTATTGTATCTATTGCAACCATAGTGTTATAAGGTTTGTTCGTTTGGTAACTTGTAACTTTTATCTTTGTTTAAAACGCACAAAAGTACAAGCTATTTTTTTATGGAAGAACATATAGAACAAATTAAAGAAGATACTACTTCAACTCAAACAGTAACGTTACCTTTTACGGTACCAAAAAGAGGTGAACATAGAGAAATGAATTATTGGTCGCAATTGGGTTTACTATTAGGATTAACAGGAGGAGGTTTGGTAATAGGTGGCTTTTTATCGATTTTGATATTTTGCTTAATGAGTGGAGTAAGTTTTTTTAATATAGAAAAAGAATTATTAAACCCTAAATATGCTGATGCAAACAGAGTAGTACAAGTAGTTTCTACTATTGTTATCTTCTTTACTCCTGCTTTTTTATTTGCCTTTATTGCACATAAAAAGCCATTTAAATATTTACAGTTTAACACTAAAATTTCGTTTAAACAATTGCTTTGGGTGCTAGTGATTGCTACTTTGGCACTTTTTGTAGGTAGCCTTTTAGCAGAAATTAATGCAGCAATCCCTATTTCTAAAAAATTATATGCTTTGTTTAAAAAAGCAGAAGAATCGTACAGCGAACAAATTATGGCTATGGTAAACATGAAGAATTTTACCGATTATTTAATAGCCATTTTTATTATTGCATTAGCTCCTGCTATTGTAGAAGAAGTATTTTTTAGAGGTGCTGTGCAAAATCTTTTAACAAATTGGTTTAAAAATCATTGGGTGGCAATTATAGTTACAAGCATTGTTTTTAGTGCCATTCACATGAGTTATTTTGGCTTTTTAACTAGAACAGCATTAGGTGTTGTTTTAGGACTTTTATTTTATTATGGCAAAAGTATTTGGTTAAATATATTGGCTCATTTTTTAAACAATGCTATTGCTGTTTCCCAATTGTATTACTTAACCAAAAAGGGTAAACTTACAAAAGATGCAATGGAAGATCATTTTCCTATTTGGTTAGGTGTAGGTGCTTTGGTTTTACTAATTGGTGCTATTTATTTATTTATTGAAGAATGTAAAAAAGTAAACAAACGCAATTCTTTATTGGCAACAGAAAACGCTTCAATATCTTAAAATGTGTAAGTAATGATGCAACAATGGCATTTATTGTATAAAACACGTAGCTACGCTGAAGCAAATATTATTCAAGGAATGCTTGAAGAAAATGAAATACCAGTACAACTACTTAATAAACAAGATAGTAGCTATATCAATTTTGGAGATATTGAAGTATATGTACCCATTACTTTAAAGGACATTGCTAATAGCATTTTAGAAAAGGCTTTACTCAACTAATTTTTACATTTTATTTATGGCATTAAACATACAAACCTTTAAAACAAGGGCATTAACGGCAATTATTTTTGTTGCTGTAATGCTTAGTTGCTTGCTTTATAATCACTGGAGTTTTTTAATTCTCTTTTCTGTAATTCATTTTGGTTGTTGGGTAGAATATCAACAATTAATGAAACGAATTGATTCGAATTATGCATCCATACATCCAATATTAGAATATGGATTTATGGTATTAGGGTTTGGATTTATGCTATTTCATACCAATAAAGCATACCATATTGCCAATATTCATTTACATGATGTTGCCTTTTATGTTATTTGTGTTACACTCATTATTCTTGCCTTTACTACTTTATTTCTGCAAAAAAAAGGAAATAACAAACTGTTGCTACATGCCATTTTGGGATTGTTTTACATATCGTTTAGCTGGTCGCTAATGATTACATTAAGAAACAAAGGAATGGAATTTACAGACAACGAGCTTTCAAGAGATTTAGGATGGATTACACCAATGGTATTAATTGCATCTATATGGATAAACGATACCATGGCATATATTGTAGGATCATTTATTGGCAAAACACCATTATCTCCTATTTCACCCAAAAAAACTTGGGAAGGCACTATTGGTGGAGCCATTTTAGCAATTGTGGTGGTTACAATAGTTGGAAACTATGTTTTAGAAATTTTAAACCTCACTACACTACTCATTATTTCTTCATGTGCTGCTATTGTGGGCACTTTGGGCGATTTGCTAGAAAGTAAACTAAAACGCATGGCAAACGTTAAAGATAGTGGTTCGTTTATGCCAGGTCATGGTGGTTTTTTAGATCGCTTTGATTCGTTGCTATTAGCAACACCTGTTGTTTATTTTTTATTACAGTTGTTATCATAAAAAAACTCTACATGAATGTAATTATTACTGGTGCTACAAAAGGGTTAGGACTTGCAATGGCTCATCAATTTGCAGCTGCTGGATATAGAATTTTAGTTTGTGCAAGAAGTGAAACCAATTTATACGAAATGGTACAAACTTTTCAAAACATGTACGCAAATATTGAAATTAAGGCAATGCCTGTAGACATGAGTGTGCAGGAAGAAGTAGTAAATTTTGCAAATTGGTGTCTCACATTTGGCACACCAGATATCGTAATTAACAATGCAGGAAGCTTTTTACCAGGTAGCATACACAATGAAGCAGAAGGTATTTTAGAAAAAATGATGGCTACCAACTTGTATAGTGCTTACCATTTTACGAGAGCAGTTTTACCTTCGATGATTGAAAAAAAAGCAGGTCATATTTTCAACATTTGTTCTATAGCATCTTTACAAGCATATGCCAATGGAGGCAGCTACAGCATTAGCAAATTTGCTCTTTTAGGATTTAGTAAAAACCTGAGAGAAGAGCTAAAACTACACTCCATAAAAGTGACAGCAGTTTTACCAGGTGCAGCATTTACAGATAGTTGGGCCGATAGTGGTGTTGACAAAAACAGAATTATGGAAGCTGATGATATTGCTAAAATGGTATTTGCATGTTCGCAACTTTCTGCACAAGCAGTTGTAGAAGACATTATTCTAAGACCTATTCTTGGAGATTTATAACCGCAATTATTTTGCATAAAAAACAAAAGAGGCTTTTCAAAAAAATGAAAAGCCTCTTTCTATTTAAACAACTGAACCGAACTTATTTTTGACGCTTATCTCTCATTTTTTTAGCACCATAACCTATTCCTGCTGCTACTAGCAATGAAAGTCCGCCATCTACTGGCACATCACTTACATCGTCATCAAATCCTGGCTGTGCGAAAATGGCAGTTGGAATTAAAAGAATAAAAAGGATAAATGCTATATTTAGAAGTTGTTTCTTATATGATTTTAGTTGTTTCATTGTGCTGAGTTTTTTCCTTATTTATATTCCTACCATTCAAGAGGAAACTAAAAAAGGTGTTTTAAATTTTTATTACTTAATTAAACCAAACTTAATTTTTAACAATTTGAATTACTTGTTTTTCAGTACCACATTGTACCTCTACAAAGTATTTACCAGCTAATAATTGTTTAGTAGAGATACTTATATTTTGTACATCTAATTGGCTACCTTGTTGATTACTTATCAACTGACCTAACGTGTTTACTAATTTAACATTGGTATTGGCTTTTAGAGGATTCACTATACGTACTTGTACATCATTATTACCCACTAAATTGCTTCCCACTAATTTTGCAGTAAATGCACTGGCTGTTGGTAATGCATCTATAACAGCTGTTGTTTTACTACTTAATAATAATACTAATCTGTCCTCTCCAATTGTTTCTACATTATCTTTATCAAGTTCTAATGTATAAGCAGCATCTTTTACCAATGGTGTTTTTATGTTAGTTAGTTTATCCCATAACACAACTTCCATATTCTCGGATAAATAATTGTTTGTATTTTTTAAGGTTATGGTTTGTTTGCCATTATTAATGGTAAGGCCTAAAGGTATTTCAGTTTGTTGGCTAAAATTTCTAGCATCTAAACCCAGTTGTTTTCCTTCGCTTGTTTTACTATATAAATTTACTATGTCGTTTTGCATTTTTACAGCATCAAAATCTTTATCTAAGCCTTTGCTGTATTGGTTGCTGAATTTCACAATGTAGTTATCGTACACTTGACCATTTATTTGTGCCTCTAATTCTATCATAGGTGTTTTAACATTGGCATCATCTGCAAAAACTACGTCACCACTTTCAGTTGTTACTTTATTGGCTTCTGCAAAAACCAAATTACCTGCTGAATTTGCTTTTACAAAAAATGCTGATAAGCTGTTTAAGGTATAATTTCCATCATTTGCATCACCTGTTCCTACAGGTTTTGTTAAATAGGCACTCGTAGCAGGATTACGTACATATATTGTTTTAGCAGTTATTAAACTACTCGCCTTTACAATTGCTCCAATATTTACTGGTGCAGGATATGGATTACCTATCAAGTTAAAGTCTTGTGTTGTTCCACTTCCTCCTAAAACCAATGGCACATCTACATTCCCCGTATTTACATTACCTGTCATACTGATAGTTGTATCTCTAGGAACATAAGTATTACCATCCAAACCTTGTCCTGCGGCTCCACGCACTAAAATTCTTATACCTTGACCAATTTTAAAAGCATTGGCACCAACATTGGTATTAGCTGCTGTAAATGCTGTCCATCCTGCATCTGTTGGGCTACCGCCATCGGCAGTAGCTGTATTGAACATAAACACACTTGGACTATTAGTACCAGTATTTATACTGAAACCATTGGCTGTTCCATTTGCACCTGTATAATCTATACCTCTCACTATATTAATACTTGTATCTCTTTTGAACGGATGGCTTATAAAACGAAAACGACGATTACCACCTGGTATAAAACGTTGTACTGTAACATTGCCAGGAATGGCACCTGTAGAATTTGCAATTCTTGCAGTACCTGCAGCTGTAGATGCTATTACTAACAAACCATTGTTGGTAAAAGTGTTGGTTGCTGAATTGTGCCTAAATGCTGTATTTGCACCTGCTATTGTAAGCGTAGCAGTTGGATTAATATTTAAGGAAATAGTACTGTTAGCAGTATTGTCAAGAAGCATATTTTTATTAAATGTAAAACTAGCCCCAGTTTGCAGCACTATGTTAGTAGTGAAATTTGATGAGCCAGAGTTAGATGTTGAAATATTAAAATTTTTCGTACCTGCACTTCCCTCTGTTAATGACTTATTTACACCTGTGAAAGTAATATTAGTAATAGCCCCCCCACTAGATGAAGAAGTATTGCCAAAGTTTAGACTAGATGTTGCAGCCGTAGAATTATTACCAAGAACTATATTTCCACTAATAGTATAAGAAGCAGTTTGTCCACTAGCACCATCAGCTCTAAGAGATAGTGTTGCTGTTCCTGTACCCGATTGACCAAGAGATATATTACCTAGCGAATAAGTAGGCAATGCTGTACTACCACTTGCTGCAAACAAAGCCATAGTACCGGAATTAACAGTTAGGTTTTCAATTGTTGTTGTTAAGCTAGACGCATTGCTAACGTTTGTAAGTGTACAGCCACAACCAATCACTAGATTACCTAAAGATCGTCCTGCTAAAGACGGATTGAAAGGTGTACTAGCGCTGAAAACGTTAAACGTACTTCCTGATTTAAATTCAGCAATTGCTGCAGGGGCTGATGCACTACCCCAAGGTCCATTACCTCCATAATGTGTAAAACTTGAACCACTATTAAAAACAATTATATTATTATTTGTAGCTGTTGCACCAAAAGGATACACCCCCGTACCATTATTTCTTGCATTTGCATTAATCGCTCCACCACTATTTACTTGAACACTATTGGCATCTACTGCTAGTAATTGGTTGCTTTGAGAGGCAGCAACACCTGTACCCGTACCAAATGCTGCAAGATTAAGCGTACCATTGATTGTTGCAGTATAATTTGTAGGAATACTTAATATAATACCAACTGAGACTGTTGCGGGTGAATTAAGCGTTAAAGCTCTTGAAGCTGCAATATTTAGTGCAGTACCAGATGTACCAGCACCTCCTAGGTTAATGGTTCTATTTGCATCTGTTGTAAATATAACATTATGTGTACCATTAATTGTAAGTGAATTAATAATTGTAGAATTTGTAAAATCAAGAACAATAGTCATCAAGTCAGTTGTAGTAATTACAACATCATCATTAGACCCGGGTTTTACACCTCCACTCCAATTGGCATCAGTGTTCCAACTACCACCAGTAGCTGTACCCACCCACGTTTTCTGGGAGAAGATACTTTGATTAAAGCAAAAGAGTGATGTAAGTAGCAAAAAGAAAGGAAAGTTTTTTTTCATATAGCAGACATTTTGTTTGATAAAAAATTAGAGGTAATGTTTTGTTGATTGTAATTCGGTTAGTTAGTTGGTATTATTTTGATTAAATTATTAATAGTAATAAAATGGTATCGATAATTCATATTGACACAATAAGGAACGATTATTTTCATAACATATAATTTCGGCAAGTCAGAAAAGTCGCAATCATTTAATCAATTACGCCCTATTTCACAAAATTCAATCGATTAACTTCATGCAATAATCGTAATTTTTATTGAAAGAGCAAATAATTAATTTTTAACAATAAATTAGTGAGTGAATGTATTGAGGATGCAACAAAAAATAAATACCCTAAAATCGAAAAATTGATTTGCCCCCTATAATTGAAAAAACAACAACCAATTACATGGTTTTAGTAGAAAATAGTTGCTAAAATTGTAAGTGCTAACCTTTATTACTCAAGTTCATATAAATTACAAAAACTAGTAGCAAGTAAATTAGTTTACATAAAAACTTTATAATAAAAAAGCAGGCTCTTATTTTTACAAAGCCTGCTTTTTGTTTATCTCAAATCCTTTTATTTACCCTTCAAAACTACTGTAGAAATAAGGTGTTTTGGCCTCAAATTCAGCAGCACAAGTATCTACCATTTTGTATACTCTAGTTATACCTAATGCTTTTCTTTTTTCATACACCTCATCATCACTACAAGTGCCTTGTAATATTTTAGCAATTTGTGCATCGCTAAAGCCATTCTTTTTGGCATCTTTTAAAAGTGTTTCAGGCAAAGATTCTAATCGATAATTACCAATTTCTTTTTCAATCAAACATATCTTTTGTATTTGGTATAAAAACCAACGATCTATACCTGTTGCTTGTGCAATGCTTTTAACTGTAGAACCTTGCATTAAAGCGTCTTTTATTCTAAATATTCTATCCCACTTTGGTGTTTTAATATATTCTACCAATTCTTCACTCTTCATTAAACTTTTGCCATAATAACCCAAACCAACAGCATCGTTTTCTAAACTTTGACAAGCTTTTTGCAATGCTTCTGTAAAACTCCTACCAATGGCCATTACCTCTCCTACGCTTTTCATTTGTAAACCTAAAGTATCGTTTGCACCTTTAAATTTATCAAAATTCCAACGTGGCATTTTTACAATTACATAATCTAATGCTGGCTCAAAATAGGCCGATGTAGTTTGTGTAATCTGATTCTTTAATTCGTCTAAAGTATAACCAATGGCTAATTTTGCAGCAATTTTTGCAATAGGATAACCCGTTGCTTTACTAGCTAATGCAGAAGAACGGCTTACACGAGGATTAATTTCTACCGCAATTAATTCTTCTGTTGCAGGGTTTTGAGCAAACTGTACATTACAACCTCCTTGAAAATTACCCAAACTACGCATCATTAACATGGCTTGATTACGCATTTCTTGATAAGCCGTATCGCTCAACGTCATGGCAGGTGCTACTGTAATACTATCACCTGTATGCACACCCATTGGATCTAAATTTTCTACTGTACAAATAATAACAACGTTATCATTTTTATCTCTCAACAATTCTAATTCATATTCTTTCCACCCTAAAACTGCTTTTTCTACCAATACTTCATGTATAGGGCTAGCTTTTAAACCACGTTCTAAAGCTGCATCTAATTCATCTTTGCTATGCACAAAGCCGCCACCAGTTCCACCTAAGGTAAATGATGGACGAATTACCAACGGAAACCCAATTTTTTGAGCAAATTCTTTTCCTTCTAAAAAACTATTGGCTACATGGCTAGGTGCTACAGCAACACCAATTTTTACCATTAATTGTCTAAACTGTTCTCTATCTTCTGCTGTGTCAATGGCTGCCACATCTACACCAATCATTTTGCAATTGTATTTTTCCCAAATACCTAGTTCATCTACCTCTTTACACAAGTTCAAAGCGGTTTGTCCACCCATTGTTGGCAATACAGCATCAATTTTGTTTTCTTGCAAAATTTGTTCAATACTTTCAGGCGTTAATGGCAATAAATACACTTTATCTGCCATCATAGGATCGGTCATAATAGTAGCAGGATTACTATTAATCAAAATCACTTCAATTCCCTCTTCTCTTAAACTACGTGCTGCTTGAGAGCCAGAATAGTCGAATTCACAAGCTTGTCCGATAATAATGGGACCAGAACCAATAATTAAAACCGATTGAATAGAGTTGTCTTTAGGCATAGTAAGGCTTTGTTAACCAGCTGTAGAACATGCATGAGGCTTTTGTTGCGTCGCACTCTTGTACGTTCTGTTCGCTGATGGAACTAAAAAAATAAATTGTGCAAATGTATATGCCTATGTTTAAAATACAGGTTATTTTTTACACAAAAGCTGTATTATTTAATGCAAAACCGTTAATCACATGCTAAAACTGTAAGAATAATTGTTATACACATTTATCTTTACAGCCTTATGTTAAAATATTTACTTTGGGGGTTTGTAATTTATTTATTGTATCGCTTTATTTTTCAGTTTGTGATACCCATTAGCAGAACGGTTTCTGCCATGAAAAAAAATATGCGTCAAATGCAAGATCAGCAACCATTCCAACAAACGCCTTTTCAGCAAACACCATTTTCGAATATGCCCAAACAAGAGCCTGTACAAAAACAGCCAACAAGCAACAACAACGATGAATATATTGATTTTGAGGAAGTAAAAAATTAATTATAATTCTAAATCCAATACCGTTTGTGGTGCTAAAAGTAAAACAGTTTGAAGACCCAATTCGTTGGCCGTTACAATATTTTTCTCCGTATCATCAATAAACAAAGTTTCTGCTACTTGTAAATTTTGTTCATGAATAATGTGCAAAAACGATGCTGCATAAGGTTTTCTTAAACCCATATATTGAGAATAATACGCTTTTATAAAATGTGTATTAAAATCGTTGGTTCCAATATCTCTTACATACAAATCCATAAAAGCATCGTAATGAATTTGATTGGTGTTAGAGAATAAAAACACATTGTATCGTTGTTTAATTGCTTTTAGCCATTCAATTTTTTCAGGAATAAATCCTAACAGCATTGCATTCCAAGCAGTTTTAATTTCATCGTTACTAGCTTGCAAATTAGTAGCAGCTCTTAATTCATCATAAAATTCAGTTTCAGTAATTTGTCCTTTTTCTAATTTCTCAAACAAATCATTTGCATGATGTTGTGTAAAATGCTCATCGAAATCTTTTACGCCTAAAGCAATAAATGCATCTTTGGTAAGTTGGTAATTAAGCGATAAAAATATTCCTCCTAAATCGAAAATGATGTTTTTTACTGTTGGCTTCATGGCGTAAAAATAAGGCTACAAACGGTGTACTTATCAACTATTCAGCATTATTTCTGTTAGAAATTGTATTTTCAATTCAATCATCATATAAAAACTTTTATGGAATTTGGTCGTGTGTCTGAATCAGAACTAGAATCGATACAATTTTTTTTACCCAAAGAACCTGTATTTAATCGAAATATACTATCTGGAAATCCTGCCGCTGCTCCTAAAATATACATTGGATGTGCAAAATGGGGACGAACAGAATGGATAGGTAAAATTTATCCACCAAAAACGAAGGACAAAGATTTCTTAACACACTATGTGCAGCATTATAATAGCATTGAATTAAATGCTACACACTATAAAATATATTCTGCATCTACAATAGAAAAGTGGGTTAACCAAGCTAATGGACGAGATTTTATTTTTTGCCCGAAAATGTATAAAGAAGTTACACATAGCAGCAGTTTACTAAATAAAGAGTTACTTGTTCATGAATTTTTAAACAATATTCAAGCTTTTAAACAGCATTTAGGCCCCATTTTTATTCAGCTAAGTGAGACATTTTCACCCAAACGAAAAGAAGAATTATTTTCATTTTTACAATCGTTACCTACCAACTTTCAGTTTTTTGTAGAAGTAAGACATACAGATTGGTTTGGCATTGAAGCCATTAAAACCGAGCTATTTCACTTTTTGAAAAGCAAAGGAATAGGCATTGTAATTACAGATACAAGTGGTAGAAGAGATTGTGCACACATGCATTTAACAGTTCCTAAAACATTTATTCGTTACGTTGGCAATAGTTTACATGCAACAGATTACACCCGTATTGATGAATGGATTCTCAGAATACAATATTGGCTACAACAAGGTATGGAATCGGTTTATTTTTTCATGCACATGCATGATGAACGCTATTCTCCAGAATTAACCGTATACATGATAGACAAACTCAATAAAACATGTGGCTTACAACTGGCAAAACCACAATTTTTACCGCAGCAACAACATTTGTTTTAGCTATTGTACTTTACAAATTTCGTCCCACCTAGTTGTATATCTTGGACTATGAAAGTTTTGTTGCATTTTCCAGTTTTTACTGGTTCCACTTGCAGCAAATTTTAATACATCGTTTCGCATAGAAAAATTAATGTTATCAATCGTACTCATCAACATACGTTGTTGTTGTTTGGCTTGTTCTGTAAACAAACTACCTTGAATGGCATTGTCAGCAACAATATCGCTTAGAATTACACCTGCTTTTTTGTATATTTTTCCTTGCTCAAACAACGCATCTACCAATGTAATAGCTGGTTTTATCAATTCATTTGTAAGTGCAGTTGCTATGGGCAAAATGGTATAAGCACTTTGAGTTGGTCCATGTTTAAAACGAGGAGAATCGGTTTGTTGTTTAGGCACTACAAATACACTTATGGTTTTTGCAGCACTATGTTGCCTGCGTAGTTTTTCTGCTGCCCTTGCTGTATAAGTGGCTACAGCTTCTTTAATACTTTGAATATCTTTTACTGGTGAACCAAACATTCTTGTTGTAGCAATCATTTTTTTAGTAACCAAAGGAGCTTCAAATATTCTGCTTTGTTCGCCTTTCAATTCTCTAACTAAACGCTCCCCTACTACTCCACCTAAATTTTTTCTTGCCCATTCAATATCTTTTATACTTAAATCGTATGCAGTAGCAATATTCATACGATGTAGCTTTTCAGCATATTGCCTACCAACACCCCAAATATCTTCAACATTGGTTTTTTGCAGAGCTTGTTCTATTTTTCGTGGAGAATCTAACAATAGCACACAACCTGTAGCAACCTTATTTTTCTTAGCTAATCTGTTGGCTACTTTAGACAACACTTTTGTAGGGGCAACACCGATAGAGACTTTAATACCTGTCCACATTTCTACCATTTCTTTTAAATGAACAGCAGTAGCATGTATTGTATTTAAAGGCAAGCTTTGCAAATTTACAAAGCATTCATCTACACTATATACTTCTACGTTTTGTTCGCCAACAAGCATCCGTAGTGTTTCCATTACACGCCAACTCATATCTCCATATAAATTGTAATTACTCGAAAAAGTAGCTACTTGGTGTTTTTCAATAAGTGGTTTGGCTTTAAAATAAGGGCCCGCCATTTCTACACCCAATACTTTGGCTTCATCGCTACGAGCAATAATACAGCCATCATTATTACTCAGTACAACTACAGGCTTGTTGTGTAATTCAGGTCGAAAAACACGTTCACAAGAACAGTAAAAACTATTACAATCAACTATAGCTATCATTTTTTAATAGCATTTTTTTTAGGAGAATTATAATTTACCAAAACAGGGTCTATTAAATGAATACAACAGGTAACAACGCCCCATGTATTGTATTGAGTTACCTCATTTAATACTAAATTATTATAGCGTTTATTAGCAGCTTCTAGCCAAAATTGTTGACCATTTTGCTGAAAACGCCTTACAAACAATTCACCATCAACAGTTGCTACAATAATTTTTCCATTACTTGCTTTAATACTTCTATCTACAATTAAAATATCGCCAACAGCAATACCTGCGTCTACCATTGCATCGCTATTCATTTTAAAAAAATAGGTAGCAGGTTTGTTCATAATAAGCTGTTCATTCAAATCTATTCCTCGTTCAGAATAATCGTCGGCAGCAGCTCCAAAACCAGTGGCATTGGCTGTTTGCACATCTTGCTGCACAAATTGTTTGGTACCGTTATAAGTTGTGTTGTGAAATGTTTCATTGTGCATATAAGTATTATTTAGAAGTGAAGAACTATTAAGCCGTTTTCAAAAAATAAAATTATTTTTTGAAATGCTAAATTAATTAGTATTTTTATACCACAAAATTTAGTTTTACATCAACTTATTTTTATGTATACAGCATTGAACAAACACCAAGAATATCGTATTACAGCAGAGTGTAACAACACGGCATCGTTATTAACATTAGCTGGTTTTTGTGCAGACGAGCAAACAGAAAATATGCTACTCAGGCATTTAAGTAATTTATGCGTACAAAGCGATGGAAGCCTTAGCAATACGCATACTTTGCTTTGTAAATTGGTTACTCAATGGCAAGCTGCTTTTGACATACCTGCCATACAATTACTTACAAGTATTAGTGGTAACGATACAGCAGAAAAGCTAAAATCGGTTTGTTTATACAAAACCAAAACAGGCGAAACAGAAAAATTAATTAATCGTATTCTATTGTTTTAGAAATGGTGCAACAACTACTATCTAATCATGTACTGAAAAATAATGCTCCGTTTAGCAAAGAGCAATTAACCGTAAACGAATATGTATTGGTTATGCAACCACATGAAGATTTGCATCATAAAATAATGGATATTAAAAAACAATTTGCAGATACTTATAATTGTGCACAGGCATTGTATAGCAAACCAAATATAACACTGCTAAGGTTTGAACAAATAAACATACTTGAACCCAAAATAATACAGCATTTACAAAAATTAGTTGCACCATTAATGCCATTTATGGTTACACTAGATGGATTTGGCAATCACCCTTCACATTCACTTTTTATAAAAGTAACAAGCACCACTAAAATTACAGAATTAATAAAACTACTAAAACCCATTCAATCGTTGTTACAATACAACAAAGAACAAAAGCCACATTTTATAGCAGAACCCAACATTTCAATTGCTAGAAAATTATTGCCTTGGCAATACGAACAATCTTGGAAACACTATGCTCATGTACCACTTTCTGCACATTTTATGGCCACACAATTAGTATTACTTAAAAGAACTAGTAAAACAGAAGCGTATAGCATTGCAGCGAAAATTTCATTGTCGAACAATCAGGCTAAACCTGTGGTACAAACTATGCTTTTTAATTAAACGTAAACAACTAACATACTACTCTTCTATTGAACAACTTTTGTATGCAGAACAATGAAAACAATCCGAATATTCATCCAACATCTACTGCTGATAAAAACGAATATATAAAAGGAAGAGGTGCACAATTCAATACCAAAAATCGTTTTTTACAGCATGAGAAAATAAAAGAACAAATAGAATCGATAGATGACTGGACAGAAAAACATCCTACAACAATTTACTTAGAAGACAATGCTAAAACCATCGTGAATAAAGTAGACAGTCCTGATGTTGGTATGTTCTACAGCATGAATCCATATCAAGGTTGTGAACATGGTTGTATTTATTGCTATGCAAGAAATTCATTTGAATATTGGGGCTGGAGTGCTGGTATAGATTTTGAAACAAAAATTACCATTAAGAAAAATGCACCGGAACTACTTCGTAAATTTTTAATGCATCCAAAATGGCAATGTGTGCCTATTAGTTTAAGCGGTAATACAGATTGTTATCAACCAGCAGAAAAACGTTTTCAATTAACCAAACAGCTATTAGAAGTTTGTAACGAATTCAATCAACCAGTTGGCATCATAACAAAAAATGCAGGTATTTTAAGAGACAAAGATCTGTTACAAGAAATGGCTAAAAAGCAAATTGTAAGTGTATTGGTAAGCATTACTAGTTTGAATGAAGAATTGAGAAGAGTGATGGAACCAAGAACCACAACTGCTTTACAAAGATTAAAAACCATCAATGAACTAAGTAAATTGGGTATACATACAGGTGTAATGTTAGGGCCAATGATACCTGGATTGAATGAACATGAAATGCAACGTATAATGAAAGCGGCAAGCGAAAACGGGGCAAAATTTAGCACCTACACTTTTATTCGATTAAACGGAGCGATTAAATTACTTTTTCATGATTGGCTGTATAAGAACTTTTCGAACAGAGCAGATAAGGTTTGGCATTTAATAGAAAAAGCACATAATGGACAAGTAAATGATAGTAGATTTGGAATTAGAATGAGAGGTGAAGGCCCCATTGCTGCTTTGGTACAACAACAATTTAAGCAATACAACAAGCTTTATAGTTTAAATGATGAACGATGGAATTTAGATTGTAGCCAATTTAGAAGACCGGGAGAACAAGGAAAATTATTTTGATTGTTTAGCTGAAAAAGATACAATAAAAATTTATCGAACAGGCAATACTTATACATAAAAAAAGAGACTGCCAATTATAAAGTAGACAGTCTCTTTTGAAAACAAGAACGTTGAAATTGAATTAAAATGTAGGATCGGCAGGTGTATTAGGATTATTGTCTCTTTCTCTGAAAGGATAAGGGAAAAAATTACGTTTACGCTCAGAATTTGCTCTGCCAAATCTACGCATGTCTTCTAGCTTTAAACCACTCATAAACAATTCGACACAGCGGTTTCTGTATACTTCTACCAATAAAGATGGAACATCCACTGTTCCTGTATAACCAGCAGCAATATTAGCACCTACACCATTTAAATCGGCAGATGAAGCCTGTTTCAATATTTCATCAAGAATTAGTTTTGAACCAGCAGCGTCAGGTGTTGGTTGACGTAATAAACATTCTGCACGTATCAACTTCATTTCATCATTTAAATAAATAGGAATTGATTGATTAACAGCTGTAAAAAAACCACGCATTCTAAACAATGGTGCACTTGATGCTGTAACAGTATAAAAAGCAATACGAGCATCTGATGGATTAGGCTGAACAGAAAGCGGCAAACCTAAATTGCCATCTGTTGGTTGATAAACATTGTTTGTGGCTGTAACGCCTAAGAAAATAGGGTTACCATTTAATGCATCGTAATTAAATACAGAAGTGACATTCATATTAACAGCATTAGCAGCTGTTAAAGCAGCTGTAAAATTACCTGCAAATAAAGAATAACGAGCTTTTAGAGCTTGTAAAGTACTAACAATATTAATACCTGCAGGTGCATCAGATAAAAAGGTGGCAGTTGGTGCATTTGCAGTTATTAAAGCTAATGCTCTATCAATACTAGTAATAATTTTAGAATAGCCTTGCATTCTAGTAATAAATCTTGTAGGATTTGTAACTGCATTACCAATAGTATCTGGCACTTGCTCCCAATACATACACAAATTACCGTAAGCCAATGATCTAATAATTGTAGCATAGCCTATTAAGCCACTACGGTATCCTAAATCTGTTAATCCATTTGAAGCATTAATTACATTATCGGCATCAAAAATTGTTTTACAATTATTAATCCAAATACTTCCTAATAATCCGTTATTACCATCTACAGCATTACCACCTGCAGCTAATAATGCTTCAGACACATTACCCACATTTACAACAACTGCTTCATTTGTAGTAATAGCATTTGTAGCTACCATTTGAGGAACAACCGACAAAGAATAGGTTCTATGAATTCCAACGGCTGCACCCATAATACCTTTAGGACTGCTAAAAACTTCGGGCGTTGAAGCCGCGTTTGGATTACTGTAATTTTTTTTGCAACTACTAAAGGTTAACAACAATATTGCTGTTAAACCAAAAGAATATTTACCAATTATATATTTCATTGTATTTTATTTTAAAGATTATCAAAAGTTAAAATTTTGCTTGGATACCAAAACTGATGGTTCTAGGAATTGGCACAGCACCAAAATCTATTCCTCTTAGTAAAGTACTTTGTCCACCTGCATTTACCTCAGGATCGTAACCAATGTAATTTGTCCAAACTGCTAAATTTCTTCCACTGAAGTTTATTGATACATCTTTAAAAGCTTTTCCTAATTTACCAACACTGTAACCAATGTATACTTCTCTTAATCTAACATTACTTCCATCATCAATTCTCCATTCTTCAATATTATATACACCTGTTGCAGCAGCAATATAACCTCTTGGCAATATTCCCCTATGTTCCATTTCAGCAATTTTTCCATTTCCAACGCCTTGACGAGTTCTGAAATCAGCATTAAATACTTCACCACCTTTGGTAGCGTCTATCTGAATACGAACACTAAAACGCTTGTATGTAAACTCGTTTACTAAAGTAGTAGTATAATCAGGATTTGGATCTCCAATTACTTTACGCAAAGGTGTACCTGTTGGTAAACCAGCATTATCACGTTGAGGAGTATAACCTAAAACACTATTTTGAGTTCCTAACTCTTGACGTGGAATACCTGCAGCATTTAAAATTAAGTTTCCTCCAGGCAATCCTGTACTAGATTTAGAATAATTGCCTCCAGGTGTAGTTGCAAAAAAGGTTCCATAAAATACGCCAACAGCTTGCCCCTGAATAAGTGCAACAGGTGCACCACCATTGGTTGAAAACTGTATTAACTGTGCTCCAATGTTTAATACCTCGTTTTTGTTTCTATTGAAAATACCATTAATACTCCAAGTAAAGTTTTTAGTTTTAACAGGTGTAGCACCTAAGATTAATTCGAACCCTTTGTTTTGTAAATTTCCAATATTATCCAATAAACTAGAGAAACCTGCTGTAGGAGCAATAAATCTATTTAACAATAAATCGTTTACTTTTTTTGTGTAAATATTAGCTGAAAAATTTATTCTATTATCTAAAAATGCTAAATCTACACCAAACTCAATTTCTTCTTGACGTTCTGGTTTTACATTACTATTTGCTAAAGTTCCTCCTGAATTCAGTGCAGTTCTACTTAAAAAAGACGTAGAAGAATACACATTAAATCTATCATAAGCACCAATACCAGTAAGATTACCACTTTCACCATAAGCTACACGTACTTTTGCTAAATCAATCCATTTACTAACACCTAATTTTTGCCAATAATCTGCACTTGATAATACATAACTAATGTTGGCCTTTTTATACACCTGATTTCTTTGTTCAGATCCAAAAACACTGGAGCCATCTCTACGAATTGCACCAGTAACAAACAAATGATTACGATACTTAAAGTTTTGTTGTAGAAATACACCATTAATAGAAAATTCACTTCTACTATCTGCTCCAGCCATAATTGTACTTGCACCTGAAACGGTTTCTACAAAAGGGGCTAATCCTCTACCTTGTTGTAATAAAAAGGAGTTACGCTCATATTGTTCACTATAACCAACTTGAGTTACAGATGATAAATCTTTTGTAATGTTAGTTGAGTAAGTAGCATTAATATCGTGATTTATGCCAAAAAAGGTGCTTGTGGCAGAACTAGCATAACCATTTAAAGTAGGATCTGTTGAAGTTGTTCCTCCTCCAAAAAATGCAGCATTTACATTATATGCAAAAGGCGGCATAAAAGATGTTCCGTTTTGAGAATAATTATCAATACCCATTGTGTAATCGATGGTAACATTTTTAATAGGTTTTATTTTTAAACCTATATTACTTAGGATACGACTTGTACGATTAATCTGTTCAAAATCTTCAATTACAGAAATGGGATTTACTCTTCCTAAATTACCTATAGTTTGTAAATTTCCCAACGCATCTCTAGCTTTTAAATTATGAAAATTACCTAAAATAGTTACTGAGTTCATGGGAGAGAAAAAAGAGTTACCATCTGGTTTTTCATTTGCAGTGCTATTGATATAGTTTAAACCAACAGATGCTGTAGCCCATTTGCTTAATTTCTGCTCAACATTAGTTCTAAAGCTAAAGCGTTGAAAATCGGTATTTCGTATAATCCCTTCATTTTTAAAATAAGAGCCTGATAAAAAATATTTAGTATTTTCAGTTCCCCCGCTAATAGATATGTTATTATCTGTACCTACTGCATTTCGAAAAATTAAATCTTGATAGTCGTAACGAGTTACAGCTGTTGTATTTGTTAATGCAGGACTGAGAATATCTTGTGTTTGTGCACCTGCTCCATCTGTTGGACCTCCAAATTTTGTAGGAGCTTGGTTTACTTCTAATTTACTTCTTAAACCACTAAAAATTAAATTTGTACTAAACGTAATAGATGGTGCACCTGTTGACCCACGTTTTGTAAAAATTTGCACCACACCTGCATTGGCACGGCTACCATAAATAGCAGCAGCAGCAGCACCATTCAATACTTCAATTCTTTCAATATCAGCTGGATTAATATCAGCCATTCTATTAGTACCAACAACACCTACAAAATTTGCTCCATCATAATTGCTTTGTGTATTTGTTACTCTTGGTGAAGCATTATTAACAATTACCCCATCTACAATATACAACGGCTCAGAAGATGAGTTGATAGAACTTACACCACGTAAACGAACGCTAATACCACCTGCAGGATCGCCACTATTTTGTGTAATTTGTGCACCAGCTGTTTTTCCTTGTAATGCTTGTAATGCATTACCAGAAGCACCTTTATTTAAATCTTCTGCTTTTACAGATGCAACATAACTACCAATTTGCTTACGAGTTGTTCCTGCACTTGTTCCTGTTACAATAACCTCGTCTAGCTTACTAGTACTCTCTGTAATTACAACATCTACTAAAGTACTACTAGCAGTAATACTTTTTTCAGTAATTTTAAAACCTACCCCAGCAAAAACCAAAACATAATTTCCAGGTTTTAAGTTTACACTAGTTAAACTATAAAAACCATTATTATCGGTAACTGTACCGACGGTTGTTCCTTTTACTAAAACTGAAATTCCTGCAACAGCTGAACCGCCGTTTTGATTAGTTACTTTTCCAGAAATTTTTAATTGAGCAAAAGAACAAACACCAACGAGTGTAAAAGCAAAAAGTAATACCAGTTTAGTATTACATTGCTTGTAAAAATTTTTCATCTGCAATTTTTATTTGTTTATAAATGGGTTTTAATAAATGCTTAACGAAACTGTTGGCAGCAACAAAGTAGATATGATGACAGTTTTTAAATAAGCAATCGTAAGTAAACTTAGGAATAAATATTGAATGGGAAAATAAAAACAGCAAAATATTGCAACTACACCAACATTTTAATCGTTTATTAATTACATTTAAACAAATAATTGACTAATTACGATTTAGTATAGTAAAAAAAGAAAAAAATCTGCACAATAACGCATTAAAATATTTTACCAATGAACCACCAAATTGAAAAATTATACCAAATATCGAAGAAGAAAGAAAGAACAATAATTGGGTTAATGAGTGGCACTTCTTTAGACGGTTTAGACATTGCCGTTTGCAGACTAAAAGCTTCTGGCAAACATACTCAAGTAAGTGTTTTACATTTTGTAACTGTTGATTATGATGCTCATTTTAAAAATCGAGTAAAAGATATATTTAGTAAACGTAACGTAGACTTAGAAAAAGTTTGTCTGATGAATGATTGGATTGGGATTGAACACGGAAGAATGATTAATAAAGCATTGCTAAATTGGGGATTAAAAAGTAGTGATGTAGATATTATTGCTAGTCATGGGCAAACCATTTATCATGCACCTAAATGGATGCATCAACTCGAAAATTTTGGTAATGCCACTTTACAAATTGGCGATGGCGACCACTTAGCCGTAATCACAGGCATTATTACAATTAGCGATTTTAGACAAAAGCATATTGCTGCCGGTGGAGAAGGTGCACCGTTGGCTGTTTATGGCGATTACTTAATATTTAGTAGTAGAGAAGAAAACAGAATTATGCTAAACATGGGTGGCATTGCTAATTTTACTTATTTGCCTGCAAGCTTAGATGCAACGGAAGTGTACAGTACCGATGTAGGAACAGGCAATACATTAATGGATGCTTATGTTCAAAAACATTTTGAAGGAACATATTTTGATAAAGATGCAGCCATCGCAAAACAAGGTATCATAAACAATGACTTATTGAAAGAACTGCTACAGCATTCTTTTTTTAAACAAGATTTCCCTAAAACCACTGGACCAGAATTATTTAATCTTGCTTATTTAGAAGCGGCTCAAAAAGCAACAGCAACCGAACAACTGAATCATTTTGATGTAATGGCAACGTTAAATGCATTTAGTGCATCAGCAATTATTGATGCGTTAAAAAAATGCATAAAAAATGATGAAAAACCTTATTCTATATACGCTAGTGGTGGTGGCATGCACAACCCATTATTAATGCATCAATTACAAACAGCATTTCCAGAGATTTCTTTTAAAACTACAAAAGATTTACATATTCAACCAGATGCAAAAGAGGCTATATTATTTGCTGTTTTAGCCAATGAAACACTAGCAGGTGAAGGATTAGCAATTGGAAAAAATAATGTAGATGTACCTGCAGTTTGTATGGGAAAAATTAGTTTTCCGAGTTGATGATATCTAGCTTTACAGATTAGATAAATTTTGGCTTTCAATTTTTCATACTAAGGAACAGGGCAAAGTACTGCATACACTTCGAGTACATCCAATTTTTTCAAACAAAAAAGCCGCTCCAAAAATTTATGGAACGGCTTTACTTAACTACTTGGTTGGAATTAATTTACAATAAATGTTTTATACCCTTTCTCAAATTGTAGTACATAAACACCTTTGCGTAAACGTGGCACATCGATGGTTTCTTGTCTATTTACAATTACGCCCTGTTGTATTTGTATGCCACTGCTGTTTAAAATTTGATAATGCATTTTACTAGTTACTTTCTCACCAAAATCTATATTTAATTTACCGTTTAGTATAGGATTTGGATAAATGGAAAGGCTTGTAGTTTCTTGTTTAAAGTTTACAGTTCTTAACTCACTATAAGAATAAGTGCCGTCTTTATCTATCATTTTTAATCTGTAGTAATTGATGCCGATTATTGGGTTATTGTCTACAAAATGATAGTTACTGCCTAAGCCTTTTGTAGCTACAGTGCCAATGGCTATAAACGCAGAAGCATTGGCACTTCTTTCTATTTGATATTCTAGTGCATTTGTTTCTTCTTTACTACTCCATTGTATTGAAGCAGTGTTTTCTTTTTTGTTTACACTAAAATTGCCTAAGTTAATCGGCAATACAATATCCGCATTACGAAATACTGAAACAGTATTAGATTCGTAATTAGCCACCACCAAATCAGGCTTACCGTCCCCATCTAAATCACCGATAGCTACCGATCTAGGATTATTAGACGTTGGAAAATTTACTGGGTTTGCAAAAATGCTAAATCTACTGGGGTCACTTGAGCCCACGTTTCTATATACTGAAACCGAATTAGGATTATTATTACCTACCACTAAATCTACCTTGCCATCACCATTTAAATCACCGATGGCTAATGATGTTAGAATAGCATTACTAATTGGTGAGAAACTTTGCCTCACTGCAAAAATATAATTGGTAGTTATATTAAATAATACAGAAAAAGCACTTAAAAAGCTACTTACAAACGCCAAGTCCGGCTCTCCATCCCCATTTAAATCACCTGTTGCTATCGATTGATAACTTATTGAGCCCGCTTCAATAATTTTAACGGCTGCAAAACTACTTTTATTAATAAAGCCAATAGTAGATGTATTTTTAAGCAAAGATATAGTTTGGTAAGTTGCGGCTGCCAAATCTGCCTTACCATCACCATCAAAATCACGGATGGCAACTGATTCAGCATTACTCCCTGCGAATGAAAAATCTACTATTGGAAAACCTACAGGTTGTGCAAAACTATTAACATCAATAGTACCATTAGTGGTGGTGTTTCTATATACAGAAACGCCACCACTTGCAACCGCCAAATCTAGCTTACCATCTCCATCTATGTCACCGATGGCTACTGAACTAGGACCAATACCCGTTGAAAAATCTACTTTGGCAGCAAAACTGCTACTAGTAATAGAACCTATAGTTGCAGTATTACGATATATAGAAACTGTATTAGAGAAGTAATTAACAACTGCTAAATCTAGTTTACCGTCTCCATTTATATCACCGATCGCTACTGAATTAGGATAAGTACCAGTTATAAAATCTACTTTAGCAGCAAAACTACTTGCATTAATAGTGCCATTCGTAGCTGTATTTCTGTATATAGAAACAGTATTCGAAATATTATTTACTAACACCAAATCTGGCTTACCATCACCATCGATATCACCGATGGCTACTGATTTAGGATAATCACCAGTTGCAAAATCTACTTTAGGACTAAAATCGGTACTGGTAATACCTGTTTTTGCAGGGCTAAAAACAGGGTGAAATGCTGCTCTACTTGCACCAGCTAAATTGTTAGCTGTGTTTAATATAGTAATGGGTGCATACGTTGCCCCAATGGGTACCGTTGCCGTAATGCTTGTGGCTGCTGCTGCTGTAACAGTAGCTTTAGTAGCACCGAAAAATACAATATTACTGTCTGCTGTGGTGTTAAATTTGGTGCCTGTTATGGTTACTGTATCGCCTGGCTTGGCATTGAGGGGTGTAAAGCTGGTAATGGAAGGTTGTAATGGAAATACTATATCTTCATTACGAAATAACGAAACCCTAATATTGAAAACAGGTACTGCTAAATCTGGCTTACCATCTCCATCCAAATCGCCGATGGCTACTGAAAAAGGAGAAGTACTCAATGTAAAATCTACTTTGGCTGCAAAACTCCCAGCACTAATTGTGCCACTAGTAACAGTGTTCCTGAATATAGAAATAGATCTAGATTCGTAATTAGCTACCGCCAAATCTGCTTTACCATCTCCATCTAAATCGCCAATGGAGATTGAACTAGGACCAGTACCTGCTGTAAAATTTTCTTTGGCCGCAAAACTACCTGCGTTAATAGTGCCACTTGTAGCTGTATTCTTGAATATAGAAACAGAATTAGAAGTATAATTTACTACTGCCAAATCCAACTTGTCATCTCCATCCAAATCACCTATGGCAACTGATTGAGGACCAAAGTCTGTTGAAAAATCTACTTTCGATGCAAAACTGCTACTAGTAATGGAGCCATTGGTAGATATATTACGATATATAGAAACCGTATTTGACCTGTAATTAGCAAGTGCTATATCTAGCTTACCATCTCCATCTATATCACCGATTTTTACTGAATTAGGACTAGTGCCCGTTGTAAAATCTACTTTGGCAGCAAAACTGCCAATATTAAGAGAACCAATGGTAAATCTGTTACGAAAGACTGAAAACGTATTAGAACCACCATTAGCTACCACCAAATCTGCCTTTCCGTCCCCATCTATATCACCTATCATAACCGAGGAAGGATAAAGACCCGTTATAAAATCTACTTTGGCTGTAAAACTGCTACTCGTAATAGAGCCATTAGTAGATGTATTACGAAATACTGAAACGGTATTGGACTCATTATTAGTTACCACCAAATCAAGCTTGCCATCTCCATCTACATCACCAATGGCTACAGAACGAGGATTTTTACCCGTTGTAAAATCTACTTTATCGGCAAAACTGCCACTAGTAATAGAGCCATTGGTAGATATATTACGAAATACTGAAACAGTATTCGATTGATAATTAGCTACCACTAAATCTGACTTGCCATCTCCATCTATATCACCGATGGCTAATGATTGAGGATTATCACCAGTTGTAAAATCTACTTTAGGGCTAAAATCATTAATGGTAATACCAGTTTTTGCAGGGCTATAAATGGGGTTAAAGTTTGCATTGCTAGCACAAGCTAAATTGGTACTTGTATTTAATAAAGTAATGGGTGCATACGTTGCCCCTGTGGGCACTGTTGCTGTAATGCTGGTTGCTGTTGCTGCTGTAACAGTGGCTCTTGTTGCACCAAAAAATACAATATTATTGGCTGCTATGGTATTAAAGTTGGTGCCTGTAAGCGTTACAGTATCGCCTGGTTTGGCACTTTTGGGTGTAAAACTGGTAATGGTGGGTTGGGCTTGTATTAATGTACCCAAAAACAGCATTACGGCTACAAAATAAATTTTAAATGAATGCATTTAGTTGTTTTTATAATTGAATTAGTCGCTAAAAAAATCTATTGGGTTTTATACCAATGCTTTTTGTTTTACACTTATCCATTGTTTATAGGTGGCGTTGGTAAGCTGCTAGCTACACGCCTTTCGGCAGTTGTGTTATATTGTTGGGTTAGTGCATCTATATTGTTTATAAGAGTAGTATAAGCCCCTGTTTCATCTAAAGTATGTAGGCTGTCTATTCGTTTTATTAATTTTCTATACGTATCTATGACCTGTGGTTTTAGTGAAATAGCAGTTTCGGTTGGTTGGCTTGCAAACTGAGCCGTACGCTGTGCATATTTTGTTTTAAAACTAGTATTGGTTGTTTTTAAATATGCCACCCAAGCAGTAAGATTTAGCAAAGCAACGGCAGCTATTAAAGTAGTATCGGTTTCAAGGTCTTGCACCAAATTATCTACCACACCCGTTTGGGCATTGTAGTTTAAAGAGGCAATACCACTTCCATATTTATTGTAACAACTTACAATGGCTTTTGCAGCATTGGCAGTTGGGGCATCGAAGTGTTTGCTATACCCTTCTACTACCGATAAAATACCTACCACAGCAGCATCTCGTTGTACATCTATATTTTCTAGCTCAAGGGTTATAGGACTGTCTTTTTGGTAGGCAAAAGCGGCTTCTACCTTGTTGTTGGCAGTTTGAAGTGCATTATTAGCTGCATCTAATTTTAAGGTTACAGCATTTGCATCGGTTATTAGTTTAATTACTGCTTTGTTGTAGGTAATAAACTCACTGAGGTGATAGCTTCTGAATTTAGGTGTAATCATAAAATAATGAATTTATGGTATGAATTATTGGTTTTGAACAAACTGTTTAACAGGTAAATGGCAGCATGTATGGCTGGGAAGCTTTTTTCAGTGTGTAAAATACTTGCCTGTATAACTGGGATGCATTTTACAGTGTGTAAAATACTTGCCTGTATGGCTGGGAGGCATTTAACAGTGTGTACAATACTTGCCTGATTTGTGGAGAAGCTTTTTACAGTATACATGCCCATTCGTTTGTAGACGTTGTGACGATTGTGCCAATAGAATTAGTTTTTACAAATATATAGTCATTTATTACATATATACAAGTAGAGTGTTATAAAAATGTAATATATTTTCGGTTAAGCTTTTCGTGTTATTGAGCTGGTGTTTGTACTTACCGAAAAACATTGTTTTTGCAAAATAGATTGCTTCATTTTTCTTAATAACGATGCCAATTGTTGTAGCGGCTTAATATTCAAATACGAAGGTTTTTTGTTTCATTTCCCAAAAAAATTCTTTCTTACGGTGCTAAACTCACTCGAATTTGTAATCCAGCCCTTGTATTAATGGTAGGTGCTGCTGTAGAAATATATGGCACAACCCTTCTTTGATCGAAGAATAATTTAACATTTAATCTATTATTCAATACATAATCGATTGATGGTTGTATGGTAATTACTTTTTGTCCACCTGTACCATAAGCATTTTCTTGGTCTAAACGGCTATTGCTTGTAGCATCATCTCTACTTGATAAGTCTAGTCTAAAACTAATATCGTTTTGTAGTTTTTTGCTGCCTTTCATTCCGGGTAAACTAAATGGCAATGTTAAGCCACGTATTCTGTATCCTGCACCAATTACCCATTCTGTACTATTGGTTTCACTCAATTGATAATCAATTAAACTTAAACTTAATTGTCTACTTTTCTTGTACTCAAACTTTACGTTTAGTTGATTATTGGTAGTTACATCCACTCCAATTAATGGACTGAAAGATTCTCTTAAAGTAATATTTGGTAACAAGTAGAAGGGAATATAATTACCACTTACTGTATCAATAAAACCTGGAGCTCCAAAACGGAATGGATCAATATAATTTAACGCACTTGTAAAACTATTCATGCTTAAATTTCCATTATAACCATGCGTAAGCGTAATGGCACTAAAGGTTTTGGCTAATGATGGAATTTTTGATAAACCAGTATACGTCATTTGCCAATTTGGCTTTGGAATAACGCCACCAAATGGATTGGTTTTAATAGATTTATTCGATTGATTTACCAAGGCAACTCCATTAGCATCTTTACCTGTATAAGCTGCTAAAAATGCTGGCACTAATACGTCTTGAGCATATCTATTGTATCCTTGTGCATAACCATCAGCAGTTGTAGGTCGTCCTGCATTTACCCAATAAGGATTTCCTTCAGCAACTCTTCTCGAAATAATGGCTCTATTGGCTTCAAACTCTTTAAATGTTGTTGAAACTTCATTTAAACTTGTTTTTCTAAACAATGTTCCGAATGAAATATACGACACACTAAAACCACCACTTGCATATGGACTTAAATGTTGTTTTCTACTGCCATTGTTTAATGTGTCTTTAAACAATTCTGTATACTCTTTACTAAATGTTTTTTCGAAATTTATATCAATCGTAAACTCTCTAACAGGCTCTAACTGAGCGGTGATATTGAGTTTTTGTTCAAAATTTTGACGATACAAAAAGTTGAAATTACTATCTCTACTTAATAATCCTTGTGCACTTTTTCTATTCAGCCAATTGGTATCGGGTTGTTTTCCAAAAACATAATCTAAACCCGGCTGCATACTTTTCCAGTTTTGCCCCAAAGCTTGTGTGCTATCTAAATATCCAGGAACACGACTTTTGTAGTTTTCAGAATAGTTTACAGAAGCCCTTTTAACCATCGTAATTAAATGTCCACCTGCTCTTACAATTCCATTCAACTCAATAGGTTCATTACTTCTTTGCAGTTTTTCAGCAATACGAACATCTCTTTTTTGTTGACGCCATTTTCTAAGAGCCTCTCGTTTTGCCAAACCAACCAAAGGCTTCCCATCTTTACCAGTAATTACTTCTTTTCTTGTTTTAATGGTAATACCTAATGGATTGGTTGGGTTTGCAATTTTATTGGTTGGTTGATTTTTATTGGAAGATTTTGGAGCAGGAACATTGTCTAATGCCCTTAATAAACGACTCTTATTGTATAATCTTGAAAAATCGAATTCGGCAGAAAGCGTATTGTCTTGGCTATTTTCTAAAGTATTTCCTAGCTGAACGGCTAATAAACTAGCAGCAATCCAATTATAAGAACTACCATAAGCATAACGAGCCGTTATCCAATCTAAAGCAGGTATTTTATTAATGGGTAAAGTGTAGCTGAATATGGCTTTTTGTTGGTACAATGTATTTCTTCCTCCACCAAATAAATTGTTACGAACAGTGTCTTTCTTTTGCTTGGTATTTAATGCACCATTTGGCTCATCTACACGAGCATTATTGGTTGCAGAAAAATCGAAATTTAAACTACGAGACAAATCCCAACGCATATTGTAAAAACGATCGAAGGTGAAATATTTGTCGTAAGTAGTATCTACACGTTGCACCTTGGTAAACGTTAAATCGGTATTTACAATTCTAGGAATATACGTACCAAATTGGCGATTAATATCGGCTCTAAAACTTAATAAAGAAGGCTGTAAACTAAAGTTAAAATCTTTAATTACATTCAACCAAGGACTTTTATTTTTTATCCATTTCTTAAATGGCTCTATATATTTTGTACTGTTATTATAGGTGTATCCAAAATTACCATGATGCTTTGTAAGTTGGTTATTCTCTATAATAGAACTTGTTTGAACGGTTTGGGTAAATGAGTAACTAACATCGAAATTGCTAATACTCCACAACTTTGGTTTACCCTTAGGGTTAATACGTACATTGGTAAAATTGAGTGTACGAATGGTAGTTTGGTCAAGAGCAACTTGTTTAATAGAATCTCTTTCAGCAGCATTTTTAGCTGTATTTATCTTGTACTTATACAACACATCTTTATCGTAAGGATCGTATTGCGGTGTTCTTATACTTCTATTTATACTTGCAAAAATGGGTAAAGATAATCTTGCATTTTTAGGGAATAATTTTCCTGCATCAATGGTAATAGCAGCGTCTATTTGAGTTAAATTTTCTCTTGCTCTTTCGTTTACACGTTGTTCTATGCTTCCCCAACCTTGAGAATAAGTATTGGCAGAAACAGTAACTCTACCTAAATCGGCTAACTGAACATCTACCCTACCTAAGGCAGCATAAGCACCTTGTTCGTCTATCCTTGAAAAACGTAATTCATTTACCCAAACTTCTGCATTTAGTGCAGATGAATTGTTGTCTCTTGCATTTTCTACACCTACTAAAATGCCTCTTACTTCACCCAAATTTGGATTACCTAAAACACTGTATGTTTTGTTGCCAATTATTTGTCTAAATATGGTGCTTACAGATGCACCTGCTGTATTGTTTCTGTTTAATTTAAGATTTACCAAATCTTGTAAACTAAAATCGAGGTTATTGGCAGTTGGCCAAACAATTTCGTTTTGTGCATTTGAATATCTTCCTGGAGGTGTAATTTTTAATGGAATTTTTATTTCGTAATAATTGTTCAAAAAATCTTGACCAATACGCATTACCAAATTCAACTCGTTGTCTTTTACAGCAGTTTGACCAACAATACTTTCAGCATGAGCAAACATAGATAGCTTACCATATTGACGCATATCGATGTTTAGCGTTTTGAAAGTAGCTCTTGCATCACCATTTGCCAAATTACGCACCTGCATACTTAATGCTTGTTCATTTTGCAATAAGTTTACACCATTATTACTTAGTTGTTGCACCCTTTCTATTCCTGGAGGAATTAAATAATTTACAGGTGTTCTACTGCTATTTTCTTCTAGGTTTACAGCCAATGTATTAAATACAGTATTGCTTGTATTGTTATTGATGGGTGTGTAACTACCTGTAGTATCTAAATTATACGTGAATTGACGCCATTGGTTACGAACCAAATCTAATCTTGCAAAACGAAGTACCGTAGAATCTTCAAAATCGGTAAGATACATCCGCATGAAACGAATTGATTTAAAATCTGGAATTCTACCTATTTTTTGAGAATAATCTTTAATAGGTACTCTAAATAAATACCAATTTTCATTAGCAGAAGATCCATCGGCGTAACGAACAGGTACTATTCTTCTATCGGTTACATATTTGGTAACGCCAGCAGCCATGTTTGGCTTTAAATCTATTTCGTATTCGTAATATTCTTCTGTTTCGTTTAAAGTATTGTCTCTGTTCAAATCTTCGTTATCAGGATATAATGTAGCAGCAGGAGAAAACTGAGAATTGGTTGATGCTGTAGGTGAATTTCCTTGAGGATTGTTATTGTTTTTATATCTACCTAAAATACCTACTCCACTTGCATCAAAACTAGGATCTCTGTACCAAGTATAATCGTCGTTTGAAGGATCTTTAATAGCTCGTTGATACAAAGCAGATGTTGCTCCAAAATTATTGCGTATTCTGTTAATGTATGCAGACCTTTTTCTTAATTCACTTTCATTATCCAATCCATCAAATCCAACATCTTGGTATTGTCTATCATTAGGGTCGTTACTAAAAGCTTGTGTTATTTGAATAGGGTTTACTGGTGTTTTACCCCAAGTATTACTGCTATCTACAGCAGCAGGAGAAGTTGGTGTATTTAATCCATTTTCATAAAATCGTTTGCCATCTTTTAAAATATCTTCACTAATGTTTCCAAGATTAATGTACAATTTACCACCATTACTTGTAGGATTTTTTATGAATGGATCTTGCACCCAAAACTCAACAAATTCGAAGTTATTGGTTTCAAAATCGGTTTGATCAATGCTACGCATTAATCCACCCCATCTAGCCCTTGGATTTCTTAATTTACCGTTTGCATCTAACTGACTTGTATTGCTTTCATAATTGTATGGCCCTAATTCTGTAGGATAATATGCCAAATCGAATGTTACAGTTTGTGTATTGGTAATATTGGTGGTTTGTTGTGGAAACAATTCATTGGTATATACCAAACGAACCCTAGGATCACTTAATTCTTGCAAGTTTCTACGTAAAGGATTATTGCTGCTGTTTTTATCTTGTAAATTGGGTTCAATATTGTACCAAGCTAGTTTAGCTCTGTTTTTATTGTAATCAATACTATCCATTAAAGTAGATTCAGGAAATCTTGGATTGCCTTGTGGTGTTGAAGCAAGTGTCCAAGAAATGAGTGGAAAACGTAAATCTAAATTGCTACGTGTTCCTTCAAAATCATCTAAATAACTCAATGCATTTTCACCGCTACCAATTTGTGGTGGATGGCCAGGTTTTAAATAAGCACCTTCTCCATAAGCGTTGATAGAACTTGGTGCTTTAGTGCTATAAAATGGCAACTTATTTAACAAACGTGTTAAGCCAGGCAAATCAGAACGGTAGCTAATATCTAAACCATACATGGTGTTTCTAATCGGCTCTTCACCATAACCCATTTTGGTAAAAAATGGTCTTTCATTTAAACGAACCAATGAAGCACCAATAGATAATTTATCGCTAGCAATATAATCGGCTCTTAATCCTAAAAATCCTCTTTGTTGCAAACCAAAACCACCATTATTTTCATACGAAACATTTACAGGAACACCAGAATTTAACAATGCTTGATTTAGAATTTTTACAGATCCTAAATTATAATCAACCGAATAATCAATTCCTTCTTGCAATGCTTGTCCACCTGCATTTACACGTACTGAACCTTGAGGAATATTAAATGCACCTAAATAAATTTCGCTTCCACCTGTTCCTTTTGCTTGCCCTTGAATTACAAATCTGTTCAGGTTGGCAAAAGTTTGTGCAATGGCTTTGATGGAATCGTATAATTGATAATAAATGTATTTTTCTCGAATAGCATTGCTTACGTTACTGTAGGCTAACTGCTGTAAATCTCGTCCAAAGGGTTCTAATACAGGAAAAATAACCTTACCCATTTGTGGCAAAATGGTAAACCCTTCAACATAATCGAAAACACCATCTGGTTGAGGATCGTTTCTATTATTAAGTCTATCTAAATTTAAAATAGCCAATAAAGGCTTACCGTCTACAGCTGTATTCGTTTCTGGAATATATCTTTTTAATCCACCACTTGGTTCTTCATACAAAACATTCAACTTAAAATCTTCTCTTGAAATGCTTGCTAAATCTAAAGAATACACATTCTTCATCATTAAATCCCAAATAGGCAAATTGGTTCTAGCAGAGGTTGCTTTTAATAATTTTAAGAACAACACTTTTTGTACGCCTTTTGTACTGTCTAAAGCTACTTCTTGGCTAAATTCTCCAACTTGATAAACTTGACCGTTATATGTGTATTGAAATGCAACAGCCAATACTTCGTCTGGTTGTAATTGTCCATTTACAGACACAAAACCTACTTGTGGATTGAAATAATATTCGTTGGGAGATAATTTTCTGGCAAATGTTTTTTCATAGTCTTCAACGGGTCTTAAACCTCTTGCTAATAATCGACTATTTATTTGAGAAGGATCTCTATTTGATGGATCTGCTACCAAAGTGCTGTATAAATTATTGGCACCATTTTTAGGTAAACTGCTACCTGATAATGAGGTAATATTTGGATTGTATGGTTGATTTTCACCTAAATCCATAAATCCAACTACATCTCTTGCATCAGTAGTTGCACCTGTACGATTGGTAACCCAAACTTCAATTCTTTGTATTTGAACCTGACTATTTACCACAGGTAAATTACTCATGGTTTTATTGTAATTCTGATTAAAATATTGGGCAACTAAAAAGTGACGATTTTCTTCATAATCGTCTAACTTTTTTTGAAAAGATGTTGCTGCTGCACCACCTTGTAATGTTTGATTTTGCCTTTGACTACGTTGATTGGCAATTGCTGCTGTAAAAAATAATTTTCCAAACTGCAATTGCGTTTTTAAACCAAATAAGTTTTGTGCACTTGGAATAAGTGATCCTTTCGATTGATACGACATATTTCCTGCCTCAATTGTTTTGATAATTTCATCATCTTTTCCCTTATAATCTAATTTCAGCTGATTTAAATAATCAAAATTTGCAAGTGTATTGTAACTAATTGGAAGGTTTAGTTTATTACCAATTTTAGCATTTACGTTAAAATTGGTATTCATGTTAAAATCAAATCCACCATTTCTTCTAGCGGCTTCTGGCAAAGTTGGGTTCAACGTTTTTTGTCCTTGATAGCCTAACAAAATGTCTACAGAACCTTGTGGTTTAATATCTACTTTCAGTGGATTTTTTAATGCACCTGATGCTTTATCTGCAATACCATTTAATGGATTATCACCTGCTCCAAATATTCTATCAAACAAACTATTGTAAACGGTATGATTAGGTCGTTTTGTTTTTTTATTAAGTGCATTTAAAGTGCTTGCACGTTGTTGAAAATAAGCGTTTTCGTTGGCTTTATTTTTTAATCTATAAAATTCTTCAAAAGTTAAATAAGTAGGTTTTCGATAAACAGTGTTACCTATTTTTTCGATAATTACATATTGTTTTGTTTTAGGATCGTATTGAATATTTTGTTGAATGAATGAAGTATCGTTAATATCAAAAGCATTTCTTTGTTGCCAGCTAAATCTGTCCCCTCTCCTATCTTTTAATGGAAAACGCAGTGAATCGGCAGATTGAGCGTATACAACAGTAACACCCAACATACTGAGAGCAGTAACAAAACAACAAAACTGAAAATTGCCAATAAAACGGTTCAAAACAACTAACCTTGATTAAGTAGAAAATTTTTCGATAGCGTAACTGTTATAAATTTTTAAGTGCTTGTTTAATAATATCTTCAAGTACAATAGATGGATTGTCTTTTACTACTTTTTTAATTGCATTTTCAGCCATTGGTCTAGAAATTCCCAATGCTACTAAAGCAGTAATTGCATCTTGATCGAGAGAACTGACGGCTAAACCTGCTAATGGGTTATCCATATTTTGCTTGCTTAATTTATCTCTTAGTTCTACAATTAATCGTTCTGCACTTTTTTTACCAATTCCTTTAATTGCCTCTAATTGCTTAGTATTACCTTGAACAATTGCTCTTATTATTTCATCAGACTTCATACCAGACAACATCATACGTGCTGTTGCTGCACCAACACCAGAAACGCTAATAAGCTGTAGAAACAATTCTTTTTCTGCAACTTCTGCAAATCCATACATGGTTTGTCCATTTTCAAACAAATGAATGTAGGTATGTAATAAACCACTTTCTTTATTGCTAATGGCAGAATAGGTGTTTAAACTAATTTGTAAATCGTAGCCAACACCATTTACGTCAACTACAATACGTGCAGGTGTTTTTACTACAAAATTTCCTCGAACAAATGCTATCATACTACATACGAAAATAGGGGTTTTCAATAACCTAAATACAACATATTGTAAAAATTAGTAGTTATATAAAACTGCTAGGTATTTTGAATAGTATTATAGCCATTTTATTGCTAGAATATTTAAACAAAAAAGCATCCATTTTAAAACGAATGCTTTTTACATAAATAATAAATTGAACCATTATTTGCTATTGACCTTGTGCCAAGCTATATGCTTTTTTATCACCCCACATATTTAAGATTTCTGTAGAGCAAACTTTAAAATCAGCCGTTAATTGGGTATATAAATTAATAATATCTTGTTGTGTAAGTGGAACATCATTTACACTTTCAAATCTGCAACGATATTGGTTAATCAAGTTGGTAAATACACTACCCGTTGGCCAAACCTGTGTTCCTCTGTTGCTAATTGTCACTAGTTTGAATTGATTACCAACATGTTGCAAACATTTTTCAGCTACAGCAGTTGGTTGTTCATTACTTTCTACAAACATATCTACACCCACAATTTTTTCTTGAACACTTTCCTCTGTTTCTAACATTGGATTTTTATCTAAATGTAAAACAGTGCAAGAATATGGAACGTCTGACAATTCTGGTTTAGGATTATGAGCTGGTTGTTTACCAAAATTAGCTATCACTGCATCAGCAAAAGCTGTTGTGTTTACAGACGGAGTGCTTTTATTACCAAAATCGCCTGTATGAACACCACTTTCTAACGTGTATAACAAAGCATTTTCAATAGTAGTTGCACTTTCCATTAATCCTAAATGTTGCAACATGCCAATTCCACTCAACAATAATGCTGTTGGGTTAGCAATATTTTTTCCTGCAATATCTGGTGCTGTTCCGTGAACAGCCTCAAAAATAGAAATATGATCACCAATATTTGCACTTGGTGCAAAACCTAAACCACCTACTAAACCAGCACACAAATCGCTTACAATATCGCCTTGTAAATTGGTAAGTACCACTACATCAAACAAATCTGGACGAGTTACCAATTTCATACACAAATCGTCTACAATTACATCGTCGGCTTTTAATTCAGGATATTGCTTTGCTACTTCATAAAACACTTCTAAAAATAAGCCATCTGTTATTTTCATAATATTGGCTTTATGTCCACAAGTAATACGCTTTGCACCTTTCTTTTTTGCCATTTCAAAAGCATACTTAATTACTTGCATGCTACCTGGTCTTGTAATAAATCTACGGCTTAAAGCAACATCTTGTGTAAGCATATGTTCAATTCCACCATATGTATCTTCAATATTTTCACGAACAATTGTAACACCAATCGGAATTCCTGCTTTGCTAAAAACGGTATCTACACCATGAAGAGTTTGGAAATTTCTAATATTAGCATAGGTATTCCAAGTTTTACGTGCAGTTACATTGATACTTTTTACGCCTTTTCCCTTTGGCGTTTCCATTGGACCTTTAAATAAAATACCCAAGTTTTCTATTGTTGCTTGGGCTTCTGCTGTCATTCCATTGCTGTAGCCTTTATCAAATACCCATTTTCCCATATCTACTACTTCATAGGCTAGCGGAACTTTTGCTGCATCAAAAATTTTTAATACTGCATCCATAATTTCTGGACCAATGCCATCGCCTTTTGCTACCGCAATTTTTGTCATACTATTATTTTTAAAGTTGAGCAATTTCGTAAACAACGCAAATGTAGGGTTGTAACCATTAGGATGAACGCAATTGTTTGCATAAATTTATAGAGCATGGTTGTTTATTTCTAAAACATATGCAATCGATTGATTTTTGACTCTAATACATAAATTGTTTTCACATATACAATCAATTATTTTTTCAAGGCTTTACTATAAACTTCCAAAACCCTTTTTCTTGCATCTTCGTGTTTTACAATGGGTTTTGGATAATCGAAACTATCTAATTCTGGTATCCATTTTCGAATATATTGTAAATTTTTATCAAACTTTTCGGTTTGTAATGTAGGGTTAAATACTCTAAAATATGGAGCAGCATCGCAACCACTTCCTGCTGCCCATTGCCATCCACCATTATTGGCTGCAAAATCAAAATCGAGTAGCTTTTGTGCAAAATACATTTCACCCCAACGCCAATCTATCAATAAATGTTTGGTTAAAAAAGAGGCTACAATCATTCTCACTCTATTATGCATGTATCCTGTAGCATTTAACTCTCTCATTCCTGCGTCTACAATTGGGTAACCTGTTTTTCCTACACACCATTTTTCAAATTCTGCTTCATTATTCCTCCATTCAATCAAATCATATTCTTTTCTAAATGCTTGTCCTTTATTGATATGTGGAAAATGCCACAAAATAGCATGGTAAAAATCTCTCCAAATTAATTCATTCAAAAATCCTTCACTTATATCTTTACTTTTTTGTGCTAGCTGTCTAATACTTATTGTTCCAAATCGCAAATGCACCCCTAACTGAGAGGTACCTTTTACAGCCGGAAAATCCCTTTGTTCTTTGTATTTTTCAATGATGGCAAGATTTAATTCTTTCGACGGAAACGATCGATTGGTAGCATTAAAACCCATACTTGTTAACGATGGAATATCAATTGGGGCTTGTTTGAATATGTTTTGAATATGTGCTTCAACGTTGTACGATTGCAGGTGCTTATCTGTTAATCCAGCTTTCCATTTTTTACTGTATGGTGTAAAAACGGTGTATGGTGAATTATCGTCTTTTACAACTTCACTTTTTTCAAAAATCACATGATCTTTAAACGCATGAAATTGAATTTGCTGTGATTGTAAAAGCTGAGCAACTGCTGCATCTCTTTCAATAGCATATTGTTCATAATCGGTATTGACAAATACTTTTTCAATTGTATAAGTTTGGGTTAAGGTAGAAAATGCCTCTAAAGGTGTTGCATAAAAACAATGCATGGTAGCACCCATTTTCACCAATTCTGTTTGCATTTCTTCAATAGCCGCATGAATAAAAGCAACTCTTCTATCGGTTTTATCAACCAATTTGTCTAAAATATTTTTATCGAAAATAAATATGGGTAAAACAGGTAATGACTGCTGTAGTGCATGGAAAAATGCAGCATTATCCGTTAATCGTAAATCTCTTCTAAACCACATGATATTTACTGAAGGCTTCATACGTGTTTGTTAATTTAAATTATAAAAGCAATCCTTGCTTTGAAGTAGGTTGCTGAAAATATTGGTGAATAAATTTTGGAAAAGCTAAATCTGCAATTTGGGCTAAAGAATGCCAACTACCACTTTTTAATAGTTCAGGCATTTGTGAAAGTTTAACATGAATAAACTGCCCTTTTATTTGTTGATGGGTTAATTGTTGTTTTAATAAAGAAGAAAAATGTGCAACTTCTGCTTCTTTTACATTTAACTGACTTTGCAGCCATTCATCAACAGTGTTTTTATTCCACAAAATTTGCTCGTTGGCTTCTACTAAATAAAATTCAAACAAATTTTCCCAAATATCTTTTACCGTTCTTTTTTGTACCCAAACTTGCTGATTGAATTCAAGAATAAAATAGTAAAACCACCTATTTTTCTTGGTTAGCATTTTTTCTTTTACAGGTAATTTTGGTACTGAAACGGTATGATAAGCCTTACAATGTTGTTGTAAAACACATTGATTACATATCGGATTTACAGGCTTACAAACCGTAGCTCCAAAATCCATAATGGCTTGATTGTATAAAGCTGGTTCTTGCTTATCTATAACTTCATTTGCCAATTCGGTAAAAAGTTGCTTTCCAGTTGTTGAATCTGTTGGCGTAAAAATGGCAAAATAACGAGCCAATACTCTGTAAACATTACCATCAACTACTGCAAAAGGAAGATTATAAGCAAATGAAGCAATTGCAGCAGCAGTGTAAGGACCTACACCTTTTAGCTGAACAATTTCTGCATAAATATTGGGAAAATTTCCTTGATACCTATTTACGATGTCTCTAGCTGTAAATAATAAATTTTTGCAACGATTATAATATCCCAAACCTTCCCACAATTTAAAAACAAATTCATCATTTGCATTTGCTAAGTCGACTATTGTAGGAAAATGAGTGATAAATTTTTCATAATAATGTAATCCTTGCTCAACCCTTGTTTGTTGCAAAATAATTTCACTCAACCAAATTTTGTATGGATTTTTTTCACCTTTCCAAGGCATTTGTCTTTCATTTTCTTGAAGATGCCAATTCATCAAATTTTGGGTGAAAAAAGATTTCATTTATTCGAAAAAATTTAGAAAAATTAAATTATTTTAAAAAACAACGAAACTTTGTGGTGAAAGTTCATTTTTGAATGTTCATAAAAAAATTAACGAGAGCTTAGTTGTTGTAAATCAATAGATATTAATAAAAATAAAATTTTTATATTTTTGTCTTTTCCAAAATAAATTGTTTTACTTTATACCTTGAAACAACCAAAATATTCAACATTTTCATGAGAAAATCTGATTTAATTAACCAAATATCTGACAAAACCGGAATACCGAAAGTAGACGTTTTAGTTACTTTAGAAACGATGTTTAAAGAAGTAAAAGACAGTTTAATAGACGGGCAAAGCATTTATATCAGAGGATTTGGAAGTTTTATACCGAAAAAACGAGCTGCAAAAATTGGTAGAAACATTAAAAAAAATACCGCAGTTACCATTCCTGAACATTTTATTCCTGCTTTTAAACCTGCAAAAGAATTTGTTGCAGAAGTAAAAAGCAAATGCAAGGCAGAAAGAGAATAACTTTGCCCAAAAATTGAATCAGTGAATCGTCAGCAAATTATTTTAACACTATCTGCTGCTGTAGCAGTATTGCTTTTATTTGTATTTGGAAATACCATTCCGCCTAAAAAAAATGTGGCTACTCCAACAGCTGCACAAAACGCAAACGCTCCTCACGACCACACAGTTGAGTTTGCTGCAATGCTATCAAAAGCAAAAGAAAGGCTAACACCAGAACAGAGTGAACGCATTACAAGATTAGAAAACAGCGTTACTAGAGGAGATGTAAAAGACCAGCAAATACACATTTATCATCAGCTTGCTCGTTTTTGGAAAGATTCGGCAAAAATATTTGAACCATATGCTTATTATACAGCCGAAGCAGCAAAATTGGAAAATTCAGAAAAAAACCTCACTTTTGCCGCCCATCAATTTTTAGATAACCTATTAATTGAAGCAGATCCTGCTATGCAACATTGGTTAGCAGAGAATGCAAAAGTTCTTTTTGAGCAGGCTTTGGTATTAAATCCTAAAAACGATAGTAGTGTTATAGGTTTAGGTGCTTGTTACATGTTGGGCAATATTTCTGACAATCCAATGCAGGGAATTTTACCTGTTAGAGAAATTGTACAGAAAAACCCAGATAACCTTTATGCACAACTGATTTTAGGATTAGGTGGTAAAAAAAGTGGACAATATGATAAAGCAATTGAACGCTTTTTAATTATTGTAAAAAAACAACCCGACAACTTAGAAGCAACGTTGCATTTAGCAGAGTGTTACGATTTGAAGGGTGACAAGCAAAACGCAATAGAATGGTATTCTATTGTAAAGAAAAAAATACCAAACGTAAATGCACAAAAAGAACTAGAAAACAGAATTAACCAATTGAAACAGTAACTGAAAAGTTATAACATAAACAATCATTTTTTTAACTCATAAAAAACTTGGAGTATGCCTTGTGGTAAAAAGAGAAAACGTCATAAAATTGCTACGCACAAACGCAAAAAACGTTTAAGAAAAAACCGTCATAAGAAGAAATAATTTTTCTTTCAGACAAATATAAAAACAAGGCAATTTATACTCTAAATTGCCTTGTTTTACGCATGTTTTAGCCTGTAGCTATTTCGCTTTTTTTGATCGATGCAACTTTACCTTTCCTCCTTATCTTAACCATCAACAAAAAGCTTCAGGTAGAATTAGTGTGTTTTACATCCACTCAATATTATTGGGTGAATTTTTTATTGATTTAAAGTTGCAAATTTTGTGAATAAAGAACTAATTATAAATGCTGGACCAACAGGTGTAGAAATTGCATTGTTGGAAGATAAAAAGCTTGTAGAACTGCATAGTGAACTTTCTGAAGGAAGTTTTGGTGTAGGCGATTTGTATTTGGGAAAAGTAAAAAAATTGATTCCTGGCTTAAACGCAGCATTTGTAGATGTAGGATTTGAAAAAGATGCTTTTTTGCACTATACAGATTTATCACCCTATGTAAAAAGTCTATTAAAGTTTACACAGATAGCGGTAAACAACAAAGAAGAAAATGGATTCGATTTTTCATCTTTTAGCATAGAACCTGAAATTGTAAAAACAGGAAAAATTAATGAGGTTTTAAATGGCAAACCCAATATTCTAGTACAAATTTTAAAAGAACCAATTGCAGCAAAAGGGCCAAGACTTAGCTGTGAATTAAGCTTACCGGGAAGATTTGTGGTAATTACACCTTTCAATGAAATCGTTGCTGTATCGAAAAAAATACATTCGGCAGATGAAAGAAAAAGGCTGCAAAAAATTGTAGAAGCCATTAGACCAAAAGGATTTGGAATTATTGTAAGAACTGCAGCAGAAGGAAAAACGACAGCAGAATTGCATCAAGATTTATTGTCTTTAGTAGACACTTGGAAGCAAATTCAACAGGGATTAAAAGGTGCAGAAGCACCAACCAAAATTTTAAGCGAACAAAGTAAAACAACGAGTATTCTAAGAGATTTACTGAGTTCTGACTTTAATAAAATTGTAATCAACGATAAAAATATTTTTGCCGATACGAAAAGCTATATTCAAAGAATAGCACCTGATAAAATAGATATTGTAAGTTATTATAACAGCAATGGAACTTCATTATTCGACACCTACAACATTACCAAACAAGTAAAAGGTGCTTTTGGCAAAACGGTAAACTTACCAAGTGGTGCTTACCTAATTATTGAACATACGGAAGCTTTGCATGTAATAGACGTAAACAGCGGCTATAAAAGTGTAAGCAACAGCCAAGAAGAAAACGCTTTACAAACCAATTTAGAGGCTGCAGAGGAAATAGCAAGGCAATTACGATTAAGAGATATTGGTGGAATTATTGTGGTAGATTTTATTGATATGAAATTGCCTGATAATAAGCGTAAGCTGCAAGAAGCAATGGAAGAATTCATGAATGCAGATAGAGCAAAACATGCAGTTTTACCCATTTCAAAATTTGGATTGATGCAAATTACTCGTCAGCGTATGCGACCTGAAATGAACATCAATACTTCTGAAATTTGTCCGGTTTGTCATGGTAGTGGCAAAACTACTTCAAGCCTTTTATTAGAAGATGAAATAGAAAAGCGTTTGAACTATTTAATTAGTCACTCTCACAAAAACTTAACACTTGTAGTACATCCAATTTTGTATTCACATTTAACTAAAGGATTTTTTACTTCTATTGTAAAAAAATGGAGAAAACAATACAAAACAAAATTGAAAATTGAAGCAGATACTAATTTTCATATCATTGAATATCGCTTCTTTGATGAACATGAAGAGGAAATTAAATTTTAGAACACCTGATTTACAGTAATTTTTAAAAAATATTCTCCAGTATAAAATAAAAAAGAGATTCTTTCGAATCTCTTTTTTGTTTAGCAGAATTATTAAAAATCAAACTCCTTGTTCAGGACGCATTTGAGGGAAAAACAATACATCTTGAATAGAAGGACTATTTGTCATCATCATACATAATCTATCAATACCAATTCCTATTCCACTCGTTGGAGGCATTCCATATTCTAATGCTCGTAAAAAATCATGGTCAATAAACATGGCTTCATCATCACCTCTTTCCATCAATTTCACTTGTTCTTCAAAACGCTTACGTTGATCAATCGGATCGTTTAATTCACTGTAAGCATTGGCAATTTCTTTTCCATTTACCATTAATTCAAAACGCTCAACTAGTCCGTCCTTACTTCTATGTTTTTTGGTAAGTGGACTCATTTCTACTGGATAATCAGTAATAAAAGTGGGTTGAATAAATGTGTGTTCGCTTGTAGCACCAAAGATTTCATCTATTAATTTTCCTTTTCCAATATTGTTTGGTACAGCTATGTTTAACTGCTTACAAACATCTCTTAAAGCAGCTTCGTCCATTCCATCAACATTGATACCTGTATTTTCTTGAATGGCTTCGATGATAGAAATTCTTTTAAAAGGTGCTTTAAAACTGATTGTTTTGTCACCAACTAAAACATCTGTAGTTCCATGAAGTGCAATGGCAATTTTTTCAAACAATTGCTCTGTTGTTTCCATCATCCAAAAATAATCTTTGTATGCAGTATACCACTCCAATACTGTAAACTCAGGATTATGCGTTCTGTCCATTCCTTCGTTTCTGAAATTTCTACTAAACTCATACACCCAATCGAAACCGCCTACAATTAAGCGTTTTAAGTATAATTCGTTTGCAATACGTAAGTATAATGGAATATCTAATGCATTGTGATGGGTAATAAACGGTCTTGCAGCAGCACCACCAGGAATACTTTGTAATACAGGCGTATCTACTTCTAATGCTCCTTGTTCGTTTAAAAATTCACGAATGGTATTAATGAGTTTTGTCCGCTTTACAAACGTGTCTTTTACAGATGGATTAATAATTAAATCTACATAGCGTTGTCTGTATCTAAACTCAGGATCGGTAACTTCATCGTACACATTGCCTTCCTCATCTCTTTTAACTACTGGTAAAGGCTTTAAAGATTTGGTAAGCAATGTGAGTGTTTGTGCATGAATAGAGGTTTCACCGGTTTTTGTAATAAAAACAAAACCTGTAACGCCAATAATATCTCCTAAATCTAAGCCATGCTTAACCACATTTTCCCAAAAAGATTTATCTTCTTCAGGGCAAATATCATCTCTACGAACATATAATTGAATAATGCCCTTACTATCTTGAATTTTAATAAAAAAAACCTTGCCCTTATCGTTAATACTCATAATACGACCTGCCACACAAACACTAGCAAATTGATCTTTAACTTCTTCTGAAAAATCATTTTTAATGTCTACAGAAAAATGCGAAACAGGATAAGATGCAGCAGGAAACGCATCGATACCTGCTTCTTGTAATTTACTTAACTTTTCTCTTCTTACAATTTCTTGTTCACTTAAATGTTGACTCATTACAAAAATTTTATGAGTCGCAAATTTAACAGATTAATTGTTGTGTAAGCATATTGTTTAGCATTCTACAATTTGAAGCAATTTTTTAATAATTGCTTTAGTAGAAATTATAGATAAATATCTGGCTGATGTATTTGCATCATTTTCGTTAACATTTCTTCTGGTATCATTTGCCAATTAAATTGCTTGTATAAGTTTTGAGCGTCTTTAGTTACGAGCATCCAACGTCGAATGCCTTGAACATTTGGATGTGCATGAATCACTTGCATCAACCATTTCGACAATCCTTTTCCTCGATATTCTTTTTCAATGTATACATCACACAAATATGCAAATGTTGCATAATCAGTAACTAGTCTAGCAAAACCAATCTGTTTATGAGCATTTGCACTTTCGATAGAAAAAACACCAAAACAAAGTGAGTTATCAATAGATTTTTTTACAGTTTCAAAAGGAATATTTTTTGCCCAATACGATTCTGAAGAAAGAAAGGTATGTATAGAAGTAATATTAAATTGAGTAGAGTCTGTATGAATCAAAAACTGCTCGTTTAATGCCTGATAATTATTGCTATTCATTAAATAGTTTTTTATAGATTGACTTCTTACTTAATTCTACCATTTGACCAGGTTGTAAGTTTTGGATGGTGATGTTTTGAATGCGATGCCGTACCAATCGTAAAGTAGGAAAACCAATAGCAGCAGTCATTTTACGCACCTGCCTATTTTTCCCTTCTGAAATAACAATACGTAACCAAGTAGTTGGAATATTCTTTCGAAAGCGTATAGGCGGATTTCGTTCGGGCAAATCAACATCACCTTGAATTAAAGATGCAATGCATGGTTTGGTTATATAAGGCTTACCGTCGACTGTTATCGTTACACCTTGTTGCAATAAAGCCAATTGGTCTTGATTTGGCAGTCCTTCTACTTGTATCCAATATTCTTTTTCATGATTATTTTTAGGATGTAACAATTTTTGATTTAATTGTTTGTCGTTTGTTAAAATCAAAAGCCCTTCACTGTCATAATCTAATCGACCTACTGGATACACATCTTTAGGAACCCTGAAAAAATGCTGCAAAGTTTGTTTATCAGCTTCTGCAGAAAACTGAGATAAAACCAAATAAGGTTTATAAATTATAAAATATCGTAGTGTTGCTGTCATTCAATGTTTATAAGCTTTTCAGCAGTTTTGAAAATTAAAAATTAGATACAAAACTGAAAGCACATGATGATTAAAAAACAAGAGCCTTTCAATTGAAAGGCTCTTTATATGGATGGGTTAGTAAGTACAGGATTTTTAAATCCTATAGCAATATTAAATAGACTTTGATAGCAAATCAAAAAATGTTACAACTATTTTATTCACATTTGTGAATGTAGCTGTGAATAGCACATAATTTATAGCGTAAGAAAAAACAATGACCATTAATATTTTGAGTGAATATTCTTTCTACAACAAGAATATGATTTTGCTACAACCCTTTATTCATAATAATTTCAGCAACTAACTGAAAGTATAAAAACAAGATTGCTAGCAGAAGGATAGCAATGCTTTTTAATGATTTAAAACAGAATCAATCAGAATAAAATTTTTAACACAGCTACTGACTATTACCTTTACAAGTAGATACAAAAACGACACTATTCGTAATTGTAAATTTTCAATCACACAATTCGATTGCTTTTAAAATAAATTAAACTATGAAGTTTCCTGCTCCTGTATCTCTATCATGGATAGCAACATTAATTGAAGCTGAAATTATTGGTGACAGCAATGCAATTGTTACAGGCATAAATGAAATACACCGTGTAGAAAAAGGTGACCTTGCATTTGTAGATCATCCAAAATATTACAATACTTGTTTACAAAGTGAAGCTACATTTATCATCATTAATACAAAAGAAGTAGAAGTGCCTGCAGGAAAGGCTTTGCTAGTTGTTGATGCTCCTTTTGAAGCTTACCAAACAATTACTAATCATTTTAAACCATTCAATCCATCTGATCAATTAATCAGTAATTCAGCTAGTATAGATGCTAGTAGTATTGTAATGCCGAATTCATTTATTGGCAACAATGTGCAGATTGGTAAAAACTGTATTATTCATCCCAATGTTACTATTTTAGATGACACCATAATTGGTAACAATGTAGTAATACAATCTGGCACTGTAATTGGCGGCAATGCCTTCTATTATAACAGTAAGAAGAATAGAGAAGTATGGTATAAACGTATGAATAGCTGTGGTAATGTAGTAATTGAAGACAATGTAGAAATTGGTTGCAGCTGTACCATTGATAAAGGTGTTAGTGCAAGCACAACCATAGGAAAAGGTACAATTATAGACAATATGGTACACATTGGTCATGATGTGATTATTGGTAAAAACTGTTTGCTTGCTGCACAAGTTGGCATTGCAGGAGCTACTATTTTAGAAGATGGTGTAACACTGTGGGGACAAGTAGGTGTAAACAAAACCATTACAATTGGTGCAGGTGCTGTAGTATTAGGACAAGCTGGTGTAACAAGTAGTATTGAAGGAAACAATACCTATTGGGGAACGCCAATTATGATTGCCAAAGAAAAGCACAGAGAAAATATTTGGATAAAACGTTTGCCTGAATTATGGAAGAAAGTAATGGAGTAAACAATAAATCCTTACAAAAAATTCGATTAAAATTTCTCAATTACACCCAAACCAAACAATGCAAAATCATATTTTACAGGATCGTTTGCATCTAACTTTTTAAGATAATTGGTTAACTCAACAGCAGATTGCCAATCGTTTTGATTTCGTTGTAATAAGTTAAAGCGTTTGGCAACCCTAGCTACATGAACATCTAGTGGACAAATGAGCTGAGATGGCTTTATTTGATTCCATAAGCCAAAATCTACGCCTGTATTATCTTTTCTAACCATCCACCTTAAAAACATGTTTAAACGCTTACAAGCCGATTTTTTATAAGGTGCTGCAATATGCTTTTTGGTTCTTTCAGGATAATCTTCTTGTACTGTTGATGAAAAAACATAATGATGAAAATAATTCAGAGCTTGTTCTACGTTTTCATCTGTAGGTTGTAAACCTTTACTAAATGCAGTTTCTAAAGAAGATTGATTACACACAGCATAATGATGGTTTAAAAAACAGAGTATGTGCAATAAATCTGTAGCATTAAATGTTCTGTGAACAAACTGTAACAATGGATTTATTTCACTAGCTTTTGAGAAATTAATATTTAAAATAAATTCGTACGGCTGTTGATGCATCAACTGCATTAATTTTTTACAAGAATTAATAATACTCGTTCTATTACCCCAAGCTAAAATGGCTGCAAAAAAAGCTGCAATCTCTATATCTTGGGGTTTTGAGAAAGTATGTGGAATTGAAATAGGATCATCTTTTATAAAATCGATATGATTGTATTGAATGGCTTTTGAGTTAAAAAAATCGACTAATTGATTGTGATTCATTGTACAAGAATAGCTAGAATTATAGAAACACTAAACATCAATATTATCCAATATTTCTACCTGTATTAATAACACTTATGCCATTAAACTTAGCAGTTGAACAACCATGAGAAACTGCATTACTTTGAGAAGGCTGCCCTTTACCATCATTAAAAGAACCGCCTAATCTATAATCGCTTGCATCTGCAATACCTGAACAAGCATTCCAAAATTCTTGTGTATTGGCTTGATAAGAAGCATCTTTAAGCATTCCTACAATTTCTCCATTTTTTATTTCGTAAGCAAGTTGGCTGCTGAACTGAAAATTATATCGTTGTTGATCGATAGAATATGAGTTTCTGCCCAACATATAAATTCCTATTTCGGTATTTTTAATCATATCAGCTACTTGATTATTACCTGGCTGCAATGATACATTGGGCATTCTTTGAAAAGGAATATCTGCCCAACTTTGTGCATAGCAACAACCTTGTGAAGCTTTTAAACCCAAAATATGAGCTTGATCTCTAATGGTTTGATAATTTACTAGAATGCCATCTTTAATAATATCCCATTTTCCACAAGCAACTCCATCATCATCATAGCCAATAGTAGCTAGTCCATTTGGCTGCAACTTATCGGCAAAAAAATTAACCATTTTACTTCCAAAATTGAATTTCTTTGAACGCCATTTATCCAATGTTAAAAAACTTGTTCCTGCATAATTGGCTTCATATCCTAAAACTCTATCTAATTCTGTTGGATGACCTACTGATTCATGAATGGTTAAGAACAAATGTGTTGGGTCTAAAATTAAATCGTATTTGCCAGGTTCTACCGATTTTGCTTTCAACTTTTGTGCTACATGCAGAGCTGATTCTCTTGCATCTTCTAACATATCGTAGCGGTTTTTATACAGGGTTAAAACACGTTTTATTTTTTCTGTTTCTTGTGGAATTAAATATTCGTAACCCATACCCATTGGTGAGCTTAATGCATTTCTACTTTCGAACTTACCTGTAGCTTTATCAATTTTGGTAATGGTAAATGTGGGCCAAATACGATGAACATCTTGATCGATATAAGAGCCATCTGTAGAAGCAAAATATTTTTGTTCATTTACTAGAAAAATAGATGAACTCATAAAATTTCCACCGTTAGCTAATCCTTCATTATTTACTTGTAACAATAAATCTATCTTCTCTTTAATAGGCACTTCGAATCCATTTTTTTCAATGGGGGTTTTCCATTCAACAGTTCCATAACCTTTTTGTGGAGCTAGCTGTACAGGTTCTGAAATTAATTTTGCATTGGCTTTAGCAACAGCAACTGCACGTTCGGCAGTTTTGGCAACACCTTCAGTAGTTACATCGTTTGTGGCAGCAAAACCCCAACAACCATTAGCAATTACACGAACACCAACACCAAATGATTCTGTATTGGCTACATTTTCTACACGTTTATCTCTTGTTGCTACAATTTGGTTGAGATAACGGTTTATTCTTACATCGGCATAAGAAGCCCCTTTTTTGGTAGCTGCATTTAAAGCAACATCTGCTAATTGTCTTTTTTGTAAATCTGTTAATGGCTTTTCTAACAATTGCTCTGGCAAAATTGAATTACCTTTTAACATAGACGATGGTAAAATTAAACCACCCATTCCTAAAGCAGATAATTGAAGAAATTGTTTACGTTTCATAGCTTTTGTAATTAGTTGTGTAAGTTAAGTAAAGCAAGAATTAACTGCGTTTTAATTCACAAATTAAATATGGTTATTTACAATTGGAACGAAGCTGAATAGTGAAATAACCGTACAAGTGAGTGACACAACAGGCGTTGATAGTAGCACAAATGCTGGTATCATAAAACATTATTCCCATTTTCGTTCCCACCATAAAAACGTTGCTGTTAGAAAAAATAATATTGCAAAAAAATATGGAGAGATTATTTTTTGAACAGTTACTGACTTTGTGCTTGAAGAAGTTTGCTGCAGTTGAGTATCATTACAAAATGCTTTTGTTACCTGTATTTTTTGAGTTGCTTGCACTTGTTTAAAAGCATTTTTAGAATAAGCATACCAATACAATGTAGAATCATTGTTTATTCGAAGTGTTTGCCATCCTACTTTGTTTGGCCAATAGATTGCTTGATAACTATTTTGCTGATATGGAATTTGAAGAGCAGCAACTTGACTGTTATTGATGGTGATGATTGGATTTTCGTTTGCAGTATTGATTTGAAAATTAACAGGCTGTTGTTGCACATGAATAAATGGAAGAATATGAAATTGCTGGCTTACTTGACTTGGCAACACAGCATTGAATAAATGTGACCAATATTGATGATAGATTTCGTTATTGCCTTGCAACATCCATGGATATGTTTCACTGATAGTGGTGTTGATGAATTTACCTTTTCCTACAAGTTGAACAGCAGCATAAACTTCTTGAATACTGTCTTTTACTAAACTAACTTGTGTTTCGTTTTCTTTTAAAGTATATAATGAATAACTAGGTGTTACTAATGCTTTTTTTTGAGCAAAAAGCAGATGAATTGGTTTTGGAATGGTATTGTTATTCTGGATTGAAAAGTAACCACTCAACGCTGTATTTGAATTGATAGTTGTATCAGACAATAGAATGCAACCCATCTCTTTTTCAACGATGTATTTATATATGATTTGTTGTTCAGATTTGCTTAAACTATTGTAAATACTAGCATCTAGAAGTAGTACATCAATATTATTTAACAAATTTCCATTGATGTTATTCATCGATTTGTTGGATGTATTGGAAAAGGTATTTACATATTTATTCTTACTTATCAATGTTTGAGTAGTTACAGTATATTGTTGTTGAATACACCAATTTTTTAAAAACTTCTGTTCAAAATTAGGTGCAGATGCCAACATGAGTATTTGCAAAGCTTGTGGAGCTATAACTTGAAATGGAACAGGATTGTATTCAATTGTATCTTGATTGTGCATCAATAATAAACTGTAAACAATTCGTCCTGTTTGTTTAGGCAAAGTACTTAAACCAAAAGACTGATTACTGAATGCTTGTATTGTAGCACTATCAACATTATTACCAAATGCTTGCAAATATAAACGCATCTTACTTTTTGCGTTATTGCTTACCATACCTTGAATAGAAAGTAACTCACCTTTATTCAATACTTCTTTCCATTGTACAGCTGTGATTCCTTTTGTAGGAATTGATGGTTTAAAATCGAAAGTGTATGGTTGTAATTGTTGCAGTTCGTTTTCTACAAAACCGTATCCAAACACAACTGCTTGCTTATATGAATGTAATTGCAATTGATGTAAAAAATTACCAGAGCAAGTATCTGTTATTCTCTCTTTTTTCATGAACAGCCGAACACTATCTTTATTATATCCTTCAGTTAAAAAAATCCATTTTTGTGATGCTGACAAATGATTTATAACGCTATTGTAAGTGAACGTAAAACATAATGCTGTTACACTACAAACCGCTATTAACGTGGCTATTAAACGTAACAACAACCTTTTACGATTAGGCCTTTTCAGTTCTTTCCAAATAGAAAAAAATAACAACAGCAAACTGCAAAAAATAAAGATGAGCTTATAACTATTCATGCTTACAGTTTACTTTTTTGTAGCTGAAAAAAATATTGATCTGACAAAGTATTACTTACTGCTTTTTTAGTTTTTTGTGGAACAACTAAAGGCGATTGCAATAGTTGATGAAGTACTTTTTGTAAATACGATATTTCGTTCGGTAAAATAGACGATTGCTGTTGTTGAATAATTTGTTGTTGTATTTTTTTGGCAATTTTTAATGCTGGAATAAATGCTGTTGGCTGCTCAACTGCTTTGGCATTTAGCAAAAGAATTGTTTTAGAAAAACTAATGTAATACGGTGTTGTAATTTCTTTTTTATCTTGACAATCACTCAACATTTGTAAAGTTGCAACAACATCATTCGATATTGATGAAGTTGTTGCAATCGTATTTTGTTGTAATGAAATAGTATTAATACTCGATAAATCTGCTGTTAACCTTTTTTCTGGTTTTAATGGTGTGGTTTTAAATGCTGTTTTTGCTACAAAAGCTCTTGATTTTTGCTGCAAATCTTTCAACAAACGCAACGCTTTATAGGCAAAAGGAAGTGCCTCTTTGGGTTTAAATGAACGAAGTTGTAATTCAGCTTTCCACATTTCATTGAGTACAGCTTTTAGACGTTGTTTGGTGTCAATATCTAAAAAAGTGGCGTCTTCTGCCCTATCATGATGGTGACCAAAAGCTTCTAACATATGTGCAGGATCTCCAAACTCCATGGCATCGAGAGACTCAGGCTCTTCAACACCAATATTTTCTTCATCTTCTTCACCTAAAAATTTACCATATCTTAATCGTAGCAACTTTTGATCTAAACCTAAATCGGTACTTCTTTCGTTAAATTGTTGAATAGAAATAGTATCTTTTTCTCTTAGCAATTGTTCTGCATCTATAATAATTTGACGCTCACTTCTAAAAAACTCTGGTTTAAAATCTATATTATTAATGGTTGCATCAAATTGCATTAAAGCAGCTGTATCTGCAAGTTCTACTATATATACATCTGATTTGGTTTGTTGCCCATAAGTATCGGTTGCTACAATATAAAAATACAGTTCATCACTTGGCTGCATATTGAATGACTGTAGTGATATATGTTGTTGTATTTGATAACTTTTTTCTTTGCTTTGAAAAGAAATATTTAAGGGAATCGTTTGCTCTTTAAACTGTACACTTTCACCTTTACCGCTTGCAATGGTTGCTGCAATTATTGCCTGTTGTATACCATTATCATCGTTTAATATTGCCGCTAATTGAAAACTTGTTGGCTGCCCATAATCAATAGTTAAATGTGCAGTTGGTGCCACTACTCGTATACTTGGTGGAGCATCTTGCAATACCTCAATTTGATACATATCAGTAATGTTACGATCAACTTTTATTTGATAAAATCCTGACGTGACAAGCAATTTAGAAAATTTCCATAATCGTTTTTCTGTATCTACAGATTGCATTTTAATCTCTACAGAATCGTTAAATACAATAGAGACATTAGAGACAGACTTATTGGTTTCAATATTCCAAATAGCAAGTGTTTGTGCATTGGCTTTAATAGCACCATTTTCTTGTGTAGTAACTTTTTTATTCAAGTACGATGGTGGCTGAAGTGTAATATTTATTAACTGAATAATGGTTGGCAAAGGCTTTACCAATTGAGCATCTGAAGTAACTATAATCTTTTTACTTGAGATATTAAAGGGACAAAAAACAACTACAGCTAATAGTGCAATTATAATGGCTGCAGAAATAAAACTCAATTGAAGTTTTTTATAGAATGGTGATTGAATTTGCAATGTAGAAAATACTTGTTCTATTTTACTTTGTTGCAATTGCTCTAAAACAGATAAAGATTCATTGTGTTTATACAAAAGCTTGCTACTACTTTCTAATTCATTGTAATGAGCATTTAAATGTTTGATTACAAACTCATGCTCAACTATTTTTTTACTAGAAAAGTAATAAATAACAACTGCAGTAATTACCCCGAAAACAGTGCTAACACCAAACCCAATTTGTAACAAAAAAGCAAATAACATAAATACAACTAAGCCAACACAGAACGAGACCATTACACCAAACAATTTCTGTTGAAACTGCCAGTGATATTGCACTTGCTGTATATTTTGATATTGCCTTAATTTATTCATTGCATACGCTTTTTTAGTGGTTGATGACTATACCATCTTTCAACAAAAAACAGCAAGAAAATAATTATCCAAACAAAAGATTCTAGATTGTATTTGACTGTTATAATATCGCTTACATTCTTATTCTTCACAACTTGATTTGGTAAAATTTCGGCGTAAGAAATTTGAGTGAGATTATTGGCATGAATTGCATTTTGAAAAATTATTCGTTCACTAAGAAACTGCATTAACCAACTTGGAAATTGATTCTCCCAAACTAAGTTTGAGTAATGTGGATGTAAACGTGTATGCAAAAAATAATGATTGGGTATAACGTTTGAAACACTTAAAAAATTCTGAATGAGAGGTATAGATGCTTGTTTACTAAAAGACAGTAATTGATAAACTGTTGTATGTAATGTAGGCAGCCAAATACCTGTATCTCTACTTTCTCCAATACTATACTCAACAATGGTTTTAGCTTGTATAGTTTTTGGCAAACTTCGTTTACTTAACCAAAAAACTGTTTGAAACTGCACATTCTGCTCTTTGCTTTTAAATAAGTTGATGATGCGTATTCTTTTTCCTGTAACCCTTTTAATAGCTGCAATTGCTGCTTCTACGTACATGTAGTCGGTCAGCCATTCATCGGCATAAATACCAATGTTTGCAATAGCAGTATCTATCAACACTTTGCCACCACTTGTTGTATCTGTAATTGTAAACTGCTGTGCATTAACTAGGTATTGATTATAAAAATCACTTTTGTTTGCTACATTTTTATAACGATAGTTCGTTACATGACTATTTGTTTCAGCAATTTGCAATACAATACTATCCTTATCGTTTAAGTATGCAGATTGAATATAGGTTTGCTTTTTAATAGACGTATCCTTATAAATATACCATTTAATATTGGATTGAATATTGGGCTTTTCGCCTGTAAAATGTTGTAATTTACCCTCTGTAAAAATACATACCTGCTTAAAACCAGTTTGCTGTTGCTGTAGTAAACTTAAAGTATACCAATAAGAAACAGCAGGTAATGTGTCAATATTTTGTTGTGATAAATTGTTTTTACTTACAGCTGTAAAATTGGGTTCAAATAATCGTAATTCATATTGTTCTTTAAGCAAAGAATCAATAGTAGATTGAAATTGTAGATATATTTTACTAGCATTAGTTGAACTAATTAGAATCCACTTTTTTGTAGTGTTTATGGATTCTTTACTTTGCCAATTTGGTTTGGCTAACCAGAAAGTTAAGGCTATTATAAGCAAGCATCTGATTAATAGTAGCAACCACTCTGTAATTTTATAACTATATTTTTTTCGAATAGCTGTTTGCTGAATAAAAGCAACAGAACCAATTTTTACAACTTTTCCATTTTTATTATTCCACAAATGAATGGCTATTGGAACTACCATTCCAATAGATGCCCATAGCCATTGTGGTTGTAAAAACTGTAGCAAAACTTAACGGATTATTTTGTTTCTTGTTTTTAAAAATAAAGCAATTGACTGCTCTATAGTTTGTTGCATATTCATTACACAATAAGCAATTTGTTGGTTCAATATCTGCTGCTTTACATCATTCAAAAAAGATTGAAATCTTTCTGCATACTCCTCAGTTTTTTGATTACCAATATTTAGCTTTTCGCCTGTTTCCAAATCTTCTACAAAATCGTATCCTGCATAATTCATTGTTCTTTCATTTTCTCCAATTAAATGCAAAACAATCAATTCATTTTTATAAGCCTTCAATGTATGTAACACATCAGAAATTTCGCCTTGGTATTGATACATATCTGAGATAAAAATGGTAAGTTCTTTTTGCTTGCTACTATTCACCAATTGTTTAAATGATATATTTTCTTTAAAGCTTCCATTTACTTCAATAGAAGATAGTTGATGATAGAAACGTTTTTGATGTTGGCTATCTTTTTTTGCTGGCAACATACTTACATTGTTTTCTGTACACACATAAACACCTACAGCATCTCCTTGCATAAAAGCTAAATAACCCAATGTAGCAGCAACATACTTAGCATATTCGATTTTTGTAAAACCATTGTCCTCATGCTTCATAGAGTTGCTAGCATCTATTACAAAGCGTACATAAACACTTGTATCAACCTCTGATTCTCTGATATAATATCGATCGCTTCTAGCAAACATTTTCCAATCGAGCCAACGCAAATCGTCACCTGGTTCGTAAATTCTATATTGACTAAACTCTAAGCCTTGTCCTTTTACATTGCTTTTATTAATACCCATCATAAAACTATCTACGGTTGTCTTTGCAGCCAACTGTAAATTTTTAATCGCAATAATTGTTTTGGGGTCTAATAAGGCGCTCATAAAATTTATGCTTTCTGTTGTTTTTGTTCCAGCTCTTTTAGAAGGTTACGAGTTACAGTATCAGCAGTAATTTTTTCAGCTTCTGCTTTAAAATTCATTAATAATCGATGTCTTAACACAGGCAGTGCCATAGTAAAAATGTCTTCTTTTGTTACAGCATATCTTCCTTTAAATAATGCCCTAGCTTTTGCTGTTAAAATCAATGCTTGTCCAGCTCTTGGTCCAGCACCCCAACTTACCCATTCTTTTACAAAATTACTGGTTGTAGAATCTGGTCTAGTTGCTCTTATTAGTTCAGCAACAAACGATATCCATTCATCAGCAATGGTAACATCACGAACAAGGTTTTGCAGCTGCTGAATTTCTGTTGCAGATATAATAGCATTGATTGTTGTTTTTTTATTGTTAGTTGTTTGAGATAAAATAGCTTCTTCTTCAGTGGCAGAAGGATAGCCAATTTTAATATACAATAAAAAACGATCCAGCTGAGCTTCTGGTAAAGGATATGTTCCTGACTGTTCAATGGGATTTTGCGTAGCTAAAATAAAAAAAGGCTTATCTAAAGGATATGTTTCACCAGCATAGGTTATTTCAAATTCTTGCATCGCTTCTAATAATGCAGATTGTGTTTTTGGTGGTGTTCTGTTTATTTCATCTGCCAAAACAATATTGGCAAATAAAGGTCCTTTATTAAATTTAAAAAAACGTTTTCCTGTTACATGATCTTCCTCTAATATTTCAGTACCAACAATATCAGTTGGCATTAAATCTGGGGTAAATTGTATGCGTTTAAATCGTAAATCCATTGCTTGAGACAACGTTCTTACCATCAATGTTTTTGCCAATCCTGGCACACCTTCTAGCAAGCAGTGACCGCCTGCTAACATAGCAATCATCATTTCTTCCAACACATCATCTTGTCCTACAATTATTTTTTGAATTTCTTTTTTTAATAAAGGTAATTTTTGTAATAAGGCATTGATTTCGATAGATTGCTGCTGTAAACTCATATAATTAAATGTGATTGAAGATGCTTTTTATTAGTTTAGTTGCAGGAAATTAATGATAAACCACTACAACTTGTTATAAAATCCATATTCGGTAAGGAAAATTGATAAGTATGGATTAATATTATGCCATAAATGTTTAAAAAATTAATGAATCGTAGTGCATTTACATTTGTTCGTTTACAATATCAATCTGGAGATTGGGATACCGATCAACGAATGCCTGCTAATATTTTAAATTCATTAATCGAATACACAACAATTCCAATTCAGCTAAACGAAAAAGTAATTGCACTAAGTAATAAAGATATTTTTCAATACCCATTTTGTTATTTAAGTGGCCACAAATTGGTGCAGTTTACAAAAGCCGAAGCCGATAATTTTAAACAGTATGTTTTAAATGGAGGTTTTGTATTTGTAGACGATTGCAACCACGATATTGATGGCTTATTTGCCAAATCTTTTGAACAACAAATGATTGTTTTGTTTGGAAAAAATACTCTCCAAAAAATCAGCAATAAACATCCTATTTATACTTCGTTTTTTAAGTTTGAAAAAGGGCCACCCAATACTGCTTTTGAATTAAATGGTTGGGGCGACGATTTAATACATGATTACTTAAAAGCAATTGAAATAAACGGTAGAATTGGCGTTTTGTATAGCAATAAAGATTATGGATGTGAATGGGATTACGACTTTAAAAACAAACGTTTTCTAGCAGAAGACAATACAAAATTTGGTGTAAATATAGTGGTGTATGCCATGAATAGTTAAAGGCACACACCACTGTGTTTGTTTGTATTTATTGGGGTAATGAAACACTAAAAGCCTCATTTTTCCAATTGGTTTCAATGATTGTTTCAGTAGCATTCCAGCCATGAAGTACTACTTTTAATTGATTAAATTTGGATGTATACGTTCCTTTTTTTTCTGCAAAAAAAAGCTGATTTTTATTGGGTAAATAGTGAATATCTCTAACATATTTTTCACCTTTTTCGTAGTTATATGTTTCTCCATCATCTTCATAATAAATAAACTGATTGTCATCTTTTCCTTTCCAAACATGCACATATAAAATACCATCTCCTTTTTCTTTTGTATGTTGAATAACCGATTGCATAGGAACAATAGATCCGGCTTTTACAAATACAGGTAAATCATCAATTGGTGATGGTACAAAGGCAGATGTTCCACCAATATATTTTGCATCTCCACTAAATTTGTACCAATCATTTTTTCCAGGAAAATACACTTGTGTAATCATTTGTGTGCTAGCACAAGGAGCTACTAAAAAAGCATCACCGAATAAAAACTGATTTTCAAATGTTTGTTGATATACTGTATTATCAAACGTATAATCTATTGGCAACATTCTATTAATGGGCATTCCTGTTATATGTGCTTGATAAAAGCTAGCATACAAATACGGTAATAACTGATAACGATGTTCTAGTATTTTTCTAATTTTCGGTGTATTAATTTCACCAAAAAGCCAAGGCTCTCTGTAGTTGTATCCAAAATGAGTATGGTTTCTAAACAATGGACTATATACACCTAAACTCATCCAACGAACAAATAATTCAGACGAAGGATTTCCTATAAAACCACCAATATCCATTCCTACATAAGGCACACCACTTAATCCCATACTATTCAACAAACGAAAGCCAAGCAACATGTGTTCATCGCTACTTACATTATCGCCAGTCCATTGTGCTGCATATTTTTGAATACCACTATAAGCAGCTCTTGTAAGTGTAAAAGGGCGTTGACCTTGTAATAATTTTTTAGTGCCCTCATAAGTTGATTTTGCCATTAAAAGACCATAAGCATTTTTAACTGTGTACAAGGTTTTTTTGTCTTTACCATCTCCAAATTCAATTAAGTTTGGAAATTCTCTTCCCCAAGCAGCAGGCTCATTCATATCGTTCCAAAAACCTTTTATACCATTATCGGTATACGCTTCTTTAAAACTATTTCCCCACCATTCTCTTGTTGTTTTTTTTGTAAAATCTGGAAAATGACAACGACCAGGCCAAACATGACCAATATAAGTTTTTCCACCCGGATATTTTGCAAAATGATCTTGTGCAATGCCCTCTTCATAAGCTTTATAGCCTTTTTCAACTTTAATTCCAGGATCAATAATTGTTACCATATCAAAGCCCATTTGCTTCATATTGGTAAGCATATTTTTTACCGATGGAAATTGATTGCTCCAAGTAAAAACTTTGTAATTATCCATGTAATTAATATCGCTAACAATTACATCGGCAGGCATTTTTTTCTCTCTAAATGTTTGAGCAATATTTAATAATTGTGCTTGACTATCATATCCCCATCTACTTTGTTGAAAACCTAAACTCCACAAAGCAGGCATTGGTGTTCTACCAGTTAGTTGGGTATAATCTTTAATAATTTCTGCTACAGAATTTGCACCAAAAAAGTAATAGTTCATTTCTCCATCATCTGCTCCAAAATGAAACAATTCTTCATCTGCTCCACCACCAAAATTGAAATAAGATTTATGTGTATTATCGAAGAAAATACCATACACAACTTCACTATGAATGCCAATAAAAAAAGGAATGGTAGCATACAAAGGATCAGCATTTAAACTATAACCTGGCACATCACTATTCCAATGTTGAAAAAAATTGCCTCTTCTATTAATACCGCCTGTTTTTTCACCCAAGCCAATAAATTTTTCATCTGCATGTAGTTTTTTATAACAACTTACCTGATTGCCAAACCAACTTATGCCAAGTGATTGTTCATCGCTACACAATAATTTACCTTGTTTATTCAATATTTGAATACGAATAGGGTTTTTAGAAACAAGTACATCAAGACTATCGGTGCTTAATTTTATTTCATTGGCAGTTGTACTTGTATTTTCTAATACACTTGTAGGCGTAAGTTCATCAATAGCAAAAGAAAAATCTGTAGTAGGTTTTGTTTTTGTTGCCCTAATTCTAATGGTTGTAGCATTATAAGCGGTTAACTGAATAAATGCATTAGTAGCCTCAATAGAATGTCCACCATTAATTTTTTCTATTTTTTTAAAATTTCCAAGTTGTTCGCTTAGTCTATTCATTTGTGCAGATAATTGAATGCTTAAAATTATCAATAGAAAAGAAGTGATTGTTTTCATTCGGCAATAATTGGTTACAAAAGAAGATTTATTGTGTATTTTTTACACGATACAATATTACAAGAAAATAAAGAATTAAAAAGAGGAATTAAAATAAAAAAGGGAAAGTCTAAATTGACTTTCCCTTTTTTGTGGACCCACCTGGGCTTGAACCAGGGACCCCCTGATTATGAGTCAGGTGCTCTAACCAACTGAGCTATAGGTCCAAAGCAACTCAGTAACTGATTTGCTTGATTGGGCGGCAAAAATATAGAATTGAAAATAAAAATCACTAATTTTTTTCAGAAAAAAAATAGTCTTGCATTTATCCAAAAACAATCTCATTTACAGCTCCATTCCATTTTCCAAAACGTTGTTCTACAGCTACAAATCGATGATTAAAAATGCCTCTTAATTGGCTTTTTACTAAAATTACATTTGCAATATCTCCTAAAAACCACAAAGGCATTTTATAGTGTACAATATCTGTCATTTCTACCCCACCTTCAATTTCTTTAAAATGATGCTGATGATGCCACATACTATAAGGCCCAAAACGTTGTTCATCTACAAAAAAACGTTTGTCGTCTACATGTGTAATTTCTGTCATCCAATATAATGGAATACCTAAAATAGGTTTTACCGTGTATTCTATAATTTGCCCTGCATACATCACTTTTCCATGATGTTTACTAATAATATTAAATCCCAAATTACTTGGTGTAATTTCTTTTAAATTATCGGGTTTGCTAAAAAAATCCCAAGCTGTTTCTAGAGAAATTGGAATTTTTTGTACCGTTTTTAGTGAATATACTTTACTCATAATCTATCTTTCCACAATAAAACATACAAACTAGCAAATAGGTTGTACGTTCAGGTTATTTTATTTACCCGATCATTTCTATTTAATTTACATGAATAAGCTTTTACAACTAGAAAAATTTAATACTGCATACAATCAATTAAATGTTCAACAAAAAAAGGCTGTTGACACTATTGAAGGACCCGTTATGGTTATTGCAGGGCCAGGAACAGGTAAAACACAAATTTTAAGTGCTCGAATTGGAAAAATATTGAGTGAAACCGATGCCTTGCCTGAAAATATTTTATGCCTTACCTATACCGATGCAGGTGTGGTAGCCATGCGTAAACGTTTATTGAATTTTATTGGTGCAGATGCTTATAAAGTAAATATTTATACGTTTCATGCTTTTTGTAACGATGTAATTCAAGATAATTTAAGTTTATTCGAAAAAACTGCACTCGACCCAATTTCTGAGCTTGAAACGATTGACTTATTTACACAACTCATTGATAATTTTCCCAAAAATCATCCATTAAAAAGATATAGAGGCGATGTATATTTTGAAATCAACAATTTAAAATCGCTGTTTAGTTCTATGAAAAGAGAAGGCTGGTCGCCTGAATTTATTCTCTCAAAAATAGACGCATATATTGCTGATTTACCCAACAGAGATGAGTTTGTTTACAAAAAGGCATATAAACAATTTAAAGCAGGCGATTTAAAACAAAATAAGATTGACGATGAAATAGAGAAAATGGAAAAACTACGAGCAGCCGTTGGTGAGTTTAACCATTTTCAAACTTTGATGAAAGCAAGAAACTTATACGATTTTGATGATATGATTAATTGGGTGATTGATGCTTTTGAAAAAAATGAGAACCTGCTGATGAATTACCAAGAAAAGTTTCAATACATATTGGTAGATGAATATCAAGATACAAGTGGTACACAAAATAAAATTGTAGAATTATTGATAAATTATTGGGATGTTCCAAACGTGTTTGTTGTTGGCGACGACGACCAAAGTATTTATCGTTTTCAAGGAGCAAATATTGAAAACATGCAAGTATTTGCCGAACGTTATCAAGAGCAATTAATGACAGTTGTTTTAACCAATAACTACAGAAGTACACAACCCATTTTAGACATTAGCAAAACCTTAATTGGTAAAAATGAAGAACGTTTAGTAAAGCAAATGCAGGGTTTATCGAAAGATTTAATTGCTGCAAATATAAAATATACAAACAATACGAATCAGCCAATTTTAAAAGAATACCAAACACAACGTGAGGAAATGATTGATGTAACCTTACAAGTTGAAAGCTTGATACAGCAAGGCGTTCAACCGGGTAGAATTGGTATTATTTACAAAGAAAATAAGTATGGAGAAGAGTTGGCTTTGTATTTAAAACTAAAACAAATTCCTGCTTACAGCAAGCGTAGCTTAAATCTTTTTGATATTCCTTTTGCAAGAAAAATAATAACGCTTTTACGTTTTGTAGCAGCAGAACATGATGCCCCTTATGGTGGCGATGAATTGTTATTTGAAATTTTACATTACGATTGGTTTCAAATTCCACCTATAGAAATTGCCAAACTTACTGTTGAAGTGAGTAGCCGTTCTTTTGGCGAGAACAAAACTTCTTTACGTGCCATTATTCATGAAAAAACAAATCAACCTAAAAAAGATTTATTCAGCACAGGTTTACATGAAAAAATTGTTGCCGTAGGAAAAAAAATAGAAGCCTTAATTGAAGCTGTACCTAATGTATCGTTGCAACAATTAATGGATAACATTATTCAACAAACAGGTGTGTTAGAATACATCATGCAACAAGCTGATAAAATTTGGCTAATGCAAGTTTTAACAGCATTGTTCAATTTTATTAAAGAAGAAACAAAAAGACAGCCATCTTTACAAGTAGCAGAACTAGTACGTTTAATTGAATTAATGCAAAAAGAAGGCATTAAACTTCCAATGGTAGAAATTAGTGGCAACGAAAAAGGCGTAAACTTATTAACTGCTCATGGTAGTAAAGGATTAGAATTTGAATATGTTTTTTTTGTTGGTTGCAATGCCAGTAATTGGGAGAAAAAACGAAAGCCAGGTGGGGGCTACAGCTTACCTGATACTATGTTTACTACTCAACCTAAACAAAGAGATGAAGAAGAGTTAAGACGTTTATTTTATGTTGCATTAACAAGAGCAGAATTGCAATTAACCATTTCTTACAGTCAATTTAAGTTAGATGGAAAACTACTTGAACCATCCATGTTTATTGCAGAAATTCAAGAACAACACCCATTACAACCTATTTCTATGAAGCTAAGCGATGAAACGCTTTTTAATTTTTCAATATTAGAATATGGAAAACACATTGCTCCTGAAATAGCCGTTTTAGAAGAAGAATTTATTAGCAGAATTTTAGACAAATTCTCAATGAATGTTACTGCCTTAAATAATTATTTGAGTTGTCCACTTAAATTTTATTTCAATAATTTAATTCGTATTCCATCTTCTAGAAACGAAGCAACGGAGTTTGGAAGTGCTGTTCACTTTGCATTGGAACAACTATTTAAAAAAATGCAAAACAACAACGAAACCTTTGGTACAAAAGAATCTTTTATTCAAGATTTTAATTGGTATATGCATAGAAATAGAGAAGTTTTTACCAAAGAACAATATGATAGACGAAAAGAATATGGAGCCGAAATATTATCTAATTATTACGACACATACATTCATCAATGGCATACAATTGTAAGCGTAGAACGTAATATTAGAAACGTAATGGTAAATGGCATTCCATTAAAAGGAAAACTTGATAAACTAGAATTTAATGGCAAACAAATAAATGTGGTAGACTATAAAACAGGTGATGTAGAAAAAGCAAAAAGTAAACTCATAGCACCAAACGATAAAGAACCCAATGGTGGCGACTATTGGCGACAAGCGGTTTTTTATAAAATTTTAATTGATCATTACGATGCTAAAGATTGGGAAGTTACGAGTACCGAATTCGATTTTATTGAACCAGATAAAAAGAAGGAATACAAAAAATTAAAAATAACCATTACACCTGCTGATATTGCTACTGTAAAACAACAAATTTCAACCGTTTGGAACAATATTATTCAACGCAAATTTTATACAGGTTGTGGTAAACCAGATTGTCATTGGTGCAATTTTGTGAAAGACCATCAATTGGCTGTTTCACTACACGAATTAAACGATGAAGATGCTATTGAAGAATAAGCAATCAAGCGTTTAACAGGTTTAAACATTTATTATGACAATGCTTACATGAAAGCGAATAAGTTTGCACTACTATTTTAAAAATCGATGAAAACATTTTTAAGCATATTCTCTATAATCATTATTGCTGCCATTCTAGGACAAAGTTGTGCCAATATTATTCCACCAGGTGGTGGCCCAAAAGATTCGTTACCACCCATTTTAGTAACCTCAATTCCAAAAGATTCTGCAACAAATATCAATACCAATAAAATAGTTTTAACGTTTAACGAGTTTGTAGAATTACAAAGTGTGCAAGAAAATGTAGTGGTATCTCCATTACCCAAAAACACACCTTTAATAGAGTATAAATTACGAACCGTTACAGTTAAACTTAGAGATAGTTTAGAAAAAAATACTACTTACAGCATCGACTTTGGAAATGCTATTAAAGATATTAACGAAGGAAATGTATTAAAAAACTTCATCTACTCCTTTTCTACAGGCAACACTTTAGCCAACGGAACCATTAACGGAAAAGTTGTATTAGCAGAAACTGGCACAATCGATTCTACTTTAATTGTTGCATTATACAACAACTTATCAGACACAGCTGTGTACACATTGAAACCAAGATACATTGCCAAGCTAAACGGTAAAGGATTATTTGCATTTAATAACATTGCTGCTGGCAAATACAATGCTTTTGTATTGGAAAATGATTACTCAAAACGATACGATGACAGCACCAAAACCTTTGCTTTCTTAGATTCTTTAATGGTTATAGACAGCAATAAATCTACAGCATCGTTACAATTGTATGCTTATCAAGAACGTAAAAAAGAACCTAAACAAGTAGCCAGTGTAAAAAGCAATGCACCCAAAGATGATAAACGCTTACGCTACACAACCAACCTTGAAAACGGCATGCATGATTTATTAAATAAAACATTGAGAATTGATTTTAATAGAAAACTACGATGGATAGATACAGCTAACATCATTTTATACGATACATCTTTTAAAAAATTGCCTAATCAACTTGTACAAGCAGATACCAATGGCAAATCCATCAATATTACCTACAATTGGAAAGAGAATACTGCATTTAAACTACTGATACCTAAAGATGCAGTGATGGATTCTAACTACGTAAATCTTACCAAAGCAGACACTTTAAAGTTTACAACAAAATCTCAATCAGAATATGGTTCTGTAAAGCTTCGATTCTTAAATATAGATACCACCAAAAAACCAGTGTTATTGATATTGCAAAACGACCAGTTGGTAGAAGCTGTTCCACTAAAACAAAGAGATTGGATACGAAAATTGTATAAGCCAGGAGAATATCAAATAAAAATTTTGTTTGACAGTAATGGAAATGGTAGTTGGGATGCTGGAAATTATAAAAAAAGAATACAACCAGAAATAGTACTAGATAAAAATTGGAAAATTCAAATACGTGCTAATTGGGATAATGAAACTGATATTACTTGGTAAGTACTTTAAGTTGCAATAAGCTGCATTTTTTTTATTAATCCGATATTAAAAATGCATTAAAAAGCATTTTTAATAAAAAAATGCCACAATAATACTGTTTATTCGAGTTGTGAATAAAATAGCGATTTTGTTTCAAACAATTCTCCCCATTTTTCGGTTATCCCTTTTTTATTAATAACCGTTGATGTAATATTGTTGAAAGTGTAAAAGTTGTTGTATTTATTTACATCGGTTTGAAAACCAATATTCTATTATGATTTCAATTTGTATCTGTGACGATTACGAAAAAAGTAGGGCAATTACTAAAAAACTGCTTTCTACTTATGCTAGTGTAAAAGTTGTTGCAGAAGTTGATTCTGGAACTGCGTTATTATTAATGCTAGAAAAAGGCTTACAAGTAGATATTGTTTTGTTAGATATTGCTATGCCAGACATGAACGGCTACGATGTTTGTAAAAGAATAAAACAACAGTTTCCCAATATTAAAGTGTTAGGCTATAGTGGTTTTTCAAAATCTGGTGCGGTATTAAAACTATTATTAAATGGTGCAATTGGCTTTGTAGAAAAACAAGTAAATGCCACACCTTTACACGACGCCATTATTGATGTTATCAGTGCAAAGTCGATTATTCAAAACCAGTGGGTAAGCAATTACATGCTAAAAGAACTTGAAAAATACAAAAACCTAAAAAGCATTGATACCGATTCTAAAAATCTTATAGAAAAAGAAATTAAAATTTTACATCTTTTACAACAAGGTCTCACTTTTAATGAAGTAGCACATGCTTTAGAAAGTACAGAATATGCAATAAAACTTAGTTGCGACGGAATACTTAAAAGTTTCCCTCCCACTTCTTCAGCCGTAAATTCGAATGTGCGAGAGAAGCAGCCCATATTTAAAGCTTAATAGCAATTACCAAACAAACTTACCGAGCTATGCATTTTGTTGCATAGTAATACTACAGTACAAGAGTGCGACCTTTAGATTTGTTTTAAGTTCTTTGATAGATTAGTTATTAATATTATTGC